>NZ_CP130322.1:0-1200000 GCF_033025475.1 Sphingomonas sp. C3-2
ATGATCCTTTCCCGCTATGAGCGGATGATTGCCAAACGCTATCTTTTGCCGGGCAAGGGGGAAGGGTTCATCTTCCTCGTCGCCGGGATCAGCCTTTTTGCAGTGATGCTTGGCGTCGCTGCGCTGATCATCGTGATGAGCGTGATGAACGGCTTTCGCGCGGAGCTTTTCGACAAGATCGTCGGGCTCAACGGTCATGCCGTGGTGCAGGGCTATGGCGGCAAGCTCAACGATTGGCGCGATGTGCTCGCCGAGGCGCGCAAGACCCCGGGGGTCACCTCGGCCACCCCGCTTATCGAGCAGCCGCTGATGGCCAGCGCCGATGGCCGCGTCGAGGGCGTTCTGGTGCGCGGGATGGACGTCAAGGACATCACCGGCAACCCGACCATTGCGGGCAACGTCGTGCAGGGCGATCTGCGCAGCCTTCAGCCGGAATCGGATAATGTCGCCATCGGCGCGCGTCTGGCGGAGTCGCTTGGCGTTCGCGTCGGCAGCCAGATCAGCCTGATCAGCCCGCAGGGGCTCACCACGCCGTTCGGCAGCGTGCCGCGCATCGTCAGCTATCAGGTCGCCGCCATCATCGAGGTCGGCGTTTATGATTACGACAAGGCCTTTGTCGTCATGCCGATGCAGGATGCGCAGATATTGCTGCTGATGGGCGATGCGGTCGGCATGATCGAGGTCGAGACTGTCGATGCCGACAAGGTCGGCGAGATCCTCGCGCCGCTTGCCGAAAAGGTCGCCGGCAGCGCCGTGATCTCGGACTGGAAGGCCATGAACTCCCAGCTTTTCGAGGCGCTGGCGGTTGAACGCGTCGCGATGTTCGTCGTGCTGTCGATCATCATCCTCGTGGCGGTGTTCAATATCCTTTCCTCGCTCATCATGCTCGTGCGTGCGAAAAGCCGTGACATTGCGATTTTGCGGACGATGGGCGCCACCCGCGCCGGGCTCATCAAGATCTTCGTCACCGTGGGGGTCACCATCGGCGCGCTCGGCATCGTCGCCGGCATGATCCTGGGGGCGATCTTCCTCTTCTTCCGTCAGTCGGTGGTGAACTTCATCCAGCTGGTCACCGGGCAAAACCTCTGGGATCCCTCGATCCGCTTCCTGACAGAGCTTCCCGCCAAGACCGATCCGTTCGAGGTTCTGGGCATTTGCGCCATGGCACTCGTCTTCAGCTTCCTCGCCACGCTCTATCCGGCCTTCAAGGCGGCGAGCACTGATCCGGTTCAGGTTCTGCGTTATGAATGACATTCTCTCGACGACCGATCTTCGCCGCAACTTCACCCAGGGTGGGGAGGTCATCCATGTGCTGCGCGGAGTAAATCTTCGCGTCGCGCCGGGGGAGATTGTCGCGCTCCTCGGCCCCTCGGGCTCGGGAAAATCGACCCTGCTTCAGGCGGTCGGGCTGCTCGAGGGGGGCTTTGAAGGCTCGATCCGGATCACCGGGCAGGAAGCCTCGAAGATGAATGCCGATGAACGCACCACGCTGCGGCGCGATGCGCTCGGCTTCGTCTACCAGTTCCACCATCTTCTCCCCGATTTCACGGCCGAGGAAAATGTGGTGCTGCCCCAACTCATTCGCGGGGCGGAGAACGAACCCGCGCATGCCCGGGCAAAGACATTGCTCTCAACGCTCGGCCTTGGTCATCGGCTTTCGCACCGTCCCAGCCAGCTTTCGGGCGGCGAGCAGCAGCGCGTGGCCGTCGCTCGCGCGCTCGCCAACCGTCCGGCGCTGGTGCTCGCGGATGAACCCACCGGCAATCTCGACGAGCACACGTCCGACGTGGTGCTTGGCGAATTTCTCCGGCTCGTGCGAGAAGAGGGCTCGGCGGCCTTGGTCGCCACGCATAATGAGCGCCTTGCCGCGCGGATGGACCGCGTGGTCCGCCTGCACGACGGGGTGCTCGAATAACTGGGAAGGGGGATCCCATGCGCGTTACCGATTTTGCCGTAAACATGCCCGGCGGGGAAAGCCGCCACCTGGCCGAATATGCCGGTAAGGTTCTGCTCATCGTCAACGTCGCGTCGCGCTGCGGCTTCACGCCGCAATATACCGGGCTCGAGGCGCTTTACCGCAAATATCAGGGTCAGGGCTTCGAGATTCTGGCCTTCCCCTGCAACCAGTTCGGTGCGCAGGAACCGGGCGATGCCGCTGAAATCGCCAGTTTCTGCAGCCTGAACTATGACGTCACCTTCCCGCTCTTCGCGAAGGTTGAGGTCAACGGCCCGGGCACCGATCCACTTTACGCTTATCTGAAGCGCGCGCGCACCGGCATTTTCGGCACCGGCCGGATCAAGTGGAACTTCACCAAGTTCCTCGTCGATCGCTCGGGCAATGTGGTCGAACGCTTTGCGCCGACAACAAAGCCCGAGGCGATCGAGGCCGCGATCGCGCGGCTGCTCTGATCAGGTTACGCGGCGCGCGATCATCAGCGCCGCGACCCCGCTCATCACGAAACTGATGCCGAGGATGTAACCGGGCAGCGTCATCGCGGTGAAGGGGATGGTCATCAGGATCAATATGTCGAGCAGGATGTTGAGCACACCCATGCCGATCATGATCCAGCGGTGCCGCGGAAAGCGGATGCCCCAATAAATCTCGAGCGCGCCGCGCACACCCAGCCAGATGGCGACGAGCAGGGTAATCGAAATCGCCCCTGACATGGGCCGTGCGATCATCATCACGCCCACGATCAGCGTCAGCAGCCCGAACAATATGTCGTACCAGCGCGATTCGTGCCCGGTTCCGCCAATGCCCGAAGCGATGGCGGCAACCCCCGAAATGATCAGCGCCACCCCGACATAGACGGTAACCGCAATCGTCGCCGGAAACGGCCAGACAAATGCCAATATGCCCAGAACAAGCGAAATCACGCCATAAGCGATCAGCCATTTGCGCCCGCGCTTGAACGGATCTGGCGCTGCTTGTGATGCATCATCCATCATCTCTGCCCCTTCGCAATGTCTCGTTTCGATGTCTAAACGAAAGACGGGTAAAGGCGTTCCGGCGGTGATCCACGCTTTTCAAATCGCGGCGGAAAGCCTAGCGTGAATCGATGTCTCACGCCGCTTATGTACCCCTTCGTATCTTTTCGTCCTTCACCATGCTCGATGGCGCAATCGAGCCGAAGAAGATCGCCTCGCGCGCCCGCGACCTTGGCTTTCCTGCCGCCGCGATCACCGATCGCAACGGCATGTACGGCGTCATGGCCTTTTCGGACGGGTGCAAGGGCTCGGGCGTGCAACCCGTTATCGGCACCATGCTGTGCGTGGCGCGTCCCTCGGTCGACGGCGCGGAACGCTGCTTCGATTGGCTCGCGCTCTATGCGCAGGACGAAGCGGGCTATGACAATCTCTGCGCGCTGGTATCGGCGGCGCATCTCGATCGCCCGGTCGAGGAACAGGCGCATGTCGAACTCTCGGCGTTGCAGGGGCGTACCGACGGTCTGATCGCGCTCACTGCGGGCGGCGAAGGCGCGCTCGCGAAGCTGCTCGCCGAAGGGCAGGCCAATCACGCCGCCGCCTATCTCGACAAGCTTCAGGCGCTGTTTCCCGATCGGCTCTATATCGAGATCGCGCGCCGGAACGAGGATGTGGAAACGCAGGCCGAGCCGCATCTCATCGAACTCGCCTATGCGCGCAATCTGCCGCTCGTCGGCACCAATCCGTGCTGCTTTTCCGAGCCCGATTTCCACGCCGCACACGATGCGATGCTCTGCATCGCGAGTTCATCGTATGTAGAAAGCGACGATCGCAAGAAAAGCTCGCCCGATGCCTGGCTGAAGCCGGTCGAGGAAATGCAGCGGCTTTTCGAGGATCTGCCCGAAGCGCTCGCCAACACGCTCGTCGTCGCGCAGCGCTGTGCTTTCATGGCGCCCAAGCGACCGCCCATTCTGCCCAGCCTTGCGGGCGACCGCGAGGGGGAAGCGAAGAAGCTGCGCGAGGATTCCTTTACCGGGCTCGAAAACCGGTTGGAAGTGGCTGGCATCACCGACCCGGCCGAGCGCCAGCCCTATTTCGATCGCCTCGAATTCGAGCTGGGCATCATCATCCAGATGGGCTTTCCCGGCTACTTCCTGATCGTTGCCGACTTCATCAAATGGGCCAAGGATCACGATATTCCCGTGGGGCCGGGCCGTGGTTCGGGCGCGGGTTCGCTCGTCGCCTGGGTGCTGACGATCACCGATCTCGATCCGCTGAAACTCGGGCTGCTCTTCGAACGCTTCCTCAACCCGGAACGCGTCTCGATGCCCGACTTCGATATCGACTTCTGCGAAACCCGGCGTGAAGAGGTGATCCGCTACGTCCAGCAGAAATATGGCCGCGACCATGTGGCGCAGATCATCACCTTTGGGCGCCTCAAGGCCCGCGCCGTGCTCAAGGACACCGGCCGTGTTCTGCAGATGAGCTATGGTCAGGTCGATCGCCTCGCCAAGCTCGTGCCGAACCATCCGACCGATCCGTGGACGCTGGAACGGACGATGGAAAAGGGCGGGGTGGCCGAGTTCCGCCACGAGTACGAAACCGACAAGGAGGTCCGTCGGCTCGTCGATCTCGCAATGAAGCTGGAAGGCCTGCCGCGCCACAGCTCCACCCACGCCGCCGGTGTGGTGATCGGCGATCGTCCGCTCGATCAACTGGTGCCGCTCTACCGCGATCCGCGCTCGGATATGCCGGTCACCCAGTTCGACATGAAATTCGTCGAGGGCGCGGGCCTCGTCAAATTCGACTTTCTGGGCCTGAAGACGCTTTCGGTTCTGCAAAAGGCGGTGCAGCTCCTCGCCAAGCGCGGGGTGACGATCGATCTTAGCAGCCTCGCCTGGGATGACGTCGATACCTATGCCCTGCTTCAGCGCGGCGATACGGTGGGCGTGTTCCAGCTCGAATCCGAAGGCATGCGCCGCACGCTTGCGGCCGTTCGCCCCACCAATTTCGGCGACATCATCGCGCTCGTCTCGCTCTACCGTCCGGGTCCGATGGATAACATCCCAACCTTCGGCGCGCGTAAGAATGGTCGGGAAGAGATCGAATATCCGCACATGTTGCTGGAGCCGATCCTGAACGAAACTTACGGGATTTTCGTCTATCAGGAACAGGTGATGCAGGCCGCGCAGATCCTCGCGGGCTATTCGCTCGGCGAAGCAGATCTTCTGCGCCGCGCAATGGGTAAGAAGATCAAGGCGGAAATGGATGCCCAGCGCGCCCGCTTCGTCGAAGGTTGCGCCGAAAAGGATATCGCTGCCGCCAAGGCGAACGAATTGTTCGACTTGATCGACAAGTTCGCGGGCTACGGCTTCAACAAGTCGCACGCCGCCGCCTATGCGCTGCTCGCCTATCAGACGGCGTGGCTGAAGGCGCATCACGCGCCCGAATTCTTCGCGGCGTCGATGTGCTACGATATGGCGCTGACCGACAAGCTCAGCATTTTCGTCGATGATATGCGCCGCCTTGAAATCCCGTGCCTGCCGCCGTGCATCAACGCCAGCGAAGCCGAGTTCACGGTCGAGCAGGGCGAAGACGGCCTGTCGGTGCGCTATGCGCTCGCCGCGCTCAAGGGCGTGGGCGAAAAAGCGATGGACGGCGTCGTCGACGAACGGCTCAAGGCCGGGCCTTTCCAGTCGCTCGACGATTTTGCCGACCGGATCGATCCCAAGCTGATCAACCGTCGCCAGATGGAAAGCCTGGCCGCGGGCGGCGCGTTCGACGCGCTCGAACCCAACCGCGCGGGCGTTCATGCGGTGGCGGAGACGATCCTGGCGGTCGCCGCCAGTGCGGAGCAGAGCCGGACCAGCGGGCAGGGCGGTCTTTTCGGCGATTTCGAAGCCAAGACCACGACGATCAAGGTGCCGCAGGATGCGCACTGGTCGCTTGCCGAGCGTATGGCCGAGGAAAAGGACGCTTACGGCTTCTACTTCTCGGCGCATCCGATCGATCGCTTCCGCCACATCGCCGACGGGCACGGCGCCCGCAGCTATGCCGCGCTCTGCGCGCAGCCCGGCGGGGCAGAGGCCAGCCGCACCATGGCGACGATGGCGGGCCTTGTCGAAGACGCGCGCTGGCGCACCTCCGCGCGGGGGCGCCGCTATATGATGGCCACCTGCTCCGATGCGTCCGGCCAGTATATCGCCACCTGTTTCGAGGAAGATCTCGGCAAGGAGCTTGAGGAAATCGCGCGCGAAGGCGGCTGCGTGCTCTTCACGGTCGAGCTTGATCGCCGCCCGGGCGAAGATGCCCCGCGCGTCACGATCAAGCGCATCCAGCGTTTCGAGCAACTGGCTGGCGCCACGCGCCTGACATTGGAAGTCGGCGTTTCCAGCGAAGCCGCGATCCGCACGCTCGCGCAACTGCTTGCCTCTGCGCAAGGGGGACGGGGCGAACTGGTCATCGATGTCGCGCTGCCCGATGGCGCGTCGGCGCGGCTCAGCGCGGGGCGGGATTTCTCGCTCGATGCCGAGCTTTCCGCGCGCATCGAAACGGTCACCGGCGTCACCTCGGTTTCGCTCCGCACCACCGACACGCCCCGGCTTGCACTCGTTTCCTGATTGTCTAACATTCCTGTAAATAAAACAGGAGAGTTGGATGCTTGGCGGGATGCAGGATTTCGAGCTGCGCGTGCCTCGTTTGCTCGACTATGCGGCGCGCGAACATGGTGGCCGGGAAATTGTCAGCTACTGGGCGGACGGAACCACCACGCGCACGAACTGGGCGGGCATTGCCCGCGATGCGCGCAAGCTTGCGCAGGCGCTTGAACGACTGGGGTTGAAAAAGGGCGACCGTGTCGGCACGCTGGCGATGAACCATGGCCGCCATCTGGCCGCATGGTACGGCGTGATCGGCATGGGCGGCGTGATCCACACGATCAACCCGCGCCTGTTCGACGAACAACTCGTCTATATCGCCAATCATGCCGAAGACCGCGTCCTGCTATACGACCGGGCGTTTCAGCCGATTGTCGATCGTCTGCGCGATCAATGGACGACCATCGAGCATTATGTCTGCTTCGATTCCCCGGGGCTCGACGGGTTCGAGGCGCTGATCTCGCCCTTCTCGGGGGACTATGCCTGGGATGAGGGATCGGAACGCGAACCCTGCATGCTCTGCTATACCAGCGGCACCACGGGCAATCCAAAGGGTGTGCTCTACGAACATCGGTCCACGGTGATCCACGCCGTGTCTGAAATTTCGCCCTCCTGCTTCAACCTTGAACCGCGTTCGGTCGCCTTGCCGATCGTGCCAATGTTCCACGCAGCGGGCTGGGGGCTTCCCTTTGCGGGCGCGATTGCTGGCGCCAAATTCGTCTTTTCGGCGATCAACGATGCCGCCGTGCTGTGCCGCCTCATGAACGAGGAAAAGGTCACCCATTCGGCGGGCGTACCAACCGTGTGGCTCGCCATGTTCAGCCATATCGACCAGACCGGGCTCAAGCCCGAATATCTGCAACTCGTCACCATCGGCGGGTCGGCGGCACCCCGTGCAATGATCGAGCGGTTGATGGGGATGGGCATTCGTGTCGGCCACGCCTGGGGGATGACCGAAACCTCCCCCATCGGCACCATGGGCGCGCCCACCTGGAACTGGGATGAGCTCAGCTTCGATGAACAGGTGGATCAGGTGTCGAAACAGGGCCGGGTTCCCTTCGGCGTCGAACTGCGCGTGGTGGACGGCGACGGCAATGTGCTGCCGCGCGACGGCACCTCATCGGGCCGTCTGCAGGTGCGCGGCCCCTGGGTGCTCCGGCGCTATTTCCAGGATGAAGCCGGCGATTGCATCGATGCGGAGAACTGGTTCGATACGGGCGACGTGGCGGTCCTCCACCCATGCGGCACGATGCAGATCACCGACCGGTCAAAGGACGTCATCAAGTCGGGCGGCGAATGGATCAGTTCGGTCGAACTGGAAAACGCTGCGGTCGGCCACCCCGACATTGCCGAAGCCGCGGCGATCGGCGTCCATCACCCCAAATGGGACGAACGCCCGCTGCTCCTCGTCGTCCGCAAGGCCGGGGCAGACCCTTCGGCGGCCGATATCCATGCCTTCCTGTCAGACAAGGTGGCCAAATGGTGGCTTCCTGACGAGATTCTGTTCGTCGATAGCCTGCCGCACACCGCAACGGGCAAACTGCTGAAAACCGCACTCCGGGCGCAATATGCCGATCATGTCCTGCCCACCGCCAAGGCGGCGTGACGGGACGGATCAGAACAGGTTGAACTGGTCTCCGGCGGGGGCCTTGAAAAGATCGCAGCGGAGCGGCCTCATCGGTTCCCGGTTGAGGCCGTTCTTGCGACAGGCGATCCTGAAGCGCGCGCGGATCAGTTCCGCCCATGGGCCGCTACCGCGCATCCGCCCGTAAAAATTTGGATCATTGTCACGCCCCCCGCGCAGCGAACGGACGATCGCCATCACCTTGTCCGCGCGGTCGGGATAATGCGCGTCGAGCCAGGCGCCAAACAGCGGCGCCACCTCGTGCGGCAGCCGCAGCGGGATGAACGATGCGTGGGATGCGCCGGCTTCGGCTCCCGCTTCGATCAGCGCCTCGATCTCATGGTCGGTGATCGCGGGTATCACCGGTGAAATCGACATGACGACGGGAATGCCCGCCTCGCTCAGCGCCTTCACCGCCGCAAGCCGGCGGCGCGGCGCGGGCGCGCGCGGCTCCAGCGTCATCGCGATATGCGGATCGAGCGAGGTGATCGAAACCATCACCGAAACAAGCCCCTTTGCCGCCATCGGCGCCAGCAGGTCGATATCACGCACGATCCGGTCGGATTTGGTGGTGATCAGCAAGGGGTGCTGCGTTTCAGCCAATATAGCCACGCAATCGCGCATGATGTGCCAGTCGCGTTCGATCGGCTGATACGGGTCGGTATTGGTCCCCATCGCGATCGGCGCGACGGTATAGCTGGGCTTCGACAATTCCTTGCGCAGCAGCGCGGCTGCACCGGGCTTGGCAAAGAGCCGCGTCTCGAAATCGATGCCGGGCGACAGGTCGTGATAGGCATGGCTCGGCCGCGCAAAGCAGTAGATGCAGCCATGCTCACAACCCGAAAAAGGGTTAATAGACAGGGTAAACGGAATGTCTGGAGAGTTGTTTCGCGTGATGATTGTGCGCGGGTGAAGGACGGTTACGGTCGTCCTCAATCGCGGGATTTCACCATCGACCAACTCTCTTTCGTCGACCCAATCTCCATCAACCTCTTGATGTAGAGTGTTAAATCTGGTGCAGGCCCGATTGTTTGTTGCGCCTCGTCCACGTTCCTTACGCATTGCGTCACTAGAACATAAAGTGAACGAAATCGCAAGCCGTTCGATGGGCGCTCTTCGATTCCGAGCAATAGATACAGCCATGGACAGCGATGAAAAAATCAGCGGCTGGTTTGTGAGTGCAATGGGCTTCGCATCCCATATAGAATCACACTCAGGTTTCTTTACCTATCTGCGGCTGCACGCCGCCAGTTCGCTCTGAACTCCACACTCATATGTCAGGATATTTATCTATCGATGCCATTCATTTGTTTGCGTGAAACCAATCTATGAACCGTTTGCTCAGGTCAGTTACATCTTCGCGTAGTTGGATTGCTGCCTTGTAAGCCGTGGTACGCTCAAGGCTGAACTGACCACGTTGATAGACGACCTTTGTGAAGTGCCTAAAAGGATCGAGGTCGCCTTCTCGTGTAGCTGGTCCACGACCAACGCCAGCAGCATAATCATCAAAGTGTTCAATCATATCGCGCAATGCCTTGAGGCCATTGTGACCGTTTATTTGAAAAGTGTTATCAAACTTGGCCACGGCATGATCAGTAGCACTTTCTACTGGGCTAAGTTTCCTCAGCGTTCTAACGGTGGTGCGATACAGCCAGAGACGGATGATGAAGTTTTCCCAGTGATACTCCACCTCAAATCCGCGAGCCATTTCGTCTGCTGTGTCTGCGATCTGATCCAGCTCGCGCCATGAAAGAACGAGCATGTTCCATGCGTGGGTATGGCGTGGTTTGTAATAGTCCCAAATGACGCCTTGCTCTTGAACGGAACGCATTCGCAAATCCTCGACCGTGATCTCAAACCACATTTTCACTTGCTAGAAACGGCTTGCAATCCCAGATTTTCGGCGCCTTTGCGGGTTTACACATCTGTTACTGGGATGCTCGCACCCGCGATAGGGATTGATCGAACGGTCGAAGAAAATATCGGGTGAGTAGTTGCGTGTGATGATCGTGCGTGGATGCTCGATGGTCACTGTCGTCCGCGCTGGGGGCGTCTCGCCGTCGATCTGCGCCTGCTCATCGCGCCAGTCGCCGTCCAGCTCGCGTCCGGGAAGGTTGAAGCGGTCGCTCAGCCGGTTGAGCGTAGCGCCGCGGGCAGGGCGACGTCGGGCATCCATCCGAAGATGGTGCCCGACATTGTGGAACATATCAAGAACAAATGTGTGAGGCGCGCGCTCAGTCTGCGGTCAGTGCCCGGGTCCGCGGGTCGATGCGAACGGCGGTTGCGCCGCGCAGCCCCGGGAAGCGCGGCCACATGCCCTGCGCCAGCGCCGCCAGGCTCGACGACGGATCACCGGCATTGCGCTGGTACATCCAATAGTTGCGCAGGACGATGGTCACATATCCGCGCGTTTCCCAATAGGGCAGCGATTCGATGTAGAGCAGCGGATCGCCGCCATCGATGTTGCGGGCGTTCCAGTCGCGCACGGGCGCGGGGCCGGCATTATAGGCCGCGATCACCTTGGGCAGCAGCCCCTGCGTTCCCTGGAAATCGCGCAGATATTCCATGTAGCGCTGGCCGAATTCCATGTTGGTGGAAGGATTGGTCAGCGCCTCGCGCGACGGATCACCGCCCCGATCCCGCGCCATATGGCGCGCGGCGGCCGGCATCACCTGCATCAAACCGTAAGCCCCAGCCGGGCTCACCACGTCGCGGCGGAAGTTCGATTCCTGCAGTGCGTGCGCGAACACCAGCGACTTGTCGACGCGCCAGCCGCCATCGGGCACCCAGTCGGGCGCGGGGTAGCGCGCATTGGCCGATGGATTGGCGCCGGATGGGCCGTTGTGCGAAAGCCAGATCTGCGTTTCGGGCAGGTTCAGCCGCGCGGCGAGCGATACCATCGCGGCATGATCGCCGCGCCCGCCGATCCGCGCCTGATGGCGCAGCGTTTCATCCGCCAGCCGATATTCGCCAATCTCGTTGAAGGCGATCGCCGCCCGCACATTATTGAGCTTGGACAGGCGCTTCCAGTCGGCCGAAAGCATGTCCGGCCCGGTGTCGTTCCTGGGCGCGAGGCCGAGCGCCTGCGCCGCGAGCAGGCCATAAAAGGTTTCGTCCATGCGCGCGGCGATGCGCAGCCGTTCCTGCACGCGCGCCGGTTGCCCGCCGGCCATGTCGGCACGCGCGGCCCAGAAATGGCCGGCGGCGCGAAATTCGCTGTCATCCCCACGCGCGGCGACCGCCTGGAACGCGGTGCTGGCTTCGCGGAAATCGCGGTCGCGCCAGGCGGCAAGCCCGATCACCCATTCGGCATGGGTGGCCCAGACGCCGGGGCCGCGCCGGGCTTTTCCAGCCAGCTGGCGCGCGGCCGCATCATTCCCGGTGAGATAATAAGACCAGGCCACGCGCTGCTGCCATTCGGTAAGCGCCTCGGGGGTCAGCTGGCCTTCGACTTCGGAGATCAATTTCTCGGCGCTCGCCGGATCGTCGATCTTGATGAGCGGCAGAATCTTGGCGCTCAGCGCGTCGGCAATCGGATCGCCCTTGGTCGCCGAAGCGCGCGCACGCACGGGCTTGCCGCCGAGCCACACCATCTTCTGCGTCTCGGGGATGGAGGGCAGGGAGGTGCCCCCGCGCGTCGTCGCCAGGCGGGTAAGCTGCGCGGCGCGGGGCATGTCGGGTGCCGCGTTGATCAGCGATACCAGCGGATCAAGCTCCACCTTGGGTGAGCCCTTGGCCAGGAACAGCTCGGCCCGGGCATAGGGGGCCAGCAGATCGTCCTTCAGCGCGTCGATCCGCATGGCGGCATCGGCCCATTGCTGGGTACGAATCGCCGCAAAGATCGCGCGATATTCCTCGCGCTCCGAAGCCGAGAGCTGGCGCGGCAAATCTTCGCGATCCGATTTTTTGACACTGGCCAGCGTTTCGTTCGCGATCACCGGCTGCGCGACGATCGCGAGCATCGCGCCCGCCAGGAAAAACTTAAGCTTCAATGTTCCAGTCCCTTGGTCAACAATCTCAGATCCTTCCAGGCATCGGCCTTGCGCGCCGGGTTCTGGATCAGGAAGCGCGGCGCGAACGTCGCAACCGCTTCGATTTCAACCCCATTGTCGTTGATGATGTGCGTTTGCCCGCGTGCGGCGGGAAGGTCCATGCCCAGCACCGCCTGGCACGTCGCCTGCCCCATGAGCAAAAGCCGGCGCGGGTGAACCAGCGCGGCATGGCGGCGGGCCAATCGGCCCAGCGCCTTGTGGTGTGCCGGATCGATCCGGCCACCGGCGGGCCGCGCCAGCGCGATCGATCCCAGATAGGCGGTTCCGCGATCCTGCCCCACGGCGGCCAGCATGCGATCCAGCAATTGCCCCGTTTCGTCGGAGAGCAGGCGTTCCGCCTCGGCGTCGGCCGCTTCGGGCATATCGACAAGGATCATCACCGTTGCACCCGCGGTGCCTTCCGGCAGCACGCGGCGGTCAACAGGCGAATCGTCGGGCAGCGCGCCGTGGCTTGCCAGCCAGTTCCGAAATGCTTCGATCGTCTCTGGCATGGCGGTTCTGGCCGCAGGCACCTGCGGCGCGGGAACTGCCGCTACGGCACGCGCGACCGGCCGGCTGCGTTCCGCCAGCCAGTTCCTTGGCACCTCGTCGATCATCACGTCGACACCGGCTTCCTGCCACCAGTCAAGTACGCTCAACGCACTCGCCGTATTCATGATCTCAGCCCCCGCTTCCATCAAAACACTAGAGTCAGAGGTTGACGGCGGGGTCAATCTAATTGCACGGGCTATTGTGACAAAGCGTTGTACGGGTGCGATGACAGGATGCATGGCGCCCTGCATGGAGGGAAGCGGAATGAGTGAACGGGAATCGATGCCCTATGACGTCGTGATTGTCGGCGCGGGGCCTGCTGGCCTCGCAGCGGCGATCCGGCTGAAACAGCTGGCAAATGAGCAGGGCAGCGAACTCTCTGTCTGCGTGCTCGAAAAGGGCTCGGAAGTGGGCGCGCACATCCTGTCCGGTGCGGTCGTCGACCCCAAGGCGCTTGATGAGCTGCTGCCCGAATGGCGCACCATGGGCTGCCCGATGGCCGAAGTGCCGGTGACGGAAAACCATCACTGGGTGCTCACCGAGAACAAGAAATATGAAATGCCGCACATCATGATGCCGCCTTTCATGAACAACAAGGGCACCTATACCGGTTCGCTCGGCAATCTTTGCCGCTGGCTCGCCGAACAGGCCGAAGGGCTCGGCGTTGAAATCTTTCCGGGCTTCGCTGCGGCTGAAATCCTGTTCAACGAGGATGGCTCGGTAAAGGGCGTCGCCACCGGCGATATGGGCATTGCGCGCGATGGTTCGCGCAAGCCCGATTATCAGCCCGGCCTTGAACTCCACGCAAAATACACCTTCTTCGCCGAAGGCGTGCGCGGTCACCTGACCAAGGAGCTGAAGCGGATCTACGATCTGGAGGCGGATTGCCAGCCGCAGGTCTACGGCATCGGCCTCAAGGAACTGTGGGATATCGATCCCGCCAAGCACGTCCCCGGCCGCGTCATTCACAGCCAGGGCTGGCCGCTTGACGATGCATGGGGCGGCGGCTTCCTCTATCATCAGGCGAACGGCCAGGTCGCGCTCGGTTTCGTTGTCGCGCTCAGCTACAAGAACCCGCATATGTCGCCCTTCATGGAATTCCAGCGTTGGAAGACGCATCCGGAAATCCGCAAGATTTTGGAAGGCGGCAAGCGCGTGTCCTATGGCGCGCGTGCGATCAACGAGGGTGGCTGGCAGTCGGTGCCCAAGCTCACCTTCCCGGGTGGCGCGCTGATCGGCTGTTCGGCCGGTTTCGTGAACGTGCCGCGCATCAAGGGCAGCCATACCGCGATGAAGTCGGGCATGCTCGCCGCCGAAGCCGCTTTCGAGGCGATCGCAGGCGGCCGTGAGGCCGACGAGATCACCGCATATCCCGATGCGCTCAACAGCAGCTGGGTAGCCAAGGAACTCAAGAAGGTCCGCAACGTCGAGCCCGCCGTCGCCAAGTTCGGCGGCACCTTTGGCACGATCATCGCCGGCGCCGACATGTGGATGCGCCAACTCGGCCTCGGCCTGCCGTTCACCTTCGGCCACAAGCCCGATCACAGCAAGCTGTGGCGTGCGGACCAGTGCCAGAAGATCGACTATCCCAAGCCCGATGGCGTCATCAGCTTCGATCGCCTCTCGTCGGTGTTCCTCTCGAACACCAACCATGAGGAAGATCAGCCCTGCCACCTGACGCTCAAGGATCCCGACGTTCCGATCAACTACAATCTGCCCGTGTTCGACGAACCCGCGCAGCGTTACTGCCCGGCGGGCGTGTACGAAGTCGTTGGTCAGGACGAAGGAAATCCGCGGTTCCAGATCAACGCGCAGAACTGCGTCCACTGCAAGACGTGCGACATCAAGGATCCCTCCCAGAACATCAACTGGGTGGTTCCCGAAGGTGGCGGGGGGCCGAACTATCCCAATATGTAATCGCCTGACGGCAGCGGCGCTTTTTGCCGCGCTGGCACTTCCCCTCCCGGCATCGGCCAATCGGCCCGATGCCGTGGAGATGGCGGAATATGTACGGGCGCGTCTGGCGGATTCCGCCGGGCGCCCCGATCTGGCGGTTGCCAGCTATTCGGTTTTGCTTGCCGATAATGCAGGCGATCCGGCGATGGCGCTGCGCGCCTATCGCGGCGGCATCGGGGCGGGAGACATGGTGCTCGCCGTTCGGGCCGCGCACGCGCTCGATCAGGCCCAGCAACTGCCGCCCGATGGCCTTGTGCTGCTCTATGCCGATGCCCTTTCCCGGCAGGATTGGGCGGGTCTTGATGCGACGATCACGCGCATCGAAGGGCAGAATAATTTCTCGTTTCTCGCGCCCATCCTGCGCGCCTGGGCCGAATTCGGGCAATCCGGAAACGGCTCCGCCATTTTGGATCGTCCCACGCAAAGCGCGCTCACCGGTGTCTATGCGGGTGAACAGCGCGCGCTGATGCTTCTCGCCGAAGGCCGCGCAGACGAAGGCTATTCCACGCTACTCGCACTGAATTCGGGCGCCACGGGCATTGCCGGCAATGTCATTCGGATCGGCTCAGCGGGGCGGTTGAGCGCGCTGCGCCGGCGCGATCTCGCCAATGCGCTGCTCGTTTCGAACGATGCGTCGATCCGCGCGGTGGCGGCGCTCGTTGCCAAGGGGCGCAAGGTGCCCGGCGCCATCGATAGCGCACAAAAGGGCGCGGCGACCCTGCTTGCGCGGCTCGCCAGCGATATCGGTCGGCAACAGCCCACGCCCGTTGCGCTGGCGCTGGCGCGTTCGGCGCTGCTCCTTGATCCGCAAAATGACGGCATCCGGCTTCTCACCGGCGCCATGATGGCCGCGCAGGGCAATCCCGAAGGCGGGATCATGCTGCTTGCGACCATCAACAAAAAAGGGCCCTGGGCGGCCGACGCGCTCGATGGTCGCGCGCGGCTTCTCGTCGATGCCGATCGTCCCGCCGACGCGCTCGCAATTGCGCAGGGGCTGGCGCAATCGCCCAATGCCCGGGCACAGGATTTCATCCGGCTCGGTGAGATCTACATGGCGATGAAGCGCCCGTTGGACGCCGTTAGTGTCTATGACCGCGCCATCGCGCTTGCCGAACGCGACGAAGGCGGGGCGCCCTGGTCGTACTGGCTGTTCAAGGGCAGCGCGCAGCATGATGCGGGGCAGTGGCCGGCGGCCCGCGATGCGCTTGCCAAGGCGGTAGCACTGGCCCCCGATCAGGCGATCGCCTTGAACTATCTCGGCTATTCGCAGCTCGAACGCCGCGAAAATCTCGATGAGGCCGAACGGCTCATACGCAAGGCCAGTGAGCTGCGCCCTAAGGACAGCGCTATCACCGATTCGCTGGGCTGGACCTATTTCGTGCGCGGCAAGGTGCCCGAAGCGATCATCACGCTTGAGCGCGCCGTGCGCGATGAACCGGGTGAGCCGACGATCAACGAGCATCTGGGCGATGCCTATTGGACAGCGGGGCGCCGGATCGAGGCGCGTTATGCCTGGAATGCCGCGCTCATCCATGCCGATGAAAAGGCGGCGGTGCGGCTTCGTGCCAAGATCGATTTCGGCCTCACCCCGGAAACCATTTCGCCCTGACGCCATGCCGATGCTTGAAGAAACCGCCTGGGCCAAGATCAATCTGGCGCTTCACGTCCGTGCCCGCGGCGCGGATGGCTATCACCGGATCGAAAGCCTGTTCGTCTTCGCCCGCAATGGGGACAGGCTGCGCGCGGAGGAAGCGGACACACTCTCGCTCGAGATTTCGGGCGAATTTGCTCCGATGTTGGCGGACGAGGGCGACAATCTGGTGCTGCGCGCCGCGCGGGAAATGCAGGCCCGGTTCGGCATTGCGCGCGGCGCGCGGATCTGGCTCGAAAAGAACGTGCCCGTCGCGGCGGGGCTGGGCGGGGGCTCGGCGGACGCCGCCGCCGCCATGCGTCTGCTCGCGCGGCTCTGGGGTGTCGACGGAAACGATTCGGCGATGATGCAGATTGCCGCCGGGCTCGGCGCCGATGTGCCCGCCTGCCTCGCAAGCCGCACGCTGCGTGGTGAGGGGCGGGGGGACGAACTCGATTTCATCGACGGAACGGCGCTTTCCGGGCGCCCGATCCTGCTCGTGAACCCACGCATTCCGCTGGCAACCGGCCCTGTTTTCAAGGGCTGGGATCAGGTCGATCGCGGTCCGCTTGCGCATGGCGATCCGCTCGCCGCCGCACGGGCCGGGCGCAACGATCTTGAGCCACCCGCCTTCGCGCTGGTCCCGCAAATTCGCGAGCTGGTCGAGGCACTTGGAACGCTTCCCGGCGTCACGCTCGCGCGCATGTCGGGCTCTGGCGCCAGCTGCTTTGCGCTGTTCGAGGATGTAAACGCGATGGCACAAGGCACCTCCGCGCTCCGTGCCCGCTGGCCTGGCTATTGGTACTGCGCAAGCGCGCTTCGATAGGCCGCGCGCCCCAGCGGATGGCCAATTCGGGGCCAAGCGCGTAAAGAGCAGATATGTTGCCGCTTCATCTTCCCGGTCGCGCAGAATCGGGCATTCTCATCATCGTCGATCACGCCTCGAACCATGTTCCCGAAGATATTGATCTCGGCGTATCGGATAGCATCTTGAGCGATCACATGGCCGTCGATATCGGCACATGGGATCTGTGCCATGACATTGCCGAGCGTTTGGCTGCCCCCGCGGTGCTCGCCACCGTGTCGCGCCTCGTGATCGATCTCAACCGCGAAAAACATGCGCCGGGGCTGATCCCCACGCAGAGCGACGGCCACGCCATCCCCGGCAATGCCACGCTGGGTGAGGACGCCCGCACCGGTCGTATCGCGCGCTTCTGGGATCCCTATCACGGCGAGGTGAAGAAACTGATCGCGCAGTACCGGCCCGAAATGCTGGTCTCGCTGCACAGCTTCACCCCGGCGCTCAAAAGCGATCCCGATCAGGCCCGCCCGTGGCAGATCGGCGTCCTCTATAATGAGGATGACCGCGCCGCGCGCCAAGCGATCCCCATGTTCAGCGCCGCGGGCGCCGAAACCGGCGACAATCTGCCCTATTCGGGCAAGGTGTTGAACGCGACGATGAACCTCCACGGCGAGGATGGCGGCATCGCCTATCTCGGGCTCGAGGTGCGGCAGGATCTCATCTCCACGCCAACGGGTGTCGCGAAATGGGGAGAGATCATCGCCCCCGTCATCGCCGAAACCCGGCTGAGGCTTGCGCGCCAGGCCGGTTTGCCGACATAATCGCGACCGGGGGAGAAGGCGTGGTGAGACATGCACCGGATCGACAAGACCAAACTCCCCAGTCGCCATGTGTCCCTCGGGGCCCAGCGCGCGCCGCATCGTAGCTATTATTACGCGATGGGGATGACGGGCGAGGACATCGCCAAGCCCTTTGTCGCGGTCGCCTCGGCCGGCAATGATTCCGCGCCCTGCAACACCACGCTCAACGCCCAGGCCGATTTCTGCCGCGAGGGCGTGATAGAAGGCGGCGGAACGCCGCGTCGGTTCAACACCATCACCGTTACCGATGGCATTGCCATGGGCCATCAGGGGATGAAGAGCTCGCTCGTCAGCCGCGAGGTGATCGCCGATTCGATCGAATTGTCGGTGCGCGGCCATTGCTATGATGCGCTGGTCGGCTTTGCCGGATGCGACAAATCCCTGCCGGGGATGATGATGGCGATGCTCCGGCTCAACGTTCCATCGATCTTTGTCTATGGCGGCTCGATCCTGCCCGGCAGTTTCCACGGGCGCGACGTCACCGTGGTCGATGTGTTCGAGGCGGTCGGCCGGCATGAGGCCGGCAATTGCCCGCTCGAGGAACTGATCGCGCTCGAAAAGGTCGCCTGTCCCGGCCACGGCGCCTGTGGCGGGCAGTTCACCGCCAACACCATGGCCTGCGTTGCCGAGGCGATCGGGCTTTCGCTGCCGCACAGCAACATGGCCCCGGCGCCCTATCGCAGCCGCGACGATATTGCGCGCAGCGCCGGGCGTCAGGTGATGGAACTGCTGGCGAAAAACCTCAGGCCGCGTGACATATGTACGCCACAAGCCTTTGAAAATGCTGCACGGGTTGTGGCCGCTACGGGCGGATCGACGAACGCCGCGCTCCATCTTCCTGCGATGGCGAATGAAGCGGGCTTCGCATTCGATCTGTTCGACGTGGCCGAGCTTTTCCGGTCGACCCCCTATATCGCGGACCTTAAACCCGGCGGGCAATATGTCGCGCGCGATCTCCATGATGCAGGCGGCGTCTACATGGTGATGAAGACGCTGCTGGCCGAGGGCTTGCTGCATGGGGATTGCCGCACCGTCACCGGAGCCACGCTTGGCGAGAATATCGACGAGGTCACCTGGAACCCCGATCAGAAAGTGATCTTCGACGCCAAGATGCCGATCTCGCCCACCGGGGGCGTGGTGGGCTTGCGCGGAACGCTCGCGCCCGACGGGGCGATCGTGAAGATCGCGGGGATGCACCGGCTGTCCTTTTCCGGCCCCGCGCGCGTCTTCGATTGCGAGGAGGATTGTTTCGCCGCCGTCGAGGCGCGCGATATTGCCGAGGGGGCGGTGATCGTCATCCGCTATGAAGGGCCAAAGGGCGGCCCGGGCATGCGCGAGATGCTCGCCACCACCGCCGCGCTTTACGGGCAGGGCATGGGCGAAAAGGTCGCGCTCATCACCGATGGCCGCTTCTCGGGCGCGACGCGGGGGTTCTGCATCGGCCATGTCGGCCCCGAAGCGGCGGACGGCGGGCCGATCGCGCTGGTCGAGGATGGCGATATCATCGCGATCGACGCCGAAGCAGGGACCATCGATCTCGCTGTTTCCGACGCGGTTCTGGAGGCGCGCTGCAAGAACTGGGTACCGCGCCGGACCGATTATAATTCGGGCGCGATCTGGCGGTTTGCACGCAATGTCGGCCCGGCACGCTACGGCGCCGTCACCCATCCCGGCGCGCGTGCCGAAACGCATGTCTATGCTGACATCTGATCGTTGCACTTGGGGCCAAGGCATTGAATAAACCGGTCTCATGACCGGATATTATCGCCCCATTCTTACCGCTGCGGCCATGCGCGCCGCCGAAGAACACGCCATGGCCGATGGCACCAGCGTCGATACGCTGATGGACCGCGCGGGCCATGCGGTTGCCGAGGCGGCATGGCGTTTTGGCGGCGGCCGCCCGGTGCTCATCCTGTGCGGCCCCGGAAACAATGGCGGCGACGGTTATGTCGCGGCGCGCTATCTCTCCGAACGCGGCGTTCCTGTCCGCGTGGCGGCCAGCGCCGATCCGCGCACCGAAGTGTCGATCCGCGCGCGCCAGACATGGACCGGTCCGGTCGAGCCGCTCGCCACAGTCGCGCCCGGCGCGGTTCTCGTCGACGCGCTGTTCGGCACCGGCCTCACGCGTCCGCTCGACGGCACGATTGCGGATCCGCTGGCCCGGTGTGTCGCGGCCGCGCATTTCAGCCTCGCAGTCGACGTGCCGAGCGGCATGGACGCGGATAGTGGCGCGCTGCTCGCGCCCTTGCCGCATTTCGACATGACGATCGCGCTCGGCGCGCTGAAGCCCGCGCACCGTCTGCAACCGGCTGCGGCGCATTGCGGCGCGGTCATCATCGGCGATATCGGCATCGCGATCGAAAGCCGCTGGACTGAACTCGCACAGCCGCGCCTGAAGGCGCCGGGCCCGCTCGATCACAAATATAGCCGCGGGCTCGTGGCCGTGGTGGCGGGCGATATGCCCGGCGCGGCGCGGCTTGCCGCCATGGCGTCAGCGCGGGCAGGGGCGGGCTATGTCCGGCTTTACGGCGCGTCAGTACAGGCTGACGCCATCGTTTCCCATCCCGTTGAGGCGCTGGAAAGCGATCTGGCGGATGCCCGCATCGGCGCGCTCCTCATTGGGCCGGGGCTTGGCCGGTCAAATGCCGCGCGGCGTCTGCTCGCTTTGGCCCTAGCCACCGACCGGCCTTTGGTGATCGACGCCGATGCGCTCCACCTCCTGAAGGGCGTTGGCCTCAAGACGCTGGCGCGGCGAACCGCCCCCGCCATCCTCACCCCGCATGGCGGTGAGTTCACCGCGCTCTTTGGTGACGGGCAGGGGGGCAAGATCGACCGTACCCTCGTGGCGGCCGCGCGCGCCAATGCGGTGATCGTGCACAAGGGCGCCGACACCGTGGCCGCCGCGCCGGATGGGCAGGTGACGGTCGCACCGCCTGCATCCTCATGGCTGTCCACCGCAGGAACGGGCGATGTTCTGGCCGGGATTACCGCCGCGATGCTCGCGCGCGGGCTGGCGCCACTGGCTGCTGCCGAGGCCGGGCTATGGCTCCATGCAGAGGCTGCGCGCCTTTCCGGGCCAGCCTTTATCGCAGATGACCTTGCATCCAACCTCGCGCGCGCTATTGCCCCGTGCCTGTGACTGAAAATTCCGAAATCATCCGCATCGCCGCGCGCGGCGACGGCGTTACCGCCGATGGGCGCCATGTTCCGCTTGCCGCGCCGGGGGATCACGTCCTTCCCGATGGCAGCCTCGTGCCCGGTCCGCATCACGCCGAACCGGCCTGCCCGCATTATCCCGAATGCGGCGGTTGCCAGCTCCAGCATCTCGACGAACCGAGCTTCACCGACTTCGTGATCGATCGGGTGCGCAACGCGCTCGCGGCGCAAAAGGTGGACTTGCCCGAATTCCGCCCGGCGCACGTCTCGCCCGCCAGAAGCCGCCGCCGCGCGAGCTTTCGTGCCGAGCGGCGCGGCCGCAAGATCCTGTTCGGCTTCAATGCCGGGCAATCGCACCGCATCGTCGACTTGAAGGATTGCGCGACGCTCGATCCCGCGTTGCAGGCGCTCATTCCGCCGCTGCGGGCGATGATCGGGCCGATGCTGCAGGAAAAACGCGCCGTCGGCGTCCGCATGACGCTCGCCGATCAGGGCATCGATCTTCTGCTGGAAAATATCGAGGCCAATGGCCTCGAAGCGGCCGAGGGGCTGTCGCGCTTTGCCGAAAAGCATCGGCTCGCCCGGCTTTCGATCGATGACGGCTTTGGCCCCCAGACGCGCTGGGAACCCGAACCCGTGACCGTCACGCTGGGCGGCATTCCCGTGCCGCTCCCGCACAACGCCTTCCTGCAGGCGACGGCCGATGGCGAAACCGTGCTCGTCGCTGCCGTGCTGGAAGCGATCGGGGACGCGCCCACCGCAGCCGATCTGTTCTCCGGTCTCGGCACCTTCGCGCTCGCCGTCGCGCAAGGCAGCCGCAAGGTCTATGCCGCAGAGGCGTCGCGCGATGCCGCCGCCTCGCTCAAATCGGCGTCGGGCCGCGCGATGCGCCAGGTCTTTGTCGAGCACCGCGATCTCTATCGCCGCCCGCTGACGACCGCCGAGCTCAACCGCTTCGGCGCGATCATCCTCGATCCGCCCCGGGCGGGCGCCGAAGCGCAGATCGCCGCGCTCGCCGCCTCCACCGCGCCGCGCATCGCCTATATTTCCTGCAATCCGGCCACCTTCGCGCGCGATGCGAAGACGCTGGTCGACGGCGGCTACCGGCTCGATTGGGTCCGTCCCGTGGGCCAGTTCCGCTGGTCCACCCATGTCGAACTGGCGGCGGCCTTTTCGCGCTGAGATTATCCCGGCCCGCCATTGCGCGGGCCGGTTTCCTCAAAAGACGATCATCGCCGCGCGGATCGCCAGCGCGATCAGGCAGAACGACGCCAGCATGAAGACGCCAAAGCGCAACGCGATCCGGTTGCCCAGCACCTGCACAAGGCTGTGCACGATGCGCAAGGCCACATAGCCCCAGGCAATCATGGCATTGAGCCCGCTTCCGGCACCAAGCAGCGCCAGCGTCAGCGCCACCGCATAGAAGAGCGTCGGTTGCTCCATCAGATGGTTGTAATTATCCGCCTTCCAGCGGACGGTGGCGGGCAATCCGGCGGTCAGCTCGCGCGGCGGTTTGTCGGGATCAAGCGCCACACCCGCGCGGCGCATCGCGGGCAGGCGGGTGGCATACATCCACGCCCATATGATCATCGACCAGAGGATCAGGGCCACCACCGGCTGTAATATCGCTGTCTGGGGCGTCATCGCCATTCTCCCTCAAAGCGTCGCGAGTAGCGCGGAAATGGCGAGGATCAGGAGAATGATCGACGACAGCGCGAACAGTGGAAAGCGGATCGAGATGCGGTTCACCGTCACCTGAACCACGCTGTGCACGACGCGCAAGCCGACATAGGCCCAGGCCAGCGCAACGCTCTGCGGTGTCGCCGCGCCGGCGACTGCGAGGATCACGACCGTCGCGTAAAAGATCGTCGGCTGTTCCATCAGATGCGCATAATTATGCGCCTTCCAGTTCACATCGGCCGGCAATACGCCTTCAAGATCGGCGCCGCGTCCGCCCACCGCCTTGGACAGATCGATGCCCATGCGCTTCAGCGCGGGGAGGCGCGTGGCGCCCATCCAGACGAGCATCACGAGCGACCAGATCACCAGCACGGCCGCTGGCGTCAATATCTGCAGAGTCATGAAAACACCCCCTCCCGTTATGGCGGGAGAGGGTGTCTCAACTTGTTTCGGTCGTCAAATGAAACGGATTGGCGGTCAGCTCACGCGATTGAGCGAAACCACGCTGCCCGAACGCCGCGGCGCATCCGCTTCCTCGGTCAGATAGGTGCTGGCCATCGGCTCATCCTCGACGATCACCGTCTCGGTGGCGCCAAAGCCGTTGAACGCGGTGCGCATCGCGCAGCCATAAGCGCCCAGCATGCCGACCTCGATATAATCACCCACGGTGACATCGGCGGGCAGCATGAACGGGCCCGCCATATGGTCGAGATCGTCGCAGGTGGGGCCGTAAAAGCTGAACGCCATTTCGCGCGTTTCGCTCTCTTCTTCGCGCACCAGCTGCACCGGGAAGCGCCAGCCGACATGCGCTGCATCGAACAGGGCGCCGTAGGCACCGTCGTTGATGTACAGCTCATCGCCGCGGCGACGCTCGACGCGCACCAGCAGGCTCGCATATTCGGCGCACAGCGCGCGGCCGGGTTCGCACCACAGTTCAGCCGAATAGCTGATCGGCAGGCTTTCGAAGGCCGCGTGGATCGCCTGGAAATAGCTTTCCAGCGCCGGCGGCTCCATGCCCGGATAGATCGACGGGAAACCGCCACCGACATCGACCAGATCGACGGTAACCGCCGCCTGCACGATCGCCTGGCGCACGCGCTCCATCGCCTCGACATAGGCCTGCGGCGTCATCGCCTGGCTGCCCACATGGAAGCAGATGCCCAGCGTGTCGGCGGCCTGACGTGCGGCGAACAGCAGCTCCGTTACTTCCGACGGTTCCGCACCGAATTTCGACGCCAGGCTGAGCTTCGAGTGGTCCGACGACACGCGCAGGCGCACTGCCAGCGTCAGGTCTTCGGCATTGCGCGTCGCGCGCTGGATCTTCTTCAGCTCGTCCATCGAGTCGAGCGAGAAGGTGCGCACGCCGTGCGTGAAATAAGCTTCCTCGATCGCTTCCTCGGCCTTTACCGGGTGCATGAAGCACAGCACGGCTTCGGGCAGCGTCGACGCAACCAGGCGCACTTCTGCAATTGAAGCGACGTCGTAATGCGTGATTCCGCTGTCCCAGAGGATCTGGATCAGATCGGGGGATGGGTTCGCCTTTACCGCATAAAGCGCACGGCCCGGAAACTTCTCGACGAAGAAGCGGGCTGCACGACGGGCTGCGTGCGGACGAACGAGCGTAACCGGCTGTACCGGACGGAGGGCAGCTAGCCCCAGCGCGCTATGGTGCTTGTGCAACTCAAGGGACCTCCAGTGGGTAGTTCCAAACGAAGCTGCCTTGCGGTGGAAGTCCCATGGGGCAGCGGAGGCGCGATATATGGTGGGGGGGGCTGGGTGTAAAGAGCGTTTATAACATTCGTTCCTTTTGCCGCAGGAATGCTACGTTTCCTGCGGCAAAACGGGGCTAATCCGCGATAATGTCAGGACAGCCGATCGCGGAAATCGGCATAGCCGAACTGCTTGATAAGCCTCAGTGAGTCGGTTTCGCTGTTCCACAGCGCGATCGACGGAAGCGGAACGCCGTTGAAGGTGTTCGTCTTTACCATCGAGTAATGCGCCTGATCGAGAAAGGCGATCCGGTCGCCCACCTGCGGGGCCGCTGCAAAGCCGTAGTCGCCGATCACATCCCCTGCGAGGCACGAAGGGCCGCCCAGGCGCATCGTGACGCCCTCAGGGGCCTCTGAGAGCATTGCAGGGCGATACGGCGCCTCGATCACGTCGGGCATGTGGCAGGTGGCCGAAATGTCCGTGATGCCGATCGGCATGGCATTCTCGAACGTGTCGAGGATCTCGCCCACCAGAATGCCCGCGTCGAGCGCTACGGCCTCGCCCGGTTCGATATAGACCGTAAGCCCGGTGCGTTCGCGAATGTCCTTCAGAAAGGCCACCAGTTCGTCACGCTGATAGTCTGAACGCGTCACATGATGCCCGCCCCCGAAATTCAACCATTTCAGCTGGCCGAAATAGGGCGCGATCTGCGGCTCAAGCGCTTCCCAGGTCCGGCGCAGCGGCTCGAAATCCTGTTCGCACAGCGTGTGGAAATGGAGGCCGGAAATGTCCTCCATATCCTCGGGGCGCAGCTGCGATACCGGAAAGCCAAGGCGTGAGCCGGGCTGGCACGGATCATATTTGGGCACTTCGCCTTCGCTGTGCTCGGGGTTGAGCCGCAGCCCGAGGTCGAACTGCTCGCCGGCGGCGCGCGCGGCCGCGATCTCGGCGGCAAAACGACGGTGCTGCATCGGGGAGTTGAAGACCACCGTGTCCGAAAGCCGGAAGATCTCGGGCAGGTCCGCGGCCTTGTATCCCGCGCAATAGGTTTCGACGATGCCGTGATAATGGTCGCGGCCAAGCTGCGCTTCCCACAGGCCGGAGGCGCAGACCCCGTCGAGATATTCGCCGACGACATCGCCGAGCGACCACATGGAAAAGGCCTTGAGCGCGAGCAGCACCTTCGCGCCCGATCGGTCGCCGATATCCTTCAGCGTCGCCAGATTGCGGCGGATCGCCGCCTCGTCGACGACGAAACAGGGGGAAGGAACGCGCTTCAGGTTGAAATGGGCAAATGCCCCCGGATCACCGGCTCTGGTTTCCATCAGGTCTCTCTTTAACGACGATCCCGCGGGAAACGTCGGCCCGGCCATGCCGAACCGCCGCCCCGCGGGAAATATTGTTCATCGGCCCGGATATCCGGGCTGGTCGGGCTGCGGGATCAGAAATCCAGCGGCTTGTCGAGTTCGACAACCTGCCAGGGCAGGCCGTGCTTGTTCAGCATGTCCATGAACGGATCGGGATCGAACTGTTCCATGTTGAACACGCCTTCGCCCTTCCAGGCGCCGGTCAGCACCATCGCCGCGCCGATCATTGCCGGAACGCCGGTGGTGTAGCTCACCGCCTGGTTGCCGGTTTCTGCATAGGCTTCTTCGTGGTCGCAGACGTTGTAGATATAGACGGTCTTGGGCTTGCCGTCCTTCTCGCCGGTCGCGATGTCGCCGATGTTCGTCTTGCCCTTGGTGGTCACGCCCAGGCTTGCCGGTTCGGGCAGAACGGCCTTCAGGAACTGCAGCGGAATGATTTCCTTGCCTTCATAGATCACCGGATCGATCCGGGTCATGCCGACATTCTGGAGCACTTCGAGGTGCTTCAGATACTGGTCGCCAAAGGTCATCCAGAAACGGATGCGCTTGATTTCGGGATAGTGCGTCGCAAGCGATTCCAGCTCCTCATGATACATGAGGTACATGTTCTTTTCGCCGACCTGGTCGAAATCGAACACCTGCTTGGTCGACAGCGCGGGCGTTTCCACCCACTGGCCGTTCTCATAGTGACGCGCGGGCGCGGTCACTTCGCGGATGTTGATTTCCGGGTTGAAGTTGGTCGCGAAATGCTGGCCATGATCGCCGCCATTGCAGTCGAGAATGTCGAGCGTGTCGATGCGGTCGAGGTGATGCTTCTTCAGATGGCTTGCGAACACGCTCGTCACGCCCGGGTCGAAACCCGAACCGAGCAGCGCCATCAGGCCCGCTTCCTTGAAGCGCTCATGATACGCCCATTGCCAGCTATATTCGAACTTGGCTTCGTCGCGCGGCTCGTAATTGGCCGTGTCGAGATAGTTCACGCCGGTCTTGAGGCACGCCTCCATGATCGTCAGATCCTGGTAGGGCAGCGCGAGGTTGACGACGAGTGCGGGCTGCACCTTCGCGATCAGCGCGGCGGTTGCATCGATATCATCCGCGTCGACTTCGGCGGTGTCGATGGTGACGCCGGTACGTGCCTTCACCGAATCGGCGATCGCATCGCACTTGAACTTGCGGCGGCTCGCCAATGTGATGTGCGAGAAAATATCGCTGTTCATCGCCATTTTGTGAACCGCGACCGAGCCGACGCCGCCGGCACCAATGACAAGGACCTTGCTCAATTCTGTCTCCATGAAAGGAAAAGTTGGGCGCTATATAGGGATGCAATGTTACAGGGCAAAATCTTTGTACGAAAGGAAGGCAAAATGCGGGGGGCAACGCGCGATGGCGTCATGGAGGCAGCCGGCAAAATCGCCGCGATCGTACCGCCGACACCCCTGATTTCGCTGCAATTGAACGGCCACGCACTGTGGTGCAAGGCAGAGGCGCTGCAACCCATCGGCGCGTTCAAGCTGCGCGGCGCATGGCACCGGCTGAGCGCGCTCGCACCGTCGGACCGCGCCGCCGGCGTCGTCGCCTTTTCGTCCGGGAACCATGCCCAGGGCATTGCCTGGGCGGCGCAGCGCCTCGGCATGCCCGCGCTCATCGTGATGCCCGCTGATGCGCCGGCAAAGAAACTGGCCGCCACCCGCGCGCTTGGCGCGGAAATCGTCACCTATGATCGGCACCTTGAAAGCCGGGAAGAGATTGCCGCGCGCATCGCAACGGAGCGCGGCGCCGTGCTCGTACCCAGTTTCGACGATCCCTGGGTGGTGGAGGGGCAGGGCAGTACCGGCGTCGAAATCGCCGCCCAGCTTGCCGAGCGTGGGCATCCCGGGCCTGCGCGCATCATCATCCCTTGCGGCGGCGGTGGCCTCGCGGCCGGCATCGCGCTGGCGTGCCCCGATGCCGAGATCATCGTGGTGGAGCCTGAGGGTTGGGACGATATGGCGCGCTCGCTCGCCGCCGGCCAGATCGTTCCCGTCGGCCCGGATGCGCCCCACACCGCCTGTGACGCGCTTCAGACGCGGCAGGTCGCACCAATTACCTTCGATGTGCTGAAGGCGCGGGGCGCACGCGGCGTCGCGGTTTCGGAAGCCGAGGTCGAAACCGCGATCCGTTTCGCCTTCGATCAATTTCGAATCGTGCTCGAACCCGGCGGCGCGGTTGCGCTCGCGGCGGCACTTGCGGCAAAGATCCCGCTTGGCGACGGCACGGTGCTCGTGCTGTCGGGCGGCAATATCGATGCGCAGGCCTATGCGCGCATTATCGCAAAGGGGGCGGATTGATGGAGGGGATGTTGGGCGCGGCTGCGGGGTTTGCGGCGCATGCGGGGCCGGCGTTGCTGATGATCGCGGCCTTCCTCCTCGCGCTTGCCGGAAGCCGGATGCTGATGCGCGGGGAGAACCGTCAAAAGGCGGTACTGATGCTCGTTTGCGCGGTCGTCTTCGTTATCAATGTGGCGATCTGGACGGTTTAAAAAATAACCCCGCCGCAATGGCTTGCGGCGGAGTCATCATTTTTTGCGCGAAGATCGAAATCAGCGGATCGGCGAGTTCGGATCGAGCCGCATGTCGAGATAATTGTCGACCGATTTCATCAGGTCCACCATTTCATGCTCGAAGAAATGGTTCGCCTTGGGGATCTCGTCATGATGGATCGTGATGTGCTTTTGCGTGCGCAGCTTGTCGACCAGCTTCTGCACCGCGCTCGGCGTCACGACTTCATCGCCCGTGCCCTGGATGATGATGCCCGAGGACGGGCAGGGCGCGAGGAAGGTGAAATCATACATGTTCGCCGGCGGGGCGATCGAGATGAAGCCCTTGATCTCGGGGCGGCGCATCAGCAGCTGCATGCCGATCCACGCGCCAAAGCTGAACCCGGCGATCCAGGTGGTCTGCGCTTCGGGGTGAAAACTCTGCACCCAGTCGAGCGCGGCCGCCGCGTCCGAAAGCTCGCCGACGCCGTTGTCGAACGTGCCCTGCGACTTGCCGACGCCGCGGAAGTTGAAGCGCAGCGTGGCAAAGCCGCGACGCTGGAACGTCTTGTAGAGCGCCTGCGTGATCCGGTCGTTCATCGTGCCTCCGCCCTGCGGATGCGGATGAAGGATCATCGCGACAGGTGCGCGGGGGCGGGGCGGCGGGCTGAAACGCCCTTCAAGGCGGCCTTCGGGGCCGGGAATGATGACTTCAGGCATGGCACCTTCAGATAGAATTTGAGTTTGGCGCAGCTTCATGGCGACATGGGGCTGTGCATCGACGTGCCAGCCTATATAGAAATTGGCTAGGGTTTCGCAATCAGATCGGATGACTAAGGGTGTCTGACCGACTTTATCTGGACCACGCGGCGACAACGCCGGTGATCCCCGCCGCGCGTCAGGCGATGATGGAAGGGCTGGAACGCTGGGCCAATCCATCCTCTCCCCATGCCGAGGGGCGCGCCGCGCGCGCCGCACTTGAGGATGCGCGCGCACGCATCAAAAAGGCGCTGGGCTGGGAGCATGAGCTGATTTTCACCAGCGGCGCGACCGAGGCGATCGCCATCGCGCTGCGCCGTGCCGCGGGCGTCGACGCATGCTTTGTCTCGGCGGTCGAGCATGATGCGGTGCACCGCACCGTACCCGGCGCCTACTTTCTTCCTGTTCAGCCCGATGGCACGGTTTCGGCGGAGGCTCTCACCGGCCGCCTTGGCGCGCTGGGGGCGCAGCGGCCGCTTGTCGCGATCCAGTCGGTCAACAACGAAACCGGCGTCATGCAGCCGCTGGCTGATCTGATCCCGATCGTGCACGGCGCGGGCGGCATTTTCTTTGCCGATTGTTCGCAGTCCGCGGGCAAGCAGCCTTTGCCGCTGGAGGCCGATCTCATATCGATCTCCGCGCACAAGCTGGGCGGCCCGCCGGGCATCGGCGCGCTGCTCATTCGCAACCTCGCCGATATCGCGCCCGATGGCGGGCAGGAAAAGGGCTATCGCGGCGGCACCGAAAATCTCCCGGCGGTCCTGGGCTTTGCCGCCGCGCTCGAAGCCTCCAATGCCTGGGTGAAGCGCGCCGAGGATCTGCGCGCGCATCTCGACGGCGCGGTCGAGGCGGCCGGCGGCGTCATTGCGGCAAAGCGCAGCCCGCGCATTCCCACCATCGCCACCTATCGCATGCCCGGCATGGCGTCGTCGGCGCAGCTGATCCAGTTCGACATGGCGGGCATCTCGGTCTCGGCGGGCGCGGCCTGTTCCTCGGGCACGCTCAAGACCAGCCATGTGCTGATGGCGATGGGCTGGAGCGAGCGGGAGGCGACCGAGGTCGTCCGGGTCTCCTTCGGGCCCGATACCACGCGCGCTGGCGTTTACCGCTTTGTCGAGCAATGGCAGCGCCTTGCACGGGAGGCGAAGACCCGCACGGCATGAAACCCGTCATCTATCTCGATTATCAGGCCACCACGCCGCTCGCCCCCGAGGCGGCGGCCGCGATGCGGCCCTGGCTCGATGCGAAATTCGCCAACCCGCATTCTCCCCATCGCCTTGGGCGCGAGGCTTCCGCCGTCGTCGAACTGGCGCGCGATCGGATCACGGGCGTATTGGGGGGCACAGGCGGACGCCTGCTCTTCACGGGCGGTGCCACCGAGGCCGCAAATATGGCCATTCAGGGCGCGTTGCGCGCGGCCCATCCCGCGCGGCGCAAGGTGGTCACCATCGTTACCGAACATGCCTGTGTGCGCGATACCGCGCTGTGGCTGGGGCGCAACGGTTTCGAATGCGAGCTGCTTCCGGTCGGGCCCGATGGTCTTGTCTCGCTCGACATGGCCGAAAGGGTTATTGATGCGCGCACCGCCTTGGTCGCGGTGATGCTGGTCAATAATGAAATCGGCGTCATCCAGCCCGTCGCGCAGATTGCCACGATCGCCCGAAAAAATGGCGCACTGTTTTTCTGCGATGCGGTGCAGGGCTTTGGCCGCGTCTCGCTGCCGATCGATGCGTGCGATCTCATCGCGCTCTCGGCGCACAAGGTTTATGGCCCCAAGGGGATCGGTGCGCTCTGGGTGCGGGATGGGGTCACGCTCGAACCCCTGCTTCATGGCGGGGGGCAGGAGGGCGGTATCCGCTCGGGCACGCTGTCCCCAGCGCTCTGCGTCGGTTTCGGCGCCGCCGCCGTGCTGCTCGCCGAGCGGCGTGAACAGGATGCCGCGCATGTCGCGACCTTGTCTGCCATGGCGCTCGACTATCTTTCAGATTGGTCAATTAATGGATCAATATATGATCGTTACGCCGGAAATCTGAATGTTCGCGTGAAGGGCCTTGATGCCGCACGGCTCATTTCCGAAGTCCGCGGCGTCGCCTTTTCGGCGGGCTCGGCCTGTGCCAGCGGTTCGGGACGGCCCAGCCATGTGCTGAGCGCACTTGGGCTGTCCGATGCGGAGGCGCGGTCGAGCATCAGGCTTGGCTTTGGTCGCTACACGACCGAAGGGGAACTGCGCACGGCGCTTGAGTTGATCGAGGAAGGCGCGCGGCGCCAGGGGGTGATGTGAACATGACGACCATCAAATTCATCAGTGCGGATGGTCAGTCGGTCAGGCAAGTCGAGGGCCGGCCCGGCGACAATCTTCTGTCGCTGGCGCAGAATGACGGGCAACCGCTCGAGGGGACGTGCGAAGGCCAGATGGCCTGCTCGACCTGCCATGTCATCGTTGACGCCGAAGATTTCGCCAAGCTGCCCCCGGCCTCCGAAATGGAGGAGGATATGCTCGATCTTGCCGCCGGTGCGACGCGGACGAGCCGGCTTTCGTGCCAGATCTGGATCGACGAAAAGCTCGATAAACTCACGGTTCGTATCCCCGGTGAGGCACATAATATGCAGGGGCGTTGATTTACGTAAAACTTTCGCCCATATGCCGCTCCGGGAGTCGGGCGGACGTAACAGTCGCCAACCCGGTCAGGTCCGGAAGGAAGCAGCCGTAACGATATCGTTGCGGGTCGTTCCGGCTCCCACCTTCCACATGTGAGCAGGCCGGCGGGGCGATCATGCGCGCCGCGCCCGATCGGGTTGATCGGGCACAGGAAAAGCGGGCGCGACGAAACAGCAATGGTTCCCCGTCATGGGAAACCGCTCTAGGGTGCGAGCATGTCCGAATCCAACCAGCCTTACCGCGTACTTGCGCGCAAATACCGGCCGCAGAACTTTTCCGAGCTGATCGGGCAGGATGCGATGGTGACGACGCTTGGCAACGCGATCAAGCGTGGCCGGCTCGCCCATGCGTTTCTGCTCACCGGCGTCCGCGGCGTGGGCAAGACGTCGACCGCGCGGCTCATCGCCAAGGCGCTCAACTGCATCGGTCCGGACGGGCAGGGTGGCCCCACGATTTCGCCGTGCGGCGTGTGCGAGCCGTGCCTCGCAATTGCCGAGGGGCGGCATATCGACGTGGTCGAAATGGACGCGGCCTCGCACACCGGTGTCGACGATGTCCGCGAGATTATCGAGGCTGTGCGCTACGCCGCCGTTTCGGCGCGTTACAAGGTCTATATCATCGACGAGGTCCACATGCTCAGCAAGAACGCGTTCAACGCGTTGCTGAAGACCCTCGAAGAACCGCCTGCGCATGTGAAGTTCCTGTTCGCGACGACCGAGGTGAACAAGGTTCCCGTCACCGTTCTGTCGCGCTGCCAGCGTTTTGATCTGCGGCGGATATCGGCGGATATGCTTGCCGCGCATTTCGCGATGGTCGTCGATAAGGAAGGCGTTCAGGCCGAACCCGAAGCGCTCGCCCTCGTTGCCCGCGCGGCCGAAGGCTCCGCGCGCGACGGACTCTCGATCCTCGATCAGGCGATCGCCCATGCCGATATGGATGGGCATGGCGTCACGGCGGCACAGGTCCGCGAAATGCTTGGCCTGTCGGATCGCGGTGCGGTGCGGCGGCTGTTCGGGCAGATCCTTTCGGGCGATTCGCAGGCGACGCTCAAGGGCCTGCGCGATCAGCATGATCTGGGCGTCGAGCCCGTGGCTATCCTGCGCGCGCTGCTTGAAACCGTGCACGGGACGACGCTCGCGAAGGTCGGCGGCAATGAAGATCCGGCGCTCTCGGTCGAGGAGCGCGAGGCGCTGGCCGATTGGGCGTCCAAGCTCTCCTTCGCCGCACTGCACCGGCTCTGGCAATTGCTGCTCAAGGGGCATGACGAGGTCGTCCGCGCCTCGATGCCGATCGAGGCTGCCGAAATGGCGATCCTGCGGGTGATCCATGCGTCGCAGCTGCCCGATCCGGGCGAACTCGCGCGCAAGATCGCGGGCGGCGAACCCATCCCGATGCCCATGCCTGCCGCCGCTGCGTCGGCTCCGGCGCCCGCGCCAGCACCGGCGCCAGCGGTGGCGCACGAGCCCGTCGCGCCGGTTGCACCCCCGGCGCAGGATTTTGCGCCGGTACAGGATATGGCCCCTGAACCCGCCTATTTCGACGCGCCGGAGGACATGACATCCTTCGCGCCCGAACAGGCTGCGCCCGCCCCCGAGCCTGCAGCGCCCGCGCCTGTCCTTCCGGCGAGCTTTGCCGAAATGATCGATATGCTCATGCACAATGGTCGCGCGCATATGGCGCAGCAACTGCATGACTATATCGGGCTGATCCGCTATGCGCCGCCCGATCTCAAGATCCGGCCGACCAAGCCGATGGCGAGCGAGTTCAACCGCGACCTTGCCGTGGCACTGAAAGCGATCACCGGCGTTACATGGGAAGTCGCCTCGCCCGATGAAGAGGCCGAGCCGACGCTGCTGGAGCAGGAGCATATGCGCGAACGCGCGGCGCGCGACGCGATCATGGCAACGCCGCTGGTACAGGCGGTCTTGAAAGAGTTTCCCGATGCCGAACTGCTTGAATATAAGCAGGCCGCGCAGGGGTGATGGTTGATAAAATTTTTTAAGTGCAGGGTATAGTATCATGAAAAGTCTTGATGAAATCCTGAACATGGCAAAAAATGTTCAGGATGAACTTGAAAAGGCGCAGGCCAATCTCGACACGATCGAGGTTGAAGGCGTGTCGGGCGGCGGGCTGGTGAAGGTGACCGCCACGGCCAAGGGCCGGATCGTTGGCATCAATATCGACGACAGCCTGCTCGCTCCATCGGAAAAGCAGATGCTTGAAGACCTGATCGCGGCCGCCATCAACGATGCGCGCGGCAAGGCCGATGCGGCATCGAGCGCCGAGATGAGCAAGATGACCAGCGGCCTTCCGCTGCCCCCGGGCTTCAAGCTGCCGTTCTGATTTGCGCTGGCTGCTGGCTTCGGGCTTGATGTTGGCAACGGGGTGCGCCTCGTTGCCAACCGCGCGAAGCGCGGGCTGCGATGCAACTGTCCCCACCGCTGCCAGCGCCCCTGAAGAAACGGCGATGGCGTCCCGCCTGCTCGACGTCATGACCTTTAATGTCGAGGGATTGCCCTGGCCCGCGCGCAGCGGCCGGTCCGCCTCCCTCAAGGCAATCGGCGAACATATCCGCGATTTGCGCCACCGGGGCAAAGCCCCCGACGTCATCCTGTTTCAGGAAGCCTTTGCCCGGCCAGCAACCCGCATGGTCGAGGCAACCGGCTATCCCACGATCGTTCCCGGGCCCGGCCATCGCGCCCGGTCGACGGTGCCGCGCGGTGGCACCAGGCGGCCCGGCGCACGCGTCTGGGGCAAGGGGGAGGTCGGTCTGAAATTTCTTGGCTCGGGGCTTGCGATCGTCAGCGAATATCCGGTGACCGACAGCTTTGTTTCGGCCTTTGCGCGCAAAAGCTGTGCGGGCATCGATTGCCTGTCCAACAAGGGCATGGTGCTCGCGCGCCTGCACATCCCCGGCGTGCCCGCGCCGGTCGAATTGCTGACAACGCATATGAACTCGCAGCGCGCCTCGCGCGTGCCCAGCCGCCGTTACAACGCCGTCCATCTCGCCCAGACCAACGAACTGCAGGCCTTTATCGGGATGAACAGCGATCTGTCCGCGCCGCTCATCTTCGGCGGCGATTTCAACATGCGCCACGAGCAGCTTCGCTTCGATCATTTCGAACGCAAGGTGGCGATGAAGCTCGTCCACCGCGAATGCGGGGCCTTCCCCGAACGCTGCGACGTCCGCATGTCGTGGGACGGCGATGCCCCGTGGATGGATACGCAGGATCTGCAACTCTACAGCGACGGCGCGGCGGTTCAGGTCGAACCCATCCGCGTCGAGGCCTGGTTCGATGGCCCCGAAAAGGGCGGCAGGCTGTCGGATCACGATGCCTACCGCGTCGTCTATCGGCTCAGTTGGCCGAAAACTGCCGCACCGTACGTGCCCGATTGCGGCGGCTGATCGTCAATCGAGACAACTGTCGAGCCGGTCGCGCTTGACCGTTCCGATCCACGCTGCAAGTCGGTTGCCGTGGCGCCTTGTAAAGCCGCTCGGGGCAATCGCCTCGCGCTTCTTGGGCAGCGGCAGCACTGCCGCGATCCGCGCGGCCTCGGTCGGCGAAAGATTGCTCGCATCCTTGCCGAAATAGCGCTGCGCCCCGGCATTGACGCCGTAGGTGCCGATGCCCGTCTCGGCGATGTTCAGATACACCTCCATGATCCGCTTCTTGCCCCAGATCAGCTCGATCAGGACGGTGAACCAGACCTCCAGCCCTTTGCGGACAAAGCCGCCGCCCTGCCACAAAAAGGCGTTCTTCGCGGTCTGCTGGCTGATCGTCGATCCGCCGCGAATGCGCCCGCCCTTGGCATTGTGCCGGATCGCCTTGGCAATCGCTTCCTGGTCAAATCCCCGGTGCGAACAGAATTTGCCGTCTTCGCCGGCGATCACCGCGCGCGCCATGTCGCGGTCGATTTCGGAAAGCGGCATCCAGTCCTTGCGAATGCCGTTGCCCGCCACAAGGTCGCCGATCATCGTCGCGGTCACCGGTGGCGGCACGAATTTATAGATCGTCACCCAAAGCAGGGAAATGCCGATGAAATACAGGACGATACGGGTTATCATCCAGAAAATGCGTGAGGGAAGCGTGCGCGGTTTTGCCTTGGCCATATCCGGCTGTTAGCAAAGCCTTTGGGCCTGCGTCACCCCAATGCGGCGGCCGCCCGCGGCGAATTTACTGATATTGCTCGGGCATCCGGTTTTCGTCGATATAATCGCTGAACCGCGTAACCTTGCTGTCGAAGCGCAGGCGCACCGTGCCGGTGGCACCGTGACGTTGCTTGGCGATGATCAGCTGCGCCAGGCCGCTGATCTTGAAGTCTTCCTGCAGCCAGGCGTTATATTTGTCGACTTCCTCGGCGGTCGATTCCGCACTGGGTTCGGCCGGTTTCTTGAACGAGTGATAATAATCCTCGCGGTACACGAACCAGACCATGTCGGCGTCCTGTTCGATCGATCCCGATTCGCGAAGGTCGGACAGCTGCGGGCGCTTGTCGTCGCGCGATTCCACCGCGCGGCTCAGCTGCGACAGCGCGATCACCGGCAGGTTCAGTTCCTTGGCCAGCGTCTTGAGGCCACGGCTGATTTCCGAGATTTCCTGCACGCGGTTACCGTCGCTCGACTTGCCCGAGCCCTGAAGCAGCTGAAGATAGTCGATGATGATGAAGCCGATGTCATGGCGTCGCTTCAGGCGGCGCGCACGAGTACGCAGCGCGGCAATGGTGAGGCCGGGCGTGTCGTCGATGAACAGCGGCAGATTTTCCAGCTCGCCCGATGCGCGCGCCAGATTGCGGAAATCCTGCTGGCTGATCTTACCCATACGCAGATTTTCGCCGCTGATCCCCGATTGCTCGGACAGGATACGCGTCGCCAGCTGGTCGGCCGCCATTTCGAGGCTGAAGAACGCGACCTTGGCACCCACCGACTTTTTCGGGTCGATGCCGTCTTCCATGTCGCGCTGGTAGCGTTTCGCCGCGTTGAACGCGATGTTGGTGGCAAGCGAGGTCTTGCCCATACCGGGGCGGCCGGCAAGGATGATAAGGTCGGAATGGTGCAGACCACCGATGCGCGAATTGACGTTTTCGAGCCCGGTCGTGACGCCGGACAGGCCGCCGCCGGCGTTCAGCGCCTTTTCGGCCATCTCGATCGCCGTACGGCTCGCCTGGAGGAAGGATTTGACCGACCCCGTCTCGCCGCCTTCTTCGGCCACGCGGTACAGCGCGACTTCGGCCTCCTCGATCTGCTTGCGGGGATTTACCTCGTCGCTGGTGTCCATCGCCTTGTCGACCAGCTCGCGGCCGACGCCGATCAGCGCGCGGAGCATCGCAAGCTCGTAAATCTGCTCGGCAAAGTCGCGCGCGCCGATCAGCGAGGCGCTGCTGCCCGTCAGCCGCGCCAGATAGGCGGGGCCGCCCAGCGCCTTCATCGCCTCGTCAGTTTCGAACATCGGGCGTAGCGTCACCGGGTTCGCCACCATGTTCTTGGTGACGAGTTTGAGGATCGCGTCATAGATACGGCCGTGCACCGGCTCGAAGAAATGCTCGGCGCGCAGCTTCTGCATCGCGTCTTCTGCAACGCGGTTGTCGATCATCATCGCGCCCAAAAGCGCGGCTTCCGCCTCGATATTCTGGGGCAGTTCGGGCGCGGTGCCGTCCTGGGCGGGAATGAGTCGAAGCATGTCAGACATGGGGCTGCTTTTCGCGCACCCGGGCGCAGGGCTCAAGGGGAACAAGGCTGTGGATAAAATGTGGATGAATTGTGCATATCTGGTGTGTCGCGGTGGCTGTGCATCCCCCGTCGCGGCAAGAGGTTGAGGCAAAGCGATAACCCGGATACAGCGCAAGAAATGTCGGATCCGCGCATCATCGCTATCGAGCTGGACCAGGCGACGATCATCTGGCGCAATGCCGATGTCGAGCAGGAACGCCGGATCGCGATCTTCGACATTCTCGAAAATAACTTCTTCGCCCCGCAACGCGCGCAGGCCGAGGGGCATGCCGGTCCCTATGCCATCCAGTTGCGCGTGGAGGAGGGGCGGCTTGCGATCGATATCAGCAATTCGGATCGCGAGCCGATCGGCACCATCATCCTCGGGCTTGGGCGGTTCCGCCGGCCGATCAAGGATTATTTCGCGATCTGTGACAGCTATTTCCAGGCGATCCGCCAAGCCACGCCGCAGCAGATCGAAACGGTGGACATGGCGCGCCGCGCGATCCACAACGACGCCGCGTCGCTCCTCATGGAGCGGCTCGAGGGGAAGATCGACGTCGATTTCGATACGGCGCGGCGGCTTTTCACGCTGATCTGCGTCTTGCACATTAAGGGGTAAATTCGGGGGACATGGCCAAGCGGACGGTTAAGGGACTGCTTTTGCGGTTGGGCGGAGCCGTGGTGCTGTGCGCGGTGGGTGCGGTCGGCGCCTATGGCTATGCGCGCCAGTGGCGACCATCGACGCAACTTTATCCCATCCAGGGGGTCGATATCTCGTCCGAACAGGGCCTGGTCCACTGGCCCACGGTCAAGGGGGCAGGGGCCGATTTCGCCTATTTGCGCGCAACCGATGGGCTGACCGGCCGGGATGAAAGCTTCACCAGCCACTGGGCGGAGGCGAGCAGCGCGGGTCTGCGGCGCGGCGCCTATCATCAGTTCAGCCTGTGCCGTCCGGCGGCCGAGCAGGCGACGGCCTTCATCGCCACCGTTCCGCGCGAGGAAGCGGCGCTTCCGCCTGCCATCATCTTCGATTTTCAGGAAAACTGCGGCGCACGCCCCGAGAAGGCGCAGCTCCAGCGCGCCGCGCAGACGCTCATCGACATGATCGAGGCGCATAGCGGGCGCCCCGCGGTCCTCCGCGTCTCCGACGATTTTCAGGACGAATATGACATTACCGGCATCGCCCCGCGGACGATGTGGCGCGCGCGCAACTTTTTGGCGCCCGATGCCGAAAAACAGCCCTGGGTGATGTGGCGCGCATCCGATTTACATCGTATCGACGGCGTCGAAGGCCCCGTTGACTGGAATGTAGTGCATCAATGACAGACAGGCAGAAGCTCTTTTCCGCGGCCCGCGCGGCGGCGGCGCATGCGCATGCGCCCTATTCGAATTTCGCGGTCGGCGCCGCGCTGTTGCTCGACGATGGCGAGATCGTGACCGGCACCAATTTTGAAAATGCCAGCTACGGCCTTTCGCTCTGCGCCGAGACCGTCGCACTCGCCAAGGCGAACAGCGAAGGCAAGTTGCGCCGCGTGGTTGAAGTGGGCGTGATCGGCGGCATGATCGGCGCGGGCGGCGCGCTTTCGGGCGATCAGCCCGTGCGCCCCTGTGGCCGCTGCCGCCAGATCCTGAACGAGGCCGCGCAGATCGGCGGGCACGACATCACGGTGCACTGCGCCTCGGCCGATGCCTCGGTCGAGGAAAGCTTCCGGCTATCCGATCTTCTGCCCCACGCATTCGGCCCCGCCGATCTGGGCATAGGCTGAAAATTCGATTACGGGCATCGCATCAAGAGGGGACAGATAAATGGCAATCCTGAGCGACAAGTGGATTCGCGAACGTGCGATGGCCGACGGCATGATCGAGCCGTTCGTCGAAAACCAGCGGCGCGACGGTTGCATCAGCTATGGCCTGTCCTCTTATGGCTATGACGCCCGCGTCGCCGACGAGTTCAAGATCTTCACCAATGTCGACTCGGCGGTCGTCGATCCCAAGGATTTCGCGTCGAACAGCTTCGTCGATCGCAAGACCGACGTCTGCATCATCCCGCCCAATTCGTTCGCGCTCGCGCGCACGGTCGAATATTTCCGCGTGCCGCGCGACGTGCTGGTGATCTGCCTCGGCAAATCCACCTATGCGCGCTGCGGAATCATCGTGAACGTCACCCCGCTCGAACCGGGCTGGGAAGGGCATGTCACGCTCGAATTTTCGAACACGACGCCGCTTCCGGCGAAGATCTACGCCAATGAGGGCGCCTGCCAGTTCCTGTTCCTCAAGGGCAATGAACCATGCGAGGTCAGCTATGCCGATCGCGCCGGAAAATATATGGGGCAACGGGGGGTTACGCTGCCTCGTCTGTAGTATTTCCGCCAAGCATTCGTTGACGTCTCGTTCCAACAGGCGCACCCTGTAGCCGTCCCTAACAAGGGAGGGTGTGTGTGATGACTACGTTCAATGGATTGATCGTTCTGCTCGCCCGTGTCCTGCTCTCCGCCATCTTCATCTGGAGCGGGTGGGGCAAGGTTGCCGATATCGGCGGTACCGCCGCCTATATCGCCAGCTCCGGCCTGCCGACGATCCTGGCATGGCCTTCCGCCTTCTTCGAACTCATCGTCGGCCTGTTCGTCCTCATTGGCTTTCAGACCAAATGGGCCGCGCTGGCGCTGGCGTTCTTCTCGTTCGTAACGGCGTTTCTGTTCCACACCGGGTTTGCCGACCCGATGCAGCAGATCAATTTCTTCAAGAATCTGGCGATGACCGGCGGATTTCTGATGCTCTACGCCTACCCGCACAATCACTACAGCATCGAAGCCGTCTGGACCGAAGAGGATTGATAGCTCCGCCTGAGCACCGGGCGCGGGCGTTTCCGCCCAACCGCCCGGCCTCTAGCGGCCCTGTGCGTCAGAATACCGGCTGATTGGCCGGATCGTCGGGGTCGACGATCGACGTATGGATGCCGCATTCCACCTTGTCCCACCCGCGCCACCGGCCGGCACGCGGATCTTCGCCGGGCCGCACCTTGCTGGTGCAGGGCTGGCACCCGATCGAGGGGTAGCCCTCGGCTTCCAGTGGATGGCGCGGAAGGTCGTTTGCCTCGAAATAGGCGTCCAGATCTTCCTTGGTCCAGCTGGCGAGCGGATTGACCTTCAGGCGGTCACCATCCAGTTCGAACCGGGGCAGGCCGGAGCGCGTGGCGGACTGGAAGCCCTTTCGCCCGGAAATTGAGCTATCATACCCAGTCAGCTGTTTTTCCAGGGGAATTACCTTGCGGATCTCACAGCAGCCATCGGGGTCGTACGACCAGCGAAGTTCGTTGTCGTCCTTTGCCGCAAGCGTCTCCGGATCGGGACGATAGGTGATCACATTGGTCAGGCCGAGATGAGCCACCAGCGCGTCGCGGTAGCTCAGCGTTTCGGGAAACATCTTCAGCGTGTCGCCGAACAGCACGGGCGTATCCCGGTCGATCGAGGCGATCAGGTGCAGCAGCACCGCAGACTCGGCACCGAAGGACGACACCACCGCAACCCGGCCCAGAACGCCTTCCTCGAACAGCGTGCGCAGCATCTCAACCGTGTCGATACCCCGAAAACGGTTGTTCAGTGCGATCGCATCTTCCTGGCGAAAGCGCGGGCGCGCGTCGATGATGTCGGCCTGTCGCAATGCTTTAGCCATGACGCCTTTTCCAAGCCGGAACGGCCGGGTCGACCGCGGTCTGGTAAACCGTCTCGTAGCGTTCAAGCTCAGTCTTCACCACCGCCGGGTCAAGCGGGTGGCGCGGCGCGAAGCTGTCGAACCCGCAGCGGCGCATATGCGAAATCTGGTCCACCAGAACATCGCCTTCGGCGCGCAGCTCGCCCACATAGCCGGCCTCGCGCAGGATGCGCGCGGCCGAATAGCCGCGGCCGTCGCGAAAGGCCGGAAAGCTCACCTCAATCAGCGCAAGCCGGTCGAGAAAGGGGAGCAGCGCGCGCACATCCTCGCCCGGCTCGATCCGGACGGCGGTCGCGTTCGACTGGCCCAGAAACGCGTCGAGCGTTACCGCCGGTTCTTCATGCGGGGCATCGTCGCGGAAGGAAATCGCATCAACCATAAATCGCTTCCTTGAAAGGCTCCATGCCGACGCGGCGATAGGTGTCTACGAAGCGCTCGTCCTGCTGGCGCAGCGCCTTGTAGACGTCGGTCACCTTCTCGATCGCATCGACCACGCCGTCCTCGTCGAAACCGGGGCCGGTGATCTTGCCCAGGCTCACATCCTCGGCGCCCGAGCCGCCCAGCAGCAGCTGGTAGTTTTCGGTGCCTTTGCGGTCGACGCCCAAAATGCCGATATGGCCGGCATGGTGATGGCCGCACGCGTTGATGCAGCCCGAAATCTTCAGCTTCAGCTCGCCCAGGTCGCGCTGACGATCGAGATCGGCAAAGCGCTTGGCGATCTTCTGCGCCACGGGGATCGAACGGGCATTGGCCAGGCTGCAATAATCAAGCCCCGGGCAGGCGATGATATCGCTGATCAGGTCGAGATTGGGCGTCGCCAGATCGGCTTCGGCCAGCGCCTGCCAGACGACGTAGAGATCGGCCTTTTTCACATGCGGCAGCACGATGTTTTGGGCATGCGTCACGCGCAGTTCGTCAAAGCTGTAGCGCTCGGCAAGGTCCGCGATCACGTCGATCTGGTCGGCCGTCGCGTCCCCCGGAATGCCGTCGACCGGCTTCAGGCTGATATTGGCGATGGCATAGCCGGGCTGCTTGTGCGCAATCACCTGCTGGTCCACCCACAGGCGGAAATCGGGGTCGGACAGGTCGATCTCGTCGCTCAGTCCGGCTTCGAACGCGGGGCTTGCGAAAAACGCGCGGATCCGTTCCAGCTCGGCCGCCGGCGGGGTGATGCCCAGCGTCCGCACATGGGCGAATTCTTCCTCCACCTGGCGCTTATATTCCTCGACGCCGATCTCGTGGATCAGGATCTTGATGCGCGCCTTGTACATGTTGTCGCGGCGGCCATAGCGATTGTACACGCGCAGGCAGGCCTCGAGATAGGCGAGCAGCTCGTCGGCCTCGATGAAGTCCTTGATTTCGGGCGCGATCATCGGGGTACGGCCCATGCCGCCGCCCGCAAACACGCGTCCGCCAAGCACGCCGTCCTTCGTCACCAGCTCGATGCCGATGTCGTGCAGCCGCATCGCCGCCCGGTCCTCGGGGGCCGCGATCACCGCGATCTTGAACTTGCGGGGCAGGTAGCTGAATTCGGGGTGAAAGGTCGACCATTGGCGCAGAAGCTCGGCCCAGGGGCGCGGATCCGCCACTTCGTCCGCTGCGGCGCCGGCATATTGGTCGGAACTGATATTGCGGATGCAGTTGCCGCTGGTCTGGATGGCGTGCATCTCAACCGTCGCCAATTCAGCAAGAATATCAGGTGCTTCGTCCAGCTTAATCCAGTTGTACTGGAGGTTCTGGCGCGTCGTGAAATGGCCATATCCGCGGTCGTATTTGCGCGCGATATGCGCCAGCATGTGCATCTGGCGGCTGTTCATCGTGCCATAGGGCACCGCGACGCGCAGCATATAGGCGTGCAGCTGCAGATAGAGCCCGTTCATCAGCCGCAGCGGCTTGAACTGGTCCTCGCTCATCGCGCCCGACAGGCGACGCTTCACCTGGTCGCGAAACTCCTCGACGCGGGCATCGACGATCGACTGGTCATATTGGTCATATTGATACATGTCAGATCACCCAGTTGCCGGCATCGGGGTCGGCGGGTTTCAGGGTAAGGTCGGGGCGCACCGTGGGGCCAAGCGCGCGGATGCGATCCTTGATATGCGCGGGGCGCGGGCCGTCCGCCGTGGCGGTGGCCTCGATCACATAGGGCGCGTTGACGCGCCGGGACGCTTCCTCGCGGCGGGCAATATCCTCGCCCTGTTCATCGACATCGACGGCATCCTCGACATGGCGGGACCAATCCGAACCGGTCCACCACACCACGTCGCCCGTCGGCAAATCATTCCCCGTCAGGATCTTCACGCAAGAACCTCCGCCTGTCTGGCAAATTGAAACAGCCGATCTTCGGCATCCGAATGTAAAACCACGTCGCCCACGACGATCAGCGCCGGGCTCTTCACGCCCTCGCGCACGATCAGGTCGCCCAGATCCGCGAGCAGGCTGCGCAGCGCGCGGGAATCGCCACGCGTCCCCTTTTCCAGAACCGCCACGGGCATATTGGGGGCAACGCCGTCGGCGATCAGCTTGTCGGCGATCTCGCTCGCGGTCGCCACCCCCATGTAGATGACGAGCGTTCGACCTTTTCCGGCAAGGCCGGACCAGTCCTGCTCGGTCAGCCCCTTGCACTGGCCAGCGACAAAGCTGACCGCGCTTGCGGCGTCACGGTGGGTGAGGGGCAGGTTCGCCTCGGCCGCGCAGCCGATCGCCGCCGAAATGCCGGGGACGACGTCAACCGAAACACCGGCCTTGCGGCAGGCCTCGACTTCCTCGCCGCCACGCCCGAAAATAAAGGGATCGCCGCCCTTCAGGCGGATCACCGTTTCGCCCTTCAGCGCCTCGGCCACCAGCAGCGCGTTGATCGCCTCCTGCGCCATGGTGTGGCGGGCGCGGCTCTTTGCCACCGAAATCAGCCGGGCAGAGGCAGGCGCCATCGCGATGATCGAATCGTCGACCAGCCCGTCGTGCACCACCACGGTCGCGCGGGCGAGCGCGCGCACGGCCTTGACGGTCAGCAGGTCCGGATCGCCCGGCCCCGCGCCGACAAGCGTCACGGTCCCGGCGGAAAGGGGGCGGCTCTGGTTCATGACAGGCAGATGACGCCTCGGCCGCTCGAAATCAAAGCAGGGATTTTATCGGGGGCGCTAGTTCAACTATCGCTGAGCCCGATTCCGATAAACGCGCGGGCATGCTCGGCCTCGAGCGAGGCGACCGGAAACACGCAGTGATCGGCCGTGTAGAAGCCTCCGGGGCGGTGGTTTCCGGACAGGCCAAGCCCGCCGAAAGGGGCCGCCGCATGCGGGCGCAGGATCGTCCGGTTCCATCCGATCAGCCCGGCGCGCACTTCAGCCCAGAACCGCTCATAATCCGCCGGGTCGCTGCCGATCAGCGTGGCCGCCAGCCCGAAACGCCCGCTATTGGCCTCGCGCAGCGCCGCGTCGAAATCGGAAACGCGCACCAGTTGCAGCACCGGCCCGAAAATCTCGTCTTCGCAAGGCTCGGAGACGTCGGTGACGTCGATGATCGCCGGGGTCAGAAATGGCTTGCCGGGAAAAGGGCGCTCCAGCGGAATGACCGGCTTGCCGCCCGCTTCGATCAGGCGCTGATACCCCTGCTCGACGGCCTCGGCCTGCGCCTCGTCGATCATCGGCCCCATGAACGGGGCAGGGCTGTCGAGCGGCGCCCCGATGATCATCCGTTTCAGGATATTGCGGATCTCGGCCAGAAATGGCTCGAAGCGCCCGTCTTCCACGATCAGTCTGCGACCGGCCGTGCATCGCTGCCCGCCCGCGCCGAAAGCCGATTGTACGATCAGCGCAGCCGCCGAATGCACCTCGCTCGTATTCCAGAGCAGGATCGGATTGTTGCCGCCCAGGCTCATCGACACCAGCAGATCGTGCCGATCGGCAAGCAAGCCCTTCAGCTTTAATCCGCTGCGTGCCGATCCGGTGAAGAACAGCGCATCGACGTCGCGTTCGCGCGCCAGCGCTTCGCCCGTTTCGGGGCCGCCCGGCAACAGACGAAGCGCATTTTCCGGGATACCCGCTTCATGGCAGGCCGAAACCAGAAAGGCGCCGGTCGCGGCCGCGCGCTCGGATGGCTTGAACACCACGGTATTACCGGCGATCAGCGCGGGCACGATCTGCCCGCCCGGCAGGCTTGCCGGCATCGCATAGGGGGTGATGACGGCGACAACGCCTAGCGGACGGTGGCGTACCGCGCTGCGCGCGCCCATGTCCCCCTCCAGCCTGCGCTGCGGCGTGCGATCGGCATAGGCGCTTACCGACACATCGACCTGCGCGATCACCGCCTCGGCCTCGGCCCGGGCTTCCCAGAGGGGCAGCCCGCTTTCGCGCGCGATCAGGTCGATAAAGTCATCGAGCCGTATGCGCAGGATATTGGCAAAGCGCCGCAGCGTTTCAATTCGTACCGTTAGCGGTTTTGCCGCCCAGGCTGCCACGCCCCCTCGCGCCGCCTGCACCTCGGCGGCGGCATTGCCCTCCGCCGCCCGCCAAATCTCAACCCCAGTCGCGGCTTCCCGCGAAATCAGTTCCTGCATCCTTAGACGCCGCCCCCCATTGCATCCCCCATGCGGCGAATGGCCGCCACCTTGCGTTCCAGCGCCGTCCAGTCATCGGCCTGATCGATCCGCGCCCAGATCGCCTCTACCTCGTCGATATGCATCGAGCAGGGGGCTTCATCACGCCAATAGTCATGGTCCAGACGCACGGCCGGGCCATAGCTGGCAAGCGCGCCCTTCAGATCGTCAAAGGCCGGGCTGTCATAGCGCGCCGCCGCCGTTTCGCTGCGCAACTGCCCGCCGCGCCAGTCGAAGAAGAACCGGTCGATCTCAACCGAGTTTTCCATCAGCGCGCGCTCAAGCGCCCCGGTCATCGCCTTGTCCGCCACCGCGCCGCGCGATTTGACGCCAAGGCGTCGCAGCAGCGCAGCCAGAAGCGATTCCTCATAATAGGCTGCGAAATGCTCCAGCGCGGGCACCAGTTCCTCGGCCCTGGCAATCAGGCGCAGCGCCACGGCGAGCTGGACGACGTCCCAGTGCACCGCCTCGGCCTGTCGGCCAAAGGCATAGAGCCCCTGATGGTCGAAATAGGCGGCGGTGAACGCCGGGTCGTAAAAGGGCGTGAAGCGCCATGGGCCATAGTCGAAACTTTCGCCCGAAACATTGATGTTGTCGGTGTTGAGCACGCCGTGAACAAAGCCGGCCCCGATGAAAGAGGGGGCGAGCACCGCCGTTTTCTCGACCACCTTGGCCAGCAGCTGTGCTGCCGCGTCTTCGCCTGCTTCCGTGCCGAAATAGTGTTTCAGCGTATAGGCGACGAGGCGTTTCATCCCCTCGGCATCCTTCAGATGGGCAAGCCGCTGAAAGGTCCCGATCCGGATATGGCCATGGCTGAGGCGGACGAGCACCGAAGAGCGCGTGGGAGAGGGCTCGTCGCCACGTTCCAGCGCCTCGCCGGTCTCGATCAGCGAAAATGTCTTCGACGTTTCGACGCCAAGCGCCTCGAGCATCTCGGTCGCCAGGATTTCGCGCATGCCACCCTTCAGCGTCAGCCGCCCGTCGCCAAATCGGCTCCACGGCGTCTGGCCGGATCCCTTGGTGCCCAGATCCATCAAGCGATCGCGCCCGTCGCGCATCTGCGCGAACAGGAAACCGCGGCCATCGCCCAGTTCGGGGTTGTATACGCGGAACTGGTGCCCGTGATAGCGCAGCGCCAGCGGCTGCTCCAGATTGCCGGGCAACGGTTCGAAGCGGCCAAAATGCGCGATCCACTGCGCATCGCTCAATCCGTCCAGCCCAACGGTCTCGGCCCAGCGGTCATTCCGGAAACGCAATCGCGTCTGCGGGAAGGTCGCGGGCGCGACGGCGTCATAGAACGAATCTCCGAGGGAAAGAATCGGTGTTTCAGGGCGATAAATGGCGGGTTGCGGCGCGAACGTCATACCGCGATATGGAGGGGGAAAGGGGAAAGGCGCAACCTATGGCCGCATTTAACGATGGATATTGGTGGTCCAACGACAATCTGCGCCTGCATTTCCGGGATTATGCAGGCCCCGATGATCGCGCACCCGTGCTGTGCATTCCGGGGCTGACGCGCAACGCCCGCGATTTCGAGGGGGTTGCCCAGCGGCTTGCCGGGCGTCGGCGCGTCATTTGCGTCGATCTGCGCGGGCGCAGCGAAAGCGCCTATGCCAAGGATCCGATGACCTATGTCCCGCTCACCTATGTGCAGGACATCCAGCGTCTGTTCGAAGAACTCGGGCTTGCCAAGGCGGTGCTGTTCGGAACTTCGCTCGGCGGCATCGTGACGATGCTGCTCGCGGCCACCGGCACGCAGAAATTCACCGGCGTTCTCCTCAACGATGTCGGTCCGGAGATCGATCCGCGCGGGCTCGACCGTATTCGCGGTTATGTCGGCAAGACGAGCAGCTGGCCCACCTGGGTCCATGCGGCGCGCGCGCTCGGCGAATCCAGCGCCGATGTCTATCCCGAATATGGGCTTGAGGATTGGCTCCGCATGGCCAAGCAGCTCTACAAGGTCAACGCGCAGGGACGGATCGTGCCCGACTATGACGCGCGGATCGCCGAGCCCTTCCGGATGCCGGGCGGGGAAGCTGGGGTCGATCTCTGGCCCGCGTTCAAGGCGCTCCAGCGCATCCCGACGCTCGTCATACGCGGCGAGAATTCGGATATCCTGTCCGCCGACATTGCCACCCGCATGGTCGCGCGGCTCGACAATGGCCGCCTCGTCACGGTTCCGGGCGTGGGCCACGCGCCGACACTGGACGAGCCCGAGGCCGCCGCCGAGATCGATCAGTTCCTCGACACGCTTGGCTGACGATCGTGACGCTGCATATTTTGCATCTGGCCGATGCGTTCGACACGGGCGGCAGCGCAAAGCGCACGGTCGCGCTCATCAACGTCTTTGGCAACCGCGCGCGCCATGTGATCGCGACGAACCAGCCCGTCGCCCCCGCCACCGCGCGTGGCATCGCCAAGGACGTTCGCGTTGATTTCACCACCGATTGCCCACCCATTGGCGGCAGCCCTTCGGTCGCGCGCTATCAGGCGCTTGCGCGCTACATGCGGCGTTTCGATCTCGTGCTCAGCTATGATTGGGGCGCGATCGATGCGGTCATGGCGCGGCGCCTGTTTCCCGCGGGTGTGCCGATGCTCATCCATCACGAATATGCCCTTGATGCGCACGAGGCTGAGCGGCCGCGCTTCGAACGGAATATCTACCGGCGTATTGCGCTGGCGGGGGCGCATGCGCTGGTGCTATCGTCCGACGCATTGGCTGAGCGTGCGACGAAGCACTGGAAGCAGCCGCATGATCGCGTGCACATCGTGCCGAAAGGCAATGAAAAGGCCATAAATGCGTGGTTCGCTGCGCTTTACGGGGGCACCGCCGGGCAATCTGGGGTGCTCGCCGCAAAAGGCTGATTTTGTCCGCGCATTTTACGTGAACGCTGCTATAGCGACCCCGATTTGAGGGAGTTTTCGAATTGTTCAAGGGTCTGAAGCCCATCATATACGGCGGCCGCGAAGTTTGGCCGATCGTGGAAGGCGGCAAGGGCGTTGCCGCAAGCAACCATATGAGCTCTGGCGCCTGGGCGGCTGCCGGGGGCATTGGCACGGTCTCCGCGGTCAACGCCGACAGCTATGATCCGACGGGCAAGATCATTCCGCAGATCTACCATGCGCGCACGCGTCGCGAACGCCATGAGGAACTGATCCAGTACGCCATCGACGGGGCCGTCGAGCAGGTGAAGCGCGCCCATGACATTGCGGGTGGCAAGGGCGCGATCAACATCAACGTGCTTTGGGAAATGGGCGGTGCGCAGAAGGTTCTGCACGGCGTTCTCGAACAGACCCGCGGCCTTGTCGCCGGCGTCACCTGCGGCGCGGGCATGCCCTATAAGCTGTCCGAAATCGCGGCGCAGTACGAAGTCAGCTATCTCCCCATCGTCAGCTCGGGCCGCGCCTTCCGCGCGCTCTGGAAGCGCGCCTATTCCAAGGCGGCGAACTGGCTGGCGGCGGTGGTGTACGAAGATCCCTGGCTTGCTGGTGGCCATAACGGCCTGTCGAACGCCGAAGATCCGCTGAAGCCCGAAGATCCCTATCCGCGCGTCAAGGCGCTGCGCGATACGATGCGCGAAGGCGGCATTTCGGACGATGTGCCGATCGTGATGGCGGGCGGCGTCTGGTTTCTGCGCGACTGGAACGACTGGATCGACAATCCCGAGCTTGGCAGCATCGCCTTCCAGTTCGGCACGCGTCCACTCCTCACCAAGGAAAGCCCGATCCCTGAGGAGTGGAAGGCGCGCCTGATGACGCTTGAGGAAGGCGACATCCTGCTCCATCAATTCTCGCCGACCGGTTTCTATTCTTCGGCTGTTCGCAATCCCTTCCTGCGCAGTCTTGAGGCGCGATCTGAACGTCAGATCGCGTTTTCGGGCGAGGCTGCGGGCGATCACCAGTTCCAGCTTGACGTCGGCGTCAAGGGCAAGAGCTTCTGGGTCACGCGCAACGATCTGCTGCGCGCGCGCGAATGGCACGGCCATGGCTTCACCGAAGCGCTGAAGACGCCCGACAACACGCTCGTCTTCGTGACGCCGTCGGAACGCGACGAAATCCGCAAGGATCAGGCCGATTGCATGGGCTGCCTCAGCCATTGCGGTTTCTCCAGCTGGATGGACAGCGAAACCAATTCGACCGGGCGTCTGGCCGATCCGCGCAGCTTCTGCATTCAAAAGACGCTGCAGGACATCGTTCATGGCGGCCCTGTCGACAACAACCTGATGTTCGCCGGTCACGGCGCCTATAATTTCAAGAAAGATCCGTTCTATTCCAATGGGTTCGTACCGACTGTTAAGCAACTGGTCGATCGTATCCTGACGGGCGACTGATCCGATGTGCGCGGGGGCGTCGCACGCGACACCCCTGCGCCCCTCATGTCGTTTTTGTATCCGAAAAGCGCGGTGGCGGTTTGCCGCGTGGCACCCCACACGCTACACCGGTATGGCTAAGCCTATGCGTTTATAGGGATTGGCCTGACCCGGAAGGAATGCGCGCGTGGCCCTGCCCATTGCAAAAATCTTGATGGCGGTGCCTTGGGGCAAGGTGATCGAAAACGCCCCGTTGCTGGTCAATCAGGCGCAGCAGCTCTGGTCGGCATCATCGCGCCGCAAATCGCCCAATGACGAGAGCTCCAGTCCGTCGGTGGATCCCGAGGCGCTGGCGCGCCGGATCGCGACGCTCGAACGCAATAATGAAGATCTGCGCGCGCAATTGTCGCAAACCAACGCGCTGATCGTTGAGCTTACGGAGCAGAATGCGGTCCTGATCGGGCGTGTAGAGCGCAACCGTGCGCTGCTCTATATGGCGTCGGCCACGGCGCTGCTGGCGCTTGTCGGCGTGATCTGGCTGGCGCAGGCTTAAGGCCTAAGGCCGGCAGCACGCGCCACCGGCCTCAATCCCGATCAGTTTACCGGCACCCCGAACAGGTCGTGCTCGTCCGCATCCTCGATCTCGACCTGAATGATATCGCCGGGCTTCAGCCCCTCGGCGTCGCGCAGGTGCACTTCGCCGTCGATTTCAGGGGCGTCGGCCTTGGAACGGCCGGTGGCGCCGCCTTCGTCGTCGACGACATCGATGATCACGTCGAGCGTGCGGCCGATCTTGGCTTCCAGCTTGGCGGCTGAAATGCGCGCGGTCAGATCCATCAGGCGCGCATAGCGCTCTTCCTTCACCTCTTCCGGCACCGGATTGGGAAGGTCGTTCGCCGCCGCACCTTCAACCGGCTCGAAGCGGAAGGCGCCGACACGGTCGAGCTGCGCTTCTTCCAGCCAGTCCATCAGATACTGGAAGTCGTCTTCCGTTTCGCCGGGGAAGCCGACGACAAAGGTCGAACGGATCGCGATATCGGGCGCGATCTCGCGCCAGTTGCGAATGCGCTGCAGCACCTTGGATTCGTTCGCGGGGCGCTTCATCGCCTTGAGAACATTGGGCGCTGCGTGCTGGAACGGAATGTCGAGATAGGGGAGAACAAGCCCTTCGGCCATCAGCGGGATGACATGGTCGACATGGGGGTAGGGGTAGACATAGTGCAGCCGCACCCATGCGCCCAGCTTGCCCAGTTCGCGCGACAGGTCGGTCATATGCGCGCGGACTTCCTGGCCCTTCCAGTCGCGCGGCTGATGCTTGATGTCGACGCCATAGGCCGAGGTGTCCTGACTGATCACCAGAAGCTCTTTGGTTCCGGAAGCGATCAGCTTTTCGGCCTCGCGCAGGATCGCGTCGGGCCGGCGGCTCACCAGATCGCCGCGCAGCGCCGGGATGATGCAGAAGCTGCAGCGATGGTTGCAGCCTTCCGAAATCTTCAGATAGCTATAGTGGCGCGGGGTCAGCTTCAGCCCGTTCTCGGGCACCAGATCAAGGAACGCGCTCGGCGGAATGGGCGCTGCATCGTGCACCGCGCCGACGACATCTTCATATTGATGCGCACCGGTGATCGCGAGCACATCGGGGAAGCGTTCGCGGATCGCTTCGGCTTCCTTGCCCATGCATCCGGTCACGATCACGCGGCCGTTTTCGGCGATGGCTTCGCCAATCGCTTCCAGGCTTTCTTCCTTGGCGCTGTCGAGAAAGCCGCAGGTGTTGACGAGCACGACGTCGGCACCCGCATAATCGGGGGACATCGCATAGCCGTCAGAGCGCAGCTTGGTGAGAATGCGTTCGCTATCGACAAGGTTTTTCGGGCAGCCGAGCGAAACCATGCCGATCTTGGGCGGAGTGGGGAGTTCAATTGCCATGAGTGCGGGCGCACATAATGGCTTTTGAGGCAAATGTCATCACTCCACGCGCATCGCGTCTCCGGGGATGATCTCGACGATCGTATCGCCGGCCTGCAGCGCGCGGGCCTCTGGCTCCCAAAAGCCGATCGGCGTCTCGCCGCGATAGATGCGCACTACAACGCCCGTCTCGATGGCGGACATCGGCTTGCCGATCTCGTGCGGCTCCACGGTGCGCTCGGCCAGCTTCACGCGGCCACCTGTCGCCGCCAGATCGACCATGTAATCAGTGATGTGCGGGCCATGGGCTGATCCGGCCAGCAACAGCCCGGCAAAGCTTACCGGGTTGATCACCGTCGTCGCGCCGGCCTGCTTGGCGAGCACCTCATTATCCTCGGCGCGCACGATCACGCTGATCGGTACCTCGGCTGCCAGATGCCGGACGGTGAGCACGATCAGGATCGAGGTATCGTCCCGCCCGGCCGAAACAATCACCGCGCGGGCGCGCGTGATCTCGACATCCATCAGTGTCGCGTCGCGCGAAGCATCGGCTTCAAGCACCAGGCATCCCAGCGCTTCGGCCGCCTCCAACGCGGCCGGTGATCGGTCGATGACGACAATGTCCCCCGGTTTGGTGCCGCGCGCGATGAGTTCGTGGACGGCCTCGGAGCCGCTGGTACCAAAGCCGCAGACGACGACATGGTTGTGCAGATTGCGCTGGAGAAGCTTCATGCGCCACTTGTCCCAGGTTCGCTTGATGACGAAGTTGTAGGTTGTGCCGAGAAAGATCAGCACGACGAAAACACGGATAGGGGTCACGATCAGCGCGTCGAAAAGTCGCGCGCGCTCGGAAACCGGGGCAATATCGCCATAGCCGGTGGTCGTGATCGAGATCATCGTGAAATAAATGACATCGATCAGGCTGATTTCGCCGTCATAGCTGTCGCGCAGCCCTTCGCGGTCGATCCAGTGCACGCCCACGGCGATGGATACGAGCAGGAGCACGAACAAGACGCGCCAGCCGATCGAAACCCACACCGGTGTGTCGGCACGGCGCTGCAAGGTTGCATACTGCATGTCGCGTATGGATTTACGCCATCGCATCAGGGATTTGCCTCCGCCGCATTGGCCCGAACTTAACGCAATCGGGCGAATGCACCAGCCTCAACGATAGGCCGTGGCCAGGCTTTCGAGCGAGGCCTCATGCGTCAGGTCGAGATGCAGTGGCGTCACCGTCACATATTCCTCGGCAATCGCCTCCAGGTCGGTGCTACGTTCCGGGGTGCGCAGGCTGCTGCCCAGCGCGAACCAGTAATAGTCGTAACCGCGCGGATCGGTGCCGGTCACAATGCGGTTGCGGCCATAATCATGGAACCCCTGCCGCACCACCTTCACGCCCTTCACCTTGTCCGGTGCGGTCGCGGGGAAGTTGACGTTCACCAGCGTGCGGTACGGCATGTCCATGTCGAGCAGGGGCTTGAGCACTTTCGCGCCCCAGGCTTCCGCCACGGCAAAGGGGACATGGTCGCCCATGCCCTCACGGGCATAGACCTGGCTCAGCGCAATCGAACGAACGCCGGCAAGTGCGCCTTCCATCGCGGCCGAAACCGTGCCCGAATAGGTCACGTCCTCGGCCAGATTGGCACCGCGGTTGACGCCCGACAGAATGAGGTCCGGTTTCGCCCCTTCGATGACCTGGCCCAGCGCCATCAGCACCGAATCCGTGGGCGTCCCGCTCACCGAAAAACGGCGCGGATCATGGCGACGAATGCGCAAGGGACGGGTCAGCGTCAGCGAATGGCCGGCGCCCGACTGCTCCTCCATCGGCGCCACGATCCAGATATCGTCCGAAAGCGTCCGGGCGATCGTCTCCAGCACCTTGAGGCCGGTTGCATGAATACCGTCGTCATTGGTGAGGAGAATGCGCATCAGATCGGCTCCAGCGTGTCGATACCGCCCATATAGGGGATAAGCGCGGCCGGCAGCTTGACCGAGCCATCAGCCTGTTGCCCGTTTTCAAGCACCGCGACGAGCGTACGGCCGACGGCAAGGCCCGAACCGTTGAGCGTATGGACGAAGCGCGTTCCCTTGGTTTCGCCAGCCGGACGGAAACGCGCGCTCATGCGGCGCGCCTGGAAATCGCCGCAGTTCGAAATGCTGCTGATCTCGCGGTAGCAGCTTTGCCCAGGCAGCCAGACTTCGAGGTCGAATGTCTTGGTCGCCGAAAAGCCCATGTCGCCCGTGCAGAGCAGCATCTTGCGATAGGGGAGTTCCAGCGCCTGAAGCACCGACTCCGCTGCCGCGCACATCCGCTCATGCTCCGCTTCCGATTCCTCGGGCGAAGCGATCGTGACCAGTTCCACCTTGTCGAACTGGTGTTGGCGGATCATCCCGCGCGTATCGCGTCCAGCAGCGCCGGCTTCCGAACGGAAACAGGGGGTGAGGGCCGTCATCCGAATGGGCAGCGCTGCTTCATCCTGGATCGACTCGCGAACAAGGTTGGTCAGGCTCACCTCCGCGGTCGGTATAAGCCAGCGGCCATCGGTCGTCTGAAACAAATCCTCGCGGAATTTCGGAAGCTGTCCGGTGCCGAACGCCGCGTCGTCGCGGACGAGCAGGGGAGGAACCACTTCGGCATAGCCCCGGGCGCCCTGATGATCGAGCATGAACTGGCCAAGCGCGCGGTTCAGTCGTGCCATCCCGCCCCGCAGCACGGCGAAGCGCGCACCCGAAATGCGGGCAGCGGCTTCGAAGTCGAGGCCAAGCGCTGGCGCGAAGTCGGCATGTTCCTTCGGCTCGAAATCAAAGTTGCGCGGCGTCCCCCAGCGCATCACTTCGGTATTTGCCGTCTCATCTTCGCCTTCGGGCACATCCGCAGCGGGCAGGTTGGGGATCGCGGCCAGGATGGCGTCCAGTTGCTCGCCAAGTGCCTTTTCCTCGACTTCCAGCGCGGGCAGGCGCTCCTTCAATATGGCCACCTCGGCCATCAATGCCTGCGCTTCGTCATCGCGCTTCTGGGCCTTGGCTGCTCCGATCGCCTTGGATGCCTCGTTCCGGCGCGCTTGCGCAGCCTGCGCCTCGGTCAGCACTGCACGGCGCTTTTCATCGAGCGAAACCAGCTCACCAGCCACGGGGGCGGCGCCCCGGCGGGCAAGGGCGGCGTCGAATGCGGCGGGGTTTTCCCGGATCATACGGATATCATGCATGGCGCTGGCTATGGCTTTCCGGCGCCGCCCACGCAAGCGGGAAACCAGTGAGACAAGGTGCTGTCAGCCTGAGCCTCGCCCATATTGGCGCGGTGCAATCAAAATGTGATCATAAGGTGGTTGGCGTGCCGCTGCACTGTCGCTCTCCGCCGCAAAAGCCGGGTCTCCAAATATAATCGAAAATGGCGGCCAGATGTTTTATGAAACTTATTTTGCGTAATATGCTTATGAAATTGTTACGCATAAGTCCAATGTTGCACATCGCAACGATTTCGCCGTGAAAAAGCAAATTAGCATCAATTGATTCGAAAGCTTGTAAATTGGCACGGCTCTTGATTATAGCCGCCGCCGGGGAGATGCGCCTGCGCAGGTAAAAGCCTGGCGGCCGGTAACACGTAACGGAGATGGGCATGGCGACTGCGTTCACGGGCACTGGGGCAAATGGGGATACGGTCCTTAACGTACCCTCGCTCGATACAGATTATCGCCCTTCGTCAGACGAACCTTTCATGAATGATCGGCAGCTGAATTATTTTCGTGAAAAGCTGCACGCGTGGAAAGAAAGCATCCTTCGCGAATCCCGCGACACGCTGAACCAACTGCAGGTCGACTCGCTGCGCGAACCCGATGTCACCGATCGCGCTTCCAGCGAAACCGATTGGTCGATCGAATTGCGCACCCGTGATCGCCAGCGCAAGCTGATTTCCAAGATCGACGCAGCGCTGCGCCGGATCGATGAAGGTGAATATGGCTATTGCGAAGTTACTGGCGAGCCGATCTCGCTTGCGCGCTTGGAAGCACGGCCGATTGCAACCATGACTGTCGAGGCGCAGGAACGTCACGAACGTCAGGAAAAAATTTCGCGCGACGAATAGGGCCTTTATCGGCCGGGATTATCTCGGCCGATTGCCGAAAATTGGCGCGGCGCATCAATGCTGGTGAGTGTTTCAGTTCGCGTTTCGGTGGATGCGCTGCGGATGGTCATCCGCAGCGCGATTCACGGCCTTAGCTACTGGCCATCTCTTCCTTGATCTTGAGTTTTTGCTTTTTCAGTTGGGAGAGCAGCCCGAGATCTGGAGACGGTCGACGACTTTCCTCGGCTATGCGACTCTCGAGCCCGGTATGCTTTGCTTCGAGTGCCGAGAAATGTGCCTGTTCCATCCTTCTGTCTCCTTCTGGCTGGATGTTGGTCACAGCATTGAAGCATGGCTTTGGCATGGTGTCTCCCCCCCAAATGAGCAGTTCGGTAAAAGGCTCCACAGGTGCGACGTGCCGTTGACGAATGCAGAATGACGCGCGACTGTAGGGCGCTTTCCAATTATCCGAAGGGCCGGTGGAAGACATGGAAGAGGTGCGCGAACGCCTTGAAATTCTGAGGGCGCAGCATCGTGAACTTGACGAACGCATCGCCGACCGCGCGCAAGGCGCGATCATTGATCAACTGGAACTCGCCCGGCTCAAACGTCAAAAACTGCGCCTGCGCGATGAAATCGCTTTGTGCGAGGATGCGTTGATCCCGGACATCATCGCCTGAACGCTGACGCAGCCCCTTTGCTAGTGCCCCTACAACCAAAATATGCGATGCTTCCTGAATGGATCATATGGACACGGCATCGCCGCTGAAACGGCGCCTCGTTGAGGCTCTTTACGAAGAGGCGATGTTTTTGGCAGACGAGGCGCGAGCCTATTTCGATGAACATGGCCAGGACGATCGTAACAAGATGGAGCCGCTTTTGCGTGTCGGCTTCTCATGCGAGTCGCTGAAGGTAACCGCACGATTGATGCACGTGATCGCATGGCTTTTGGTGCAGCGGGCTGTCGATGCAGGAGAGATCAGTACGTCCGACGCACGCCAGCCCGCCCGCCGGCTCGGTCATGCGTCTGCCAGCGAACCCGATATTGTCGGCCAACTTCCCGAAGACGCTCAAAACCTTATCGCACAAAGCAATCAACTCTACGAGCGCGTTCGCCGGCTTGATGCCGGAATGAGCCTGAGCGAAAGCCCGGCGCAATCGTTGATGCGGCGCTTGGAGACCTCGCTTTAACGCATCGGCTCAGCGCATTTTGGCAGCGAGAGCCGCTTTGGCGTCGGCATATTGCTCGCCTAGGCGCGCGATCAGGTTCGCCGCCGGTTCGACTGCACGGATCGCGCCGATGCCCTGACCGGATCCCCAGATATCGCGCCAGGCCTTCCTGGCTTGATTGCTCCCCGAACCGAAGTTCATCGTCGTCACGTCACCCTTGGGCAGATTGTCGGGATCGAGGCCGGCGGCCTCTATCGACTGCCGCAGATAATTGCCGTGTACACCGGTAAACAGGTCGGAATAGATGATGTCGGATGCCCGTCCGGCCACGATGCCTTCCTTGTACTGGCTTTCCGCATTGGCCTCCGCCGTCGCAATGAACGGGGAGCCGATATAGGCGAGATCGGCCCCCATCGCCTGCGCGGCGAGGATCGACCGGCCATGCGCGATCGCCCCGGACAGGGCGAGCGGACCATCGAACCATTCCCGGATTTCCTGAACAAGCGCGAACGGCGACAAGCGTCCGGCATGTCCGCCGGCCCCAGCCGCAACCGCGATCAGGCCGTCGGCGCCTTTTTCAACCGCCTTGCGCGCAAAGCGGTCGTCGATCACGTCATGGAGCGTGATCCCACCCCATTGATGAACCGCGTTGTTGAGATCCTCACGGGCGCCAAGCGATGTGATGATGATCGGGACCTGCCATTTCGCACAGGTTTCGAGATGGGTTTCCAGACGATCATTGGATCGGTGGACGATTTGGTTGACCGCAAAAGGAGCGGCCGGACGCTCGGGATTGTCGCGGTTCCACGACGTCAGTTCCTCAGTGATCTGGTGCAGCCATTCGTCAAGCACCGAATGCGGCCGCGCATTGAGCGCGGGAAAGGATCCTACGATCCCTGCCTTGCATTGCGCGATCACCAGATCGGGGCAGGAAACAATGAAAAGCGGCGAGCCGATAACGGGCAGCCGCAGGCGATCGAAAAGTGGTGAGGCCAGGGTCATGGGCGCCATTCTTGCCCGGTGTTAACCGCCTGTCCAGCAGGATGAATTTGACGCTACGGCATCGTCTGACGCCATGCAGGGTGCTTGAGGTGAGTCGTGCGATAGGTCACTTGCCCGCGTCTTGGGTTGGCGGCGCCGATGCCCCATTACATCGGCGCTACACCAGATCACAATTTCGAAAAATCGAGATTTTGAGGCGCCTGTCGCCCAGTGATCGCCTGCACTCTGCGGTCGAACAGCGGGTCCAGCGCTTCAGGTTGCGGGATGATCCAGTATTCGCCATCGGCCATGGCCGCGAATACGCGCTCGGCAAAGTCGTCGGGCGACAAGCCGTTGGCGGTGAGCATTGTCCGCATCGTGTCGACAAACGCGGCAGTCTCAGGCGTCACCTTGTCGCCAAACGGATCGTTGAAGATGCTGCTCTGCACCGGGCCAGGCGCAAGCAGTGAAACGCGAACGGGCGCCCCAATCATCTGCATTTCAAGGTGCAGAGACTCCGTGAGCGCTACGACTGCGGCCTTGGTGGTCGAATAGGGGGCCATTAGCGGGCTCGGGAGAAAACCACCCACCGATGCTGTGTTCACGATATGCGCAGGCCGCTGCGCCGCCAGCAGGCGGGGAACGAAGGCGCGAATGCCATGAAACACGCCATCGACGTTGACAGCCATCGACTGACGCCAACGCCGGGGTTCGATTTCCCATGTAAATCCGGTCGCCATCACGCCCGCATTATTGAACAACGCATCGACCTGGCCGAAGCGCTGCCAGGCCTGTTCGGCAAGTTTGTCCACCGCATCCATATCCGTCACGTCGGTGGGTATCGCGAGTACTTCTGCGTCGATGGTCTCGGCAAAGCTGTTCAGCAAATCGGCGTTTACATCGGCGAGTACGAGTCTCATGCCTTTTTCTGCGGCTTTGCGGGCCAAGCCTGTACCGATGCCGCTGGCCGCTCCCGTGATTACGGCCACTCCGCCTTCGATCATCACTTCATCAACCATGGAATCCTCTACGCTTTGAATTGTTGAACTGTACGAAACTATATCGTACAGAATGTGGGAAATAACAAATGGGAGGATGATGATGCCCTTTTCAAAAGGAAAGCGGCGTGCGCACAAAATGCTATATTCGTGCGGACTTCTGGCATTTTCTGTGTTTTCTCAGGCTTCGGTGAGCGCGCAGGGCACTCTCCCGCTGCCGCCATCCCCCTTTGCCGGCAAGATTGGCAACACGTATTCCGATTCGACGCCATCCTTCCCGAAACCGATCACCGCACCCGATGGTGCGCCCAATATCTTCCTGATCCTGACCGATGACGTCGGGTTCGGTGCTGCTTCCACCTTTGGCGGTCCTATTGCGACGCCCAATCTCGACAGGCTTGCCAAGCGCGGGCTGGTCTATAATCGCTTCCACACAACGGCCATGTGCTCGCCGACGCGCGCCGCGCTTCTGACCGGGCGTAACCATCACGCGGTTGGTAATGCGGTCGTCAGCGATATCGCTACGGGTTATCCGGGCTATTGGTCTGTGATCCCGCGAAGCGCGGCGACTGTCGCCGAGGTTCTGCGCCAGAGCGGCTACAATACCGCCATGCTCGGCAAGCATCACAATATCCCGATGCAGCAAACGTCGCAGGCGGGGCCATTCGATCAGTGGCCAACCGGCCTCGGCTTCGAGCAATTCTACGGTTTTCTTGGCGGTGATACCGAGCAATGGACGCCCAAGCTCTATCGCGGCAACGCGCCTGCCGAACAGAAATATGACAAGGATCCGAGTTATATTCTCGACCGGGATTTGGCGGATGAAGCGATCAGCTACATCCATGGTCAAAAAGCGGCCGCACCGAACAAGCCATTTTTCCTCTACTATGCGCCAGGAACGGCGCATGCGCCGCATCAGGCGCCTGAAGAATGGATCGCGAAGTTCAAGGGCCAGTTCGACAAGGGCTGGGATGTCATTCGTTCCGAAACGCTGAAACGTCAGATCGCGATGAAGATCGCGCCTGCGGGGACCAAGGACACGCCTCGTCTGAAGGATATCCCTGCTTGGAGCAGTCTCAACCCGGATCAAAAGCGGCTCTATTCCCGGATGATGGAAGTCTATGCCGGAATGCTCGCTTATCAGGATGCGCAATTTGGCCGGGTGCTCGATGAACTCGACCGGATGGGGGAAAGTGGCAACACGCTCGTCATGTTCATCGAAGGGGATAATGGCGCGTCTACCGAAGGCTCGATGCAGGGCAGCACCAACGAACTGGGCACCTTCGCCAACGGTGCCACCGAAGACATGGCGTATCTGAACAGCATGCTCGACAAGCTGGGCGGCAAGGACAGCTATGGTCACTTTCCCGTAGGCTGGGCATGGGCGATCAATGGCCCATTCCCCTGGGCCAAGCAGATCGCATCGCATCTGGGCGGCACGCGTAATGGTCTCGTGGTTTCCTGGCCGGATCGCATCAAGACGCGCGGGGTCCGTTCGCAATTCACCCATGTGGTCGATGTTATGCCGACGATCCTTGAGGCGGTCGGGATCAACGCACCCGATAGTGTCAACGGCGAAAAGCAACAAAGGGTGGATGGCATCAGTTTCGCCTACAGCTTCGACGCGCCGAGCGCTCCGGAGCAGCACGAAACCCAGTATTTCGAGATGATCGGCACGCGCGCGATCTATCACAAGGGCTGGTTCGCCAGCACTACGCCGGCGCGGGTCCCCTGGGTCATGGGCGCGTCCGATCGCGATGCGATGCACTATGACTGGGAATTGTACGATCTCAGCAAGGATTTCTCGCAGGCCAATAACATTGCAGCGAAGCATCCTGAAAAACTGTCTGAGCTAAAGGCGCTGTGGACCTCAGAGGCGCAGCGAAATCAGGTTTTTCCGATCGATGATCGGCAGACCCATGATCGCTCGGCATCGGCCAAGATTGCATTCGCCCCGCGCCGCAAGAATTTCGTCTATTGGGGGAAGGGGATCAGCGTCGCTGACACCGTGGCCCCGCCGATCCGTGGCCGATCTTTCCGCATCGTGGCGAATGTCGACATTCCGCAGGGCGGCGGCAACGGCGCCATCGTGGCGAGCGGCAGCAAGTTTGGCGGGTGGAGCTTCTATCTCGATAACGGCCGCCCCGCAGTACATATGGCCTTCACCCAACAGCCGGCTCACCAGTCGAGCGTGATCGCAAAGGAAGTCCTTCCTGCAGGGCCGGCACAGGTCGTCTATGATTTCGATTATGACGGCGGCGGCTATGGGCGCGGAGGCCTGATGCGTATCAGCATAGGCGACCGCGAAGTCGCGCGCGGCAGGATCGATCGTACCGTCCTCGTTACCGCCGGGCTCGGCGAAACATTCGACATCGGCGACGATACCGGCGCCACCGTGATCGATTATCCCGGCGACAAGCGCTTCAATGGCGGCATCTCGAAGGTAGAGGTTTTCCCGAAATGATACGTTCGCTCGCAGCCATTTTACTCGCTGGTTCGGCAACTTCGGCGCTCGCTGGTGGCTCTGTCCTCCCGGCGCCCGAGCAGCCGTTTGCCGGCAAGATCGGTAACACCTATGCAGATTCGACAGCGGCGTTTCCAAAGCCGGTGTCGGCGCCTGCCAATGCGCCGAACATATTCCTCATCATCACCGATGACGTGGGGTTTGGCGCAGCTTCCACCTTTGGCGGACCGATCCCGACCCCCAATCTCGATCGGCTTGCGGAACGCGGGCTCGTCTATAATCGCTTCCATACAACCGCCATGTGCTCGCCGACGCGTGCGGCACTGTTGACCGGGCGTAACCATCACGCCGTTGGAAATGGCATCGTTGCCAATTTATCGACCGGATTTCCTGGTTATAACAACCTGATGCCTGACAGTGCTGCCACGGTTGCAGAGGTTCTGCGTCAGAACGGTTATAATACGGCGATGTTTGGCAAGCATCACAATGCACCGGAGGCACATGTATCGCCTGAGGGGCCATTCGATCTCTGGCCGACCGGGCTCGGTTTTGAGCAGTTTTATGGGTTCATGGCTGCTGAGACGAACCAGTTCACGCCAGCCCTCTATCGCGACACCACTGCCATCCCGACATTGACGGAAGGTGTGCTCGACAAAGCCTTGGCGGACGAGGCGATCCACTGGATCCATAGCCAGAAAGCCGCAGCTCCGGAAAAGCCCTTCTTCATGTATTACGCAACGGGCTCGGCGCATGCCCCCGTCCAGGCGCCGGCCGAGTGGATCGCGAAGTTCAAGGGCCAGTTCGACAAGGGCTGGGACGTCGTTCGCAGCGAAACTGCCGCCCGCCAGAAAAAACTCGGTGTGGTACCGGCCAATGCCAAGAATACTCCACGTCCCGATGGGATCCGCGCATGGGCCGATATCAGCCCTGATGAACGCCGGATCAACGCGCGCATGATGGAGGCCTATGCCGCCATGCTCGCTTATCAGGATGATCAGATCGGCCGTATTCTCAGCGAACTGGATCGGATGGGTGAGGGGGGCAATACCCTCGTCATGTTCATCGAAGGGGATAATGGCGCGGCTGCCGAGGCAGGGCCCAATGGCAGCACGAACCCTATGTCCAACTTTGCCAACGGGATGAAGGAGACCGTTCAGGATCTTGTCGACAATATCGACAAGATCGGCGGGCCTGAAACCGTCTCCAACTACGGCGATGGCTGGGCTTGGGCTACCAACGCACCGTTCCGTATGTTCAAGCAATATGCCTCGCATCTCGGCGGCACGCGCAATGGTTTCGTGGTTTCATGGCCGGATCGTATCAAGGCGCGCGGCGTCCGTGGCCAGTTCACCCATGTGGTGGACGTCATGCCGACGATCCTTGAAGTAACCGGCATCGCTGCGCCTGAACGAGTCAATGGTGTCGATCAGCAGCCGATCGATGGGGTCAGCTTCGCTTACAGTTTCGACAATGCATCTGCACCGGAGCGTCATACGACGCAATATTTCGAGATGATGGGCAATCGCGCCATCTATCACAATGGCTGGCTCGCCAGCACGACACCGGAAGATGCGCCGTGGAAGGATGTTCGTGGCGGTGTCTTGCCCAGCGAATATAAGTGGGAACTCTACGATCTTCGGAATGACTTTTCTCAAGCCAATGATCTGGCGGCAAAGCAACCCCAGCGACTTGCCGAGATGAAGGCCGTGTTCGAAGCCGAGGCAAGGCGCAACAATGTGCTCCCGCTCGACAATCGGCTTAATCTGGAACGCTTTTCGGCGGCCCAAAGCCAAAACCCGAAGCGCGATCGCTATGTCTATTGGGGCGGCAATCTCAGCATTCCGGCGCTGCGCGCGGCGCCGCTGCTTGCCCGTGGATTCCGGATCTCGGCCGATATCGACCTGTCTTCGGCACCCACCAATGGGCCGCTCGTGTCGCTTGGCAGCAAGTTTGGCGGTTGGGCCTTTTACGTCAAGGATGGTCGACCGATCGCGCTCATGGCTGCGACCCAGCAGAAGGGCGATCAATCGCGCGTTGCAGCACAGGCTCAATTGCCTGCCGGGAAATCCAATCTGGTATTCGAGTTCACCTACGATGGCGGCGTGAACGGCGGTGGGGAAATGGCGATCCTGTCCAATGGCAAGGAAATCGGTCGGGGCCGCATTGCCCGGACGATCTCGAAGCTGCCGGAAATGACCGATACGCTGGACATCGGCATCGATGCGGATACGCCGGTCACCGACGATTATGCGCTTGGCGAAGGATTTTCCGGCCATATCGAAAAGGTCGAAATATCTGTCGCCGCACCGGGGCGTCCCGGCCGCCCGAACTGAGACCAAGAGTAGGAACGGGTTTTGAACGACGGTATGATCGCGCTGGCAGGCGGCACATTTCGCATGGGGTCGGATGACCACTATCCGGAAGAAGGTCCCGCACATCAGGTCGTGGTCGATCCGTTCCTTCTTGATGCAACCCCGGTCACCAACGCCCAGTATTCTGAATTCGTTCGGGCTACCGGGCATGTTACCCTTGCTGAAACCGCTCCCGATCCGGCGGATTATCCCGGTATGCCACCCGAAATGGCGCAGCCGGGGTCGCTCGTGTTCGAACCCGTCCCCGGCCCGGTCGATCTGAACAATCCGCACAGTTGGTGGCGCTTTGCCTTCGGTGCCGATTGGCGCCACCCGCGCGGGCCGGGGTCGTCAATCGAAGGGATGGATGCGCATCCCGTCGTGCATATCGCCTATGGTGACGCAGAGGCCTATGCGGCGTGGGCCGGCAAGCGATTGCCAACCGAGGCAGAATGGGAATTCGCCGCACGCGGTGGCCTGGATGGAGCCGCCTTCGCCTGGGGTGATGAACTGGACCTAGCAGGCGTCCCTCAGGCCAATTATTGGCAAGGGCAGTTTCCCGGTCATAACGAACTCCGGGACGGCCATATGTTTACTTCCCCGGTGCATGCCTTTCCAGCCAATGGTTATGGCCTGGCCGATATGATCGGTAATGTCTGGGAATGGACCTCGGACTGGTTTTCTTCGAGGCATGATGTACCGCAAAAATCATGCTGCATTCCCCGCAATCCCCGCGGCGCAACCGAAGCGGAGAGCCGTGATCCCTGCATGCCTGATATCGCTATCGGCAGACGGGTGCTGAAAGGGGGCTCTCACCTTTGTGCTCCCAATTATTGCCAGCGTTATCGGCCCGCTGCGCGTTATGCGCAGCCGATCGATACCTCCACTTCACACGTAGGGTTTCGCTGCGCCCGCTAGGCGACACACGCCTGTCCCGTCCCCGAATGCATTCCGTCACGCGGCCCGGTTGCGTGGCGCGTCGGCATATGCGCACTTCACGACATTCAAGGGTGTTGAGCCTGAATATGGATTGATGTAACAAATTTAGGCTGCAGTCCAAAATTGGAGCGGCGCCAGAGTTCCAACGACACGAAGCCCGAAAAATATCGGGGGCGGGGGAGGTTAGAATGAATACACGACGTAACGGCGTATCCGGCAATCAGTTGCGCGCGCTTTTCGAAAGCGCTTCGCCACTTCTTATCGCAGTTTCCATGGTTGGCGGCCTCTCAATGGCCAGCCCCGCAATTGCCCAGGACGAGCAGGGCGCCACTTCGGCAACAAGCCTTGATGATATCATCGTGACGGCGCGCCGTAAGGAAGAATCGCTTCAGTCAGTTCCGATCGCAGTTCAGGCGTTCAGCGGTGATGTGCTGACCGAACGCAATATTCAGGACGCGACCGACCTTCAGAAGATGGTTCCCGCGCTGACTACCTATCAGCAGGCGCGCGACGAAGTGACGCTGTCGATCCGCGGCCTTTCCAGCTCGGGCGCATCCGCTCAGGGCCAAAATCCGCGCGTCACCGCCTATTTCGCGCAGGTTCCGCTGCAGACCGGTGATAACGGCCCCGGCCGTTTCTTCGATCTTCAGAACGTTCAGGTCCTTAAAGGGCCTCAGGGCACGCTCTTCGGTCGTAACTCAACCGGCGGCGCGGTGCTCTACGAACCGACGCGCCCACGCCATGAGCTCGGCGGCTATGTCAATCTGCAGCTCGGCCGCTTCAACGATCGCCAGATCGAAGGCGCGCTGAACCTGCCCGCCACCGACACGCTCGCATTCCGCTTCGCTGCCAAGCGCGCCAAGCGCGATGGCTTCACGACGAACATCGTGACCGGTGAGGAACTGGATGATCGCGACTACTTCGCAGGTCGCGCATCGATGCTGTTCACGCCGACGGACAGCTTCGAAAACTTCCTGATGTTCGATTACATGCGCTCGGACACCAATGGTTCGTCGCAGCAGATTGCCGGGCTTGATCCGAACAAGATGTTCGCCCCCAGCGTTGCCGGGATCCCCGTTCCACTCTATCTGGGTGGGAACGGTCCGTCGCCCGCTGGATTGGCAACCGATTTTCTAGGCACCCGGGCTGCAGCTCTCGCTGCCGGGCGCTTCTCGTTTGCGCCCGATCCAATCCTGCAAAATCAGGTGGCTACCCAGAACAGGCTTGGGCCGCGCATCGCGCAGTCTAGTGTAGACGGTGTTTCGCTCACCCGCAGCTGGGGCATCACCAATGTGACGAGCTACACGCTGTCGGATAATCTGACGATCAAGAACATCTTCGGTTATCGTCGCCTGAAACAACTCAGCCGCTACGACCTTGATGGTACGGTGCTGCCGCTGCTCGACCAGATTACGCCGGATGGTGACTGGTCGGTCAACCTGCGCCAGATCAGCGAAGAACTCCAGCTTCAGGGCAGCGCGCTTGACGGTAAGCTCGATTTCACCGTCGGCGGTTTTCTGCTCTGGCAGAACACGCCGTCGCCCCAGCGCTTGGTCCAGACGTCTCTGGGTACTCCTGCGCTCACGATTTCCGAGCCAACAGAACGTAGTCAGGCCGTGTTCGGGCAGTTCACCTATGATCTGTCGGATCTGCTCACGCAGGGGCTGAGCTTCACCGGTGGATATCGCTACACACACGATTACCGTTCGATCACGGCATCCAATTTCCGCGATCCTGCTGGTCGTTTTCCTGACTCGAGTTGTAGCTATGTTCGCGGATGCCCCACTTTTGTGAAGGAAAGCTTCAACGCTTCTTCATATAATCTGGGTCTCGATTATCAGGTCAATCAGGACACTTTGGTCTATTTCACCCATCGTCGTGGCTACCGTGCTGGCGGTCTGAACCCGCAGGCGGGTGATTTCGGGTTTGCTTACGAACCTGAAACGGTCATCGATTTCGAGGTTGGCCTCAAAACCGATTACAATATCGGCGGCATGGAAGGGCGTACCAATATCGCGGCCTTCCATTCGAAGATGAAGGACGCGCAGGTCAGCCAATCCTTCTCGACGCTCAATCCGGTCAATAATCAGATTGCTCTCATCAACCTGATCGTCAACGCGGCTACCGCGAAGATCAAGGGCATCGAAATCGACCAGACCCTTGTCCCCTTCGAGAATTTCAACCTTACGGCGTCCTATTCGTACACCGATGGCAAATACAGTTCGTTCACCGATGTGGCTACCGGCGATGAAATCACCAACCGCCCGTTCCCGTTCCTGGCAAAGCATCGCTTGAACCTCGGTGCGAGCTACAAGGTGCCGCTGTCGCAGGATTGGGGTGATCTCACCTTCGGCGCAAACTGGGCGTATTCGAGCAAGTACGACCTGTCGGTCTTCCCGGATCCGCTTGGCGTCGAAAATGGCTATAACCAGCTCGATCTGCGTCTTCAGTGGGCCAATTTCGGCGATCGCGACGTCTCGATCAGCCTGTTCGCCAACAACGTGACGAAGGAACTGTACAAGATCGGTGGTGTGCCGATCTACTCGGTCCTCGGCTCGACCTCGGTCATCTACAACGAACCGCGTACCTGGGGCCTTCAGCTCCGCTACGGCTTCGGCAGCAAGTAACTACCTCCCGAAGAAAACTGGAGAGGGGCCATCGCAAGATGGCCCTTTTTTTGTTCAGATTGGAACGTTGTTCAATCCGAGTGACTGCGAATATAGGCGATCAGATCTGCGCGATCGAGGGGATCCGGGACGCCCGCAAATATCATCTTGGTCGCTGGAACCACTTTTTGAGGGTCTTCCATCCACGCATCCAATGTAGAGGCGTCCCACCGTCCGTTCGCATTCTGTAAAGCAGCGGTATAGCTGTAACGTGCGCTGTGCTGGCCCAAACGCTGGCCGAAAATGCCATACAGATTTGGTCCGCCGAAGTCTGGAGCGCCCTTGCCGATCTTGTGGCATGCTGCACATTGCCGAAATTTACGCTCCCCTGAATCGACATCCGCCACTGCCAGCAGCGCTTCGAGCGTCGGGTTCGGCCCAGCAGCGTTGAGGCGCTCTTCGCGCCTGTCATCATTACAACTGGCAAGAGCGAAGAGCAGCAGGATGGAAACAATAGTTCGATTGATGTGCAAGGGAGCCTCCTGGGGCTGCCCCTACACATAAGGCCCTATGCGCAATAGTGGACCAAGTGTCTCATATTCGCTGCGGGCGCATAGTTACTTGAATGTCCGTTAAGCGCCTTGCCAGACAGGCTCCCGCTTCTCTGAAAATGCCCGCGGACCTTCTTGGGCATCGGCGCTGCAATAGGCGCGTTCCCAGGCCAGGCGAGCGGCATCAAGCGCCGCGCTACGCCCCATCTCGGTTGCCAGCATGACCGTTTGCCGTGCAGCTGCAATCGATAGCGGTGCGCCTTTCAGGATATCGTGTGCAAGCCCAATCGCTTCGGCCATCAGTCGCTCCGGCGACGTCAGACGATTGACCAGACCGATTTCATAGGCGCGCTCGGCCGAGATCGGCGCCCCGGTCAGCAGGATTTCCATCATGATGCGCTGCGGGATCATGTGGATCAGGGGAGCGGCCCAGGGGCATCCGCGACCAACGCGCACTTCGGTTACCGCAAAACGCGCTGCCGTGCTGGCGACGCAGAGGTCGCATGCCTGCGCGAGCAACCAGCCGCCTGCAAAGGCCACGCCGTTTACCGCCGCAATGGTCGGTTTGCTCAGCGTAACATTGTCCCCGGGCACCGGAAACATGGAGCGTGGCGGGATCGTCAACTGGCTATCGGTCATTTCCTTCAGATTGCCGCCCGCGCAAAAGGCCTTGTCCCCGGCCGCCGTCAGGATCGCGATCCGCATCTGCGCGTCATTCTCGAAACGATCCCAGGCGTCGAAAAGGCCTGCGCGTACATCCCGACCAAGGCTGTTGCGTTCTTCCGGCCGGTTGATCGTGATGATGGCGATCCCGTCTTCCCGGGCCTCGAACAGGACGGCGTCGTTCATCAATATCCCCTTTTTTGAAAGGCGTGCGCTTCGCGGCTCAGATCTTCGCGAAAATCCGGATGCGCGATGGCGATCATGCGTCGCATTCGTTCATCAAGCGGCTGCCCTTTAAGCTCGGCCGCGCCATATTCTGTCACGATGATGTCGACTTCACTGCGTGCCGTAGTGACGGGGCCGCCAAGCTGGTCGACAATGCGGCTAGAGGCGCCTCTACGGCCCGTCGCGGGCAGGGCGATAATCGAGCAGCCCCCTGCAGATCGGCTTGCGGCGCGAACATAATCGACCTGTCCCCCGGTGCCACCGATATAGGCATTGCCGATCGCCTCGGCATTGACCTGCCCGGTCAGGTCCACCTCGACCGCCGAATTGATGCTAACAAGGCGCGGAAGGGCGGCAAGGGCGGCATCGCCATGCGTGTGCCGGGAAGCTTTCAGAAGCAGCGCCGGATTGCGATGCGCGAAATCATAGAGGCGCCGTGTACCGATCAGCGCGCCGCTCACCGAAACACCGCGATCGATGGGCTTGGTCGCATTGGTGACGGCGCCGGCATGCACCAGATCGACCAGCCCGTCGCCGATCATCCCCGAATGGATCCCCAGATCCCTGCGATCGCCGAGCAATTGGAAAAGCGCATCGGGCACCGCACCGATGCCAAGCTGTAGTATCGCGCCGTCACCGATATATCGTGCCGCATGTGCGGCAATGGCGCGGTCAGTCTCTCCGATCTCGACCGGAGCCACTTCGGTCGGCGGGCGGGAGGTTTCGATCCGATAGTCGATGGCGCTCGCATCGAGCCATGCGTCGCAGGTGCTGTGCGGAATCTGGTCGTTGACCTCGGCAATGACGATGCGTGCCTTGGCGAGCGCCGACTGGATATAGTCATTGATAAGCCCGAAGCTGTGGCGCCCCTGATCATCGGCCGGGCTGATCTGAACCATCGCGATGTCGCAGCCGATATGGCCCGTCTCGATCAGCCGACCGATCTGCCCGACATGACAGGGGATGATGCCAAGGCGCCCGGTTGCGGCCAGCGCGCGCATCGTCCCGATCGCGCCCATGCTCGTCAGTCGGATGCCATCGGTCATCTCGGGCGTGAGAATCTTAGAAAAGCTCGAGGCTGCAAAGGCGTTGACTGGGCCGATGCTATGGCGTTGTGCAATCAATGCCTCAATCAGTGTCGCGGGTTCGCCGCAACCATGGCCCCAGACGATGTGATCGCCGGGCGTAATGATTGACGACAGATCGAGATCGGCATCGAGGCGGGTGCTCACGCCGCCGCCCCCAGCGTCAGCACCGCCTGCGCGCGCAACAAATGGGGGCGGTCGAGCATCTGGCCTTTGAACCCCAATGTCCCGGCCTGCGGATTGGCTGCGAAAAGAGCCACGATTTCCTGGGCCTCGGCGAGTTCGGCGGCGGTGGGCGTGAAGGCGTGGTTGATCACCGATACCTGATCGGGATGGATGGCAATCATGCCCTGGAAGCCCGCTTTTCGCGCCTCGACGGCGGTGCATGCAAGCCCGTCCATATCCCTGAAGTCGCCGTGCATGGTCTCGATCGCCGCCACGCCTGCAACTGCCGATCCGGTCACGCAAAGTGAGCGCGCCATTTGATAGGGGAAGCTGTAAGTCCCGTCTTCAGCCCGGTTGGATATCGCGCCGATCGCAGTGGCGAGATCCTCCGCCCCCCAGGTCAGTGCGGTCAGTCGTGCGATGCCCGCATAGCTGTGCGTCTGATACAGGGCTTCGGCCGTTTCGGTTGCAACGATGATGATGCGCGTTACGCCCTCCTCGCGCCCTGAAGCGGCTTCGAATGCGGACAAGAAATGGGAAAGCTTTTCCACATCAGAGCGTGATCGCACCTTTGGAAGCATGATGCCCGCAGGAGCGGCAGGCATGATCGTGGCAAGATCAAGCAAAGCGTGCATAGTGTGCAGCGGATTGATGCGGACCCAGACGCGGCGTGTCTGATCCGGCTGCCCCTGAAGCATGTCACGCGCCATCCGTCGGGCGGTGGGCTTTTCGGATTCTGCAATCGCGTCTTCTAGATCCAGCAGGATCACATCGGCTTCGCTCGCCAGCGCGCGGGCGAATTTGCGTTCGCTGTCGGCCGGAACGAAAAGCCAGGACCGGCGGCGCACGGGATCAGAAACCGACATGGTCAGCACCCTTGAGCGCAAGCATGTGCCGGGCATCATCGGGCGTCGCAACCTCGAGCCCAAGATTTTCGATAATCGCACGGGCCTGGCGAACCTGCTCGGCATTACTGCGCGCCAGTCGCCCGCGTCTCAACCACAGGCTATCCTCCAACCCTACGCGGACATGCCCACCCATCGAGGCAGCATGGGCCGCCACGCGCATCTGGTCTCGGCCGGCGGCGAGCACCGACCAGCTGTAATTGTCCCCGAAAAGCCGGTCTGCGGTCCGTTTCATATGCGCGACATCGTCGGGATGGGCGCCGATGCCGCCGAGCAGCCCAAAGCATGTCTGAATGAAGAGCGGCGCCTGTATAAGGCCTTCGGTCCAGAAGTAATGGAGATTATAGAGGTGGCTTGTATCGTAGCACTCGAACTCGTAGCGCGCGCCAGTCGCGTTCAAGTTTTCCAGTGCGAAGCGAATATCCTTGAAGCTGTTCCGGAAAACCAGATCATCGCTGTTGCGCAGCATTTCCGGTTCCCACTCATGGTCAAACCGGGTGAAGCGTTTCAGCATGGGAAAGAGACCGAAATTCATCGATCCCATGTTGAGGCTGGCAATTTCCGGGCGCCAGCGCAGTGCGGGCTGGATGCGCTCATCCACCTTCATATAGGGGGAGCCGCCGGTCGTGAGGTTCACCACCACATCGGACGCCTGCCGGATTGTGCGCAGGAAGGGCTCGAAAGCCTCCGGGCTCTGATCGGGGCGTCCGTCAACGGGGTTGCGCGCGTGCAGATGGACTATAGCGGCACCAGCTTCAGCCGCGTCGATCGCCGACCGCGCAATTTCCTCGGGCGTAACGGGCAGATAGGGGGACATCGAGGGTGTGTGGATCGACCCCGTGATGGCGCAACTGATGATGATCTTGCTCATATTCCCCTCGCAACTCTTCAGTTTTCATGCCGGTCGGCTTACAGCCGCAGCACCCCCTGCCGTGGTTCTTCAATCGGTGCGTTGAGTGCGGCGTGGAGGCAGATTGCCAGTGCCTGGCGTGTGTCGACGGGGTCGAGGATACCGTCATCCCACAGTTCGGATGTGGCATAATAGGCGCTCTGCTCGCGATTATAGCGCTCGAGAAGCGGGGCGCGGATCGCCTCGATCTCCTCTTCGGTGAACGCTGTTCCGGTTTTCGCGAGTTGGCGGACCTTTAGCTGGGTGAGGACGCTGACGGCTTGTTCGGCACCCATGACTGAAGTCTGCGCCTGCGGCCAGGAAAAGAGGAAGCGAGAGTCAAAGGCCCGCCCGGACATGCCATATACCCCTGCGCCAAATGCGCCGTTGCAATTCACCGTGAATTTGGGGACCGAGCAGTTGGAGACGGCCATGATCAGTTTGGCGCCGTCCTTCGAGATGCCGCGCCTTTCATAGTCGCGCCCCACCATGAATCCGGTGATGTTCTGGAGAAAGATGAGCGGCGTCCGGTTCTTTTCGCACAACTGGATGAAGTGCGCGCCTTTGAGCGAGCTTTCGTTGAACAGGACGCCGTTATTGCCGAGAATGCCCACCTGATAGCCAAAGATATTGGCAAAGCCGCAAACGAGCGTCGTGCCATAGGCGGGCTGATATTCATGGAACCTACTGCCGTCGACGATGCGCGCCACAATCTCGCGAATGTCGAACATGGTGCGGCTGTCGGCGGGAATGATCCCGTAAAGCTCGTCGGCCGGGTAAAGCGGGGGTTCGACTTCGGCGACCGGTGCAAGCACCTTTGCCGGGCGGCGGATATTGGCGACGACCTCGCGCGCGATGGCGAGCGCATGATGCTCGGAATCCGCGGGATAATCGGCGGTGCCCGAAATGCTCGTGTGCATGTCGCAGCCGCCGAGTTCGTCGACCGAGACATCCTCTCCGGTCGCGGCCTTGACCAGCGGGGGACCCGCCAGGAAGATCGCCCCGGTCCCGCGCACGATGATGTTATAGTCGCTGAGCGCCGGGATATAGGCGCCGCCAGCGGTGCATTGGCCGAGCACAACGGCGATCTGGGGAACGCCCATCCGGGATAGCTGGGACTGGTTTCGAAAGATCCGGCCCGCATGATAGCGGTCCGCGAAGAAATCGGCCTGCAGCGGCAGAAACCCGCCGGCGGAATCGCACAGATGGATCACCGGCAGGCGGTTCTCGATCGCGATGTCGAGCGTGCGGACGATCTTCTTCACCGAGTGCGGGTACCAGGCGCCGCCCTTTACCGAGCCGTCGTCGCCATGAATGATGACTTCGCGGCCCGACACGATGCCAATGCCCGAAAGCTGCCCGGCGCTCGGAACCTCACCGTCATAATGCATGTTCCCGGCCAGCGTCGACAATTCGAGAAACGGCGTGCCCGGATCGAGCAGTGCGTCGAGCCTTTCGCGAATGAACAGCTTTCCCTGCGCCCGTATGCGTTCCATGTCGCGCGGTGCGCGGACACTGCGCGCATGTTCCTGGCGCGCCTTCAACTCGGCCGATAGCTGCCGGTTGCGTTCCAAATTGGCGCGGAACTGCGCATTGCGCGGATCGATCCGCGTCTCGATGCTCCGCATCATGGCTGTTCGCTTTCCAGGGATATGAGGCGCGCGTCCTTGTTGAAGGTCTGGCCGATGCCGACATGGACTTCGGCCACGATCCCGCTGCGCGGCGCCTTGATGGCGGTTTCCAGCTTCATGCTCTCGATGACCATCAAGGTTTCGCCCTGCGCGACGGTCGCACCCGATGCCGTCGAAACACTCAGCACTGCACCCGGCATGGGGGCGGCGAGCACATCCCCGGCGTCATGCACAACGCCCTTGGCAAGGAAGGTGACGGCAGGGTGCCATTCCAGAACATGGTTTTGCCCGTCGACATGGATCCAGACATGGCGTCCGTCAAAGATGGCCGGAACGCCGGGATGACGGGGCATGTCCGGGGTCAGGGCCGCGGGCAGGGCGTGCGCCCCGATGGTGAAGAAGCCGGGCATCAGTTACGCCACCCGCCAAGGGCGGCATGCAGCGCGGGAATCTGAGCGACCTCCCGGCGAAGTTCCGGGACAAGCGGCGCGGCCAATGCCGAAAGCCGGCCGAGCAATTCGGCATCGAGCTCCGGCTCGTGCGCAAGATCCGGCTTTTCGCGGATCAGGCCTGTATGAACCTCGCCCGCGATCATGTCGGGATCGGACAGCAGGCGCTGGAGATAGGGCATATTGGTCTGCACGCCAAAGAGCACCACCTGCCTGAGTGCCAGGCGCGCCTGTTCGATCGCATGCGCGCGGTTGCGGCCATGGACGATCAGCTTGCCGATCATCGGATCGAAGGCGGTGGTGACCTGGCTCCCTTCGGTGACACCCGCGTCGAACCGGACATGGGGCGGCATTTGCAGCTTCAGGATCGTGCCGATGCTCGGCGCAAAATCATTGGCGGGTTCCTCGGCGCAGATGCGCAGCTCGATGGCGTGCCCGCTGCAGGTGGCCTCCTCCTGCACCAGCGGAAGCGGCACGCCCGCCGCGATCCGGATTTGCAGCTCGACCAGATCGAGACCGGTTATGGCCTCGGTCACCGGATGCTCGACTTGCAGCCGCGTATTCATCTCGAGGAAGTAGAAGGCACCGTCTTCAAAGATGAATTCGACGGTGCCGGCATTGGCATAGCCGACAGCCCGGGCGATGCCCGCTGCAGCTTCGCATATGGCGCTGCGAAGCGCATCCGAGAGCGCGGGGGCGGGGGCCTCTTCAATGATCTTCTGAAAGCGGCGCTGGATCGAGCATTCGCGCTCGTGGAGATGGACGATATTGCCGTGATGGTCGCCGAATATCTGGACTTCGATATGGCGGGGGCGCTCGAAATAGCGCTCAGCATATAGGCGGCCATCGCCGAAATAGCGTCGTGCCTCGCTGCGCCCGCGCTCGACCTCTTCGGCGAGCATCGCGGGGTCGCGCACGATCCGCATGCCCTTGCCGCCGCCGCCCGCGCTGGGCTTGATGAGGAGGGGCATGCCCAGCGCCTCGGCGCGTGCGAGGAAGGTCGGCGGATCATGATCCTCGATGGCGGATGGTGCGACCGGAAAATTCCGGGACGCCACAAATTCGCGCGCGCGAACCTTGTCGCCCATCAGCTCGATCGCTTCGTGCCCCGGTCCAATAAAGACCATGCCCGCTTCGGCAACCGCCCGCGCAAAATCGGCGTTTTCGGAGAGGAACCCATATCCTGGATGGATGGCGTCGGCCCCCATCGCACGTCCGGCCTGAACGATGCTGGCGATGTCGAGAAAGGCCGAAACGGGGCTGGAGGCGGGATCGAACCAGTGAACCGCATCGGCCAGCGCCAGCGCGGGCGCGTGGGCATCGGCAGGGTGCGCGATCAGCAGCGCGCGCAGCCTCATGGCCTTGACCGTCCGCAGAATGCGCGCGGCGATCTCGCCGCGATTGGCGACGAGAACGGATGTAATCGGAATTGGCGCATCGCTCAGCCCGGGTGCTGTGCCTTGCGCAATATCCGCGCTTTCAATGCCTCTTTCCCGAAGGATGAGCCCGTGGTTCGACATGTTCCTCGCCCAACGTCATTGCGATGTTGACAGTATAGTGAATGCCATTCATTTTGGAGTCAAGGCAGCAAATGGGGATGAGGAGAGCGGGGTGATGGGAGTGGACGGAACAGGCGCATTCACGCTGACGCGCGAGCAGACGCAGATTTTGGACACGGTCGACGGTTTTGCGCGTGCGCATTTATGGCCGCTGCAGCAGAAAATGGACGATGAAGAGCATTGGCCCGACACCGTGATGCCCGCGCTCGGCGAAATGGGCCTGCTCGGCGTGACGGTGCCTGTCGAATATGGCGGCGCGGGCGGGGACCTGTTCACTGCGGCACTGATCACCCAAGGGCTGGCGCGCTGGAACCATGCCATCGCGCTCAGCTATGTCGCGCATGACAATCTGTGCCTCAACAATATCGCGCGCAACGCGTCCGAGGCGCTGAAGCAGCGCTATCTGCCGGGCTTGTGCAAGGGCGATGTCATCGGCGCGCTTGGGCTGACAGAGCCGGGCGCGGGATCCGATGCGCTCGGGGCGATGGCGACCACCGCCCGCTTCGAAAATGGGCGTTACCTGCTCAATGGCACCAAGTTGTTCATCACCAACGGCCCGGTTGCCGATGTGGTGCTGGTCTATGCCAAGACCGACAAGTCACTCGGTTCCAAGGGCATTTCGGCCTTTATCGTCGAAAAGGGGTTCAAGGGCTTCAAGGTGGCGCAGAAGCTCGACAAGATGGGCTTCCGGGGATCGACCACCGCCGAGTTGGTGTTCGAGGATTGCGAGGTACCCGCCGAAAACCTCGTAGGTGCCGAGAATCGGGGGGTCGGCATCGTGATGAGCGGGCTCGATCTTGAGCGCGCGATTGTGGCGATGATCAATGTCGGCATGGCCGAACGCGCGCTCGATCTTGCGATCGACTATGCGCGGACGCGGGTCCAGTTCAACAAGCCGATCGCCTCCTTCCAGATGGTACAGGCCAAGCTGGCGGAAATGTATGTCGGCGTGCAGACGATGCGCACCTTTTGCTACCAGGTCGTGGCCGAAGCGAGCGGGATGGACGAGGCGTCCGGCGGGCGCGGTGAAATCCACAAAAAGACGGCCGCCGCCATCCTCTATTCCGCCGAAACCTGCACGCGCGTTGTGAGCGATGCCGTCCAGATCTTCGGTGGGGCCGGCTATATGCGCGAAACCGAGATCAACCGGCTCTACCGGGCATCGAAGTTGCTCGAGATCGGTGCGGGGACGAGCGAAATCCGGAAAATGATCATCGCGGGCGAGCTTCTTAAATAAGCCTTGTGCGGAAGGAAGGACGGAGGGATCGACATGCCGGAATTTGGCCGCACCGATGCGGAACTGGCCAGCCTGCCGCTGGGGCTGGCGGCGGACAGTCTGGTAGGAAAGGTTGTTCTCATTTCCGGCGCCGGAAGCGGGATCGGGCGCGGCGTCGCGCATTGGTGTGCGCGTCTGGGGGCAAAGCTCATCCTGTGTGGTCGTCGCCTGGAAAAGATCGAGGTGACCGCGCAGGCGCTGACGGCTTATGGCACCGAGGTCATGGTCGAGGCGATGTCGATCCGTGATCCGGCAGCGGTCGCCGCGCTTTTCGATCGGGCATGGGCGCATTTCGGGGCGGTCGACATCGTGATCAACAACGCGGGCGGTCAGTTTCCGCAGGCCGCGATCGATATCTCGCCAAAGGGATGGGCGGCGGTGGTCGACACCAATCTGAACGGCAGCTGGTATATGATGCAGGCCGCCGCGCGCAAATGGCGCGATGCTGGCCTGCCCGGATCGATCGTGAACATCGTTGCCGTCATATGGCGCGGTATGCCCGGGGTTGCGCACACCTGCGCCGCACGGGCAGGGGTGATCTACGCCTCGAAAACGGCCGCGATCGAATGGGCACCGCACAATATTCGCGTGAACTGCGTCGCGCCAGGGATCATCTCGACCGAGGGCATGCGCGTCTATCCCGAGGAAGCCGTGACCGAGATGCCCAAGTCCAATCTCCAGCAACGCTTCGGGCGGATTGAGGATGTGGCCAATGCGGTGTGCTTTCTGGCGGCCGATACCGGGAGCTTCATCACCGGAGAGGTGCTGACGATCGATGGCGGCAACCAGCTTTGGGGAGATCAGTGGACGATTCCACGCCCGGATTATTTCAAGGTAGGGTAAAGGGCGTCCTTTGACAGAAGCAAGCGCGCTATATTCGATGATACGGGTTTCGATGCCAATGGATCCTCATGTGACCGCAGAAGAAGAATTTGATGTCGCTGTGCTCGACGAACCGGGAGCGCTCATCGCCGCCTGTCTCTATTGGCTCCAGGCGCAGAGCCGGCAGACCGCCCATCCGATCTACAAGCACCATGGCCTGTCACCCCAACAGGCATCCTTGTTGTGGCAACTAGCCCCCGGCGAGCTTCTCTCGATGGGCGATGTCGCCGATCGCATGGGGTGCGACATCGCCAATATCACCGGGATTGTCGACAGGCTTGAAAAGCGCGGATTGATCCAGCGCACCATCGGGCAGGATAGGCGGGTCAAGCTGTTGTCGTTCACGCCAGAAGGACTTGCGTTGCGGCGGGAGTTGGTCGGCGCGCTGCATATGCCGCCTGAGTGGCTGGACGGGTTTTCGAGCGAAGAGCAGGGGCAACTCGCGGGCTTGCTTTCGCGGGCAGTTCGTATCGCGGGTGTTGATCCCCGAAACAATCTGCCGCGCCATCCTTTGGGCAGGGCTGTCTCTGGAGAACGGTGAAAAAAGTGGCCATGCCCGGTGCTGCGGCGCCGTCCCGAACTTGCCGATAAGATAATAAGAGGAATATCCCGCTTGCCAGTACCCCCAAAACCACCGCTCTCTCGACGGGAACTGAACAAGTTGCGGATCCGCAACACCATTCTCAATGTCGCTGAAAAGAATTTCGCGCTTTATGGAATAGATGAGGCCTCATTGAATGAGATAGCGGATCTTTCCGAAATTTCTCGCTCAACGCTGTTCAAATATTTCAATGGCAAGGCGGAAATTTTTGAAGCGATCGTCGAACGGATGAATGACGTGTTCTTCATCCAGATCGCCAAAAAATGTGATGAAACTGACGATCCTGCCACCCGCATCCTCGCAATTTTCATCGAATTCGTCGAAGGGTTGGAGCGCTCATCGGCGCCGCCGCGAAAATTCATCGGCCTTTCCATTCGTGAATGGAATGACCCGCAACAATCGCGCCGAATGGAACGCTTTCGTCTCGAATTCTATAGAATCCTGAACAGCGGCAAGCTGCGTGGTGCCCCACAGATCGATTATCTGGTCGATATCGTCGTCAGCATTTTCATAGGCTTGCTCCATAATTGGCGCACATTCGACGATTACCCGCTGCGCCAGAGATTGGTGGAGGCAGCAGGCGAAATTGCGCACATGATCGATCGCCATGCCGTGAAAATTTGAGATCGCTACAATTCCCCCTTGAGTGGACTCAAGTCCGAATATAGACTTGAGTCCTAAAATAGCACGGGTGCATAGGCTGCCCCCGGCAGGAGAGGGCATCAAGCGATGGGTGAAGCCTATATTATCGATGCGGTGCGAACCCCGCGCGGGATCGGCAAACCGGGCAAGGGCGCACTTGCGGACATGCACCCGCAACATGTGGCTGCAACCGTTCTCAAGGCGCTTGCCGAACGCAACAATCTCGAGACCTGCGATGTCGATGATGTGATCTGGAGCGTCAGCACGCAGCGTGGAAAGCAAGGGGCTGATCTCGCCCGTATGGCCGCTCTTGATGCGGGGTTCGACGTCCGCGCAAGCGGCGTGACCATCGATCGCTTCTGTGGTGGCGGGATCACCAGCGTCAATCTGGCCGCGGCCCAGATCCGGTCGGGAATGGAGGATGTGATCATCGCGGGGGGCAGCGAGATGATGTCGCTTCTTGCGTCGATGATGGCAGAGGATATTGCAGCGGGTGTCATGCCCTTGGGCATGAACTCGGGCAATGATCGTTTGCAGGCCGCGCACCCGCAAGCACATCAAGGTGTTTGTGCTGATGCTGTTGCGGCAATGGAGGGTATCGGAAGGACTGATCTGGACGCCTGGGCCCTTGAAAGTCAGCATCGCGCCGCCCGCGCAATTGAAAATGGGTATTTCGACAAGGGCTTGGTTCCGGTTTACCGCGCGGATGGCAGTCTGGCGCTCGACCGGGAACAATATCCCCGTCCGGAAACCACAGCGCAGGATCTGGCCGCGCTAAAGCCCTCATTCGCGGCCATGGCGGACATGCCGCTAGACGCCAAGGCGACAACATTTCGCCAGATGATCAATGCGAAATATCCCGATCTTCAGATCGTGCCTGTCCACCATGCCGGCAATTCCAGCGGTGTGGTCGATGGCGCGGCAGGGCTTCTCCTCGCCTCTGCAGACTATGTAAAACGCAGTGGCCTCAAGCCGCGCGCAAAAGTGCTCGCAGCGGCCAATATCGGCGATTGTCCGACATTGATGCTGAACGCGCCCGTGCCCGCCGCCCGAAAAGTTCTGATCAAGGCGGGCCTTACGATCGCAGATATCGATCTGTGGGAGATCAACGAGGCCTTTGCGGTCGTGGTTGAGAAGTTCATCCTCGATCTTGGGCTGGACCGGGACAAGGTCAACGTGAATGGCGGAGCGATCGCGCTGGGCCATCCCATCGGGGCGACCGGCGCGATGCTTATCGGCACCATGCTGGACGAGCTTGAGCGACGCGACCTCAGGCGTGGCCTCGTCACCATGTGCGCAGCCGGCGGCATGGCGCCCGCAATCATCATCGAACGCATTTGACGGAGATGGGGGTAGATATGACACATACTGGCCCATTGGCTATGGGGGAACTCTTGGCCCATCACGCAGGGCAAGACCCTCGTCGCCCCATGCTGACCGTGGGTGCGGAAACCGTAACACGTGAAGGCTTGGAAGCACGCGCCAATCGGCGCGCCCGTCAGATCGCGGCCTTCGGTGTCGGTGCCGACGATCTGGTTACGGTCGCCATGCCAAATGGCGTCGAATTTTATGAGACGACTTTCGCGCTGTGGAAGCTCGGCGCAACCCCGAACATTGTATCCCCCAAATTGCCAGACGCTGAACTCGGGGCCATCGTCCAGCTCGTCAATCCCAAGGTCGTGATCGGGCCGGATGCGTCGCGTCTGCCCGGACGAAACACCTTGCCCGCAGGGACAATCTTGGACGCTGGCCTGTCCGCAGAACCCTTGCCGCGCGCGGTACCGACTTATTGGAAAGCGATGACCAGCGGTGGATCGACCGGCCGCCCGAAGGTGATTGTCGATCATATGCCGGGATTGTGGGATCCGGCCATGGCCAGCCTCGGGCAAATCCCCGGCGACAATATTTTGAACCCCGGTCCGCTATACCATAATGCCCCGTTTATCGGGACGCATTTCGGCCTTTTTACCGGCTCTCATATCGTCGACATGGTGAAATTCGATGCGGAAATGACGCTGGCGCTTATCGAACGTCATCACATTGGCTGGGTGAATTTCGTGCCGACCATGATGAGCCGCATCTCGCGGCTGCCACCCGAAGTGCGCGACAGTTTCGATCTGACGTCGCTTCGGGCGGTCTTCCACATGGGATCGGCCTGCCCGATCTGGTTGAAGCAGGCATGGATCGACTGGCTTGGCGCTGATCGCATTTTCGAACTTTACTCGGGAACCGAGCGTCAGGGCGCAACGATCATAACGGGTAGGGAATGGCTTGAGCGCAAGGGCTCGGTCGGTCAGCTGCAGCCCGGCGCGCGCATGAAGATCCTGAACGAAGCCGGTCACCCCTGCGCGCCTCGCGAGATTGGCGAGATATATCTACTGCCCGAAACTGGGCGAAATGCGACATATCACTATATCGGGGCGGACGCGAAGGCTGACGGCGAATGGGAATCGCTGGGTGATATGGGGTATGTTGACGAGGACGGGTATCTCTATCTCGTTGACCGTCGCACAGACCTCATCGTGTCGGGGGGCGCCAATATCTACCCGGCCGAAGTCGAAGCCGCGCTTGAAGTGCATCCTCAGATCGTGTCGGCCGTCGTGATCGGTTTGCCCGACGACGATCTTGGCCAGCGCGTTCATGCAATCGTCCAGCCCGTCGCAAACGCAAGCGTCACCGCTGAAGAATTGCTGACGACCGTCAGCGAGCAATTGGCGCGCTACAAGGTCCCCAGAACGCTTGAATTCACCGCTCAGCCGCTTCGGGATGAGGCGGGCAAGATCAGGCGCTTCGCCCTGCGCGAGGAAAGGCTCGGCGCAGTCAACACAGATAAGGGAAGTCAAAGTGAACAAGCTTGAAGGCAAGGTCGCCATCGTTACCGGATCGGGCCGTGGCATCGGCCGCGCGGTCGCACTGAAACTCGCATCTGAAGGCGCCTGCGTGGTCGTGAACGACCTTGACGATGACATTGCGGCCTCCGTCGTGCGAGAAATTGGTGCCAATGCCGTCGCTTGCGCCGGTGATGTGACAGCCCCTGATTTTGGCGAACGGATTGTGCAGACGGCCTTGGAGAATTTCGGCGGTCTGGACATCATCGTCAATAATGCCGGCTATACGTGGGACAACGTCATTCAGAAGACGACCGATGAGCAATTTGATGCGATGGTTGACGTGCATCTCAAGGCTCCGTTCCGGATCCTGCGTGCGGCGGCAGATCCCATTCGCGCGATGGTCAAGCAAGAGGCTGCGAACGGGAAGGTGTCGGCGCGCAAGGTCGTGAACATCTCGTCCATTGCTGGTCTGTTCGGCAATCCGGGGCAGGCCGGATACGCGTCTGCCAAGGCTGCGGTTGCCGGTTTGACCCGCACGCTGGCCAAGGAATGGGGGCGCTACAATGTCACCATCAATTGCGTCGCGTTCGGATTGATCGAAACGCGGTTGATGCAACCGCTGACGGACACCGAGAATGTCGATGCGGAAGGGCGCGCCATTCAGATCGGCGTTCGACCGGAAGCGCTTGAGATCACCAAGGCACTCACGCCGCTTGGGCGTTTTGGGACGCCTGAGGAAGCGGCCGGTGCGGTCTATCTCTTTTGCATACCGGAATCCGATTATATCAGCGGGCAGGTCGTAATCGCGGGCGGCGGGTTGCAGCTCTAAACCGTTATCGTGAGAATGGGTGTCATGCGGCCTTGGCCGCTCCCGCAGGCGCGGCGATCATTCTTTGATTGCCGTGCCTGTTTTATTTGGTGCCTGTCAGATCCTTTGCGAGCCATTCGCTCATCGTCAAAACCACCTCTTCTTCCGTAAGTTAGCATGTCCGCATTAAAAATGAATTAGATTCATTGTCTGTTGAATTACCCCTTCCTGCAGATATAATGAATCAAATTCATAATTCCGGGGAGGGGCTGAGGATGAGGTTGCCAAGGCATATTTGTGCGTCGGCTATAGCGCTTATGGCCATGCCAATGCCCGTTTTTGCGCAAGGCGATGGCGCGGACGGAGCAGATGCGACGCATGTCAGCGATATCGTGGTCACCGCCCGCCGCAAGGAAGAGGTGCTCCAGGATGTGCCGCTTTCGATAAGCGCCTTTAGCGGAGAGCAACTCTCGCAACGCGGGATCCGCACGGTGGAGGAGTTGCGGCAGATATCTGCCGGCGTGAACATCAGCGGGCAGAAGCGCGACGAGGCCAATTTCTATATTCGCGGGCAGGGGCCGGGGGTCGTTCAGGCCGGGCAGCGCAACTTCACCAGCGTCGCCACCTATTTTGCCGAAGTGCCTGCGCTGATTTCGGGGCCCGGCAGTCTTTTCGATCTCCAATCCGTCCAGGTTCTCAAAGGCCCCCAAGGGACGCTTTTCGGCCGCAATACGACAGGCGGCGCCGTGCTCTTCGAACCTGCGGGCCCCACCGACCGGTTCGAGGGCGAAGCGGCGCTGACCTATGGCAATCTCGATCTCATGCAATTTACGGGCATGATCAACCTGCCCTTGGGGGAAAGCGTGGCCTTGCGGGTTGCGGCCGATGTGGCACAGCGCGATGGATATACCCGCAACGTCCTAACGGGGCAAAAACTCGACGGGCGTGAATATCAGGCGGTGCGCGCGACCTTGCTGGTCCGACCATCGTCAAGGTTCGAAAATCGGACGATCTTTGACGGTCGCTTGCAGGACAATAGCGGCAGTTCGGCCATGCTCCGCCAGATCGAGCCGGGGGCAATGCTCGGAGCGATACCGACCCCGGCGGCATTGGCGCCGCTGCTGGGCCTGCCCGCCGGTTCATCGGTCACCATCCCGCTGCGCGCGGGCGGCACAGTTCCGGTCGGCTGTTTGCAGGCGAACCTTGCCGGCTGTCCCACCGGGCAATTCGGCAGCGCGGTCGCCGCGTTCCAGACTGCTTATAATGGCGGTAATTTTGCTGATCCGGCGGCCGGCGGCTTCGCACTTCTCGCCACGACGGCGCAATTGCGCGATATGCTCGAGGATCAACGCGCATTGGGGTCGCGGGCGACGCAGATCCCGATGATGCTGCGCATGAAGCGCCAGTCCTGGGGCGTCACCAACAAGACGCTGTTCGAACTGAGCGATGCTATCACGCTCAAGAACATCATCGCCTTTCGCAGCGCGCGAAGTGCGGACGTTCAGGACTATGACGGTGCGCCGTTCCGCTCGATCGAGACCTATCCGGCGAATGAATGGAGCGCCGGGCAGAACCAGTTTACCGAAGAATTCCAGGTGCAAGGACGCATCGGTGATCGCCTCAACTATATTGTCGGCTATTATCACGAATTCTCAAAACCAGGGTTCACGCCCGTTCAGGGCAGCTATTCGCTTGGGTCGACCGCAACGCGCATCCTGATCAACCGGGACGTGAGCGATGCGCTTTTCGCGCATGCCGAACATGACTTCGCGGAAAAATGGCAGCTTAGCGGTGGCTTTCGTTATACTTGGGACAAGCGGCGCGCCGCGCTCAGCATCTATGATCAAGCGGGCAATTGCAGCCAGCGTGATCCCGCTAATCCGGGAACGACCGGGGCTCCGATTTTCACCTGCCCAATTACCTATGATGCGCGCTTTTCCGCGCCCACCTATGATGCGACCCTGCAATACCAACCGGTCGACGACGTCCTCATCTATGCCGCCTATCGGCATGGTTATAAAAGCGGCGGGTTCAACCTTCCATCACCGCTTCCCGAATATCAGAAATTCGACCAGGAAACGGTCGACGATTTCGAGATCGGGCTGAAGGCCGACTGGAATGTCGGATTTCCGGTGCGGACCAACATTGCACTGTTCCTTGATAAATATCGCGACATCCAGATCCAAACGCCGGTTGCGGTTTCTGGCGTGGGCATCACCTCGCTCGTGCGCAATGCCGGCAAGGCCACAAACAAGGGCGTGGAGCTTGAAGTGAGCGCGCGCCCGGCCGAAGGCCTGATGCTTTCGGGCTTCCTGTCCTATCTGGATTCACAGTGCGATGTGACGCTTGATCGCACCGCCTGCCGCGATGGCGTTCAGACCGCATTCCAGCCCAAATGGAAATATGGCCTGTCCGGGCGGTATGAAATGCCGATCGGGCCGGGGGCACAGGCGCTGGCCGTGTCCGCCGATTATAGCTGGCAGTCGAAGGCCAATACCAACGATCTTGATGCGCCGATCAGCACCTATCCGTCCTATGGGTTGCTGAACGGGCGCCTGGAATGGAACGGCATCGCAGATTCCAGTTTCGATCTCGCGTTGTTTATGACGAACATTACCAACCGACGCTACATCGCGGGTGGTTATCCCCTGACATCACAAATCGGTTTTGAATCCGTATTTTATGGAGAGCCACGTACTTATGGTGCGAGCCTGAAATTCCGCTGGGCAAAATAGTTGACAATATTGAATATCAATATAACCAAATAATTGCACTAGGCACCGGGAAGACTCGGGTCAGCTGCCGCAATGATGATGGAGAGGTGCTGGTGACCAACAGCAACATGGCGTTCCGTCCGGATCCGATCATGACGCTCGATGGGGCTTTTTTCTGGAAGGCTGCCGATGAGAAGCGTTTCGTCGCGCAAAAATGCGATGGCTGTCAGAAGCTGTGGCATCCGCCGCGCGCCATGTGTCCCGAATGCCATAGCCTTGAACGCGGCGAAACGCAGCTATCGGGGCGGGGCGAGGTCATCAGCTGGATCGTGCCGGTCCATCCGGCCGCCTTTGGTTTTGCGACGCCGCCGATCGTGGCGCTGGTGGAGGTTGAGGAAGGCCTTCGGTTCGTCACCAATGTCGAAGGCGTGGATCCGCAAGACATGGAGGTAGGGCTCAAGGTGGTTGTAGATTTTGCGCCCACCAGCGGCGGACATTTCGTGCCTGTCTTCCGCCCCGCAGAGGGAGCCCGCGCATGACGCAGGCGAACCAGACGGCAGCCATTGTCGGTATCGGCCAAACCGAATTTTCGCGCCAATCGGGGCGCTCCGAGCAGCAGCTCGCCGCCGAAGCCGTACTCGCGGCGCTGAACGATGCGGGGCTTTCCCCCGCCGATGTCGATGGGATGATGACCTTCAACCTCGACAATAGCGACGAGGTGGATCTGATGCGCAATCTGGGGGTACGCGAGATCCGCTATACGATGCGCACGCCACAAGGCGGCGCCTCTTCGGTCAGCACGCTCGTCCACGCCAAAAAGGCTGTTGAATCGGGCCTGTGCGATGTGATGGTGATCTGGCGGGCGATGAATGAGCGATCGCAATATCGCTTCGGGCAGCCGCATATGGCGATCACGCCGAACGGGCATAGCTCCACCTTCATCGAATGGTGCCTGCCTTATGGAGCGCAGACGCCGGCGTCCTGGGAGGCGTTGTCGGCGATGCCCTATCTCAATCGCTACGGCGTGACGTCGGAAGACCTTGGTCGAGTTTCTGTTCTGCTTCGAAAGCATGCCTCGACCAACCCGGCAGCGTGGTTTCACGGCAAGCCGATCACGCTTGAGGAACATCAGAACTCACGCTGGATCGTGGCGCCCTATCTCCATCTTCTCGATTGCTGCCAGGAATCGGATGGTGCGGTTGCAATCGTCATCACCCGGGGGGATCGGGCACGCGATCTGCGCCAGAAGCCGGCGCGGCTGCTGGGTGCCGAATATGCCTTTCTGTTCAATCACGAGATCATCTCCGACTTTTATCAGGGCGATCTGACCGAATTGCCGGTGGCACGCCGGGTAACCGAGCGCCTCACGCAATCAGCGGGGTTGGCACCCAGCGAAACCGATGTGGCGATGATCTATGACAACTTCACGCCGCAGGTGCTGCGCCAGCTCGAAGGATTTGGTTTCTGCGCCGCGGGCGAAGCCAAGGATTATGTACGGGATGGCCATCTTGAACTCACCGGACGAACCCCGCTCAGTCCCAATGGCGGCTTGATTGGCGAGGGCTATATTCACGGCATGAACAATATCACCGAGGCTGTCCGGCAACTGCGCGGAACGGCCGCCAATCAGGTGAAATCGGTTGAAACGGTTTTTTGCTGCTCCGGTGTTGCCGGCGCGATACTAGGGTAGAAGGTGATGGTTTTCGTCGATCGTCGAGGGCCTGACATGGGCGCTGCCGCCGCGCGGCGAACAACAAGTCAGGTCGTCGAGATCGATACAAATGTTCGGGTCGGGGATGCAGCTATCCGCGTGATCTGCGAAGTTCACTGGCCCGAAAATCCTCGTAATTCTGGCGCGATCCTCTTCTGCACACCGGGCGGCGGCGTTTCGAGGCGCTATTTTTCGTTGCGCGATCCTGAGGCTCGCCCCGGCCCAGCCATGTTCGACGAGCCCTTCAATTTTACCCGGGCGATGACCCGGGCGGGGCATGTCGTCATAGTGATCGATCCGATCGGAGTGGGGGAGAGCACGCGCCCTGCAGACGGTTATGCGCTGAGGAACGATCTGGTAGCAGAGGTCAATCATCTCGCGCTCGAACAATTGCTTGACCGCTTGCGTCGCGGAGAACTCGCTGCGGAACTCGAAGCCATGCGCAACTGGCCCATCGTGGGTATCGGCCATTCGGCAGGTGCGATGTTGACCGCGCTGCAGCAGGATCGCTACCGCGATTTTTCGGCCCTCATCCTCCTGTGCTTTGGAACGCGCGGGCTACCGGATTATATTGATGAGACGCACCGCGCCGTTCTTGCAACCGGGTTTCCAACGCAGGCGCAAATTGGTGATTTCGCACGCCGCATGTTCGGGGGATCGGGCTATGCCGATCTCCCCCCGCACAACGTGGACAGTCCTGCGGCGCGCGCACTGCAACAAGCCGTCGATAAGGTGGTGGCGCCAGTGGCGGCGCACGCAATGACGCCGGGCAATGTCGCACGGGAACTGGCCGGGATCGACGTTCCGGTATTCCTTGCGGTGGGTGAGCGGGACATGACCGGCCCGCCCGAGCAAATGATCAACGATTATCCCAATTGTCCGAAACTTGCGCTGACCGTGGTCAGAAACGCGGGGCATCATGTCTTTGTCTCGGCGCTTTCTCGTCAGCTCAACTCGGCGATCAGCAGATGGATCTTTCAGCAAGTCGGAGGCCGTAATGACCCGCGAATATAAACCCGGAACCAAGCTCAAAAGCGCAGTTTGCGACACGCAGATCATGGTGTTGCGCGTACCATCCGAGGCGCTGGATCTGCGCTGTGGCGGGGCCGCGATGCTGGAAGGCAATGGGGAGAGCGAGAGTTCGGCGCCCCTTGATCCGACACTTTCGGGCGGCAGCCTGACCGGCAAGCGCTATACCGATGCCGAGGAAAGCATGGAGTTCCTGTGCACCAAGGGCGGGCAGGGGACGCTTTCGGTCGGCGGCGTTCCGCTGGATATTAAGCAGGCCAAGGCTCTGCCGTCCTCCGACTAATCAACGGCGCATCCAATTAGGCGAAATTGCTCATGAACATCTTCATGCTCCTTGAAATGGCGGCCGATGCCTTGCCCGACCGGATAGCCTTGGTGTCGGGAGACCGCGCCTACAGCTATGCCGATCTACTGCGCTTGGCACAGGCAGCCGCCACGGATCTGGCAGAGGCCGATGTCAACCGGCTGGGCTATCTCCACGTCAATTCGCCTGCAGCCCCGATCGCACTTTTTGCTGCGGCGCTGGCCGGCAAGCCTTATGTGCCGATGAATTACCGGCTGACGCGTAGCGAGTTGGACGCCTTGCTCGGGCGCATCGCGCCCGCGCGTGTCATAACGGCGCTCGAGGACATGCCCGAAGGGATCGAAACCGTCGCTCCCGACGTTTTGACCGCACCTTCGCCTCATTTGTCTACCGAACCTGTTCCGGGCGAAAACGATGTCGCGGTCGAACTCTTCACGAGCGGCACGACCGGGGCGCCCAAGGCGGCGGTCCTGCGCCACACCAATCTGCTTTCCTACATCCTTGGTACCGTCGATTTCGCTAGTGCAGATGAGGATGACGCAATCATAGTCACGGTCCCGCCCTATCATATCGCTGGAATTTCGACGATTTTGAGCTCGGTCTATGCCGGCCGCAAGATGATCCAGTTACCGGATTTCGATCCGGGCGAATGGCTGCGTCTGGTGCGCACGCACAATGTGTCAAACGCCTTTCTTGTGCCGACAATGCTCAGTCGGATCGTCGATCACGTTGAAACCGTCAGCGTTGATGCAGCAGAATTACCGAGCCTTCGCGCGCTTGCTTACGGCGGCGGCAAGATGCCGCTTGCGGTCATCGAGCGTGCCATGGCGCTGTGGCCGACCACCGATTTCACCAACGCCTATGGGCTGACCGAAACGAGCAGCACCATCTGCCTGCTCGATCCGGCGGCGCACCGTGCAGCCGCCCAGTCGAGCGACCCGATCGAGCGCCGGCGGCTTGGGTCGGTCGGACGTCCGCTGCCCACCGTCGAGGTCGTGGTGCGCGATGAAGCGGGCCGGGCGGTGGAGGCAGGCGAGCCTGGCCTGATTTTCGTGCGTGGCGATCAGGTCGCCGGCGAGTATCTGGCGACGGGGAGCCTGCTCGATGCCGATGGATGGTTTGCCACGCGTGACCGCGGCTATCTCGATGCAGAAGGCTATCTTTTTCTCGATGGACGCGATGACGATGTGATCGTCCGCGGTGGCGAGAATATCTCGCCGGGCGAAATTGAGGAGGTTCTGCAGAGCCACCCGGCCGTCGCTGAAGCCGCGGTCGTATCGATCCCCGATCCGGAGTGGGGCGAGGGCGTGGCCGCCGCGATCATCCTGAAGCCGGAGCATAGCGCCCAGGAGGAGGATCTACGCCGCTGGACACGGGAACGACTGCGCTCAAGCCGTGTGCCCCAGGCCTTCAGCTTCGTCGAAGGCCTGCCCTACAATGAAACCGGAAAATTGCTGCGGCGCGTGATCCGGGACATGTTCAGGGAACCAGTGGAATAACGCTATTTCGGTATGGTTTGAGAACCTTCAGAGCTTGGATCCCAGGCATGATGCAACCTCATCATGCCTGGTTGAGTAACGATCTCGTCGGAAGATTTCTCGCACCCTCTGTCGCCTCAATTCAGAAAAGTCGACATGTCGACGCAAACCGCGCGGAAGGCCTCGACGAAGCGGTCGGCCTGTGCCTGTGTCAGGGTCAAGGGCGGCTGCAGACGGATTACTGTATTCGAATTGGCCGTCAGGAAAGTCAGGATATTGTGATCCTGCGCCAGCTTGGTCACAAAACGCATGCAGAACATCTCGCCCAGAGAACCCTCGAACCGGCGCATCGCCTCCAGCAGATTGTCGCGCACCTGATCGGGAAGGAAGCGCCAGGTCATGTGCCAGTCTCCGGGTAGTCTAGTCGCGAACTCATGCGCGCCCGCAGAGACAGCACCTGAAAAATCCGCAGCAAATGCAACGGCGAGCATCATGCCCTTGCCTCGGATCTCGCCGATGAACGGAAATTCGGCGGTGGCCTCTTGCAGCCTCAGGCGCAAATTTTCTCCCACGGTGAAGGCCTGATCCATGATCTGACCGTCCACAAGCGCGTCCAACGCGGCCAGCCCCGCAGTCGCCGCCATGTTTCCGCCACCAAAAGTGGAACTGTGCGCCAGGAACCGGTCGCTGCTACCATAGGCGCGATCCCAGATATTCGCGCTGCACAGCGTTGCGCCAATAGGCATAAGCCCGCCCGAAAGCGATTTCGACAAGCACAGGATATCGGCGTGCACATCGTCCCATTGGCTGGCGAGAAAACGTCCCGTTCGGCCCATCCCGGTCTGCACTTCATCGAGGATCAGCAGAACGCCGTAACGGTCGCACAGTGCCCGTACACCTCGCAGATACCCTTCTGGCGGCACATGAACACCGCCCTCGCCAAGGATCGGCTCGACAATGAAGGCTGCAATTGCGTCGGTTGCGAAGCAGTGCTCCAACGCTGCCAGATCGCCGAAGGGCACAGCGAGCGCGCCGGGTAGAAGCGGACGGAACGGCCGCTGATGCTTCTCACGCCCGGTAACCGAAAGGGCCCCCAAGGTTTTGCCGTGATAGCTGTTTTCGACGTGAACGATCTGATGGTGAGGAGAAGAAGCGCGCGCCAGCTTCAGCGCCGCCTCGATCGCTTCGGTGCCCGAGTTCGAGAAGAATACCCGCTCCATGGCACCGCCCACTCTTGTGCACAGGCGTTCCGCCAGAAGCGCGGTTTGCTTGGGAAACGACACATATTGAACGAAATTTGGTTGCTCCTCCGCCAGAAAGCGCTGCAAGGCAGAAACTACGGCAGGTGGATTGTGTCCCAAGTTCAGGCAACCATATCCCGCGACGAAATCCAGATATTCCTGCCCCTGCGTGTCGGTCAGCACCACGCCCTGCGCCTTGGCAAACACATGATCGCAGTGCAGATTTTGCAGGAAATCGGCTAGATAGGGGTTGATGTGGCGGCGAAAACGCTGCGCCGTATCATAGTGATCCTGGCTGCGGCGCTGCACACTGGGCGTCTGTGGGGCGGCCTCATCACGGCCAGCTTGGTGGCGGCAGTGATAACGGCGGAAGCTGGCGACGTGGGTCGGGCTTATGCGTCGCCCATATGAAGCAAGCGGGTCGGGCATGAACCCGTGCCGCTCAGCGATTTCACCAATAGCCAACACCTTGTCCGTCTCGAGAATACGGCCGATCGAATAGATTTCCGCCCTTTGTTCCAACGCAAGGATCAGCGTTTCCGCCAGGCAAGCGTTCAGTTGCTGCTTGATCGTCAGGTTCAGGCTTTCTCCCCCGATCCGCACCTGATCCGAAGCTGTCACACAACCGCCATCGATGATCAGAATGTCCTCGCGCTTCGCGGCAGCACTCTCCTCAACATCGCGCGGTAGCGCCACATCGATCACGATCGATCCGGGCTGAAGGCGATGGGCATCGATCACACCGCCCGCCGAAGTCGCCGCGACGAAAAAGCGTGTCTCAGCGTAGAAACTTGCAATCTCGCCACTGAGACGCACCTTGTTGCGCCAGCGTTCGGGCAGATGCTCTAGCAGGTCCTCGGCCTTGGCGCCGGGGCGGTGCACGAGATCGAGTTCCACGCCGTCCTCGAGCAACAGTCGCGCAATGGCAAGCGCGATCGATCCTGGATAGCCGATGATCGCCACGCGGTGATCCGCAGGGCGCAATCGCATCCACTCCATCACCTGTGCAAGCGCTCGATAGGCCGCGTAAGCCGTCAGCGAATTACCGCTCGTCACTGGTACCGGGCTGGCATTTGCCACTTCGATCCCGTGGCGCCCGACGATCGAGGTAAAACCACCAAGGCCGACGAGATCGGCACCATCAGCCGCCAGCGATCTTGCGCCCTCAACAACCCGGATCAGGCTGGCTTTGGGATCGCGGAGCATCTCTTGCGCGGTCAGCGGAAGATAGCGCAAATGTCCCGATGCCTCAGCTCCTGTCGCGCTGACGATCCGGTCGAAATTCATGAAGGGTACGAGATTGTTGTGCGACCACAACTCGCGCGAATAGCCGCTTTGGAAATCCTCGCTATTGCGCTGGACCAGATCGAGCATTTTTACATAGCGTTTCAGCGGGACGGAGGTGGGATGAGCGATGAAGCCGAAACGCATTTCAGAACCTTTCTTCCGCATGGGCGCGCCCGGGGCGGCCATGGCTGCGCGCAAGCTGATCCTGCTGCCAGCCCGAAACATGGGCGAGCGACATGCCATCGCCTTCGTTGTTGTGGGTCAGGTTGACGGTGAAAAGGTTGATCCTGCCGCGCGCGCGCAGGTCGTCGCGCATCGCGTCGGTGTCGAGGTGGTCAATGGTCCGGGTTACCACCCGATAGCCGCAAAGGTCGCGTTCGCTTGCCGGTACACCCAGGCTCAGCAAGCGCATCTGGCGTGAGGTGCGGTTGAACAGGATCCGTTCCTGATAGGTGTTAATGGCAGAAAATCCGTTGTTGATCAGCACGAAGATCGAGATGCTGAGATCGCGATGCGCACCGTTCGACAGCGCATTCTCAAGTAAGCTGGGCAGGATGTCGGGGGCCAGCGCCCGCGCACCGTCCCCTACAAAGACCAGAAGGTCGGTTGGCGCGGTCTGCGCCAGCGCCACCGTCGCCATATAGGCATCGCCCATTAGCGCCCGGCCGAACCAGCCTGAAAACCCGGCGCGCGTCTTCGGCAGGTTACGGATCGCCGATATTCCGCAGCGCCCGACATCATAGACCCCGGTAAAGTCATAGTTGTCCTGCTCGATCATATCGCGCAGCAACGTGCCCAGATTTTTGAAGAAATAATTGGGCGTCATCGGCAGAACCGGCAGACACCCCGACAGGTCTTCCTCACCCAGATGCGCAGCGGCGATCGCTGCCTTGCGCCGTGCCAGAAGATCATCCGAGACGTTCAGGCGCTCGCGAATCTGCGCCAGTGCGGCATGCGGATCACGGATGACGGCAATATCGGCGAACGGGGCGATATGGCTGGGGGCTGCAACCACCTGGGCAATATGGAACATCCTCTGCAACTTGCCTTCGCCAAAGGGGGTAACCGCCTGCGAGATCTTGTCGCCCAGAAATACCAGCGCCTGTTCATCGCGCGGCGCGATCCGCCTATCGCGGTGGAGAAAACGGTAAACCGCATCTGAAATGCCGTAGACACCCAATGTGCCAAGATAGGCCGGGTTGAGACGACCTTCTATATGGCTCGCTGCCATGCCGGGATGGATGATGCTGTCGGCCAACGCGATGCCGGAGCGCTCGGCAATTTCGGCCAGCAGGGCGCGTGTCGGTGGCCCAATCTTTCCCGGAAGCAGCAATATCCGCTCGGGCCCCTCGTTGAACAACGCGATCAGTCGGTCCAGTGCGTCGCGTGGTTCGTCGTGTGGCGCGTAGCAGGAGACATTGTTCGGTTCGGGCAGCGTCACCTCGGCCACGTTCATCACTGACTGAGTTGCGAGGATCACCACAGGGCCACGATCCTCGTCATACAGCCGCAGGGCTTCCGCAAGGCCATTTGGCAGATCTTCGGGGGCATGGATAAAGACGAACGGGATCCTGCGGGCGCGCAATACTTCGCACCCGTCAAGCTCCGGATTGATCGTCGCCTGAAAGGCATACCAGCGGGCAGGGGGTTGTTCGGCGCAGATGATGAAGCCCCGCGCACGCGCCTCGCATAGATTGGCGAGCGTGCCGCGAAACTCATCGATCATCCCCGCCGTCACAATCGTTACCGATGGTTTGTCGTAAAGCTGCCAGTTGGCCATCGCGCCGCAGGCAAGCGCATGTTCACTGGGGCCGCGCAATACGGGGATATTTCGCTGCTCAGCCAGATCCTCAAAGGCCGAAATCAGGCTCGAGACAAGCGATCCGGTATAATATTGCAGCGCCCAGTTCGCCCCAACCCGCTCTTCAAGGAAATGGGCGAGGGTGGTCGCCATGGCGCTTACGGGGCGTCTGCAATCGCCTGGATGAATTTGGCGATTGGTGACGCTCAGTTCATAGAAATCCATCCAGAGAGACAGCCACTGCGCCCGCAGCAGATCGGGGTCGGCTGGCATCTCGCGGCGGATGAAGTTCAATGGCTGAATCTGATAGGGCGCGCGCTCGGCGGACTGGAACACGATGGTCGAGGTCGGCGTTTGAAACGCGTGCAGGTTCATTGCGCGCAATTGCGTGTAAAAGCCCTGCAACTCCAGATCGATATCGGAGATCGAACGAACTGTATGATGCGGGTCTGAATAGTCGATATAGGCCATGCCAATATGATGCACATCGTTGCGCTGATCGCGGGCGCTTAGCGTGCTCAAAACATCCGTCAGGCTTTGTCCAAGCACCAGATGGACTGAAATCCGGTTTTGCGAACCGGCCAGCGATCGTACCGCACGGTGACGGGCCATCCTGTAATGCGGGCCCATATTGTCCGCTGTAAACACAGGCCAGTCCTCACCGCTGTCCAGCGAAACCTGCTCGAACAGCGTACCCTGCAAATCCGACATCACCGAGAGTCCAGCATGAAAGAAGCCCGCATTGCGCGTCACAACGATGATGCTGACACATACATCCATTATTGGGCCTCCAGTGATGTCAGGGTTATAATTCTGGGCTGAGAACCTAGCCGTCGACACATGTGGACCGATACTTTCGATCGACCACCACACAGCCGAGATTGAATAAATAAATTCTCTTTTCGATATTTTATTTCATAATTACCATTTACCGTTATGATAATTTGCTAAAAACAGAAACAATATACTCATCCATAATGAGCTGAGTTTTTAATTTATCTAAAAAATATCAATCATTTTGGATAAATCCAAAATTGACACCCTATTTGAGCCTAGTTTTACAGATAGTGCAGCCGCCTCTGCATTTCCGCGGAGTGGCAGAAAACTTCATGTCGATGGCCGATGCGCGGCATTACGCTTGTAAATCGGAACGCGAGATGAGTCGTTGTGCGCGGGCAGGGCCAGCTTGGCCCAATGTTTAGCAAGATTGACGACACGGAAATGTGGAAGCGGTTCAAAGATCGATATGGATCGACGCGTGCGCCACCCTGATCGATCACGCAGCAGAATGCCGTTGCCCGATCATGTTGCCGGCGATGAGTGCATGAACTACGCGAACACGCGCTCTGGCCGGGGGACATGCTCTGGTGCAGTCCAGAGCGGCATGGCCAGATCAGCGGGATCATCAAGCCCCAGATCGTTCACCTCCCGCTCCAGATGCATGGGTTTCTACCGACACAGGGGTGGACGCTGGCGTCCTGCTGAAAAGCGGCGGCCAAACGGCAACAACGGGTTGATTACATTAATAACATTTCAACCTGAGCCGAAGATAGCATTGCTCATCAGTCTGGGGGGAAGGGCACCTATGGCCCACCGTCCCAACTATACGACGCCATAAGGAATTACAGCCGTGAACATACTCGTCCACGACAATGCCTTCAGCCAGTTCGCAGGGGATACAAACGGCGTGGACGATGCCGCGGCTTACCGGACGTTGCTTGAATCGACCCAAGCGATCCCCTGGCGGATCGATTGGGAAACGATGCAGTTCACCTATATAGGCCCGCAGATCGAAAAATTGCTGGGCTGGAGACAAGGCAGCTGGATAACGGTTCAGGACTGGGCCACCCGCATCCACGAAGAAGATCGCGAAAGGGTTGTCAATTTCTGCGTCTCGCAATCACAAGCTGGGATCGATCACGAAGCGGATTATCGCGCACTCACCGCGTCGGGAGGCACCGTCTGGATCAGGGATGTGGTGCATGTCGTACGAAAGCTCGATGGTTCGGTCGACAGCCTTGTCGGGTTCATGTTTGACATCAGCGAGCGCAAACGAACCGAAGAACGGGTTCTGGAATTGCAGAAGAAACTCGAGGTTCTGTCCTATACTGATAGCCTGACGGGCATCGGCAACCGGCGCGCGTTCGATACACGGTTGGAAAATGAGTGGCAGAATGCCAAGCGCGGCGGCCACCAACTCTCATTGATCATGATCGACGTCGATTACTTCAAGCAATTTAATGATTTCTACGGGCATACCGAAGGCGATGCTTGTCTCGGCCAAATTGCTCGGGCGCTGCATGCGCTGGCAAAACGCCCGCGAGACCTTGCGGCGCGGCTCGGCGGAGAAGAATTTGCTCTGTTGTTGCCTGAAACCGACGCAGAAGGCGCGCAACGTACCGCACAACTTTGCGCCGACGCGATCGCCACCTTGCGGCTTCCCCACGAAAGATCGGACATCGGCAATATCATCACCGTTAGTTTGGGTGTGGGCACGATCACCATCGAGGGCGACGGGCGCCCGCAAGAATTTGTCGGAGCGGTCGACAACTTGCTCTATGCCGCCAAGCGTAATGGCCGGAACCGATTTGAGGGGGCGAGAATGCAACAGACCGGCTTTGAACCAATCTCGATAATCGATGGAGCACTGCCGGGACGCTGAGGCGTTCGAGTTTTCAATACTGGGGCTTATACACCCATTCGCTCGATAATATACATTATGTTAAATATTAAATGTAAACTGAACCGGGCGCCCCTGAAAGTGCCCCGGCGCAGCGTCAATTGAAATTGGCTTGGCCGCCGTCAAGCGGAATGATCGTTCCCGTCATGTAGCCGAAGTCGTCGGTGCACAGCGCGGCCACCGCGCGACCAATGTCGCGTTCGCATTCGCCGATGCGGCCCATGGGGATGTTCTTGATCACGGCCGCCGCTGCCGCCGGCTCACGTTCGCCGAAATCACGCACACCGGGTGAATCCGCATGCGGCGCGATCACCAATACGCGAATGCCATCGCGGCCCCATTCGACGGCGGCAGCCCGGCTGAGCGTTTCGACCGCGCTCTTGGCCGATGCGTAGATGCTGAAGTTCTTGGGCGTCCAACTCGCGGCCATCGCCGATGTAAAGTTGAAGACGATGCCCTTGCTGTCCTTCAGATGCGGATAACATTGCTTCATGAACCGAAAGCTCGCGAGCGGCCCCGATCCATAAGTGCGCAGGAAGGTTTCGTCGGACATGGCAATCAACGGCCCGAACGGCGCCTCCTGGGCGTTGTTAACCAATATGTCGAGCCGGCCGAAATGCTCGACCGTTCTGTTCACGGACTGTTCTATATCGGTTTCGGATAGGATATCGCACTGAATTGCCATGGCTTTTCCGCCAAACGCTTCAATTTCGGCGCAACAGTCTTCCAATTTCGACAAGGTTCGCCCGATCGCCGCGATTGCGACACCCTCGCGCGCAAGCGCCATGGCGATCCCACGCCCCACGCCTTGCCCCGCGCCGGTAACCAACGCCACTTTACCCGCCAATCGCATCCAATCCCTCCTTCATTCTATTGCGCCATCAAACGACGGTTGCCGCGAAAATAAAAGGGATGAGTCCGTCGGCCGCAGGCCTGATACGCCCTCATTCGGCCAGTTCAGGCGGGTTCCACTGCGCTTCCCTCGCGGACCACGGTGAGGCCCTCTCCTCTCCCGGAACCGCCAACCAAAGGCGGCAGTTGCTTGCGGACACGCCATCACGCTCGATGGCGAGATCCAGGAGCACCCAGTTCCATCCCCCCATATCCTCCAATATGTCCGTCACCCGCCCGGTCAGCGAAAGCACATCGCCCGGGCAAAGCGGCTTGCGCATCCTGAGAGCGGTGCGCCCTACCCGCCCTTCCGGTCCGCTCCATGCTGTGGCGAACGCGCAGAAGAGCCCCATCTGGCTCGGCGTATTGAGGATGATCCCCGGCAGGTTCATATCCTGAGCCCGCTGATGGTCATGATGCTGGGGCTGCCAGTCGCGGCTCGCAATCGCGCCGCCGATGATATGCGCGGCAGCCAGCGTAAGATTGCGCGGTGGCAGGGTCATGCCGATGCAAGGGCCGCTCACCGGGCATCTCCATATCCGAAAAATTTCAGCGTCTCGGTCCCCAGAAGGACGCCGTCTTGGCGGCGATAGTGGACGAGGAGCCTCCAGAATCGCCCCTCGCCCAAACGGTTTTGCGTCACGGGCCCGATCCCCGCCAGCACCTGTTCGGCACATATGATATCCCCCGGCCGCGCGGGAGCCATGAACATCGTCGACGCGCCAACGACGACGGCATTGGGATAACCGAGCCGTTCCTTGACCCGAAAGTGCAGCTCAAGCGGTCGTTCGGCCGGTTCATCCGCCGGGGCCCAGCGATTGGGCCGGGTCCAGGCAGACAACAAGGCTGGCGGCGCCACGCGCCCTCCCGCAATCACCCGGGCCGCGTCATCATCCCAGTATAAGGGGTTTGCATCCTCGATGGCGGCGGCAAAGGCCTCGATCGCGCCCGTCTCCACGATTGCCACCGGCTTGCTCACCACCATGACCTTGCCGAACCAGCCGGCAAGATCGTGTGGAATGTCATCGGCCACCACGTCCTGCGTCAATTGAGCGGCAATCCAAGGCCGCGGCGGGCGATGATATTCTTCTGCACCTCGGACGATCCGCCCCCGATGGTATCGAGGATCGTCGCGCGGTAGCTATGTTCCCACTTGCCATCGTCGGGCGCGCCGTCCGCACCATGCGACAACAGCCCTTGCGGGCCGAGGGCATCCAGCGCGAAATCAGCAATCCGCTGCCCCAATTGCGTACTGAACAGCTTGTACATTGCCGCCTCGACCGCCGGAACATCACCCTTGCTCGCCGCCACGATCACCCGGCGTTGCAGCATCTTTGCCGCCTCCACATCGGCTGCGAGCCGGCCGATCTGCTGCGCAATCAATGGATCGTCTACCACGCATCGGCCGCCCCGCTCCGTTCGCTTCAGCAGATCGAGCAGCACGCGGAACTTGGTGATGATCGGGTTGACCGTGAAGAAGGTGAAGCGTTCGAAATCGAGCGCCTCGCACACATAGGTCCAGCCCTTGTTGACCTCGCCGACCAGATAGTCGTCGCCAACCTCGACATTGTCGAAGAACACGGCATTGGTCCGGTGATCTCCCATCGTCTTGATTTCCTGGATCGTCAGTCCCGGATGATCCATGGGAATAAGGAAAACGCTGATCCCCTTGTGCTTGGGGACATTAGGATCGGTGCGTGCGGCCACCCAATACCAATCGGCAAAATGCGCCGATGTGGTGAACGTCTTCTGGCCGTCGAGTACCCAGCCACCATCGGCACGCGTTGCCCGCAACTTGAGCGCGGCGAGATCCGATCCGGCATTTGGCTCCGAATAGCCAAGCGCGAACTCGACATCGGCGCTCAGGATCTGCGGCAGGAATTCGGCCTTCAGCTTTTCCGAACCATGGCGGATCAGCGTCTTGCCAATGCACCCTACGCCTTTGCCGATCAGCGGCGCGCCACGGCCCGCGAGCTCTTCATTGAGCAGATATTCATAAATACCGGGTCGCGCGCTGCCGCCATATACACCGTCCCAGCTCATCCCCAGATAGCCGCGCGCGCCCATCCGCTTGTTGAACGCGCGGCGCGCCGGGCTGTCCGCCAGCATCGAATCCGCCTCGCGGTCGGGCGCCATGAAATCATGCGCCTCGGCATGCCTTGCCTCCTCGTCCAGAAAGGCCGTAACCTCGGCGACAAACGCCCTTTCCTCTTCGCTCAGCCGAAAATCCACGTCAGTCTATCCTTTCCCGATCCCGTCACGCCATTTCCGGCACGCGCGCCGCGCTGGCTGGCCCGGCATGATATGCCGCCAGCAGTCCCTCGCGCTCCGCACGCAGGCGTTCGATATTTTCTTCCTTGATAAGGTCGTAACCGCGCGCGCCATCATAGAGCGCCGCCAATTCCACCGCCCGGTCATAACGGTCGCCATCAAGCCCGCTCAGCAGGTCCTGAAGCAGCGCCTCATATTCGCCGATCAGTGCGCGTTCGAGCTTTCGGTGCGCCATATAGCCGAACGGATCAAGCGCCGTCCCGCGCAGCCTCTTTAGGCGCGCAAGCATCCGGAAGCCGATCATCACCCAGGGGCCAAATTCCATCTTGCGCGGGCGGCCATCGGCATCCCGCCTCGCCCAAAGGGGCGGCGCAAGATTGAAACGCAGCGAGAAATTACCCTCGAACGCATCGTTGACCGCGTGCATGAAGCTCTCGTCCGAATAGAGGCGCCCGACCTCATATTCGTCCTTATACGCCATCAGCTTGGAAAGCGTCCGAACAACCGCGCGCGTCAGCGCCTCGTCGCGGCCGAACGCCCGGTCCGCAGCGCGCACTTGCTCAACTGTTCGCAGGAAACGCGCGGCATAGTCCGCGTTCTGATATGCGGTCAGCCGGGCCACCCGGTCTGCGATCAGATCGTCCAGGCTTTCCACTGCCGGTTGCGCATCCGCGTCGGCGGACGGCATCCATTCGGCGATCTTTTCCGGATACACGGCCGCGATACGCCCCATGGCAAAGGCGCGGCGGTTGAGCGCGACGGCGGCGCCGTTCAGCGTGATTGCCTGTTGCAGGCTGTCGAGCGAGAGCGGCAGATAGCCTTTCTGCCAGGCCAGCCCGAGCAGGAACATGTTCGCGCCCAGCGCTTCACCCAGCATTTTTATGCCGATGCTGGTCGCGTTCACCCCGGTTGCGCTGTCGGGCCGCGTGTTCGCGTCCACCAGTTGGCGGAGCGGCGCATCATCGAACTTCAGGTCCGGATTGCTTGCAAAGGTGCTTGTCGGCGCAATGAAGCGGTTGAAAACCGCAGCGCTGCGATCGGCCGAAAGCTTTGACAAAACTTCCGCCCCGGTGGCGACCACCAGATCGCATCCGACGAGAAGGTCGATCGCGCCTTGCGGAATGCGTGATGCATGCTCGGCACCATCGGGCGCGGCAAAGCGGACATGGCTGGTGACGGCGCCATTGCGCTGCGCAAGCCCCGAAATATCAAGCACGGTCGCCGGCTTGCCGTCGATATGCGCGGCCATGCCCAGGATCGCGCCGATGGTGACGACACCATTGCCGCCGATGCCTGCGATCAGAATATTGTAATCCTGCGACGGCGTGGGAAGCACCGGCATCGGTAACGTCGCGGCCAGCGCGGTATCATCCTGCGCAGCACTTGCAGCCGCCTTGCGCGGCGTTCCGCCAAGCACGGTCACAAAGCTGGGGCACAGCCCCTTCACGCACGAGAAATCCTTGTTGCAGACCGACTGGTTGATCCGCCGCTTGCGGCCAAGCGGCGTCTGCACGGGTTCCAGCGCGATGCAGTTGGATTGCACGCCGCAATCGCCGCAGCCCTCGCAGACCTCCTGATTGATGAACATCCGCTTGGCAGGATCGGCCACCTTTCCGCGCTTGCGGAGACGGCGGCGCTCGGTAGCGCAGGCCTGATCATAGACGAGCGCAGAAACGCCCTTCCACTCGCGCAGTTCCTTCTGCACCGCGTCCAGCTCGTCGCGGTGATGGAAGGTGATGCCCTTGGGGAAATCCGCAGGGTCGTGGCGCGACGGATCGTCGCTGACGACGGCAATGCGGCGTACCCCTTCGGCATCCAGCTGCGCCGCGACATGCGGGGTGGTGACGCCGCCATCGAATTGCTCGCCCTCGATCGGCTGCCCCCCGGTCATCCCGACGGCACCGTTCAGCAGGATCTTGTAGGTGATGTTGACATTGGCGGCCACACAGGCGCGGACAGCCAGCAGGCCCGAATGGAAATAGGTGCCATCCCCCAGATTCTGGAAGATATGCGGCATCTCCACAAAGGGCGCCTGCCCGATCCAGCCCGCGCCTTCCCCGCCCATATGATAGGAAAACATCGTGTTGCGTTCGGGCAGGAACACCGCAAGCCCGTGGCACCCGATCCCGCTCACCGCCTTGGAGCCCTCGGGCACCTTGGTCGAGCTGTTGTGCGGGCACCCCGCACAGAAGCTGGGCATGCGCATCAGCGCGCCCTGCCCGGCGGCCGGTCCCGGCCCGGCCTGCACCGGCGCGCTGAGCGCAGCCAAGCGCCCGGCAACGCCTTCATCCGCCGGCATGCGCTTGCCAACCGCACGCAAAATCACGTCGGGGCTCAGTTCGCCCACCGAACTCAAAAGCGGCGCGCCCATATCGTCGCGCTTGCCGGTCAGCACCGGGCGCTCGCCTTCGGGCAGATGATAGAGGATGTGCGCCAGCTGCTCTTCGATGACGGGGCGCTTTTCCTCCACCACCATCAGCTCGTCGCAGTCGCGTGCAAAGGCCGTGATATTCTGCGGCTCAAGCGGCCAGACCAGCGCGCATTTGTAGACCGCGATGCCCAACGCCTCGGCGCGGGCCTGATCGATACCAAGCCGCCGCAGCGCTTCGAGCACGTCGAGATAGGACTTGCCCGTGCTGACGATGCCGAGCCGCTTGCGGCCCGCCTTGCCAACGCGAATACCGTCCAGCGCGTTCGCCCGAACAAAGGCCTGTACGGCCAGCAGACGCTGTTCGAACAAACGCTGTTCCTGAACCACCGGCCACACGCCGGGGCGAATATTCAGGCCGTCTGCCGGTGCCTTGTAATCCTCCGGTGTCCGGATCGTGATCCGCGCCGGATCGACGTCGACCGAGGCCGAGGTTTCGATCGTATCGGTCACGCATTTGAACCCGACCCACGCGCCGCTGAAACGCGACATGGCAAAGCCATAAATGCCGTAATCCAGATAATCCTGGATCGTGGCGGGGTGCAGGATCGGCACGCCGAAATGGATGAGGGCATGATCGCTCTGATGCGCCACCGTCGACGAGCGCGCGGCATGATCGTCGCCGCACAGCACCAGCACGCCGCCATTCTTGGCCGCGCCCGCATAATTACCGTGCTTGATCGGGTCGCCCGAGCGATCGACGCCCGGCCCCTTGCCGTACCACATGGCAAAGACGCCGTCATATTTGGCCTTGCCGACGAAATCGATCTGCTGGCTTCCCCATACCGATGTCGCCGCCAGATCCTCGTTCACGCCGGGTTGGAATTGGACATGCGCATCGCGCAGCTGGTCTGACGCCTGCCACAGCGCAAGGTCATAGATGCCGAGCGGCGAACCACGATAGCCGGAGATGAAGCCGGCCGTGTTCAGCCCCGCCTCTTCATCGCGGCGCCGCTGCATGATCGGAATGCGTACCAGCGCCTGGGATCCGGTCAGATACACCCGGCCCGTGGTCTGCGTGTACTTGTCCTGAAGAGTTACCTTGCTCATTGCGCGGGGTCGATCTGCGTCAGTTCGATGGTGATGCCCTGCCCGTCCGAAATCTGGGCAGAGGTCGTGCCGGGACGCAACTGCATCGGCGGGAACGGCACCGGATAACCGGCGGTCTCGGCGGCGGACACGATTTCCGCCAGATTACGCACCATCAACGTCATGTAGCGCAGTCCCGTCTCGGCATCATAGCCGCCGGTATGCGCGGTTCGCTCGGGCGGATTGGCCGGCACCACAATGCGGAACAGCGTCTCACCGCATTTAAGGCGGTGGATATGGCCGATGCCAGGAAGGTCGACGGCACCCGCCTCCTCAAACCCCAGAATATCCCGATAGAAACGCAGCGCACGGTCCAGGTCGGTGGTGACCATGCCGATATCGATCTGCGGCTTGCTCAATTCTACTGCCATTATCGACCCTTTCAGCCAGCCTCGGTTTCGTCTGGAACCATGTTTTCAGCGGTCAGCCCCTTGTGGCCCCACACATCACCCGGCGCGCAGAGGCGCGGTGTCCAGTTCGCGTCGATCCGGACCGCGCCGCAGCCGATCTCAACGTCGAACCCAAAGGGGCTGCGCATGTAGAAGGAGATGATATTGTCGTTGGAATGCCGACCCAGCGTGCTCGAAATGGGAATGCCTGCGGCCTCCACGCGCTCCATGCACCGGCCGACATCATCGATGTCCGCCACTTCCAGCATCAGATGATGGATCCCGTCGAAGGGCCCGACATGCGCCAGGCCGATCGTGTGGTGACGCGGATTGCAGTGATAGAAATTGGCCGACAGCCCTTCGTCGAAGACGTAATAGTCCGACAGGCGGAACCCAAGGACGCGGATGTAGAAATCCTGGTTCGCCTTCAGCTGCGAAACAATCAGGTTCACATGGCCAAGCCCCATGTCTCCCGTCAGGAAATTCATGCCCTGCGGCGACACGAAATCACGGTCGAGGCGCGGCGCATAGAACAGCTCGATCGCATTGCCCGCCGGGTCCTTGGTAAAGGCGATGGCGGTCACCGCCCGCTCAGCCGCTTCGGCCACCGTCCCAGTGCGCACCTCGATGCCAGCCGCCTCCAGTTCGGCACAGGCCTGTTCCAGGTCGATCTCGCTGGCGAGTTCGAAGCCCATGTACAAAAGGCCTTCCGACGGACGCGGATGGATCGCCAACCGCCATTGCCAGGCATCCACCTTCAGATACACCGAACCATCAGCTGCACGGTGCGATGCACTGCATGCCTCACCCGGCACCGAACGCGCCGGCATCAGCCCCAGAATATCGGTGGCAAACCCCATCAGCGCCTCGGGTTCGGGCGCACCGATCCCGACATATCCAAGCCCGCATATCCTCACGCCCGCACTCTCCCCTTGCATTACTTTTCCGATTTGCGTTGCACCGCCTTATAGAAACGATACTATCGGTACCATAATGTGCGGTCAACGCTCTTTTGGGGTTTTGTCCGGCAAGTTTTTGACTTGTGCGTGGCCGCCACGTTATGCGCGCGCTCAAAGAGAGAGATGCACGATCGATGACCAACCCGTCGGAACAACCGGATCACAGCAAGGAACAGGCGCCAAAGCTGGGCCGGCCGCGCAGCGCCCGTTCGGAAAATGCAATCCTGACCGCTGCAATGGAGATATTGGTCGAGCGTGGATATCGCGGCTTCACGATGGACGAGGTCGTGACCCGTGCCTCGGTCAGCAAAGCCACCATCTATCGCCGCTGGCCGTCAAAGGAACTGCTGGCCGTCGCCGCGGTTGACCGGCTTCCCGAGCTCACGCCGGTCGACAAGGGATCGGTCGAGGAAGATCTGTTCGCCATCGTCACCGAATTCGGCGATTTCGTTCAGAATACCGCGCTTGGCACGGTGTGGCCCACGCTCGTCGGCGAACGCAGCCGCAGCCCGGAACTCCGGGCCGCGCTCGACGCCAGCACCGATCGCCGCCGCACCCCGACCAAGATTGTCCTGCAGCGCGCCGTCGAACGCGGTGAACTCCCGGCCGATCTCGACATGGAACTGGCGGTTGATCTCGTCATGGGCCCGATAATGCTGCGCCTCATGTTCGAAAATGCCGACATCAGCCCAAGCGAATTCCGCAAGATCATCCAGGTCGCCCTCAAGGGCCTGGGCCGCTGATCCGCTTGTCAGATAACCGGCCGACCATCCTGCCGCCGGGGCGCGAATACATCCCAATGCTCCACGATCTTGCCGCCTTGCAGGCGAAATAGGTCGACGACATCATATGCGGCGCCGCCGGCAACATCGCCGCCGCTGATATAAACGGCAGCATGCTCGCCATCGACAAGAACGCGGCGCACCTCCACCTTCACATCCCCCATCCGGGCAAACATGGCTTCGAGGGCCAGGATCGCGCTTTCCCTGCCATTCGCAATGCCCGAGCTATGCTGCACATAATCTTCGTGAACATGCTTTTCGAAGGCTGTGCGAATGGCGCGCTGCCCCAGAAAAATGTCGACGAAATCGGCCAAGATCGCCCGGTTCTCATTCGTCTGGCTGCTATCAGGCATGTTCACCCCCTCTTTGCTTCCGCATCTTTTCACGAAGCGCCCCCCAATCCGCATCGCTCCACCCGGTCATTGCCGAAAAATTCGCCCCGTTCGCCTGGTAGCCGGCGGCATCGATCGCGATCATCTGCCCGTTGATGAATTCCGAACCGGGGGCGAGCAGAAAGGTCGCGAGATTGGCCAGTTCCACCGGGCGCCCCGCCCGGCCAAGCGGGTTGGCCGCAGCCGTGTCGAAGCCCTGCTCTTCGGTCGCCAACTGCCGCGCGGCCGCTTCGGTCGTGAAGGCGCCGGGGCAAATGGCATTCAGCCGTATGCCGTGCCGCCCCCATTCCACGGCCAATGACTGTGTCATGCTGTGAAGCCCGGCTTTCGCCATGGTGCACGGCACGGCAAAGGGGCCGCCATTCCATATCCATGTCGTCAGGATCGATACGACGGCCCCGGCGCGCCCTTCCGCGATCCAGCGTCGACCGCACCCCGTCGTCACGAAAAACCCGGCCCGAAACACGGTATCCGCGATCGCGTCGAAACCATTGGGGGAGATATCTTCGGCCCTCGCCACGAAATTGGCCGCCGCGTTGTTCACCAGCCCGTCCAGCGGACCATGAACCGCCCAGATATGATCCAGCATCCCATTGATGGCTTCGGGCTGGCGCAGGTCGCAGACATGCGGCACTACGCTGCCTACGCCGTGCCGCTGTGAGATATCCGCAGCGGCACTTTCCAACACATCGCCGCGACGGCCACAGATATGCACCTGCGCCCCCAGCGCGGCGCATCCCTCTGCCATGACGCGCCCAAGCCCGGTGCCTCCGCCGGTCACAAGGATGCGGCGTCCCGCCAACAGGCTCGGACGCAGCATCATGTCGCTCGCAGCAATCCCGGCGGAGGCCTCCATCACACCAGGTTCCTCGGCGTGAAACGGATCGGAACCCGGTTGAACCCGGCCAGATTTTCGCCGTAAGCGCGTTCGCACTGGTCTTCGATCAGTTCGAAATCACCGACCGCGTTCAAAACCTCCTCGATCATCATCGGCCCAACAAACTGAGCCAGATGGGCGCCAAGACAGAAGGCGACACCGGTCCCAAAGGTCATATCCGCCTTGCGCGGGCGGAAGATGTCGAACTCGTCGGCGCGCTCGAAACGCTCGGCGTCCCGGTTCGCCGAAGCATAGATCATCAACAACCGGTCCCCGGTCCGGATCTGCTGGCCGCTCAGTTCGAAATCGTCGCGCGCGCAGCGCACGAGCATGTTGGTCGGCTGGTCGTATCGACAGGTTTCCATGAACGCGGCCTTGGCCAGCCCGGCGGGGTCGGCCACGACCATCGCCTTTTGCTCGGGATGCTTGGCCAGATAATAGAACACGCCTGCGGTCGCCATCGGGGTCGTTTCGGAACCGGTGACGAGCAGCGAGAAGAAATAGGCGATCATTTCCTCATCGTCGAGGCGGCGGCCATCGATCTCTGCCTCCAGCAGTATCTTGGCGTGGCGCACGGCCGTTTCGGGTTCGGCGCGCAAGCGGGCGACATAGGCGCCAAGATATCCGGCCAGTTCATGCGCGGCGGCGCGGTTGCGCTCAGAGGTCATGCCCTTCTGCCCCGCTTCGCGGTGCATGATCATGTCATCGATCCGCCCGCGCACATATTCGGCATCCTCGCGCGGAATGCCCAGCATATAACCGGCGTTGATGCACATCACCCGGTTGGTCAGATCGCGGTAGACATCGAACTCCCCGCGCGCGACCAACGGCGCCAGTATCTCGCGCACCAGCGCGCGGAGGCGCTCGGCTTCCCCCTTCACCGCCTTTACCGTGTAGGAAGGCGTCAAAAGATTACGCCATGCCCGGCGCTCCGGCTCGTTCATCGTCATGAACGTGCGGGGGATCGGTTCACCCAGCATGTGCTGGCCGAGCAGCGATCCATGCGTGAAATCGATCTTTTCGTCAGCAAGGCTCGCGGCGTTCACGTCTTCATACCGCACCAGTGCCCAGGCCTTGTACTTGTCCATGTAATGCGGGCAACCAGCCTCGCGCATCCGGCGGTAAAGCGCACTCGGATCGCGCATGGCTTCGTCAGAATAGGGATCATAATCAACGGACACGTCATTCTCCGCTTTGCAGAAGGCTGTTCAGGAAATTCATCGGGCAGGCTCGCTCAGCCGCCATGCCGGCCAGGGCGTCCCGCCAAGGTAGCGGACAAGCATGTCAACGGGCGCGCCGATCGAGATGCGATCGGCCTCCACGCCGTTGATCGGATCGTCCGCCCGCTCGACCAGATTGCCCACCAGCCTCAGGCCGGGCTGCTCATCCAGTTCCACAAGCACGACCGGATAGGGCGCAAAGGGTGCAAAGGCCGGGAGCACGGGCGGATAGACGCGGGTAAAGCTCCAAATTCGCCCCCGTCCGGAAAGGGTACGCCATGCGGGCTGCGCACCGCAGCCGCCACAGCGAACGCGGATCGGGAACAACCAGGCATTGCAGGTCCGGCAATGCTGCACGTCAAGCCGCCCTTGCTTCAGCGCCTCCCAAAACGGGGCCTCCGCCCCGTCGCCCATCTCGGGCATGGGTGGGGTTTCGATCATCCGTCCCTCCGCAGCAGCAAAGCGCCATTGGGCGTGCTGTCACACCCCGTCACCAGGCAGGTTTTCGCGCCATCAATCTGTGTCACCGCCTCGCCGCGCACCTGGCGCACCGCCTCGGTCACGAGGTTCATGCCGTGGATATAGGCCTCCGAAAGCCCGCCCCCGGCCGTGTTGACCGGCAGCGCGCCGCCCAGTTGCAGCGCCCCCGATCGGACGAAATCGCTCGCCTCGCCGCGCCCGCAAAAGCCGTAAGCTTCAAGCGAAAACAGGATCAGCGGTGAAAAGGCGTCATAGATCTGCGCCACATCCACATCTTGCGCAGTCAGGTCGGATTGGCGCCATAAATTGGCGGCCGCCACCGCTGAGCAGCCACCCACCAGCGGGGCTGCACGGTGAAAATCGGCCATCGGTTGATGCCCCGTCGCCAGACCTTGGGAAAAGGCATGGATCAGCACGGGCACCTGCCGCAGGTCGCGTGCCCGGGCGCTGCGCGTAATCACAACCGCCACCGCGCCATCGGTTTCAAGGCAATTGTCGAACAGGCACAGTGGCTCCGCGATCATGCGCGCCGCGAAATAATCCTCGGTAGACATCAGCTTGTCACGCATCTGGGCGCGCGGATTGGCATTGGCATTGGCGCGTTGGCCTGTCGCAATCGCCGCAAGCGCATCGCGCCCGTCGCCGTATTCGAAGAAATAGCGCTGGGTCAGCATCGCCACTTCATCGACCGGGCGCAAAAGCCCCGACGGGCGAGACCATTTCCAGTGATCGGTCAGCGTCGACGCGGTCTGCCCCCAGACGCGGGATGCCGCGCCTGATCGCTTGCGCGATCGCCAGACGACGCCGACATTGGCCACGCCCGCCGCCACGGCCAGCGCCACATGGCCCACCGTGCCGGGCGCCGCCCCCCCGCCATGCCCCGTCTGCGAAAAGAAATTGAGGTCGCCAAACCCCATCTGGCGCGCCAACTCGAAATCACTCGTGGCCTCCATGGTGTAGGAGCCGACGGCGTCGACATCCCGGGGGGACAGGCCGGCATCGGCCAACGCCTTGCTCACCGCCTCGCATGCCAATTCCAGCTCGGTGCCCGGCAGCCCCTTGCCAAAGGCCGTCTCCCCGATCCCCACTATCGCGGTGCTGTCCTTAAAGCCGCTCATTTCGCCCTCGGCAGGTAAAGCACCTGTGCGCGGTAGGTCATGGCCGGCTTTTCCTTGCCAACGACATGAACCGCCGTCTCGATGGTGATCATGCTGCCCTTCGGGTGCTGAGTCGCGTCCGCAAGGCGTGCCCGGGCATGGATGCGATCGCCCACCAGCACCGGCGAGACGAAACGAATGCCATCCGATCCATAGTTGAGCGCCGCGCCATGCCCATCGATCGCCCACTTGTTCGCCGGCAGGATCGAGGGGATGAAACTTAGAACCAGCATGCCGTGCGCAACAGCCGCGCCAAAGGGCCCTTCCTCGCGGGCGCGCACCGGATCCACATGGATCCACTGATGGTCGCCGGAAAGTCCTGCGAACTCGTTCACCATCTCCTGCGATATGGTGCGCTCATGCCCCCAATCGCCAAAAGGTTCTTTCGTCAGCAGCGCCAGCCGATCGAAATCGTCAAAGCGGATCTTTTCAACCGGCGTCATGCGCGCGCCTCCTTGCGCAGGTCGCTTGCGGCCTCGGCCTGCAGCGCCGCCGCGAATCCTTCCTCGACACTGCGATTGAGCGCCCGCTTGATTTTCCTCGCCGCTCCCGGCCGTAACCGCGCCGCAGCCGCGCCCAGGGCACAGGCCCGCTCGATCAGGTCGGCCGGCGCGCACACCTCGTCGACCAGTCCGATCGCCAGCGCCTCGCCCGCGCCGATCAGTGGCTCGCACAAAAGCAGCTTCTTCGCCTGTCCGAGGCCCACCAGATGCGGCAAAACATAGGTCGCCCCGAAACCCGGCATGATCCCGTGTTCGGCGAAATTGAGCTTCAACCGGCTGTCTGTCGCGGCAAGGCGCAGGTCGAAACAAAGGCTCATCGAAACGCCAATGCCAACCGCAGCGCCATTGAAGGCGGCGATCAGCAATTTGGGGTGGTCGCGCAACTCGGCGGCAAAACCCTTCACAAAGGCTTCTTCGCCGATGCGCAATCCCGACGGCCCGGGCGGTTCGGTAAAACAGCCATGGTCCGCGCCCGCGCAAAAGGCTTTACCTTCCCCGGTCACGACAACCGCCGCCACACTCTCATCGTCCGTCATTGCGCGAAAGGCGGCGACCAGATCCTCCCCCATTTCCGGCGTATAGGCGTTCAACCGCTCCGGCCTTTGCAGCCGGATGATGGTCACCGGCCCGCGCCGGGCAATGCCGATCGTCCCGAACCCGAAAGATACGAAAACATCTGCCATCATGCGCCTCCCGGCGGCTGCCACACCGGCGCCCGCTTCTCGACAAAGGCCCGGGGGCCTTCCTTGGCGTCGGGATGATCAATCTGTTCCATGATCAGCGACCAGCCAGCGCGCAGCGCCTCGTCCAGCCCCATTTGCTTGGATGCCCAGATCGCCTTTTTCGTGCGGGCAACGGCTGCGGGCGAATGCTGCGCAATCTTTATCGCCAGCGTATGCGCCGTGGTCAGAAGATCGGCGGAGGAAACCACTTCATCGACAAGCCCTAGCCGCAACGCTTCCCGCGCGCCCAGTCGCTCGAGCCCGCCGGTCAGCGCCATCCGCATCACAGCACCAATCGGCATCCGCCGTGCCAGCGTGATCGGCTCCAGCGCGGCGGTGAAGCCCACCGCGACATGCGGATCGGAGAAATAGGCCGTATCCGCCGCAATCACGATATCGGCATCGGCCACGAAATGCAGGCCACCACCCAGCGCGCCGCCGTTCACCGCCGCGATCACGGGCTTGGAAACGCCGTTCTGCATCGATGTCCAACGAATGGAATCGAGGCTTGCAGCACTTCCGGCGCGGTCGGTTTCCGGCGGATCCGTCAGATCGGCACCGGCGCAAAATATCCGCGCGCCAGCCCCCGTCACGATCGCCACACGCGCCTCCGCATCGTGCTCGAAATGGTGCCAGAGCTGCGGCAGTTCGCGGGCCATCGCGGCGTCAACGGCATTATGCCGTTCCGGTCGAGACAGCGTGACGATCGCCACCCCGTCTCGGCGCTCATAGCGAAGCGTGGTGAGTTCCATCGCCTATTCCCGCCCGAGAATGGCGACGGCGCACCCGGTCGGGAAACCGCCGATATTGTGGCTGAGCGCCATGGACGCATTGGGCACTTGGCGGGCCCCTGCACGGCCCTGAAGCTGCAGCGTGTTTTCGACGATCATGCGCACGCCCGTGGCACCGGTCGGATGCCCGAAGGATTTCAGCCCCCCGTCGGTGTTCACCGGCAAGGCGCCGCCCAAGGCAAAACTGCCGCTTTCGATATGATCCTTGGCACTGCCCTTTTCGCAGAAGCCAAGATCCTCGTAACTGAGCAACTCCGTGAGCGTGAAACAGTCGTGAAGTTGGGCCACATCGATCTGGCGGAACGGATCGTCGATCCCGGCCATCTTATAGGCCGCCTGCGCCGCTGCGGCCGTTGCCTTCCAGCGCAGGAAATCGTTATCCGGATCGGTATGCGGATTGGGCGCCGAGGCTGAGGCCACCGCCTTCACCAGAACCGGATCATCGCGAAAGCCGCGCGCCAGCGATGCCTTGGTGATGATCACCGCAGCGGCACCGTCTGTCTGGGCGGCGCAATCGTACAGGCCAAACGGCCAAGAGATCATGCGGGCGTTCAGCGCATCCTCGACGCTGATCTGCTTCTTGAGAAAGGATTTCGGCGCAAGGCAGCCATTGGCGTGGTTCTTCACGGCAATCTGCGCCAGATGCTCGCGTCCCGCTCCAAATGCCTTGAAATAGGGCTCTGCGCATAGCGCGAACCACCCGGCCGGCGTGGCCGGCAAGTCGCGAACACCGCGAATGCTTACCGACGGGCCGGAAACGCCCCGGTCCTTGGGCTTGTCATAGCCGACAACCAGCACCGTATCGTGAACGCCCGCCGCAACCGCCATGCATCCCGCGCGAAATGCCTCGGTCCCGGTCGCGCAGTAATTATAGACCGAGGTCAGCGGCTTGAAGAGCTTCAGCGATTCCGAAACTTCCACCGGCCCCTGCGCCGAATAGAGCGAGCCGCAATAGATCGCATCGATCTGGCGATTGGGGTCTTCGATACCGGCATCAGCATAGGCCTCGAACACCGCGTCGACGATCATGTCTTCAGCGTTCTTGGTCCAGTTTTCGGCAAATTTCGAGCATCCGGCGCCTACAATGGCTACCTTGTCCCTAAGGCTCATTTCGCGCCTCCCGCCGCGGGCACGGCTTTCCAGAAATAATTGGGCTTGCGGCCCGCCTGATGGATCCGCCGGAACGCAAATCGAACGGGCATGCCGATCTCCACCGAATCCGCCGCGATATCGGCGATCTGCATGTGAATGCGCGGGCCATTCTCCACCTGAACGATGCCAACCACCGTTGGCGGCTCGGCGCTGGGGAAGAAGGCATCGCGCGTGAAGGTCACGAGATGCCCTTGCCCCTCGGCATAGCTTTCGCGCACGAACGGCCCCTGCTTGTTGCACCGTATGCACACCCGCCCCTTGGGAAATTGGGGCTCGCCGCAGCCGCAGCGTTGTCCGCCGAGCGCATTGTTCTCGTCGCGTTCACGATAATGAACGGTGGCGGAAATGCCCTGATCGTCCGGCGCGGGATATTCGGTCATGTCCAGTCCCAGCGCACGGCGATAAATGTCGAGGCTGGCGACCGGCTTGCGCGCCGCCAGTGCGGCCTCCACCGACTGCCGTCCACTCGCCTGTTCCATTTCGAACAACAAGGCCTCTGCCCCGTCGCCATGCGCCAGCATCGCAATGCGCCGTCCTTGCGCCCCTCCGTCCAGCGCCGACGCAAGCTGCAACGGCGCATGCGCCGTGCCGCAAAAACCGACCTTGCCAAAAAGGGGCTTCTCCACTTGATCGGGAGACAGTTTCAGCCGCGCTGCCAGGCTGCCATGCGCCCGCGCATTGGGGGCGCTCAGTACCCAGTGCCACTCGGCGTTAGCGCCGCGCTCTGCCTTCAGCGCATCGCCCGCAGCGGCCGCCGGAAGAAGATAGCCATATTCGGTGACGAACCGGTCTTCCCAGCCATGGGGAAACCGGTCCCCCGGCCGCCGCCAGACATCGATGATCTCCTCGGCCCGCGACACATTGCCGATATGGCGGGCAATCACCCCCTCCGTGCCGATCAGGAAAGCCGCAGCCGCATCGCCGCCATTCGCCTCGAAATCGCTGCCGGGCGCGCCCGAACGGCAATCGGCGGCAATCACCAGCGCTTCGTCTGCGGCGCCGGCCCGGACCGCATCGATCGCCGCGGCAAGCGCCTGTGCGCCGCCGCGCGTCGAATGTGCAATATCCGCGGTGCGAACGCCTTCAGGCAAATCCAGCGCACGCGCGACCAGGGCTGCCGCCTGCTTTTCGGCATAGCCATGGCTGGTGGTGGCAAAAAGGATCAGGCCGATGCGATCCCGCGCCCGGCCCGTCAGGCAATTGCGCGCAGCCGCCACGCCCAGCGTGACACTGTCCTCGTCGGACCAGGCAACCGTGCGTTCGGCCTCGCCCGCCCGCCCGCCACGTAGCAGGCCAAGCGGCATCCGCCGCAGCGGCAGATGAACGCCGTGCGCGACGATCCCGGTCATCGCCCATGCTCCTGCACCGGCCGTTTCACACCGTCATGAAACGGATAGGGCTGGCCCAGCATGCCGAGTGCACCGAAGGCGCCGCGCATCTGCGCCCGGAATTGGGCCTGGATCGTCTCCAGATCCCAGCCTTCCGAACGGATCAGCGTCTTGCCGTAATGCGGCTGGGAAAGCAGCGCGATGCGGTCTCCCCCCGTGCCGAACACCTGGCCGGACACGAAATCGGCCTCATCCGATGCCAGGAAAACGATCATCGGCCCGTTGAGCGTCGGATCCGGTTGCACCGCCAACACGCCCTCGCCCGGCTTTGTCGTCGCCGACATGCGCGACATGCCCAGCGGGCTGACCGCGTTCACCCGAATGCCATAACGCGCCAGTTCCAGCGCCCAGGTGTAGGTCATCGATGCGATGGCCCCTTTCGCCGCCGCATAGTTGGTCTGCCCGAAACTGCCGAAATGCGCGGCAGAGGTGGTGTTGATCAGCGCGCCACCGCGCCCCTGTTCCACCATCCGCCGGGCGGCATGTTGCGCGCACCAGAAGGTGCCCTTCACATGAACCCGCCAAACCGCGTCGAACTCGTCGCCGGTCATCTTCAGGAACGTCCGGTCCTTCAGATTGCCCGCATTGTTGACGAGGATGTCGATCCCGCCAAACGCATCGACCGCGGACTTGACGAGCGCGGCCGAGCTTTCCTCGCCCGAAATATCATGTGTCGAGGCGATCGCGCGCGCGCCAAGGCTTTCAATCTCCGAAACCACGGCGGCCGCCGCAGCACCGTCGATGTCGTTGACCACAACAGCCGCGCCCGCGCGCGCCAGGTGCAGCGCATGGCCACGGCCGATGCCGCCGCCCGCGCCGGTAACGATCGCCGATTTTCCTTCCAGAATCGTCATGGGAACCTCAGTTGAGAACAGGGATTTCGCCGGCGATCACCCGCCGCGCGAGTTGCGCTTCCAGCCATCCGCTTTCGCCGTGCAAAAGCTGCTGATGCTTGGCGCGCCGGAAATAGAGCTGCGGATCAGCCTCGGTGGTGAAGCCCAGCCCGCCATGCACCTGGATCGACAGCGCCGAAATGCGCCGGAACGCACGGCAAGCGAACAGCTTGGCCGTGATCGCGAGGCGTTCGAAATCGCCTTCTTCTCCGTGCGCCCAAGCCGCTTGCCAGACGAGCACGCGTGCCGCCTCCAGTTCGGTCGCGGCATCCGCCAGATAATGGGCAATCGCCTGAAAACTGCCGATCGGCCGATCGAACTGCTCGCGCTCCTTGGCATAAGCGATAGCCAGTTCCAGCGTGCGCTGGGCGCCGCCAACGGCTTGCGCCGCCAAGGGCACAAGCCCTTCAAGAAAGGCGCGGCTCCAGATCGCCGCAACGCCCCCCTCAGGTGCCATCAGGTCGCCGTCCGCGATTTCCACCGCGTCGAAATCGACCGTGCAAAGCGCAGCACTCGCCAGATTGGGCTCCACCGCAACCGAAACACCGCGCGCCCGGGCGTCGATGCACGCCAGCACATGTTCATGATCCCGGTCGGGATGGCGCAGCAGCACCAGCAAGCGATCGGCGAGATTGGCATAACCGACAAAGCATTTGCGGCCGGAAAGAACCAGCCCGTCGCCCGAACGCATCGGCGCAAGGTGAACGGTCTCGATGTCATCGTTTCCGCCCGTTTCGTAAAAGGCAGGAACGATCACCAACGAACCGTCCGCAAGCGGAGGCAGCCACTGCGCCTGCTGCTCCGCCCTGCCTGCCGCCGCAATCAGCCGCGCGGCAAAGATGCTGCTTTCAAAATGTGGCACGGGTGCCAGCGCGCGGCCGAATTCATGCGCAGCAACGCTCGCTTCGATCAGCCCAAGCCCCGAGCCGCCATGCTCCTCGGCAATGCCGAGCCCAAGAAACCCTGAGTCCGCAAGGCTCCGCCACAGCCGCTGCATCACGCCTGTGGGATCAATCTCCGCGCGGCGCACCGCCTGACTGTCGGATTCCGCTTCGCAAAGGCCGCGCAGGCTGTCGCGCAGCATCTCCTGCTCTTCTGTAAAGTCGAGGTCCATCTTCGTCCTGCATCCGTCTCCAAGAGCGGTGGCTTCCGATTTGCCGCGCAGCCGGAGATTTTCCGGAAACGCAGTCGACAAACGCCACCGCCCCACTTACAGTACCATCGGTACTCATTTTCTGGGTTCGGTCAAGCGGCACATGCGATGAAAGAAAAATTTGACGAAAATCCGCCCCCTCGACGTGGTCCCAGCGATGAGGATCTGGCGCTGGCCCCACCCGCGGAACTCGGAACAATCCTGTTCTCTATGGTCGAGCCCCATCCCGGCCATGCGGCGGAATTCGCGCGCTGGTATGAGCGTGATCATTTCTTTTCAGGCTGCATGGCAGGTGCCGATTTCTTCTCGGGTCGCCGGTTCGTCGCGACGAAGGATTTGAAAGGGCGCCGTGTTGGTGACGGCGTTTCGCCGGAAACCGGCATTGATCGCGGCTCCTTCCTCAATCTCTACTGGATCATGAAGGGCCGCCGCGATCCGGCGCTCAACTGGTCGGTGGATCAGGTCCGGCGCCTCGCCCGGCAAGGGCGCATGGGCCCGCCGACCGACAGCATATCGACGGGCTTCTACGAATTCTCTGGTCGAACAGCCGATCAGCCCGAAGACATTCCGGCCGAGCTCGCGCTCGAATATCCATACAAATCGGCCTCCGTTCTGCTGCTTGAACGCAGCGAAGGGACGACTGAAGAAGCCTTCCGCGCCGCCGTTGCCGCACGGATTGCGCCGACACTTTCGTCACCGCGCAGTCAGGCATTGTGGTTCCGGCCGCTGCAACTGCCCGCCAATGCCCCCCGGATCGCAGTGCCCGTCCCACGGGGCGAACTGGAATGCGGCTGGCTGGTCCTCCTCTTTTCCGACTGCGCGCCCGATGCACCTGCATGGGACGATATCTTCGCGGACCTCGATCAGGCGCTGAAAGCATCCAGGCTCGGCCATCTTCGCCTCGGCGGATGCTTTCGCCCCATCCTGCCGGGCGTCGATGATTACACAGATAACCTTTAAACAATATAATTTATTCAATCTTTTAGGAGAGAAACCTGAAATGCTGTCTCTATTCGATCCAATCGCGCTCGGCGATCTTCAACTCGCCAATCGCATCGTCATGGCACCGCTTACCCGCAGCCGCGCGGGCACTGGGGATGCGCCCACCGCGCTGAACGCCCAATATTATGCGCAGCGTGCAAGCGCGGGGCTGATCGTGGCCGAGGGCAGCCAGCCCAGCCCGGACGGCAAGGGATATTGCCGGACCCCGGGCATCTACACCGAGGAACAAGTTGCGGGCTGGAAACTGGTGACCGACGCGGTGCATGCCGCCGGTGGACGGATCGTGCTCCAGATCATGCATTGCGGCCGCATATCGAGCCATCTGAACAAGGACGAAGGTGCCCGAACACTCGCCCCTTCCGCCATCCGCGCCCGCGGGCAAATCTATACCGATGTCGCGGGCATGGTCGATTTCGATGAGCCCGAAGCGCTCACGACCGAGGAGGTCCGCACGGTAATCGATGAATATCGCGCGGCTGCGGCTACCGCGATCCGTGCCGGCTTTGACGGTGTCGAACTCCACGCTGCCAGCGGTTATCTGCCGATGCAGTTCCTCTCCACCGGCACCAACCAGCGCGACGATATCTATGGTGGCAGCCCCGCCAATCGCTGTCGTTTCGTGATCGAGGTGCTAGAGGCAATGGCCGCCGAAATCGGTGCCGGCCGGGTCGGCATGCGGATATGCCCGGGCAACCCGCTGCACGACATTCAGGACGACAACCCCGTCGAAACATACGAAACGCTGCTGCGGGCGGCATCGCCGCTCGGGCTTGCCTATCTGCACCTGATCCGGCTCAAAAGCCTGCCCTTCGATCCGCTTGCCCTGTGCAGGCAGAATTTCGCAGGCCCCTTGATCCTCAACGAAAGCCTCGATGCCGCGCAGGCGCAGCAGCACATCGATGCGGGCGACGCCGAAGCCTGTTCCTTCGGGCGCTTCTACATCTCCAATCCGGATCTCGTGGAACGCTTCCGTGCGGGCGCGGATGTTGCGCCTTTCGATCGGCACACGCTCTACACCCCCGGCGCTGGCGGCTATACCGATTACCCCGCGCTGATGCCGCAGCCGGCCTGATCATTTCCGGGGGGCAGGTTTCCCCGCCCCCCGGCCCCCTAACCGATCAAACGGGCGGGAACAGCATCCACCCCCCATCTCCGTCGCGTATCCAGCCCCGCGCCGCAGAGGTCCCGCCGTCGACATTCAGGATTGCCCCGGTCACGTAACGCGCGAGCCTTGAAGCCAGGAAAACCGCGGCGCCCGCGCAATCATCAAGATCACCGTCACGGCCTAAGGGAACATAACGATTTCGCGCTGCGATGCGCGCCGGGGCCGTCATGTCCGGATTCATGCACAAAAGACCGGGCGTGATCACGATATCGGGCACGATCGCGTTGACGCGAATGCCGTGCTCGCCAAGTTCCAGCGCCATGGTCTGCGTCAAGTTCAGCATCGCCGCCTTGCACGCCGCGTAGATCGAAAAGCCCGGCGCGCCCCGCTGCCCTTCGATGCTCGCGACATTGATGATGGAACCGCCCATGTTCCGCGCGATCATGGCATTGGCGGCCACACGCGTCGTTTCCATCGTGCTCGAAAGGTTGAGGGCGATCTGGCGCTCCCGGCTGCGCTCGCCCTGCTCCAAAAACGGCGCAAATCGCGCACCGCCGGCATTGTTGACGAGGATATCCACCCCGCCGAACCGCTCGATCGCAGCCGCCGCTGCATCGGCCGCCTGGGCGGCGTCCCGCAGATCGGCTTCCACCACGCAGGCGCGTCGGCCAAGCGCACGAATGTCGCCTGCTGCGCGCTCGCCGGCTTCGGGGTCGATATCTATGATCGCGATATCTGCGCCAAAGCCGGCAAGCCCCAGGGCAATCCCGCGTCCTATTCCGGATGCGCCGCCGGTAACGAGCGCAACCTGCCCATCCAGTCGGGCGTCATCAGGATGCAGGGACACGTTCGGCTAGGCGCCCATATAGAGTTGAACGGCCTTGCCGCCGTCGACCGGCAGTGTCGCGCCCGTGATGTAGGACGCCTTGTCCGACAGCAGAAATACGATGGCCTCAGCCACCTCAGGTGCTTCCCCTGGACGCCCAAAGGGAATGGCGTCCGCCGTCGATTGCGAGGCAACCGGATCTTCGAGGAATGCGGCGGTTGCCGGGGTCACGATCTGACCGGGGGCCACGGCATTCACGCGCACGCCTACCCGCGCGCCTTCCATCGCGGCAACCGACGTCATCTGGATGAGCGCCGCCTTGGACGCCGAATAGCTCGCCATGCCGGGGGCGGCCCGCAGCCCGCAGGTGGATGCAATGTTGACGATCGATCCCTTGCCCTGCGCGCGCATCACATTCATCGCGGCGCTCGTGCCGACAAAGGTCGCATCGGTATTGACCGTGAAGTCACGGCGCCAGTCTTCGAACGACAATTCACCCATTATGCCGAAGCTGACCGACATCGCGTTGTTCACCAGCATATCGAGCCGGCCATAACGGGTCGCAACATCAGCGACCACGCCTTCAAAGGCCGCACGATCGGACACGTCGAGTTGTATCGCCTCAACCTTGCCACCGGCATCGGCAATCGCCTTGCGCGCTTCCTCAAGCCGCTCGGCACGGCGTGCGCAGATCACCACGGCGGCGCCGCGATCGGCGAGGAGCCTTGCGGTCGCAAAGCCGATGCCATCGCTTCCGCCGCTGATCAGGGCGACGCGCCCTGCCAGATCCTGTTCCATATTTCTCTCCAGAATGATCGCTTGATTGAAACAGGTGGAGCGATCGCTGCGCCCCACCCCGAACAAAAATCAGAACTTGAAACCGAGTTCGACGCCGTAGGTCGCCGGTTCCGAATAGGGCGCGGCCTGCGACACAAAACCGTTGATCGTGTCGCCCTGGGCGATGATGAACTGCTTGTTCCGCGTATCGAAGATGTTCTGCCCCCAAAGAGACACGCGCATTTCCGATCCGCCTTCAAGCGCGCGGGCCCAGGTGATCCGGCCATTCACCGTTTCCCGCGACGGGGCGTGGTAGAATTCCCGACCGGGCACCGCGGGGCCTGCGCCGGCCGCGCCGTAGAAACCGCTCTGGTACCGGAAATCGGCGTGTGCGCTGAAGCTATTGTCGCCAACACGCAGGAACGTCGCGTCGCCCGAAAGCGTCAATGTGTTGCGCGATGCGAACGGAATGACGAACCGGTCTGCAATATTCTGGCCCACCGCAAAGGGTGAGCCCGGATTGACCGCAGGGTCAAAGGCGCTGCCAACGGGAACGAGCAGTGTGTCGACCTTGGTATCCACCAGCGCATAGGACGCCGTCAGCGAGACATCACGAGCGGGCCGTGCAATCAGCTCAACCTCCAGCCCCTGGATCGTGCCGCTGCCGATATTCTGCGTATCGACGATCGACGGATCAAAGGCATCGACGGGGATGTCGATCTGCAGGCCCTTGATCTTGTTGTGGTAGGCCGCAAGGTTGAAGAGCAGGTGACTGTCCAGCCACTGCGATTTCAGGCCAACCTCATAGCTGGTGATCTTTTCCGGTCCATAGGTAAGCGTAAAGTCGCCGCCGCCTTCGCTCGATCCTCCGGCACGATATCCGGTCGAAAACTTGGCATAAGTCGTCAGGTCCTGCGTCCATTTCATGTTCGCGGTAAACGCAGGATTGAAGCGGTTGAAGGTCTGGCGATTACGAATATCGGTTTCGACCGCAAAGCCATTCACGACGATCGAGCGCGCAGCAGTCTTCTTGTCATCGGTGTAACGCCCGCCAAAGGTCAGTTCCAACCGATCATCCAGCACCGGCGGCGTCCAGGTTAGCTGCGCAAAAGCCGCCTTCGACTCCGACGTCGCCCGAACCCGTCGGTCGGTTACGACCGTTCCCATCCCGAATGGCAGCGTCAAGTTCTGGAACAGCGCGTTCGAGCCGCGCTCATCAAGATAGAACAGGCCTATCGTATATTCGAGCCGACCATCACCACTATGCCCAACCAACTGGAATTCCTGCGTGAACTCACGGTTCTTCAGCCGCCGTTCCTGGTCGATATTATAGGGGAAGGTCGGCAGGCCAAGCGCAACGGTAAGATCGGTGAAGGAATGCGCCTTCAGTTCGCGGTATCCGGTCAACGACTTCAGCGTAACCAGATCCGACGCATCCCAGCTTAGCGTCAGCCCGTGATTGTCATAATCGGTCTTGCTCACCGGCAGATCGACCGGACGATAGGTCTGGTACGGGTCATCCGAATAGCCCGGCACAACGCCAACAAGCGATGGGTTTACGTAATAAGGCGGGGTCGATCGCGTGCGCCCCTTGTCGAACTGGTAATCGGCTACAAAACCCGTGCCGGCGTCCCAGCGCAGGGCAACGCGCCCAGCAAGGTTGCCAAGCTCACCATAGTCGTTCGACGGCCCGATATTTTTAACATAGCCGTCCTTCTCGCTGTACAAGAAGGAAAATTTGGCAGACAGATTGTTCCAGGCAGGCAGGTCCAGACTGGTCAGCAGGCGAACATAGTCACGGTTGCCATAGGTCAGCTGCGCCTTGCCGCCCAGTTCGCCGCTCGGCTTCTTTGAAATGATGTTTACCGCACCGCCGGTCGTGTTGCGGCCATAAAGCGTGCCCTGCGGCCCGCGCAGCACCTCAACCCGCTCTACATCCGCCAGATCGAACAACGCGCCTTGCGCGCGCGACCGGTGAAAGCCGTCAACATAAATGCCAACGCTGCCATCCTTGGTGATCTTGTCCGCATCGGCCTCGCCCTGCCCGCGCATCGTCAGCACCAGCGTGTCCGAATTGGTGACATAGGGCACCGAATTCAGCGTCGGCGTCATGTTCACCACACCGCTGAAGTTGGTCGCCCCGGCATTGTCCAGCGCGTCTGCCGACAAGGCAGTGATCGCGATCGGCACTTCCTGCAGCCGTTCGCTGCGCTTCTGCGCCGTCACGACAATGTCGAGCGCGCCGTCATCCTGGGCAAATGCCAGGCCCGGCGCTGCCAACGCGGACGTCAAGACCAGCATTGCCGCCCAACGGCGACGGGGCCCGCCGTCCTTCAAATTGCTACCGATCGTGCTGGCACGCTGAATGCATTCATGCCGCAAAGCCATTTCCATCCCCTCCATGCGATTTCCGCCCCCGGATCTTTCTGCCCAGAGACGATTTATTTATGGTACTATCGTTACCCTTCAATCGGTACGGATGTTACCGTTATGAGTCAATCGACACGTCAAGGGAGCGCGACGAAATTATCGCCGTGCGGGCACATGTTAGAATTTGGATCAGGGACGGCGGCGCAACAGCCGCCAAAACTTTATGGCTGCAATACGAGGGTTTGCCCCTCAACGCGCCAGCTCTGCATCGAAGACAGGAAATTCATACCCAGCAAGCTCATGTCGCCTTTGTCGTCCGGCGATATCGTCGCGGCGAGGTCAGATCGCACGATCGGCCCGATGCTCAGGCTCTGGATACGCGCACGCCGCACTTCAGATATGCCCGCCGCCGTTTGCACCATCATCGGCAACCCCTTTTGATCGATCGAAACGCCGCTACGCTCCGCCACATCGCGCGACAGCATGGTGACGGTCGCCCCACTATCGATCAGGAAGCGCACAGGGGTGCCGTTGACCTCGGCGTCGGTCCAGAAATGGCCGTCGGCACTCATGGCAATATGCACCGCGCCGCTGGCGCTCTCTACCTGCTGGCCCAGAAACGCGAGTTTTGCGCGCGACCATCCATGTGCTATTTCACCGCGCAGCGCGAACCCGAAAAAGACGACCACGAATATCGCGATCCACGCCAGTGCCATCAGCACGGTTCGACGGAGCGGAAGACGCCGCGCAACCAGCGAACTTGCGACCAGCACCAGAGCCCCTATTCCCCAGATGAGTTCGGCGCCCTGATCCCCGGTCATGTCGTCTCCAAAACCATTCCATCCCAGCCCGGAACTATGTGCGCGGGCAGTTCCGCGCGCAACGTCTCATAATCCATCGACTGGTCCATATGCGTCAGCACCGCGCGGCGGGGCCTTACCCGGTCGATCCAGCCCAAAGTCATCGCCAGATGCGGGTGCGAAGGATGGGGTTTCCGCCGAAGCGCGTCGACCACCCAAATATCACAGCCTGAAAAACCCTGCTCCATCTGATCGGTCAGTCCGTTGGCATCGGTCGAATAGCAGATCGCGCGGCCCGCCGCTTCGAACCGGAAACCGGCCGAGGTTATGCTCCCATGCGGCTGATCCACCGTCAGCACCGCGATATCGCCGATCGTCAAATGATCAGGCAGCACATTGCCCGATACGGTCGGTGGATATTCCCCCTTACCTTCGAATGCATAGGCAAAACGCTGTCCCAGAGAGGCCAGGACCTGCGAACGGGCATAGACGTCCACGGGGCGGCCGCGCGCATGAAACAACTGCCGCAGATCGTCTATCCCATGGCAATGATCGGCATGGTCGTGCGTCCAGAGCACCGCATCCACATCGGCAACATCGGCGCGCAGCAGTTGTTCGCGCAGATCGGGCGACGTATCGACCAATATCCGGGTGCGTTCGGTCTCGATCAGGATCGACGCGCGGCTGCGTCGGTTTTTCGGGTTCGTCGGATCGCAATCGCCCCAGTCATTCCCGATCCGCGGTACACCCGATGATGTGCCGCTGCCGAGAATGCGAACCCTCACGCGCGGACCTTGCTGAACAGCCGCAGGAAATTCTCGCTGGTCTGGCGCGCCAGCGTCTCGGCATCCACGCCGCGAAGATTGGCGAGGAACCGCGCCGTGTCGGCAACATAGCCCGGCTCGCATGGCTTTCCGCGATGCGGAACGGGCGCAAGGAACGGGCTGTCGGTCTCCACGAGCAAACGATCGGCAGGCACGCGCGCAGCCGTCGCCTGAAGATCGCGTGCATTCTTGAAGGTCACGATGCCCGAGATCGAGATGTAGAAGCCCAGATCAAGCGCAACGTCGGCAAACGCATCGCTCGCCGTGAAGCAGTGGATCACCCCCGGAAAAGCGCCGTTCGCCATTTCCTCGCGCAGGATCGTGGCGGTATCGTCCTCCGCATCGCGCGTATGGACGATCAGCGGCAATCCCGTTTCGCGGGATGCGGCGATGTGCGCGCGAAAACTGCTTTGCTGCTGCGCGCGGTCACTGTGATCATAATAATAATCAAGCCCGGTCTCGCCGATGCCAACCACCCGCGGATGCGTCGCCCGAGCCACGAGCTTGGCGGTGTCGATATCGGGATGCTGATCCGCCTCATGCGGATGGATGCCCACCGTCGCCCAGACGTCAGCCGCCTGCTCGGCGGTGGCGATGATGTCGTCCCATTCGCGCTCGCGCGTGGAGATGTTGAGCATCAGCCCAACCCCCGCAGCCCGGGCGCGATCCAGCACGCCGGCCTGGTCTTCGACCAGGCCTTTGTAGTTCAGGTGGCAATGGCTATCGATGAGCACGGCTCAATCCTCTGCAGGTACTTCCAACCTGGGGAAGATGGGGGTCGGCGCCGCGAGCGTGAAGCCCGAATTGCCAAGCTCCTCATACCAGCCCTTTGCCGTCAGTGCCGCCAGATCGCGCTGGTCTGCCCCCATGCCAAGAATATCGAGCAGCTTGCCCGCAGCCGTCGGAACGACAGGCTGGATCGCAATCGCAAGATCGCGGATCGCGATGAACAGCGTGCCCAGAACCGCCTCCATGCGTTCCGGGTCGGTCTTGCGCAGCGTCCAGGGCGCCTGCGCATCGATATATTGGTTGCAGGCGAAGACCGCCTTGATCCAGCTCTCGATCGCCTGCGAAATCGCAAGATCATTCATCAGCCGGGGCAGTTCGATTGCCGTCGCATTGCGCACGGTTTCCAGCAATTCCGTATCCACGGGCTGAACGGCGGCTCGAGACGGCAAGCGCCCTTCAAGGTTCTTGGCGATGAACGACAATGTCCGCTGCGCCAGGTTCCCAAAGCTGTTGGCGAGATCGGCGTTGCAGCGCGCAACGATCGCTTCGGCGCTATAGCTGCCGTCATTGCCGAAGGTGACTTCGCTCAGCAGGAAATAGCGCAACTGGTCGACGCCGAAACGCTCCGCCAGTTCGAGCGGATCGGCGACATTGCCAAGCGATTTCGACATTTTTTCGCCGCGGTTCAGCAGGAAGCCATGGCCAAAGACGTGCTTGGGCAGCGAGATCCCGGCAGACATCAGGAAAGCCGGCCAGTACACCGCGTGGAACCGGACGATATCCTTGCCAATGATATGAAAATCGGCAGGCCAATATTTACGGAAGGCTTCGGTATCCTCAGGATAACCGAGCCCGGTCAGATAATTGGTCAGCGCGTCGACCCAGACATACATCACATGGCCGTCGCTGTCCGGCACCTTCACGCCCCAGTCGAAGCTCGTGCGCGAGATCGAAAGGTCGGCAAGACCGCCTTCGACGAAACGCATCACCTCGTTCCGCCGGCTTTCGGGCCGGATGAAATCGGGCTGCTCATTATAGAGCGCGAGGAGCCGATCTTGATATTCGGAAAGCTTGAAGAACCAGCTCTCCTCCGCCGTCCAGGTCACGGGCGTGCCTTGCGGAGACAGCTTTTCTCCATTCTCGCCTTCAACGAGTTCCTTCTCGTCGTAAAAGGCTTCGTCGCGCACCGAATACCAGCCTTCATAGCGATCGAGATACAGATCGCCATTGGCTTCCATCGCCTTCCACAACGCCTGGCTCGCGGCATGGTGCGCCGGTTCGCTGGTGCGGATGAAACGATCGCAGGAAATGTTCAGTTCGTTGGCCATGGTCTGGAAATGACCGGACATTTCCTCGGCCAATGCCACTGGAGTGATCCCACGGTCACGCGCCGTCTGCGCCATCTTCAGTCCATGCTCGTCAGTCCCGGTCTGGAAAAAGACGTCACGACCAGCCATGCGCTGGAAACGCGCAATCGCATCGGTCGCGATGGACTCATAGGCATGGCCGATATGCGGCTTGCCGTTGGGGTAGCTGATGGCGGTGGTGATGTAGAATGGTTCAGACATGGCGGCAGGCTTTACGGTGGAATGCCGCTGATTGGAACACCATCATTCGCAAATCACACTCACCCTGCGCCCACTCACTCTGCGCGACGAAAACTTTCCGGTTCCGCCGTTTCGGCAAGCCCGGCAATCAACGTGCCGATCTCAAACACCGTCGTCTGCGTATCGAGCGACAGCCCGATTGCGCTCGCGGCGAGATCACGGCATTGCTCCCAACGTTGCAGCGCATCTGCCAAAGCCAGGCCCCGGCGGTCCTGAGCGGCTCGCGCAATGAAGCTCGGTGCCCGCTGCAGAAACGCCTCATAGCGCATTTGCGCCGCTTTCAGCGCAAGACTACGCGCAAGGCCAGCGCGCAAAGCGTTGGACGGATCGCCGCCCGCCGCAATCGCCGTCATGGCAGCATCCAGCCCGGCAATGTCGAGCCCCGCAAAGCCGATCGCCTTGCCCGGAGCCCCCTCTCCTGCCACGGCGAGCGAGGTAACCTCTCCTTCCTCCGCCTCGGGCAAGGCCGCGCGCAGCGCCGCCTGCATCTCCGCATCGCCAAGCGGTGCAAAGCGGAGCATGCGGCACCGTGAACGGATCGTCGGAAGCAACCGCCCCGGTGCGTGACTGATGAGTAGAAACACTGTTCCAGCCGGTGGCTCTTCCAGATTTTTGAGCAGCGCGTTCGAGGCCGACCGCTCGAGATCGTCGATCGCGTCGATGATGATGACGCGCCGGGAGGAAAGCGACGGCGTCGTGGCAAACATGCCCTGCAATGTGCGGACCTGCGCAATCGAAATGCTGCGCGCCAGTTCGGTGCCACTGTCCTTGGCGAGACGTTCCAATCGCTTGAAATCGGGATGGCTTCCCGCCTCCAGCAATTTTGCAATGGGATGGGCGGGATCCACGTCAAGCCCACCCAGTTGGACAGCGGGCCCAGCCGCTTCGGCCAGCAGCCGACACGCAGCCATCTGCGCGAAGCGCGCCTTGCCTACCCCCCGCGGGCCAGCCAACAGCCAGGCATGATGCAGCTTGCCGCTGTCCATCGCCTCTCGAAATGCAGCTACCTGGTTTTGATGGCCGATCAATTCGCTCATGCTACCACCCGTTCAGCGAGCCATGCGTCGACGCCGTTCAGCACCGCCTCGCGGACAATGTCCATGGTGGGATTGGCATCGATCACCAGCGTACGGTCCTGACAGCGCCCAGCCTGAGCACGAAAATCATCGCCGACGCGCTGATGAAAGGCTAGATCGAGATCCTCGAACCGCCCCTCGTCCAATCCTTGTTCGACGAGCCGCGCCCGGCTGCGCGTGAGACCTAAACGCGCGTCGACGTCCAGCAACACCGTCAAATCTGGCCAAAAATCGTCCACGAACTGGCGGTGGAGCATCAGGATCATTTCCTGTGACAATCCGCGGCCAGCGCCCTGATAAGCAAGCGTCGACCCGACATAGCGATCGCACAGCACAACGCGCCCCGCAGCCAACGCCGGCTGGATAACGCGCTTCACATGCTGAATGCGCGCTGCAATCATCAATAATAGCTCAGCGCCTTCATCCCAGATTGCGCCTTCGGCCGACAAAAGTAGGCGGCGAAGCTCCAAACCTTCATCGGTCCCGCCAGGTTCTCGGGTCAGCAGCACATCATGGCCAAGCGCCATCAGATGCGCACCAAGCGCGGCAACGGCACTGCCTTTTCCAGACCCGTCACAGCCCTCCACGACGATGAAAACCCCTCGGTACGATTGCATAATACGTCGGTCGATCATCGTGCTTTGCATTTCATGGAATGGGGCATGCCCCCTACTATCCGATTTTATCGTTTAACAACAAGGCAACAGCCAAAACGATCGGATTCTCGTTTGCTCACAAACGTAAATATCCATCATTGACCCCAAAACACCGAGGTGTATGGGGCCCAAAAACATAATAATCACAACCAAGTTTCGCAGGAAGACAGGACAATGAAAGACAGCAGGATCAGGAACGCTGCGCTACGTTCAAAAATCGTGAGCGCCGAAGAAGCAGCAGCGATGATCGAACGCGATACCGCCGTCGGCATGAGCGGCTTCACCGGTTCCGGTTACCCCAAGGCAGTGCCCCTCGCGCTCGCCAGCCGCATGGATGCAGAAAATGCCCGCGGCAACCCATTTCGCCTGCGCGTATGGACAGGCGCGTCGACCGGCCCCGAACTCGATGGCGCACTCGCACAGGCCAATGGCGTCGAATTCCGCCTTCCCTATAATTCGGATCCCATCTGCCGCGAAAAGATCAATCGCGGCCAGATGGAATATCTCGACATGCACCTCAGCCAGGTCGCGCCGATGGCATGGCAGGGCTTTCTCGGTCCGCTCGATACGGCGGTCGTAGAAGTCACGGCCATCCGTGAAGATGGCTCGCTGGTTCCCTCAACCTCGATCGGCAACAACAAGACCTGGCTCGACCGCGCAGACAAGGTAATCCTCGAAGTCAATCGCTGGCAGAACCCAGCGCTCGAGGGCATGCACGACATCTATTACGGCACCGCGCTGCCGCCCAACCGCGTGCCGATCCCGATCGTGAAGTCGGATGATCGCATCGGTGACACGTGCTTCCGCTGCGATCCTGACAAGATCGTCGCCATTGTCGAAACCGACATCCCCGATCGCAACGCGTCCTTCACGCCGCCCGATGAGAATGCACGGGGGATCGCGCAGCATCTTCTCGAATTCCTGAAGCACGAGGTGAAGAAGGGCCGCCTGCCCGAAAATCTCCTTCCGCTTCAATCCGGCGTCGGCAACATCGCCAATGCCGTGCTCAGCGGCCTGATCGATAGCCCGTTCGAAAATCTGACAGCATATACAGAGGTCATTCAGGACGGCATGCTCGACCTGCTCGACAGCGGCCGCCTGCGCTTTGCTTCGGGCACAGCCTTCTCGCTCAGCCCCGAAGCTGCAACGTCGGTCAACGAACGCCTTGATGACTATCGCGGTCGCCTGCTGCTGCGTCCGCAGGAAATCAGCAACCACCCCGAAGTGATCCGCCGCCTCGGCTGCATTTCGATGAATGGGCTGATCGAGGCCGATATGTACGGCAACGTCAATTCAACCCATATCATGGGCTCGCGCATCCAGAACGGCATCGGCGGTTCGGGCGACTTCGCGCGTAACGCATTCCTGTCGATCTTCATGACGCCGTCGATTGCGAAGGGCGGCAATATTTCGGCGATCGTGCCGCACGTCTCGCATGTCGATCATATCACGCAGGACGTTCAGATAATTGTGACCGAGCAGGGTCTGGCGGATCTGCGCGGGCTCAGCCCGAAGCAGCGCGCCAAGGTGATCATCGAGAATTGCGCGCATCCGTTCTTCAAGCCGCTGCTCGCGGACTATTTTGAACGCGCTCAGCGCAATTCCTTCGGTCTGCAGTCGCCGATGATTCTGAAAGAAGCGCTCTCATGGCATGAGCGTTTTGTCGAAACTGGGTCGATGCGCCCCTGATTTCGGATATTGGCAGGAGCCGCGCAGTGCGGCTCCTGCCATAATTTTTAGCCGAACAACGACATCAGACCGGCCCAGGCGCGGCCAAAGAAGCCTGCCTCACCCACATCCTGTTCCGCCACGAGCGGCATCGTCTGTGCCGGCATGTCGGGCGTGCTCACCACCAGATCGGCGATGTGCTGCCCCTTCTTGATCGGCGCCTTGATCGGACCATTGTAAACGACCGCCACCTTCATGTTGGCGGCCGCACCTGCCGGCAGCGTGACCGAGATCGGGCGCGCTGCGACAAGCCCTACTTCGCTAACATCACCCATCTGGACTTCCGCGGTCTGAACGCGCTTGCCGGCCGCAACGATCGGCTTGGCGGTCCACGCCTTGAAACCCCAATCCATGAAGCGCACAGATTCCTGGATACGGCCATTGAACGTATCCAGCCCGGCAACCACCATCACCAACCGGCGACCGTCCTGTTCGGCGGACCCCGTAAAGCCATAACCCGCTTCCTGCGTGTGTCCGGTCTTCAGCCCGTCTGCCCCGCGGACGCGCCCAAGCAACGGATCGCGATTGGCTTGGGTGATGGCATTGCCGCCCATCGTTTGGCCCCAGGTGAAGCTGTCCTTGCTGTAGAACTGCTTGTAGAGCTTGGGATGTTCCTCGATAGACGCCTTCGCCAGCGTTGCCAGATCACGCGCCGTTACATAGGTGCGCCCTTCATCGGGCCACCCGTTCGACGTTCCGAACTGGCTGTTGTTCAACCCAAGGCGCTTGGCGGTTGCGTTCATCCGCGCGACAAAGGCTTCCTCGGTGCCCGAAATGCCCTCGGCCAGCACGACGCAGGCATCGTTACCCGACAGCGTCACGATGCCGTACAAAAGGTTCTCGACGCTCACTTCCTCGCCAGCCGAAAGGAACATGGTCGATCCCGCAGCGGGCCCATGCCACTTCTTCCAGGTTTCCGGGCGCACCGTGAATTTCTGATCGAGTTTAAGCTCACCACTCTTGACCATGTCAAAAGCGACCTGAACCGTCATCATCTTGGCCATCGATGCCGGCGGAATGCGCTGGTCAGCGCCCTTGGCATACAGCACGGCGCCCGAAGACAGGTCTTCAAGAAAGGCAATCGGCGCCGTGGTCTCGAAGGGCGGCGCAGCCGCGCTCACAGGATAGGACAGGGCCAGCGCGAGCAGCGAGGGAAGCAGGATCGGTTTCATCTATCTCTTTCGATGAGCAGAATCGGATTGGTGAGAAAATATCGGTGTCGGTGATGTCAGCGGGACACTTGATCCGCCAACAGCCCAACGGACAATGCATAGAAGTTCGAGCAGTTATAATCCAGAATGGCGCGATAATTGGTCGTCAGCAAATAGGCCGTCTGTCCAACGCCGTCAGGCTCCAGCAATGAAGCCAGTTCGTTGTCTCGCGGCACCGGAGCCCCGATCGGGGTGATACCAAGCGCACGCCACTCTGCGATCGTCTTCCACTGGCTGTGCCGGTCATGCACGCGCGGGCAACGCGGCGCGGAGGTCTTGCTCGCGATCGCGCTTCGATTGAGCCCTACGGGCACCGAGACGGCAACGCCCCAAGGGACATTGGGGCGCCAGCCCGCATTGACGAAATAGTTCGCGATCGACGCCAGAGCATCGGGCTCGCTCGACCAGATGTCCTTGAACCCATCACCATCGCCATCCTTGGCGAGGCGAACATAGACCGAAGGAAGAAACTGCGGATACCCGGTCGCCCCCGCCCAACTGCCGACCAGCCGGCTGCGTGGAACGCCCTGGTCGATCATCTTCAGCGCAGCAAGAAACTCGGCCGTGAACAACTCGCGGCGACGCCCTTCATAAGCGAGGCTCGCCAGAGCCCGGAGCAAATCGAAATTGCCGGTATAGGCCCCGTAATTGGTCTCATGGCCGTAAATCGCCACCATGATCGCCTCTGGGACGCCGGTTTCTTGTTCGATCCGCGCGAGTTGCGGACGGAGTTGCTGATATTTCGCGCGCCCACGATTGATCCGTGCCGCATCGACATGCCGCGCCTTATAAGGCGCGAAAGCAGGAATCGGCGCATTGGGCGCACCACCAGGCTGCGCTCGGTCTAGTTCAATGACGCGCGCATTATAAGTCAGCGTCGGCAGCACGCGATCAAGCGTCGCGCGACTAATCCCTTCCCGCTCGGCGCGCCCACGAAGCCCATTCAAAAATGATTGAAACCCATCTTCGCTCTGCGCATGCGCCTTGGAAACAACAAGGCTGCTCTGCGGCAGGGCGGCTGCCATTAGGACTGCGGCTGAAAACAAAATGGAACGCATTGCTCCCCCTTCTCCCTAGGCATGCCATAGCCATGCCCGAAGGTGAAACCCCCTTCGTCGTATGATCCGCACAAAAGGTCGCGTGCGTCACGATTTTTAACGATCATGCACACACCCCCTTTCCCTCGGTCTCGTCAGCCGATATGGCCAGCGCGAAGGAAGAGTGGCCGAGTGGTTTAAGGCAGCGGTCTTGAAAACCGCCGTGGGTGCAAGCTCACCGTGGGTTCGAATCCCACCTCTTCCGCCACCGATCTCGATCGGACGGCCTCTAAAACCTCTAAAAACCTTGATTTTTAGCCGATTTTAGACTAACTTTGGTCTCAGTCGGTTTCTCCCGATGCCCCCAAATCTCATCGCCATCGGGGGCATTTTGGGGGCACGCAATCGAGATTTGGGGGCACCGATGCTCACAGACTTGCAGGCCAGAAAGGCGCAGGCTCGGGACAAGGATTACAAGCTCTCCGATAGCGGCGGATTATATCTGTTCGTCACCGCAAAGGGGGCGAAGTCCTGGCGACTCAAATACCGCTTCGCCGGGCGTGAAAAACGTCTGGTCTTCGGTCAATATCCTGAAATCTCGCTGAGCGAAGCCCGCGACCTTCGCGACGAGGCTCGCCGGCAAGTCCCGTGAATTTCAGGATCCCACGGTCGAGAAGTGCAATCGCAAGTTTGCCAGCGCGGCGCTACAATGGAGACGTTCGACAGGCTGGCACGCTTTCGACATAGCCGCGGGTCATGATCTGGAGACTGTCAAACCCGATACAGGGCTGGCTGTCATGTGGCTCGCTCTTCCGCGAACGGATCGTCGTGGAGTGATCGCCCTGCCGTTTCCGGCATGAAACGCAGTGCGATCAAACCGATGACACAGGCCACCATCATATAGAATGCCGGCATAAGCTCATTGCCGGTCGCGCTGATCAGCGCGCTGCCGATCGCCGGCGCGGTACCGCCAAACAGCGACGTAGACAAATTATAGGCGATAGCAAAGCCGGCGAAGCGGGCGGCAGTAGGGAACAGCGCCGGGAAGGTCGCCGAGATCGTCGCCAGTTGCGGCACATAGAGTAACCCGAGCAGCACAAAACCGATGATCGCGCCGACCAGCCCTGTCGCCATCAGCATGTAGAGAGGCACCACGCCGACCAGCAGGCCGATTAGCGACAGGCGCCACATCGAACGCCGCCCGACCCGATCGGACATATGCCCCGCGATAGGAATGAAAAGCATCATGAAGAGCATGCCAATGATCGGCACCACCAGAGCCTCATCCGCAGACAGGCCGATACGGCGTTGCAAATAAGTCGGCATGTAGCTGAGCAGCGTATAGTTGACGACGTTGAGCGCCACGACCAGCCCGCCCACGACTAGCATCGGCCGCTTATGGTCGCGTAGCAGCCGGGAGAGTGGCAGCGATCCGCTGCCTTCGGCTACCTGCTCGCGAAAGACCGGGGTGTCCTCCATCTTTGATCGCAGATACATGCCGATCAGGCCCATGGGCGCGGCCACCAAAAAGGGGATACGCCAGCCCCAAGCATGCATAACCGTATCGCCCAGCACGAGCGAAAAGCCCAGCATCAAGGCCGCACCGAAGGAGAAGCCAGCCAACGTGCCGAACTCGAGGAAGCTGCCATAGAAACCCCGCCGGTCGTCGGGCGCATATTCGGCCATGAAGGTCGCCGCCCCACCATATTCTCCGCCGGTCGAAAAGCCCTGTACCATGCGCAGCAGGATGAGCAGCGCAGGTGCCGCCCAGCCGATCTGCGCATAGGAAGGGATGAGACCGACGGCGAGCGTCGCGCCCGACATCAGCAGGATGGTCAGCGCCAGCACCGACTTGCGCCCCAGCCGGTCGCCCAGCGGTCCCCAGAACAGGCCACCGAGCGGCCGGACGAGGAAGGAAATGGCGAATGTGGCCAGAGCGAACAGTACGGCATCGTCCACGTCCCCAGGAAAGAGCGCAGCGGAGATATAAGTCACGCCATAAGCATAGATGCCATAATCGAACCATTCAGTAGCATTGCCCAGCGCCGAAGCGGCGATGGCGCGACGCAAGGTGAGGTTGTCAACCTGCGCTGGGGAGGCAGCAGTCACAGGGATGGCGGAAGCGGTCATTCAGTCTGTCCATCTACGGTATTGGGATCGAGCAGCGACGCCACCGGCGTTGTGCGGGGCACGATTTGGAATTCCTGCTGGTAGGGCACCGGAACGGGCGGGGTCGCGGCCTGACGCCAGAGGCCGAAGGCAAGCGTCGCGCCGGCACACAGGGCTATGAAGAGAAAGAGCCCGGTCGTCGGCGCAAGGCTCATCAACAGCGCCGCGCCCAACGGACCGATCGCCGCTCCCACCGAATAGAGCAGCACCAGCCGGCCACTCGCTGCAACCCGCTCGGTTGCATGCAGCCGGTCGTTGCAGTGCGCGACGCAGAGCGGATAGAGGGCGAAGCTGAGTCCGCCGAACAGTGCGCCTAGCGCCATCAGCAGCGGCCCATCCGACATCAGCATCGCCAGCGCCGTGCAGACAGCCAATGTCGCGGCAAAGCAGCCGACGATCACCCAGCGCCGGTCGAGCCGGTCCGACAGGCGCCCCAGCGGCCATTGCAGCGCGACGCCGCCCAAGATGACGATCATCATGAAGCTGGCGGTCGCGCCAAGGTTCAGCCCCAGCCGGCGCACATGCACCGCCGCCATGCCATAAAAGGCGCCGAGCATCAGCCCGGTCGCGACCGACCCGACCGTGCCAAGCGGTGAGGCTGCATAAAGGGCGCGGATGGTGAAGGCCTGCGCATCGACGGGCGCGGGTGCGCTGCTGCGGGTCAGGCAAAGAGGGATGATGGCAATGGAAATGAGGATGGAGGCAATCTGAAACGGAACCGTCGGCAACGCGCCGCTCGCGCCCAGCAGCAATTGCCCGACCGCCTGCCCGGAATAGAGCGCAGCCATATAGCCAGCGAGCACGCTGCCGCGCGTTTCCGCCTCCGCCCGGTCGTTGAGCCAGCTTTCTAGGCAGATGAACACGCCGGCAACGCAGATGCCGTCGATGAGGCGCAGGCAGGCCCAGAAGGTCGGATATTGGACCAGCGCATAGGCCAATGTGCTGGCCGACAGCAACGAGACGAAGGCAGCGAAGGCACGGATATGCCCTACCTGTCGCACGATTGCCCCGGCCCGCAACGCGCCGACCACAAGACCACCAAAATAGGCGGTCGCAACCACGCCGATCACCATCGTGCGTGCCGCTGCCCCCTCCAACCGCAAGCCGATCAGCGTGGACATAAAACCGCTGCCCGCCATCAGCATGAAGATTGCGAGCAGCAGACTACGGACGGGGTGGATCGCGGCGAACATGGATGGTGACCGAGCGCGGATCAGGCCGCACGCCGATCCTTCGCCGGTTCTGCCCCGTCCTCCACTAAAGCGCGGTGCAGCGCGCCCACGGCGCTCTCATAATGATCGACATCGACGATGAACTGCACGTCGACATTGCGGATCTGGTGCTGCATCGCGACGATCGGCACATTGGCATCGGCCAGCGACCTCAGGGCGTCGGGCACCAGCCCCGGCCGCGCTATGTCGCTGCCGATGAGCGATACGATCGCCACCGGCTGGGCCGATATGGCGGCGTCGGGATAGCGAGCCTGCAAATCCGTGATCACCCGCTTCACCGTCGCCGCATCGGCGGACAGATAATGGGTGATGGTGTTGGCGTTCGACGCCTTGCTGACGATCCAGGCGTCATGCCGGGCCAGCACGTCCAATATCGCCGCGTCATAGCCCTTCACGCCGACCATATCCTGCTCGAAGAACATGAGCGCCTGCGCATGGCGCACGCCGGTGACGATCTCGACGCGCGGCGTATCGGACACATAGCCGCCACATATCAGCGTTCCGCCATCTTTCCGGTCGAACGTGTTGCGCACCCGCAGCGGAATGTCGGTCTGGCGCAGCCCCCTTCCCGCGCCAGGATGGATCGCCTCCATCCCCAGATTGGCAAGCTGGTCCGCCACCTCATAATTGGTGCGGCCGATCTTGCGCGCCTTGTCCGTGCCCACGAGGCGCGGGTCCGCGCTCGACAGATGGAACTCCTTATGGATGATCGCCTCGCGCGCCTTCGTCAGCACGGCAATGCGCGAGAAGGTCATTTCCGAATAGCCGCGCGCATAGAGCCGCACCATGCCCTCGCTGCATCCGGCATAGCCGGTGACGATCGGCAAGGTGGTCGCCAGATCGATCAGCGAGAATGCTTGCGTGATCCGGTCGTCCAGTTCGCGCATGTCCTGCTGGTCCCACAGGGTCAGGTCGACAAACTGCGCATTGACGCCTCGGTCGCGCAGCAGCAGCGCGGTCGAATGCGCGCTATGCGCTTCGCCGAGGCCCGCCAGCAGTTCGCGCACCGTCATCAACTGTTCCTTGACGCAGAAACGACCATGGCTGCGCAGCCGCGCCAGATCATCAAGACAGGCCGCAACCGCATCGATCCGCATGTCGACAAAGGCATTGGCCTCCGCCAGGCGGTCGGCGCGGACGAACATCGTCGCATTGCGCTCCTGCATGGCGCGGCGCACCGCCTCCATCGTCTGACGCCAGCCGTCCGTATCCTCGTCCGCCACGAAACAGGCATAGACGCCCGGCTCACCGCTTTTCTTGTGCTCCAGCAGCAGGTCGGTCATGCCAGCATAAGCCGATACCACGAAGATGCGATGATAGAGGTCCGCGCCCTTACGGCCGGCGATCAGCACATTGTCGAACAATGTCGCGGTCGCGGCCATGGACGTGCCGCCGATCTTCTCGACGCTATGCATGCGGTTCATGCCAGCGCCTCCTCCATCAGTGGTCCGGTGACCGGTGCGATCACCTGCGGTTCGCCGCGCGCGGCGATGAAGGCGGGGCGCGGCCGGTCTACGCCAAAGGGTGCCGCAAGCCGGTTCGACACGGCATTATAGACCAGAAAGGCGTTAGCGCGCGGGAACGGCGTGATGTTGCCGTTCGAACCATGCATGGTGTTGCAGTCGAAGATCACCACCGATCCCGGCTTGCCGGTCGGCGCCACGATGCCATGACGATGCGCCAGTTCGGCCAGGCTATCTTCGTCGGGAACGCCATATTCCTGGCGCTTGAGCGACTGACGATAATGGTCCTCGGGCGTCTCCCCGACGCAGGTCAGGAACTGGCGGTGCGATCCGGGGATCAGCATCAGCGGGCCATTGTGCGGCATATTTTCCGCCAGGAGCACCGACATGGACAGCGCACGCATGCGCGGCATGCCATCCTCCACATGCCAGGTCTCGAAATCGCTGTGCCAGTAGAATTCCTTGCCTTGGAAACCGGGCTTATAGTTGAGCCGCGACTGGTGGATATAGACATCGTCGCCCAACAGGAAGCGGGCCACGCCGGCCAGCCGGCTGTCCGCCGCCAGCCGCTCGATAACCCGGCTCTGGGCATGGATGCGGAAGATCGAACGGACTTCGTTGCCGCCCGGTTCGGTGATGACGGTTTCGGCTTCCAGCGCATCGGGATCGGCCAGCAGCTTGCCGGCCTCGCGCTGAAGGAAGGCGACTTCCACGTCGGAGAAGATATCTTCCAGCACCAGATAGCCGTCGCGATCGAAGGCGTCGGCCTGTTCGCGGCGGATCGGCGCGCCTGCGCTCCAATCGGCATGGACGACCGGATCGTGGCGCGGCAAAAATTCCGCCATGTCGGCATGGCGAGACGGGTAGAGGTCTTTCATGGGACTCCCCCTTTCAGTCTAAGGATGTTCAGGCGTGGCAGGCTCGCGCAGCCCCGAGGCTGCGTCACGCATCAGTCGGCCAGCGCAGGCTCGCGCCTGGCACTGGTAGCGGCGGGATAGGCGCCATTCTCGTCATGCACTTCCTTGCCGGTGACCGGCGGATTGAAGGTGCAGGCGCACAGAATATCGGTTTCCGGCCGCACGATATGCTGGTCATGGGCGTTGAGCGCATACATGACGCCGGGCGCCAGTTGATGGGTAATGCCCGTGCCCAGATCCTCGATCGTGCCCGTGCCCTTGAGCACAAGCACGGCCTCCAGATGGTTCTGGTAGTGCATGTGCAGTTCCTCGCCCGCGTACATGGTGGTGACGTGGAAGGAAAAGCCCATATTGTCGTCCTTCAGCAGAAGGCGAGCGCTTTCCCAGCCTGCGGACTTTACATTACGGTCGGACTTGCGGATGTCCTGAAGCTTGCGAACGATCATGTCTGATATCTCCTCTTATTCTGCGGCGACGCCATAGGTGACGGTCAGCGCGGACCGGATGCTCTCCTCGAGAATGTCGAGGCCGGCCGACAGCACGGCGTCCTCGATCACGAGAGGCGCCAGCACCTTGACAATCTCGTCGTGCGCGCCGCTGGTTTCGATGATGAGCCCCTTCGCAAAGCAGGCGGCTGTGATGGTTTGCGCAACTTCGCCCGATCCGACGTCGATGCCGCGCATCATGCCGCGGCCGCGTGTCGACAACCCATATACGGCCGCCATCGCGTCCAGCCGCCGTTCCAGCAGCGCGCCGCGACGGGCAATATCCTGCCCGAACTGCGCGTCGCCCCAGAAATGGCGGAGCGCGGCGGTGGCGGTGACAAAGGCATGGTTGTTGCCCCTGAAGGTGCCATTATGTTCGCCCGGCGACCATTGATCCAGTTCCGGACGGAACAGGGTGAGCGCAAAGGGCAAACCCATGCCCGACAACGACTTGGCCATGGTGACGATGTCGGGTGTGAAGCCCATGCCTTCGAAGCTGAAGAACGGGCCGGTGCGTCCGCAACCCGCTTGGATATCGTCGACGATCATCAGCGCGCCATGGCGCTTCGCGATTTCGGCGATCCGGCGCAGCCATTGCGGCGAGGCGGCATTGAGGCCGCCCTCCCCCTGCACAGTTTCCACAAGGATGGCGGCCGGCGCGTCGAGGCCACTCGACGGGTCGGACAAGCGCCGTTCCAGCAGGTCGGCCGTATCGACATCGGGACCATGATAACCGTCATAGGGTTCATGGGCGACGTGGCTCAGCGGCACGCCCGCGCCGCCGCGCTTGGCGGCATTGCCGGTGCAGGCGAGCGCGCCGAGCGTCATGCCGTGGAAGCCGTTGGTGAAGGCGATCACAAGTTCGCGACCCGTAATCTTGCGCGCGAGCTTGATCGCGGCTTCGACCGCATTGGTGCCGGTCGGCCCGGTGAACATGGCGCAATAATCAAGCCCGCGGGGGCGCAGGATCACATCCTCCAGCGTGGCGAGGAAATCGGCCTTGGCATCGGTGTGCAGGTCAAGGCCATGGGTGATGCCGTCGCCGGCGATATAATCGACTAGCGCGGCCTTCAGGACCGGATGGTTGTGGCCATAGTTGAGCGTGGAGCAGCCCGACAGGAAGTCGAGATAGCGGCCGCCCTGATTGTCGTGCATCCACACGCCTTCCGCGCGGTTGAACTGGCGCGGCATGGCGCGGGCATAGCTGCGCACGGCGGACTCGCGCCGCTCATAAATGGCCGTGTCGGGAATGGCGCTAGTGGGTTTGGGCTGGGTTGTGACAGTCATGGTCTACAATCTCTCTCAACTATGCGCCGGGATCGGCAGCGGGCCGATGCATGCCTGCCATTCGGTGGCATGAGCGCCGGCAAAATGAGCCTGTTCTTCAAAGCGGGCGGTCTTTTCGATCGGGGAGCCCCACCGCCGCGCAAGCCCCTCAAACAAGGCCCAGGACGCCCGATTGTCGTTGGTAATAGTCGTCGTCAGATGGGTGACGCCGGCCTGCTCGGGCCGGGCCAGCAGTGCCTCAATCATGCGCCCTGCAAGGCGCTGCCCTCGCGCGGCGGGCGACACCGCGACCTGCCAGACGAAGAAATTTTCCGGCGCGGCCGGCGGGCGATAGCCTGATACCCACCCGACCACTTCACCGCCCCGATCGGCGACGATGCAACTGTCGGCAAAGTCGGTGCATTGCAGCAGGTTGCAATAGGCCGAATTGGGATCGAGCGGCGGACAGGCCGCGATCAATCCGCTGATGTCTGGTCCGTCCGTGGCGACGGGCGTGCGCAGAACGACATCCTGCCCCTCACCCAATTTTGAGCGCGCATAAGCCCGTGGCGACGAAGTGGTCGCTGTAGCTATGAAATCGAAGATTGTTCATCTCCCGAATTATATTTTACTCGAAGAAGCAGATTCTCCGGTGGGATGCGGAGTTATATGCCGATTTCAGGCGACTTCTTCAACCCCGACGGTGAAATTATAGTTCATATGACAAAGTATAATGGCGGAATCGTTTGGCAGCGATGGTGCTTTGCGAGGCTTCGCGCTATGCCCATTGCTATGGATTCCGAAATGGCCTCACTGACCCTGCGCGCGCTACGCCGCGTCCTGCGTGCGACCGAAATTGGCAGCCGCCAGTTGGCGACGATCACCGGCCTAACCCCCTCACAATTGCTGGTATTACGGGAAATTGACACGCGTGGATCCGCCACCCCCTCGGCCGTGGCGCACGCGCTGCAATTCAGCCAGGCGACGATCACCGCGATCGTCGACCGACTGGTCTCGCTCGGCTTCGTCCAGCGCCAGCGGGGCGAACGCGACAAGCGGCAGATTCACCTGACTTTGCTGCCTGACGGCCGTGACGCCTTGGCTGACGCACCCGACCCCTTGCAAAAGCGCTTCACCGACCGCTTCGACGCACTCGCTACTTGGGAGCAGGCAATGATCCTCGCGGCAACGGAAAGGCTGGCGGTGCTGATAGATGCAGATTCGATCGACGCCGCGCCGCTACTCGACAGCGGCCGGATCGACCGTTCCGAACCGCATTGACGCCTCATGTGCTCCCGCAGAGATCCGTCAAAAGCACAATGGTCGGCCGCGCGCCCCCTCGATGGCAATCAGCCCCGACCATCGGATAATCGATACCCAACACCCATTTCATTCACGATCAAACGCGGTTGCTGAGGGTCGTCTTCCAGCTTTTGGCGTATATTGCGGACAACCACCCGCAGATATTCGACATGATGCTCGACTTCATGCGTCCAGACGCTTTTCAGCAATTGGGCATGGGTAATCACGCGGCCGGGGAAACGAGCCAGCGCCTCGATCACACCATATTCCTTGGGGGTTAGATGAACCTCGATCCCGGCCTTGAAAATGCGACGCCGCACAAGGTCTATCTCGACATCACTCACGCGAACGGCGCTGCTACCCCCCTGCGCCGTCACGCGGTGGCGTAGCGCCGCGCGGACACGTGCGAGCAATTCATCGGTGTCGAAAGGCTTGGTGACATAATCATCGGCTCCCAGATCGAGCGCAGTGACTTTCTGTTCGGTCGCCTCGCGTGCCGAGACAACCAGCAGCGTGGCACTGGAACGCTGTTTGATAAGCGGAACGAGTTCGAGGCCATCGCGATCAGGTAACCCAAGATCGAGCAGTACAACCTGCGGCGACTGCGTCGCCAGCGCGGACAGCGCCTCGCTCGCGTCCCCCGCCTCAATCACGTCGAAATCAGCGCGCACCAAGGCTGTGCGGAGCAGCCGGCGGATATGCGGCTCATCATCAACAACGAGCACACGATTGGCAGCGGTCATCAAACGATCTCCGGCCCCGGTTCCCGCACAAGCAGTGCGGACGGAAAATAAAGAGTGAAGCACGCGCCTTGCGGTTCAACGCGGTTGGCTGCAGAAACGCTGAGCCCCATTGCCTCAGCAAAACCCTTGACGATGGCAAGCCCCAACCCGGTGCCTCCCTTCGTGCGGTCAGACCCTTCCAGCCGGGCGAAGGTCTCGAAAATCTGGCTCTCGCGTTCTGGCGGAAGGCCCGGCCCCTCATCAAGGATTGAGAGCAAGATACCGTGCGCTTCGCGTGTGCCCCTGATGACGATGGGTGTACCGGGATCGGCATAGCGGCCAGCATTGTCCAGCAGATTGATGAGGCAGTGATGGAATAGCTGCGCGTCGATGCGCACGAGCGGCAAAGTGGGTGCTACCGCAAGCTGGATCGCATGCCCTTCAAGCGTTTGACGCGTATCATGGACAGCACTTGCAACCGCGTCTGTAAGATCGGTCGCTTCGATGTTGAGCCTAAGGGCCCCTGCTTCAACGCGAGCCATATCAAGCAGGTTCGCAACGAACCGGTTGAGCCGCTGCGCCTCCCCCTCGATCACGTCGACCAGCGGCGCAGCTTCCTTGCGCCTGAGTTCAGTGGTCGCGGCCAAAATGGTCGTCAGCGGCGTGCGGAGGTCATGGCTGACCGAAGAAAGCAGCGCCGCGCGCAACCGATCCCGCTCGCGTAATTGTTCGATGTCGCGCATGTCTCGCTCAAGCTGCATCCGTTCAAGGACGATCGCGGCCTGATCGAGAAGACTAATCAGCATCGGCATCTGGTCTGCACGAACAGGCTCGCCAGCATCATCACGCGCGAGCCCCACAACGCCGAGTACGCCGCGTCCCGCGCGCAACGGCTGAAACAACCAATCTGACGACGTGAGGGTTGAAGATCCACGCCCTGCGGGCTGCCCCTTGTCGATCGCCCATTGTGCCGCGGCCAGTTCGATCTGCTCCAACCGATTTTCCGGTGGAACTGCAGCATGAAGCTCCGGCCCATTGGCGGACGGCAGGAGGAGGACTGCGCGCACATCTAACAGGCGCGCAAGCTCTGCGCAGATCGCCTGCATCAGTTCTTCCTCATTTGCGGTCACGGTGAGTTCGCGAGAGAAGCCTGCAAGCGCAGCATTTTGACGTGCGCTCGACGCGGCGAGGTCCGCCTGCGCGCGAACGCGCGCCGCAAACTGGCTGGTGACCACGGCCACACCCAACAACACGATGATGGTGACGACATTCTCGGGGTTATTGACCGTAAGCGTGCCGGTCGGCGGCAGGAAAAGGAAATTATATGCAAGGGAAGATAGCGCACCGGTGAACAGCCCCGCGCGCAGCCCAAACAAGCTCGCGGCTGCCATCACCGGCACTAGGTAGAGCAAGGCGAGGTTACCCAGGTTCAGAAAGGTCGAAAGAATGGTGGCAAGTGCACTAATCGCCGCGACCATCAAGGCCGACCAAAGGTAATGAGCAGGATCGCCCCAGTTGCGACGACGCGTCCGTTCCACGGGTTCGGGCAATGCTTCATGCTCGGCGGGCAGGACATGGACCGCAATGTCCGAAACGCTGCGCACCAGCCGATCGACCACCGAACCATGTCGGAATTCGAACCACCAGGAGCGCGCCGACTTGCCGACGACGATCTGGGTGGCGCGTGCATCGCGCGCGAAGGCGGAAAGCCCGCTGACGACATCGGCGGCGGGGATCGTCGCGGTGACTGCGCCGAGCTGCGAGGCAAGCGCGAGCGCTTCCGACACGCGCTGGCGTTCAGCGTCGGACAGTTCATGCGATCGTCGCGTCTCGATATGCACCGCGGTCCAAGGCGCGCGGAGCGCATCGGCGAGCCGCTTGGCGGCGCGGACGAGGCCGAGCGTATGCGGCTGCTCGCTGACCGCAACGAGAACGCGCTCCCCCGCCGCGAAGCTTCCCGCAAGCGCGTGCGCGCGGACATAATCGAGCATCTGCGCGTCGACCGCCTGCGCCGCGCGACGCAGTGCCAGCTCACGCAGCGCCGAGAGGTTGGATTTGGAGAAGAAGTGATGAAGTGCGCGGCTCGCCTCTTGCGGGATGTAGACCTTGCCCGCCTTCAACCGCTCGATCAACTCGTCGGGCGGGATATCGACGACCTCGATTTCGGCGGTCTCGAGAATGCGGTCGGGCACCGTCTCGCGCACGCGGACGCGCGTGAACGAGGCGACGACGTCGTTGAGGCTTTCGATATGCTGGATGTTGACGGTCGAATAGACGTCGATCCCCGCGTCGAGCAATTCCTCGACATCCTGATAGCGCTTGGGATGGCGGCTGCCCGGCGCGTTGGTGTGCGCGAGCTCGTCGACAAGCACGAGCTGCGGGCGGCGTTCGAGGATGGCGTCGATATCCATCTCGGTGAGCATGTGCCCCTGATAGGCGATGGAGAGGCGCGGAATGACCTTGTGGCCGCGCGTCAGCGCCTCGGTTTCCTGTCGCCCATGCGTCTCGACCACGCCGATGACGACATCCCTCCCCTCACGGCGCTGCTGCGCGCCGTCGGTCAGCATTTCATAGGTCTTGCCCACACCCGGGGCCGCGCCGAGAAATACCTTCAGACGGCCACGGCCCTCCTGCGCCGCCTGACGCAGAAGGGCCTCGGGTTGGGGTCGGTTTTCGTCCGGTTTCACTCCGACTTGTTACCCCCAAGCTGGTCCAGCTGTCGATTGAGTTCCAGCACGTTGACGCGGTCCTCGCCAAGGAAGCCCAGCAGCGGGCGTCTGACCGACTGTTCGACAAGGTTGCGCACGCGCGCGTCGTCGAGCCCTCGGACGCGCGCGACGCGCGATACCTGCGCCAGCGCCGCCGCAGGCGAGAGATCGGGATCGAGCCCCGAACCCGATGCGGTGACGAGATCGGCCGGCAAGTTGCCCGAAACCCCCTCTGCGCGCCGTGTCGCGATATCGGCGGTGACTCGATCGGAAAGCGCCTGGCTCGTCGGCCCGAGGTTCGAGCCCGAAGACGCAAGCCCGTCATAGCCCTTGCCCGCCGCCGAGGGGCGCGTGTGGAAATAGCGTTCGCCGGTGAAGGCCTGTCCTGCGACTGCCGAGCCGATCACCTTGCCGTTTTCGGTGATCAGGCTGCCATTGGCCTGATTGGGGAAGATGAGTTGTCCCAGGCCGGTAAGCGCGAGCGGATAGGCGAGCCCCAACAGCAGCGCGAAGAGGATGGTGAGCGCGAAAGCGGGGCGGAGCGCGGTTGCGATATCCTTGCCCATGTCAGTTACTCCTATGCGAGGCCAAGGCCGTTGACGACGACGTCGATCAGCTTGATGCCGATGAAGGGTGCGACGAGGCCGCCAAGGCCGTAAATGGCGAGGTTGCGCGCGAGCAGCGGGCCCGCGGCCATCGGCCGGTATTTCACGCCCTTTAATGCGAGCGGGACGAGCAGCGGGATGATCAGCGCGTTGAAAATGATCGCCGAGAGGATCGCAGATTCAGGGCTGCTCAGCCCCATCACGTTGAGCACGGCGAGCCCCGGATAGAGCACGACGAACATCGCCGGGATGATCGCGAAATATTTGGCGACGTCGTTGGCGACCGAGAAGGTGGTGAGCGCACCACGCGTCATCAGCAACTGCTTGCCGAGGCCCACAACCTCGATCAGCTTGGTCGGATCGCTGTCGAGATCGACCATGTTGCCCGCTTCGCGCGCGGCCTGCGTGCCGGTGTTCATCGACACGCCGACATCGGCCTGGGCGAGCGCCGGGGCGTCGTTGGTGCCGTCGCCGCACATCGCGACGAGCTTTCCGCCCTCCTGTTCCTTGCGGATCAGCACAAGCTTGTCCTCGGGGGTGGCCTGGGCGAGGAAATCATCGACGCCCGCCTCAGCCGCGATCGACGCGGCGGTGAGCGGATTGTCGCCCGTGATCATTACGGTGCGGATACCCATCGTGCGCAGCTCGGCAAAGCGTTCGCGGATACCCGCCTTGACGATGTCCTTGAGGAAGATCGCGCCCAAGAGCTTGCCATCCTTCGCGACCGCGAGCGGGGTACCGCCCTGACGCGCGATCTCGTCGGTGATGCGGCGCAGCTCGGTCGCCGCCGCGGTTTCGCCGAGGCCAGGATTGGCCTTGAGCACCGAATCCACCGCGCCCTTCTGGATGATCGCGCCGTTATATCTGATCCCCGAGATCCGCGTCTGCGCGGTGAAGGGGATCACCTCCGCCCCCTTCGGCAAATCGGCCTGCGCGATGCCGAACTGCTCGCGTGCAAGCACGACGATCGAACGGCCTTCAGGGGTTTCGTCGGCAAGGCTGGCCATCAGCGCGGCTTCGGCCAATTGCTCCATCGGTGTGCTGCCGACAGCGCGGAACTCGCTCGCCTGACGATCGCCGATCGTGACCGTGCCGGTCTTGTCGAGCAGCAGCGTATCGATATCGCCCGCCGCCTCGACCGCACGGCCCGACTTGGCGAGCACGTTGAAGCGCACCAGCCGGTCCATGCCCGCAATGCCGATCGCCGAGAGCAGGGCCGCGATGGTGGTCGGGATGAGCGTGATCAGCAGCGCCGCGAGGATCGCGACGGGGATGCTGCCCCCCGCATAGCTGGCAAAACCGGGGATGGTCGCGACCGCGATCAGGAAGATGATCGTGAGCCCGACGAGCAATATGGTGAGCGCGATCTCATTGGGGGTCTTCTGCCGCTCGGCGCCCTCGACCAGCGCGATCATGCGATCGAGAAAACCCTGGCCGGGATTGACCGTGACGCGGACGCGGATCTCGTCGGAGATGACGCGGGTGCCTGCGGTCACCGCCGAACGATCGCCGCCCGCCTCGCGGATCACGGGCGCGCTTTCGCCGGTGATCGCGGCTTCGTTGACCGAGGCGACCCCCGCGACGACGTCACCGTCCGACGGGATGAGATCGCCGGTCTGGACGAGGACGATATCGTCGACGCGCAATGCGCTGGCGGGAACGCTTTCAAAAGCATCACCCTTGCCCTTCAGCCGCTTGGCGGTGAGTTCGGCCTTGGTGGCGCGCAGGCTTGCCGCCTGCGCCTTGCCGCGGCCTTCGGCGAGCGCCTCGGCAAAGGTGCCGAAGAGCACGGTCAGCCACAGCCAGATCGCGAGCTGGAGCTTGAAGCCGAAGGCGAGCGGATCGCTGCCGATGAAAAGCAGGATGGTGAGCAGCGCCGCCACGGTGGCGGTGACGAACATCACCGGGTTGCGGATGAGCTGGCGCGGATCGAGTTTGCGGAAGGCATCGCGGCAAGCGGGCAAGAGCAGTTCCGCCGCGAAGATCGATTTCGGTGCGTGATGCCTGGCCGATGCACCGCTCCATTCGGGAGCGGGCACGATGGCCGATATCGGTGCGTGAGGCGTCATGAATACGCTCCAATCAGAAGAGTTGGCCAGAGGTCATCGCGAGATGATCGGCGATGGGACCGAGCGCGAGGCTCGGCAGGAAGGTGAGACCGCCAAGGATCAGGATGATCCCGACGAGTAGGCCGACCCACAGGCCGCCCGTGGTGGGGAAGGACCCCGCCGATTCGGGCACATGCTTCTTCGCCGCCAGCGACCCCGCGATCGCGAGCATCGGCACGATGATGAAGAAACGGCCGAGCCACATCGCGATGCCGAGCAGCGCGTTGTAATAAGGCGTGTTGGCGGTGAGGCCGGCAAAGGCGGAGCCGTTGTTCGCGACGCCTGAGGTGAAGGCGTAGAGAATCTCCGAAAAGCCGTGCGGCCCCTTGTTGAGCGGCCCTGCGAGCCCCGCGCCGAGCACCGAACTCAATGCGGTGAAGCCAAGGATGATGAGCGGCAGGATCGCTATGCTAAGCACCGCGAGCTTGACCTCGCGCGCCTCGATCTTCTTGCCGACATATTCGGGAGTACGCCCTACCATCAGCCCGGCGACGAACACCGCGAGGATGGCGAAGAGCAGGAAGCCGTAGATGCCCGCGCCTACGCCGCCGATCACGATTTCGCCCAGCTGCATGTTGAATAGCGGGATCATGCCGCCAAGTGCAGTGAAGCTGTCGTGCATGGCGTTGACCGCACCGCATGAGGCCGCGGTGGTGACCACCGAGAACAGCGCCGAGGCGGCGATGCCGAAGCGGACTTCCTTGCCCTCCATATTGCCGCCGGCGACGCCGAGATTGTGGAGGATCGGATTGCCTGCAGCTTCCTGCCAATAAGTGATGGTGACGCCCGCGAGGAACAGGATCATCATCGCCGAGAGAATCGCCCAGCCCTGGCGCGTATCGCCCACCGCCTTGCCGAAGCAGTAAGTGAGCCCGGTGCCGATCACGAAGATCGAGAGCATCTGGGCGAGGTTGGCGAGCCCGGTGGGGTTTTCGAAAGGATGCGCCGAATTGGCGTTGAAGAAGCCGCCGCCATTGGTGCCGAGTAGCTTGATCGCTTCCTGGCTTGCGACGGGGCCGAGCGCGAGCGTCTGCTTCACGCCCTCGAGCGTGGTGAGATCGACCGAACCGGCAAGCGTCTGCGGCACACCGTTCGCGATCAGGAAGAGCGCATAGCCGATGCAGACCGGCAGCAGCAGATAGAGCGTGACACGCGTGACATCGGCCCAGAAATTGCCGATCGCCTTCGCCTCACGTCGCGCGAAACCGCGGAACAGCGCGAAGGCGAGCGCGATGCCCGTCGCCGCCGAGAGGAAATTGTGAATGGTGAGCCCAAGCATCTGCGACAGGTTCGACATCGTCGATTCACCGCCATAGCTCTGCCAGTTGGTGTTGGTGTTGAAGCTGACCGCGGTGTTGAAGGCGAGGTGATCGCCGACCCCGGGCAGCCCCTGCGGGTTGAAAGGCAACACGCCCTGTAAACGGAGCACCGCATAGGTGAAGAGCAGCAGCACCGCGTTGAAGAGCAGCATATGGACGGCGTAGCGCCGCCAGTTTTGTTCCTCGTTCGGATTGATCCCGGCAAGCGTGTAGAAACCGCGTTCGACGGGGCCGAGCACGGCGTGGAGCGGCGTGCGGCGGCCTTCGTAGAGCGCGAACAGCCAGAGCCCGACGGGTTTGGCGAGCGCCAGCAATATGCCGGTGAAGGCGAGGATGAGGATCCAGCCCTGAATCGTCATGGCAAGGCTCCGTTCAATAGCGTTCGGGTCGCACGAGCACGGCGACCAGATAGACGAGAAGCGCGATCGCGGTGATCGCGGCGAGCCAGAGGTCGAGCGTCATATGCGGCCTCCTCAGGCGTTGTCGCACAGCCGGGCATAGGCGAGCGTGACCGCCACCAGCCCGAGGATCAGTCCGACCCACATTATGTCACCCATGATGCGTCTCCCGTCAGAAGGATGCGGTGAGCGAGACGACCGCGGCGCCATCGACGATGGTGCGCCCGCGCGTGGTTCCGCTGGTGTAAAAGGCGTCGGCGGCGGTCTTGCCGATATCGGTATCGACATAGGCGATACCGAGCGTCAGCATCTTCCAGGTAGCGTCGGCACCGATCAGCCAGTCGACATAGTCGCCATGAGGACCCGCGAGTGTCGCGCCGCTGCCGGTGGTGTAACCGAGATGCGCCTTCAATGTGACAGGCGCGCCGGGAATGGCGACGCTGCCGTCGGTATAGACATAGAGATTGTCGGCATCGCCGATCGCATCCTGCTTGGGTGCATATGCCGCGCCGAGCTTGAGCGAAGCGGGGCCGACGGTGCCGCTTAGCGCGGCATAAGGCTCGGCATAATCGGTGCGGTCGGTTCCCGGATAGAGATACCAGAGCAGCCCGACGTCGACCGCGAGATCACCGATTTCCTTTCTGAACCCGGCATAGAGATCAAGCTCGGTATTGGACCCGCCATAGCTGCCAAATCCAGCAAGGCTTGAACCCCATGCCCCGACATACAGCCCAGACGCATGAGAAGCGGTGAGCCCAGCCTGAACCGCCATGTCTTCGTCGGACTGGGAAACACCACGAAACCGATATTGCGATACCAGCGCGGCATTGCCTGCGAATGTCAAATCGGTGGCTTTGTCATTGGCATCGTTCGCCATGGCTGGCGATGCAAAAAGGAGCGTCGTAACGACCGCCAGAACCGCATATGATTTTATATTGATGCGCATTGTTGCCCCCATCGTTACGGGGGCGACGGCCAATCCGCGCCCCTCACGATGTGAGGCATGCAACTAGGAGAGGCGCGCGTTCGAATTCGAGATCAGGGAAACGCGCATCGCATAGGATTTTCATATGAATTCATTGTGAGGGCGTGATTCCGGTCTCAAAAATCACCTCCCCGCCTGCGATCGTCGCACGCACGCGGACCTCGCCTAAATCCTCCTGCGCGGCTCCCCAAGTACGATCTATCAGGCACAAGTCTGCTATGGCGCCGAGCGCAACGGAGCGCGCTCCGTCGCCCGGCGCATGCCCCTTGCCGATATAGAGGCCTAGCGCTTCATCGGATGATAATTGCTCTGCGGTAAAAGGCGCCGAGCGAGTAACGGCGGCGGCCATCGAGGCCCATGGGTTCAGCCCGCCAAAAGGCGCATCGCTGCCCGCTGCAAGCCGTACCCCCGCATCAAGAAGCCCCTTCAGCCGGTACAGCCAGGGTTGCATCTCCGCCTCCACTTCACGCCGATAGTCATCGCCGCGTTCGGAGATGAAATGCGGCTGGGTCACGACCGTCACGCCCAGATGGGCCATCCATTCGGCACAGTGCGGGGGCGCGATCCCAGCGTGCTCGATCCGGTCTCCATCCATGGGGCCCGCCTGTTCGATCGCGGCCAATGTGAGCATGAGTTCGGCGAGCGTGACGCAGTGCGCCGCAACGGGACGCCCGACGCCGTGGGCACGAGCAATTTCAGCTGCGAGAGCGTCGAGACCCGGCAGGTCATGATCGTGGTAATGGAGCTTGACCGCGCCGCGTGAGATCTTGCCGGTGGCGGGTGCCGCATCGAGTTCAGCCCCGCCCATCACGATCAGGCGCTGCGGCAGTTGGGCTGCGACGTACCGATGATAGTCCGCCAACCCATTGCGCGGGGTGGTATCCGTAACCCCGGTGACGCCGTGGCTGGCCAGCTTGTCCGCCAGCGGCCGCAGGTCGACCGCGCCATTCAGGCGTTCGCGGATCCAGCCATCCTGATCGATCAATCGGCCATCGCGCGGGACCTGTTCGCCCAGTATCTCGGCAGCGAGGCTGTTGACCACCCACATCCGCCCGCCTCGGTGCTGGATGCGCATGGGGCGCTTAGGGCCCATCGCATCGAGCCAGTCGCGGTCGAGATCGACACCGACGCTGGGGTGATAGCCAACGCCCCGTATCCACCCCTCTCCCGGCGCCGCGTGGAGCATCTCCGCCAAGTGATCGGCAGAATTCACCTCGGGCGGGCCGCACCTGACCGACAGGAGGGCGGCCGCCGCAGCATTCAGATGGATGTGATGATCGTGCAGGCCTGGCAGCAGCGCGTTGCCGTTCGCTTCAATGATCCGTTCGCCATCATAAGGCTGCAAGACCGGGCGAATGTCCGCGATCAATGCGCCCGTCAGGCGGACGTCGCGAAGTTGCCCGCCGAGTTCGGCTCCACGGATCAGCACCGGTCCAGCACCTCCCTTGTATCGGCGCCCGCCTGCCGTGCGACGCCCCGATCCACACGCAGCGGATAGAGCGGCGCGGTATCCGCCTCCGCCTGTCGCTGCCAATCGGCGTAAACGGCCCGATCCGCAATCCCGGCCTGCATCGCATGCGATGCCGTCCCGGCCAATGACAGGGGAAGGAGCGCCCCCTTCCCGCTCAGCCATCCGGCCCATGCCGCGAGGGCCGCATGAATGCCGGTCAGTGGATCGGCGATCGCATCGCCCACAAAAACCGCCTCCCCGCAGCATGCCTCCATCGCCGATACCAGGCCCGCTTCAACCGCCGCATCGTCGCCAAAGCCAATGCGGTCTTCATCGGCATAGGCGGTAATGCCGACCCAGACGGTGCCGCGCGCCACCGCGGCATCCCGGTCGATACCCAGCCGCCTGAGCGCTCGAGGGCGAGAAGCCTCAATCACGATATCCGCACGCTCGACGAGCTTGTGCAGCGCGCGCAGGGAATCGCCGTCGCCAAAGTCGACCATGACGCTGCGTTTGCCGGCATTGAGCAGATTGTAGAAACCCGGCGATCCCGCCCGGCCGCCATCGGGGCGCGTGCGGCTTTCCACCTTGATCACCTCCGCCCCCGCCATGTGCAGCAGCGACGCGGCAAGCGGCCCCGCCCAGAGCGCCGAAAAATCCACCACCAAGGGCCGCCCGCGGGTGCGCATCGCGGGGCCGACAGGGGAGAACAGCGCCGAGCCTGATGGTGCAGGCCGATCCTGCGCAATCGGCAGGCCGAGTTCGATGCCTTGCTCAATCACGCTATCGACCCGCATTAGCCTGATGGCGTTGGCGACAGACGTCAGATCGCCCGCGTCGCATCCGGCGAGGATCGAAACCAGAAGCATATCGTCGGGGCGCGCCAGATTGAGCGCGATCCGCCCGTCCGCCGCGTCGAACAAATGGCATGAGCCATTGGCGGACACCCGCCCTTGCCGGCTCAGGCCGAGCATGCGCGCCCGTTCGCCCAAAAGCATGGCCCCCTGTGCGGGAAAATGTGCATGCGGCGCCAGTGCTTTCAGCGCGAGCAACGCGCCATCGGCCGCCGAACCAAGCGCTGCGGGAGTCATGAGCGGCGGGCCGTCCGGCGCCCCTGAAACCGCCATGAGACCGGACCGCCGCCAGCCAAGCGCCGGCGGATCGCCAAGGCCGGCAATCGCGGCCGGGTCGCATCCGAGTTGGGAGAGGAGTAAGCGGGCATAGGCCCGTTCCGGATTACGCAACACGCCCTCATCGCCTGAAGCAAGGCAGGCATTCACGGTTCGCGCTGTCTCCATGTTGCTCATTTATCAAGCTGCAGAAAAATCAAGCGTCGCCTTGCCGCGGCCACACCATCGCTGCTCGCACCGGTCCCTTCATCTGTCATCATCCACCCCGAATGACCATAGATGTACGCAAAATTCGAACCATCATAACATTAGCGAGGAGTGGCCAGCTAACCACGGCGCGCGCGCCGTTGCCCGATATGCGCGATCGCCTTCATCATCCGCTTTTCCACCGAACTAACGGACATTTCGAAATGCGCGGCGATCTCGGAATAGCTCAGTCGCTCCAGGCGATTGAGGAGGAACACCTCGCGCGTTCGCCTCGGTAGTTCCTCAAGCGATCTGGAAATATGCTGAAGCGCCTCCCGGCTTTCCGAAACGCATATCTGGGTGGGCTCGTCGCTCGCCACGTCGAAGCCATCCAGCGAAACATGATGCGCCTCGTGCCGCGCCTCGGAGCGTCGGTACAAATCGATGAGAACGGAGCTGGCGACGGAGAACAGATAGGAATCGAGCTCTCGAATGCTTGCCCTTTCCTGTCGAAACAGGCGGACAAAGCTGTCCTGCGCGCAATCTTCGGCAATATCATGGGCAAGCCCCTGCCTGCGAAACCACTGGACCAGCGGGCGCCTGAAGCGCTCGGCCAAGATCGCGGTTGCACATGGCATGGCGGGCGACCGCGCGTAACTTTTCCGCATCTCTCCCCTCCGTTGGCCCGGCGCTTTTTGCACCTCAACCCAATGAGTTCTCGTACGACCCAGTTACGCAACGAACCGAAGGCATGGCCCAAATCCCATATGCCTCCCCGGCGCCCAGCGCATCTTGCGGCGCAGATCGGTATCCCATCCATGGGATCTGAAACCATCATCACTGAAGGGGATTTACAAGGCAAGATATTTTCCGATATCATTTCGAAAATATATTTGAAAGCAGCGAGTTTCCCGCAAAAGACACGTTTTACGGCGCCGCACCGAGGTGAGAACAAAACCCATCCACCCGGTCGGAACTGAATTTTCCAACATCGAATCATGGCATTGGGAGAGGAATATGGGGACGTTAGATGGCCTGAAGGTGCTCGATCTGAGTTGGGGCGTTTCGGGGCCGATGGCCGCCATGCTTCTCGGCGATCATGGTGCCGAGGTGACGCGGATCGAGCGTCCGGGCGGCGACCCCTTTCCCAATCTTCTTGGCTACAAGGTCTGGCACCGTGGCAAGAAAAGCGCCGAGTTCGACCTGAAGAACAGCGCCGATCTCGACCTGTTTCTTCGACTGGTTGTCGAAGCCGATATTCTCATCGAAAGCTTTTCACCCGGTGTGACCGCGCGGCTGGGTATCGATTATGCATCGCTTCGCCAGATCAACCCGCGGCTGATCTATTGCTCGATCACGGGCTATGGCGCAGGTACCGAAGATCAGGATCTTCCCGGCTATGACGCGCTGGTTGCCGCGCGATCGGGGCTCCAATATGAACAGCGCGGCTGGCCCGAAAGCGCCGTTCAGCGTATGAGCGGACTGCCCAATGAATTCGCGGAAACCGCAGACATCGATCCCGACTGGGTTCAGGGCGCCAATCGCGATGGCCCGCTTTTCGTCGCTTCGCCCTGGCCCTCGCTCGGCGCCTTCTACGCGGCCTCGACCGGCATTGCCGCAGCGCTGTTCGCGCGCCAGAAAACCGGGCGCGGCCAGCGTGTCGAAACGTCGTTGAAGCAAGGCGCGATGATCTGCAGTGCGGGCGTATGGCAAAAGGCCGAACAGCCCGATGCCCCCGGCTTCAATACATGGATCCTCGGGGCCCAGTCCCCCAAGGGCCACTTCCAGTGCAGCGATGGGCGCTGGGTGCACAACTGGGTGCCCAATCCGCGCTTCATCCTGCAGGCGTCGGCTGGCGACAGCCTTAATGCAACGCCCGACCTCACCGTCCAGAACGATCCCGACCGGTTCGGCATCGGCCCCGAAGAACTGCTGGTCATGGCGCATTATCAGCCATTGCTTGCCGATGCCGTCCGCCGCTTCACCGCGGCCGAATGGGTCGAGGCGGCGCGCGTCGCGGGGATGACGATGCAGGAATGCCGCCCGATCGAAGAGGCGCTCACCGACCCGCTGCTGCTCGACGATGGCTGCGTGACGACCGTCGAAGACCCCGAACTGGGCCCGATCAACCAGGTCGGCATCACCTATCGCCTGTCCAACAGCCCGGGCCAGGTGTCAGGCCCCGCGCATGCGCGCGGCGCGGATACCGCCGCAGTCAAGGCATATGCCACTGCGCTACCCAAGGCCGCCGCTGTTGCCGCCGCGAATGACGGCCCAACGGCGGACGCCCCGCTCAAGGGTATCCGCGTGCTCGATCTGGGGCTTGCCATTGCTGGCCCGTTCAGTTGCCAGTTGCTGTCCGACCTCGGCGCAGAGGTGATCAAGATCAACACGCTGTGGGACGGTTACTGGCACCGCACCCACATCGCCTATATGGCCAATCGCGGAAAGCGTTCGGCCGCGCTCATGCTGAAACACCCCAAGGCGCGCGCGATCCTGCAGGAACTCATCGCCACCGCCGACGTGATCCAGCACAATATGCGTTACGACGCCGCCACGCGGCTCGGCCTCGATTATGAGACGCTGTCGAAGGAATTCCCACGCCTCATCTATTGCCATTCGCGCGGCTTCGAGAAAGGTCCCCGCATGGGGCTGCCTGGTAATGACCAGACGGGCGCGGCGCTGGCGGGGATCCAGCACGCCGACGGCGCGGTAGCCGCAGGCGGCAAACCGTTATGGAGCCTGACCTCGCTCGGCGATACCGGCAACGGCTTCCTCGCGACCGTAGGTATCCTCAACGCGCTGATGGATCGCGAGAAAACCGGGCGCGGCCAGTTTGTCGACACCTCGATCATCAACGCGTGCCTGCTGACGACAAGCTATGCGGCGGCGCGTCCCGACGGGTCGGCGCTTGACCGCCCGACGCTCGACAAGAACCAGACGGGGCTGTCGCGGCACTATCGCCTGTACCAGACGAGCGACAATGGCTGGGTGCAAGTTGCCGCGATCACGCCCGCACAGCAGGCGGCCTTTGACGGGCTTGTCGGTTCTGATGCCGAGGCCGCGTTCGCGGGCCTGTCCGCAGGCCAGTGGCTGGAACGCCTCGCCATGGCGGGCGTCCCCGCAGAACTGTCTGATCCTCGCGCCTCGCTGGGCCTGTTCGACAACGCGCTCTATCGGTCGCGGGGGTGGACCACGCACAGCCAAGATCCCTATGTCGGGCGCATCGATCAGATCGGCCATTGCTACAGCCTGTCGGAAACGCCGCTGACCTTCCAGGGGGGGCCGTTGATCGTAGGCCGCGACACCGCCGCGCTGCTGGCCGAACTCGGCTATTCCGATACCGAAATCAGCGAGATGGCCGCCCAGAATGTCATTGGCTGCGACACCCCCGTCCCCGCCGAACCTGCCATCGCCTGAACATCTTCCCAACGGAGACATTCGAGAATGAAATCTGGACACAAGCCCTGGATATTTGCGCTGTCGGCCTTGGTGCTATCCCCCCTGCTCCTGGCATCGGCCCCGGCAAAGGATCCGCTGCTCGGCAAATGGCAGTCGCAGGAACGCGGCGGCGTCACGGCCTTTGAGCGCTGCGGCGATGCCATTTGCGGACGTGTGATCGATGGAGACTCGCTGCGCGCCAACCCCGATCTGCGCGACGTTAAAAATGGCAATGCCAGCCTGCGGTCCCGCAAGGTCAAGGGCATGATCGTGCTCCACAACTTCAAGGGCGGCCCCAAGCAATGGAAGGGCGGGCCGCTTTATGATCCCGAGCGCGGCATGGGTGTGCAGAGCGGCACCATCACCCTTGTCGACCAGAATACGATCAAGGTCACCGGATGCTTTGGCGGTTTCATCTGCCAGTCCGAAGTGATGAGCCGGGTGCGCTAAATCCGATCTCGCCGAGGGGGCGAAACCTGCCCGTCGATGCTTCGGCATCGACGGGATTTTCCGTCAATGGGCGATTTTTGCGACGGCCAGAAGCGACAGCAGGCCAACGGAGAGCCCGCGTACGCTTTCTGCCTTGGCCACATCGATATATTCATCGGTCGAATGCGCGCGGGCACCCGAGCCACCCGAACCGATCGTGATGGCGGGAATACCCATGCTGATCGGGATATTCGCATCGGTCGACGACGCACCGAATTCCGGGGTATAGCCAAACGCGCGAACGGCCGCCGCCGTCAGCGCGGCGACGGGCGCGGTTTCCGCCGTGTTGCCGGCCGGGCGATCACCGATCTTCTGCTTCTCGACACTGATCGCGCCTTCACGCGTCGACCGCGCGGCATTTTCGGATGCCACGGCCTTGTCGACGATCTGCAGCAACTGCCCTTCGAGCTTGTTCAATTCGGCCGCGCTGCTCGATCGCATATCGAACTCGACAAAGACCGAATTCGGGATCGAATTGACCGAGGTGCCACCGCCGGTCACCGATGCGGCATAGGTGGTCTTGGGCGTTGCCGGCGGCGTGATACGATAGAGATTGTCGATCGCGCGCGCCATGGCCGCCATCGGGTTGACGAGGCCGAATGCACCAAAGCTGTGCCCGCCCGGCCCCTTGAACGTCATGCGATACCGTTTGGATCCCACGGCGCCATTGGTGATGCGCGCGGGATTAAGCCCGTCGACCGAGTAAAAGGCCGCAACGCGGTCTTTATATTTTCCTTCGGTGAAGAAATGGCGCACGCCGCGCAGGTCGCCCTGCCCTTCCTCGCCCACCGTCGCGACGAACAGGATATCTTGACCCGTCTCGATATCTGCGGCCTGAAGCGCGCGCGCATAGGCCAGCAGCGCGGCCAGCCCCCGAGAATCGTCGCCGATACCCGGCGCATAGAGGCGCGTGCCCTCCCGCCGAACCTTGATCGGGGTCTCTTCAGGAAAAACCGTGTCGAGATGCGCGGAGATGACCACGACCTTGCCGCCTGCCGGGGCTGTCCCCCGCCGCAGCGCCATGACATTGCCGACGGCATCGGTCTCGATGTCGGCCAGGCCCACGGCCTTCAGCTTTTCAGCAAATGCCCGACCGCGCTTTTCCTCGCCAAAGGGGGGCGCCGGAATTTCGGTCAGCGCAATGATTTCATCAATGAAATGATCGTGTTGCGCATCGATATTGCGTACGGCCTTTTGATAGGCCGGCAAGGCGCGGATCGCCGCAATGCTGCGATCTTCCTTGGTCGCAGCCCCCGCCGCTGCCGGCACCGTGGCCAGCAACAGCGAAAGGCTGATAAGTTGAAGCGCGCCGAAGCGTTTATGGGCAATCCGTGCACGCTCCATAGCAGCTTACTTCTTGCCGAGCGTAAGGCCACCGAAGCGCTTGTTGAAGCGTGCGACCTGACCACCTGCGTCGAGCAGGCGCTGGTTGCCACCGGTCCATGCCGGGTGTGCCAGCGGATCGATTTCGAGCTGCATCGTGTCGCCTTCCTTGCCCCAGGTGGAGCGGGTTTCGAACACGGTGCCGTCCGTCATCTGCACCTTGATCATGTGATAGTCGGGGTGAATGCCTTTTTTTGCCACGTCATTTTCTCCGTAAATGGCTGGTTACCGACCAGCCGGAAAACAAAAATTACCCATGGCGGATGCCATGTGCGTTACGGCGGGCGCTCTAGACGCCTGCTCGCGGATTGACAAGCCCGGCTGGACGGTTGCCGGGCACGGGCTTGTCATCCGATCAGTTGCTCGGCGGATCCGCAATCATCGCGGTGAAGTTCGCTTCAGCCACGACCTTGCCGTCGATCAGCGCCTTGCCTGCAAATTTGCAAACCGATGCACGCTTCTGGACGAATTCCACTTCAAGACGAAGCAGAACGCCGGGTTCGACGGGTACGCGGAACTTCACGCCGTCGATCGACATGAAATAGACGAGTTTTCCCGAACCCGAGAGACCAAGGCTTTCCACCGCCAGAACGCCTGCAGCCTGCGCCAGCGCCTCAACGATGAGAACGCCGGGCATGATCGGGCGGCCAGGGAAATGGCCCTGAAAGAACGGTTCGTTGATCGTGACCGCCTTGATGGCCGCGATCGACCGGTCGGGGATGATTTCCTCGACACGGTCGACCAGCAGCATCGGATAACGGTGCGGGATCGCCGCCAGAACGCGTCGGATGTCGAAAGGTCCGATCGCGGCCTTATCCGTAGCTTCGCTCATGGATTATCAGCGACCCTGAGGCTGCTGCGCGGGCGCCGCCGGTGCCTGCTGCTGCTGACCCGGACGCCAGCCTGCGGGCGGCACGATGTTTGCCGACGGGACGAGGCGGTTGAGCTCGGTGGTTACTGCAGCGGTGATATCGGCCGCCGGCTGATAGGCGACGGTGGCACCGGGAACGACAACCAGATCAACCTGCTTCGCGCGCATCGCACCGCGAACGGCTTCATCCATCTTGGGTGCGATCTGCTCGAGAACATAAGCGCGCGACAGGGCCACGGGTTCGCTCAGGCGGTTCAGTTCCTGTTCGGCGGCGGCATTCTTCTTCTGCAGCGCTTCGGCGCTCGGACGAACCGATGCTTCGGTTGCGTTGGGCGCCTTGGCGGCAGTCTGATAGGCGTTGATCAACGGCTGCAGTTCGCCCTGAAGCGCGGTACGACGCGCGTTCAGCTGATCGATCTGCGCCTTATAGGTCGTCTGCATCTGCGTCATCGCGGTCTTGAACGCGTTCGAATCAAGAACGGCCTTGTTGTCATCGACAACGCCGATCGCGCGCGCCTGCGCATGGGCCTGGCTGGCGACCATCATGGGCGCCGTAGCGGCAAGCGCAAGGAGCAGCGCCTTGCGGTACATCTTCTTGGTCATCAGAATTGGGTCCCTACGTTGAAAGTGAACAATTTGGTATCGTCGCCATCTTCTTTGACAAGCGCCTTTGCGATGTCGATGCGGAACGGCCCGAAGGGCGAATTCCAATTCACGCCAAAGCCGACCGAAACGCGCGGCTTGGCAGAATTGCCAACAAAGCGTTCGAGGAACGGATTGATCGTGTTACCCAGTGCGGTGTTGGCGGCACCGGTGGTTGGGCACCCGCCGCTGGCATCGGCGACACCGATCGGACAGAAGGTCGTCGCCGTCTGATCCGGCGTCAGGTAAAGCGCGCGCCCCTGAGAATCGCGCGTGGGCAGGAAGATGGCATCGGGATCACCGTCGCCATCATTGTCGGTAAACTCCTGAAGCTTCGGCTTGCGAACGCCGAACACCGCACCCGCATCGATAAAGATCGAAGGACGCAGCCCCATTTCACGCGCGCCCGAACCGAGCGGAATTTCAAGCTCTGCGCGGGTCATATAATAGGTACGCCCACCCAGTGCGTCATCGCTCACATTCTTGGTCGAAACCTGCAGATTGCCGTTCGCGTCACGGACATAGCCATTTGCGTCCGTGAGGTACTGGAAGCGTTGGACGCGCGGGCCGATACCGCGAATGTCAAAGCCGCGGATCTGCGGTTCACCAAGGAAGAAGCGATCGGTCAGACGGATACGATCGATCGGGCTGCCGTCAACACCCACACGGGCACCGCCCAGCGGCTGGATATGGCCGCCTTCTGCGCTCAGCGAGAAGATGAAGTTGCCGAGGACCTTCCAGTATTTCGAGGCGCGCGCCACGGTCCGCAGGTAATTCACGCTGCCCCCAAGGCCAGCGAAATCCTGACTGAGGCTCATGCGGTTGCCACTCGACGGACGAATGCGGTTGTTCGTGTTGTCGAACGCCAACGTGTAGCCGATCGACGACGTCGTCCGCTTGCCGATTGCGTCGCACAAGTAGCGCCCTGCGAGCAGCGGTTCACAGCGCGAGATACCGTTGGCATCGGTCGAGTAGAAGGTATTCTTGTCGAGGCTGACATCATCATAGGTCAGGCCATAGCGCAGCTGCCCCTGCCAATATTCGGTGATGGGCACGCCCAGACGCACCTGAAAACCGGTCGAAACCTGCTCATAGGTGGTGTTTCGGTCGTTATTGACGAAATTGAACGAGTTATAGTCGCGGCGGAAGATATCACCGCCCAGCGCGATATTCTTGTCGAACAGATAGGGCTCGGTGAAACCAAGCTCGATAGACTTCGAATAGCTCGAATAATTCACCGCCGCGCGCAGCAACTGCCCCTTACCGCGGAAGTTGCGCTGCGTGATCGACGCGTTGATGATGAAGCGTTCAAGGCTGGAGAAACCGGCCGAGAGCTGAAGCTCGCCGGTCGACTTTTCCTCGACATTGGTTTCGAGCACGATGCGATCAGGCGCCGAGCCCTGCTTCTGCTCGATCTCCAGATTTTCCTGGAAATAGCCGAGCGACTTGATGCGATCCGCCGAGCGGCGCACCTGGAAGCTGTTGAAGGCATCGCCTTCCGCCAGACGGAACTCGCGACGGATGACCTTGTCCTGGGTCTGCGTGTTGCCGTTGATGTCGATGCGCTCGACATAGACGCGGTCCGAATCGGCCACCTGGAAGGTGATCGACATGGTCTTGGCGTCCTTGTCGCGGTTGAAGTCCGGGCGGACATCGGCGAAGGCGTACCCGACGAGGCCGGCGGTTTCCTTGATCCCGTCGACCGTGTCTTCGACGGCCTTGGCGTTATACCAGTCGTCCTTCTTGATCTTGATCAGACGCTGGATCGTATCCGAACCGAAATCACGGATTTCGCTTTCGACGTTGACGTCGCCGAACTTGTAGCGATCGCCTTCTTCCACCACATAGGTGATGATGAAATCGCGCTTGTCCGGCGTCAGTTCGGCCACCGCCGAAATCACGCGGAAATCGGCATAGCCTTCGGTCAGGTAGAACTGGCGCAGCTTTTGCTGGTCATAGGCCAGACGGTCCGGATCATAGCTGTCGCCCGAGCTGAAGAAGCGGTAGAAACGCGACTGCTTGGTCGCCATCTGACCGCGCAGGTCGCCATCCGAAAATTTCTCGTTGCCGAGAATATTGATCTGACGAACCTTCGACTTCGGGCCTTCGTTGATTTCGAAGACGATATCGACGCGATTCTGATCCAGCTGGACCATTTTCGGCTCGACGGTCGCGGCAAAGCGGCCCTGGCGACGGTAAAGCTCGATGATGCGCGCCACGTCGGCGCGCGCCTTGGTGCGCGTGAAGATCTGGCGCGGTGCCAGGCGGATTTCCGGACGGATCTTGTCTTCCTTCAGGCGCTTATTGCCTTCCAGAATGATGCGGTTGATCACCGGGTTCTCACGGACCTCGATCGTCAGCGCGCCGGCATTGTCGCGAATTTGGACGTCTGCGAACAGCTCGGTCGCGAACAGGTCCTTCAGCGCCTGATCGAGCATTTCGCGCGTGTACGGCGCGCCGGCGCGCAGCGCGGTGTACGAACGCACCGTATCCGCCTCAAGCCGCTGCGACCCGACCACCTGGATCGAGCGGATCACCTGTGTCTGCGCGGGTTGACCGGAAAGCTGGGAAACCGCCGGCGGCGCCACCTGCCCCTGAGCCCCCTGCGCCAGTGCGCCTGAGGCCTGGCCGGCAAGAACGGTGCCGACGAGCAGGGCCGCCGATGTGCGTTTGCAGAAGCTGATCGTGTTATTCGCTTTCACGCGTTCCCACCCTAGAATTGAATGCCGTCCCTATGACGGCTTTTACGCAGCCCTGCCCGATCAGCGTCAGCCGATCAAGCCGGACAGCCGTTCCCAAACCTTGAACGACGATAAATCGTTGATTGTCACGAAGATCATGAGCGACAGCAGAACCAGCAGGCCGGAACGGAATGCCCATTCCTGCGCCGCCACGCCAAGCGGTTTCCGGCGTATCGCCTCGATCGCATAGAAGAGAAGATGTCCGCCATCGAGCATGGGAACTGGCAAGAGATTGATGAATCCCAGATTAATCGAAATCAGTGCGACGAAGAAGATGAAGTTCTCAAAGCCCTGAGAAACCTGCTCCCCCGAAACCTGCGCGATACGCAGCGGCCCGCCAAGCTCCTTCGCCGAACGCCGCCCCGTGAGCACCTGACCCAGCGTATCCACCATCGTGCGCAGGATCGCTCCGGTGCGCTCAACGGCCACAGCCGGCGCCTCGACAATGCTGACCGGAACGATCACCGGGCGTGGTGAATAAATGCCCAGCGCGCCGATTTTATATTCATTTCCAAAGCGATCGGTCTCGATCCTAACGCCGGTCTGAAGTGCGATCCTATCGGCCGCACCGTCGCGCACAATGTCGACGTCAACCGTCATCGCGGGGCGATACTGGATATAGCCGGCAATATCATTGAACGTCGCCATAGCGCGCCCATCGATTGCGACGATCCGATCGCCAATCTCGATGCCACCGCGCTCGGCAGCCGATCCAGCGATGAGCTTCTCGACAACGGGCGGCGTCTGGCTTTGGCCGTAAGCGACCGCAAAGGCACCCAGAACCAGAAGCGCGAACAGGAAATTGACCGCCGGTCCGGCGAATACAATCAGCGCACGCTGCCAGACAGGCTTTGCCTGAAAGGTCCGCGCCTTTTCCTCAGGCGGCAGTGCCAACCACTCTGGCGACGTCTGGCCTGCGGGGCTCATATCGCCAGCGAATTTCACATAGCCGCCAAGCGGCATCCAGCCAATCTTCCAGCGCGTGCCGCGCTTATCGGTCCAGCCATGAATTTCGCGGCCAAAGCCGATCGAAAAAGCCTCTGCATGAACGCCGAAAAAGCGCCCGACCAGATAATGGCCCATTTCGTGGATGAAGACGAGCGGCCCGATAACGAGCACGAACGCCAATATTGTAAGCAGGATACCCGGGTTTTCGGTCAAGCAGCTTTGGCCTTAATCCATTCCTGCGCCCGCAGGCGCGCCTCCCGGTCGATCGCAAACACATCATCGAGCGATGCCGGAACTGATGGGTCATACCCGTGCAGAACAGCCTCGACAACCGTGACGATATCCAGAAACCCGATCCGCCGTTCCAGAAACGCGGCCACCGCAATTTCATTGGCGGCATTGAATATCGCCGGCTTTGCGCCATCCGCGATCACGACCTCTCGCGCGACGCGCAGCGCGGGGAAACGATCGAGATCCGGCTGCTCGAAATCGAGCCTGGATATCTTTGCGAAATCCAGGCTTTCGCATGGCGTGTCCATGCGCTGCGGCCAGGCCAGACTATGCGCGATGGGGGTGCGCATATCGGGCGTGCCGAGTTGCGCGAGTACCGAGCCATCGACATATTCCACCATCGAGTGGACGACCGACTGGGGATGCACGATGATTTCGATCCGCTGCTCGCTGATCGGGAACAGGTGATGGGCCTCGATCAACTCAAGCCCCTTGTTCATCATCGTCGCGGAATCGATCGAGATCTTCGCACCCATCGACCAGTTCGGATGCTTCACCGCCTGCTCGGGTGTCACCGACGCCATGGCCTCGCGCGAAGCGGTACGAAATGGACCGCCACTTGCCGTCAGAATGATCCGCCGCACCTTGTCGAGCGCGGCCATGTCGAGGCACTGAAATATCGCATTATGCTCGGAATCGACGGGCAGCAGCGTGGCGTCATGCGCAGCCACTGCCTCGATCATCAGCGATCCCGCCGAAACCAGCGCTTCCTTGTTCGCCAGCGCGACGGTGCCGCCACGTCGTACGGCTTCCATGACGGGCGACAACCCTGCGCAGCCCACAATGGCGGCCATGGTCCAGTCGACCGACCGTGCCGCCGCCTCGGCGATTGCCCCGGCGCCGGCGGCGGCCTCGACACCGCTCCCCGACAAGGCCTGTTGTAATGCCGCGAAGCGGCTTTCATCGCCGATCACGGCAAGCTGCGCCCGCGTCCGGATCGCGGCCTTGGCCAATCCCTCAACGTCGCTGTTTGCCGTCAACGCTTCGACCCGAAAGCCCTCGGGATTGCGTTCGATCAGGTCGAGCGTCGAGGTGCCCACCGAACCGGTGACACCAAGGATGGTCACACTTTTGGGGGCATCAGTCACAGCATGAATTCCGTAATCACCAGCAGCGCAACCATGGGGGCTACCGGCACGACGCCGTCAAGCCGGTCCATCACCCCGCCATGGCCTGGCAAGATCGTGCCGCTGTCCTTGACCCCGGCGCGCCGCTTCAAAATGCTTTCATAAAGATCCCCGCCCTGCGCCACCGCAGCCAGCGCGAAACTCGCGAGTGCCAGCCCCAGCGGCAAGCCGCCCCAGCGATGAAAAGTCAGCCCGGTCAACAGCGCGGCAACCATGCCGCCGCCAAGGCCAGACCAGGTCTTGCTCGGGCTCCAGGCGGGCGCCAGCTTTGGACCGCCCACGAAACGGCCGGTAAAATAGGCGCCGATATCGGTCGCCCAGACGATTGCGAGCGTCCAGAAGGCGAGGATCAGCCCGCTCTCCTGCTCGCGCAGGAACAGCAGTGCCGCGACCGGCAACCCGGCATAGAGCACGCCCCCACCCAGTTGCGCGCGGCGGGAAATGATCGCCACGAAAAAGGCCGCCCCTGCAAGCAATCCGAGCGCAAAGAAACTTGGCCCCGCCGCCAGCGGCGACAATATGGCCAACGGCACGGACAAGGCGAACATCGCAACCTGCCTGTCGCGCGCGCCAACCTTTGCCAGGTCAGCCCATTCGCCCATCATCAGGAGTGCCATCGCACTGCCGAGCACCCAAAAGGCCACCCCGCCCGCGACAAGCGCCGTCACGGCAACCGCGATCAGGATAATCCCAACGACCGCGCGCTTTGGCAGATCCCCCATGCCACCCGGCTTTGGCGAACCCGTCATAATCCTCCGAAACGTCGTTCCCGCTGCCCGAAATGCGCCAGCGCATCGACAAGGCATTGTTTGTCAAAATCCGGCCAGAGCGTATCGACGAAATGCAGTTCCGCATAGGCCGCCTGCCACAACAGGAAGTTGGACAGGCGCTTTTCACCCGATGTCCGGATCAACAGATCCAGCGGCGGCAGGTCTTGCGTGTCCAGATGCGTGTCGATCATCTGCTCATCGATCGCCGCCGGAGCGATTTCGCCCGTCTGCACCCGATCAGCAATGGCACGCACCGCGCGCACCATCTCGAACTGCGCACCGTAGTTGAGCGCAATGGCCAGCGTCATCGCGCGGTTGCCCGCCGTCCGCTCCATCGCGCCGTCGATCAGGCTCACGAGATCCGGCGCAAGGGCCTTATAATCGCCGATCACGCGCAGGCGCACACCGGCATTGGCGAATTCATCGATATCCGAGAGGATGAAAAGGCGAAGCAACCCCATGAGATCGCTCACCTCTTCTTGAGGCCGTCGCCAGTTTTCCGACGAAAATGCGTATAGCGTCAGCGCCTCGATACCGAGATCGCCTGCCGCGCGGACGATGCGGCGCGCGGCTTCCACGCCCTGCCGGTGCCCGGCAACACGAGGAAGCAACCGCTTTTTCGCCCAACGCCCATTGCCATCCATGATGATGGCAACATGTCTTGGCGCCGCCCCCTGCCCCGCTTCCGGACGAGGTGAGCTGGCAGTGGCGCGCGCAATCCTCACTGGCCGAGGATTTCCTTTTCCTTGGCGGCAGCGGCAGCATCGATATCGGCAATCGTGCTGTCGGTCATCTTCTGCACTTCGGTTTCGAGCCGCTTGCGCTCGTCTTCGCTGATCTCGTGCTTCTTTTCGTCGGTCTTCAGCGAATCCATGCCGTCACGACGCACGTTGCGCGCAGCGATACGGGCCTTTTCGGCATATTGGCTGGCGAGCTTGGCCAGTTCCTTGCGGCGCTCTTCGGTCAGATCGGGGATTGGAAGGCGCAGCGTCTGGCCATCGACGATCGGATTGAGGCCAAGCCCCGACGACCGGATTGCCTTGTCGACCGGGGTCACATTGCTCTTGTCCCAGACCTGGACCGAAAGCATCCGCGGCTCGGGCACCGATACGGTCGCCACCTGAACGAGCGGCATCTGCGCGCCATATACGTCAACCGTGATCGGATCGAGAAGCGAGGTCGACGCGCGGCCGGTACGCAGGCCGCTAAGATCGTGCTTCAGGGATTCGACGGCGCCGCGCATACGACGTTCGATATCGGCCTTTTCATAGGCGGGCATGGTTTATCCTTCCTCGTTTTGAACGATCGTAGCGGTGCCATCGCCGGCAAGCACGCGGGCCAGATTGCCCTGCTCACGGATGTTGAACACCACGATCGGAATATTGTTGTCGCGGCACAGGGCTACTGCGCTCGCGTCCATAACCTTCAGATCATCTGAAAGAACCCGGTTGAAACTCACTGTTTCATAACGCTTTGCCGTATCGACCTTCTTCGGGTCAGCATCATAGACGCCGTCGACCGAAGTGCCTTTGAACAGCGCGTCGCAATTCATTTCGGCCGCCCGCAGAGCAGCGGCGCTGTCCGTCGTGAAATAGGGATTGCCGGTGCCGGCAGCGAAAATCACGATCCGTCCCTTTTCCATATGGCGCTCGGCACGCCGGCGGATAAAGGGTTCGCACACCGTGCTCATCGGAATGGCAGACTGAACGCGCGTATCGACGCCGATCTGCTCGAGCGCATTCTGCACCGCGAGCGCATTCATCACAGTTGCGAGCATGCCCATATAGTCGGCGCTGGTGCGCTCGAAACCCTTGGCCGCAGCCGCCAGCCCGCGAAAAATATTGCCGCCCCCCACAACGACGCACAGTTCGTGCCCGGCGTCCTTCGCGGCGGCGATTTCGCCCGCAACACGCGCAACGGTGGCTGGATCTATGCCGAACTGGCCATTGCCCATCAACACTTCGCCGGAAAGCTTCAGGAGGATTCGGTTGAAGCGCGGCCGTGTCATCAGCAAATAATATCCATTACAGTAGGGAAGATGGCGCGCACCTTAGTGGCGCATATATGCCGTGCCAAGCGCAGAAGCGCGACAAAGCAAAACCCGCGCCGCACAGCCTGAAATTCCGACGCAAAATCTCAAGGAATTTTTATAAAATCCAATGAGTTGACGTCAGTTTTAAACAGGCCGCGCGAGCGCGGGCTTTTTAGGACTTAGCCTTTGTTGGCTACTGCCGCGACTTCAGCCGCGAAGTCCGATTCCTGCTTCTCGATGCCTTCACCGAGTTGGAAGCGGACATAGTCCTTGAGCACGATCGCGCTGCCGGCTTCCTTGCCAGCGGCCGCGACGACGTCCGCGATCTTGGTCTTGCCGTCCATGACGAACAGTTGGCTGAGCAGCGCGTTTTCCTTGCGATACTTCGCAACCGCGCCTTCAACCATCTTCGCGACGATGTCGGCGGGCTTGCCCGATTCGGCAGCCTTTTCAGCAGCGATCACGCGCTCACGCTCAACGAGATCGGCCGGCAGGCCGGTTTCATCGAGTGCCAGCGGGAATGCAGCCGCGATGTGCATGGCAAGCTGCTTGCCAAGCGCTTCGAGCTTGTCGGTCGCCGCTTCGCTTTCCAGCGCAACGAGAACGCCGATCTTGCCCATGCCGGGCGCCAGCGCGTTGTGGACATAGGCAACAACCGCGCCGTTATCGACCGAAACGGTCTTGACGCGGCGCAGCGCCTGATTTTCGCCGATCGTCGCGATGTTGGCGGTCAGCTTTTCAGCGACCGTGCCACCGCCCGGATAGGCAGCTGCCGCGAGGGCTTCGATGTCTTCACCGACGCCCGATTCAAGCGCAACCTGCGAAACCGCACGCACGAAATCCTGAAACTGTTCGTTCTTGGCAACGAAGTCGGTTTCGCTGTTGATTTCAACGGCGACACCCTTGGTGCCGGCAACGTGAACGCCAACCAGACCTTCAGCAGCCGTACGACCTGCCTTCTTGGCAGCCGCAGCAAGACCCTTTGCGCGCAGCCAATCGACTGCTGCTTCGAGGTCGCCACCGGTTTCGTTCAGCGCCTTTTTGCAATCCATCATGCCTGCGCCGCTGCGCTCACGCAGTTCCTTGACGAGGCCGGCAGTGATCTCCGCCATGATATCTTCCTTCTCTAGTCCAGAAATGACGCGGCGAGGCAAGGATGCTTCGCGTCCCTACCTCGCCGTTATTACACTTTCACGAAGCTCAGGCGTCTACCTGGCTCTCGTCAGCAGCAACGCCAAGCGCGGGCTCGACCGGCGGTTCAGCCTGCGCGCCGAGGTCCACGCCGCGTGCCTGCGCAGCAGCCTGGCCACCGCGGGTCGCAGCAACGGCGACCGCTTCGCAGTAGAGGCGGATGGCGCGGCTTGCGTCGTCGTTCGCCGGAACCGGGAACGCGATGCCGTCGGGGCTGACGTTCGAGTCGAGGATCGCGACAACCGGAATACCAAGCGTGTTGGCTTCCTTGATGGCGAGCTCTTCCTTGTTGGCGTCGATGACGAACATCACGTCGGGAATACCGCCCATGTCGCGGATACCGCCAAGCGACAGCTCGAACTTGTCGCGCTCACGGGTGAGCTGCAGCACTTCCTTCTTGGTCAGGCCGTGCGTATCGCCCGACAGCTGCTCTTCAAGAGCCTTGAAGCGCTTGATCGACTGCGAGATCGTCTTCCAGTTGGTGAGCATGCCGCCCAGCCAGCGGTGGTTGACATAGTGCTGGCCAGCCTTGCGAGCGGCTTCAGCGACCGGCTCCTGCGCCTGGCGCTTGGTGCCGACGAACAGCACTTTGCCGCCACGGGCAACAGTCTGATCGATGAAGTCGAGCGCACGCGCAAAAAGCGGAACGGTCTGCGACAGATCCATGATGTGGATGCCGTTGCGATCGCCAAAGATGTAGGGCTTCATCTTCGGGTTCCAGCGATGGGTCTGGTGACCGAAGTGCGCGCCGGCTTCAAGCAACTGATGAATAGTGACGACAGGGGCCGCCATAGTCTTTCTCCTTCCGGTTGATCCTCTGGGAAGCAAGAACCGCAGGGCAGAGCCCCAAGGCACCGGTATGTGCGCTTCCCATGTGGAATGGCGGCCAAATAGCGCGCCAAATGGCGGAAATCAAGGCCCGGCTCACATCCGCTGATATTGCGATTGACACATGGAACAAAAATAGAACATAAATATCAGATCAAAACGGGAACATCGGTTGCCGCAGGGCGCCGAAACGGGAGGCCGACATGGCACATCTTCTGACGACGCTTCTGTTTGTGACGGTAATGGCCGGCGCGGCAATCAACATGCACGCGCTCTTTTCGGAATATCGGGACGCGATCATGGACGCGCTTCATGGCCGCTCACGGCGTAGCGCTTTCACCTATTCGGCGATGTCGAGGGTGGTCCACGCGCCGCGCCATGCGCCGCGCGTGGTGACACGTCACAAGGTCGTCAGGCTGACGCGCGCTGCCGCTTGACGCGGGAATAGCTGCGAATGCTGAACGGGATGGCAGCCAGATAAAAGGCACAGATCACCGACAGCGTCGCCCAGGGCGCCGAAAGCAACGCCGCGCCGAGCAAACCGACGGCGGCGAGCGCACCGAGACGTACAGTGCGCCGCAGGCGAAGCGACGACCAGCTATAGGTTGCGATGTTCGAGATCATCAGGAAGGCGACAAAGGCGAGCCAGGGCGCAACCACATAGGTTTCGCGGAAAACCGTCTCGCCGGTCCACAGCGTCAGATAGACGGGAAGCAGGGCAAGCCCCGCCCCTGCCGGCGCTGGCACGCCGGTGAGAAAGCCCGCCGATTTGTGCGGCTGTTCCTGCACGTCGATATTCGCGTTGAACCGCGCGAGCCGCAGCGCACAACATACTGCCAGCGCCAGCGCGAAGATCCACCCGAACTGCGGCAGGTGCTGCAACGACCAGAGATAGATGATGATCGCGGGGGAAACCCCGAACGCGATCGCATCGGAAAGGGAATCAAGCTCGGCACCGAACCGGCTCTCTCCCTTCAACAACCGGGCAATGCGGCCGTCGATACCGTCAAGACAGCCGGCCAGAATGATCGCGGCCACCGCCTTCTCCCATTCCCCGGCAATGCCGAAGCGAATGCCGGTCAGCCCGCAGCATAGCGCGAGCGCGGTGACGGCGTTGGGAATGAGCGCGCGGAGCGGAATACCCCGGCGCGGCGGCGAGGCGACATCGCCGCTCATTGCGGTGTGGCGCTCAGCGACTGGGCATCGCCAACCACGGCAAGCATCGTCTCGCCGGCCACGATTCGCTGGCCAAGCGCCACCTTGGGCATCGTGCCTGCAGGCAGATATACGTCGACGCGGCTGCCGAAACGGATCAGGCCGATACGCTGACCGACGGCAACGATGTCGCCCGGCTTGACGAAGGGCACGATGCGACGGGCAACAAGGCCCGCAATCTGTGTAAAGCCGATGCGCATGCCGTTGCGATCCTCGACCAGGATATGCTGACGCTCATTGTCTTCCGACGCCTTGTCGAGATCGGCGTTCAGGAACTTGCCCGCGATATAGACGACGTTCTTCACCGTGCCGCTGATCGGCGTGCGGTTGATGTGCACGTCGAACACGCTCATGAAAATCGAGACTCGCGTCAACGGCTGATCGCCCAGACCGTCCGGCCCGGCCATTTCGCGTGGCGGCATCACATGCTGGATCAGTGTCACCATGCCATCGGCCGGCGCCACGATCAGCCCTTCCCCCTGCGGCACCGAACGGACGGGATCGCGGAAGAACGCCGCCACCCACAGGGTGATCCCAGCCATCGGCCAGGCAAGCGTTTCCCATGCCATCCAGGCAAAAAACAAGGTGATTACTGCCGCAATCAGGATGAATTTTCGGCCCTCGGGGTGGACGCTCGGCCAGCGCCATTTTACCCCTGTTGGCTGATTTTCCGCTTTGTTCAGATCTGTCATTCGCATCTCTTACGGCGGGTGGTTCGCAGTTACAACGGGACTTACTGTTGATCCACGCGCCTTAGAGGCCTAGAGGCACCCGCGAAACCATCCCCAAGGAAAGAGTGCGTCCATGGCCAAGATTAAGGTGAAAAACCCGGTCGTCGAAATCGACGGCGATGAAATGACCCGTATCATCTGGCAGTGGATTCGTGAGCGGCTGATTCTCCCCTATCTCGATATCCAGCTTGATTACTACGATCTCGGCGTCGAAAAGCGCGACGAAACCGAGGACAAGATCACCGTCGATTCCGCCAAGGCCATCCAGAAATATGGCGTGGGCGTGAAGTGCGCGACGATCACCCCCGACGAAGCCCGCGTCGAAGAATTCGGCCTGAAGAAGATGTGGAAGTCGCCCAACGGCACCATCCGCAACATTCTCGGCGGCGTCGTTTTCCGCGAACCGATCGTGATCAAGAACGTTCCCCGCCTCATCCCGGGCTGGACCGACCCCATCGTCGTTGGCCGTCACGCATTTGGCGACCAGTACCGCGCGACCGATTTCAAGGTGCCCGGCCCCGGCAAGCTGCGCCTCGTTTTCGAAGGTGACGACGGCACGACGATCGACGAAGAAGTCTTCCAGTATCCGAGCTCGGGCGTCGCGCTCGCGATGTACAACCTCGACGAATCGATCCGCGACTTCGCGCGCGCCAGCATGAACTACGGCCTCGGCCGCAACTGGCCGGTCTACCTGTCGACCAAGAACACGATCCTCAAGGCCTATGACGGCCGTTTCAAGGACATCTTCCAGGAAGTCTACGAAGCCGAATTCAAGGATCAGTTCCAGGAAGCCGGCATCGTCTACGAACACCGCCTGATCGACGACATGGTCGCATCGGCGCTCAAGTGGAACGGCAAGTTCGTCTGGGCATGCAAGAACTATGACGGCGACGTGCAGTCGGACCAGGTGGCACAGGGCTTCGGCTCGCTCGGCCTCATGACGTCGGTTCTGATGTCGCCCGACGGCAAGACCGTCGAAGCAGAAGCGGCCCACGGCACCGTCACCCGCCACTACCGCATGCACGAGCAGGGCAAGGCGACGTCGACCAACCCGATCGCGTCGATCTTCGCATGGACCGGCGGCCTCAAGTATCGCGGCAAGTTCGACGGCACGCCCGACGTGACGCGCTTTGCCGAAACCCTTGAACGCGTCTGCATCGAGACGGTCGAACAGGGCCACATGACCAAGGATCTCGCGATCCTCATCGGCCCCGACCAGGCATGGATGACCACGGAGCAGTTCTTCGAAGCCATCCGCGTCAACCTCGAAAAGGCGATGAGCGACTGGAAATAATGGCATGACGCGGACCGGCGGCACGCGCCTTGAAGTAAGGCAGGCAAAGCTGGCAGATGTGCCAGCGATCCAGCGTCTTATCTCGCGTGCCTACCCGGAACTCCCCGGCTACACAGCCGGGGTAATCCGCGGACAGTTGAACAATTTCCCGGAAGGCCAGTTCGTCGCCCTCTTCAATGGCAAGATGGTGGGTTACTGTGCCGCGATGCGGATATCAGGCGAAATCGCGCTGAAACCGCACGATTGGGAGGAAATCACCGGCAACGGCTTCGGCTCGCGCCATGATCCCACGGGAAATTGGTTATACGGCTATGAAATGTGCGTCGATCCGAAGCGCCGCGGCCTTCGGATCGGACAGCGCCTCTACGATGCCCGAAAGACTCTTGCCGAACGGCTCGAGCTTTCGGGCATTGTCTTTGGTGGCAGGATGCCCGGCTATTCGCGCGTTCGCCGCAAGGTGGACGGGCCGGACGACTATCTTCAGAAAGTGGTTGAAGGGAAACTTCGAGATCCCGTCATCACGTTCCAGCTGCAAAACGGCTATGAACCCATTGGGGTTCTTAAGAATTATCTCCCCGAGGACAAACGCTCACTGGGCAATGCCGCGCATATGGTGTGGCGCAACCCCTATGTCGACGAAATGTCGCCGCCCGCTTTTCGCGTTCCCCGCGATGTCGAAAGCGTCCGTCTGGCCACCTGCCAGCTTCAGGCGCGTGCGGTTGAAAGCTTTGAAGAATTTGTTCGGAACGTCGAATATTTCGTTGATGTTGCAGCAGATTATCGTTCAGACTTCATCGTATTCCCTGAACTTTTCACGCTGCCCCTCCTCTCCTTCGAGACGCGCAAGCTGACGCCTGTCGAGGCGATCGATGCGCTCACGGCCTATACGCCGCGGATCGAGAAGGAACTCGCGCGCATGGCGCTTGAGTACAACATCAACATCATCGGTGGATCGCACCCGACGCAGATGGAAGACGGCGACATCCATAACGTCGCCTTTGTCGCGCTGCGCGACGGCTCGACGCACACCCAGGAAAAGATCCATCCGACGCCGAACGAACGCTATTGGTGGAACATCAAGGGCGGCGATTCGATCGATGTGATCCAGACCGATTGCGGGCCGATCGGCATCCTTATCTGCTATGACAGCGAGTTTCCGGAACTGGCGCGGCGCCTCGTCGATCAGGGCGCCCGGATCATCTTCGTGCCCTTCTGCACGGACAGCCGCCAGGGCTATCTGCGCGTCCGTTACTGCGCACAGGCCCGCGCGATCGAGAACCAGTGCTTTGTGGTCCTCTCTGGCAATGTCGGCAACCTGCCCAATGTCGACAATATGGATATCCAATACGCCCAGAGCTGTATCCTGACACCCTGCGACTTTCCCTTCGCGCGCGACGGCATTGCGGCGGAGGCGAGCGAGAATGTCGAAACGCTCACGATTTCAGACGTCAATCTCGCCGATCTCACCTGGGCGCGCGCCGAAGGCACCGTCCGCAACCTCACCGATCGGCGGTTCGACCTCTATCACATCGAATGGGATGCCGGTCACCATGCAGACCGGCCACCGGCAGGCCCGCCGCCCAAGCATCAGAACAGCCCCGGCGGCGGCTGAGCGCCCGGTTCAGTTGGCCCGTGCCTCCGCGATCATGCGCTTGGCGATTTCCTTTTCGCCCATGATCGTTACATCTGCGCCCAGCTTTTCGAGATAGAGCACTTCGTCATCCGAATGCGCGCGGGCGACGATGCGGATATCAGGGTTGATGCTGCGCGCCTTTTCAACGATCTGCCCCGCCTCGAAGCTTTGCGGGATTGCGACGAACAGCATCCGGGCCTTTTCGATCCCGGCGTCGCGCAGGATGTCCGCACTCGCGGCATTGCCGATCAGCACCGTCACATTCTCACCCTCGGGCCCCTCGGCCAGATCGGGCTGCGCCTCCACCACGACGATTTTCTCGCGCGCGGCCGTCAGGCTGGCGCCAACGATCCGCCCGACACGGCCATAGCCGATGAGAACGACATGGCCGCGCGGCTGCGCTGCCGCCGGTTCGATTGTGGCGTCGAGCCCTGTCGTCGGTGCATCGGGCTCGCGCTTGGTCAGCCATTTCGCGGCGACCGAGAATACCAGCGGATTGAGCATGATCGAAATGATCGCGCCTGCGAGAATGAGGTCGCGCGCTTCGGGCGGAAACAGCTTCAGCCCAACGCCGAGCGTGGCGAGAATGAAGGAAAACTCACCGATTTGCGCAAGGCTCGCAGAGATGGTTGCCGCCGTGCGCCGCGATTTTCCGAAGGAGCGCACGATCCAATAGGCGGCCAACGACTTGCCGATCATGATGATCGCGATCGTGCCAAGCAAAGGCAGCGCGGCCGTCATCAGGATATTCGGGTTGAACAACATCCCGACCGAGACGAAGAACAGCACTGCAAATGCATCGCGCAGCGGCAGCGTTTCTTCGGCCGCGCGCTGGCTGAGGGGGGATTCGGAGAGGATCATGCCCGCGAAAAAGGCGCCCAGCGCAAAGGAGACGCCAAACAGCATCGCCGCGCCAAACGCCACGCCCAGCGCAATGGCAAGCACGCTCAATCGGAACAGCTCACGCGATCCGCTATGCGCCACGACATGGAGCATCCAGGGAACGACGCGCCGCCCGACGATCAGCATGAACGCCACGAACGCCACCATCTTGCCGATGGTGAGGAACAACGACAGCCCCAGTTCCTTGCCGCCATGCGCCCCGGCCAGCGCCGGGATGAGCACGAGCGTCAGCACCATCATCAGATCTTCGACGATCAGCCAGCCAATCGCGATGCGGCCGCGCTCAGTGTCGAGAATTCGCCGTTCCTGAAGCGCGCGCAGCAGCACGACCGTGCTCGCGACCGAGAGCGACAGGCCGAACACCACGCCGCCGACCATGCTCCACCCCATCAGATGGGCCAGCCCCATGCCGAGCAGCGTTGCAACCGTGATCTGGGCGATCGCGCCCGGTATCGCGATCTTGCGGACGGCGAGCAGATCCTTCAGCGAAAAATGAAGGCCGACGCCGAACATGAGCAGAATGACGCCAAGTTCGGCGAGTTCATTGGCGAGCCGCTGATCAGCGACATAGCCGGGCGTGAAGGGACCGACCACAACCCCGGCGAGAAGATAGCCCACGAGCGGAGGAAGCCGTAATTTGAATGCAAGCCCACCGAAAATGAACGCAAGGACAAGCCCTGCTACGATGATCGCGATTAACGGTGTGGCATGCGACATGCGGGCAGGCTTCTCCTCGGGCTGATATGTATTTCTTAGAAAGGTAAACGGTAATTTACGACCCTGAGCGCGATTTTTTATGACCGTCGCGCTAGAAATTGCCTCGGGCAGACGCGATGATGCGTCATGGCCTTCGGAACCAGTTCCACATTCATCAGCGATTCCCTTGTGATTCTTGGCGCGGCGGGGATCATCATCCCCTCCTTCGCGCGCTTCCGGATCAATCCGGTTATCGGTTTCATCCTTGTCGGCATGCTGGTCGGCCCGGCCGGGCTCGGCGCCTATGTCGCCGAAGCCCCGTGGCTACGGCATGTCACGATTACCGATCCCGAACGCATAGGGCCGTTTGCCGAACTGGGCGTCATCCTCCTTCTGTTTTCAATTGGTCTGGAACTGTCCTTCCGGCGCCTCTGGACGATGCGACGGCTTGTCTTCGGGCTTGGCCTCACCGAACTGCTGCTCTGTGCGCTGGCTATCGGTGCGACGCTTGCGATGCTTGGCCAGAACTGGCCTGGCGCGATCGGCCTCGGCCTTGCGCTCGCCCTTTCGTCCACCGCGCTCGTGCTGCCCATGACGGGCACCAAATCCCCCGTCGGCCGCAGTGCCTTTGGCATGTTGCTGTTCGAGGACGTCGCGCTGGTCCCGATCATTTTCGCGCTGGGCGCGCTGGCGCCCACATCGGCCGATGGCGGCATCGAAGGGCTCGCACGGACGCTCTGGATCGGCGGGGCCACGGTGGCCGCGATGCTCGTCCTCGGGCGTCTCATCTTGCCGCGCCTCTTTGCGCAGGCCGCGCGGACCAAGAGCCCGGAGCTTTTCCTCTCGGCCAGCCTTCTCGTCGCCATTCTCGCCAGCATCGCCACCTCGGCCGCTGGCCTGTCGCCCATTGTCGGCGCCCTGCTCGCCGGCATTCTCATCGCCGAGACCGAATATGGCGCCGAAGTGGAAGTCATGACCGCACCCTTCAAGGGGCTGGCGCTGGGCGTTTTCCTCATTTCGGTCGGCATGACGCTCGATCTGCGCGTGATCGCAGCCAATTGGCAGCAACTGATCCTCGCGGTCGCGGGGGTCGTGATTGCGAAGACGGCGATCACCACGCTCCTCTTGCGCCTGTCGGGTTCGCGGCCCGGCGTTGCCGCTGAAACGGGGCTGCTGATGGCATCGCCTTCGGAAACAACGCTCATCGTTCTGGCGGCGGCGGCACAGGCGCAGTTGATCATGCCCTCCACCGCAGCCTTCTGGCAGATCGTCACCGCGCTGGGGCTCACCATCACCCCGCTTCTTGCCCGTGTGGGGCGCAGCGTTGCGCGCCGTGTGGAAATGGCCGGCTATGACCAGTTGCCGCAGGAACCCGAAACCGAGGGGCGCACCGTCGTCATCGGCTATGGCCGGGTCGGCTCGCTCGTCGCCGAGATGCTGCGCCGCCACGGCATGCCCATGGTCGCGATCGAATCGAACCCCGACACCGTGGCCACCGCACGGCGCGAAGGGCTACCCATATTTCTGGGCGACATCAGCCGCCCGGGCATGATCGACCGGCTTGAGCTTGAGCGCGCGCGCGCCGTCATCCTCACCATGGACGATCCGGTGCAGGCGATCCGTATCGCGGAGAAGATCCGCAAGCGCCATCCCGATCTGTCGATCATCGCGCGTGCGCGCGATGCCGATCATGCCGCAGCGCTATACCGTGCGGGGGTTACCGACGCGGTGCCCGAGACGCTCGAAAGCTCGCTGCAACTATCGGAAGCGGTGCTGACCGATCTCGGCATCGCCATGGGGCCGGTGATCGCGTCGATCCACGAACGGCGCGACGCCTTTCGTCAGGAAATCAAGGAAGCGGGGATGCTCGATCGCGAGCCGCGCCTTGGTGGGACGCGGCTCGCCGATATCTGAACGTCAGGCGTTGACGCTTTCAAGGGCTGCCCGCGCAGCCTGTAGCGCATCTTCGGCCTTGTCGCCGTCGGGGCCACCGCCCTGCGCCATGTCCGGACGGCCGCCGCCGCCCTGCCCGCCCAGCGCGGCCACGGCAGCGCGCACCAGTTCGACCGCGCTGACGTCACCGGTCAGGTCGCTGGTCACGCCGGCAGCCACCGATGCGCGGCCATCATTGACGGCGATCAGCAGCGCGACGCCCGAACCCAGCCGGGTCTTCATCTCGTCGACGGCACCGCGCAGCCCCTTAGGATCGAGCCCTTCGACGATCTGCGCAAGGAAGGCATAGCCGCCCACCTGTTCGGGGCCGGCGGCTTCGGCCTTGCCGCCCCCCATCGCCAGCGCCTTCTTGGCGTCGGCGAGTTCGCGTTCGAGGCGCTTGCGCTCTTCCATCAGTGCGGCCACGCGGGCCGGCACATCTTCGGGTGCGGCCTTGAGCGTGGCGGCGGCTTCCTTCAGCCGCTCATCACGGCCGTTCAGCCACAGGCGGGCGCCTTCGCCGGTCAGCGCCTCGATCCGGCGAACGCCGCTCGAAACCGCGCTTTCGGAGACGATCTTGAACACCGCGATATCGCCCAGCGCGTTCACATGGGTGCCCCCGCACAGTTCGACCGAATAGGTCTTGCCGGCATCCGCGCCCATTGAAAGCACGCGGACTTCGTCGCCATATTTCTCACCGAACAGCGCCAGCGCACCGGCCGCGACGGCATCGTCGGGGGTCATCAGGCGCGTCGTCACCGCATCATTGCCGCGGATCTGCGCATTCACATCGGCCTCGATCTGCGCGATATCTTCGGCGGACAGCGCCGAGGGGTGCGAGAAGTCGAAGCGCAAACGATCGGGCGCGACAAGGCTGCCCTTCTGCGTCACATGGCCGCCAAGGCGGTTGCGCAGCGCCGCATGCAGCAGATGGGTGGCGCTGTGGTTGGAGCGCAGCTGCGCACGACGATCTGCATCGATCGCAAGATGCACGGTTTCGCCAACCGCAATGCTGCCGCTTTCGATCGTTGCCTGATGGGCATGGAGGCGACCAAGCGGCTTCGAGGTGTCGTTGACGACCGCCTTCAGCCCCTTGTCGTTGCCGATCACGCCGGCATCGCCCATCTGGCCGCCGCTTTCGCCGTAGAACGGCGTCTGGTTGGTCAGGATGACGACGCTGTCACCGGCCTGCGCGGTATCGACACGCGCACCGTCCTTGACGATCGCGACCACCTGGCCCTCGCCTTCGGCGGCGCTGTAGCCGATGAATTCGGTGCCGCCGAGTTCCTCGGCAATGTCGAACCAGACTTCGTCCGAAGCCTTTTCGCCCGACCCCTTCCACGCCGCGCGGGCCGCAGCCTTCTGCTCCGCCATGGCGGCGTCGAAGCCTTCACGGTCGACCTTCAGCGACTGGGCGCGCAGCGCGTCCTCGGTCAGGTCGTAGGGGAAGCCAAACGTGTCGTAGAGCTTGAACGCGGTTGCGCCCGGAAGCGTGTCGCCGACATTCAGCCCGGCGGTCGCTTCGTCGAGCAGCTTCAGGCCGTTGGCCAGCGTCTGGCGGAAACGGGTTTCCTCCTGCAGCAGCGTCGCTTCGATCAGCGGCTGCGCGCGCACCAGTTCCGGATAGGCAGCGCCCATTTCGGCGACGAGCGCGGGCACCATGCGGTGCATCAGGGGTTCCTTCGCGCCCAGCAGATGCGCATGGCGCATCGCCCGGCGCATGATGCGGCGCAGCACATAACCACGGCCTTCGTTCGCCGGCAGGACGCCGTCGGCCACAAGGAAGCCCGACGACCGCAGATGGTCTGCGATCACGCGGTGGCTTGCCTGATTGTCGCCGGTCGTCAGGGTTTTCGTGAGTTCACCCGACTCGGCGATGAGCGCCTTGAACGTGTCGGTATCGTAATTGTCGTGCACGCCCTGCAGAACGGCCGAAACGCGTTCAAGGCCCATGCCGGTATCGATCGAAGGACGCGGAAGATCCCGAACGATCTCATTGTCTTCCTGCTCATATTGCATGAAGACGAGGTTCCAGATCTCGACGAAACGGTCGCCATCTTCATCCGGGCTGCCCGGAGGGCCGCCAAAGATGTGATCGCCGTGATCGTAGAAGATTTCGGAGCACGGACCGCACGGGCCGTTATCGCCCATCGCCCAGAAATTATCCTTGGTCGCGATACGGATGATCCGGCTTTCGGGAAGACCGGCAATCTTCTTCCAAAGCTCGAACGCCTCGTCGTCGGTGTGATAGACGGTGGCGGTCAGCCGATCGGGCGCGATACCCCATTCGCGGGTGAGCAGCGTCCAGGCATGGGTGATTGCCTGTTCCTTGAAATAATCGCCGAACGAGAAATTGCCGAGCATTTCGAAGAAGGTGTGGTGCCGGGCGGTATAGCCGACATTGTCGAGATCGTTGTGTTTGCCACCGGCGCGTACGCATTTCTGCGACGAGGTTGCCGTCACATAGTCGCGTTTCTCAAGCCCCGTGAACACGTTCTTGAACGGCACCATGCCGGCGTTGACGAACATCAGCGTCGGATCGTTATGCGGAACGAGCGGGGCCGATGAAACACGGGCATGACCCTGACCCTCGAAATAATCGAGGAAGGAGCGGCGAATGTCGTTGGTCGAAGTCATGCCTGCCCAATAAGTGAGCAAGCGCGACGTGAAAAGGCCGCTTTTGTTCCCGATACGCCAAAAAATTAGGCGATCATGCCTCTTTTGCGCTCTGACGGCGCTGGCGCGGCGGGGTTCCGCGCACTAAGAATCAGTCATTGCGTCACAATGTGCCCCGCGTGGGAACATCGTCTCCCGCCGCGTTCGGCAAGATGGCGGCCGTATTTTCCGGCCAGGGAGAGGATGCATGGAAAAGAAAAACGCCACGCGTGTCATCGCCCTGGTGGGGCCACCCGGAGCAGGCAAGACCAGCTTGATGGAAGCGCTGCTGTTCGCGGCAGGCGCGGTGGGCAGACAGGGCAATGTCGCGGCCGGATCGAGCGTGGGGGATGCCAGCCCCGAAGCCCGTGCCCGGGGCGGATCCACCGAAATCAATCTCGCCCGGCTGGAATTTCTGGGGGAGCACTTCGTGATCGTCGACACGCCGGGATCGATCGGCTTTGCGGCTGACGGCGATGTCGCCCTGCCCGCTGCCGACATGGCGCTGGTCGTCATCGACCCCGATCCGGAGCGCGCCCTTCTCGCCGAACCGTTCCTGCGTAGGCTTGAGGCCGACGGCGTCCCGCATGCGGTGTTCGTGAACAAGGTGGATCAGTCGCGTGGATCGATCCGCTCGTTGCTCGCCGCGCTCGAACCCGCCAGCGCGGCCACGCTCGTCGCCCGGCAAATCCCGTGGCGTGAAGGAGACAAGGTCGTCGGCTTTGTCGATCTCGCGCTGGAACGCGCCTATCGCTACCGGCCGGGTGGACCGTCCGAAGCGATCGACATTCCCGCCGAGCTTGCGGAACGCGAGGCGCAGGAACGCACCCATATGCTCGAACAGCTCGCCGATCATGACGACGCGCTGCTCGAACAGCTGATCGCCGATGAAATGCCGAGCCCCGAAGCGGTTTTCGCCGATCTCGCCAGCGAAACGGCGCATGGGCAGGTGGTACCGCTGCTCTTCGGTTCGGCGCAGGCCGGCTTTGGCATCCGGCGGCTGCTCAAGCTGCTGCGCCACGAATGCCCAGATGCCGCGGCGGCCGCCGAGCGCCTCGGAATATCGGGGCCTGCCGCCTATGTCTTCAAGGTAACGCACGGCAATGCGGTCGGCCGGCTCGCGCTGGCGCGTATCTGGGGGGCCCCGCTTGCCGAAGGCGCCGAGCTTGTCGCCAGCGACGGTCAATCGGCCCGCGTAGGCGGGCTGTTTTTTGTCCAGGGCAGCGCCACCGAAAAAACCGCCCGCGTCGAGCACGGCGATATCGCAGCCATCGCCAAGGTAGACATCGCCCGCACCGGAACCCTGCTCGGGATCAACCAGCCCCCGTCGGGCGAACAGCCGATCGGGCAAAGCCCGGCGCCGCGCAACAGCGCGGTCGCGATCGTGACGCGCAATCGCCAGGACGATGTCCGCCTGTCGACCGCGCTCCACAAGCTCGCCGAAGAGGACCCCGCGCTCGACTGGGGGCATGACGAGGCGACGCACGAGATGCTGCTCCGCGGGATCAATGAAGAGCATCTCCAGAATGTCCTCGCGCGGCTCCAGCGGCGCTACAGCGTCGCGGTCGATACCCACCGGCCGCAGGTGGCGTACCGGGAATCGGTTCGCAAATCAGTGACCCAGCGCGGACGCCACAAGAAGCAATCCGGCGGGCATGGCCAGTTCGGCGATGTCGTGATCGAGCTTCATCCCGCCGATCGCGGTGCCGGTTTTTCGTTCGCCGATCGCATCACCGGCGGCGCCATTCCGAAACAATGGATACCCGCCGTCGAAATGGGCGTGCGCGATGCCATGCAAAAAGGGCCGCTGGGCTTTCCGGTCGTCGATATCGGGGTGACGCTCGTCGATGGCGGGTTCCACAGCGTCGACAGTTCCGAGCTTGCCTTTCGCACCGCGGGCCGGATCGCCATGGCCGATGCTCTGGCGACCGCATCCCCCTATCTCCTTGAGCCGGTGTGTCAGGTGACGATCTATTCGCCCGGCAGTGCCACGTCGCGGATCAGTTCGGCGGTTTCCAGTCGGCGCGGACAGGTGCTTGGGCTTGCGCCCCGCCCCGGCTGGTCGCGCTGGGACCAGATCGACATGCTTCTACCCGAGGCCGAACTCCACGGGCTGGACGCCGAACTGCGCTCGCTCAGCCAGGGACTTGCCAGCTATTCAGCGCGCTTCGACCATCTCTCCGAACTCAGCGGAAAACAGGCGCAGGAGGTGATCCAGAACGCGCGCGCATCCCCCGGCTGAACCCTCTAAATTTGGGCGGTCCTTGACCTCGCGGCCTCGATCCTTTTCTTAGTGCGGCTTAAGAACAGGGGAATGCCAGTGGCGAAACGCCTAACCTATTATATTCTCGCCGCGCTCGTGCTCGGCATCCTGTGCGGATGGGCCCTCAACGCCACGATCGGGGACGGAAGCCCCGAATCCGCGCAGACGCTTACCGATATTGCCGGTTATTTTTCGATCGTAACGACGATCTTTCTGCGCCTGATCAAGATGATCATCGCCCCCCTGGTGTTTGCGACGCTGGTATCGGGCATCGTCCATATGGGCGACACCTCGGCGCTCGGCCGGATCGGGCTGCGCACCATGGTCTGGTTCATCAGCGCCAGCCTTGTTTCGCTAACGCTTGGCCTCGTGCTCGTCAATCTGCTGCAGCCCGGCGTCGGGCTCGACTTTGCGGTGCCCGCCGCCAATGCGTCGAGCGGCGTCGAAAAGACGGCGTTCAACCTCAAGGACTTCATCAGCCATCTCGTCCCCGCTTCGATGATCGAGGCGATGGCCAAGAATGAAATCCTGCAGATCGTGATCTTCTCGCTGTTCGTCGGCGTGGCGATCACCGCCGTTGGCGAAAAGGCCGAAACGCTGGTGAAGGCGGTCGAAGGTCTGGTCGAGGTGATGCTCCAGATCACCGATTATGTGATGCGCCTGGCGCCGATCGCGGTGTTCGCCGCGGTGGCCGGCACGCTCACCGAACGCGGGCCCCAGGTGCTCGGCGATCTCGCCTTCTTCATGGGCAGCTTCTATCTCGGCCTCGGCACGCTTTGGGTTGTGCTGATCGGCGTCACCTTCTTGATCGTCGGGTCGCGGACCAAATTGCTCGTCCGCTATATTCGCGAGCCGATCCTGCTCGCCTTTTCGACCGCCTCGTCCGAAGCCGCCTATCCCCGCACGCTCGCCGCGCTCGACCGGTTCGGCGTGCCGCCGCGCATCGCAAGCTTCGTGCTACCGCTCGGCTATTCATTCAATCTCGACGGCTCGATGATGTACATGACCTTCGCGGTCATCTTCATCGCGCAGGCTTACGGCATCGATCTGACGCTGAGCCAGGAAATCACGATGCTCCTCGTGCTGATGATCACCTCCAAGGGGATTGCCGGCGTTCCGCGCGCGAGCCTCGTCATCATCGCGGCGACATTGTCGATGTTCGAAATTCCCGAGGCCGGCCTGCTGCTGATCCTCGCCGTCGATCATTTCCTAGACATGGGGCGTTCGGCCACCAACGTCATCGGCAATGCCGTGGCGAGCGTGGTCGTCGCCAAATGGGAGGGCAAGCTCGATCCGCTCGAACCGGCGGAAATCGAGCCGCCCCATGCCCCCTCAACCCACCATGTCTTCACCAATCCGGACAATCAGGAAAATCGGGGGCCGACCAGCTTCCGCGAATAGTTAAAGTCGTTCTGGATCAGACTGCCGGTCGCGCGTGTGTTTCCTCGCCGCGCGACACGGCGGCCGCGATCGCGAGATCGCCCGTTACGTTGAGCGTCGTCCGGCACATGTCGAGGAACCGGTCGACGCCCAGCACCAGCCCGATCCCCTCGGGCGGCACCCCCACCATCCCGAGTATCAGCGCGATCACCGGAAGCGATCCCGCCGGAACGCCGGCGGTGCCGATCCCGCCGAGGATGCAGATCACGACCACCATCACCTGTTGCCCGAAGGTCAGATCAACCCCGAAGAACTGCGCCAGGAACAGGACGGTGACCCCCTCGAACATCGCGGTGCCGTTCTGGTTCGCGGTGGCCCCGATGGTCAGCACGAAGCGCGACACACGCGGCGGAAGACCGAGCTGATGCTCCGCCACCCGGAGCGAGGTGGGCAACGTGGCGTTGGACGAGGCGGTTGAAAACGCCATCACCATCGCCGCCTGGATCCCCCGGAAAAAGGTGATGGGAGACATGCCCGCCAGCAGCTTCACGATCGCGGGATAGACGACCAGCATCTGCAGCCCCAGCGCCAGCAGCACCACGCCGACATAGGCGCCGAGCCGCACCAGCAGTTCCCACCCGAAGATCGCCGCCAGATTGAACATGAAACAGGCCACCGCATAGGGCGCCATGCGGATGACGATCTCGATCAACCGCATGGTGACGTCGAAAATGCCCTGAACCACCTCCTGCAGCCGGTTCGCGGCGGGGCTGTCGACCAAAAGCAGCCCGATGCCGAAGAAGAGCGCAAAGAACATCACCGCCAATATGTCGTTTGCCGCCGCGGCGGAGACGATGTTGCTGGGGATGATGTTGAGCACCGCATCAAGCCCCTTGGGCGCATCGCGGCCGCCCGCGACGATCGCGCCGGCGCTGTTGCCGGCATCCGCGAGCATCGCCTGCGCTGTCTCAGCCGGCACGCCGGCCCCCGGCTGCAACAGATTGACCGTCGCCACCGCGACAAGGACGGCGATGCTGGAGACCAGGATCGTCATCACCAGCGTCTTCACCCCGATGCGGCGCAGCGCGCGGATATCACCCATTTCAGCGATGCCGATGATCAGCGCCGAAAAGAGCAGCGGGATGACCAGCATGAACAGGAGGCGGAGGAATATCTGGCCGATCGGCTGGGTGACGTAGCGGGTGACGCCGTCCACCCAGGCGGCATCGGGGGCCGTCAGGTGGACCGCCATCCCCGCCGCCAGCCCGACGACGAAACCTATGAGCATCTTCATCTGAAGCGTCATGCCCGGCCTCCCAGCCACCCCAGTTCAATCCGCAAAGGCATAGGGACCACCCTTGTCGAGTGCCGCCCGGTAGGCGGGACGCGCATGAATGCGTTCCAGCCATGCGGACAGGTTGGGATGATCGCGCGCATTGAGCCCGGCGCGCTGCTGCGCGGCTTCCAGCGGAAAACTCATCATGATGTCCGCCGCGGTGAAATTATCCCCGGCAAACCAGGGCCGGGCGGAAAGCTCCTGTTCGAGCCAGGTCAGATGCTGGTCGATCATCGCCTGAATGCGCGGGCGCGCGGGTTTGCCGAGCAGCCCCAGCCTGCCGATCACGAGCATCACCAGCAGCGGCGGCATCAGCGAACCTTCGGCATAGTGCAGAAACTGGCGATAGCGCAGGATTTCGTCACGGTGCGGCGCGGGGCCGAGCCCCCCATCGGCAAGCTCGACCAGATATTCGACGATTGCGCCGGTTTCGACGATCACGCGCCCACCATGTTCGATCGCCGGGGATTTACCGAGTGCATGCACCCGGCGCAGTTCGGGCGGCGCCAGCATCGATTTGGGATCGCGTGCATAGCGCTTGACGTCATAATCCAGCCCGAGTTCCTCGAGCATCCACAATATCCGCTGCGACCGCGAATTTTCGAGATGATGAACGACAATCGACATCGGTACCCCCTGCTGTTCCAGCGGATGAGAACCGGCGCATAACCCCCTGATGTTCAAAGGGAGGAGCCGAAACCCGCCACGCAGAGAAGCCAACGCGCGGGCGCGTCGGATCGTTTCATTCAATCAACGGTATAGTGCGGAAGTGAGCGTTGAAATCGAACGAGCCGCGACAAAAGCGACATGAGATTTGGGAATCTGTCTCAGGCACAAAAAAGCCCGCCATCGAAATGGCGGGCCTTTTCATCGCTTGATGGAAGGGGACGCGAGCCCCCTGCCCTTATGCGTCGTCGTCGGGTTCCGGCCCGACCATCATTTCCTCGGCCACCGCGTCGGTGCGGGTGCGGATCGCCTTTTCGATGCGTTCCATGATCTCGGGATTTTCGCGCAGATAATTCTTCGAATTTTCGCGGCCCTGACCGATACGGATCGAATCATAGGAGAACCAGGCACCCGATTTCTCGACAATCCCGGCCTTCACGCCGAGATCGAGGATTTCGCCGACCTTCGAGATGCCTTCGCCATACATGATGTCGAATTCGATCTGCTTGAACGGCGGGGCAACCTTGTTCTTCACCACCTTCACGCGGGTGGTGTTGCCGACGATATCGTCGCGATCCTTGATCTGGCCGGTGCGGCGAATGTCGAGGCGGACCGAGGCGTAGAATTTGAGCGCGTTGCCGCCGGTGGTGGTTTCCGGGTTACCGTACATCACGCCGATCTTCATACGGACCTGGTTGATGAAGATGACAAGGCAGCGCGAACGGCTGATCGAACCGGTGAGCTTGCGCAGCGCCTGGCTCATCAGGCGTGCCTGCAGTCCGACATGGCTGTCGCCCATTTCGCCTTCGATTTCCGCGCGCGGAACAAGCGCGGCGACCGAGTCGATCACCAGCACGTCGATCGCGTTCGAACGCACCAGCGTATCGACGATCTCGAGCGCCTGCTCGCCGGTGTCGGGCTGCGAGACGATCAGTTCGTCGATGTCGACGCCGAGTTTCTTGGCATAGACGGGATCGAGCGCGTGTTCGGCGTCGACAAATGCCGCCGTGCCGCCATTTTTCTGCGCCTCGGCGATCGCGTGGAGCGCCAGCGTCGTCTTGCCCGAGCTTTCCGGACCGTAGATTTCGACGATACGGCCGCGCGGGAGCCCGCCAATGCCGAGCGCAATGTCGAGCCCGAGCGAGCCGGTCGAGATCGCCTCGATCTCCATCTTCTCGCGCGAGCCCAGCTTCATGGCCGAGCCCTTGCCAAATGCGCGGTCGATCTGCGCCAGTGCCGCTTCGAGAGCCTTTTGCCTGTCCATATTCTCCGTCTTCTTCTCGGAATCGATGAGCTTCAATTGTGCCGACATGGCTTGCTCCCTCTCGTAGATCGAACCGCGTTGACGTTCAACGTGGCGCAATGCGTACAGCATTTGTTCCGACGGAACAAGAGTGGAACAAATAGAGTTTCAGGCCGTCACCCCACGGGTCTGCGCGCCCGAAGTGCCTGTGCGAGCGTCCCGTCGTCGAGATAATCGAGTTCGCCCCCAACGGGCAGCCCATGGGCGAGCTGGGTGATGCGGATCGGGAAATTTTCCAGACGCTCGGCGATGTAATGCGCGGTCGTCTGCCCCTCGAGCGTGGCGTTCATGGCGAGCACCACCTCGTCAATGCCCCCTGCCTCCACCCGGCGGATCAAGCTGTCGATCCCCAGATCCTCTGGGCGCACCCCCTCCAGCGCCGAAAGCCGGCCGCCGAGCACATGGAAGCGCCCCGGAAACAGCCGGGCGCGATCGAGCGCCCAGAGATCGGACACCTCCTCCACCACGCACAGCGCGCGCGGATCGCGGCGCGCATCGGCACAGATGCCGCACGGATCGGACGTGTCGACATTGCCGCAAATGCCGCAGGTGGTGAGCTTTTCGTTCACCGCCTCCAGCGCACGGAGCAGCGGCGCCATCGACGTCTCCCGCTTTTTCAGGAGGTGGAGCACCGCCCTGCGCGCGGAACGCGGGCCAAGCCCGGGCAGCCGCGCAAGGGCCTGTGTCAGCAATTCTATCTCGGGCGATATCATGGCGGCATTGATAAGGGGTTGCGCAAGCGTCTGCCAAGCGGTTGAGAGAGATTATGCGCATTGCTTTCATGGGAACCCCCGATTTCGCCGTCCCGACGCTCGACGCCCTTGTCGGCGCCGGTCATGATGTCGTCGCCGTCTACAGCCAGCCGCCCCGCCGCGCGGGCCGCGGCAAGGCGCTGTCGCCCACGCCCGTCCATCGCCGGGCGGAAGAGCTTGGCATTCCCGTCATGACGCCGGTTTCGCTGAAAGGTACCGAGGAACAGGCCGCCTTTGCCGCGCTGGATCTCGATGTCGCGATCGTCGCGGCTTACGGCCTCATCCTGCCGCGCGCCATTCTCGATGCGCCGCGCCATGGCTGCCTCAACGTCCACGCCTCGCTCCTCCCCCGCTGGCGCGGCGCGGCGCCCATCCACCGCGCCATTCTGGCCGGGGACGAGACGACCGGCGTTACCATCATGGGGATGGAGGCCGGGCTCGACACCGGGCCGATGCTGGCGACGATCAAAACGCCCGTTGACGCCAAGACGTCGGGCGAACTCACCGCCGAACTCGCCGCCAGCGGCGCGACGCTGATGGTCCGCGTGCTGGCCGATCTTCCCACGTACCCGCCCGTCCCCCAGCCCGAGGACGGCGTCACCTATGCCAGCAAGATCGACAAGGCCGAGGCGCGGATTGACTTCACCCACGCCGCCGACGCCATCGAGCGCCAGATCCGCGCGTTCAACCCGCTGCCCGGCGCCTTTTTCGAACATGGCGGCGAGCGCATCCGCATCCTTGAAGCCAAAGTAGAAGCGGAGAGCGGTGCCCCCGGGAGCGTGATCGACGACACGCTCGGCATCGCCTGCGGCACGGGGACGCTCCGCCCCGTGCTCGTCCAGCGCGCCGGGCGCGGCGCCATGGCGCCCGCCGATCTGCTGCGCGGTTATCCGATCCCCAAGGGCACGGTGCTCGCATGACGCGCTATGCGCTCACGGTTGAATTTGATGGCCGCCCCTTCATGGGCTGGCAAAGGCAGGCGCACGGCCCCTCGGTGCAACAGACGATCGAGGATGCCGCGCACAAGCTGACTGGCGAGCCGGTTGTCGTCCACGCCGCGGGGCGCACCGATGCGGGCGTGCACGGCGTGGGCATGCGCGCGCATCTGGAGATCGAAAAGCCGCTGACCGCGTTTCGCCTGATGGAGGCGCTCAATTCGCTGATGCGCCCCAATCCGGTCGCGATCCTCGACTGCGTGCCCGTGGCCGATGACTGGCATGCGCGCTTTTCTTGCACGGGGCGGCGCTATGAATATGTCATCGTCAACCGCCGCGCGCCGCTGACGCTCGACAAGGGCCGCGCCTGGCGCGTGATCCACCCGCTTGACGCAGGCGCCATGCACGATGCCGCGCAAAGACTGGTCGGACGCCATGACTTCACGACCTTTCGCTCGGTGCACTGCCAGTCCGAAAGCCCGCTAAAGTCGCTCGACCGTCTCGATGTCGAACGCGATGGCGATAACGTCGTGATCCACGCGGCCGCGCGGTCCTTCCTGCACCACCAGGTGCGCTCGATGGTCGGCTGCCTCGCGCTGGTCGGTCAGGGACGATGGAGCGCGGACGACCTGCAGGCCGCGCTTGAAGCCTGCGACCGCGCGGCGCTGGGCCTCAACGCGCCGCCCGACGGGCTCTATTTCGTCGAGGCGACCTACCCCGCCTGACGGCCCGGGCCGAACAGCCTTGCAAGGGTTCGGTCGAGGATCAGAAGCTGCCATAGCAGCGCGCCGTGGTCGGCGCGGCCGTCGAGATGCGCGTCGATCAGCGCGGTCAGTTCGGCCCGGTCGAACCGGCCGCTCTCGATCAACGCCGAGCGGTCCGCCAACCGCCGGATCGCGGGGGCCAAAGGCCCACGCAGCCAGTGCGCCACGGGCGGCGGCGTTTCGCGTGCCTCTGCACCAATCACCTCTCCGGGCAAATGCCCTGCCATGGCGCGGCGCAACAGCCATTTGCCCTGCCCGCCACGCTGACGCGCACGTGCGGATTGCGACCGCGCGAAATCCATCATGTCGCGGCTAAGAAAGGGCAGATGCAGCGCGATGCCCGCGGCCTCGGCGCTGCCTTCATGGCGTCGCAGCACATTGGCGGGGAGTTCGATCACGATGTCGGCATATTGCGCCCGCGCCATCGGATCGCCCGAGGCAGCCTCCATCGCCTCGAAATAGCGCTGCTCCGCCCGGTAATCGCCCATTTCCTGTTGCGTCCTGGCGCTCAGCAAGCCGCGGCGGGCCTCGAACGACGTCGCGATCCGTGCTTCGACCGCGCGCAGGATGGCGGCCTCTCTGACGCGAGATGAAATCGAATTTATTCGATTATTTTTAAAAACATTACTGGCAATCTTTAAAATATTTTCGAGAATGTGATTGTTCGGATAAAGTCCATGGTCGCCGAAAAACTCGTCGCCCCCCGCCCCCGCCAGAACATCCCCGACATGCTCCGCCGCAATCGCGGTGCGGCAGAAGCGACCAAGCGCCTCGACATCGCCCTGCGGTTCATCGAACGCGGTGACAAAGGCATCGATCGACGCCAGCATCTGTTCGCTGGGCAGGCCGACTTGCTTATGCGCGGTCGCGTAGCGTTCGGCGAGCGGCGCGGTCGCGGCATCGCCCTGCGCCTTGCCATCCCAGCCGGGATCGATCGCGAGTGTCGGCACGGCGCGGCTGCTCGCCTCCGCCATCAGCGCGACGATGGCCGCGCTGTTCACGCCGGTTTCGACCACCGTTCCGGCAGTACCCGAATGTGTGACCTGCGCGATCGATGCGCGCAGTGTTTCCAGCAAAGCGGGCGCACCTGCCCTGGTGTTGGCCTTCTCATCGATTTTGAACTGCGCATCCCACCAGCGCACGGGCACGGGCAGATCGCGCCCCCGCTCGACGATGAGGTAATGACCGGCCGGCAGCTTGTGGACCCCGGCCAACAGGCAATTGTCATCGGGGACGAAGCCAAGCGCCAGATAATCGTCGAGCGCCGTTACGTTTATCTGCTTTCGAAACAAGGGGTTGGTAGCAAGCCCGGACAGGCTGGACGAAAAGACAAGCGCGCCGTCCGCCATGGCCGCAAGATGGAGCGTGCGGACGCCGACGCGGTCCCGCGCCAGAAACAGCCGCTGATTGGCGCCGTCATGGAGCGCAAGGACGAACTTGCCCTCAAGCTGCTGAAGCAGCTTCGGCCCGCTGTACCGCCAAAGGCGCGCGATCAGTTCGGCGGGGCTGTCCCCGTCGAACCCCTCGCCCGTCTCGGTAAGCATGGTGCGGAGGTCAGCGGCATTATAGAGCCGCCCGTCGAACGCGACGGCGATCTGGCCGGCATCGTCGGCCCAAATATCGGCGTCCTTGGCCGCGCCCAGCCCCAGCCCGGCGGTACCCCAGCTTCGGGCGGTCGCATGGGCATGGACATTCGCGCCCAGCGCCATCGCCTCCACCCGCGCGAGCGAAACGGGCTTGGGCGTACCGAGATGAAATGCACCTGAAATCATTATATTACAGAATGATAATTTGCATTTATTACACTCAACATGAACTAATCGAGCAGGATTTCAGGCGCCGGGCCATGGCCGAGAAACGCCGAGGGGCTGGCGCTGGCGCCATATGCCCCGGCCATGAACACCGCGACGATATCGCCCACCGCGCCGCGCGGCAGGAAGACCTGATCGCCCAGCTTGTCGAGCGGGGTGCACAGGCAGCCGACGACATTCACGACCTCCGTGCCTTCCGCACCGAATTGACTGGCGAGCGCGAGCGGATAGTTGCGCCGCACCACCGTGCCGAAATTGCCGCTTGCCGCCAGCTGGTGATGGAGGCCGCCATCGGTGACCAGAAAGGTTTCGCCGTGGCTCGATTTGCGGTCGAGGATGCGGGTGAGATAGACGCCCGCCTCGCCCACCAGCCAGCGGCCAAGCTCGATGGCAAAGCCGGTCGCTTCGAAACCGCTGGGTAGGGCCGCCAGCGCCTCCCCCAGCGCGGTGCCGATCCGTTCGATATCGAGCGGCTTTTCATTGGGGAAATAGGGGATGCCGAACCCGCCGCCGAGATTGACGTGCGGGGCCGCTGTGCCGATTTCCGCGCTGAGGCGCACCGCGAGCGCCAGCGTGGCGGCCTGGGCATCGACCAGCGCCTCCGCATCCAATGCCTGCGAACCGCCATAGATGTGAAAGCCGTGCCATTCGGCCCCCGCGCCGATAATCCGCTTCGCCAGCGCGGGCACATCGACGGCGTCGACGCCAAAGGCGGTGGGGCGGCCGCCCATCCGCATCCCCGATCCCTTCAATTCGAAATCGGGATTGATGCGGATCGCGAGCTTGGGGCGCAGCCCGAGCCCCGCGCCGATCGCGATCGCGCGGTCGATCTGGCGTTCGGATTCGCAATTGAGCGCGACGCCCGCACGAATGGCGGCCTCGATCTCGGCATCGCGCTTGCCCGGCCCGGCAAAGGACATGGTTTGTGGCTGCGCCCCGGCATCGAGGGCAATGCGCATCTCGCCCACCGACGCCACATCGATCCCGTCGGCGATCTCGACCATCAGCCGGACGAGCGGCGCGAAGGGGTTGGCCTTCATCGCATAATGGAGCGCGAGCCGTTCGGGCATCGCCTGCCGCAGGCTGTGCATCCGCGCGCGCAGCATGGCGCCGTCATAGACGAAGAGCGGGGTTTCGCCCGCGGCGTCCACGATCGCGCTTGCCGTCTTGCCGCCAATCAGCAGCTCGCCATCCTGAGCGGTGAATGCGGCGGGAACGGTTCCCATCGGCTTCATGCGGCATACTCCTGACGGATCGCGGTGCGATCCAGCTTTCCATTGGGGTTGCGGGGTAAATGATCGACGAAACGGATCTCGCGCGGGAACATATAGCCGGGCAGTTCGGCCTTGATCCAGGCGGTCAGACGCGCATGGGCGTCCTCTTGCGAAAGCCCCTCCGGCGCGCGCGCGATGAGCAGGATCGCCTGCCCCAGCCGGTCATCGGGCACACCGAGCGCGACGGCTTCGGCAACGCCGCCGCTCGCGATCGCGGCTTCCTCGATCTCGGTGGGGCTGACGCGGTTGCCCGCAGCCTTGATCATTTCGTCGGCGCGCCCCGAAAAGCGGAGCAAGCCTTCGGCATCGCGGACCACGGTGTCGCCCGACCACACGGCCACCCCGCCCAGCTGCGAGGCGGCGGGCGCGGGCTTGAAGCGTTCGGCGGTCCGTTCGGCATCGTTCCAATAACCTTGGGCGACGAGCGGCCCGGCATGGACAAGCTCACCCGGTTCATCGTCTGCGGTGAGGCTGCCATCGGGGCGAACGACCAGGATCTCGGCAAAGGGAATGGCCTTGCCGATCGACGAAGGATGCGCGTCCGTCAGGCCCGGATCGAGATAGGTCGAGCGAAAGGCCTCGGTCAGGCCGTACATGAGGTAGAGCGCGGCATTGGGGAACAGCGCGCGCAGGCGCCGGACCATCGGCACGGGGAGCGCGCCGCCGGTATTGGTGAGGCGCCGGATACTGGCGGCGGTTTCGTCGGCCCAGTTCGCCTCGGCGAGCTGCACCCAGAGCGGCGGCACGCCCGCGATGCTGGTGACGCCAAAGCGTTCCACCGCCTTGATGACGTCACGCGGCGTCAGATAATCGAGGGGCACCGCGCAGGCGCCCGCCGCCCAGGTCGAAAGCAGCTGGTTTTGCCCATAATCGAAGCTGAACGGCAGCGCGCCCAAAACCTTGTCGTCGGGCTGCACCTTCAGATAATGCGCCACGCTCACCGCGCCGAGCCAGAGATTGGCGTGGCTGAGCATCACCCCCTTGGGCCGGCCGGTCGACCCCGAGGTGTAGAGGATTTCGACCAGATCGAACGGGTCGTGCGCCGATGGCGGCATGACGGCGTCGCCGGGCAGTGCATCCTCATCGGTCTCCACCGCGCAATCGCCGAGATCGGCTGCGCTCAGCATCGCGGCGCGCGCGGGCTGGGTGATGAGCAGCCGTGCGCCGCTGTCCGCCAGAATATGCGCGACCTGCGCGTGCTTCAGCAGCGGATTGACCGGCACATAGACGAGCCCGGCGCGCGCCGCCGCCAGTGGCAGGATCACCGCAGCGCGCGTCTTGGGGAGCCAGGCCGCGATGCGATCACCGGGCTTCAACCCTTTGGCAAGGAGCCCGCTGGCATAGCGCCCTACCCAGTCGTCCAGATCGCCATAAGTCAGCGTTCCGAAGCGCGCGTCGACGGCAGTCGCGTCGCGATCGCCACCAAGAACGAGATGATCGAGCGGCTTTGGATCAGGCGATGGGGCTTGCACTGGGGCTCCTTTGAGGGGCAACGAGAAACAGACTGACATCGGGGGATAGCGACTTGTGGGTTAAGGGGGAATATTTCGACGATTTCGATCGTGCAGAAATTGCAGCGCGCGGCGTGCTCGATCGCGACGCGCAGCCCCGGCTGTTCGACCGGATCGCGTGGTTTCGCGCGGTCTGGGAAAACGCCCCGGTCGAAACCCGCCCCATGATCCTGCGCGCTACCGCCGGAAAGGCGCAGGCCTGGCTGTTCCTGACGCGCGGCGCCAACGGCGTCCTGTACGCGCTCACCACGCCCGAAAGCGCGGCGTTCCGCCCGATCTTCGTGAATGCCGATGACGCGACATGCCCCCGCCTGCTCTTCCCGCTGGTCCGCCGTCTGCGCCAATTGCGCGGGGTCGTCCGCGTCGAGCTGCCCTCGGTGCCGGTGGATGACGGCAGCGCAGAATTGGTTGCCCAGGCGTTCACCCGCGCCGGATGGGCCGTCCGCCGCCGCCCCGGGCGCGTGGCACTTTCAGGCGTAGCCGGCGAATTGCGGCCCGTTCCGGACGACACCCCAGCGCCCATCATCACCCAAGTGCCCGATACCCAGAGCTGGAACGCGCTGACGGCAGGCGCTGGGGGCGAGGCGCTTGCCGCGCTCGACACGCTCAAAGCCATTGCCGAGCAGGAAGGCGCAGCGGGCACGTTGCGTATCGGCCTTCTTCCCGCTTCCGCGGCCGGGGATGGTTGCATTGCCGCGCAAATCTGGCTGGTCGATCGCGGGCACGCGACGCTGCTTCATACCACATCGCCGTGCGGGGACGTTCAGGCCCAGCAGCTGTTGGCAGCACAGCTTCACAACCATGTCATCACCCATGACGGCGTGACGTCATTCACCGCCAATGCGCTGTTTTCTGGCCTTTCGCTTCCCTTCCTCACCAACACGCAGGAAAGCGAAAATCTGTCCGCCTATAATGGGCGCAGATTGGCAAATGCGGGAAATGTGATCGCCGCGAAGATCGAAAATCTTGTGCGCAGCCATCGCTTGAATTAGGAAGCCCGCCAAATTTTCGGGTCCATTCAGGGGAAATTGCGTGACAAGTGCTGCTGCCGTCCAGGTCGAAGAAGCGGTCCGTGCCGTTCTCACCGAAGTTCTGGGTTTGGACGCCGACCGGGTTGCCGGTTTTGACGCGGATACCCCGCTGTTCGGCGCGCTGCCCGAACTCGATTCCATGGCCGTGGCCAGCCTGTTGACCGAGTTGGAGGATCAGCTCGACATCATTATCGATGATGATGAGGTGGACGGCGAAATGCTCGAAACCTTCGGCAATCTCACCGCCTTTGCGGTCGCCAAGAAGCTGGGCTGACCGAATATGCGGCGCGCCACCGGCGCGCCGCCATTCCCTTCGGGGATCAGGCCGGTTCCATCACGAAATCGGCTTCCGCCAGAAAGCGTTCGGCGTCCAGCGCCGCCATGCAGCCGGTTCCGGCCGCCGTCACCGCCTGACGATAAACCTTGTCCATGACGTCACCGCAGGCGAACACGCCGGGAACGCTGGTGCGCGTCGATCCGGTTTCGACGTCAAGATAGCCTTCGCTATCAAGCCGCAGATGTCCGCGGAAAATTTCGGTCGCCGGCGAGTGGCCGATGGCGACAAAGGCGCCGTCGGTATCGATGGTCGACAGCGCGCCCGTCTCGGTATCGCGCAGCTCGACGCCGACCAGACCTTCGGGATCACCGTCACCGACGAAACGCTCGACCGTCTTGTTCCACAGCACCTTGATGTTGGGGTGCGCGAACAGGCGTTCCTGCAGGATCTTTTCCGCACGCAGCGAATCGCGGCGATGGATCAGCGTCACATCCTGGCTGTGGTTGGTGAGGTAGAGCGCTTCCTCAACGGCGGTGTTGCCGCCGCCGATGACGACGACCTTCTTGCCGCGATAGAAAAAGCCATCACAGGTTGCGCAGGCGGACACGCCCTTGCCCTGCAGCAGATTTTCGCTTTCCAGCCCCAGCCAGCGCGCCGACGCGCCGGTGGCGATCACCAGCACATCGCCGGTATAGACCGTGCCGCCATCGCCGATCAGGCGGAACGGACGCTGGCTCAGATCGACCTCAACGATCGAATCATACATCATCCGCGCGCCGACATGCTCGGCCTGCGCCTGCATCTGTTCCATCAGCCACGGGCCCTGGATCACATCCTTGAAGCCCGGATAATTTTCCACATCGGTGGTGATCGTCAGCTGACCGCCGGGCTGCATGCCCTGCACGACGATCGGCGCCATGCCCGCCCGGGCACCGTAAATGGCGGCGGTCAGTCCGGCCGGTCCGGAACCAAGGACCAGCATGCGGGTGGAATGGGTGGCGGTCATGCAGCGATTATCCCGTTGAGCAGTGATGCAAAGCAGCCAGATAGGGGTTCAACCCGTCGCTGCGCAACCGCCAACCCATATTGAAAGCATTGGGGGTCAGAAACGAATGCTTGCCCCCACCCGGATGTCGCGGCCCGCGAGCGGCGCATAGTCGCCGATGATCGAGGCGTGACGACGCGCCTCGACATCGAAGATGTTGTTCGCGGCGAGGCGCAGCGTCAAAAGCCCCTCCGGCCCCATCGGGCGCCATTCGATCCGCGCATTGGCCATGGTGTAGCCGGGCGTCGTCGTCTCGAACGCGGCCACGCGGTCTTGCTTGGTCACGCGCTCGACCTCGATCCGGCCGACGATCGGATCGGACTGATATTCAAGCCCGCCCAGCATGCGCAGCGGCGGAATGAAGGGCGCCGGGCCGACGCCGTCGATCTTGACGCGGACATAATCGACCAGCGCATCGGCCACGATCTTGGCTTCACCGATCCGCATCAGCGTGGCGTTGGCCTCTGCCTCGAAACCATATTGCTTCGCCCCGCCCGCAGCAAAGGCATAGACCGGCAGATCATCCTCGATATCGCCCGTCGGCGCCTGATAGATGAAGTTCGAGAAATCATTGTAATAGGCTGAAAGCTCGATCGAGAAATCGCCGACCCGGCCGCGCAGCGTGGCTTCTGCGCCATTGCTCTTTTCCTTGCTGAAATCGGGATTGCCGACCTCGAACGATTGCGTCGCCAGATGCGGGCCGTTGGCGAACAGTTCCTCGGCGGTCGGCGCGCGTTCGGTGTGCGAGAGATTGAGCCCGAATTTCCAGTCATGCGCGAATTCGTAAAGCCCGCCGATCGACGCGGTGAAGGCGTTGAAGCTTTGCTGGGCTTCGGGCGTGCCCAGATCCTCGCTGGCATGCGCGCTGACGCTGCTATGCTCGTAACGCGCGCCGACTTCGGCACGGAAGCGACCGAAATCGAAATTCTGGACGGTGAACACCCCGCCCTGCTCGGTGCTCGTCGGCGGCAGGAACGCCTCATGGCCGACCACGTTGAAATCGCGCGTGAGATACTGGCCGCCGATCACGCCGCTCCACACGCCGCGCTGGCGCTGCGACAACTCCAGACGCCCTTCCAGCCCCTCATTGTAAAAGGCGGTAGCGACATGGCCGTCTTCCTCGATCTCGAAATGGCGATAATCGCCATAGCCGGCGCGCAGCCGGATCGCGTCGAACGGCCCGGTTTCGGGATTGACCTCGGCGCGCAGATCGGCGCGGTACTGGCGGACATCGAGCGTCGGTGCCTCGGCTTCGACATCGGGATCGAGCGAGAAGCGGATGGGCACGCCGTAGCGGTTGTCCGAGCGCGCGACCGAGAAACCGATCTTGCCCCCCTCCGCCACATAGCCAAGGCCAAGCGCGACTTCGCTGGTTTCGGCGGCGGTGTTCGGGATCTTGCCCTTCAGTTCGGCGAGTTCGCGAATTTCCGCCGAGGGCGACTGCGCCGCTTCGCCACGCAGCGGCTTGCTGAGAAGATAGCCGCCCGCGCGCAGATCATCCTGTTTGGCATAGCTGCCATCGGCATGGAGCACGAAGCCACCGCCCAGCGGCACGTCGATGGCCCCGGCGATCCGGCGCTCATCGGCCGCCGAGCCATATTCGGCATCGGCCTGCATATGCACCACTTCATCGGGCACGTTGCGCGGGATGCGGTTGTCGATCACGCTCACCACGCCGCCGATTGCCGACGATCCATAGAGAAGCGCGCTGGGGCCGCGCAGCACCTCGATACGCTCGGCGGTCAGCGGATTGATCGAAACGGCGTGATCCGCGCTCGCGCCCGAGGCGTCGAAGCTACCGATGCCGTCGATCAGCACGCGAATACGGTCGGCCTGAAGCCCGCGCAAGATCGGCCGCGACGAGGACGGCCCGAACGACGTCGCGCTCACGCCCGGCAGCGCGGCGAGCGTCTCGCCAATCGTCGTGCGGCGGCTGGCGTCCAGTTCCACCCCGCTCAGCACCGAGGCGCCGCCCAGAAGATCGGCGCGGTCGCGCTGAAGCGCGGTGACGACGATTTCCGGCCCTTGCGCCTCGTGCATGATGGGCTTTGCACGCGCGGCACCGGCATCGGCGGATTGTGCAAGCGCGGGGACAGAGGTTCCGGTGACAAGTAATGCAACGAACGAAATGGCGGACTTCATGGCGACTCCCTTGGTTGCCGCCATTGATAAGGTGACTTTATATCATGTCAATGGCACACGGTGCGCAATCATCACATCACGCCGATGGCTGGCGTGGCCCAGTTCGGTGCATCGACGCTGGGCCACGCCTGTCGCAATCTGCCCGCGCGTCAGCCCCAGCCGCCGCCAAGCGCCCTGAACAGATCGATGCGCGCCGAGCTGAACTGCTGTTCTGAATTGGACAGTGCAAGCCGGGCATCGATCAGTGTCTGCTGCGCAACAAGGGTGTCGAGCAGCGAGATCGATCCCGCCCGGTAGCGCGTCTGCGCCAGTTGGAACGCGTTTTCCGCGCGCGCGCGGGCATCGCGCAAGGCCAGGTTACGGCGGCGTTCGGAATCGAAGGCGGCAAGCGCCTGTTCGACTTCCTTGAGCGCGCCGATCACCTTGCCGTCAAAGGTGGCAAGCGCAGCTTCGCCTTGCGCCTCGGCCTGACGCACCCGCGCGCGGGCGACCGCAATATTGGGGAAGCTCCACGACAGAAGCGGCCCGAGGGAAAAGCTGAAACTATCGCTGCCCCTGACCATGTCGTTGCGCAAGAAATTTCCTTCACCCCCCAGGCTGATCCTTGGATAGAGATCGGCCATGGCCACGCCGATGCGCGCGGTGTCGGCAGCCAGGCGCCGTTCGGCTTCGCGCAGATCGGGGCGACGACGCAACAGCCCCGCCCCATCGCCGATCGGCAAGGCGGCCACAGGGGCAGGCGGCTTGGCGCACCGGCGGGCCTCTTCGGGGATATCGGCCGGCTGGCCACCGAGCAGTGCCGACAGTTCGAGCAGTGCGATACGGTGGCGGCTTTCGAACGGCGGGATCGCTGCCCGCGCATTGGCCACGGCGGTTGCCGCGCGTTCGACGTCGAACTGCGACGCCGAGCCGGCCTTGTGCTGGGCCGTGACGATGCGAAGGCTGTTTTCCGCCGTATCAAGCGACAGCTTGGCGATCGATGCGGCATCGGCAAATGCACAGGCATCGCCATATGCGCGGGCCGTTTCGGCTGCGACGACGACACGCACCGCGTCGCGCGCGGCGGCAACCGCCTCGGTATCCGCGCGCGCCGCAGCGATCGCACGACCGACCCGGCCGAACAGATCGACTTCCCATGAAACGGCCAGATTGCCGCTGTGCGTCCATTGCGTATCCCCGCCGCCATTGGCGGTGCCAATCATGGCATCGCCATATTGCGAGCCCGCCGTAATGTCGGTGGACGGCAGGCGGCCGGCCCTCGCCTCGCCCAGCACCGCGCGGGCGCGGGCAAGATTGGCGTTGGCCACGCGCAGATCGGTGTTCGCCGTCAGCGCCCGCGCGATCAGGCCATCAAGCACCGGATCCTCATAGAGCCGCCACCAGTGATCGGGCAGATCCGCGTTCGGGTCGGTGCTCTGCGCCGATGTGGTATAGGCCCCCGCCCCGCGCGCCGCGATTTCGGGCGGGCGATAATCGGGGCCAACGGCGCAGGCCCCCGCCAGCAGCGGGAGAAGGAGCGTAGAATAACGAAACTTATGCATGAGCCGCCTCCGTTTCGGCGATCTGCCTGGCGCGCGCACTGCGGCCGGCCGCGCGGTGATCGCGCGCGACGAGGCTGTAGATGGTGGGCAGTACGAAGAGGGTGAACAGCGTGCCGATGAGCATGCCCATCACCACCACAATGCCAATGGCGAAGCGGCTTGCCGCCCCCGCCCCGCTGGCAAAGAGCAGCGGAATGAGCCCCGCCACCATTGCGGCGGTGGTCATCAGCACCGGGCGCATCCGCACTGCGGCCGCCTTGCGGATTGCGGCGACACGATCAAGGCCCTCGCTATGCTGCATCTCATTGGCGAACGACACCATCAGGATGCCGTGTTTCGAGATCAGCCCGATCAACGTCACCAGCCCGATCTGGGTGTAGATGTTGAGCGTGGCAAAGCCGAGATAGAGCGGCACGAGCGCACCGCACACCGCCAGCGGCACCGTCACAAGGATGACAATGGGATCGCGGAAGCTTTCAAACTGCGCCGCCAGAACAAGGAAGATCACGATCAGCGCAAAACCGAAGGATATCGTCAACCGATCCCCCTCGGTGACATATTGCCTGCTGTCGGACAGCCAGTCGACCGTCATCCCCGCAGGCAGTTCCTGCGCGCTCAGGAATTCGACCGCCTGCCCCATGGTGACGCCGGGCGCGAGCACCGCCGAAAGCGTGGCGGAGTTCATCTGGTTGAATTGCGGCAGGCGATTGGCTTGCGGATGCATGTCGATCTTGACCACCGTGGAAAGCGGGATGAGCGTTCCCGACTGGGCCTTCACATAGAACCGGCCCAGATTGTCGGGCGTCAGCCGCCGATCGCGCGGGACCTGCGCGATGACGTCATAGGAACGGTCGTGCCAGTTGAAGCGGTTGACGTAGTTTTCGCCGACCAGCGTGGCGAGCGTGCCCGCGATATTATCCATGGTGACACCCAGTTCACCGGCTTTCGCGCGGTCGATGGTGATGCGTGCTTCGGGGCTGTCAAAGGCAAGGTCGCTGTCGACGAAAACGAACAGCCCACTGCCCCAGGCCGCCCCCTTGATGCGTTCCAGCGTCCGGTAGATCACGGGGAAATCCTCAGGCGAACGGATGACCATCTGTACCGGCAAGCCGCCGCTGCCCGCCGGAAGCGGGGGCGGTTGAAACGCCGTCGCATACACCCCGGTAATCCCCGATCCATCGGCGTTGAGTTGCGCCTGAATGTCATCGGCGCTGCGATCGCGATCCGCCCATTCCTTCAGGATCACGCCGCCAAAGCCGTTATTGGCGCCGTCCGTGCCATTGCTGAACCATGAGCTGACATATTCGGGCAGCGTCTTGAACATCGCCTCGACCTCTCGCCCGAAGCGCGCGGTATAGTCGATATTCGCATATTGCGGGCCCTTGGTCTGGACGAAGACATAGCCCTGATCCTCTTGCGGCGCGAGTTCGCGCTGCGCGCCCGAAAAAAGGATCACGATCCCGCCGAGCACGCCAATGCCGACAAGCAGGACGACCCCGCGCGCGGCGAGCGTGCGGCCAAGAATCCGGTCATACCCCGCCGTCATCCGCGCCATATTGTGCTCGATCGCCTGCGACAGCCGGCCTTCGGACAATTTGTCGTTGAGCAGGAAGCTGCTCATCATCGGCGACAAGGTAAGCGCGATCACCCCGGACACGATCACCGCGCCCGCCAGCGTGAAGGCGAATTCGCGGAAGAGCGCCCCCGTAAGCCCGCCCATCAGGCCGATGGGGGTGTAGACCGCAGCAAGCGTGATCGTCATCGCGATCACCGGGCCGACGATTTCGCGCGCGCCCAGCAAGGCCGCCTGAACCGGCGACAGCCCTTCTTCGATATGGCGATGGATATTCTCGACCACGACGATCGCGTCGTCGACGACCAGCCCGATCGCCAGCACCATTGCCAGCAGCGTCAAAAGGTTCAGCGAAAAGCCGAAGGCAAGCATCAATGCCGCCGCGCCGACCAGCGAAAGCGGGATGGTGACGATCGGGATGATGACGGCGCGCAGCGAGCCGAGGAACAGGAAGATCACGATCACCACGATCACGATCGCTTCGATCAGGGTATGGGTGACCTCATCGATCGACGCATGCACGAAATGGGCGACGTCGAACTGGCTGGTGACCTTCAACCCCGGCGGCGCAACGCGCTGGATACCGGGCAACAGATCCTTTACCGCAGCCACGATTTCCAGCGGGTTGCCGTCGGGCGTCGGCGAGATGGCGATGAACACGCCGGTCCGGCCGCTGCTGCTGGCGCTGCTGTCGTAATTCTGGCCACCAATCTCGATCGTCGCGACATCGCGCAGCCGGACGATGCCGTCAGAACCCGTTTTCACGACCATGTCGCGAAAATCGTCGATATTGGTGAGGTCGGTCGCGGCCGTGATGTTGATCGCGGTCAAGGCGCCTTTGAGCTGGCCGGGGGCGGCCTGGACGTTATTGGCGCGCAGCGCGGCGGCGACTTCGCCTGCCGACAGGCCCCGTGCTGCAAGCTTGTCCGGATCGAGCCAGACGCGCATCGCCAAAGTCTGGCCACCGCCCATATCGGCCGAGGCGACGCCCGGCACCGCAGTGATCAGCGGCTGGGCGACGCGGGTCGCGAAATCGGTGATTTGCGGAACCGAGAGCGTGTCGCTGACAAAGGCGACATATTGCACCGCCGAGGCACCATCGGTGATCTTGGTGATGACGGGATCGGTGGCACCGGGCGGCAGGCGGAACTTGACCTGCTGCACCTTGGCAAGCACCTCGGTCATCGACCGATCGGCATCGGCGTTGAGCACGAGCTTCGCCTTCACCTGGCTTCGGCCCTGGCTTGAGGTGGAGGTGAGATATTCAATGCCGTTCGCCGTCGCGATCGCCTGTGCGATCGGGGTGGTGACGAAACCCTGCATCACATCCTGCGTGGCACCGGGATAGCTGGTATCGACGACGATCGTCGCGCTTTCCATATTGGGATATTCGCGGACCTGCAGCAGGAACATCGACGCGCCGCCAACGAGCAGGATGAGCAGGCTGACGACGACCGCCAATATGGGCCGGCGGATGAAGAGATCGGTGAACTTCATCGTCAACGCTCCCCAGCCGTTATCAGGCGGGCCACGCGGACTTCGGCACCGGGTTGGACACGCAACTGGCCTTCCGCGACGACGACGTCACCGGGCTTCAGCCCCCGCGTCACCGCCACATGATTTCCAACGCGCCGTCCGGTCGTCACCGAAACCGCTTCCGCCTTGCCGCCCTGCCGCGCCTTCGCGCCGCGCACGACGGTGACGCTGTCCCCCGAAGCCGAGGTCTGGATGGCCGTTGCCGGAAGCACCAGCGCGCCCTGTTCGGGCGGCAGATCGAGCGCGGCGGTCACATACATGCCCGGGCGAAGCGCGCGGTCAGGATTGGCGAGCAAGGCCTGAACCATGATGTTCCGGCTTTCTTCGCCGATGCGCGGTTCGACCGTGGTGACGCGCGCGGTGAAGGCGCGGCCGGGCCAGGCATCGGCCGAAACACGGACGCTGCCGCCCATGCGAATGCGGGACAATTCCTGCTGCGGCACCGTGAAATCGATATAAAGCTGATCGAGGCTGGTGAGCGAGACAACCGGATCGCCGGGGTTCAGATATTGCCCCGGATTGACCCGCCTGATGCCCAGATCGCCCGAAAACGGCGCCGAGATGCGTTTTTGCGCGATCCGCGCATCGATCTGTCGAACGGCGGCCATCGCCTGATCATATTCGGCCTGGCGTTGCTGGAGCACTTCGCGCGGCTCGGCGCCGGTGGGCGCCAATTCGCGCGACCGCGCCAGCTGCGTCCGGGCCAGTTCCGCCCGCGCAGCCGCGGCGGCCCGGTCGGCGCGCTCGGGCGCATCGTATAGCTGAACGAGCGCCGCCCCCTGCCCGACGCGGCTCCCCGCTTCAAAGCGGATCGCGGTGACACGCCCGGCGACTTCGGGCGCGAGCATCACCTCTCGCACCGCGCGCAGCGACCCCACCGCTTCAAGCGCGGCCGGCAGGTCGGTCGGTTCAACGACGGTCGCGATCACCGGCGTGGGCGGTATGGCGGGCTGGGCCGGCGCGGCATTGCGCCAGCTGCGCCATCCGAACAGCAATGCGAACACAAGGCCAAGCGCAACCAGCGCAATTACCGCCTGGCGTGTACCAACCCAGCGCGTCGGCTTGTCCCGCATATCCGGCGCGGCATCCTCATCGGCGATCATCTTCGTCCTTCCTGAACATCAAAATCGACTCTTAGTCGAATTTATTGCGAATCAATATTATTAACGCCCGATCGGGTCAATCGGGTCGCGTGTTGCAAAATTTGCAGCTAGGATAAGGTTCGATGGCATCGACCCGCAGACCCTCTCTTCCCGCGCGCATCCGGCGCGAGCGCCTCGCCGGCGCGCCGCGCGGCCCCCGCAAGCACGATGTACGGCGCGATGCCTTGCTCGACGCCGCCGCCCTGCTGTTTGTCGAACGGGGCCAGGCGTCGACGACGATCGACGACATCGCAACGCAAGCCGGGGTCGCGAAGGGCACTTTCTACCATTATTTCAAGGATCGCGCTGCCATGCTGGAGGCGCTGCGCGACCAATATTCGCGGCATTTTCTGGAGCATGTCGACGCAGCGATTGCGCCGTGCCCGGACAATGCGTGGGACGCGCGGCTCGGCATCTGGATCGAAACCACTATCGCCTATTATCTCGCGACCTATGCGCTGCACGATGTGCTGTTTCATGAACCGGCGATCGCGCACCGCCATCCGATGGGAAATGAGCCGATTGTCCAAAGCCTCGCCGCGCTGATTGGCGGGGGCGCTGCGGCCGGGACCTGGGCCGTGGACGAACCCGTCGCCGTGGCCGTCATCATGTTTTACGGGCTTCACGGCGCGGTCGACGAAGCCATCGTCACCAGCGGCGATACCGAGGCGATCGCCCCCCGCATGACACGACTGTATCGCAACATGATCCGCCCCGGCTGAACCGGGCAGACATGCCTTTGCGATCGGGCAAACACTCAAATCCTGCTCCCTTGTTCGAATCGGGGAGCCACTCCATAGAACCTCAACCAATGTTGAGGTAAAGCGATATTTGACGATGGCCCGACTTACCAGCGAGCAAGCACACCGCGCACTGAGCGTGGGCGAGGTCGCGGCGCGCGCCGGCGTTCCCGTTTCCACGCTGCATTTCTATGAGCGCAACGGATTGATCGAAAGCACGCGCAACAACGGCAATCAGAGGCGTTATGGCCGGGGCGTGTTGCGCGCGATCGCCATCATCAAGGTCGCACAGCGCGCGGGCATTCCGCTTGCCGTCATCAGGGACCGGCTGAACAGCCTTCCCGCCGACCGCGCGACGATCACTGCCGCCGACTGGCGCAGGCTGTCTACCGAATGGCGCGACGAACTCGACGATCGGATCGCCCGCCTTATCCGGCTGCGCGACCAGATGGCGTCGTGCATCGGTTGCGGCTGCCTGTCGATCGACGATTGCCCGCTTCGCAACCCCGGGGACGAGCTCTCCGAAATGGGAAGCGGCCCGCGCCTGCTGGACCCCGAATGAGCGCGCGCATAGCATCGCCCCAAGCTCGCTATTGCGACTCGTTACTATTATCGTTAACCTCCTGAAATCCGCTGGACCGGGACGGAAAGATGCGTGCCAAGCACTTTTCCGGCTGTGCTGCGCACGCCATGCGCAGCCCTGCCCCAACCGACTGGATCTTTCGGCAAACTCATAGGGGGAATTACATGCTCAAGCCTCTTCTCACGAGCGCGATGCTGTTCGCCGCGACCGCCCCGGCCGCCGCGCACGAAATCTGGATCGAGCGCGACGCAACCGGCCCGGCACGAATATATTTCGGCGAACCCGCAGCGGACGTCGCCGAGCCGGGCGAACCCGATGCGGCGCAACTGAAAAAGCCGCTTATTTTCCTGAGCGACCGGACCAAGCCGATCGCCGCCCGGCTGGTGGGCGATCATCTCGACGCGGAAGCGCCCGGCTCGGCAGACCTCCGGCTATACGACACCTCCGCCTTCGATCCATGGGACCATGACGGCGTAAAGAATGCCGCGATCTTCCATGCGCGCGAGGGGCGCCGGGAAACGGTGGCAAAGCTTGATTTCGAGATCGTGCCCCTTGCGGCCGATGCCGACCGGTTCAGGGTTCAGTTCCAAGGCAAGCCGATGCCCAGCACCGCTGTCACCGTGATCGCCCCCGGCAAGTGGCAAAAGACCCTGCGCACCGATGATCAGGGCATCGTCGCCGTCCCCAACAAGGGTGCAGGACGCTATATCATCGTCGCCAGTCACGGTGAGGATGCGAAGATGGATGTCGGCGGCGTAACGGCCGAAAAGCTCCACCATGTCACCACGCTGAGCTACCGCACCAACTGACCTTTCCCGCCATATTCAACCCTGCGCCGCCCGTGGCGGCGCAGGGCGTTTGGAAACGACCAGAGCCAGCCCTTCGCAACGCACAAGCGGTTCATTACAAGCGGACGCTATGGACCGATATGTTGTTATCTCTGGGTGTTCGGGTGGTGGCAAATCGACGCTGCTGGCTGAATTGAAAAGGCGGGGCTACGCGGTCTTTGAAGAGCCGGGCCGCAAGATCATTGCCGAAGAGAGGCTGGGATCGGGACGCGCATTGCCCTGGGTCAACCTTATGGCATTTGCAGAGCGGGCGATCGAAATGTCGCTTGAGGACCGAGAGCGGGCAAAAAATCTGCCCGGGATGGTTTTTTTTTGATCGCGGCCTCATCGATGCAGCCGCCACGCTCGAATATGCTACGGGCAAACCGGTCCTGAAGTCCTACGCAACAGCGCGTTACAATAAGCTGGTTTTCATGACGCCACCTTGGCCGGAAATTTACGTTGGTGACGACGATCGTCAGCACGGCCTGGAAGAAGCGGTGAACGAGTATGAGCGGTTGCTGACGGCATTTTTGTCGCTTGGCTACGACATCCAGTTACTGCCAAGGGTGGCGGTGAACAGCCGAGCAGACTTCATTATGGAGCGCCTTGGATTGGCTTGAACCTCGCCCAAAGCGGGTTGCCCCACCTCGGTCATCTGACAGCCTGGCGCCCTATCGCGCGGAGGGGGATTCCGGAGCGATCCAGCCGCCGCCCAGCGTCTGATGAAGCGAGATTGAGGCGGCCAGCCGGTTGCCGCGCGCCTGGGCCAGCCGGTCGCGCGCGGCGTAGAGCGTGCGCTGGGCATCGAGGCTGGCGGTGATTTCCTCCACCCCCGCACGGTAGCGCGCCTCGCTCGCGGCAGCCGCACGCGCCGCTTCGTTCGCCTGCACCTCCAGCGCGGCAACCGCGCGGTCGAGGCTGGAGATCGCGGTCAGATCGCGCTCGACTTCGGAAAAAGCCTGCAGCACGGCCTTGCGATAGGCGGCTTCGCGTTCGCTGCGGACACCGCGCGCCGTATCGCGTGCGCCCGCGAGGCGGCCATGATCGAGCAGAGGCTGGGTCAGCCCGGCGACGAGATTGTAGAAGGCCGCGCTTGGCCCTGCCCCGCCTTCGACCCCACGCGCGGCGGTCAGGGTGATACTGGGGAGCATCGCGGTGCGGGCCGCCTCGGCATCCGCCACCGCCGCCGCGAGCGCGGCGTGCACAGAGGCGATATCGGGCCGACGCCGGAGCAGATCCGACGACAGACCCGGCACCACAGCCGGCATATGCGCGATCGCCGCCAGCCCCTGCCCCGCAACGTCGAACCCCTGCGCCTGCCGTCCGACCAGCAGCGCGAGCGCGGCGCGAAACTCGCCTTCGGCCTGATCGAGCGCGGCAAGGTCGGCCTCCTCCCCCGCAACCAGCGCATGTTGCGCCGCGACATCGCCCGCAAGCGCAACGCCGACCCGGCTCATCGCCTCTACCCGCGCCAGCAGCGTGCGCGCCGCGCGCAGGTTCAGCCGGCCGATCGCCTGCCGATCGCGCACCGTCATCAACCCGGCATAGTTGCGAACGACGTCGCCCGTCACCATCAGCCGAACGGTATCCTGATCGAAGCGCGAGGCAAGCAGGCTGAAGCGGGCGGCGTTGCGCCCCGCGCGGTAACGTCCCCACAGATCGACTTCATATGCGGCGGTAAGTTGGGCGCCCCAGCGCTCGGCAACCACCGATGCTGCACCGTCGCTGCGCGCCGCCGATCCCTCGACCTGCACGCCGGGCAAAAGCAGCGCCCCCGCGCTTCGCGCACGCCCCCGGGCCTGTTCGACACGGCCCAGCGCCATGCCGATATCGGCATTGACGGCGTGCGCCTCGGCAATGAGCGCGTCGATTTCGGGACTGCCATAGCCGCTCCACCAATTCGGCTGCGGCCAGCGTGCCTCCCCCGACGCCAGATCGCCCCGGGCAAGCGGCAGCGCGGCCGGGGCCACCGCATGATCGGTTGCAGCACAACCGGTCAGCAACAATCCCGTGACTGCCGCGACAGCGGATATGAATTGAGGCGAATATCGCGACATTGTGCGCAACCCTATGAAACTCCTTGCCCGATCTGGCTGATGTCATTATTGATAATGACAATCAATTAGAAAAAGACTCAGTGGAGTGATTGGTTTGGATCGGGAAGCTTTGCCGGCTGCGCGGCGGGTGCGTGGGCGGATATTGTCGGGGGTGGCCGGACTATTTGTCCTGGCAGGGGGTTTCTGGTGGTTGGGCAACACAGCCGCGCCCGAAGAAACCAAAGCGGATTCCCCCGCCATCGTCCGCATTGCACAGGCGCAGTCAGGCCCATTCGATGTCGAGATCAAGGCGCTTGGCACCGTGACCCCGCTCGCCAGCGTAACGGTGCGCAGCCGGGTGGACGGCGAATTGGTACGCGTCCATTTTCGCGAGGGCCAGCATGTAGCCAAGGGCCAGCTTCTCGCCGAGATCGACCCGCGCCCTTACCGCGCAAACCTGGCGCAGGCCGTGGGCGAACGGCAGCAAAGCGAGGCGCAACTGACACAGGCCCGGCGCGAGCTGGCCCAGCATCGCACGCTCGCGCGTGACGGCTATACCACGCAGACCAAGCTCGATCAGCAGCAGGCGTTGATCGGCCAGTTCAGCGGCGCCGTCGCGGCCAACGATGCGCGGATCGCCGATGCCCGGCTGCAGCTTGAATTTGCCGCGATCCGCGCGCCCATTACGGGCCGGATCGGGCTGCGCGGGATCGATGCCGGCAATCTGGTGCGCGCGGGCGACACCGCCGAGATCGCCACGATCACCCAGATGCAGCCGATATCGGTGATCTTCACCATCCCCGAAGCGCAGATTGACGCGGTGCGCGCGGCGATGCAGGCCGGTGCCCTCAAGGTCAAAGCCTGGGATCGCGGCGAACGCGCCGAGCTGGCAGAAGGCCGGCTGGAAACGATCGACAACCGCATCGATCCCGGTTCGGGCACATTGCGGCTGCGCGGAACATTTTCAAATGCCGACGAACAGCTTTTCCCCAACCAGTTCGTCAATATAAGGCTGGGGCTGCAGACCGTTGCGAATGCGGTGACCGTGCCTGCGGCGGCCGTGCAGCAAGGCAATACGGGGCCGTTCGTCTATATCGTCGACAAGGCCGGCCTTGCCCGGCGCCGCGAGATCGCCCCCGGGCCGAGCGACGGGGAGCGGATGCAGATCTTGCGCGGCGTGGTTCCGGGCGAGCGCGTCGTGCTGGAAGGTTTCGACCGCGTGAAGGACGGGGGAAAGGTGGAAATCGTCGCCCGTTCGGCGGGCGTTCCCGCCGCGAAATGACCGCCCGGCCATGAATATTTCGCGCGGTTTCATCCTGCGCCCGGTTGCCACCGGGCTGCTCATGGCGGCTTTGCTGCTGTCCGGGCTGATCGCCTATCGGTTGCTGCCGGTCGCGGCGCTGCCCCAGGTCGATTATCCGGTCATCCAGATATTCACCTTTTATCCCGGCGCCAGCCCGGACGTGTCCTCGAGCGCGGTCAGCGCCCCGCTGGAACGTCGTTTCGGCCAGATCCCGGGGCTGCGCCAAATGTCTTCGAGCAGTTCGGGGGGCGCGTCGGTCATCACGCTGCAATTCGCGCTGGAAGTGCCGATGAGCGTGGCCGAACAGGAAGTGCAGGCGGCAATCGCCGCCTCCGCCACGTTGCTGCCCGATGATCTGCCGACCCCCCCGGTCTATCGCAAGGTCAATCCGGCCGATACGCCGATCATGACATTGGCGATCAGCTCGCCCGCGCTGCCATTGCCCGAAATCTACGACATGGTCGACACGCGCATGGCGCAGAAATTGTCGCAAACGCCGGGCGTGGGCATGGTCAGCCTGGCCGGCGGGCAGCGCCCTGCGGTGCGCCTGCAGATCGACCCCGCCGCACTGGCGGCCCGCGGCCTTGATATGGAGGATGTACGCGAAGCGATTAACACCGCATCGGTAAACCAGCCCAAGGGCAGTTTCGACAGCCCGACCCGATCGATCATGATGGACGCCAATGACCAGCTTTCCTCGGCCGAGGAATATCGGTCGCTGGTGATTGGCTGGTCGAATGGCGCACCGCTGACATTGGGTGAGGTTGCGCGCGTGGAAAGCGGCGCCGAAGACCGCCGCCTTGCCGCCTGGTCGGGCCCGGTTCCGGCGGTTCTGGTGAACATCCAGCGTCAGCCGGGTGCCAATGTGATCGACGTGGTCGACCGCGTTCGCGCCAGCCTGCCCGCGCTTACCGCCGGACTGCCCGCGTCGGTCAAGGTGGATGTGCTGACCGACCGCACCGAGACGATCCGCGCCTCGGTCCACGGTGTGCAGGTGGAGATGGTCTTCGCCATCGCGCTGGTGGTGTTGGTGACCTTTCTGTTCCTGCGCAACCTGCCGGCGACGGTGATCCCGGGCATCGCCGTGCCGTTGTCGCTCGTCGGCACGTTCGGGGTGATGTATCTGCTCGGTTTCAGCCTCAACAACCTGACGCTGATGGCGCTGACGATCGCCACCGGCTTCGTCGTCGACGATGCCATCGTCATGCTCGAAAACATCGCCCGCCATCTCGAAAAGGGTGAAAGCCCGATGCAGGCGGCGTTGAAGGGCGCGGGCGAGATCGGTTTCACGCTGGTATCGCTGACCGTCAGCCTGATCGCGGTGCTGATCCCGCTCCTGTTCATGGGCGATGTCGTCGGCCGGCTGTTCCGCGAGTTCGCGGTCACGCTGGCGGTGGCGATCGCGCTATCGCTGGTGATCTCGCTGACGCTGACGCCGATGATGTGCGCGCGCATGCTGAAGCCGCACGCGCCCGCCACGCGCGAAGGCCTGCTCGACCGCGTGATCGCGCGCTACGAAGCGCTGCTGGACAAGGCGCTGGATCGGCAACCGCTGATGCTGGGGCTGATGCTGGGCACGTTGCTGCTCACGGCTTTGCTCTATTTGGTCGTCCCCAAGGGCTTTTTCCCCGTGCAGGATGCCGGTGCCGTTCAGGTGGTTACGCAGGCGCCCGAGGATATTTCGTTCGCCGCCATGGCCGAACGACAACAGAAACTGGTCGATGCGATCCGCACCGACCCGGCGGTGGCCACCGTCTCGTCGTTCATCGGGGTCGATGCCAACAACCCCACGCTCAACAGCGGGCGCATGCTGGTGAACCTGAAACCCCATGCTGACCGTGACGGCGCGCTGACGGTGATCGACCGGCTCGGCATCGCCACGGACAGGATACCCGGCATCCGCGCCTATATGCAGCCGGTGCAGGAACTGAACGTCGACGACCAGACGAGCCGCACGCAGTACCGCCTCAGCCTTTCCTCCCCGGATGCAAAGCAGTTGGCGGAGTGGACGCCCAAATTCATCGAGCGCCTGCGCGCGCGGGGCGCACTGGCCGATGTTGCCGACGATCTGCACGCGGGGGGCCTGCAGGCCCATGTCGAGATCGACCGCGCGGCCGCCAGCCGGCTGGGCATCAACGCGAGCGATATCAACGCCGCGCTCTACAACGCCTTCGGCCAGCGCCAGATCACGACGCTGTTCACCCAGGCCAATCAATATCGCGTCGTGATCGAAGCCGATCCGCGCCTGCAACAGGGGCCGGACGATCTGGGCCGAATTTTCGTCAAGGCAGCGGACGGAACGCCCGTCCCGCTGGCGGGTCTGGTCCGTGTCGAGATGCGTTCGGCACCGCTGATGCTGAGCCGTATCGGCCAGTTCCCCGCCGCGACGATCGCGTTCAACCTTGCCCCCGATACATCGCTGAGCGGTGCGGTGGCGGCGATCGACGCGGCCTGGGCCGAACTGGGCGCACCGCCATCGGTGACGATGGCCTATCAGGGCGCTGCGAGCGCGTTTCAAGCGTCGCTGGACAGCACGTTGTGGCTGATCCTGGCAGCCGTGGTGGTGATGTATCTGGTGCTGGGCATGCTGTATGAAAGCACGGTCCACCCGATCACGATCCTTTCGACGCTGCCCTCGGCGGCGGTGGGTGCGTTGCTGGCGTTGCTGATCGCGCAGGAGCCGCTCGACCTGATTGCGGTGATCGGGATCATCCTGCTGATCGGCCTCGTCAAGAAAAACGGGATCATGATGGTCGATTTCGCGCTGGAGGCCGAACGGCGCGAAGGCCTGTCCCCGCGCGAAGCGATCCGCCGCGCCGCGCTGCTCCGCTTCCGCCCGATCCTCATGACGACGCTCGCCGCCCTGTTCGGTGCGCTGCCGCTGATGTTCGCGCAGGGCGCCGGGGCCGAGCTGCGCCATCCGCTCGGGCTTGTCATGGTCGGTGGGCTGATCGTCAGCCAGGTGCTGACCCTGTTCACCACGCCGGTCGTCTATCTCTGGTTCGATGGCCTGGCCCGGCGGCTGCGCGCCCGGCGGAGCGGCGACGACGCCGAGGCGCTGCGCGCGACATGATTGCCCGTTTCTTCATTATGCGACCGGTGGCGAGCGCCCTGCTTGCGCTGGCGATGATGCTGACGGGCCTGCTGGCCTGGCGCATGCTGCCGACCGCACCGCTGCCCGAGGTCGACTTCCCCGCCATCGCGGTGGAGGCCAGCCTGCCCGGCGCCAATCCACGGACCATGGCAGCGGCGGTGGCGGTGCCGCTGCAGCGCGCGCTGGGCAGCATTGCCGGGATCCGCATCCTCGAGGCGACCAGCGGCCAGGGCACGGTCGAGATCGTCATGATTTTCGAGCTTGGGCGCGATATCAACGACGCCGCGCGCGACGTTCAGGCCGCGATCAACGCCGCACGGGGCCAATTGCCCTCAGGAATGCCGTCCGAGCCGGTCTATCGCAAGCTCAACCCCAGTCAGGCGCCGATCATGGCGCTGGCGCTGTCATCGGACAGCTTGCCGCCTGAACGGCTATATGACGAGGCTTCGGCCATCCTTGCGCAAAAGCTGTCGCAGGTGCCGGGCGTCGGCGAGGTATCGATCGGCGGTGCCTCCCTGCCCGCGGTGCGTGTCCAGCTCAACCCGCATGCGCTTGCCGCGCAGGGCATTGCGCTTGACGAAGTGCGCGAGGCGATCGCCCGGTCCAATGCGCTGACCCCGCTCGGCATGACCGAGCAGGGCGATCGCAGCTGGACCATCGGCAGCAACGCGCAGCTGCGCGCCGTCAGCGATTATGAGATGCTGGTGGTCGCGCGCCGCCCCAATGGGCTGGTCCGCCTTGCCGATGTGGCGACGGTGACCGAGGCGACCGAAAACCGCTATGCCATGGGCTTTCACAATGATCGCCCCGCCGTCTTGCTGACGGTGCGCCGCCAGCCGGGCGCCAATATCGTCGCCACCACCGACGCCATTCAGGCGAGCCTGCCCGGATTGCGCGCGCTGTTGCCCGCGCAGACCAAGCTGGAGGTCGTGCTCGATCGTTCGCCGGGCATCCGCGCGACCATTCGCGAAGCGCAGCTTGCGCTTGCGCTGTCGGTTGGGCTGGTCATTCTCGTCGTCGGGCTGTTCCTGCGGCGCTGGCACGCGGCGGTGATCCCGAGCCTTGCGATCCCGGTGGCGCTCGTCACCAGCTTTGCCGCCATGTGGGCGCTTGGGTTCAGCCTCAACAATCTGTCGCTGACAGCGCTGATCGTCGCCGCGGGGCTGGTGGTTGACGACGCGATCGTGGTGCTGGAGAATATTTCACGTCATATCGAGGCGGGCCTTTCGCCGCGTCGCGCCGCGCTGCGCGGAACGCGCGAAGTTGGCTTCACGCTCATTGCCATGAACCTGTCGCTGCTCGTCGTCTTCATCGCGATCCTGTTCATGGGCGGGGTCATCACGCTGCTGTTCCGCGAATTCTCGCTGACGCTGGCGGCGGCGATGCTGATTTCGCTCATCGTTTCACTTACACTGACCCCCGCGCTCTGCGCGCGCTTGCTGAAGCCGACGCCAGCCAAGACCCGGCGTGCCGGCTGGCCCGCGCGCATCGCCGCCTTTTACGAACGCACGCTGGATATCGCGCTGCGCCACCGGCGGATGACGCTGGCGCTGCTTGCGGGCGTCATGGCGATCAATGTCGGGCTCTACATCGTCATCCCGAAGGGGTTCCTACCCGAACAGGACACCGGCCAGCTCACCGCGTTCGCGCGCGGCGACGACGGCATGTCTTTCCAGCTGATGCAGCCCAAGATCGAGACTTATCGCCATTACCTGCTCGCCGATCCGGCGGTTGCCGATGTCGTCGGCCAGGCAGGCGGGGAGACCGGGATCAACAATGCCAGCATGATGATCCGCCTGAAGCCGATGTCCGAACGGCGCGAAACCGCCGGCGCGGTGGTTGAACGGCTGCGCGCGGGCATGCCCAAGGTGCCGGGCGGCGTGCTCTGGGTGAATGTCGATCAGGATATCCAGCTGGAGCCCCCCGGCCAGCAGGGTCAGGATTTTCACCTGCGGTTGCTCTCTCCTAAGCTCGAGGGCCTCAAGGACTGGCAGCGCAAGGCCGCCGCCGCGCTTGAGGCATTGCCCGAGCTGACCGATGTCGACGGCCGCGCCGATGGCGGCAATCTGCAGATCAACCTCGACATCGATCGCGATGCGGCGGCCCGGCTGGGTGTCGACATGCGCACGATCACCGGCGTGCTCAACAACAGTTTCAGCCAGCGGCAGGTGGCCACGCTCTACGGCGATCTCAACCAGTATCGCGTGATCCTGGAACTGGAGCCGCGCTACACCACCGATCCCGGTGTGCTTGATCTCGTCCACGTCATTGCCGCCGATGGGCGGCGCGTGCCGCTAACCGCATTTACCACGCGGACACAGGGGCTGGCGGATGACTGGATTCCCCACCGCGACCAGTTTGCCGCGCGCCGTGTCAGCTTTTCGCTCGCCCCCGGCGTCGCCCCCGAACAGGCGGCAGCGGCGATCGACCGCGCGGTGGCCGGACTGATGCTGCCCAATGACGTACAGGCGAAAATGGCTGGCGAACTCGATATCGCCGGGGCCAGCGCGCAAAGCCAGCCACTGCTGTTGCTGGGCGTGATCCTCGCGGTGTTCATCGTGCTTGGCATATTGTACGAAAGCCTGCTGCACCCGCTGACGATCTTGTCCACCCTGCCTTCGGCCGGGGTCGGTGCGTTTCTGGCGCTTTGGCTGACGGGGTTCGAATTCTCCCTGATCGCGCTGCTCGGCCTGTTCCTGTTGATCGGCATGGTGATGAAGAACGCGATCCTGATGATCGATTTCGCACTCGCCCGGCAACGCCGTGACGGGCTGGATCCGCTGGAGGCGATTCGCGAAGCCGCGCGGCTGCGGCTGCGGCCGATCCTGATGACCAACATGGCGGCAATGCTGGGCGCCCTGCCGCTGGTGCTGGGCATGGGCGAAGGCGCGGAAATGCGCCAGCCGCTGGGCATTTGCATCGTCGGCGGATTGCTGGTGAGCCAGTTGCTGACGCTCTACACGACGCCGGTGGTCTATCTCGTCGTCGAACATCTTGGCGCGAAATTCCGCAACCGTGCCGGGCGCGTGCCGGCACAGGAAACGCCGATAGCGCCCCGGTGAAGGGAGGCTATCGGCGTTAGATTTCAAACGCTTTAAACCAGACCCGCGACAAGCGCGAACAGCCCGCCCCCGAGAAGGAGCCAGAGCCATGCCCGGCTGAGCCGGGGCGCATGGAAGACGGCGATCGAGATGCCGGAAAATACCGCGAAGGAGGCAATAGTGGGTCCAAGCGTGGCCTCTACCGGATCGCTGCCGGCGACGATCAGCAGGCGCGAGAGGGCGATGGTGAATAGCAGCGCAACGGCATAGGCGCCGACCGTGCCGGCAACCACGCGGAAGAAGACGGAAAGACGGGTCATCGGCCCTTCCCCCCGATATGAGCAAGGATGCGGGGGCGATTGCAATTGGCCGCAACGACCAGCCCGGCCGCAACCGTCCACCAGCCGAATATTGCGACAAGGCCGTAGTCCCAGCCATGCCCGGCAAGCGCCACGACAAGGCTGATTACAAGCGCGCCATATCCGCAGATACGGCCCGCCCTGGCCCTGTGTTCGGGCAATTTGCGGCCGAACCAGTCGGACTGGTGCCGCGCCATGGTCAGCATGAGGGCCGCAAACCCGCCTGTCGCGCACAAGAACGTAAGGCTATCGATCAGGATCGGTTTCATGACAGGACCTCTGCAATCTTGCCCGTCCGGCGCGCGGGGCGATGGGAACGATGAGTTGCGGCCTTGCGGGCGGCCAGCGCGAAGGAAAACGCCATGCAAAGCGCGATCAGGTCGAACCCGGCAAACACCCAGTCGTCGGTTGCAAGGCTTGGAAAAAGGCCGCGTTCGGTGACCATGGCACTAACGACCGGGACCGCGAGCCATAGCAACGCGCAGGCCCCGAGCGCCTCGATCCAGGCCGCGCGCATGCGCCGCGCCGCACCCCAGACGAGCACCGCCCCCCACACCGCGAACAGGATATTGATCTCCCAATCGGCGCGGTGCGCCATGCCAAGGGGCAACAGCCGATTGGCCAGGAAATAGGCAGCGATACCCGCAGGCGCGCCGACGATCACGCCCAGATTGAGGCGCCCGGTCAAGGCAAAGCCGAAATGGGGAGCCGATGGATCGGGCAGTTTTGCACGGCGCTTGACGGTCCACAACACCATGCCGGTGGCGATCATGACGGTGCCAGCCACCCCCGACAGGAAATAGAGCCAGCGCAGCGCCGGTGCCGCGAAATCGCCCCGATGCAGCGCGATCATCACCCGCTGCGTGGCGCTGGCGGCGCCATCATGATGGGGCGCGGGCGCGAGCGGAAGCCCGGTAACAGCGTTCAGTTCCCGCTTTTCATGGCTGCTGCTTATGGCGTCGACCACCGGATAGAACATGGCATGGGCCGCCGCATCGCCGGGCAGATCGATCGAGATATAGCTGGTTTCAGCAACACCCCAGCCGGATCGCTCGACAAGCTGCGACAAGGGCAGAACCGGCGCCCTGGTTCCGCTCGCGACGATCGTCTCGCGTGCGGGAAAAGCGGCCTCATAATAGGCGTCGAAATCCTTGAAGTTCGCGCTGATCGCCCAGGGCATCAGCGTAAAGACAAGCGTTACCAGACCGGTATAGGTGATCATCAGGTGAAATGGCAGCGCGAGAACCGCGGTGACATTATGCGCATCCAGCCAGCTTCGCTGCCCTTTGCTGAAACGCAGCATGAAGAAATCGGCGAAGATTTTCTTGTGCGTTACAATTCCCGAAATAATCGCGAGCAACATGGCGAGCGCCGCAAGACTGACAATGATGCGCGCCCAGGAAACCGGCATCGCATGAAGATCGAAATGAAAGCGGTAGAGAAAATACCCGCCTTCGGTGTCGCGCACCGCGAGTTCACGGCCGGTGGCCGGATCCAGCCTGATTTCCTGTCGGTCGCGCCAGGATGCGCCGGGCATGATCCATGACGCGACAAGCGCATCGCCGCCGCGCACGCCGGGTATCCGGACGCTCCAATTTTCGGCCCCCGCAGCGCGCTCGGCAAGGATCTGGCTCGCGGCATCAAGCGCGGTTGCGCTGACCGGCGCAGCGCGCACTTCCGGGCGCATCCACGCATTGATCTCCTGCTCGAAATAGGCCGTCGTTCCGAACAGGAAGATGACGAAGACAATCCAGGCGGGGATCAACCCCGCCCAGGTGTGCAGCCACGCCATGGACTGGCGGAACGATGCCTTCATCAGAATTTTCCGCGCAACGAGACGAGGAAGTTGCGGGGATCGCCATAGAAATTGCCGTAACCAGGGCTTCCAATGGTGACGTAATAGTTCTTGTCGAAGACGTTGTTGAGATTGGCGCTGATCGAGAATTGTTCGCTGACGGCATATTCGGCACGCAGCGACCAGACCGAATAGCCCGGAACCTTGAACTGATATTCATAATAGGGGCCGTCATACAGCCCGGTTGCCGGATTAAGCTCCTGCACCCAGCCCGACCGGAAATTCGCGCTTTGCGCGGTAACGCCCCCGCCGATGCTCAACCCCTTCAAGCGGCCTTCCTTGAAGGCATAATCGGTGAACAGCTTGAACAGATGCTTTGGGGTGATCTCGGCGAACTGCGCGTCATTCTTGCGCGTATTCTTGTTGTCGTTGAACGTGTAGCCGAGCGAAACCTGCCAGCCGGGCAGGATTTCCCCATTAACCTCGGCTTCGAAGCCCTGGCTCTTGAGATTGCCGTCGCGGATATAGCAGCAATTATCGGTCCAGCCCGCGGGCGGATTGCTGGGATCTGCGGCCGAGGCGCCCTTTTTGCGGACACGGTAGACAGCGAGCGAGCCGGTCAGCTTGCCCCCGAACAAATCCCCCTTGATGCCCGCTTCATAATTCGTCCCGGTGACCGGATCGAGCGGCGTGCCGGGGCGCGGCCCGGACATGAGATTGGCCTGCGATTGGTATATTTCGGCATAGCTGGCGTAGAGGCTGACATGTTTGGTGACGTCGAGAACCATGCCGGCATAGGGAACGAACTTGGTTTTCTGGTCGGTCAGCGAGCTGATTTGGCCGGTGACGAGGTTGCGGGTCGCGGTGCGATCCTTCACCACGAGACGGCCGCCGCCGATAAGCGATAGCGGCGCAATCGGCCGAATGCGCAGCGAGCCATAGAAACCGACGCGCTCGACATTGGTGCGCCCCTGATACCCCCAGGCGGGCGGATAGGCGATTTCCGGCGGATAGTCCGGATCAAAGACATTGCCCGGACCATAATAGGTCCACAGGCTGCGATTGTCCGTGCGGTTGCGCGTATAATCGACGCCGAAAACGATATCATGCTTCTGGCCAAAGGCCTGGAAACTGCCGGTCGTGTTGAAATCGAGCGCCAGTTCGCGCACCTTGGCCGCCGCCTGATAATACCACCAATCGGTGCCCGAGAAGTCGACAGGGTCGACCGCATTTTCCATTTCCGCCGCATTGGTCCGATCGTTCGAACGGCTGTGATTGGCGTTGAGGGTCAGCGTCCAATCCTTGCCGATCGACTGTTCGATCCGGCCATAGGCGACGTCGATGTCGCGCGTGATCGTGCTCCACGGCGCGCCCATGTTCGTGCTGCGTGGAAAGCCGATATCTTCGCCGTTGCGATACCGCGCCAAGCTGACGTTAAAACCCTTATGCTTGTCGAACTGGTGCGTGTAGCCCGCAACGATCAGCGTGTCGGGCGCCGGATTATATTCGATCGAACCATGCGCCAGCCAGCGATCGTCCGACTTGAAATCCTGAAACGCGGCGCCGATGTCGTACACCCCGATCGCGCGCGCGCGCAGGCTGCCATCGCTGGTCAGCGCGCCGGTGACATCGGCTTCCGCCCGCGCACGATCCCAACTACCAAAGGTCATCGCCGCGCGGGCCTGCGGATCGGCAAGCGCGCGCTTGCGGGTGAAATTGATCACCCCGCCCGCTTCCCCGGCACCGAACAGGCCATCGGCGCCGCGGATCAGCGCGATTGAATCGAATATCGTGGTATCGAGATCGCCGGTGATGCTGGACGTCTGGCCGCTCGCACCGCCATCGAAGCGCATATTGGTGATCGTAAGCCCGCGCGATGTATAGGCCGACGACAACCAGGCGCGGTCCACGGTCACCCCGGTCATCTGCTGCATGACATCCTCGACGGTGAGCAGATTTTGATCCTCGATCCGCGCCCGCGTCATCACGGTAACCGACTGCGGGATCTCTCGCAGGGTCTGCTTGGCCTTGCCGATATTGGTTGCGGCGGCGGCATAGCCATCGCTCCCCTCGGTCAGCGTCGGATCGGCTTCGACCCGGTGCCCGGTAACGGTGATGTTCGAAACGCCGTCGGCCGCGCCTCGTCCCGGTGCTGCGCTGTTACTGGCCAGCAGCAACGGCCCGCCACTGCCGTCACCCTGCTGCGCCATTGCAACTTGCGGCAAGGCGCACCCCGCCATCAACACGACCAGCGACCGCGCCAAGACCAGCGACCTGTGGTTTCGAAACTCGATTCGCGCGGTCATTACGCCCCCTTTACCGTTGTCATCATTGCGAAATTTCCTCGTTGAAACGGAATGCTTTCGGCTTGTTCACCCCGCCGCTAATGCAAATGCGATCGAGTCGCAATATCATATCTGAATGACAGATGAGCGAAATATTGCCGACGCCCATGCCCGTTCCGAACCGCCCTTGCAGTCGCGATCGATTCGCATTAGCGAGCAAACCTTGTGCTGAAGGATGCCCGATGAAGACAAGTTTGTTGCGCTCAGAACGGCTTTCGCCGCAAAGCAGTGCCCCGCCATATTTGCAGGCCCGGCCATGAAACGGCTGATCGCGCTTGCCATGGCCCTTGCCTTGCCTGCTGCGTCCCCTGCGGTTGCGGCCCCCTGGCAATTGTCCGGATCGGATGTCGTGTCGCTCAGCGCGCCCGATGGGCACAGTTATCAGATCATGATCGCATGGCCCGAGGGCGCGCCGCCCGCCACTGGCTGGCCGGTGCTCTGGATGCTAGACGGCGCCGACAATTTCGCGACCGCAGCGCTCACCGCGCGCCGGCTCTCACGCGTCAGCGAGCGATCGGGCGTGGGGCCCGGTGTGATCGTTGCGATTGATTCCGGGCCATTGGCGCGCCGCGTCCTCGATTACACCCCTCATGTCCCGGGCTATCGCATCCCCGAGGGCGCGCCCGCCTCCGGACTGCCCATTGGCGGTGCCGATGCGTTTCTGGGCTTCATCGCCAAACAGGCCCGGCCCTATGTCGCCCAGCGGCTGAAGATCGATCCCGCGCGCGAAACGCTGATGGGACATAGCCTTGGCGGGCTGGTCGCGCTTCACGCCCTTGCCTCGGGCGCTGAATTTTCACGCTATGTCGCGATCAGCCCTTCGCTCTGGTACGGCAATGGCGCGCTGGCACAGAGCATCGCGCGCGCGCCCTTGACCGCAGGCCGCCAGCTTCTGATCGCGCATGGGGATCGCGAGGGCGGCCCATCGGGGGGCGCTTCCGCCGAAACCATCGTGACCGCGCTCAAGCACCGCGGTGTCGATGCGCGCCACAGCGTTCTTGCCGGCCAGGCCCATGGATCGACCATGCTCGCATCGATGGCGCAGGGCGTGACCATCGCCTTCGCCACGGAGGCAAAGCCATGATGGCCGTTGCCGGTGGGATCGTCATATTGGCGGCCGCCATTGCGCTTTATCTCGCCTCGGCACACCAACAACTTGCCCCCGGTCTGCGCGGTGGGCGGCGACTTGGCTGGGGCGGGCTTGTGGCTCTGGTAATCGGCACCGTGCTCATCCTGCGCTGGTCGGGCCCGGCCACCGCCCTCTTCATCGCGGTGACGCTGGCGATGCTGGTCTGGTCGGTTTTGCCGCCCGTCATCGCATGGTGGCGCGGCGCGCCGGAGAGCCGCCGATGAAGCCACCTCTCACCAGTCGGAACTGGTTCGGCAAGGCAAGCGCCGGGGTGATCCTGGGCTTTCTCCTCGCGCTGGGATGCGCCGGACTGGTCAAGCTTTCAATGGGCATTGGCGAAGCCTTTTTCTCGACCAAGGGGCAGTTCGCGATGTGGCTGATGTCCCCCGTCTGGGCGCTCACGATCAGCCTGTGCTTCCTGTTTCGATCCGGCCTGCGCGCCTGGACCTGGCTTGCGCTTGGCAACTTTGTCGTCTGGCTGCCGATCATCATCTCCGGAGGCCTTGTGCGATGAAACTGCCCACCGACCTTGTGAAGATGTACAAGGAAATCCACGGCTGGGTGGGCATCATTTCCGGGCTGGCGCTGTTCATCGCATTTTACGCCGGCGCGATCACCATGTTCGAAACGCCGCTTCAGCGCTGGGCGTCCCCGCCGTCCCGCCTCGCCCCGGCACCCAGCCTCGAACGGACGCCCGAGCTTGTCGCCAAGGTTCTCGCCGCGCATCCCGAAGCCGCCAAGGGCTATGAACTCCATCTGCAAACCGATTCAGCGAACCCGGCCCGGATGAGCTGGACCGTGCGCGGCGAAGGCGGTGACCACGACGCCGGTACGACCCATTATGCAGCGCTCACCCCCGATGGCGGGTTGCAGGTTGAAAGCCGGGGCCCGTCCGAGGTTGCCGAGCTGATCGATGTGCTGCACCAGCAGGTTGGCCTGCCCTTTGCGCACGAAGTGTCGATGCCGATCATGGGGGCGATCGCGCTGCTTTACATGGTCGCCATCGTTTCCGGCCTGATCGTGCTGCTGCCCAGCCTTGTCAGCGACCTGTTTGCATTGCGACTGGGGCGCAACGTCAAGCGTATGTGGCTCGACATGCACAATGTCGTCGGGCTGTTCAGCCTGCCTTTCCATATCATCATGGCGCTGACCGCGATCGTCTTTGCCTTTCACGATCAATTCTACGACGCGCAGGATGCAGCCTTTGGCCGTGGCGAACGCCCCGCCGTGACGCAAAGCATCCCGGTTACCGCTTCCCCCCTGCCCCCCGCGCAGATCGTCGCGCGCCTGAGGCAGCAGGCGCCGGGCTTCACGCCGCTGCGGCTCGATTATCATCAGGACCCCGGCGAACCGGCGACGCTGCGTGTCGAGGGGCATGACGCGCGCTACGGCCACCGTGCGCCGACCTACGGCATTGCCGGGGTCGATCCCTATGACGGCACCATCATCGGCACCGATTACATGCCCGGTCATCAGGATGGCTGGTCGGCGACGGTCACCAGTTTCTTTGCCCTGCATTTCGGCAATTTCGGCGGCAATCCGATCCGGTGGTCCTATTTCCTTCTGGGAATTGCGGGCGCCTTCCTCTTCTACACCGGCAATCTGCTCTGGGTGGAATCGCGCCGCAAACGCGAGCGCAAGGCCGGTGCCGTTGTTCAAAGCCGCTCTACCCGCATCCTCGGTGCACTGACCGTGGGCGTTCCCATCGGTTGCATCGCGGGCATCTCGGTGACGCTGGCCGCCGCCAAATTGCTTGGTGAGGCGGCGCGCTACGATGCGCACAGCGCCATTTATTATGTGGTGTTCGTGCTTGCCGTCGCATGGGCGCTGCTGCGCGGGGCCGCGCGCGCCGGGATCGAACTGCCACTGCTGGCAGCCGCCACGATGCTGACCATCCCCGCCGCCAGCCTCATCGCCGGTGCAGGCTGGTATGACGGCCCCGCACTGCTTGTGGTGGATATTATCGCCATCGTCGCGGCCGGCGCGCTGGTGGTGATGGCGCGGGCCGCGCGAAACCGCGCGAAGGATGGCCCGCGCGACAGCATCTGGGCGGGAAAATCCGACGCCGGGCTGGCCGAGGCAACATCAAATCCGTGCTGAAGCACATTTCCATTTGTAATAATGACTCGCATTAGCTAGTCGACCCGCAAAAGGATCATCAGGGGACATTCATGATCGCTCGTACCGCCAAAGTCGTCATTGCCGGATTGCTGGGAAGCGCCAGCTGGACCGCCGTCATCGCGCAAACGCCCGCCAATGACGGTTCCGGCCAGGATATTGTCGTGACCGCCGCCGGCTATGAACAGCGCATCGCCGAGGCCCCTGCCAGCATTTCCGTTCTGACGCGGGAGCAGTTGGAAACGCGGCCCTTCACCTCGCTGGAAGATGCCGTCCGCAATATCGAGGGCGTGAGCGTCGTCGGCGACAGCCCCAACAGCACCGATATCGTCATCCGCGGCATGCCGGGCGAATATACGCTGATCATGCTCGACGGCCGTCGACAGACCACGCGCGAGACGATGAACCGGGGCACGGGCGGCGTGCAGGCCAACCTGATCCCGCCGCTTGCCGCGATCGAGCGGATCGAGGTCGTGCGCGGCCCGATGTCGTCGCTCTATGGTTCGGACGCCATGGGCGGCGTCGTCAACATCATCACGCGCAAAGTGCCCGAAAAGCTGAGCGGTTCGGTGACGCTGGGCGGTATCGCCCAGGAAGACGGACGCTATGGCAACACGACGCTCGGCAATTTCTGGATCGGGGCGCCCATCGTCTCGGATACGGTGGGTTTCCAGATTTACGGCGGCGTGAACGACCGCGCCGAAGATGATATCTTCTTCCCGAATTCCTTTACCACCGGGGCCAACCGCGTCCGCGATCGCAACATCAACGGCAAGTTCACAGCCATTGTCGCGCCCGGTCATGATATCTCGCTGGAGGGCGGCTATAACCGCCTGTCCTATACCGAGACGCCCGGCCGTTCGACCGATATCGACAGCACCCGCTTCGTCGAGCACCATCGCCGCAATTATCAGGCACTGACCTATAATGGCGACTTTGGCGCCGCGATCGCGCGCGTTGCCGCGTTCCGCGAACAGGAAAAGAATGAAACCATCGACGATGGCGAGACGCTCAACGAGCCCAATCTCGTCAACTGGACCGTGGATTCGACCGTAACCCTGCCGATGGGGACCTGGAACACCATGACGATCGGTGGCCAGTATATTCACACCAAGGTGAAGGGCATTGCCGGCCAGGACAATGTAAGCGGCTATGTGAACACCAATGTGGCGACCCGTGAATCATGGGCGCTGTTCATCGAAGACCAGTTGAAGCCGGTCGACGGGCTGATCATCACCGGCGGCGCGCGCGTCGATCATTATGATCAGTTCGGTTCCCACTTCACGCCGCGCGCCTATGTGAACTACACCTTCCAGCCCGGCTGGACGGTACGCGGCGGCATTGCCCGCGGCTTCAAGGCGCCCACATTGCGGCAGAGCATCGCGGATTACTGCATGAGCACAGGCGGCGGATCGCTGGTGCGCGGCCCGCTGTGCGGCAATCCAGACCTGGAGCCGGAAGTGAGCACGACCAAGGAAGTGGGCTTGCGCTATGATGGCGCGGGCAAGCTCGGCTTCGGCGCGACGCTGTTCCACACCAATTTCAAGAACAAGGTGGTCAGCTTCGATTCCGGTCTGGACGACCCCGTCAACCCTGCGCGCCCGCTCTATGTGTACGACAATATCGACCGGGTGGTCATCAAGGGGGTCGAGCTCAACGGCACGCTGCCGATCGGTCCGTCCGTGTTGCTGACTGCAAACTACACCTACACGGATTCGGAACGCCGCGGCGGTGGCGAACCGGCCTTCGACGGCAGTTCGCTCGACGGCAAGCCGCTCGACAAGACGCCTGAGCACATGGCCAATATCCGCCTCGACTGGCAGGCCACGGACAAGATCTCCGCCTATGCCCTCGCTTATTATACCGGGCGCCAATATTATTCCGGTTTCCGCAACGGCGCCGTCCGTACCCGTGAACGGGAAGCCAGCACCACCTTCGATTTCGGCGTGAACTTCACCGTTACCGAGAATTTCTCGCTCAAGGCGGCCGTCCTCAACCTTACCGACAAGATCGTCCCCATCGACGATCGTGGCCGTTTCGACGGACTGGACGGCAACTGGATGGTCGATGAAGGCCGTCGCTTCTGGGGCACCGCGACGTTCACTTTCTAAAGCGTCGTACCGCCAGTACTGCGCGTAACCGGCGGTGTTCGCAAAATTCGTCAGGTACAAATGAGGCGACGGTTCACCGGAACCGTCGCCTCATATTTTAGCCGATCCCAGACGGTTGCGCGTTGGCGTTGATCAAGGCGCTTCAAGCACGCTGAAGTTGCGCCATCACCCGCACACTTGCTTTGATCGCACGGTCAGGAAAGATATTCGGCTCCGCCTTCAACGCCGAGCACCTTACCTGTCACCCAACGCGATGCGTCGGATGCAAAGAACAGGCAGGCGGCGGCGATATCCTCGGGTTGCCCAAAGGTGCCGAGCGGAATGAATTTGAGCATGTTCTGGGCTACGTCGGGAGCACTTTCGAAATAGCCCGCAAGGGAATCGGTCAGAATAGGCCCCGGTTCAATTACATTGACTCGAACATGGGGTGCGTAATCCTGGGCAAGATTGCGCGACATCTGATTTAATGCCGCCTTTGCCGCACCATAAGCGCTGAAATTCTTCTGCGCAAAGCGCGCCGCAGCAGACGAAATATTGATGACGGAACCACCACCGGCGTCACGCATCGCGCCGGCAACTTTCTGCGTCAGCAGGAAAGCCGGGGTCACGTTCCAGATGAGTGCTTCATTGAACTGTTTGGCGCTGGTCTTGTCGGGGTCATTCGGGCCCGATCCCCCGGCATTGTTCACAAGAATGTTGATTTTCCCGAATTCAGACAATGCGCGCGCGACCATGGCATCAAGAGATGCTTCATCATTCACATCGCAAACAACTGCGAGCGCACGACGACCCAAGCCCTCTATTTCACGCGCGACGACATCTATGTCCTTCTGCTGGCGCGCGGCCAGAACGACATCGGCTCCAGCCTGCGCCAGGGCTATCGCGCACGCACGACCGATACCTCGGCTCGCACCGGTCACGATCGCAACCTTGTCCGTTAACGCAAACATGGCAGGAACGTTGGTCATAGGCCAATCCACCTCAGAAAAATCGCAAGACACTTGAAGGCACCGCTAGGCGCTTCCCCCAAAGGGGTAACGGCCTCCGTCAATGGAGCCAAGCAGTTAGGTCCGATTTTACGAGAGGCGGCGACATGCTCGCATACTCTATCGAGGGACAGTACCTCGATCGCCGCGCCCCTGAAGGTCGCGGGGGGCCAAACCCCATCATTTCCGAAAGTGATTGTAACGATGGTAGCGGAGGAGGGACTTGAACCCCCGACACGCGGATTATGATTCCGCTGCTCTAACCAGCTGAGCTACTCCGCCCCATGGGCAACGCGCTAACGGCGTGGAGGGGCCTATAAGGGGCAGATTTCCGTCGGTCAACCAGCTTTTCAATCATTTGAACATGTGTCGTGAAATTGGTGCCCAGGCGCCCATATCATAGGCCCAGCAGGCAAGCCCCTTGATCGCAACGGCGCGCCCGATCAGCTCTGGCGGCAGCTGTTTTTGCGTGGCGCGGGCAACCTCGGGCGCGACCTTGTTCTCGATCGTGACATGCGGCGTCCAGCGCGCCTGATCCTGCGGGACGAGCAAGCCGAAGAACGAATCGCCAAGTTCTGCACGAATCGCCTCGAGCCCCGGGCTTTCGATTCGCAGCGCCGTCCCCTGCCCCAGGTTCATGACGCCGCTCACCCGCGCGCGCGGCGCCGGGCCACGCACGGCGTCCGCCAGACGGTGGCGCAGTTCGCCCGCGATCGACGGCGGCAGATGATGGAAGAGGGTGAGGTGTGCCGGCAGCCGGTTGCGCGCGGCGGGATAATGGCGGCGCCGCAACGCATCGAGCCAGGCAAGGTCGTCGGCCCCGATCACCGCCGAAACGATGAGCGGGGCCGCGATGTCAGATCTCCACCTGACTGCCCAGTTCGACAACCCGGTTGGTGGGCAGGCGGAAGAATTCCATGGCGCTTTCCGCGTTGCGCAGCATCCATGCGAACAGCTTTTCGCGCCACACCGCCATGCCGGGACGGGAGGATGGCAACAGCGTCTGCCGCGCGAGGAAGAAGCTGGTATCCATCATCTTGAATTCCGGGCCACAGCCCGTGACCAGCTTCAGCGCCGCGGGCACATCGGGCTCTTCCATGAAGCCGTAGCGGATGACGACGCGGTGGAAGCCGTGACCAAGATCCTTGAGCCCGCAGCGCTCCCCGGTCTTCACAAAGGGCACATCCTCGATCTTTACGGTCAGGAGGATCACGCGTTCGTGCAGCACCTTGTTGTGCTTGAGGTTGTGCAGCAGCGCGTGGGGCACGCCGTCGGCGGTTGAGGTCATGAAGACCGCCGTGCCGGGCACGCGCGTCGCCGAATTGGCGGCCGAGTTGACGAACACCGCCACCGGCATCGCCGCCTCGCGCATCCGATCGAGCATCAGTTCGCGCCCCTTGGCCCAGGTCGTCAGCAGCGTGAACGCGACCAGACCGATGAGCAGCGGGAACCAGCCACCATCTGGCACCTTGGTGAGGTTGGCCGCGAAATAGGTGATGTCGACGATGAAGAAGATCGCGAGCACCAGCGCCGCAACGAACTTGTTCCAGCGCCACAGGCTGAACAGGACGACCGCGAGCAGGCAGGTGTCGATGAACATCGCGCCGGTGACCGCGATGCCGTACGCTGCCGCCAGATTGCTCGACGAACCGAAGAACAGGACGAGCAGCAGCACCATCACCATCAGGAACCAGTTGATGACGGGAATGTAGATCTGGCCCGCCGCGCTCGCGCTGGTGTGGAGGATGCGCAGACGCGGAATGAAGCCGAGCTGGATCGCCTGATGCGTCAGCGAGAACGCGCCCGAGATCACCGCCTGGCTGGCGATGACGGTTGCGAGCATCGCGAGGATGACGAGCGGGAAGCGCAGCGCTTCGGGCGCGAGCAGGAAGAACGGGTTCTTGATCGCTTCCAGCGCCTCGGCGGGGCTGAGCGACAGGATCATCGCACCCTGCCCCAGATAGTTGAGCATCAGCCCGGGCAGGACGAAATAGAGCCAGGACAGGCGGATCGGGTTACGCCCAAAATGCCCCATATCGGCATAGAGCGCCTCGGCTCCCGTCACCGCCAGCACGACAGACCCGAGCGCGAGGAACGCGGTGAACTTGTCGATCCTGAAAAATTCGATCGCGTAATAGGGGTTGAGCGCCATCAGGATCGTCGGGTTCTTGACGATATGCATCACCCCGAACACCGCGAGCGTGACGAAATAGGTCATCATGATCGGGCCGAAAAGTTGCCCCACCTTGGCCGTGCCGTGCGCCTGGATCCAGAATAGGCCGATCAGGATGGTGACGGCGATCGGGATGACCCAGGGCCCAAAACGCGGATCGACGGTCACCAGCCCTTCGGATGCCGAAAGCACCGACATGGCCGGGGTGATCATGCTGTCGCCATAGAAAAGCGCGGTCGCGAACACGCCGAGCATCACGATGGGCGCGCTCCAGCGCGTCCCCTTGGATTGCCGGTTGATGAGCGCGAGCAGGGCAAGGCTTCCGCCCTCCCCCTTATTGTCCGCGCGCATGATGATCGACACATATTTGATCGTGACGACGATCGTCATCGACCAGAAGATAAGGCTCAACACCCCATAGATGTGCATCTGATCGGGGGTGAGCGGGTGGTGCCCCGCAAATGTTTCACGGAATGCATAGATCGGGCTGGTCCCGATATCGCCGAACACGATCCCGATAGCCGCCACGGCCAGCTTGGCCAGAGGCTGGTCGTTTCGGGCTTCGGAGTGCGGATTCTCCACGGCCGTTGCTGTAGTGCTCATGGAGCGTTCAGTTCGCTCGGGCGAGAATGACGAAGGTCATGGAATGAACAACTCACATTGCCAATAGGCGAGAGGGCGCCCTAGCATTTCGTTCCGCCTCCATCAACATGGTGTAAGTTATCTGAACTTGGGCGCTTTTTATCGCATGCCGCGCCTTGCCCGCCGCTTGGCGATGGGCAATCGCCGCTTTCGGCATTACGAATCGGATAAACTGCGCTGAGGCAGCCGTTCCGCGGTTCAGGAGAAACACTATGAAGATCGGCGTCCCCCGCGAAATCAAGAATCACGAATATCGGGTTGGGCTGACCCCGCCCTCCGTCGCGGAACTCGTGGCCGCAGGGCACAGCCTGTTCGTCGAGACCGGCGCGGGCGCGGGGATCGATTTTTCGGATGCGGATTATATCGCGGCGGGCGCCACCGTGCTGCCGAGCGCGACCGAGATATTTGCCGCGGCGGACATGATCGTGAAGGTGAAGGAGCCGCAGCCGCAGGAAATTGCGATGCTGCGCCCCGATCATATTCTTTTCACCTATCTCCACCTCGCCGCCGACAAGGCACAGGCCGAGGGGCTGATGCAATCGGGCGCGACCTGCATCGCCTATGAAACCGTTACCTCACGCACGGGTTCATTGCCGCTGCTCAAGCCGATGTCCGAAGTGGCCGGGCGCATGGCGATCCAGGTCGGCGCGCATTATCTGGAAAAGGAACAGGGCGGCCGCGGCGTCCTCCTAGGCGGCGTACCGGGCGTCGCACCCGCGCGCGTCGCCATTCTGGGCGGCGGTGTCGCGGGCGTGAACGCCGCGCAGATCGCGGTGGGCATGCGCGCCGACGTCACCATCTACGATATTTCCAATGAGCGGCTGGCCGAACTCGACATGTTCTTCGGCAGCCAGATCAAGACCGCCTTTGCCTCGAAATCGGCGATCGCAGCCGCCGTGCGCAATGCCCATCTCGTCATCGGCGCGGTGCTCGTCCCCGGCGCGGCGGCGCCCAAGCTGGTGACGCGCGAGATGCTGAAGACGATGAAGCGCGGATCGGTGATCGTCGATATCGCAATCGATCAGGGCGGCTGCTTCGAAACCTCGCGCCCGACCACCCATGCCGACCCGGTGTTCGAGGTCGAGGGCGTGACCCATTATTGCGTGGCCAACATGCCCGGTGCGGTTGCCCGCACATCGGCCTTCGCGCTCAACAACGCGACGCTGCCCTTTGCGCTAAAGCTCGCCAATCTGGGCGCCGAAGCGGCGATGCGTGCGGATGCGCATCTGGCGGCCGGTTTGAATGTAGCGGGCGGCCAGATCCGCCACCCCGCCGTGGCCCAGGCGCTGGACCTGCCCTATTCGCCCTGGGGCTGAGCAGGCGCCGCGCCTTCGGGCGCGGGCATTGCGGGGGGCATGCCCCCCATCTGCATCTGGCCCATCTGCATCTGGAGCGCGCCAAGGCGTGCCTCCAGATCGGCGCGCCACGGCGCTTCCTTGGGCGTCTCTGCGAGCAGTTCGCTCCATAGCGCCGCCGCCTTGTCGAACTGCCCCGATTGCGCCAGCGCCAGCCCCATGAAAAAGGGCGGACCGGGATGCTTGGGTGAGAGCGTTGCGGCCTTCTGAAACGCGAACTGCGCGGCGGGCGAAATCATGCCGTCGCCGTGGTTTACCAGCGCATTGCCGAGCCCAACCCACAGATCCGGGCTGTTCGGCGCCGCCTTGACGGCACCACGCATCACATTGACCGCCGCGCGCGTCGAGCCCAGCTTGCCATAGGTATCGGCAGTGTCGAGCCACTGCGCCTCACCGCCGAAACGGCCCATCATCGCCTTGCGCTGTTCCACCAGCGCGGGATCGATATTTGCCGTGTGTTCGCGCGCGCGAATGGGGGTTCCGGGCGTGCCGGGGTGCCCTTGCCAGGCATAGCCCGCCAGCCCGAGCAGCAGCGCCGCGCCGATAAGCTCATAGGTCATGCGCGGCGCACCGCCGAACTTGACGAGCAGGCCGAAGACGATGGCCGCCATCCCGATGACGATAAGCCAGCCCATCAGTTCTTCTTTCCTTTCCGGATCCGGCCGCGCGCCAGCCATGCCCCGCCTGCGAGCAACAGGATCGGCGCGATCCAGAGCGGTGCCGTCTCTCCGCTAAGCACGGGCTTGTAGCTGACCCACTGGCCATAGCGCTCGATCATCCAGCGCCGGATGTCTTCGGGCTCTTCGCCCTTCTGGATGCGTTCGCGCACCAGCGCGCGCATGTCGCCCGCCATTTCGGCATCGCTGTCGGCGATCGACTGGCCCTGGCAGACGATGCAGCGCAGCGTTTCCATCAGCGCAACGGCCTTCGCCTCCTGCGCCGGATCAGCGAGCTGGGTGTCCGCCAGTTCGGCGGCGGGCATGATCGAATCCGCATGGGCGATGCCCGTGGACGCGGCGAGCAGGCAAAGGGCGAGGATCGTTCTCATCGCGCCTTCCGCAATTCTTCCATCAGCTTGGGCACATCATCGGCGCGCACATCGCCGATATGCTGATAGCGGATGATCCCCTTGGCATCGACGACGAAGGTTTCGGGCACGCCCGACGACCCCATCGCCAGCTGGACGCCGCTTTTCATGTCGGCGCCGATCGCGGCATAGGGATTGCCGTTGCGCGCCAGAAATGCGCCCAGATCGGCCGGATTGTCGCGGATGGCGATGCCGTGGATCGTCACCCCCTGCTTCGCCATCGCCTCCAATATCGGGGCCTCGGCGATGCAGGGCAGGCACCAGCTGGCGAAGATGTTCAAAAGCTTGGGCTCGCCGCCGACGAAATTCTTCGAACTCAGCCCCGCGCGCCCGTCATAGGCCGCGGGCAGCGTGAATTCGGGCACGGGCTTGCCCACCATCTTGGACGTGATGGTCCGGTCTCCCGGGTTGATCAGGCCATAAGCCACGACGCCGAAAAACAGGCTGAACAATGCCAGCGGAACCCAAAGAATAGCGCGCTTCATCCTGCTCCCTGCCTTACGCATAAGCCTTGCGTTGATAGGCGATCCGCTCACGGCGCGTGCGGCCGATCAGCGACAGCAATCCGCCCAGTGCGATGAGGCCGCCGCCGATCCAGATCAGCGTTACCCAGGGCTTCCACCACAGCCGCAGCTGCCAGCGGCCCTGAGCATCCTCTTTGCCGAGCACGGTGTAAAGCTGCCCGTCCACCCGCGTGGCGATCGCCGCCTCGTTGGTTTCGGTGGGCGGGCTCGAGAACATCCGTGCCTGCGGCTTCATTTCAAACGGCTTGCCGTCGCCTCGCTGGGCGACAAGCGTCGCCTCGATCGCGGTCCAGTTGGCACCGGCCACCGGCTCGATCTTGTCAAGGCGCACGCTGAACGGGCCGACATGCTGGGTTTCGCCGAGGCGAACTGCCGCCAGCGTTTCCTTCGAGAATGCGGTTTCGGCCGCCATCCCCGCCATGCTCACCGCGACGCCCAGATGCGCGATCACCATGCCCCAGGTGAAAAGCGGCGTACGACGCAGATTGCGCTTCCAGAGCGGCGCGATGCTGGCCACCGCGACGCCGCCGGCAAGCACCAGCGCGGCAAGCGGCATGATCGCCGTGCCGGGTGCGAGAATCACGAGCGCGAGCAAGCTGGCCGCGCTCACCAGCAACGGCACCGCCAGACGCACGAGCAATTTCTTCGCATCGTCGCGGCGCCAGTTGAGGAGCGGCCCCGCCGCCATCACCGCCACCAGAACCAGCGCGATCGGGCCCGTCGCCGTGTTGAAATAGGGCGGGCCAACGGACAGCTTTTCGCCCGATACGGCCTCTGCCGCGAGCGGATAGAGCGTGCCAATGAGGACGATGCCGAGGATGGCGGAGAGCAGCAGGTTGTTGGCCACCAGCGAGCCTTCGCGGCTCACCAGTTCGAACTGCGATCCTTCGCGCACCGTGCCGACGCGCAAGCCATAGAGCGCGAGCGCGCCGCCGATATAGATGACCAGCAGCGCGAGGATGAAGCTGCCGCGCGTCGGATCAACGGCAAAGGCATGGACCGAGGTGAGGATGCCCGAGCGGACGAGGAAAGTGCCCACCATCGACATCGAAAAGGCAACGACCGCGAGCATCACCGTCCAGGCGCGAAGGCCATCGCGGGTTGCCAGCACGGTCACCGAATGGAGGAGTGCGGTTGCCGCGAGCCAGGGCATGAGCGAGGCGTTTTCGACCGGGTCCCAGAACCACCAGCCGCCCCAGCCCAGTTCGTAATAGGCCCAATAGGAACCGGCAGTGATGCCGATCGTCAGGAACACCCAGCTGATCAGCACCCAGGGGCGCATCGCCCGCGCGAAATCCGCGCCGACATCGCGCGTCACCAGCGCGCCGACCGCAAAGGAAAACGCGATCGAAAGCCCGACATAGCCGAAATAAAGCGTCGGCGGATGGAAGGCGAGGCCGGGGTCCTGCAACAGCGGGTTGAGCCCCTGCCCTTCGGCAGCGGCGGGCACCAAGCGCGCAAACGGGTTCGAGGCAAAGAGCAGAAAGGCGTAGAACCCCATGGCGATGAACGCCTGCGCCGCCAGCGTCGCCATCAGCGTGCGCAATTGCAGGCGATATTCGAAGATCGCAACCAGCGCGCCCGATACCGCGAGCACCGACACCCACAGCAGCATCGAGCCTTCGTGATTGCCCCAGGTTCCCGCGAATTTATAGAGCCAAGGCTTGGCCGAATGGCTGTTCGCCGCGACCAGCGCGACCGACATATCGGAGCGCAGGAACAGCCAGATCAGCAGCCCGAAGGCCATGGCGGCAAGCGCGCCCTGGATGACAGCCACGGGGCGCACCGCCTGCAACAGCGGATCGCGCCCGCCGGTCAACCCGATAACGCCCAGCGCGAACTGGAGAGCGGCCAGCGCAAAGGCCAGCCAGAGTGCGGCCAGGCCGGCTTCTGCGATCATTCCACCTTGCCCGTCTTGTGCTGATTGCCCTCAAGCTGCGGCGGCATGTAGCGCTCGTCATGCTTGGCAAGAATATTGTCGGCCACGAACGTGCCGTCATCGGCAAAGCGTCCTTCGGCGACGACGCCCGAATTTTCCTTGAACAGATCGGGCACGATGCCCTTGAAGCGCACCGGCACCGTCGCGTCGCCGTCGCGCACGACAAAACTGATCGTCACGCCGTCGGCTTCATGCTTGATCGATTTATCGGCCACCATGCCGCCAAGGCGGATCGCTTGCCCCACCGGAACGCCCGCGCGCTGGACGTCTGCGGGCGAATAGAAATAGGCCGCCTCGTCCTTGAGCGCCGACATGGCGAGCAGCGCCGCGCCAATCAGCGCCACGACCGCAACGATGCCCAGCGTCAGCCTTTGATGCTTGGCCTTCACCGGTCGCGCCTCAGGCTATCGGCAAGGACTTCGGCCTTGCGCATGGCGGCAAACGCCCAGACTGAAACCCCGATCGTGGCGGCGATGGTGCAGCCATAGGCCGCGATGATGAAAGGCCAGTGATTCATTCTTCTTCTCAGCCCTGCGCCATCCGCCGCAACCGGGCGTCGACGCGGATTTCGGCCAGTTGCGCGCGCATCCGCATCAGCGTGATCGCGCCAAACAACAGGGTGAAACCCAGCATGGTAAGGCCCAGGGGCCACAGGATGGTGCCGTCGATCGACGAGCCCTTGAGCGTGATGCTCGGGCCCTGGTGAAGCGAATTCCACCAGACGACGGACCGGTTGATGATCGGGATGTTGACCGCGCCCACCAGCCCGAAAATGGCGGTGACGCGGTTCACGCTGCCGCGTTCCTCGCTGGCATTGGCAAGCGCGATATAGCCGAAATAGAGGAACAGCAGGACGAGCATCGAGGTCATCCGCCCATCCCATTCCCACCAGGTACCCCAGGTCGGGCGCCCCCAGATCGATCCTGTGACGAGGCACAGCGCGGTGAAAAGCGCGCCCGGCACCGCCACGGCACGCGCGGCGACCCCCGCCAGCGGGTGGCGCCAGACAAGCTGCATCAGGCTGGCGATCGCGATGCCGGTCCAACCGCCCGTACCCAGCCAGGCGGCGGGCACGTGCACATACATGATGCGGACGCTTTCCCCCTGCAGATAGTCTGGCGGCGTGAGGAAGAGGCCGCACGCCATCCCGATCGCGATCAGGAACGCCCCGCCCCAGCCAAGCCAGGGGGTAAGCGGCCGCGCGATCTTCAGGAAACGAGCCGGATTTGCGAAACCGTGCATCGGAGAAGCGACGAAACCTCAATTAGTTCGCGACTGAAACAAGCCGCATTGCAATCGCGCGGCCTTCTGCCATCAACGCGACTGCTAACGCAAGCATTTCGGTCGCGCATCCGTGCTATCCCGGATTGCGCGACCGATGTTTCAGGGACTTCCGATGGCAGGGCGGATCAGGCCCGGCCGATCAGCCGCATCGCGATCCGATCGGCAACGTCGGACGCCGGATCACCGGTCGCTTCGCTCTCGTCCCAGATCTGGTGCAGGCGCCCGGCGATCCGGTGGATGCGCGCCTCTACCTCGGCCTGATCGCCATGCTTCAGATATTCAAGGCCGACATTGATGATGCCGCCGGCGTTGATCACATAATCGGGCGCATAGAGGATGCCGCGTGCCTTGAGGCGGTGGCCGTCCGCGGGCGTCGCCAGCTGGTTGTTCGCGCCGCCCGCGACGACGGTGGTGCGCAGCGCCGCGATCGACTGTTCAGTGAGCACCGCGCCCAGCGCGTTGGGGCTGATGATATCGGCTTCGACGGTGAGGATCTCGTCGGGAGCGATGGCGGTCGCGCCCAGCTCCGCCGCCATGGCCTTGGCCCGCTCGGCATTGACGTCGGCGATGGTGAGGCGCGCGCCTTCGGCCGCCAGCAGCCGCGCCACGCGCCCGCCGACGCTGCCCAGCCCCTGCACCGCGACATGCACGCCGGCCATATCGGTCTTGCCAAGCCCGCGCTCGGCCGCCGCCTTCACGCCAAGGAACACGCCCAGCGCCGTAAATGGCCCCGGATCGCCACCGGCGCTGCCCTTTTCAACCGGCAGGCCCGCGACATGGCGGGTTGCGGTCGCGATCTGGATCATATCGGCATCGTTGATCCCGACATCTTCGGCCGTGACATAGCGCCCGGCGAGCGATTCGACGGCCCGGCCAAAGGCCGCGAGCAGTTCGGGGGTTTTCTGGACGCCGTCATTGGCGAGGATCACGCCCTTGCCGCCGCCCAGCGGCAGATCGGCCATCGCGTTCTTGAAGCTCATCCCGCGCGACAGGCGCAGCGCATCGGTGATCGCCTTGTTCTTGTCGGCGTAGTTCCAGAAGCGCGCGCCGCCCATGGCGGGGCCAAGGTGGCTGCTATGGACGCAAATGACCGCGGTTAGCCCGCTCGCAACGTCGCGAAACAGGTGCACACCTTCGTGATCGTCGAAATCCGGATATTCCCAAACCGAAACCATTGGCCCATCCAATCGCAGAATTAAAATTACGCAATGACGTAATAATATTCGCCAAGCCTCTGCGCCAGCCGTTTCTTCAACTATCGGAAAAATGGTTCGGCCAGCGGGAGTTGCCGTCAAATCCTAGCACGAGCGCCGAACAGAATCAGCAGTCGACGACATAAGCCGGGGCCAGAAAATATTATCAATGTCGCTGTGCTGAATAACCACTTCCTCTTGGGAAAGTGGGGCGATCGAGGGGACTTGAACCCCCGACCCCCGGTACCACAAACCGGTGCTCTAACCAACTGAGCTACGATCGCCATATGCCCGTGTGGGCCGGTCGCGCTCATAAGTGGATGCTATCCCAGCGTCAAGCGGCCCTGCGTCAGAAATGGCCGTTTTCCGAAAAAATATATCCATTCCCCACCTGCTTGAAGCCGACGCCCAGCAGCGCGGCACCCAGCGCGGGCGATGCTTCGGGGATTGCGAAGCTCAACCGATAGGTGGCGTCCCCCCGAATTATCAGGGTCAGCCTTTCCATCCCCGACTGGCTTTGCAGCGGAACCGACAGCGCGTCGCCATCACAGCGCAGGTTGCCGCTCAGCGCTTGCGGCAAGATCACACCGGCAAGGGGGGACGGATCAACGCTGGCATGCGCCCTGCCCGTCGCCTCGACACAGGCGCCATCCGAGAAGCGCGCGGTCACGCCTTCCAGCTGGAGCGATTCGACCGGCAAGGGCGCGAACATCTTCCGCACGGGCACGGTCAGATCGACATTCTCGACGCCAGACCCACGAAAGGATGACACCAGATCGATGCGGCGCGAATCGCTTTCGTCGCGAAAGGCGAATCGCGCCTCCCCCTTCAGCAGCGAGAGGGGCGAGAGCCAGGCGTGCAGATCCCCGACCGTTTCATCGCCCAGCCGCGTGTCTACGAAGCGCCCAGCCCAGACGCTTCCGCGCACCTCGCGCGCGGCAAAGCCGAATGCGCCAAGCGTGTTCGACGGCACCGCCAGCCGCATCGGAAAAAAGACGAGCAACATCGCCGCAAGCGCCCCGGCGAAGATGCCGGCCTCAAATTTGGTCGGCCGCATCACCGAGCCCGGCTCCGAAAATCGACCTGGACGTTGAGCGTCCGGTCGCTATTGGCGCGCGCCACCAGCCGCTGCGGTACGATGCCATGGCGTTCGAGCGAGGCGACCCATTGGAACAGCGCAATCGGGCGCGCCGAGGCGATGGTGATATTGGCCTGATCGGCGCCCGAGGGCTGCGACGGGCCCGGCACGAAGCCTGTTTCGGATGCCGATCGGCTGACAAAATCGGAAAGCGGCATGCCAAGGGCTGCTGGCTTGGCCTTGCGGAAGGCGGCAAGCGCATCCGCCTGCTCGGCAAGCCGGGCATGATCGCCCAGCGCGGTTTCATAGCGCAACCTGGCATTGCTCTGCGCGCTCAGCATGCCGATCACGGCCAGCCAGATCGCCACCAGCGCCATCAACGCGAACATCACGCCGAGCATCCGCTGTTCGCGCGGGCTGCGCTCGCCCCACCACATCTTCCAGCGCGCGTTCATTTCGCCCTCACACTATATTCGGCGACGAACCGCCCGGCCACTTGCTGGGGGGCAGAGCCCTGCCCGCTGAACCCGAATTTCTGGAGGCTGGCGACAAAGGCCGCCTGATCGTCTGCCGCCTGCGTCGCCACGCTGATGCGCACGGTTCCATCCAATCCGAAATCATAGGCCGTCAATTCGGCGTTGGGGACGCTGCGTACCGCCGCAAACACCGCCGCAGTGCTGGGCGCAAAGCCCGCCCCGCCCCCGCGCGCGGCCGTCAGTTCATCCTGAAGGGTGGCGATTGCCCCCGCATCGCTCGCGGCGCCCGGGACAAGGCTGCGGGCAAGCGCCGCTGTATCCGCCTCAACCTTGGCCGCCGCGTGGTTGTAGCGCAGGATCTGCACGACCGGCACCAGTGCCGATATGCCGATGATCGCGGCTATCAGCACACCGATCCGCCGGAATGCCGCGCGATCGGGCTTCCATTTGGTGCTGCGCGCATAGTCCCCCTGGCGCAGGTTTATAAGCGGCCGATCGATGAGAGCGGGCAGCGCACGCGCCACATCCTCCTCGCTCAGGCGCTGCGGAATTTCGCCGCCCAGGATCGCCTGTGTCAGCACCGGCTCATCGGCAAAGGCACTGCTGCCGCCGACGATCATGTCCTGACCAAAGATGCTGGCCACGGCAAAGCCCTGATCAGGCCGCGCGACCAGCACCGAGGCGGGAATGATCGCCTCGGGATCGAGCCCGTGCGCCTGCACCGCGCCCAGCCAGCGGTCCATCAGATGCCGTGCAACCGTCGCCACCGCACGGGTGCCGTCAGCCCCTTCGTCCGCGCCCACGGCAATGTGCAGCGTCTCGATCGGCGAAATGCTGTTTTCCGCCGCGAGCAGGCGCGCGGCGCCCCGTGCCTGCGCCTGGGTAAGGCCGGGCAGCTCGGCCCAGTTCATCGTCACGTCCTGCGCGGGGACGACGGCGATCACGCGCCCCTCGCGGTGGGTGAGCGTTGCCACATCATCGCCCTGCGCGCTCGCGGCCGCGCCGGATATCTTTTGCCACCCTATCCGGTCGTCATGGCCCAGTGTCAAAATCAGGAAGTCTTGGTCGTTCATTCGGGATAGCCCCATTGGCGCCTTACCAGTCGTGCAGGGCGAAGGCCGCCATCCACAAGTGCTGTTTCGTGCAGTTCGGTGCGGCCGAGCCCGATCGTGATGTCGAGCGTGAACCACCGCGTCTTCAATTTGGTCTGTTCGGTCACCTGCTGCCCCGGATTAAGCGCTTCCAACGCAGGAACTGCCCAGAAACGAACAAGGCTTTCATAGCCTTGCGCGGGCCTCTGCGCGAGCATCTTGCGCGCGGTGACAAGGTCGAGCCGCCCGGGCAGCAGCATCGCGAACAGGGGCGCCTGTTCGGGCGACAGCGTGTTGACGTTGATCGGCGACAGCTCGTGATCGGGCAAGGCGCACACCCATGGCCGCAACCGTTCATATATTTCGGGCGTGACCCCCGCCATCACGCGCAGTTCGCTGACGTCCTGAACCGGGACATTGGCCGCCAGATAGGGCGATGCCAGATCGCCATAATATTCGTCTTCGGCGCCGCCCGGCTGCGCCACCTGATCGCTGTCGATCCAGTCGTTCGCCGCCGCGGCGATACGCTGCGCGACGGCGGGCGGGATTTCAATCAATTCCATCAACGCCTTGAACTGCGCGGCGGCGACCGGATTGGCCTGGGTCCGTCCCTCCGCCGATCCACTCACCAGACTGTTCAGGTTGAAACAATTGCCGCCGTCGGTGACGCGCAGTTGCGCCCGCCCGCCGGGAAGCGGGAGATCGACCGTGCGGCCATGCCAGCCGCCCGCCAGCGTCGTCACCGCCGCGTCGTTTTCCAACAGGCTTTCGATCCGCACCAGCGCAATCGCCTCGGCCGCCTGCGAATAGGCGCGCGCCTGATCGATCGCGGCGCCATTGGCGGCCAGATGCGTCGACAGGCGGAGCTTTTCCAGCCCCGCCGCCGCCAGCACCGCCATGACGGCGACGAGCAGCAGCACGCTGAGCAGGGCCGCGCCCCGTTCTTCAGGCCGCCCGTTCAATTGCCCGATCCGACCAGAAAGAGCTGGCGGATCTCGGCGCCGTCTGTGCGCGCGACGACGAGTTCAAGCGCCTGCGGCAGCGCATCGGCGCGGGCGGATTCCCAGCGATCGAACCATTCGCCCTTCACCCGGAAGCGCAGCCGCGCGGCCGTCACATTTTCCATCAGCACCGCGGGTTCGAGCGCGGCCGCGCCGTCCGCCATCGCATAGGCAGTGCGTTCGATCCGCCCGTCCACCAGCCGGTATTCGACCTTCTGGAGCGCCGAGCGATTGCTTCCGGAAGGATTGCTCCACCCCCCGCGGACCAACGCGATGCGGAAATCATCGGCCGAAGCCTCGAACGCCGGAACCCGGTCCCCTGCCTCGTTGCGGCTGGTACGCGGCAAGGCCTGCCCCAGATCGACGCTGAGCGCGGTATCCATTCGCCGCAGTTCGGCCATTTCGTCCAGCCGCTTTCCGGCGGCCTCCTGCCCGCGCACACTGGCGCCGAGCAGCGCCACCCCGGCTGCGGCGAGCATGCTGAAAATCAGCAACGCCACCATCAGTTCGACGAGCGTGAAGCCGCGTTCAGCCCCCCGCGCCGTCATGACACCCGCCGCACGACGACAAGCCCGGCAAGATTGCGCCCGGCCTCATCCTTCACCGAAATGTTGATGCGCAGCAAACGGGCATCGCCGGGGCGCAGCGTCTCGCGTTCCCACAACCAGCGGCGGCCGCCATTCACCGTCTCGCCACTGAGTTTGCCAAGCGTCGGCGCCACCGGATCGGCCTGGGCCTCCACCGCGATGTTCCGGGCGACGATCTGCGCAATCGTCTTTTCCTCGAGATCACCGGTGTTCGACAGGATCGTACTGTCGAGCCGCAGCAGCGCGAGCGCCGCGAGGCTGAAGATCGCGAGCGCCACGAGCATCTCGATCAGCGTGAAGCCGCGCTCATTCGCCGACACGGACGGCTCCGTTCTGCCCGATGCGGACGGTGACGGCCTCGCCGGACCGAAACAGCCGCACCGCCATCGCCTCGCTGGCCAGCCCCGTGCTGTCGAACGTCACGCTGCCGCGCGCATCGCGGCCGATGGCCAGCCGGGTGCCCTCCGCCCATTCGGTCCGCCCCAGCGCGCGCTGATCCAGCGGCGCCCATGCGCCGCCCGAGCGCGCCTCGAAGCTGTAGCCAAGCGGATCGAGCAGCACGCGCATGTCGCGCCCCTCGATCATCGCCTCGTCCCGTACGGTGAGGATGCGCGCGGCCAGCCGTTCGGCATCGGTGCGCAGCCGCCCGCGCGGATCGGGCATCGCGACGACGACGATGGCGGACATCAGCCCGAACAGGGCAAGCACGATCATCAGCTCAACGAGCGTGAAACCCTTTTCGTGCGAACCCTGCATGGCGGCGTCAGTCTATCGGCCAATCAGCGCCAGTTGCCGATATCGGCATTCTCGCCCTCGCCGCCTTCCTGGCCGTCTGCGCCGAAGGAATAGACGTCGAACGTGCCGTTGCGGCCCGGATTGGCATAAAGATAGGGGCGGCCCCAGGGATCGTCGGGCAGGCGCTTCACATAGCCGCCGGGGCGATAGCGATCGGGCTGGGCAAGCCCCGCCGGCGGCTGAACCAGCGCGCGCAAACCGTCGGCCTGTGCGGGGTAGACGAGGTTGTCGAGCCGGTACATTTCAAGCGCCTGTTCGAGCAGCGCGATATCCGCTTCGGCCTTTTTGGACATCGCCTTTTGCTGGCTGGGCATCACGTTGATGACGACGATCGTCGTCAACAGGCCGATGATCACGATCACCACCATCAGTTCGACGAGCGTGAAGCCGCGTTCGCGCTTCTTGCCCACGCGCGCGGGCGTCTCGGTCGATACCGCCTGCATGGCAGGATCATTGCCCGGCGCGGGCGCGGTTTGATTGAATTGGGTCATGACGTCCTCAAATGCCGGCAAGCGACTGAAGTTGCAGGATGGGAAGAAGGATGGAAAGAACGATCAGCGCCACCAGCCCGCCCATCACGACGATGATAGCCGGTTCGAGCAGCGACAGCGCAGTCGCGGTAAACCCGTCGAATTCGCGTTCCAGATAATCGGCCGCGCGTTCGAGCATGATGTCGAGCTTGCCCGCCGCCTCGCCGCTCGCGGCGAGATAGACGAGCAGCGGCGGAAAAACCTTGGCGCGGCGCAGCGCCGCCGAAAGGCTACCGCCGCCGCGAATGGCCTCGACGATGTCTTCCGATGCCGCACGCAGCGCGTGGTTGTGCACGGTCTGCGTCGTCAGGATCAGCCCTTCGAGCAGCGGCAGGCGGCTCGCCACCATCGTCGACAGCGTCCGCGCCATGCGCGCCGCGTGCAGATCGCGCGTCAGCCGCCCGATCAACGGCAGCCCCAGCAGTCCGCGATCGAAACGCAGCCGCAGGCCCGGATCCTGCAGCAACCGCCACGCCCCGACGCCGAATAGCGCCAGCCCCAGCAGCAGCGCCCACCACCAGTTCACCAGAAATTCGGAAAGGCCGATCACCAGGCGCGTGAGCAAGGGAAGCTGCTGCCCGACCGAATCGAACTGCTCCACCACCTTGGGCACGACGAACATCATCAGCGCGATGACGACGAACATCGCGACGATCGCAAGCACCACCGGATAGGCGAGCGCGCTCATCACCTTGCCGCGCACCTGCGCCTGCCGTTCCATCAGGTCGGACAGCCGCTCGAGGATGACGGGCAAGGTGCCCGAGCTTTCGCCCGCCGATATCATCGCGCGGTACAGCGGCGGAAAGCTCTTCGGTTCGCGCCCCATCGCCTCGGACAGGCGGCGTCCCTCAACCACGCCGCCATGGACCGCACCCAATATGCGGGCGACATGCGGTTTTTCGGTCTGCCGCGAAATCGTGCGGAGCGCTTCCTCGAGCGGGCTCACCTGCGCCAGCGTGGCGAGCTGGCGGGTAAAGAGCGTCAGATCCTTGCTGCCCAGACGGCGGCGCGCCACACGCTGCGACGACAGGAGCGCCGCACCGCGCGCCGCCCGCCCGCTGCCAGGTTCCAGCTGCACGACATAAAGCCGTCGTCCTTCAAGCCGGCCCCGGGCCTCGTCCAGCGAGGGCGCGGCGATGCTGCCGCGTTTCTCTCTGCCCGCCGGATCGAGGACCCGATAATCGAAATCAGGCATCCACCGCGTCCCGGCGCGAAATCCGCACGGCCTCTTCGGGCGTGGTCAGCCCCTCGCGCACCAGCTTGCGCGCCGCTGCACCCAGATTGGGCGCGCGCAGGAAGGCATGGCGCGCGATGATCGCCTCGTCGCCGCCATCGTTGATCAGCCGGCGGATCGTCTCGTCGACGCGCACTGCTTCGAACACGCCGATCCGGCCCTTGAAGCCGGTATGGTTGCAGCTCGCGCAGCCCACCGGCTCGTAGATGACCGTGCCCGGATCGAAACCAAGCAGCGAGCCGACCGAGCCCGATGCCTGCACCGGGCGCCGGCAATCGCCGCACAGCCGCCGCACAAGGCGCTGCGCGATCACCGCGCGCAGCGTCGAAGCCAGCAGGAACGGCTCGATCTTCATGTCGCGCATGCGGGTGATGGCGCCCACCGCGTCGTTGGTGTGGACGGTCGAAAGCACGAGGTGCCCGGTGAGCGACGCCTGAACCGCGATCTCGGCGGTCTCGCGGTCGCGGATTTCGCCGACCATCACGACATCGGGGTCCTGCCGCAGGATTGCACGCAGGCCCGCGGCAAAGCTGAGACCGACCTTGGCGTTCACCTGGGTCTGACCGACGCCTTCGATGGCATATTCCACCGGGTCCTCGACCGTCAGGATATTGCGCGTCCCGTCGTTCAAAAGACGCAGGCTGGCATAAAGCGTCGTGGTCTTGCCCGAACCGGTCGGCCCGGTGACGAGGATGATGCCGTTGGGCTCGCTCAGCGCGCTTTTCAGAACCGCGTGGGTTTCCGCGCTCATGCCCAGCACATCGAGGTCGATGCCCGAATTTTCCTTGTCGAGGATACGCAGCACCACGCGCTCGCCCGCGCGGCTGGGAAGCGTGGAGACACGCACGTCGAGCAGCTTGCCGCCCAGCGACAGCCCGATGCGGCCATCCTGCGGCACGCGACGTTCGGCGATGTCGAGGCGCGCCATCACCTTGATGCGGCTGACCACCACGGGCGCCACATGCGCCGGCATGCGCAGCGTCTCGCGCAGCACGCCGTCGATGCGCATGCGCACGACAAGCCCGGTTTCATAGGGCTCGATATGGATGTCGGACACGCCCTGCCGAGCGGCATCGGCGATGATGCCGTTGATCAGCCGGATCGCGGGCGCATCGTCGGCGGTGTCGAGCAGATCGTCCGCCGTGGGCAGATCGGTCGCCAGCAGGTCGAGATCCTCGCCCAGCCCCAGCGAACCCGCGGCGGCCGCCGCCGCCTTGCCGTCCATGGCATAGCGTTCGGACAACAGCCGATCGAAATCACCGGGATCGACGAAGCGCACGTCAAAGGGCTGGCCGACATAGCGCCGCACTTCAAGCAGCGCGCGGGGATCCGCCCCCTGCCGCACGGCGACGTCGAAGCGGCCCCCCTCGCCCTCATTGAGGATGATGCCGAACTTGCGCGCAAAGCCGTAGGGGATATGGAGCAAAAGGCTCGGCGCCGTCGGCTCGATAGCCTCGACGGCGCTCGCCTCGGGTGGCTTGCCGTCCTCGTTCGACGAAGCCCCGCGCCGGATTTTCATTTCCGCCCCCCGCTCTGCTCGCGTGCGTCGACACGGATCGACTGGCTCGAATTATTCTGGCGGATCACCGGATCGGCCGATGCCGCCGGGTCGACGCCGGCCGGTGCCGGTTGCGGCAATTGTTCGGCCGGGATCGGCGGCGCCATGTTCATATAATCGCGCACCAGTTCGTCGAGCGTCGGTTCGCGGTCGGGCCGCGCCAGCAACTGATCGCGGCGGGCATAGCCATAACGCTGTTCGGCGATCGCGCGGGCATCGCTCGAATCGCGGACGATCGTCGGGCGGATGAAGACCATGAGATTGGTCTTGTTGCGCTGACGCGATTTCGAACGGAACAGCGCGCCCAACCCGGGCAGATCACCGAGAAACGGGATCTTCTCGATCGTTCGGCGTTCATTGTCGTCAAGCAGACCGCCCAGCGCGACGATCTGGCCGTCGTCGACCGTGATCGTCGTCTCGATCTCGCGCTTGTTGAGGATCAGTTCGCTGAAATCGGACGAGACCGGCCCGGCGATCGAGCTTACTTCCTGCCTGAGGAACAGCTTGATCGCGCCGCCCGCGTTGATCTGCGGCTTCACCTCGAGCTGGATGCCGACATTCTGGCGCTGCACCGTGCGAAAGGCATTGTCGAAATTGTTGGACAAGGCCTCACCGGTCGTCACCGGGATTTCCTGGCCGACCAGGATCTTCGCTTCCTGATTGTCGAGCGTATAGATCCACGGCGTCGACAAAATATTCGATTTATTGTCTGATTTCACCGCATTGATGATCGCACCGAAGATCGCGTTCGAACCGATGTTGAACGCCATCCCGCCAATGCCGCCGCTGGCGTTCAGGAGTTCCTCAACCGCCGCCTTGTCGAGCGCGTCGCTGATCGCGGAGCCTTCGCTCGTCGTCACGACGTCGCCGTTGATGACCGTGGTGGTGCGGTCGAGTTCGCGCGCGCCGATGGCGCCCGCAATCACGCCGATGCGCGGCGCGACGTTGGAATAGTTGGTGATGCCATAGGGCATCCCGCTGCCGGGCTTGCCGCCGAAGAGGAACTGGACACCCAGCTGGCGCGCCGCGATGTCGGACATTTCGACGATGATCGCCTCGACGAGCACCTGCTCGCGCCGCGTGTCGAGCTGCCGCACCACCTCCCCCAGCTGGCGCTGCATGTCGGCAGGCGCGGAAATGACGATGGCGTTCGCCCCTTCGAACCGCGTCACGATCGCAGGCCCCCGCCCCGGCACGCCGCCAAGCGCCGCAACGCCGCCGCCATTCGACGTCGCCACGGCAGATGCAGCCGCAGGAAGCACCCCGCCAGCGGCCGACTGGGCCGGGGCTGATGCCGCCTGCGTAACGGGCTGCCCAACGAGTTGCTGGAGCACCGGGAGCAGATGCCCCGCATCGGCATGTTCCAGCCAGATCACGCGGATTTCGGTGCCGCTTGCGGCGCGCTTGTCGAGATCGCGGGCAATGTCCGCAAGCCTCGAAACCGTGCCAGTATCGCCGCGCAAGGCAATGGAATTGCTGCTGTCTATCGGCACGATCATCGCCGCAGGGCCGCGCGCATTTTCACCCCCGCCGCCAGCGCCCACCAGTTGCTGCAGCGAGGTCGCGATTTCGCGCGCGCCGGCATTGCGCAGCGCGATCACCGTGGTCGACGAGCCATCGCGGTCGATCCGTTCGATCAGTGCACGGATCCGGCGGATATTATCAGCATAGTCCGCGACGACGATCGAATTGCCACCGCGATTGGCGGTGACCGATCCCTCCTTGCTCACCAGCGGCCTGAGCGTTTCGACCGCCGAGGGCGCCTCGATCGAGCGGAGGCGGAAAACCTCGGTCACGAAGCTGTTCTGCGCGCTGCCGCGCGTGCCCACCCGCCCCGGCTGCGCGGCGGCAGAATCCGCGGGCTGGATGCGAAAATTGCCGCCGCCGGTAGGGATCGCCACCAGCCCGTTCGCCCGGAGAGTGGAGAGGAAAACCTCGAAATATTCGGATTTGCTGAGTGGCCGGTCGGTCACGACCGAAACCTTGCCCTGCACCCGCTGGTCGATGATGAAGGTCCGTCCGGTTACCCGTGCGGCATCCTGGATGAAGGCGCGGATGTCCGCGTCACGCACATTGAGCGTCTGCTGCGCGGCCAACGGCTGGGCGAACGCGATGGCAAGGGCCGTTGCCGCACCGACAAGAAATCTGTTCATTAGCTCGCAATCGAAATGGAAATGGGAAGGACATTGCCGCCGCGCTCGACGGATACCGAAATGTTGAAACCGGGCGCCGCCGTCGCGAAGACGCGCTGGACATCCGCGACATTGCTCACCGGCTTTCCGTTGATCTCGACGATGATGTCGCCTTCGCGGAAACCAGCAGCCTGATACGCCGAACCATCACCCGCCGCGCGGACGACCAGCCCCGAAATCCGGCCGCCTTCGCGGCGTGGCAGGAACTGAAGCCCGGCCTTGATCTGATCGGCGGTGATCCCGCCGCCGGGGGCCATATCGGCGGCAGTGGGAGGGGCCGCGCCCTCGCCCGCTTCGCCGGTGCCCGCACCGTTCGACTGGTCGAGGAAAATCTGCTCGGCCGCACCGCCGCGATCGATCGTCACACTGTCGAACGCGACCGCCTTCAGCGTAACGCCGGGCAGGATTTCATCGCCGACGCCGTAGCTGTTCTGCTGGCCATCCGGCCCCGCGATGATCGCCGAGCCCTGCCCCGACACCTCGTCTAGGCGCGTGCCGAACAGCGTCAGCTGCAGCGAGGTGACCACGCCACCGGCATCGGGCGCGACGCGGAAAAACGGATCGAAGCTGCGGAACAGTTCGGGCGCCTCGGCGGCGATCGCTGCGGCGCGGCTATCGGGCCGCCACTCGCCGACCGGGCCGATCGGCGTCACGGCGATATAGATCAGGCGGGCGCACTGTGCGGCGAGCGCGCACAGCAGCACGGCCTCGGCGAGGCGATATCCGTTCTGTTGCGGCAGGCGCCGAAGCAGGCTTCGGGCACGATGATCGAGACTTAGACGCATTGTGCTCCCCCAAGAGACCGCTGCGCTAGACCGACATTGTTACAGGCAGATGTCGGTCATATTGCCGTCCGATGACTATGGGGCGCCATGCCCCAAGGCAAGCAGCACCGTTAACGCGACGCAAGAAAAACCACGCGGAAACACCCTAGGCCTCCGCGTGGTCAGAGTTCTGGTTTTGGAAAGGCTCAGAGCTTCATTTCGATGCCCAGCGACAGCGAGGTGCCGACGTCGTAGCGGTTCACATCGATGCGATTATCGCCGGCCTGCTGGAATTCGCGGTAGCGTTGCCCAGTCAGATTGCGCGCCTGAAACTTCAGCTCGAATTCGCGCCCCGCGATGTCCAGCGCTTCGCGCGCCACGAAATCGAGGCGGATGCCGGGGCGCTCGATGATGTCGGGCTGCACCGCCTGCCCCTGAATGGGGCCGCGATTGGTGATGCGGTCGCTGGCATAGGTCAGCATCAGCGTCTGCTGCGAAAGCCCGCCATCCTTTTCGAGCCCGATCTGGATGTTGGCGATATGATCGGACTGGCCGGTAAGCGGCCGCGCCCGGTTCGCGGCAAAGAAGTTCGATGCCAGGATGGTGTTGCCGAACGAGTCGGTCACCGTGTCATCCGCGCCGAATTTGATCTTCGACTGGGTGTAGGTGTAGTTTCCGACCAGCACCAGCTTGCGATCCGCGAAGAATGCGCCGCCGAATACATTGTCCAGCGGGACGAACTTCTGAAGCTCCAACTCGGCGCCGTAAAGCTGCGCCTCGGGCACGTTGATGAAGCTGGTCTGGAGCGTGTTGCCGCCGGCAAGGAAGCCATAAGCCTCGATCGGGTTCTTGATCTTCTTGTAGAAACCGGCGGTGCTCAGCCGCTGATTTTCCCCGAAATACCATTCGAACCGCGCCTCGGCGTTGAACAGCGTGCTGTCCTTCAGGAAGGGGTTGCCGAAATATTGGCGGTCGCTTTCGGGGTCCTGATAGATCTGGAGCGCAAGCTCGCGGAACTGCGGGCGGGCGATCGTCTTGGACGCCGCGACGCGCAACTGCATGTCTTCGGCAAAGTTCCAGGTGATCGTGCCGCTCGGCAGCCAGTAGGAATTGTTGATCCGCGTCGCCGGAACGCTGGTCGCGCCGCTGAACAGCGAAACCGGGGTCACCTGCTGCTGCGCATCTTCAAAGCGGACGCCCGCCGCCACACGCACCAGCGGGGTCAGCTCGGCTTCGACCTGGCCGTAACCGGCGTGGACGTCCAGCCCGGCAGTATAGGCCGCGGCACCCGACTGGCCCGAGGTTTCGGTCAGCTGGATGTTGTAAGTATAGATATTATAATCGGACAGCAGATAGTCCGGGCGTTCCTGCGCGACAGCACCCAGCGCACCGCCCGCCGGGACGAAGCGGAACTCGCGCCGTTCGGCGTCACGCTCGGTCTTCGAATAGGCATAGCCCGTGCTCAGCTTGATCGGCATCCCGGTGGGCAGATCATAGCCGAAATCGATCCCACCGGCATAGACATCCTCGTTCAGCGTGCTGAACGCGATACGCGCGCTCTGCCCCGGAGAGGTCAGGTTGTTGACGAAGTCGTCGACCGTAGCGTCATAGGCATAGCTGAAGCTGCGCTCATAGGGCGCGTCGCGCTTCGAATTGGCATAGGTGCCACGGACATCGACCGAGAGATCGTCGAACTTGAACTCGCCGAGCAACTGGGTGTCGAACAGCTGGCGTTCGAACCAATAGCTGTTCTGCGTGATGATCGGGGTGTCGTCGTCAAGGCTGAGGCGATCGAACCCGCGCGACAGGCGGCCCTGCTTGATCGTGTCGTGGATATAGACATTGGTCCAGCGCAGCTTGTGTTCGCCCCATTCATATCCGACGCCGAGCATGCCGTTCGCGACGATGCGGTTGTCGGTGATGACCGAACGGAAATCGCGGGCGGGCGCGCCTTCGAGCAGCGGATCGTTCGAACCCTGCTGGATCGCGTCGCGCGTGCGCCATTCATTGCCGAACGAGGCGCTGGCGATCAGGCCCAGCGTGCCATCGCCCACTTCCCAGCGGTCGCCTGCTTCGAGGCTGGCGGAAAAATTGGCCGGGATATCGTTGTTGCGCTGGAGCAGCGCGGTCGGCGCGTTGGTCAGGCTGGCGGTGATGTCCTGCATGTCGCGGGCGGTGAAGTCCGCGCCCTCGGTGATCAGCTTGCCGCTGTTGAGCGCGGCCTTGAGCGGGCCCGAAACGCTGCGCGCACCATCGTCATACCCCAGCCAGTCGGTATCGCTGCCATAATAGGTGTAGCCGAGCTTGCCCGTCGTCTCGCTGTCCCCCGAAATGCCGACGCCGATCTTGAAAAAGGGCTCGTCGGGGATGGCCTTGGTGTTGAGGTCGATCACGCCGCCGCCGAACTCGCCGGGATATTTCGCCGAATAGCTCTTCTGAACGACGGCACTCGCAATCAAACTGGCGGGAAAGATGTCGAGCGGCACGACGCGCTTCAGCGGTTCGGGCGACGGGAGCGGCGATCCGTTGAGCAGCGCCAGCGAATAACGATCGCCCAGGCCGCGCACATAGACATAGCCGTTGCCGACGACGCTGAGCCCGGTGACGCGGCCCAGCGCGCCCGCAATATCACCTTCGCCGGTGCGCTGGATATCGGCATCCGACAGGACGGAGACGACCTCGGCGGTCGCGCGGATCGGCTCGGGAATATTCTTGCCGAGGACGACGATTTCATCGACGGCAGCATCATCGGGCGCAGAGGCGGCGGGCGCGGCATCGACGGTGGCCATTGCCAGGGTAACCGGCTTTGCCTCACCCGTTTCAGGGCTGGTCTGGGCGATGGCGGCAGGCGCCACCAACGCGGTCGTGATCAGCAGCATGCTACCACGGATGAGCGGCTTTTTCATGAATGTCCCCGGACATTTATACTAGGAATATGGGGACGACGCGCACGGCGCCGTCCCCGCTGTGCCTTTTGATCAGGCCGTGGGCAGCGCCGTGCAGGCCGCGCTGCTGCCGAAATTGGCGGTCGCGGAGTCACAGGTCCAACCGCGATACCAGGTGTCGTTCGCGTCCTTGACGGCGCCGATATAGGTGGTGCGCGTGAAGAAGGCGTTGATCGTCGATGCGTCGAAGGCGGTTACCCCGGTTTCGGCGGCGCCGTTGACGAACACATTGACCAGCGATGCCGTGAAGGCCGAGTTGTTGTTGGTGCCGGCGTTGAACGCCGCCGCCACATCGGCTTCGTTGCCATCGGTGCGGAAGGCACCGCCGCCGCACTGCATGACGACCGACTGGAACACCGGCGGACCCTGCTCGTCCAGCGCGCCATTGGCCGCCTGCGTCGTCTGCGCATCGTCCATGTCGAGGCAGAAGCGCGGCGTCGTGATCACGCCGTTCATCAGCGTATAATCGGTGCCGCCGCGCATCAGCACCGCGTTCGAACCGGTCGACGCGGCGGTCTGGCGGTGGACGAAGGTGAAGTTCGCCATCTTGGTGTTCTGGCGCGGCAGCGCGTCGTTGTTGCCGCTGGTATCGGCTTCGATGATCGCATCGCCGCTGTTGCCGCCCGCGCGCTGCACCGCGATCACGAACTGCATATAGCCCTTGTAGCCAAGGTCGGTGTCGATGCTGTCGTCATCGGCGCCGGTGACGATCAGATACTTCACATTGTTGCGGCCACCGAAAAATTCGACGCCGTCGTCCGAGCTGTTGTGGACCTGGATATATTCGAGCTTGGTGCCCGAACCGACGCCCCCGGTGGTCAGTCCCTGAAGCTCGTTGCCCGGCGCGATTTCAAAGCCCGAATAACGGATCTGGACGTAACGCAGCGTGCCGCTGCTGTCGGCGGGCGTCGCGCCGCCATACATAGCGTTGGTGGTGCCTTCGATCTGCTGCTGGCAGCCGACGCTGCCCCCGGCGACCGCCGTGTTGCAGTCGCTGATCGGCGCGCGGCCGAGCAGGACGATACCGCCCCACAGGCCCTGGCTGTCATCGGTTGCGGTGCCGACGACATTGGCGCGCGCGGTGAAGATGATCGGCTTGGCCGCAGTACCCTCGGCATTAATCTTCGAACCACGGTTCACGACGAGGAAGTCGTTACCCGACGAGGCGAAGACGACAACGCCCGGATCGACGGTCAGCGTTGCCTGCTTGCCGCCAGCGGCAAGGCCGTCGCCGCCCATGTCCACGCCGACATCGACACGGCCCTTGAGCGAATAGAGCGTGCCCGCGCTATAGGGCAGCTGCAGGCTGGCGCTGATCACGCCACTCAGTTCGCAGTTGCGGCGGTTGGAAATGACGCCCGCATCGGTGGTGCCCTGCGGGCAGCTGGCATCGGGCGTGCCCGGGGTCGGGTTCGTCGGATTGGTCGGGTTGGTCGGGTTGGTGGGGTTCGTCGGATTGGTCGGCGGAACGATGATGCTGCCATCGCCGGGCGATGCGACGTCGTCTGCACCACATGCGGCCAGAGTGCTGAGCGCGCACCCGGCGAGCAAGATCGAGCTAATCCGTTTGATCGAGGCCATGTCTTAAATGCTCCGGCTATCCGGTTTCGGAAATCAGCGGGTGACGCTGCCGGCCGAATCGCCGCCCCCGTTCCACCCTGCGAAGCCGTCCCTAGGCATGGCGTGTGACGCGCTCGTGCGACGCGAATGACGGCTGCGTTACTGAAATGTGACGAATGCGTGACATCGCCATTTATGTGCCATTTATGTCACACGCACCTGCCCACATCGGAACCGGCACGTAATATTTATCCTGCGTTCATCTTCGCCCCACGATGTTCCCGGCCATTGGGGGAATCGCGCCTTTATTGGTCGAAACCCACCACGTTTCCTGATTTCCAGAGGATGAGATAATTCATGCGCAGCCTTTTAGCGGCCACCTGCCTGACACCCGTTGCCCTTGTGTCGGTGATGGGCATGGCCCACGCCGAAACCGTTATCGGGTCTTCGGTGACGACGCCGTACCAGACGTCGACGGCCAATGCCGGTGCGGCCGATGATCTGCGCGTTTCCAGCGCCGGCACGGTAAAGCCCGCTGCGGGCACCGCGATCACGATCGACAGCAGCAACAGCGTCACCAACGAGGGCACCATCCAGGTCACCGACGCGAACGACGCCGTCGGCATCCTCGCCAATCCCAATCTGTCCGGAAACATCACCAACAGCGGCAAGATCACGATCGACGAAAGCTACACCCCCGCCGACAGCGACAAGGACGGCGACGAGGACGGCACCTTCGCGCAGGGCGAGCGCCGCTTCGCGATCCGCGTGGCCCCGGGCGGCACTTTCACCGGCAACATCGCCAACAGCGGCGCGATCGTGGTCGAAGGCAATAACAGCGCGGGCATCGCGGTCGACAGCGCGCTCAATGGTTCGCTCTCGAACACCGGCACCGTTTCCGTCATCGGCGACAACAGCGTCGGCATCCGCGCGGGCGATGTTTCGGGCGATGTTTCGCTGAGCGGCAGCGTCACCGCCAAGGGCGCCAATGCAGTGGGCGTTGCGCTGGACGGCGATATCGGCGGCAAGCTGGTGGTTCAGGGCACGATCGCATCGACCGGCTATCGCTCGACCACCGCGCCCAGCGACGTTTCCAAGCTCGATGCGGACGATCTGCTTCAGGGCGGCGCCGCGCTCAGCATTTCGGGCAATGTCGCAGGCGGGATCCTGCTCGACGTTGCACCGGCCGATAACGACGCGAACGACGACGACGAGGATGATGACGGCATCAAGGATGCCAACGAAGGCAACGCCTCGGTCCAGAGCTATGGCGCGGCCCCGGCGATCCAGATCGGCTCGGCAACCGACGACATCACGATCGGCGCGGTCGCAGGCAGTGCATCGGGGCATGGCCTCGTCATCAAGGGCACCGTCGGCGCATCGGGCGTCTACAAGGGCGTCGACGCCAACGCGCTGGTGATCGGCGGCCAGGGGGGCGCAGTCGACATCGTTGGCGGCATGACCGTCTCGGGCACCATTGCCGCGGTTTCATCGGGCGGTGACGCAACCGCCATCCGCATTGGCGATGCCGCCAGCGTCGATACCATCACGATCAGCGGCAAGGTCGAAGCATCGGGCGGCGAAGCCGCGACGTCGCAGGTTTCCGCCATCGCCATCGATGCCGGCGCCGATGTCAGCACGATCCGCAACAGCGGCACGATCGCGGCAGGACGCACCGGCGCCGACGGCACCGCCTATGCCATCGTCGACAAGTCGGGCAGCGTTTCCTTGATTGAGAATAGCGGCGCGATCGGCATCAGCGGCGCGGCCGCCGGCACCGACAAGGGCATTGCGATCGATCTTTCGGCAAACACCAGCGGCGCCACCATCCGCCAGACAGTCGTCACCAGCGGCAGCCCCCAGATCGTCGGCAACATCCTGCTCGGCTCGGGCGATGATGTTCTCGACATTCAGGACGGCACGGTGCGCGGCAACACGGTGTTCGGCGCGGGTGCCAACCGGCTCCAGCTGTCCGGCGACGCCACCAACACCGGCAACGTCACCTTCGGCGCCGGCAATGACGCGATGACGCTTTCGGGCACCGCCGCGCATAACGGCAAGGTCGATTTCGGCGGCGGCGCCGATCAGCTTGAGCTCGCGGGCACGTCCAGCTTCACCGGCGAACTGCTGGGCAGCGCCGGCCTTGCGGTCACGGTGGGCGGTGGATCGCTCAACGTCACCAACGCAGCACCGGTCTCCCTCGCCTCGCTTTCGGTCGGCGCGGCCGGCAGCCTCGGCGTCACGATCGACGGCGCGGCGAACACCGCAACGCGGTTCGACGTGGCCGGTGCCGCCGATTTCTCCGATGGCGCAAAGATCAACGTCTCGCTCGCCAGCATCGCCAATGCCGAGGGCAGCTATGAAATCGTCCGCGCCGGTACGCTCACGGGCAGCACCGGCCTGACGAGCAACGACGTCAACCTGCCCTTCCTGTTCAGCAGCGCGCTCACCGCCGATGAGGTTGCCGGCACGGTGACGCTCGACGTCCAGCGCAAGAACGCCACCCAGCTCGGGCTCAACCGCTCGGAAGCCTCGGCCTATGAAGCGATCTACGCCGCGATCAGCGCGGATCAGCCGATGGGCGACGTTTTCCTGGGCTTCCGCGATGGCGACAGCTTCCGCGGCTCGCTGCGCCAGATGCTTCCCGATCATGCCGGCGGCGTCTTCGAAAGCGTGACCCAAGGTTCGCGCGCGGTGGCCCGCGTGCTCGCCGATCCGCGCGCACCGTTCAAGACGCAAGATGGCTGGGGCTTCTGGCTGCAGCAGGTGGCATGGGGCACCAGCAAGGGGCTGGGCGACACCGCCTCCTACGACATCAGCGGCTGGGGCATGTCGGGTGGCGCCGAAATCATCACCGGCGTCGGCAATTTCGGCCTCTCGCTCGCCTATCTCAACGGCAAGGACGGTGACGGCAAAACCCAGAACGAGGTGATCGCCAACCAGCTTGAAACCGCCGCCTATTGGCGGGGCAACTGGGGCGGGCTCAACACCTGGGCACGCGCATCGGCCGCCTATGTCGATCTGGAAAGCAGCCGCTTCTTCAACGGCACGAACGCCGCCGGCATTGTCAGCCGCACCGCGCGCGCGGATCGCAAGGGCACGCTCTATTCGGCATCGGGCGGGCTTTCCTATCTCATCCAGATGGGCCGCCTCAGCCTGCGTCCCGGCGCCTCGATCGATTATTATCGCCTGAGCGAAAAGGGCTATACCGAGCGCGATGGCGGTGCTGGCTTCAACCTGATCGTCGACAAGCGCACGAGCGACGAGCTCGCCGCATCGGGCACGCTGGCGCTTGGCTATGATCTGATGAAGCGCAGCCCCGAAGATGGCTGGCTACGCGCCGAAATCGAAGGCGGGCGTCGCCAGCTGATCGGCGGCGGCCTGGGTGTCACCACCGCGCGCTTCGAAGGCGGCAACAGCTTCACGCTCACCCCCGAAGAACGCGAAAGCGGCTGGATCGGCGCGCTGCGCCTCAGCGGCGGCAATGCCGGCTTCCGCGTCGGCGGCGAATTCAGCGCAGAGGAACAGTTCGGCCACGCGGCCGTCGCCTTCCGCGCGACGCTCCAGATCGGTCTCTGACGCCGTAGCCATGCCCAATAAGGGGGCCCGCATCCCATCCGGGGTGCGGGCCTTTTTTTGTGTCCTCAGCCTTTCGGGGCGACCGGCATCCGGGCGCACGCAGAATTGCAACGCCCTGAGCATGCGGAGGATAGCCGGCGGCAATTTCTATCGGCTTAACATGCTTAAGCGCCGCCTCGCGGATGTTAGCAAAAGCGCTAATATGGCCCCGTCGCGCTCGCCCGTGTCATGGCGTCTCATTAGCTCCGGAGAACCAATGGGGCAGCGCGACGACCCTGCTCATGCCTGTTGCGCAGCAGAGTGACGCAAGCCGCTGCGCCGCGCCGCGCGGAGTGGAAAGTTCTTCGATTTCAGAGAGAAAGCGTGGTGGGCGCGGCAAGGATTGAACTTGCGACCCCACCCGTGTGAAGGGTGTGCTCTACCACTGAGCTACGCGCCCACGCTTGGGTCCGGAAACTTCCGGTCGGCTCTTTCGTGCCGGTGCCGGGTCCTTACTGGGTAGATCGCGATACCGCAACACCCATTTTCGAAAGAAATGCGCGCTTTTCGCAGCGATGCGGCGAAAGCGGCAAGGTCAGGCGCGCCGGTAATCCGTTTTGTGCGCGCCTGCCCTGTGGCCCGGCATGTCGCCGGGCCGCACGTAAATCAGTTCACCGCATCCTTGAGGCCCTTGCCGGGCTTGAACTTGGGCTGCGACGATGCCTTGATTTCCATGGTCTCACCCGTGCGGGGGTTACGACCGGTAGACGCCTTACGCTTGGACACAGAGAAAGTCCCGAAGCCGACGAGACGGACCTCGTCACCCTTGGTCAATGCAGCGGTAATTGCGTCAAAAACACCTTCGACAGCCTTGCTCGCATCGTTCTTGCTCAGACCCGATGCATCGGCAACGGCGCCGATGAGCTCTTGCTTGTTCATGCCCTTAGAACCCCCTTAAAAATCGTGGATGATTCAATGTGCGGCTTTTGCCGGGGCGCAGTAAGGCGGAGCTTTGCGGGCCTGTCAAAGCAAAACCTGCAATTTTGGCCGAAAAACCCCATGAAATTCGGGGTTTTTCGGCCAAATGCGGTTAATGGCGAACAGTGTCGCCTTCAGGAAGGCCAGTAGCGCCCTGTTGCGGGGGCTGGGTCGCCAGTTCATCTGCTTCGGTCCAGTCGATCGGCTCAAGCGAATCGGCCAGCGCCAGCTTCAGAACTTCATCGACATGCTTGACCGGAACGATCTTGAGCCCGTCGCGAATATTCTGCGGGATCTCGGCCAGGTCCTTTTCATTCTCGGCCGGGATCAGCACGGTCTCGATACCGCCGCGCAGCGCGGCAAGCAGCTTTTCCTTGAGCCCGCCGATCGGCAGAACGCGGCCGCGCAGCGTCACTTCGCCGGTCATCGCGACCTCGCGGCGCACCGGGATGCCGGTGAGCGTCGAGACGATCGTGGTGACCATGCCGATGCCGGCCGAGGGACCATCCTTGGGCACCGCGCCTTCGGGCAGGTGGATATGGATATCCTTGCGTCCGAACACGCTGGGCTTGATCCCGTACGCCGGCGCGCGGGCACGGACGAACGAGAATGCCGCCTGCACGGATTCGGTCATCACCTCACCCAGCTTGCCGGTCGTCTTCACCTGCCCCTTGCCGGGAACGGTGACGGCTTCGATGGTCAGCAGTTCGCCGCCCACCTCGGTCCAGGCCAACCCGGTGACCGCCCCGATCTGGTTTTCCTCTTCGGACAGGCCATGGCGATATTTCTGGACGCCCGCGAAATCGGACAGATTGTCGGGCGTGATCACCACGCTTTCGTATTTGCCTTCGAGAATGCGGCGCAGCGCCTTGCGCGCGAGCTTGGCGATCTCACGCTCAAGCGTACGCACCCCCGCTTCACGGGTATAACGCTGGATCAGCGCACGAAGCCCCTCGTCTGTCAGCTCAAACTCGCCCGGCTTCAGGCCATGCGCCTCGATCTGCTTGTTGATGAGGTGGCGGCGCGCGATCTCGACCTTCTCGTCCTCGGTATAGCCTTCGAGCCGGATGATCTCCATACGGTCGAGCAACGGCTGCGGCAGGTTGAGCGAGTTCGCCGTCGTCACGAACATGATGTCCGACAGGTCGACATCGACTTCCAGATAATGATCCTGGAACTTCGAATTCTGTTCGGGGTCGAGCACTTCGAGCAGCGCCGACGCCGGATCGCCGCGGAAATCCTGACCCAGCTTGTCGATCTCGTCGAGCAGGAAGAGCGGGTTCGAGGTGCCGGCCTTTTTCAGGTTCGACACGATCTTGCCCGGCAGCGAGCCGATATAGGTGCGGCGATGGCCGCGGATTTCTGCTTCGTCGCGCACGCCGCCCAGCGACTGGCGCACGAACTCACGCCCGGTCGCCTTGGCGATCGAGCGGCCGAGCGAGGTCTTGCCGACACCCGGAGGGCCGACGAGGCAGAGGATCGGCCCCTTCAGCTTGTTGGTGCGCGCCTGCACCGCGAGATATTCGACGATGCGGTCCTTCACCTTTTCGAGCGCATAATGATCCTGATCGAGGATCGCCTGCGCCGCCGCGATATCCTTTTTCAGCTTCGACTTGCGCCCCCAGGGCAGGCCAAGCAGCACGTCCAGATAGTTGCGGACGACGGTGGCCTCGGCCGACATCGGCGCCATGGTCTTGAGCTTCTTGAGCTCGGCGGTCGCCTTGGCGCGCGCTTCCTTCGACAGCTTGAGCTTGGCGATCTTCTGCGTGAGTTCGGCGATCTCGTCGCCCTCGCCTTCCTCGCCTTCATTACCCAGCTCGCGCTGGATCGCCTTCAGCTGTTCGTTCAGATAATATTCGCGCTGCGTCTTTTCCATCTGGCGCTTCACGCGGCTGCGGATCTTCTTTTCGACCTGCAGCACGCCCAGTTCGCCTTCCATGAAGGCGAACGCCATTTCGAGACGGCGCGAGGGATCAAGCTCGACGAGCAGCGTCTGCTTGTCGGCCACCTTGATCGAAATGTTCGACGCAACCGAATCCGCCAGACGCGAGGGATCTTCGATCTCGCTCAGCTGCACCGCGGTTTCGGCCGGAAGCTTCTTGTTGAGCTTGGCATAATTTTCGAACTGGTCGACGACCGAGCGCATCAGCGCCTTGACTTCGGCGCCCTCGGCTTCGCGCTCGGCAATCATCTCGACCGTCGCGGTCACGCACGGGCCATCGGTATCCACCGACTGCAGCGACGCGCGCTGCTTGCCTTCGACAAGAACGCGAACCGTGCCATCGGGAAGCTTCAGGAGTTGCAGGACGGTCGCAATCACGCCGACATCATAAAGCTCGTCGCGGCCTGGATCGTCTTCCGCCGGGTCCAGCTGGGCCACGAGGAAGATTTCCTTGTCGGCCTCCATCGCCTTTTCAAGGGCCACGACCGATTTGTCGCGTCCAACGAAAAGGGGAACGATCATGTGGGGAAATACCACAATGTCGCGAAGGGGCAGAACGGGATAGGACTGTGTCATGCTTACTCCAAAATGCCCAATCGGGCATCGCTAGACTCATTATATGGGAGCCAGCGCAAAAGCATCAATGTTCATGAATGTTCTTACGTACAATCGTGTCAGCGTAAGGAACAGATAAAGAGCGAAAAAATCTTTCGCAGACCGCCTCAATTGTCAATTTATGCAAAGGCGGAGCACCCGGCCGGCACCCCGCCCTCTCGCGGCTCAATGCCGGTGCTGGGTCATCCGGTCGACATAGGCGATGCCGATGGCCGATGCGATGAAGCACATATGGATGATCGCCTGCCACATCACACCCGTTTCGGTGACACGGCCCGCCGGCGTTCCCAGCGCCCCCGCCTCGATGAACGAGCGCAGCAGGTGGATCGACGAAATGCCGATGATCGCCATCGCCAGCTTTACCTTGAGCACGCCGGCATTCACATGACTCAGCCATTCGGGCTGATCGGGATGCCCTTCAAGGCGCAGGCGCGACACGAAGGTTTCGTAACCGCCCACGATCACCATCACGAGCAGGTTTGAAATCATCACGACATCAATGAGGCCGAGCACGACCAGCATGATCTGCTGCTCGGTAAACTCCCAGCTGTGCATCACGAGATGCCACAATTCCTTCAGGAACAGGAAGACATAGACGATCTGGGCAACGATCAGCCCGACATAGAGTGGAAGCTGCAGCCAACGGGAACTGAAGATCAGAAGCGGCAACGGCCGCAACGGTGCGGCAGTGGTTTTATCGGTCATCGTTCAGGGGATACTCTCTTGCAGAAACAAAACCGGCCCCGAATTGCGTCGGGGCCGGTTGAAATCAGGAACGGGCCAGGGCTCAGGCGGCGTCGCCGGTCTGCGCCTTTTCCTTCTGGGCAAAGACGCGGACGGGGTCCTTGCGGCCTTCGACCACATCCTTGTCGATCATCACCTCGTCGACGCCGTCCATCGACGGGAGGTCGAACATGGTGTCGAGCAAAATGCCCTCGAGGATCGAGCGCAGGCCACGCGCACCGGTCTTGCGGTCGATCGCCCGCTTGGCGACGGCCACCAGTGCCTCGTCGGTGAAGCTCAGCTTCACTTCCTCCATCTCGAACAGCTTCTGATACTGCTTCACCAGTGCGTTCTTGGGCTCGGACAGGATCTGCACCAGTGCATCGGTGTCGAGATCCTCAAGCGTCGCGATGACGGGCAGACGACCCACGAATTCGGGGATCAGGCCGAATTTCAGCAGATCCTCGGGCTCGCCCTGGCGCAGGATATCGCCGGTGCGGCGTTCCTCGGGCGCGGCGACATAGGCGCCGAAACCGATGGACTTGCCCTGCAGGCGATCGGCGATGATCTTTTCGAGGCCGGCAAACGCACCGCCGCAGATGAACAGGATGTTCGTCGTGTCCACCTGCAGGAATTCCTGCTGCGGATGCTTGCGGCCGCCCTGCGGCGGAACCGAAGCGGTGGTGCCTTCCATCAGCTTGAGCAGCGCCTGCTGCACGCCTTCGCCCGAAACATCGCGCGTGATCGACGGGTTTTCGGCCTTGCGGCTGATCTTGTCGATTTCGTCGATATAGACGATGCCGCGCTGGGCGCGTTCGACATTATAGTCGGACGCCTGGAGCAGCTTCAGGATGATGTTCTCGACATCCTCACCGACATAGCCGGCCTCGGTCAGCGTCGTCGCGTCCGCCATGGTGAACGGCACGTCGAGGATGCGCGCAAGCGTCTGGGCGAGCAGCGTCTTGCCGCAGCCCGTCGGCCCCACGAGCAGGATGTTCGATTTCGCGAGTTCGACATCGGCACCCTTGGCGCCGTGGTTCAGTCGCTTGTAATGGTTGTGCACCGCAACCGACAACACGCGCTTTGCCTGCTTCTGGCCGATCACATAATCGTCCAGAACGTCGCAGATTTCCTGCGGGGTCGGAACCCCGCCATCCTTCTTGGCCACAAGCGCGGTCTTGGTTTCCTCGCGAATGATGTCGTTGCACAGGTCAACGCACTCATCGCAAATGAAAACCGTCGGGCCGGCGATGAGCTTGCGTACTTCGTGCTGGGATTTTCCGCAGAACGAACAGTACAGGGTGCTCTTGGAATCGCCGCCGCTCAACTTTGTCATCTAATCATCCTTGGGCCCGATACCGGGGCCGTTTGTTCGGCAGCCATCCTAGACTGCGTTGCTTCCATCCCACAATGCCGAATTTGCGCGAACGAAAATCAGGCTGCCTGGGATGTTTCGCTGGCCGGCTCGGGACGCTTGTCGAACACTTCGTCGATCAGCCCGAAAGCCTTGGCTTCGTCGGCCGACATGAACTTGTCGCGTTCCATCGCGCCTTCGATCGTTTCCAGCGGCTTGCCGGTGTACTTCGCATAGAGCGAATTCATGTTGTGCCGAATGCGGAGGATTTCCTTCGCCTGAATTTCGATGTCCGTCGCCTGACCCTGCGCACCGCCCGAGGGCTGGTGGATCATGATGCGGGCATTGGTCAGCGCCACGCGCATGCCGGGTTCGCCGGCCGCCAGCAGGAACGAGCCCATCGACGCCGCCTGGCCGATGCACACCGTGCCGACACGCGGACGGATATATTGCATGGTGTCGTGAATCGCCATGCCGGCCGTCACCACGCCGCCCGGCGAGTTGATGTACATGTAAATGTCCTTCTTCGGATTTTCCGATTCGAGGAACAGCAGCTGGGCGGTGATGAGCGAGGCCATATGGTCTTCAACCTGCCCCGTCACGAAGATGATCCGCTCGCGCAGCAGGCGCGAATAGATGTCGAAGCTGCGCTCGCCGCGATTCGACTGCTCGATGACGATAGGGACGAGAGCGTCGTGAAGAGGATGCATGGGTAGAATATGTCCTTTGCCCGTTTGATAAGGGCCAACATCGGCGTTTGGCGGAGCCAGTTCAAGAGGGAACGCCCCGGAAAGCGCCAAAACCGCCTCGGACGCGCTTTGCAGCCCCTAGATTAGCGCATGCACGACACCTTCGCGGGGCAAAACCGGCCGGCGCCCTCATCAAAAGACAGGGCGAAACGCCCTCCCTTTCCGGTCATACCAGCCCGATTTCGGGTCTAACAACACCTGTCAAATTCAGTGATATTATATTTTATATTCAGTGTCTTACTTGACCAATCTCGACGCCATGGCAAATTTCAGCAGCGTCGTGCCGGGCGCAACCGCATGCGCTGAAAGCCCAATGCAAAAAACGGGCCCGGCCCTGTCCGGCCACGCCCGCTTCATCATCCGCTATGCGCAAACGTCAGAGGCTGCCGGGCGCCGGATGCGAGAGATAGGCCAGGCGGCGCACCTCGAGACGGCCGCGCACGACGGTATCGAGCATCAGCCCGGTGAACAGGCTGAGCGATGCGAGGATCATAAGGCCGGTCACCAGAACGGCGGTCGGCACGCGCGGCACCAGCCCGGTCTGCGCATAGGTGATGCCGAGCGGAACCGCGAGAATGATCGCGAGCAACGCAAGCATGCCAGCGACGACGCCGAAGAACATCGTCGGGCGTTCGTTGCGAAACAGCGTGACGATGGTGTTCAGGATACGGAAGCCGTCGCGGTAGGTCGACAGCTTCGACACCGAGCCTTCCGGGCGCGCGCCATATTGCGTCATCACCTCGGAAACCGGCATCTTCAACTCCAGCGCATGGACGCTGATTTCGGTCTCGATCTCGAACCCGGCGGAAAGCACGGGGAAGCTCTTGACGAAACGGCGGGAAAATACACGGTATCCGGACAGGATATCGCTGAAGGTACGACCGAAAAGCCGGGCCAGAATGCCGGTCAGCATCGCATTGCCGAAACGGTGGCCACGGCGATACGCCGCCTCCACTTCCGACTTGCGCGCCCCGACGACCATGTCGAGCTGTTCTTCCCAGAGCCGCTCGACCAGCTTGGGGGCTGCGGCATGATCATAGGTCGCGTCGCCATCGGCCATGACATAGATGTCAGCCTCGATATCGGCGAACATGCGGCGAACCACATTGCCCTTGCCCTGCATCCGTTCGGTACGGACCACGGCGCCAGCGGCGCGCGCAACCTCTACGGTGCGGTCGCTGCTGTTATTGTCATAGACATAGACGATGGCGCCAGGCAGCGCCGCACGGAAACCCGCGACCGTCTGAGCGATCGCGGCTTCCTCGTTATAGCATGGCAGGAGGACAGCGACACGAAGGTCTGCCGGCAGGTTCACGCCCGCATATCCCGAAACTGTATCAACCATCCCCCGGCCTGATGCTTACTTCTTCGGTGCCGACTTCTTGGCAGCGGGCTTCTTTTCCGCAGCCGGCTTGTCTTCAGCCTTGTCGTCCGCCTTCTTGGCAGCAGCCTTCTTGGCCGGCTTTTCGGCGGCGTCTTCAGCCTTGTCGTCTGCCTTCTTGGCAGCCTTCTTGGCCTTGGGCTTTTCGTCGTGGCTGTGGTCGTGGCCGCAACCCGGGCCATGGACATGGCCTTCGTCGCCTTCGGCTTCGATCGCGGCTTCCAGTTCGTCGCGCGTCACGGCACGATCGGTGACTTCGGCCTTGTCGAACAGGAAGTCGACAACCTTGTCTTCATACAGCGGTGCGCGGAGCTGGGCAGCTGCCATCGGTTCCTGCTGGATGTACTGGATGAAGCGTTCACGATCCTTCGGCGCGTACTGCTGCGCGGCCTGTGCGATCAGGCGGTTCATTTCCTGCGCGCTGACTTCGACGCCATTGGCCTGGCCGATTTCCGAAAGGAGCAGGCCGAGACGGACGCGGCGGACGGCAATGGCGCGATATTCGTCGCGGTCGCCTTCCATTTCCTTCAGCGCAGCTTCGGGGTCGGCTTCATGGCTGGCTTCGTGCTGCAGCTGCGCCCAGATCTGGTTGAATTCGGCTTCCACCATCGAGGGGGGAACGTCGAAATCATGCGCATCGGCGAGCTGGTCGAGCAGCTTGCGCTTCATGTGCGTGCGGGTCAGGCCGTTCAGTTCCTGCTCCAGCTGGCCCTTGATCAGGCCGCGAAGCTGGTCGATGCCTTCGAGGCCCAGCGCCTTGGCGAATTCGTCGTCGGCCTTGGCTTCCTTGGGGCTGCGCACGGCGGTGATGACGAGGTCGAACGTCGCAGGCTTACCCTTCAGCGTTTCGACGTTGTAATCTTCCGGGAAGGTGACTTCGATCGTCTTTTCGTCATTGGCCTTCACGCCGACGAGCTGGTCTTCGAAGCCGGGGATCAGACGACCCGAACCGATTTCGATCGACATGCCTTCGCCGGTGCCGCCTTCGAACGCAACGCCGTCAACCTTGCCGACGAAATCCATCACGACGAGGTCGCCGGTCTTCGCCTTGTGGCTCTTGGCGGCGTCTTCGAACTGCTTGTTGGCGTCGGCCATGCCCTGCAGGGCTTCGTCGATCTTGGCTTCCTCGACCTCGACGGTCAGGCGCTCAAGCTTCAGACCGTCGATCTTCGGCGCTGCGATTTCGGGCAGCACTTCGAGTTCGATCTTCACTTCGGCGTCCTTGCCGGGCGCATAGCCTTCAGCGAGTTCAACCGAAGGCTGCATCGCGGGACGCAGCTTGTTGTCGCCGATCAGCTTCTGCACGCCTTCCTGGATCGAGCTGTTCAGCGCGTCCTGCTGCAGCGCTTCGCCGTGCATCTTGCGGACGAGATTGGCGGGCACCTTGCCGGGGCGGAAACCGGGCATGCGCACCTGAGGTGCAACAGACTTGATTTCCTTTTCCACTCGCGCGTCGATGTCCTTGGCGGAGATGGTGAGGGTGTAGGCCCGCTTCAGGCCCTCGTTCAAAGTCTCGACAGTCTGCATCTCTTCTCAAACGCCTTCATTATCAGGATTCTGTCTGGCTCGTGCCTTTTGCGCTCGCCTGAGGCGAAACTGGTGCGGGCGAAGGGACTTGAACCCCCACATCTTGCGATACTGGAACCTAAATCCAGCGCGTCTACCAGTTCCGCCACGCCCGCATAAAGGACCGCCGGTCGGCGGCGTCTATAGCAGGCACACGAACGAGAGCAAGGCGAGATTACACCTCGATTACACCTCGCGTCGCGTTCGGCACCCGCTATTATTCGTTCAGGCCAGCGCCTTCTTCAACAGTTCATTGACGACCTTGGGATTGGCCTTGCCCCCCATGGCCTTCATCGTCTGGCCGACGAAGAAGCCGAACAGGGCTTCCTTGCCGCCCTTATACTGCTCAACCTTGTCGCCATTATCGGCCAGCACCTTGGCGATCACCGCCTCGATCTCGCCGGTGTCGCTGGTCTGCTTCAGGCCCTTTTCCTCGACGATCGCGCCGGGGTCCTGCCGGGTTTCGAGCATGATCTCGAACACCTGCTTGGCGAGCGTGCCCGAAAGCGTGCCATCGGCCACCAGCTTCAGCAGCTCGGCACCCTGCTTGGGCGAGACGGGGCTGTGCTCGACATCGAGACCAAGGCGATTGAGCGCACCAAAAAGGTCTGAAATCAGCCAGTTGGAAGCCGATTTTGCCATGGCGTTATCACCACAGGCAGCCAGCAGTTCCTCGAACCAGCGCGCGGTTTCCGCCTCGGCGGTCAGCACGGCAGCGGCATAGGCGGTTAGGCCCAGCTCGCCTTCATAGCGCTTGCGCTTGGCGTCGGGCAGTTCGGGAAGCGAGGCGCGGCATTCCTCAAGGAACGCATCGTCCAGCTCCAGCGGCAGCAGATCGGGATCGGGGAAGTAGCGATAATCATGCGCATCTTCCTTCGAACGCATCGAACGCGTTTCGTTGCGGTCGGGATCATAGAGGCGCGTTTCCTGCACCACCTGGCCGCCCGACTCGAGCACATCGACCTGACGGCTCGCCTCATGCTCGATCACCGCCATCACGAAGCGGACCGAATTGACGTTCTTGGTTTCGGTACGCGTACCGAATTCCGCGCCCGGACGGCGGACCGACACGTTCACGTCGGCGCGCATCGAGCCTTCTTCCATATTGCCGTCGCACGAGCCGACATAGCGCAGGATCGAGCGCAGCTTCTTCACATAGGCGCCGGCTTCCGCGGGCGAACGCATGTCGGGGCGCGAGACGATTTCCATGAGCGCCACGCCCGACCGGTTAAGGTCGACATAGCTGCGCGTCGGGTGCTGATCGTGCATCAGCTTGCCGGCGTCCTGCTCGACATGGATGCGCTCGATGCCGATGCGCTTGGTCGGGCTATCGGGATCCTTCTCGTCGAGCGTGACCTCGATCGCGCCCTCGCCCACCAGCGGATGGTAGAGCTGCGAGATCTGATAGCCCTGCGGAAGATCCGCGTAGAAATAATTCTTGCGGTCGAAGCGCGACCATTTGTTGATCTGCGCGTCGATCGCCATGCCGGTGCGCACCGCCTGGCGGATGCACTCCTTGTTGGGCACGGGCAGCATGCCCGGCATCGCCGCGTCGATCAGCGAAACCTGGCTATTGGGCTCCGCGCCGAACGCGGTCGCCGCGCCCGAAAAGAGCTTGGCGTTGGAGGTGACCTGCGCATGGACCTCGAGGCCGATCACGACCTCCCACTCGCCGGTTGCGCCCTGAATGCGATATTCGCTCATCTTACCACCACTGCTCCGGACGCGCGGCAAAGCCTGCGCGTTCCTCGATTGCCAACCCCGCATTGAGCACGCCCTGTTCATCGAGCGCCTTGCCGATGATCTGAAGGCCCAGCGGCAGCCCCTGCGCGTCGAGCCCGCCGGGCACCGACATTGCGGGAAGGCCGGCCAGCGACGCCGGCACGGTGAAGACGTCGTTCAGGTACATCGCAAGCGGATCGGCCTGCTTTTCGCCCAGCCCGAACGCCGCCGACGGCGCGGTCGGTGCCAGCAGCAGATCGCAGCTCTTCCAGGCATTGTCGAAATCCTGCGCAATGAGCGCGCGGACCTTCTGCGCCTGGTTATAATAAGCGTCATAGAAGCCTGCGGACAGCACATAGGTGCCGATCATGATGCGGCGCTTCACCTCGGGGCCGAAACCGGCGGCGCGTGTGGCGGCGTACATGTCCTGCAGGCCGGCGCCTTCGGGCAGTTCGCGCTTGCCGTAGCGCACGCCGTCATACCGTGCGAGGTTCGACGAGGCTTCCGCCGGCGCGATGATGTAATAGGCGGGCAGCGCATATTTGGTGTGCGGCAGCGAAACCTCGACGATTTCGGCGCCCGCATCCTTCATCCAGGCAATGCCCTGTTCCCACAAAGCCTCGATCTCGGCGGGCATGCCATCGACGCGGTATTCCTTGGGAATCCCGATCTTCTTGCCCTTGAGGTCGGTCGACAGCGCGGCCTCCCAATTGGGCACGGCGAGATCGAGCGAGGTCGTGTCCTTGGCGTCGAAACCGGCCATCGCCTCGAGCATGATCGCGCAGTCGCGCACGTCGCGCGCCATCGGGCCCGCCTGATCGAGCGAGCTGGCAAAGGCGATCGTGCCCCAGCGCGAGCAACGGCCATAGGTCGGCTTGATGCCCGAAATGCCGGTGAAGGCCGCAGGCTGGCGGATCGAACCGCCGGTGTCGGTGCCGGTCGCCGCCGGGCAAAGCCGTGCGGAGATGGCTGACGAGCTGCCGCCCGACGAACCGCCGGGGGCGAGCGGTGCATTGCCGCCATCGTTGCGACGCCAGGGCGAGATCACATTGCCAAAGGCGCTGGTTTCGTTCGACGACCCCATGGCGAACTGGTCGAGGTTGAGCTTGCCGAGCATGCCCGCGCCCGCCGCCCAGAGATTGGCGGAAACCGTCGATTCATAGGTCGGCGTAAAGCCTTCGAGGATGCCGCTTGCCGCCGTCGTCTGCACGCCCTTGGTGCAGAACAGATCCTTCATGCCAATGGGCACGCCGGACAGGGGCTTCAGATCACCGCTCTTGCGCGCGGCGTCGGCCGCGTCGGCGGCGGCCAGCGCATGGTCGGGCGTTTCGACGAGGAATGCGTTCAGCGCCTTCGCGCCCGCCACCCGGTCGATGAATGCGGTTGCAACTTCGCGCGCGGAAAAGCTGCCGTCGCGCACACCGTCGCGGATGGCGGCAACGCCAAGATCAGTGAGATTGGACACTATTCGATCACCTTCGGAACCGCGAAAAAGCCGTGTTCGGCCTGGGGCGCGTTGGCCAGAACGTCGTCGCGGCAATTGCCGTCGGTCACGACATCCTCGCGCAGGCGCAGATGATTGGGGATGACGGCCGTCATCGGTTGGACGGCGCTGGTATCAACCTCACCCAGCTGTTCGATCCAGCCAAGGATGTTGTTGAGTTCGGGCACCATCGCCTCGGCCTCGGCCTCGGTCACGGCAATGCGCGCGAGCGAGGCGATTTTCTTTACGGTTGCGGTATCGACGGACATGAAGGCCTTCAATCGGACTTGCAGACGAAAAGCGCGGCTAGCACCCGCCGCGCCCGGCTTCAAGTGAAGAGGCTATTCGAATGTCTCGCCAACGGGTTTGCCGTCCAGAAATACCTGCTTGCGCGTCACGGTTTCGATCGTGAATCGCCCTTCGCGGATCGCCTCTGCCTCGGCCGCCCGATCCTCCGCCTCGCTGCCATTCTGGCCGCCCCACTCCCTCGCCCGGCGCACGTCCCAGCCGCCCTGCGGCAGGCGGCGTGCCTGCGAGACATTGATGGCGCACTCCTTGCACTGGCGCACGACCAGAACGGCAGTGTCTGCCCCGGCCTCGTAATAGATCCCGTTCACGGTATCGGGCCCGGTCGCGAGGCTGAACGCCTCCAGCAAGCCATCGGGCAGCGGCACCGCCTTGGGCTTGACGGTGATCGTCGCACGCACCGTGTCGGCGGCAACCCTTCGCTCGGCGATCTCACGCAGATCCCAGCGGTTCGCCACCTTCAGCGCGCGTTCGGCCTCTGCGCGGATCGCTGCGTTCGGCGATTTTGCCAGCCGGTCGAGCGCCTTTTGCCCGGACGCGCCGAAATCGAAGCGCAGCGCCGCCCAGTCGAACCGGTCGGGCCGCACCTTCCCGCTTTCCAGCCGCGCCACTTGATCGCGCGTCGAGATCGCGTTGAAATTGAGGATGGGAAGCGCAAGGAACAGCGCGAGCGCGCACAGCCCGATCGCCAACTTCATGTTGGCCGGGCGGATCGCCTCCATCCAGTCGCGGCGCTTCCACAGGATGATCGCGAGATAAGCTGCGCCGTAAATGATCGCGATGACATCAAAGGTGATCGCCCAGAGGCGGTCGGGCGTGAACCCATATTGCCCCACGCGCGTCAGCGTCGAAACCAGCGCGATCACCGCGAGGGGCAGGATGACGACGCCCAGCGCCACCGCGGCATAGCCCAGCACCCGGTGCTTCAGCCGGGTGTCCTCGCCATTGCCGATCACGCCATTGGCGAGGATCAGCGCGCCTACGATGCAGGAGAGCAGGATCGGCGTGGTCGAGCGCGTCGCGCTCCACAGCGCATCCAGCCCGGTGAACGGCAGGCTGGCGAGAAACAGCACCAGCCCGATCGCAAGCACGGGCGCCAGCACGGCAAGGATCGCGACGATCACGCGCTGCAGCGGCCGGACGATCCGGTCCTGCTCGCGCAGCACGCCCACCGCGGTGCCGAACGCACCGCCCATCAGCGGCCGCCAGAACCATTCCTTGTCCAGCAGATCCTTGAGCAGGCTGATCTTGATCAGCGCGAAAAGCTCGGAAAGCAGCAGCGTGAGCAGGAAGACGATACCGACGAAAATCCAGCCCGCGATCCAGATCACGACATTGGTGAAGGCATGGTCATGCGCCTCGGCATAGGGAAAGCGCAGCCCTCCGGCATCGCGCGCCGCCTGAAACAGCGGCGCGGCAATCGCCACGCACAGAAAGATCGACAGGAAGCGCCAGCTTTCAACGTCGCTCCAGTCGGCAGGTGAGCCGTTGAGATAGAGGATCAGCGCGGTCGCGCCGCCCGCAACCAGCGAAAAGACCACCGCCCACCGCCAGCGCTCGCGCTCCAGCGTAAAGGCGAACAAAGTGGCGCTCGCGGAGATGAAGACCGCCAGCGTCAGCGGAATGAGCGCTTCGTAACGAACGCGCTCCCCAACGAGGAAATGCACCGCAAGCGCAGCGACGGCGCCGATACCGCCCAATATCCACGGCCGCACGGGCCAATCGGGACGCCCCTGCTCGTTCACCGCTGCCATGCCTGCTCCTGCCGAATCCGTTTTGATGAAAGGATGTTAGCCAAGACAAGGCGTTGTACCAAACGTCGCGATTGCGTCCCCCGCGCGGCTCATGCACAGGGTATGCCGATATCTGCCCCCGGCTGATGGAGATACACTTGGCCCGCAAGTTCCTGAATGTCATTGCCGTGCTGATCGTGCTCGGGCTCGTCATTGCGCTCGCTTACCGCCTGTTCGGTGTTCAGCTGATGCGCACCGCGATGGTGCCGAGCGTCGAATTCGTCGCGCAGCCGGGCGTGCAGATGACCGCCTATGCCGATCCCGATATGTGGATCTCGCGCCCCGACCGGGCCGAGGGCGATCCCGCGCGCTGGGTTCCGCAAGGCGCAGCACCGGCGGAACCGGGCGAGGCCGCGCTCTTCTACATCCACCCCACCTCCTATCTCGAGCGCAGCCAGTGGAACGCCCCGCTCGACGACAAGGAAGCCAATGACCGCGCCGCGCTCTATATTCGCGGGCAGGCCAGCGCGTTCAACGCGGTCGCGCAGATCTGGGCGCCGCGTTATCGCCAGGCGACCTTCGGCGCCTTCCTGACCGACAAGCCCGAAGCCGCGCGCGCGCTCGACCTCGCTTATGGCGACGTCGCCGCCGCGTTCGACCGTTTCGTTGCCGAAGCGGGCGACCGCCCGATCATCCTGGCCGGGCACAGCCAGGGCTCGCTCCACCTCACCCGCCTGCTGCGTGAAAAACTGGCCGGCACCCCGCTCGCCAGGCGCGTCGTCGCCGCCTATGTCGTCGGCTGGCCGATCTCGCGCGCCACCGATCTGGGCGCCCTTGGCCTGCCCGAATGCGCCAGCGCCGATCAGTCGGGTTGTCTCCTCAGCTGGCAAAGCTTTGCCGAGCCCGCCGATCCGGCGCTCATCCTCGAAACCTACGGCGCCTCGAAGGGGTTTGACGGGCGCCCGCGCGCCGGCACCCCTATTATTTGCACCAATCCGGTCACCGGCACGCCCGGCGGCGCGGCGGCGGCATCCGCCAATCTCGGCACGCTCGTCCCCACCAAGGACCTGCAATCCGCCGATCTGGTTCCCGGCCATGTACCCGCACGTTGCGCCGAAAACGGCTTTCTGCTGATCGGCGATCCGCCGCAGGTGGGCAATTATGTCCTCCCCGGCAATAATTACCATGTCTACGACTATAGCCTGTTCTGGGGCAGCGTCCGCGCCGACGCCGCGCGCCGACTGGCCAATTACAAGGCTTCGCACAAATGATCACGACCGACCGCTTTGCCTTTCGCGAGGCGCTTCCCGCAGGCGGACGCCTGATCGGGCTCGACATCGGCACCAAGACGATCGGCACCGCCTTTTGCGACGCCGCATGGACGATCGCGAGCCCGGCGGAAACGATCCGGCGCACCAAGTTCGGCAAGGACAAGGAAGCGCTTCAGGCGCTGATCACCCAGCAGCAGGTGAAGGGCATCGTCGCGGGCCTGCCGCTCAACCTCGACGGCAGCGACAGCCCGCGCACCCAGTCGGTCCGCGCCTTTGCCCGCAATATCGAGGATATCGGCCTGCCGATCTTCATGTGGGACGAACGCTGGTCCACCGCCGCGGTCACCCGTACCCTGCTCGACGCCGATGCCAGCCGCGCCCGGCGCAGCGAACTCGTCGACAAGCTGGCCGCCAGCTACATCCTCCAGGGCGCGATCGATGGGCTCAGCATGTGCTGAGCGCCGATGCGCTCCTCCTCATCGGCGCCGGCCTGATCGCCATCAACCTCTGGGCCTTTGCCCAGTTCGGGATCGACAAGGCCCGCGCCCGGGCGGGCGAGCGCCGCATTCCCGAGGCCGTCCTGCTGCGCCCCGCGCTGTTCGGCGGCATTTTCGGTGCCTATCTCGGCCGTTCCTGGTTTCGGCACAAAACGCGCAAGGCCAGTTTTTCATGGCGGCTGCACCTCATTGCGATGGTTCAGGCGGGTATCGCGCTCGGGCTTTTATGGGCCTGTGCCACTGCCGCTTGAACTTGTTCGCGTGCGGGCGTAAGCGGCAGCTTTAATGTCAGACGCAACATTCCTTTCGCCGAGCGGCCTTACCGGCGCCCAGCTCTTTCCGCACAGGCACCTCACCGGCATTGCCGGTCTCCAGCCTCACGAAATCACCTTTCTGCTCGACGAGGCCGAACAATGGGTCGACCTCAATCGCCGGGCGGCAAAGCATGACGGCCGGTTGAGCGGCCTCACCCAGATCAACGCCTTTTTCGAAAATTCGACGCGCACGCTGCTGTCGTTCGAAATCGCGGGCAAGCGCCTGGGCGCCGACGTGGTCAACATGCACGCCGCGCAGTCGAGCGTGAAAAAGGGCGAAACGCTCATCGACACCGCCGTCACGCTCAATGCGATGCGCGCCGACGTCATCGTCATCCGCCATCAAAGCTCGGGCGCGGTCCAACTGATCGCCGACAAGGTCGACTGCCCAGTGCTGAACGCTGGCGACGGCCGCCACGAACACCCCACCCAGGCGCTGCTCGACGCGCTCACCATCCGCCGCCGCAAGGGGCGCATCGCGGGCCTCACCGTCGCGATTTGCGGCGATGTGCTGCACAGCCGCGTCGCGCGCTCGAACATCCTCGCGCTGCGCTCGCTGGCCGCCGATGTTCGCGTCATCGCCCCGCCCACGCTGATGCCCCCGGCGATCGAACGGATGGGCGTCACCGCCTTCTCCAATTTCGACGAAGGGCTTGAAGGCGCCGATGTCGTCATGATGCTGCGCCTCCAGAACGAACGCATGGCGGGCGGCTTCATCCCCTCGCCGCGCGAATATCACGCGCTTTACGGCCTCACGCCCGAACGGCTGAAGCGCGCCAGGCCCGATGCGCTCGTCATGCACCCCGGCCCGATGAACCGCGGCATCGAAATCGACAGCAGCGTCGCCGATGATCCGGAACGCTCTGCCATCACCGAACAAGTTGAAATGGGGGTCGCCGTCCGCATGGCCTGTCTCGATGTTCTCACACGACGCCAACGCGGTGTGGAGGGCTGGGCATGACCATGCGCGCCATCCTCAACGGTCGCCTCGTCCTCGATCAGGGCGCACCCACGCCCGGCGGCGTGCTGGTACAGGGCGACACGATCGTCGCCATCGGCCAGTTCGACGTGCCCGCCGATGCTGACGTCATCGATGCGCAGGGCGGGCTGATCGCGCCGGGCATCGTCGATCTCGGCGTGTTCGCGGTCGATCCGCCCGCCTGCCGCGCCGGCGGCATCACCCGCGTCGCGCTCATGCCCGATCAGTCGCCGCCGCTCGACGAACCCGGCCTCATTCAGCGCGCCGCCGCCTCGGGCAAGCCCGATCATCTCTGGGTTCACCCCATCGGCGCCGCCACGCGCGGGCTTGAGGGGACCGAAATGGCCGAATTCGCGCTCATGCAATCGGCGGGCGCGCGCGCCGTTGCCACCGGCCGCCGCGGCATCGCCTCGTCGGGCGCGATGCAGCGCGTGCTCGCCTATGCGCAACCGCTCGGGCTGATGCTCATCACCCATGCAGAGGACGATGGTCTGAGCGCCGGCGCGGTCGCGACGAGCGGCGAAATCGCCACCCGGCTCGGCCTGCCCTGCGCCCCGGCCATTTCCGAAGCGATGGCCATCGCGCGCGATCTCGCGCTGGCCGAGATCACCGGCGCGCATGTCCATTTCCGCCAGGTCACCACCCAGCGCGGGTTCGACCTCATTCGCGAGGCGAAGGCCAAGGGCAATGTGAAGCTGTCGTGCGGCATCACCCCGGCGCATCTCTATCTGTCGGATATCGAAACCGCCGATTTCCGCACCTTTGCGCGCCTGTCCCCGCCGCTGCGCGACGACAGCGATCGCAAGGCCGCGCTGGCCGCCATCGCCGACGGTACGATCGATGTGCTCTGTTCGGGCCATGATCCGCGTGGGCCCGAAGACAAGCGCCTGCCCTTCGCCGATGCGGTTGCCGGCATGGCGGGTGCGGAAACGCTCCTCGCGCTGGCGCTCGGGCTGGTGCGCGACGGGCTGATCGACGAGGCCGGGCTGTTCCGCCTGCTCGCCGCCAATCCGGCGCGGCTGCTTGGGCTCAATGCCGGTCGCATCGCCGTCGATGCGCCCGCCGATGTCATCGTCGTCGATGTCGATGCGCCGTGGAAGATCGATTCGGATCGCATGGTCGCGCGTGCCGGCAACACGCCGTTCGACGGCCTGCCCGTTCAGGGCAAGGTCCGCCATCTGCTAAAGGGCGGTCAGCCGGTCGGCTGACCCGCCCGAAAGGGTGTCAGCGCGCGGAAGCCAGCCGCGCGCCCGCCCCTTGCGCCCATTGCACGGGCATTTCCTTGGCCGCCGCGCGGACAAAGCAGCTTTCACCGGCATTTTGCATCCGGGTACACAGTTGCTCCGCGCTCCGGCGATCGCCGAAATCGCCAATCGCGACGCGGTAAAGCCGCCCGCGCGCACCGCTCATGCTCGCGGTCGGACGATAGCTGCTGAGCTGACCGTAACGCCGGATCGCGCCCGCCCAGGCCGTTGCCGCACGCTGTTCACTGCCATAGGCACCGATCTGGACGACATAGCGTCCCGCCGCAACGCGCTCCCCCGTGGGCATCGCCATCGGTGCACGCACCGGCGCCTGCACCGCGCTGCGCACATGGCTGGCCTGCACGGGCAGCGGCTGAACAATCTCGCGGTACGGCGCGAAGGTGACCTTGCGAACGGGCGTTACCAGCGCAACCTGCGTTACCGGTTCGGAGACCGCTTCGGTCGCCATAGCGTCCTCCGCCTCCGCTGCCGGGGTCGGTAGCTCGATCGAAATCGCCGAGGCAACACGCACGTCCTGTTCGGCCGCGCGCGGCCCACCAAGCGCCAATCGCTCGGGCTGGCCGGCATCGCGAACTGGTGAAACACCCAGTATAACAGGCACTTGCGAGCCCTTGTTCGACGGATCGGTGAAGCGGGCCCATTCGGCCATCCGCCGATCAAGCGCATCGGCATGGACGTCCTGCGCCGCGATCGCGCGCGCTTCGCGCCACTTGCCGGCAATCGCATAGGCCAGCGCCAGATTTTGCCGCGTCCGGCTCGTCGCACCCTCGGCACGCGCCGCACTTTGCAGCAGCGCAATCCCCCCATCCGCGTCGCCGGCAAGCGCAAGCGCAAGCCCCTTGTCCCCGGCAGAGATCGCATCGTCGGCGGTCTGAAGCGTGTTGAGCGCGCCTTCCGCCTTGCCCAGCGCAATCTCGACAAGCGCGAGGTTCAATCGGGCGCGTGCATTGTCAGGATCCAGCGTCAGCGTATCGGTGAAGGCCGTCTCGGCCGAATTCAGCCGCCCGGCGCGCAGATAGGCTTGGCCCAGAAGCGCGCGGTAATCCGCACGCTCGGGTGCCGCGCCGACAGCGTCCTCGGCTGCCTCGACCGCGCGGCCATAATCCTGCGCGTTGAGCGCCGCGCGCGCCGCCTCGGCGCGTTCTTCGGCGATCACCGGATTGGCCGCCACGGCTGCGCCAGAGCGCAGGTCGATCGGATTGCCGCCCGTGGCCGCAAGACCGATCACCAGCGCCGAGGCCGCCAGTTTCAGCACAGCATGTTTCATCGTCGCCCCGCCTTCGGCTTTTGCCGTCTGTTCAATTTCGTTCAGGCACATGTCTGACAAGCCCTTCGAGATCAGGTATATTCTCGAGAAAACTATCCAACGCCTGCGTAACGATCGACTGTGCCGAATCGCGCGAGATCGCGCAAGCCAGCCTGAGCTTCAAATGGCGTTCCGGGTCCAGACGCAGCGTAAACGCCGCCTTGCCCTTGCGGGTCGCCGCCGCTTTCTGCAGCCGGGAAATCGCGATCGTCGGCAGCGGCAGGGCTTCAGCGGGCGCCTTGGCACGCGCGGCGCGCTTGCTGCCCGTGGTCAGCACCGGGGCCACCAGCGTGCTTTCGGGTTCGGGTTCCTCCTCGCCCGCGTCTGTCGCGACGGCGGCGGGCTCTTCGGCCGGGGTCGGGGCCGGGGCGGCGGCACGCGCCGCAATGGCTTCGTGCTCGGCATCCAGTTCGCGTGCGAGCACGCGGCGTTCCAGCAACACGTTCGGGATCGCCGGCATCGACACGGTGGGGCCATGCGCGGCGCCTCCCAGCGCGTCGGCATCGACGCCCATGTCGTTCCAGCCCAGATCTTCCTGCAGCGCAAAGCTGCCAAAACCGCTAAACCCCTGCGGGCGCATGGCGGGCTTGGCCTGGCCTTTGCGGGCGAGCAGCCCCGAGGACAGCGATGCGATGGGTTTCAGTTCGCCTGAAAGCATGGTGCGATACTCCTTACTGGCCGATCACCCGGCGGCCGAAGCCACCAACGGGCCGTGCGGCAACGGCAATCCCCATCTGGGGCGCGCTGAACACGGTACGGCGGAAATTCTTTTCGAGGCGGTCCGAGATATAGCCCCAGAGTTCGGTCACTTCCTGCGCCGAACGCCCCTTGGGATCGACCTCCATCACCGTGCGGCCATCGATCATCGAGGCGGCGAAATCGGTACGGTGGTGCAGCGTCACCGGCGCGACCGTGCCGTGCTGCGACAACGCAACCGCGGCCTCATAGGTGATCCTCGCCTTGGGCGTGGCGGCGTTGACGACAAAGATCAGTGGCTTGCCCGATCGTTCGCACAGATCGACCGTCGCCCCCACGGCGCGCAGGTCGTGCGGGCTCGGCCGCGTCGGGATGACGATCAGCTCGGCCACCGAAATCACGCTCTGGATCGCCATGGTGATGGCGGGCGGCGTGTCGATCACCGCCAGGCGAAAGCCCTGCTGGCGCAACACTTCAAGGTCGGATGCCAGCCGCGCCACGGTGGTCTGCGCATAGGCCGGAAAATCGGCCTCGCGCTCGTTCCACCAATCGGAAAGCGAGCCCTGCGGATCGATATCGATAAGGACAACGGGGCCGGCGCCCGATCGCTGCGCCTGCACGGCAAGATGCCCCGACAAGGTCGTTTTGCCCGATCCACCCTTTTGTGATGCCAAAGCCAGTACGCGCATTATTCCCCCCACGCATCTCAAGTCCTGGAGCAACAATGTCCGGCATCAGCTTAAAAATCCGGTTAATGCGCATTTTTGACGCCAAGCCACTGTAAAACCGACGCCAAACCGCGCTATTATGATTGCTTGGGCGATGCGGGCGCCAATGTTTCGGGGGCGATGATGAAAAAATCTGGCTGGTTTTTTGCCGGGCTGATGCTGGCGGCAACGCCCCCCGCCCTGGCGCAGGTCGACGCCATGCCTCCATCCCCCGAGCTTCTCCTGCGCGCCGATGGCGGCGACGCCGATGCGCAGTTCGATCTGGGTGAATTCTACAAGGCGCGCGCCGCCGGGCGCGGCTCCGATCTGGTCTCCGCCGAAAACTGGTATCGCAAGGCCGCCGGTCAGGGCCTGCCCCGTGCCGAGGACGAGCTTGGCCTCGTCCTGTTTGAAAACGGCAAGCCCGCCGAGGCGCTGCCACTGCTCGAAAAATCGGCCGGGCGCGGCGATTCGCGTGCCGAATATCTGCTCGGCACGATCCTCTTCAACGGCGATGTCGCGGCGCGCGACTGGGTTCGCGCCTATGCGCTGATGCTCCGCTCCGCCGCGTCCGGGCTCGAACAGGCGGGCTATACGCTGACGCAGATGGATCAGTTCATCCCGGTCGATGATCGCCGAAAGGCCGCGCTGCTCGTCCGGCAGGCCGCCATTGCGGTGTCGGATGCGCCCGCGCCCAGTCACGACGCGCCGGGCGCCAGCTATGCCGCGCCGCGCCTGCCAACGATGCCTGCACCGGCCACGCCACCCGCTCCGCTGCCAACCGAGCCAAAGCCCGTCGCCCTTGCCGACCGGTCACCGGTCATCGCGCCTGCTCCACCGCGTCCGGTCACCCCGCGACCGAACCATGCCAGCGGCGGGGCATGGCGCATCCAGCTCGGCGCCTTTTCCGAGGCCGATCGCGCGAGCGCGCTCTGGAAAACGCTGCGCCCCAAATTCGGCGCCGATGCGCCCGCTGTTCATTTCGTGAAGACCAGCGGGCTCACCCGCGTCCAGATCGGGCCATATGCCTCGGCGGCCGATGCCCAGCGCGAATGTGCGCGGTTGCGGCGCTGGGGACAGGCGCAGTGCCTGCCCCTCAAGCCCTGACCGCTCGAATCAGGCGATCACCCAATCCTTGCGCGCAATGCCCTGCGCATAAAGCAGCGCGCTCAGATCGCCGTAGATGATGCGCGCATCGGCCGCAGCCGCTGCCTTTTCCTTGGCATGATAGGCAACGCCCAGCCCGGCCGCCTCGATCATCGGGATATCGTTGGCACCGTCGCCCACCGCCATGCTCGCCGCCGCATCGAGACCAAGCGCCGCAAGCTCTTCCTTCAGCACATTCTGCTTGGTCAGCGCGCCGACGATCGGGCGCGCCACGGTGCCGTCGAGCACATCGCCACCAATCCCCAGCACGTTCGAAACCGCGCGTTCGAAGCCGATCTCCTGCGCCACCGCATCGGCAAAGACGGTGAAGCCGCCCGAGACGAGGATGGTGCGCGCACCGCGGGCGCGCATCGTGCGGACAAGCTCGACCGCCCCCGGCATGATCTTCACGCGTTCGGTGCGGCAGGTATCAAGCGTCGAGACCGGCAACCCTTTCAGCAGCGCCACGCGCGCGTCGAGCGCTTCCTCGAAATCCAGTTCGCCGCGCATCGCGCGTTCGGTCACGTCCGAAATCTCGGCCTTCAACCCAGCATAATCGGCGAGTTCGTCGATGCACTCGATCGTGATCATCGTCGAGTCCATGTCCGAAATCAGCAGCGTCTTCTCGCGCCCCGCCTCGGCCTGGACGATGACGTCGATGCCCTCGATCGCGCGTTCCAGCGCGGCCTGCGCCGCCGCGGGATCGCTGGTAAAGGGAATGTCCGCGGCCTTGCCCTCATCGATCCAGCGCGCCTCGCCGGGCGCGCAGCCGGCATCCTTCAGGCGGGCGAAGAAGGTTGACATATCGCCCTGCGTCATTTGATCGGCTGCTATGATGGTCGCGATGAACAAGACTCATACCCCTAAACGTCAGAAGGTCGTGCTTATTGCGGGGCCGACGGCAAGCGGCAAGTCGGCTTTGGCCGTCCGGCTGGGACAGCACCTCCCATCCCTTGTCATAAACTCGGATTCCGCACAGGTTTACAGTGATTTGCAGGTTCTTTCGGCAAGGCCATCCGAAGATGAAAAGGGCGGTGTGCCGCACCATCTCTTCGGCTATATCGACGGTGAAACCGCCTGTTCGGCCGCGCGCTGGGCCGAGGATGCGAAGCAGGCCCTTGCCCTTGCCGCGCGCGACGAACGTCTCCCGATCCTCGTCGGCGGCACCGGCCTTTATATGCGCACGCTGCTCGACGGGATCGCCCCCGTGCCCGAAATCGACGAAGCGCTACGCGCCGAGATCCGCGCGCTTCCCGTTGCCGAGGCGCACCACCTTTTGCAGCAGCACGATCCCGCCGCCGCCGAACGGCTGAACCCCGCCGATACCACGCGCGTTGCCCGCGCGCTTGAGGTTGCACGCGGCACCGGACGCACGCTCGCCGACTGGCAAGCGCAGCGCGTGGGCGGCATTCAGAACGCGATCGATCTCGTCCCGCTCATCCTCCTCCCCCCGCGCGACTGGCTGTTCGAGCGGATCGAGCGCCGCTTTGGCGTCATGGTGGCGGGCGGCGCGGTGGACGAGGTGGAGCGCCTTCTCGAACGCGAGCTCGATCCCGCGCTCCCGGTGATGCGCGCGATCGGCGTGCCCGAGATAAGCGGCTGGCTTCGGGGTGAGATTTCGCGCGCGGCGATGCTCGAACTGGGCACCATCGCCACCCGACAATATGGAAAGCGGCAATATACCTGGTTTTCGCGCCAGCCCCCCGCGACATGGCCTGTCTCAAATGAGAAATTAGATGATTCTGAAATTGACCGATTAGCAATTAAATTGCGAGACGAGGTGTTGACAGTTTAGTTTATTATCCCTAGCCAGCCCAACTTGCCCTGGCCGCCAATCCCGGTGTTTGGCTGGGGTCTGTGCAATTTTTCGGAGGATAAGATGACGGCGGAAAAGTCCGGCGCGGACATATTGGTCGAGGCCCTGATCGATCTCGGGGTCGAGGTCGTATTCGGCTATCCGGGCGGCGCTGTACTTCCCATCTATGATGCGCTCTTCAAGCAGAAGCGCATCAAGCACATCCTCGTCCGCCACGAACAGGCAGCCACCCATGCGGCCGAAGGCTATGCGCGTTCGACCGGCAAGCCCGGCGTCGTGCTCGTCACCTCGGGCCCCGGTGCCACCAATGCCGTCACCGGCATCACCGACGCGCTGATGGATTCGATCCCGATGGTCGTCATCACCGGCCAGGTGCCCACCGGCCTCATCGGCTCGGACGCGTTCCAGGAAGCCGACACCGTCGGCATCACGCGCCACTGTTCGAAGCATAACTATCTGGTGAAGGATCCCGCGCGCCTCGGCGACACGATCCACGAAGCCTTCCATATCGCCACCTCGGGCCGCCCCGGCCCGGTCGTCGTCGATATTCCGAAGGACGTTCAGGTCGCCAGCGCGAAATATCGCAAGCCCGGCGTGATCCAGCACAAGACCTATCGTCCGCAGATCAAGGCCGATCAGACGCTCATCGAAACCGCGGTCGACATGCTGGCCGCGGCCGAGCGCCCGATCTTCTACACCGGCGGCGGCATCATCAATGCGGGCCCAGCGGCCAGCCAGATCCTGCGCGAACTGGCGCGGATCACCGGCGCGCCGGTCACCTCGACGCTGATGGGCCTCGGCGCTTTCCCGGCCTCGTCGGACCAGTGGCTGGGCATGCTCGGCATGCACGGCACCTATGAAGCCAATCTGGCGATGAACAAGGCCGATCTCATCATCGCGCTCGGTTCGCGCTTCGACGACCGCGTCACCGGCCGCCTCGATGCCTTCGCGCCGCATTCGAAGAAGATCCATGTCGATATCGACCGGTCTTCGATGAACAAGACCGTCCATGTCGATCTGCCCATCCTCGCCGATGTTGGCCGCGCGATGGAAGACATGGTCCGCGTCTGGAAGTCGCGCCAGCACCAGAAGAACGACCTGTCGGGCTGGTGGGCGCAGATCGCCGAATGGCGCGCCAAGAACAGCCTCTCCTATCCGGCATCGGATAGCGAGATCATGCCGCAGGAAGCGATCCGCCGCCTGTGGGAAGCGACCAAGGCGAAAAGCCCGGTCATCACCACCGAGGTGGGCCAGCACCAGATGTGGGCGGCCCAGCATTTCCACTTCGAACAGCCCAATAAGTGGCTGACCTCGGGTGGGCTCGGCACGATGGGCTACGGTCTGCCCGCCGCGATCGGCGCGCAGCTCGGCAACCCCAACACGCTGGTGATCGACATTGCGGGCGAAGCCTCGATCCAGATGAACATCCAGGAACTGGCGACGGCGACGCAATATCGCCTGCCGGTGAAGATTTTCATCCTCAACAACGAATATATGGGCATGGTTCGCCAGTGGCAGCAGCTCACCTATCAGAGCCGCTATTCCGAAAGCTATTCGGATGCGCTGCCTGATTTCGTGAAGCTGGCCGAGGCTTATGGCTGGACGGGTATCCGCATCGAAAGCCTCGACGAACTCGACGCCGGCATCCAGAAGATGATCGACACGCCCGGACCGGTGCTCGTCGACTGCCGCGTGGCCAAGCTCGCCAACTGCTTCCCGATGATCCCCTCGGGTGCGGCCCATACCGACATGATCCTGCCGTCCGACGAGGTTTCGGGCGAAATGGACGACGAAGCCAAAGCGCTGGTCTGAGAACGGAATTTATCCATGCACATGAAGCAAGAAGCGCAAGAGCGTCATACGCTCGCCGTCATCGTTGACAACGAAGCGGGCGTTCTGGCCCGCATCGCAGGGCTGTTCACCGCGCGCGGCTACAATATCGAAAGCCTGACCGTCACCGACATCAGCGAAGACGATCTGATCAGCCGCATCACCATCGTGACGAGCGCGTCGGCGCCGATGATCGAACAGATTATCGCGCAGCTCGATCGCCTCGTGCCCGTCCACAAAGTGGTCGATCTCACCGCACTCGGGCAGCATGTCGAGCGCGAGCTTGCGCTGGTGAAGGTCGCCGGCAAGGGCGATCACCGGATCGAGGCGCTGCGCCTCGCCGATGTTTACCGTGCGCGCGTCATCGACGCGACCACGTCGAGCTTCGTTTTCGAAGTGACCGGAGGGTCGGACAAGATCGACACCTTCATTTCCCTCATGCGCGAGGTTGGTTTGGTCGAGGTCGCCCGTACCGGCATCGTCGCCATTTCCCGTGGCAGCCAAGCCGCCTGAACTCTTTAAGACAAAGGACTGATACTATGCGTGTTTATTATGATCGCGATGCCGATCTGGGCCTGATCAAGTCGAAGAAGATCGCGATTCTCGGTTATGGCAGCCAGGGCCACGCCCATGCCCAGAACCTGCGCGACAGCGGCGTGGCGGAAGTCGCCATCGCGCTGCGCCCCGGTTCGGCATCGGCCAAGAAGGCCGAAGGTGCCGGCTTCAAGGTTCTGCCGAACGCAGAAGCCGCCAAGTGGGCCGACATCATCATGATCCTGGCGCCCGACGAGCATCAGGCCGCGATCTATGAAAACGACATCAAGGGCAATCTGCGCCCCGGTGCCGCACTTGCCTTTGCTCATGGCCTCAACATCCATTTCGGCCTGATCGAAGCACCCGCCGACATCGACGTCATCATGATCGCGCCCAAGGGCCCCGGCCACACCGTGCGCGGCGAATATGTGAAGGGCGGCGGCGTGCCCTGCCTCATCGCGATCCATCAGGACGCTTCGGGCAACGCGCACGACATCGCGCTTTCCTATGCAGCCGGCGTCGGCGGCGGCCGTTCGGGCATCATCGAAACCAACTTCCGCGAAGAATGCGAAACCGATCTGTTCGGTGAGCAGGCCGTGCTCTGCGGCGGCGCCAGCGCGCTGGTCCAGGCCGGTTTCGAAACGCTGGTCGAAGCCGGTTACGCACCGGAAATGGCCTATTTCGAATGCCTTCATGAGCTGAAGCTGATCGTCGACCTGATGTATGAAGGCGGCATCGCCAACATGCGCTATTCGATCTCGAACACCGCCGAATATGGCGACATCAAGACCGGTCCGCGCATCATCACCGAAGAAACGAAGAAGGAAATGAAGCGCGTTCTGGAAGATATCCAATCGGGCCGCTTCGTGAAGGACTTCGTGCTCGATAACCGCGCCGGCCAGCCCGAACTCAAGGCCAGCCGTATCGCGGCCAAGCGTCACCCGATCGAGGAAACCGGCGCCAAGCTGCGCGCCATGATGCCCTGGATCGGCGCGAACAAGCTGGTCGACAAGGAAAAGAACTAAGCGCTTCGCCCGGCTGGTTTTCAGGCCAGCCGGGCACGGCCCCGTGCTTGGCCTGTTGGTGGTGCCGCCCAAAAACGCTATGGGCGGCGCACCTCAGGAGTAAGACCGATTTCTCTGTTCCACGCTTTTCAAAGCCAGCTCGATGCGCTCGCCGCAGAGAACCGGCTTCGCAGCCTCGCCCCGCGTCAGGGGCTCGATTTCGCCTCCAACGACTATCTCGGCCTCGCCCAGTCGCCCGCGCTGCGCGACGCGCTTGTCGAGGGCATCGCCCAGGGCATCCCGGCCGGTTCCGGCGGATCGCGCCTGCTGCGCGGAAACCACGCCGAGCATGAAGCGCTCGAATACGCCGCCGCCCGCCATTACGGCACCGAGGCCGCGCTTTTCCTCTCCACCGGCTTTGCCGCCAATGCCGCGCTCTTCGCCACGCTGCCCCAGCGCGGGGATCTCGTCGTCCACGACGCGCTTATCCATGCCAGCGCGCATGACGGCATGAAGCTCGGCCGCGCCGAACGCGTCGCCGCCGCGCATAATGACGTCACCGCCTTTGACGACGCCATTGCCGCATGGCGCCGCGCCGGCGGAACGGGCCGCGTCTGGATCGCGGTCGAAAGCCTTTATTCGATGGACGGCGACACTGCCCCCGTCACCGAACTGGCCGCCCTCGCCCAGCGGCACGAGGCCTTCCTGATCGTCGACGAGGCGCACGCCACCGGCGTTTTCGGCGAACAGGGGCGCGGGCTTTCTGCCACCGTCGCCGGGCTCCCCAACGTCATCACGCTCCACACCTGCGGCAAGGCGCTGGGGTGCGAGGGGGCGCTGCTCTGCGCGCCGCGCGTGCTCATCGACTTTCTCGTCAACCGCGCGCGCCCCTTCATCTTCTCGACCGCGCCCTCGCCGCTCATGGCCTATATGGTCCGCCGCGCGATCGGGCTGGTGTCCAGCGATCCGGCGCGCGCGACCGCGCTGCGCGCGCTGGCCGACCATGCCGGCGGCGAGCTTCATAACCGGCTCGGCGTGCCGCGCACGGGCACGCAGGTCATTCCCGTCGTGATCGGCGACAATGGCCGCACCATGGCGATCGCCGCCCGGCTTCAGCAGGCGGGCTTCGACGTGCGCGGCATCCGCCCGCCCACGGTGGCGCCGGGCACCGCGCGCCTGCGGCTTTCGATCACGCTCAATATTGGTCAGAGCGATGTCGACGCGCTCGTCGATGCGCTCGAAGACGCCGTGGAAAATATCCCCGCATGACCCATTTCGTCGTCACCGGTACCGATACCGATATCGGCAAGACCGTCTTTTCCGCGGCTCTCACCGCAGCGCTCGGCGCCAGCTACTGGAAGCCCGTCCAGTCCGGGCTCGAAGGCGGCACCGACAGCGAACGCATCGCGCAACTGACGGGGCTCAACGATACCGGCCATCCGCGCATCTTTCCCGAGCATTACCGCCTCGTCACCCCCGCCTCGCCGCACCTCTCGGCCGAGATTGACGGGGTCGAGATCGATCCCGCCGCCATCACCCCGCCGGTCTGCAAAGGCCCGCTGGTGATCGAGGGCGCGGGCGGCGCGCTCGTCCCCGTCACGCGCACGGTGCTCTTCGCCGATCTCTTCGCGCGCTGGCAGCTGCCGGTGATCATCTGCGCGCGCACCGGCCTCGGCACGATCAGCCACACGCTGATGACGATCGAGTCGCTCCGCAGCCGTGGCGTTCCGATCCACGGCATTACCTTTATCGGCGACGCCATGCCCGACAGCGAGGCCGTTATCCCCGAAATTTCGGGCGTCCGCCGTCTCGGCCGCCTCGACCGCCTTTCCCGGCTCGATCGCGACAGCCTGATCGCTGCCTTCGACGCCGGCTTCGATATCAAGGATTTCCAATGACCCGTTCGCCCGTCTGGCACCCCTTCACCCAGCACGGCCTGGGCGAACCCGTTCCCCTGATCGACCGCGCCGAGGGCGCCGCGATCTACAGCGCGGACGGCCAGCGCTGGATCGACGCGATCTCTTCCTGGTGGGTGGTCACCCATGGCCATTGCCATCCCCGCATCATGGCCGCAATCCGCGCGCAGACCGAAAAGCTCGATCAGCTGATCTTCGCGGGCTGGACGCACGAACCCGCCGAAAAGCTCGCCGCCGCGCTGGTCGCCATGACCCCCGCGCCGCTCTCGCACGCGTTCTTCTCTGACAGCGGATCGACGAGCGTCGAGGTCGCGCTCAAAATGGCGCTTGGCTACTGGGCGCATATCGGCGAACCGCGCGAGCGCATCCTCGTGATGGAACACAGCTATCATGGTGATACCATCGGCGCGATGTCGGTCGGCGCGCGCGGAGTGTTCAACAAACCCTATGAGCCGCTGCTCTTCGATGTAGGCACCATCCCCTATCCCGCCGCCGGGCGCGAACAGGAAACGCTCGACGCGCTCGAGGCCGCCTGCCGCGAAAAGCCCGCCGCCTTCATCGTCGAACCGCTGATCCTCGGCGCGGGTGGCATGTTCTTCTACACCCCCGCCGTGCTCGCCGAAATGCGCCGCATCTGTGCGGCGCACGGCGTGCTCTTCATCGCCGATGAGGTGATGACCGGCTGGGGCCGCACGGGCACGCGCTTTGCCTGCGATCAGGCGGATATCGTTCCCGACATCATGTGTCTGTCCAAGGGGCTGACCGGGGGCGCCATTCCGCTGGCGGTCACGCTCGCCTCCGAAGCGATCTTCGATGCGCATTACAGCACCGATCGCGCGCGCACTTTCTATCACAGCAGTTCCTACACCGCGAACCCGATCGCCTGCGCCGCCGCCAACGCCAATCTCGAAATCTGGCGCGACGAACCCGTGCTGGACCGCGTCGTCGCGCTCGGCGCCGCGCAACAGGCGCGGCTCGATACGCTCGCCGATCACCCACGCCTGCGCAATGTCCGCCGCATGGGCACCATCGCCGCGATGGACGTGCATGTACCCGATGGCGGCTATCTCTCAGGCCTCGCGCCGCGGCTCATGGCCTATTACCGCGAACACGGCGTGCTGCTCCGCCCGCTCGGCAACACCATCTATGTGATGCCGCCCTATTGCACCGACGATGCCGATCTTGATCGCATTTACGGTGCCATCCGGGGATCTCTTGATATTTGACAGCCGGGACAGTCGGTTCCACTTTCCCCGCTCCCCCAATCGGAGTCTCTCAATGCGCCGCAGCATCATCGCCATCGCCCTTGCCGCCACCGCGGCGGTCGCCCTTCCCGTCATCGCGCAGCAGAACGCGCCCATGACCGCGCCGGGCGCCAGGGATGCCTCGCGCATCACCGGCGGCACCTATAAGGTCGATCCCGGCCACACGCTCGTCCAGTGGACGGTCGATCATCTCGGCTTCACCCCCTATTTCGGCATTTTCGGCGACGTCACCGGCACGCTGGTGCTCGATCCGAAGAACCCCGCCGCCGCCAAGGTCGACGTGACGATCCCCGTCGCCAAGGTCACGACCGCCAGCACCGGGCTCACCAAGCATCTGCTGACCAAGGACTTCTTTGGCGATGCCCCCGCCGACGCGCGCTTCGTCTCGACCTCGGTCAGGGTCGATGACGATGGCGACGAAGCCAAGATCGCGGGCAACCTGACGCTCAACGGCGTCACCAAGCCGGTCACGCTCGACGCCGATTTCTACGGCGCCGGCAAGATGCCCGCGCAAATGGGTGGCAAGGAAAATGTCGGCTTCGAAGCCGAGGCAACCATCCGCCGCAGCGACTTCGGCATCAATTACGGGCTACCCATGGTGTCCGACACGGTAAAGCTCAAAATCGTCGCCGCGTTCGAGAAATAATCAGCCACCGATGCCCCCCTGTCGTGAAAGCGACAGGGGTTTTTGCTGGACATTCGACTCATTTCCCGGCATTGGGCTTGCCATGAACGCGCACCGCGCCCTTCTCCTTCTTCGACTTACGCGCCCTTAGGCGCGACGATCCCGTGCGGCCGTTATCCGGCCAGCCGAGGCACCGCCTAAGGGCCAGACGAAATCAGGGAACGAAATAGAGCCGCGGCAGTGCGATCTGCCCGCGCGAATCTGAAGCCGAGAGAAGACAATGCTGCGTGATCCTTCCGTAAAATACCGTGCCTTCCCCCAGATCGACATTGCCGATCGCCAATGGCCCAGCCGCACGATCACCAAGGCGCCGCGCTGGCTGTCGACCGACATGCGCGACGGCAACCAGGCGCTCATCGATCCGATGGACAGCGAAAAGAAGCAGCGCTTCTTCGACCTGCTGGTCAAGGTCGGCTGCAAGGAGATCGAGGTCGGCTTTCCCTCGGCGGGCGCAACCGAATTCGATTTCATCAGCGGGCTGGTCCAGTCGGGCCGCATCCCCGACGACGTCTTCGTCCAGGTGCTCACCCAGTCGCGCCAGGACCTGATCGAAAAGAGCTTCGAAAGCCTGAAGGGCGCGAAGCAGGCGATCGTCCACCTGTACAACGCCGTCTCGCCCGCATGGCGCAAGATCGTGTTCAACATGGACCGCGCCGAGGTGAAGGACATCGCGATCCGCGGTGCCAAGATCCTGCGCGACGAAGCCGCCAAGCAGCCGAACACCGACTGGCATTTCGAATATTCGCCCGAAACCTTCTCGACCGCCGAACTCGATTTCTCGGTAGAGGTGTGCGAGGCGGTGATGGATATCCTGCGCCCGACGCCGGAAAAGCCGCTGATCCTCAACCTGCCCGCCACGGTCGAGGCCGCGACGCCCAATATCTATGCAGACCAGATCGAATGGTTCTGCCGCAACATCCCCAACCGCGATTCGGTGGTTATCTCGCTGCACCCGCATAACGATCGCGGCACCGGCGTGGCGGCGGCCGAACTGGGCCTGATGGCGGGCGGCGACCGCGTCGAAGGCTGCCTGTTCGGCAATGGCGAACGCACCGGCAACTGCGATCTGGTGACCGTCGCACTCAACCTGTACACGCAGGGCGTCGATCCCGAACTGGACTTCTCGGATATCGACGACGTGATCCGCACGGTCGAATATTGCAACAACATCCCCGTCCATCCGCGCCATCCCTATGCCGGCGATCTGGTGTTCACCGCCTTTTCGGGTTCGCACCAGGACGCGATCAAGAAGGGCTTTGCCGCGCAGGAAGCGCGCAACGATGAATATTGGGAAGTCCCCTATCTGCCGATCGACCCCGCCGATCTGGGCCGCAGCTACGAAGCCGTGATCCGCGTCAATTCGCAATCGGGCAAGGGCGGCGTCGCCTGGGTGATCGAACAGGACAAGGGGCTGAAGCTGCCCAAGCGCATGCAGGCCGATTTCAGCCGCCATGTGCAGGCGCTGGCCGATGAAACCAGCCGCGAACTGAACTCGGCGGATATCTGGGAAACCTTCCGCAGCGTCTATGCGCTCGACGGCGAACATCCCTTCGGCCTCGTCGAATATCAGGAATCGCACGCCCCCGGCGCGTCGGGCGGCGCAAACCGCACCTTTATCGGCAAGGTCCGCCTCGACGGCGAAGTCCGCTCGATCAGCGGGCGCGGCAACGGCCTGATTTCGTCGGTGCTCGCCGCGCTGCGCGACGAATGCGGCATCGAACTCGAAGTCGCCGATTACAGCGAACACGCCATCGGTCACGGCACCGATGCGCAGGCTGCGGCCTATGTCGAATGCAAGACGCCCGATGGCCGCACGGTCTACGGTGTCGGCGTCGATGCCGATGTGGCAACCGCCTCGGTCCGCGCGGTGATGAGCGCCGCGAACGGCATCGGCCAGTCCGCCGTCGCCAAGGCTGTGAACGCCGCCTGATCCGCTTCATCCGCCCCGGCCACCGCGCCGGGGCGGATCAGCCCGTCGGCCGGGTCACGAACCCCGCTTCGGGCACCTCCGCCCGGTCCGAAATCGCGATTTCGTCGACCCGGGCCAGCGCCGGCCCGTTATGGCAGGCGTTCAGAAACGCCCGCACCTTCGCCGCGTCGCCGGAAATCACCGCCTCCACGCTGCCATCGGCGCGATTGCGCACCCAGCCGTCCAGCCCCATGTCGCGCGCCGCGTGCGCCGCCCAGGCGCGGTATCCCACGCCCTGTACCCGGCCGGTGATGATTAGGTGACGGGTTGCAATCATCTCCAGCCTTTCGCCGTTCAAGAGGCTGTCAGCATATCGCCTTTTGGTGCGCCGTGCGAAAATTGACGGAAAATTGCATTTCGCGTAAATATTTTGTTAAATTTATACGCTTGTAGAAGTTTATATTCCATATTACCTATTACTTGCAGCTCCTTCGGAGCCTGCGGAGCTAAACTCGACCCCGCTTCGGCGGGGTTTTTTACGTGTGCGCACAAGCGCGACACCCACGCGCACCGCATGTCGCCTTTGATGCGCCCTTCGCCCGCCATCGCGCCGGGCCGATACCCCCTCTGACCACCCCCGCCGCGCATCTGTTCAACCCGCCGCAACGCGGATAGCATCGGCCGCCGGGGATCAGGGAAAGGACGGACGGAGATGTCACTTCGCATCAATTCCGAGGCGCCGAATTTCACCGCCGAAACCACCGAGGGCCCGATCGATTTCCACGACTGGATCGGCAATGGCTGGGCAATCCTCTTTTCCCATCCCAAGGATTTTACGCCGGTCTGCACCACCGAACTCGGCTATATGGCCAGGCTCAAGCCCGAATTCGACAAGCGCAACACCAGGATCATCGGGCTCAGCGTCGATCCCGTCACCAACCATGCGAAATGGGCAGAGGATATCGCCGAGACGCAAGGCACGGCGCCCAATTTCCCGATGATCGGCGATACCGACCTCAAGGTTTCCAAGCTCTACAACATGCTGCCCGAGGAAATTGACGGCGGGTCCGATGGGCGCACCGCGGCGGATAATGCCACCGTCCGCACCGTCTTCATCATCGGGCCGGACAAGCGGATCAAGCTGATGATGAGCTATCCGATGACCACGGGCCGCAATTTCGACGAGATCCTCCGCGTGCTCGATTCGATCCAACTCACCGCCAAACACCGCGTCGCGACGCCGGTGAACTGGCAACGCGGGGAAGATGTGATCATCGCCGGCTCGGTTTCGGACGAAGAAGCAAAGGGCCTTTATCCGGACGGATGGAACGCCCCCCGCCCCTATCTGCGCATCGTGCCGCAGCCGCACTGACCATGTTGTTCGAAAGCTTCACCGCCGGCGGCTGCCGCTCATATCTGCTAGGCTGCGAAAGCTCGTGCGCCGCGGTGCTGATCGATCCGGAGCTTAGCCTGATCGATCATTATCGCGGCCATGTGCTCCAGCACGGGCTGACGGTGCGTTACGTCGTCGATACGCACACCCATGCCGATCATTTCTCCGCCAGCCGCCAGCTTGGCCAGATCTTCGGCGCGCATGTCGTGATGCACCGGCTGAGCGCGGCGCCCTATGCCGATATGCGGCTCGACGACGGCGACATGTTGATCGCGGGCAGCCTCAAGCTCACCGCCATGCATACGCCGGGGCACACGCGCGATTCGATGTGCCTCGTCATGGAAGACCGCGTCTTTACCGGCGATACGCTGCTGATCGGCGGCACCGGACGCACCGATCTTCCCACCGGCGATCCGCACCAATTGCACGAAAGCCTGTTCGACAAGCTCCTCCGGCTTTCCGGTGATCTGCGCGTCTATCCCGCGCACGATTATAAGGGGCGCGATCATTCGACCATCGCCGAGGAAATCGCCGCCAACCCGCGCCTCCAGATGGCCGAACGCGATGCCTTTGTGGCGATGATGCGCGATCTCGATCTCGCCGCCCCCACCCATCTTACCGAGGCGCTGCGCACCAATATGAGCGGCGGCAAGACGGTCGCCCAACTGCTCTCCGAAGCCGCCGCAAAGGTGCCCTTCATGTCTATGGCCGAACTCAGCACGCGGTTGGGCAGTAACAGCGGCGATCTCATCGTCATCGATCTGCGCGAAAAGGACGCCTATGATGCGGGCCATATCGCTACCGCCCGCCATCTGCCGCGCGGTCAGATGGAACTTCGTGTGAACACCGAGCTTCCCGATCCGACGATCCGCATCGTCACCTGCTGCGAACTCGGCAAGATTTCGACGCTCGCCGCCGCCACGTTGCGCGAGCTTGGCTATATGCGCGCCACCGCGCTCGATGGCGGCGTCGCTGCCTGGCGCCAGGCGGGCCATGCGATGGAAGCGACAAAGGGCTAATCAGGAGACGGCCGGCGTCACCCCTTCAAATGATGCCGGCCAGCCCGGTTCAGGCCAGTGCAGGATAATCGGTAAATCCCTCGGCCCCCGGCGTGTAGAGCGTGTTGAAATCGATCGCGTTCAGCGCTGCGCCGCTTTGCAGCCGCTCAACAAAATCGGGATTGGCGATGAAGCGTCGGCCAAAGGAAATGGCCGTCGCCCCGCCGGTTTCCACCAGCTCTTGCGCCACCTCGGCCGGCATCTCGTCGCGGTTCAGGATCAGATTTCCCGTCCAGCGTTCGCGCACCAATGCCAGGCTATCCAGCTGCGGATTGGGCACGTCGATCAGGTGCAGATAGGCCAGCCCCATCGGCGCCACGGCCTCGAGCAGCGCGCCGTAGGTTTCCACCGGATCGGCATCGTGAATATCGTTGAACGGATTGCCGGGGCAGATACGGAAACCCACCCGACCGGGGCCCGCCACCGCCGCCATTGCCGTGAGCGCCTCGACGACGAAGCGGATACGGTTCTGGGCGCTGCCGCCATAAGCGTCGATCCGCTGGTTCGAATTGGACGACAAGAACTGCGCGGGCAGATAGCCGCTGGTGCAGTGCAGTTCCACGCCGTCGCATCCGGCGGCCAGCGCATTGCGCGTCGCTTCGGCAAACTCAGCGATCACGCCCGGAATTTCCGCGATATCGAGCGCGCGGGGCTCATCAAGGTCAACCATCCCCTGCTCGGTGAAGATCTGCCCCGCCGCGCGGATGGCCGACGGCGCGACGCTCTCGGTGCCTTCCGCCTTGTTCAGCTGACTGGCGACACGGCCCACATGCATGATCTGCATCACGATCCGCCCGCCCGCGCCGTGCACGGCGTCGGTCACGCTCTTCCACGCTTCGATCTGGGCTGCGTCATGGATGCCGGGGGTGCGGCAATATCCCTTGCCGTTCGCACTGGGCTGCGTGCCCTCGGTGATGATCAGCCCGGCCGATGCACGCTGGCGATAATAGGCGACATGCAGGTCGGTCGGCACATCGCCTTCCCCCGCCCGGCTGCGCGTCATCGGCGCCATGACGACGCGATTGGACAGCGCGATATTCCCCAGCATGGCGGGGTCGAACAAATTTGGCACGTCTTGCTCCCATAACGGCCATGGGAACGGTTGCCCGTTCCCATGGTAAACTCTCAATCTTGGGCGGTTTGCCCGGTCACCATTTGAAGCGCTGAACAATCCCGCGACGGCGGCGGTCAAGCTGTTCGCGGCGCGCGGGCGCATCGATGCGCTTGATGTCCTGCGGCAGATGATCGAACAGCTCGGCCAGCTTCACCTGCTCGCACTGCGGCACCGGATAATGATCGGCGATCATCCAGCGATAGGTGATATACCCCTCGCTATGCCCCGACGGATCGAGCCAGTTGGGCACGCCCGGATCCTTGTGCGAGACGACAACGATCAGCTCGCCATCATCCTCGATCGCGGCATAATGGCAGTTGGTGTTCGACATGCGGTAGCGATAATCCATCGTCTCCCACCAGTAATTGCCGAACTCAACCGCCCAATATTGTGCCTCGGGCGGGCGGACGCGGATGATCAGCGCCTCGTCCTCGGGCAGCTTCCAATAGGAAATCAGTGGCTCGCCACCCGGCGTCGCGTCGATCTTGTTGTCATCGAGCTGGCGGTAGGACAGGAACTTGTTGGGCTGCACCTTCCACTTGTCGATCATGTCCGCCCAATAGGTGATCGACCATTTCAGCCAGTGCGACGCTGCGGCCAGCCCTTCCACCAGCGTTTCGGGCGCCAGCTGCGGCGGCGTGCCGTCGCCGGTCATCAGGTCGATGCGCGCTTCCATCGGCTTTTCGCCTTCCCAGTCCGCAAAGAACTGGCGGAAGGTGAGGCGGAAAGTGTCGGGCGTCGACCTGATCCAGTTTTTGCCGGGTTGCGGCTCGGGGCTCACCCAAAGCTCGAAATTGCCGTCTGCATCGACGTCGAGATCATCGGCGAACAACACCGAGGGAACCGCGCCGCCCCAGGGCGTCTCACCGCGCTCGACCACGGTGACGCTGAAATAACGGGCGGTGCCGCGATTGCCCGACACACGGTAGGTATCGGTGCCGTTGATCGGCGCGCCGACATAGAGCGCGTCGGTATTGTCGCCGCCCTGTTTCCGCATCGGATCGAAATAGTGCATCAGTTCGGGGTGGAGCGGATCCTTGTTCTCCATCTCGAAGGCCAGCGCGAGCGCGATGTTGCGCGACAGCGCCCGGATCCCGGCGGCGCGGTCCACCGGGTTGCTCGCGGCGGTTTCGCGGAATGCCGCTTCGCCGGCCTGCTTCAGCTCATCGCAAAATGTGTTCCAGGCATTGCGAAGCACGATGTCATGGTCAGCAGTCATGTTTCGTTTCCTTCAGAATATTATGGGGTGCCGCCACGGGGACGGCGCCCGGCATTTCAGTCGATCTTGGCGTCGATGCAGCCGACACGCGCCGAAAGCCCGCCGTCCACCGGCAGCACGGCGCCGTTGACGTAGCTGCTGTCTTCGGAGGCGAGGAAAAGTGCCGCCGCCGCGATCTCATCGGGCGATCCGCACCGCGCATAGCTTTCGATCTTCGCGCGTGTCTCACGGCCATCATCGGTCGCGTCGAACCATGCCAGCAGCGGCTTGGTCGCCGCATTGGGCAGGATCGCGTTGACGCGCACGCCCGCCTTGAAATTCTCGACCGCAGCGGTTTGCGTCAGGCTGATCACCCCCGCCTTGGCGGCGCCGTAAACGCCAAGCCCCGGCGCACCGCCAATGCCCGCCGATGACGAGATATTGATGATCGTCCCTGACTTCTGGGCGCGCATCGGGCGCAGCGCCGCCCGGATGCCGTAAAAAGTGGAGGTCAGGTTGCCCGCGATCACCCGGTGCCAGCTTTCATCGCTCAGTTCGGCGAGCCGCCCCGGCAACGTGAATCCGACATTGTTGACGAGCACATCGATCCGACCGAAGCGGTTGACCGGCTCAGCGATCAGCGCCTCGACCGCCTCGGCGGAGGTCACGTCGCATTGCCAGGCAATCGCGCGGTCGCCCAAGGCGGCTGCAACATTCTCAGCCTTGGCAAGATCGATGTCCGCCACGAAGACGGTTGCGCCCTCGGCCACGAAGCGGGCGGCGATCGCGGCGCCGATGCCGCCCTCGCCACCGCTGCCCGTGACGACGCAGATGCGGTCCGCCAGCCTCACGGCATGTACACGCCGCCGCTGACCGAAATCAGCTGGCCGGTGATATAGCCCGAGCAATCGGATGCCAGGAACATGGCAAGATTGGCGATATCTTCGGGGCGCCCCAGCCGCTTGATCGGCATCGAGCTCATGTTAAACAGCGTGCCGTCCTCCATCGACTGTTGCATCCCCTCGGGCGTGCCCATGTCGAGACGGTGCCAGAAGCTGCCCGACGCGATGTCCTCATTATTGTGCGGAACGATCCAGCCCGGCGCGATCGTGTTCACGCGGATGCCCTTGGGCCCCCATTCATAGGCCAGCGTCTTGGTCAGGCTGTTCACAAAGCCCTTCACCGCGCCGTAATGGACGATGCTCTGCGCCGCCTCGCCCAGCAGCGACGAGTTGGAGGAGATATTGATGACGCTGCCTGTCCCGCGCGACACCATGTCGGGCGCCACCGCCAGAGTCGCGTTCACCACGCCGTCAATATTGAGCGCGATTTCCCAGCGCCGGGTCTCGTCGTCCAGATCCTCGAACGCGTAGTTGCTCTTCACGCCGCCGGCATTGTTGACCAACACGTCGATCAACCCGAAGCGCTCATGCGCAATGGCCACCATCGCATCGACACTGGCACGATCGGTGACGTCGGTCGCCACCGGCAGCACGGTGCCGGCACAGCCCAGTTCCTTCGCACGCGCCGCCAGCTTTTCGCCGGTCGCCAGATCGCGCGATGCGGAGATCACGTTCGCCCCTTCACGGGCGAATTCGATCACCAGCCCATGGCCGATCCCGCCGCTGCCGCCGGTGACGACGACGGTTTTGCCCTTCAGACCCAGATCCATCTGCTTACCCCTCGCTAGTCACGTTAAAATATTCTTGATATCTTTGAAAAATTCGCCGCGTCTGATCGTCTTCGGCCACCGCATATTTGTGTGCGCCGAACTTGCCCTTGGGCTTGTGCGCCAAATAATTCTCGACCGCAGACCGTGCCTGTTCGGTGAACGGAAAGCCGATCCGCGCATACAGGGCCTCAAGTGCCTCGAGCGGAGAATCCACAAGCGCCGCATAATGCGAATGCGTGATCTGGTCCGCCGGGATCACCCCGCCTTCGAGCCAATCGATCATCTGTTCCAGCCGCGCGGCCGTGCCCTCGGGCGTCAGCAATTCCTCGAACGCCTGCGCGTCGAACGCCTTGTCGCTGCGCATGTGGTAGATCGTGCCGAGCAGATTGGTCACCGACCCTTGCGCCTTCACCGGATCACGGTGCGTCACGATTACGCGCGCGTCGGGAAACACCTCGAACAGCGTCGGCAGGAAACTCTGATGCTCGGGTGCCTTTAGCAACCAGTGATCGCGTGGGTTCTTCCACTGCAACAGCTTCAACAGGCGCCGGTAATAGGCATAGGCCGGCTTCTGGTCCGCCGCGAACAGCCAATTGACGTAACTCGGCACCTGAAACGATGCCGCCAGATGCTGCGACCGGAAGCTGAGCGGGAATGCCACGCCGCATTCGTTCGGGATCCAGGCCCCCATTTCATGCATCGCCTGATAGGCGGGGGCGACCCGCCCCATCTGCGTGATCAGTTCGTGCGCGCGCGGCACACGCGGATCGTTGCGATAGGTTGCGGCTTCGGGCGGCGGACAGGGCAGCACGAACTCCCAGTTCGCGGGCGCCAGGAACTGCTTGTCCTGCGCCAGCAGCTCGAACAGGATCGAGGTGCCCGATCGCGGCAGGCCCGTTACGAAAACGGGACGGTCAATCACTTCATCCTCGATCTCGGGATGCTGGCGATAGCATTCCTCGATCCGCAACCGGTTCTCGAGGAACAGCAGCATTTCCTGCCGCGTCCACAGCCGACCGAAGAAATGCAGTTCCGCCTCTTCGTTGATCGAGCGGATCAGGATTTCGAACGGCTCACGCCAGTCATCGTCGCCAAAGTCCGATAGCCCGGTATTGCGCTGCGCGGTGGCGATCAGTTCGGCGGCGTCGAGCGGCGCGACAATATTGTGTTTCCAGGCAGCGGTCTCTTCCAAAAATCGCGCCAGCCATTCCGGTCGCGGCGGCGGCGTCCAGGTGGAAACCGGAGCGGCAGTCCTCTCAGTCATCAAGCATCCCTACCTAAATTGGGCAGCCCATCTTTGCGGGCTATCCTCATGTGCCAGATGCACAAGGTCTAATCACCCGGTGCCACACATAGACATGGTTTCATGTTCAAATAGCCATGCTATCTTATCCATCGGTTCAAGCGAAGGCAGGCGGAAGGGAAAACAATATGCCGCGTATCACCGCCGTATCGCCGGAGGATGTTCTCAACCTGCTGCAGAAGGTCGCGCGCGTTGGCGGCGAGCCTGTCGAGATATTGCGCAAGGCGGGCATTCCCTACAGCCCGAACGACATCGAAACGGGCCGGTTTTCCCAGCTCTCCCGCAGCCAACTGATCGCCCTTTACCGCGAATCCATCGTCACGATCGGCTGGCATTCCAGCCGGCTCGATCGCAAGCCGCAGATGCACCCGGACGAATTCCGGCTGATGTGCCACTGCGTCATCACCAGCCGCACCTTTTGCCATGTGATCGAACGCCAGACGATGTTCTTCGGCACCCGGCATGACCGTATCTCCACCGTGTCGCTGGAGGTGAACGGCACCACCGCGACTGTATTGATCGATACTATGCGCCGCCGGAAGAACTTCAGTTCCTTCCTCTCCGATCTCGCCGGGATGTCGATGTTCTGTCGCCTCTATGGCTGGCTGCTCGGCATTGGCGAGTTCATCTTTCGCGTTGGCCTGGCCTATGACGGCCGCTACGCCGACGAGGCAGTGTCGGATTTTTTCGCAGGCGAACTCAGCTTCGATCATCCGGTCCACCGGATCACCTTCCCCGCCTATCTGCTCGACATGCCGATCGTGCGGACGCCCGACGAACTCGAGGGCCTGCTCGTCGATTTCCCGTTCGATTTCCTGTCCGCCACGCCCGATACGCTGGCGCTGCCCGATCGCGTTCGCTCGCTCTACATCATGTCGCTTTCGCGCGATCGTCGCCTGCCATCGCTCGACGAACTCGCACGCCTCACCGGCTACAGCACGAGCACGCTGCGCCGCCGCCTTGCTGACGAGGCGATCTCGATCCACGCGATCAAGGAAGAAACCCAAAAACAGATCGCGATCGAACTGCTCGGGAACAAGGCGCTCAATATCGATGCGATCGCGCTGCGTTCAGGCTTTCGGGATACCAACAGCTTTCGCAAGGCGTTCCGGCGCTGGACCGGGCAAAGTCCCTCGCAATTCCGGCAATAGCCCTCCCCAATATCGCCCGCCCCACTGCCCGAACGCAGGCCATGCGCCGTGCGCACCAATATTGTTGTCACAGCACAACATATACGATACGCACTGTATTCAATAAAAACGACCCATCTCAAGGACTCGCGCGCAACACGCGTCCGCGATGATCCGCGTGATGAGGATCGCGCAGAATAATCGATGGGAGAGGATAAGAATGGGTATGCGTAGCTATTGTGCGTCTGCGTCTGTTCTGGCCATGCTGGCCACCGCGAGCCCCGCATGGGCGCAAAATCAGGCTGCCGGATCGGGGGTCGGGCTCGAAGACATCATCGTCACCGCGCAGCGCAAGGAAGAAAGCCTGCAAAAGGTTCCGGTCGCCGTCACTGCGCTGTCGAGCGAACTGCTCGACAATGCCCGTATCACCAATGTCGAATCATTGAGCGGCTTCGCACCCAACGTCCAGTTGACGACGCAGGGCGTACAGTCGATCCCCATCATCCAGATCCGCGGCCTGCTTTCGGGCACGTCGGACAACGGCGTCGATCCGAAGATCGGCATCTATCTCGACGGCGTCTATATCGGCCGCTCGGTGGGTTCGGTATTCGATCTCGCCGATCTCGAACGCGTCGAAATCCTGCGCGGTCCGCAGGGCACGCTGTTCGGCCGCAACTCGACGGGGGGTGCGATCAGCCTTGTCAGCGCCGCCCCAACGGGCGAATTCGGCATCAAGCAGCAGGTGTCCTACGGCAATTTCGATGCCTTCCGCGCACGGACGATCCTGAACCTTCCCGCAATGGGTCCGCTCAGCCTCAAGCTCTCCTATCTGCACGACGAGATGGGTGGCTATTCGAAGAACCTGCTCGCCGGCAAAACGCTCGATTTCAGCCTGCGTCAGCCGGATTTTGGCACACTCACCTACGCGCGTGAGCTTGGCGCCAAGAATGTCGACGCGGTCCAGGTCGCCGCGCGGCTCGACATCGCGCCCGAATTTAAGGTCGATTATCATTTCGACTATACCGATTCAAAGACCACAGCGGGGCCGATGCAATTCCTCGGCACGACGCCCGATGCAGTGGGTCAGCTTGCCGGCGCCATCATCGCCTTCCAGCCGATGACCGGCGGGATCACCAATGCAGGCCGATCGCTGCTTCCCGAGGTCGCCGCAGCCACCAGCGTCCAGCCGCTCACCGTCGAGGGGCACAATCTCACCTTCCAATGGGATGTTGCGGACGAACTGACGGTGAAGAGCATCACCGCCTATCGCAAAATGAAGCAGAAACCGAATATCCACGATCTCGGGGCAACCGGCGGCCTTCGCTTCAGCGTCGCGCAACTCGGCGCACTTCTGACCGGGGATGTTACGGGCGTGCTCGATCCGGCCAATCAGCCCGGTCCCAATGACAGCCTGTTCACCCTGCTCACCGCGCGCTCGACCAGTCAGAAACAGTTTACGCAGGAACTTCAGTTCATTTTCGACTGGGACAGCGTCGATCTCACCTCGGGTCTGTTCTATTTCCACGAAAACTCACCGGCGACCAACGTGCTTGGCATTTTCCAGCCGGTGATGAACGGCGTCGTCTTGCCTACCCCGCTCGACGATGCGTTCGGCAGCGGCGTCACCCGCACCCGCGCGATCAACGATTCCATGGCGGCCTATGGCCAGGCCACCTGGCATGCGACCGATCAGCTCGACCTCACCTTGGGTGCGCGCTACACGATCGACGATCGCGAAACGATGCTGATCAGCGCGGCAGGCGCCGGGGGCAGCGGGCTCATTCCGGGGCGCGTCTACAAGACGAGCTACAGCAAGTTCAACTATACCGGCATCGTCACCTGGCGCCCCAATCAGGATGTCACCACCTATGCCAAGATCGCCAGCGGCTATGTCGCGGGCGGCATTTTGGGTGCCATTCCTTATGAGCCGGAAAACCTGACCTCATATGAAGTCGGCCTCAAGTCTCAGTGGTTCGACAATCGCCTGCGCGCCAATATTGCGGCCTTTTATTCGGATTATAAGGATCTGCAGACCGCATCCTTTGTCGGCGGCGTGCAGCGTTTCGACAATGCCGGCAAGGCACGGATCTGGGGGATTGAAGGCGAATTCCAGGCCGCACCGTTCGATGGTTTCACGCTCGATGCAAGCGTCGGCTATACCAACTTCAAATATAAGGAATATCTGGTCTACGACGAAGTGAACGACCAGTTCAATGATGTGGCCGATATCGCGCGTGTCACCTACACGCCGAAATGGAACGCCCGTCTCGCCGGCAATTATGAATTTGCCGAATTGCCGGGCGGCGGCAACGTCTTTGTAAGCGCCGAGGCGCGCTATCGGTCGAGCACGCCGCTCACCGAATTTCCGTCTGGCTCGCCCGCCCTCGATGCACTCGCCACGGCCAAGGCGTTCACGCTGGTCGATGCGCGCGCGGGCATCGCGGCGCTGCCGCTGGCAAATACCGCGATCGACATTTCGGTCTGGGGCAAGAACCTCTTCAACGAACGCTTCGCCACCTTCGGCCCTGTGGCGATCAACCAGGTCATCGCACCCGATCGTGGACGCACATATGGCATCGACTTTGCGTTCAAGTTCTGAACGCTTTCCGGCACGAAAAGGGGCGTGACGGAACCTTGGGGGGCCCTTTGCGGCTCCCCCTTTTCCCCTTCCGCCCCGCCGTACGCCGGGTTTTATATAAGGAGAGGATCAACGGATGGCACAGGATCTCGGGCTCGAGCTTGCCGCGCAGGAAGCAGCCTATCTGAAGGGCGGCAATGAACCGATCGCCGGCAGCCTCCTCATCAGCACGTCGAAATATCTGAACAATCCGCTGTTTCGCGACCTGTTTGCCCAGATGGGCCTCAAGCGCGACGGGCATGATCTGCCGGGCGCCTATCTCGTCCCCGAAATCAACCGCGCCTTTGCCGAGGTGACAGATGGTGCCGCACTTTACGGCGGCATCGCCGACGCCCGCGCGCGCCTTCCCGAATTTCGCGCTTGGCTCGATGCGCGCTTCGTCTCGAACCTTCAGGCCGATGCGGTGAAGGACCATGCCCCCGGCACGCTCGGCGCGCGCGTCCACGCCTTCATCGCCGACAGCGGCATGGATATCGACTTCATGTTCACGGGCGAGCCCAAGGACGATTATGAATATATCAACAAGCGCCGCATTCAGGTGCACGATATCGAGCATATGGTTACCGGGCTCGATCCCAGCCCCGTCGGCGAAAGCGCGCTGATCATGGCGAACACCATGGCGGTCATCAATTATTTCGGCGTCGAACTCGCAGCCGAACTCAACCGCCACGGGCTGTTCCTCGTCACCACCGGGCTAATGCGCGCGGCCTGCCACTACCCAGCACTAACCCCGGCCTATCTTGAAGGTCTCGCGCGCGGCCATGCGCTTGGCCAAAAGCAGAAAAAGCCGCTCTTCATGCTGAAATGGGAAGATTATTTCGACTGGACGATTGCCGATATCCGCGAGGAATTCGGCTTCCAGGACGGTCCGCCCGACGGCCATTGGGACTGGACCTACGCCGCCGCCAAGGGCTGATAATAGGCGGGGGCCGCGGCGAAATGCCCGGCCCTATGCCATGGGCGCGGCACCATGAACGATCAGTTCGGCGATCCGGTCGATCGCCGGCCTGCGATCGGCCCGCGAACTGAACAATGTCCCGTACATGATCGATCCCACCGCGATATCGAACACCGCATCGCTATCGACATCCGCGCGCACCAGCCCCAGCCGTTTGCCCTTTTCGATCGTCGTCTTCAGCGCATCGCGTGCCTCGAGCTCACGCCAGGCGTCCAGCTCGACGAGCAATCCCGGGTTTTTCTGCCAGGATACGATCATCCCGATGGCTGCCGCCGCCACATCCTTGCGGCTGTAACGGTCGTGGATCATGCCGAGCAACGCGCGAATTTCGGCCATCAGCCCTTCGGCCTCGATCACATCGGGAAAGCGGTCATCGCCGCCATTGGCGATCTCGTTGACGAGATGCGCCTTGCTCGGCCAGCGCCGATAGATGGTGACGCGCGAAATCCCCGTCATCTGCGCCACCGCCTCGAAGGTCAGCGCGTCGAAACCGCTGGTCGCCAGAATTTCGCGCGCCGCCTTCAGGATCGCGGCGTCATTCTCCGGATTACGCGGACGGCCACGCCCGCGCACTGCGGTCGCCGCGCCCTGCCCCTCCCCCTTGCTCTTCACTGCCGTCTCCGAAATGCGCTTGGCTCCGCGCATCCTTACGCATCAACCCACATCCGCTCAACACGACATTTTCGATGCACAGTGTTTCGTAAATTATTGCAATATACGTTACACTATGTATTGAATATATAGAACAAGCGGACGGCGCACCTGCGCCGCTTGCACCAGCGAGAGGAAAAGCATCATGGGGTTGGATCTCCTCATTCGGAATGCACGGATATGTGACGGGTCTGGCGGGCCTTCGTTCACCGGCGATGTCGGCGTGCGCGATGGACGCATCGTCGCGGTTGGCGACGTACCGGGCGAAGCCACCGAAACGGTGGACGCCAACGGACTGGTGCTCGCTCCCGGCTTTATCGATCCGCACACGCATTACGACGCACAGCTTGTCTGGGATGGGCTTGCCCAGCCCGCGCTTGAACACGGTGTCACCACGATCGTCCCCGGCAACTGTTCGCTGAGCCTCGCTCCGCTCCGCGCCGAACATCGCGAGTTGCTGGGCGCCACGTTCCGTAAGATCGAGGAAATGCCTCAGAATGCCTTCGACGCCGGGCTCACCTGGGCGTGGGAAAGCTTTGCCGAATATCTCGCCGCCATTCGGGCCCAACTCGGCATCAACGTGGCACCGCTCGTCGGCCACAGCCTGATCCGGCTTTGGGTGATGGGCGAGCAAGCGCGCGAACGCCCGGCCACCGATGCGGAAATCGCGACGATGCAGACCGCGCTGCGTGAATGTCTCGACGCCGGCGCGATCGGGATGAGCGGATCCTGGGTCGATATCGATCATGAAAACCGCCCGGTCCCGGCCCGCATGGCCGAACCGCGCGAGCTTGATGCGCTGTGTGCCGTGCTCGGCGAACGACGCGCGATCCTCCAGATCGTCCCCGAATTCTGGGATGCCAATATCCTGTGCGCGCGCATCGATATCCTCGGCGATCTTTCACGCAAGCATGACCTGACGATTACCTTCTCGCCGCTGTTCGACAGCAATTCGGCGCCGGATCTCATCGACATCGCGCTCGAACGCATCCGCCTCCAGACCGCTTACGGCGCACGCGTCATTCCGCAGATGCAGACGAGGCCGATCGATCTGTCATTCGATCTCACCGCGCCGATGTCGACCTTTGCGACGCTGCCAACCTGGTGGGCGACCACATTGCTGCCGCACGCCGAAAAGCTCGAAAAGCTGCGCGATCCCGAATATCGCGAGCAACTGAAGAAAGAGATTGAGAGCTTCATGATGCCGATCGGCCTCGCGCTCGATTTCGCCGATGCCTTCATCAAGCGGCCGGGCAAGGCCAGCGAAGCGCTGCTGGGGCGCCGCCTCGGCGATATCGCCGCCGAGCGTGGCTGCCATCTGGCGGAAGCGATCATCGACATCGCGCTTGCCGACGATCTGCAGACCTCGTTCGGGCTTGAGGCGCTGGGTCATAATCGGACGGGCAAGATCGCCCATTTTCTCGCCGATCCGCTGATCAGCATCGGTGCGGGCGATGGCGGCGCGCACGTCACCAACTTCTCCACGTACGGCGATACCGGCTTCCTGTTCAGCCATTATGTTCGTGGTCATAAATCCATGTCGGTCGAGACCGCCGTCCACAAGCTGACCCATGATGTCGCGCGGATCTGGGGGATCACCGATCGCGGGCTGATCAAGCCCGGCTATGCCGCCGATATCGTGCTGTTCGATCCAGAAACCATTGATCGCGGCCCCGAAATCGCGGTGCACGATCTGCCCGCCCCCGGCTTCCGCTATATCCGCCGCGCAGAGGGCGTGCGCGAAGTGTTCGTCAACGGCTACCGCGCCTATCATGCCGCCACGGGCTATACCGATGCCCGCACCGGCCATGTCGTGCCGCAGGCGGCCTGAGGGAGAGAGACAATGCTCAAGTCCGAAATCCGCGTCCCCCCCGCCCGCGCCTTCATCCAGCCCGCGCACGGCGACAATTGGGAAAGCATCGCCGCGCGCGTTCTCCCCGAAACCCCGGTGCAGGATGCCGTTCAGCAACTGGTGAGCTGGAACCTGTTTCTTGCTTTCCGCCCGGGCGGCGGCGTGATCACACCGTCCGACATCGTCTTCATCGAAGCGCCCCGGGCGGCATCTGCCGCCGCCTGAGATGCCAGACGCTTCGTCCATGATCGCGACGATCGAAGCCATCGGCCTCACCGCCACCCATGACGGTGAGGCCGCGCTTGTCGTGACGCTTCGCTTTCCGGGTGGCGGGCGCTCGCAGCTTCAAGTGCCCGGCGAACAGGCCGCCGAAATCATGCGCCGCGCCAATGTCCGCGTGGCGGGCGACCTGGTCGGGCAGCCCTGGCATGTCCTCCAGATCGGCCCCATCGGTTTCGCTTCGCCCTGAGTTGGCGTTACTTGCGACCGAACAGCTTCTCGATGTCGGCGTGCGCAAGCTTAATCCATGTTGGGCGGCCATGGTTGCACTGCCCCGAATGCGGCGTAACCTCCATCTCGCGTAGCAGCGCGTTCATCTCGGCGACGGAGAGCACGCGTCCCGCGCGGACCGACCCATGGCAGGCCATGGTCGCCGCGACATGGTCGATCCGCTCCTTGAGCGACAAGGCTTCGTCATACGCCGCTAGTTCATCGGCGAGGTCCGCCACCAGCCCCTTGACGTCACTCTGCCCGAGCAGCGCGGGCGTCGCGCGCACGAGCATCGCCGCCGGACCGAAGCGCTCCAGTTCGAGCCCGAACGCGGCGAGATCCGCCAATCGTGCCTCAAGCCGATCGCAGGCGACCTCTTCCAGTTCGACCACCTCGGGCAGAAGCAGCGCCTGAGACGCAACGCCTCCGCCCTCGACCGCGCGCCGCATCCGTTCGAGCACCAGACGTTCATGCGCCGCATGCTGATCGACGATCACCAGACCATCCTCGGCCTCGGCAACGATATAGGTTTTGGACACCTGACCGCGTGCCACGCCCAACGGATAGCTTACCGTTTCTGGCGGCGGCGCATAGGCCGGCTCGGCGCGCCCCATCACTGGCGGTGGCGTGAAACCCGGCCGTCGGTCCCAGACCGATGCCTGGCGGGGCACCGCCGGAGACGCGAAAGCCGCAGCAAAGCTGTCAGCCGCAGTCGCGCCAATCCCGCCAAATGCCTCGGAGGCAATTGCCGACGCCGCCGCCAGCGGTTCGCTCTGCCAGTTGGCAAGCCCTGCCTCATTCGGGCGCTGGACGCTTTTATGCCCGGCCGCATCAAGCGCACGGCGAAGCCCGCTCACGATCATCCCCCGGATCAGCGCGGGGTCGCGAAAGCGAACCTCGGTCTTTGCCGGATGGACGTTCACATCGACCTGATCGGGCGGCAGATCGAGGAAGAGCGCCACGACCGGGTGGCGGTCGCGCGCGAGGAAGTCGGCATAGGCGCCACGTACCGCGCCGACGAGCAGCCTGTCCTTCACCGGCCTGCCATTGACGAACAGATATTGGTGATCGGCAACGCCGCGATTGAACGTCGGGATGCCGGCCACGCCGCCCAACCGCACCTGCTCGCGCTCGAAATCGAGCGCAACGCTGTTCTCTGCGAGCGCGCGGTCAGTGAGCGCCGCCACGCGGGTCGGCCTGTCATCGCCCGGCTGGACGTTGAGCACGCGCCGCCCCTCATGCTCCATCGAAAAGCCGATATCGGGGCGCGCCATCGCCAGCCGGCGGACCACGTCCACACAGGCGGCGTGCTCGGTGCGGGCCGATCGCAGGAACTTGCGCCGCGCGGGCACCTTCTCGAACAACCGCTCCACCCGGATCCGTGTGCCCGGCGGCAAGGCCGCCGGGCCTTCGGAGTCCAATCGGCCATTATCGACGATCCGTTGCCACCCGTCCTGCCCCCGGACGCGGCTTTCGAGAACGAAGCGCGAGACACTGGCGATCGACGGTAACGCCTCGCCGCGAAAACCGAGTGTGGTTACCAATTCGATAGCATCGTCGGGCAGTTTCGAGGTGGCGTGCCGTTCGAGCGCGACCGCCATTTCGTCGCGGTCCATGCCGCATCCGTCGTCGACGACTTCGATCAGATCGATCCCGCCGCCCGCGATGCGCACGGCGATTCGTGTCGATCCCGCATCGATAGCGTTTTCGACCAGTTCTTTTAGCGCGCTGGCTGGTCTTTCAACCACTTCACCGGCGGCAATACGGTTGACAAGATGCTCGGGGAGACGGCGTATTGACATGAGGCTTTCTCTAGCCCAAGCGACGGCATCCCGCGACCCGGCGTTTAGTAAAAATTGGTGCTTGCAGACATCTGAAAGCGCCGTAGCGGAACCTATTTACTGGCGCGGCTCCGGCTGTTAGCCAAAAGACCAGTCTGGACGGGCACACGCATGTCGTTTTTCTCTCGTTTGAACTTTTTCAAAATGATGTCGCATGACATGGCGATCGACCTGGGGACCGCGAACACCGTGGTCTATCTGCGTGGCCGTGGCGTCGTGCTGAACGAACCTTCGGTGGTGGCCATCGAAACGCTGAACGGCGTGAAAAAGGTGAAGGCCGTCGGCGAAGACGCCAAGCTGATGATGGGCAAGACTCCGGGAAGCATCGAAGCCATCCGTCCGCTCCGCGACGGCGTGATCGCCGACATCGACGTCGCCGAACAGATGATCAAGCACTTCATCCTGAAGGTGCATGGCCAGCGCCGCTTCCCGCGCTTCCCCGAAATCGTGATCTGCGTCCCCTCGGGCTCCACCTCCGTTGAACGCCGCGCGATCCGCGATGCGGCATCGAATGCGGGCGCGAGCCAGGTCTGGCTGATCGAGGAACCGATGGCGGCCGCCATCGGTGCCGAAATGCCCGTCACCGAACCCGTCGGCTCGATGGTCGTCGACATTGGCGGTGGCACCACCGAAGTTGCGGTACTTTCGCTTCGCGGCCTGGCCTATACCACTTCGGTACGCGTCGGCGGTGACAAGATGGACGAAGCGATCGTCTCCTATGTCCGCCGCAACCACAACCTGCTGATCGGCGAAGCAACCGCCGAGCGCATCAAGCAGGAAGTGGGCGTCGCCAAGATGCCGCTCGACGGCGTTGGCAAGACGATCCATATCAAGGGCCGCGATCTTGTGAATGGCGTTCCCAAGGAAATCACGATCAATCAGGGCCAGATCGCCGAAGCGCTTTCCGAACCCGTCGGCACCATCGTCGAGGGCGTGCGCATCGCGCTTGAAAACACCGCGCCCGAACTCGCGGCCGATATCGTCGATCAGGGCATCGTACTGACCGGCGGCGGCGCGCTGCTGCAGGGGATCGACGAAGTGCTGCGCGACGAAACCGGCCTGCCCGTCACCGTTGCCGACGATCCACTCACCTGCGTTGCGCTCGGCACCGGTCGCGCCCTGGAAGACCCCGTCTTCCGCGGCGTTCTCCTGACGGCCTGATCGGAAGGGGCTGCTCATGGCGCCGCCGCAAAACCGGCGCCCAGGATTTTCCCGCAAGGCGCAATATGGCCTGTTTGCAGGCTATGTGGTTGCCGTGGCCGGCGCATTGCTCGGCCTCTTGCTGGTCGTCACCTCCTGGGTGGACCCGGCCGGGCATAACGCGATCCGGGCGCTGCTCAGTGATGTCACTGCCCCCGTGTCCCACGGGATGCGGGCGGTGGTCAACAGCGCCTCAGACGGCGGCGGCTCGGTCTCGGAATATTTCCAGGCAGCCAGCAAGAACGCTGCGCTTCGGGCCGAGCTCGAGGTGGCCCGACGCAAGCTGATCGAAGCGCGTGCCACCGAGCAGGAAAACCAACGCCTCAAGCGGCTTCTGAATGCCGTCGAACAGGGCTCGGTGCCCGTCGCCGTCGCTCCGCTGATCAGTTCTTCCGCCAGCAGTTCGCGGCGTTTCGCTGTGCTGGCAACGGGCGCGTCAAGCGGCGTGCGCAACGGCATGCCCGTGCGCGGTCCAGACGGGCTGATCGGCCGCGTGATCGAAACCGGTATCACTTCGGCGCGTATCGTTTTGGCGAGCGACACGGGGATGGTTATCCCGGTCATCCGGGTCAATGACGGGCTCCCCGCCATTGCGACGGGCACTGGCGACGGCGCGGTTGAAGTCCGCGCGCTGACGGCGGGTTCGAACATATTCAAGGTAGGCGACGTCTTCGTCACGTCGGGCACTGGTGGCGTTTTTCCGCCGCGCATCCCGGTCGCGATCGCTATCCGCGCGCGCGGCGACGCCGCGCTTGCACGTCCGCTCGCCAATCCGGACCGCGCCGATCACGCGATGGTATTGCCGGTCTACCAACCTGTCGTGGCAACCGCCCCCGTTCAGGATTCCCCTTCGGAATGAGCAACGCCATCCGCACGGACCGCGAAGAGGAGATCGCACGCCTGCGCGGACAGGTGCTCCCCATCATTTCGACGATGATTGGGTCAGCCGCCGTTCTCCTGCCCTTCATCGCCGACTGGCCCTTTCTGCCGCCGTTCGGGCTCATGCTTTTCCTCAGCTGGCGCCTGCTGCGCCCCGAACTATGGCCCGCCTGGATGGGCATCCCCCTTGGTCTCGTCGATGATTTTTTCAGCGGCGATCCGATGGGGAGCGCCATCTTCCTGTGGACCGCCATCCTCATCGCCCTCGACATAGTTGATCGTCGCCTCGTCTGGCGCGATTATCTGCAGGATTGGCTGATCGCCGCAGCGGCCATCCTCTTCGCGCTCGGCGGCGGGCTTCTCGCCTCGAACATGACTGGCGGTAACGGAAAACTTGTGCAGATCGCGCCTCAGATAATCCTTTCCATCCTTCTCTATCCCGCCGTTGCGCGCTTCTGCGCCATGCTCGATCGCTGGCGCCTGTCCTGATGGGTCTGGCGCAATGAAGGAAAAGCGCAAAATCGTCCTCACCGAAGGGCAGCAATCGCTGGTCTTTACGCGGCGCTCGGTCTTTCTGGGCGCAGCGCAGGCGGGCGTGGGGGTCATCCTTGCCAGCCGGTTAGGTTGGTTGTCGGTCGCGCAGAACGAGCGTTACTCGCTCATGTCCGAAAGCAACCGCGTCAACCTGCAGCTCATTCCTCCACGGCGCGGCTGGATCGTCGACCGTTTCGGGCGGTCGATCGCGATGAACCGTACCGATTTTCGTGTCGACCTCATTCCTGATCGCATCCTCGACGCGGACCATGCCGTCACCGCGCTTGGCGATCTGCTGGGACTTGAGGATGACGCACGCGCGCGCATTCTGGAGGACCTGGAAAAGGCTGCCGGCTATCAGCCCGTTCCCGTCGCCGAACGGCTGACGTACGAGCAATATGCCGCGATCAGCGTCCAGCTTGCGGACATTCCCGGCATCAGCCCGGCGCGCGGCTATTCACGCTTCTATCCGGATGGTGCCGCGGTTGGGCATTTGGTCGGCTATGTCGGCCCGGCCTCGTCCAAGGATTACGAAAAGTCGCGCGATCCGCTGCTCGTCACGCCTGGGTTCAAGGTCGGCAAGGACGGCATCGAAAAAATGCTCGACCTCGATATGCGCGGCAAGCCCGGCGCCAAGCGCACCGAGGTTACCGCGCGCGGCAAGCTCGTCCGCGAACTGACGACACGGCCGGACACGCCGGGCAATCAGGTAAAGCTCACCATCGACGCCGGGCTCCAGGCATACGCCGCACGGCGCCTTGGCACACAATCCGGCTCCTGCGTCGTGATCGATTGCCATAATGGCGATATTCTCGCCATGGCATCGATGCCTTGTTACGATCCCAACAGCTTTTCCGATGGCATCAGCCATGACGAATGGAACATGTTGTCCGAGGACGAGCGCGTTCCGCTGATGAACAAATCTCTTCAGGGGCTTTATCCGCCAGGATCGACCTTCAAGCCAATGACAGCGCTGGCGCTGCTCAGCGCTGGCGTGGACCCCGAAGAAACCGTTTTTTGCAACGGCGGTTATCAGCTCGGCAACCGGCGCTTCGGTTGCCTCGGACGCCATGGCGCGATGAACCTGCACCGCGCCATCGCAAAGAGCTGCAACACCTATTTCTACGCCATGGGACGGCGCGCCTCGATCGAACGGATCGCAGAGGCGGCGCGCAAAATGGGACTGGGCGCCGATCACCCCCTACCCGTTCCGTCGCAACGCTATGGCACCGTCCCCGATCCCGAGTGGAAAAAGCGGCGCTTCAAGCAGGAATGGAGCGTGTCGGACACGCTCAACACCTCGATCGGTCAGGGTTACCTGCTCGTCAGCCCATTGCAGCTTGCGCTGATGTCCGCGCGCATTGCATCCGGGCGTGCGCTCGCCCCACATCTTCAGGCCCACCCGCCACAACAGGCGCCCTTTATCGAAGGCATTCCGCAGGAGCATTTCGCGCTCGTTCGCTCTGGGATGGACGAAGTCGTCAACGGTGCCGGCACGGCCGGGCGCAGCCGCCTGCCTCTCGCCGATGTGCGCATGGGCGGCAAGACCGGCACGGCACAGGTGCGCCGCATCGCCGGCGGCGCACGCGGCGGCTATAACGTGCCATGGAAATATCGCGACCACGGCCTTTTCGTATGCTTCGCGCCGGTGGAAAATCCGCGTTACGCCGCAGCCGTCGTCATCGAACACGGCATGTCGGGTTCAGGCGCCGCCGCCCCCGTCGCAAGCGACACGCTTCTCTATCTGTTCGATCCGGCCAAGGCGATGGAAAAGCTCAACGCCTTTGAAAAGCAGTGGGGCGGTGACATCGGTACGCGCATGGCCACAGAAGCCACACGCTACAAGGCCGCAAAAAGGGCAGCGGCCGATCCCGAAGCTGCGGCCGAACAGGCGGCGGCAGCAGCCGCCAATACTTCCGGTGCCTCCGCGAATACCACCAGCAATACCGCGCATGGAACGGCGCATAACGCCCAGGATCCCGAATGACCGGCCCCTCCTTCGTTCCCGCCCCGCTCGCACGCCTTCCCTGGAAAATGCTGCTGCTCGTGGTTGGCATCACCACCTTCGGTCTGGTCGTGCTTTATTCGGCGGCGGGCGGACATCTTCGCCCATGGGCAATGTCGCAAGGCCTGCGCTTCTGCGTCTTCTTCGTCATGGCAATCGTCCTGTCGCGCGTGCCCGAGGGGTTCTGGAAAACGGCTGCCATCCCAATCTACGTCATCGTTCTGGTCCTGCTTATTCTCGTCGAACTGCTCGGTTTTGTCGGCGGTGGCAGCCAGCGTTGGCTCGATCTGGGCTTTATCCGCATCCAACCATCGGAAATGATGAAGCTCGCCATCGTCCTGACCGTGGCACGATTCTACGATCTGCTGCCTGCCAGCCATATCCGCAGTTGGACAGCGATCTGGCCGCCCGCCGTTGCCATTGGCCTGCCCGCTATCCTCGTTCTGCTCCAGCCCGATCTCGGCACCGCGCTCATGATCATCGCGGGCGGCCTGACGGTCATGTTCCTGGCGGGCCTTCCGCTATACCTTTTTGTCGGTGGCGGGCTCGCCCTCGCGGCCGCAGTGCCAATCGTCTTCTCGATGCTGCACGAATATCAGCAGAAGCGCGTCTTCACCTTTCTTGACCCCGAAAGCGATCCGCTGGGCGCGGGCTATCATATCAGCCAGTCCAAGATCGCGATCGGATCGGGCGGAATCTTTGGTAAAGGCTTCCTGAACGGTAGCCAAAGCCATCTCGATTATCTGCCCGAAGGCCATACCGACTTCGTATTCGCCACCATGGTGGAAGAATGGGGGCTGATTGGCGGCCTAGCAGTGATCATCGGCTTCATCATGCTCGTCCGCTGGGGCGTGCGTGTGGGTCAACGCGCCGATTCGCGCTTCTCGCGGCTGACAGCAGCAGGTCTCGCCACCACGATCTTCTTTTATGTGGCGATCAACCTTGCAATGGTCATGGGCATGGCACCGGTGGTTGGGATCCCTCTCCCGCTCTTTAGTTTCGGGGGTTCGGCGATGATGACCGTGATGATCTGCATAGGCATCATGATGTCGATCGACCGAGCGTCGAAAGGAAAATCGTCGCTGAATTGAATTTAGGGTTTGCAAGTTGGAAATCCCCCGGTAAAGGGCTCCCATCTTGATCGCGCCGCCGACCAAAACGGCCGATTATCTGGAAAAAGTGGACGCATAGCTCAGTTGGTAGAGCAGCTGACTCTTAATCAGCGGGTCCTAGGTTCGAGCCCTAGTGCGTCCACCACTTCCCAGAAAGATGCCCAGAGTGGACGCATAGCTCAGTTGGTAGAGCAGCTGACTCTTAATCAGCGGGTCCTAGGTTCGAGCCCTAGTGCGTCCACCACTCTCTTCTCCAAGCACCTAAAGCTACGGCGACGAGCGTCGCCATTTTGAGCAACATTGCTTGACTGAGTGACTAGGCATAGAGCCCGAACGGGATTGGCTACGGCCATTTGGCCACCAACAACCTGAACCCTATAGCCGCGCCTTGGCAGCGCGCCAGAGCGCTTCCTTCTCGTCCATGGACAGCGCATCGAAACCCTCGCCGACCATATCCTCCATCGCCCGAAAACGCGTCTCGAATTTGCGGCTGGCGCGCCTCAGGGCCGCTTCGGGATCGATGCTCAGATGCCGCGCCCAGTTGACGCAGGAAAAGAGCAGATCGCCCATTTCTTCCTCCATCGCGTCGATGTCAGGCGCGCTTTCCACCTCGGCCAGTTCTTCATCGATCTTGGCACGGGGGCCGGCCGCGTCATCCCAGTCAAACCCGGCGCGCGATGCGCGTTTCTGGAGCTTTTCGGCACGCATCAGCGCAGGGAGCCCAAGCGCCACGCCCGCAAGCGCGCTCTTATCCTCTTTCTCCGCGCGTTCCTGCGCCTTGATGGCTTCCCATCCCGGGCGTCCGCCAGTCAGGCTCTGCCCTGCAGTGTCGAAAATATGCGGGTGGCGGCGCGTCATCTTGTTGCAGATCGCCTGAACCACGTCCCCCAGCGCGAAATGCCCGGCCTCTTCGGCCATGCGCGCGTGAAAGACGACCTGAAGCAGCAAGTCTCCAAGCTCGTCCTTCAGATCGGCCATGTCGCCGCGCGCGATCGCATCGGCAACCTCATGCGCTTCCTCGATCGTGTAGGGTGCAATCGACGCAAAATCTTGTGCGACATCCCAGCTACACCCCGTGTCGGGATCGCGCAGTCGTGCCATGATGGCAACGAGCGGCTCGACGACAGAGGTCATTTTTTCGGGGGGTGGCGCTTCAGCCATGCCTGCACTGCCTCTTCCGCGCCGATATAGGCCTCTTGCGCCTCGACGCTCCAATATACCAGCGCCTCAAGCGCGATGGGCTGCCCGGTTACTGCGCAGGAGACGAACTCGCCCGGTTCAACAATGTCATATTCGGGCGTGTCATAATGAATGACCGCGCGGCGCGGCGTCGGAATGCTTGTCATATACGGGCCTCGAAACGTCCCCAGTCCATATCGGACATGCGAACTTCAAATCGGATGAAGGCCCCCTCCTCCACCCGCTCAACAATATCGCCGTGCGCGTGCAGCCATGCAATGGCCGCACCGTCGCTGGGCGACAGACGGATTGTGCGGACCTGGTTCCGACGCGTCAGATGCGCGGCCACCATGGCGCGCAAGGCCTCGACGCCCTCGCCGCTGATCGCCGATAGCACGGCAACATCATCGCGGCGAGCCGCTTCACCGACGATCTCGGTACGCAGCTCGTCGGAAACCAGATCGATCTTGTTCCACGCCTCCAGCACGGGAACGCTGCCTTCAGCGGAAATATCGATCCCTATTTCGCGGAGCACCTCCTCGACATCCGTCTTCTGCATCTCGCTATCGGGATGCGCTATGTCACGGACGTGCAGGATCAGATCGGCCGCTGTCACCTCTTCCAACGTCGCACGAAACGCCGCGACCAACTGGGTCGGCAGATCGGAGACGAAGCCCACCGTATCGGACAGGATGACCTTTTCGACACCGGGCAGGCTGATCTGGCGCATCGTCGGATCGAGTGTCGCGAACAGCAGATCTTCCGCCATGACGTCGGCACCGGTCAACCGGTTGAACAGCGTCGACTTGCCGGCATTAGTGTAACCGACCAAGCCAACGACCGGCCAGGGCGCACGCTTGCGCCGATCACGGTGCAGACCGCGCGTACGGCTCACCTCAGCCAGTTCGCGGCGCAGCTTTGCCATCCGGTCGCGGATCATGCGCCGGTCGGCCTCGATCTGGGTTTCGCCAGGGCCGCCGAGAAAGCCGAAGCCGCCGCGCTGACGCTCAAGGTGGGTCCAACTGCGGACGAGCCGCCCGGCCTGATAGTCGAGATGCGCGAGTTCAACCTGGAGTCGTCCCTCGGCAGTCGCCGCGCGTTCGCCAAAAATTTCGAGGATAAGCCCGGTCCGATCGATCACCTTGGCCTTCAGGCGATCTTCGAGATTGCGCTGCTGTACCGGGGTCACTGCGGAATCGACGATCACCAGTTCCGCTTCGTCCTGCTGAACCGCCGTCGCAAGCTGCTCCACCTGCCCGCTACCAAAAAGCGTGGCGGGCTTGGGCTGACGCACACGAAAGGGCAATTTTTCAACCACCTCGATGCCAATCGCTTCGGCCAAGCCGGCAGCTTCTTCCAGCCGCGCATCGACATCGCGCCGGGAACGGCCAGTATCGGGCAGCGCAACGATCGCGCGCGCGCCTCTTGCCAGGCCATCATCGTCACTGCGCTGAAAAACGCTCATCCGGTACGCAATTCCACTTCTTCATAAATGCGAAAGCCGGGAGCGAACGGTTTCGCACCGCCCGCCCCCGGCTTTACCATATGATCAATCCTGATCTTCGGTTTCTTCGGCGAGATTCAGCGGATTGGCCGGCTGAACGGTCGAGATCGCGTGCTTGTAGACAAGCTGCGACAGACCATCGCGCTGGAGCAGCATGCAGAACAGATCGAATGCAACGATCTCTCCCTGCAGCATCACGCCGTTCACGAGGAACATCGTCACAGGATCTTCCGACTTGTGCACCGCGCTCAGGAACACTTCCTGCAGCGAACGGGATTTGCCACGCCCAGCATCGAATGCCGCTTCGATCGGCGAAAGGTCGATTGGGGTCGACGGCATGACCGTGGAGATCGCATGCTTGTATACGAGCTGCGACTGGCCGTCGCGGCGGAGAAGCACGGAGAAATTGTCGAACCAGGTGATGATGCCCTGGAGCTTGACGCCCTTGACCAGAAACATGGTGACCGGGGTCTTGTTCTTGCGGAGCGTGTTGAGAAAGATATCCTGCAAGTTATTGGTTTTATTATTGCTCTTATCTGGCATTTCATACCATCCTTTTCTTGGCGGATCGTGGCCCGCAGGCATTTGCTTGATGCAAAGCTGATTAGCGCTGAATGTCTATCTGTTCCGAGAAGATTAGTCCACCGAAGACAGTCATTCGTCCCCCTCAGCCTTGACGTCTGCCATGCCCAGCAATTTCAGCTTCCGGTGAAGCGCCGACCGCTCCATGCCGATAAACGACGCGGTCCGCGAAATGTTGCCAGAGAAACGCCGGATCTGAATACGGAGATATTCGCGCTCGAATGTCTCGCGCGCTTCGCGCAGCGGTGCGCCCATGATTGCCGACGTTGCCGTACCCACACCGCCCTCGCTGTGCCCACCCAGCACCTCGGGAGGCAACATGTCGAGATCGATCCTGCCGATCCGGTCCCCGGGTGCCAGAATAATCGTCCGCTCAACCACATTGCGCAGCTGGCGCACATTGCCCGGCCAGTCATAGGCTTGGAGCGCGGCAACCGCATCCATTGAGACATCAGGCGCCCGGACGCGTCGTTCACTGGCATAGCGCGCGACAAAATGCTCAACGAGCGGCGGAATATCCTCGCGCCGCTCAGAGAGCGACGGAATATGCACAGGCACCACGTTCAGGCGGTAATACAGATCTTCGCGAAAACGCCCAGCCAAGATCTCATCGGGCAGATCGCGCGAGGTTGCGGAAACGACGCGCACCTCCACCTTCACCATCCGCTGCCCGCCGACACGCGTAAAGCTTTGATCGGTCAACACCCGCAGGATCTTGGCTTGGGTCGTCAGCGGCATGTCCGCGATCTCATCGAGGAACAATGTGCCGCCATGCGCCTGTTCGAGCAGCCCGGGGCGGACAAGTTCGCCCCCCTCTTCCACGCCGAACAATTCCTCCTCGACACGTTCGGGGCTCATCATCGCAGCGCCGACTACAACAATCGGCCCGCTCGCCCGGTTGCTCCACATGTGCAGCAGCCGGGCGGCAACCTCCTTGCCCACGCCGGCAGGCCCAGTGATGAGCACGCGGCTTCCTGTCGCCGCCACGCGCTTCAGCGTTGCGCGAACGGTGTTGATCGCGGCGGAATTGCCGGTCAACTCCTCTTCGCGGCCGACCTGCGCGCGCAGCGAGGCATTTTCCTGACGCAGACGCTCAGTCTCGGTCGCACGAGAGACGAGGTGCAGCAACCGTGCGGCCTCGAACGGCTTTTCAATGAAATCCACCGCGCCACGGCGAATGGCGGCAACGGCCGTATCCAGATTGCCATGACCCGACATCACCAGAACCGGCAGAGACGGGTCACGGCGCTTGATCTCGTCAAGCAATTCCAGGCCGTCCAGTTTCGATCCCTGCAGCCATACGTCGAGAAGGACGAGTGAAGGTCTGCGATCAGCAATCGCCTCGAGCGCAGCGTCGCTGTGCCCCGCGCTACGGGCGCTGTAGCCCTCATCCTCGAGAACGCCCGATACGAGATCGCGGATATCCTGTTCGTCGTCGACTATCAGAATTTCAAGCGCCATCTCAGCTGCTCCTTTTATGCGTCAATTTGGTAAGCGGGGCGTCATCACTCGATGCGACAAGCCCTGCATTCTCATCGGAAATCACGCGCGAAAGGATTTCCGTATCAAAGGTCATTTCAATCACGGTGCCGCCACCTGGATTGTCGGCGAAGCTCATCTTCCCGAAATGCTCCTCGACGATCTTCTTCACGATCGCGAGACCAAGCCCGGTTCCTCGGCTGCGCGTGGTGACATAGGGCTCGACAAGCCGGTCCCGCTCCTGCGGCAGACCGATGCCGTTATCGGCAATGCAGATGGTCAACTGACGTCCCTCATTCTGCGTAGCGATCGATAAGACGATCTTCCCATCGGAAAATTCAGGATCATTTTCCTTTTTTTGTTCAATTGCTTCGACAGCATTTTTTACAATGTTTGTTAGCGCTTGCCCGATTTGACGGCGATCACAGACCATGTGCATCTGATCCGCGTCCTGTTCGAGCGAGAAGCGCGTGTCGGGATGCGCCACCTCATGCAGGAACAGGGCCTGACGCGCGATGTCGGTAATCGATTCAGAGCGAAAAACAGGCTTGGGCATGCGCGCGAACGAGGAAAATTCGTCGACCATCCTCCGCAGATCGGACACCTGGCGGATGATCGTCTCGGTCAGGCGCGCGAACGTGGACGGATCATCCTCCACCTGCTTCCCATAGCGCCGCTGAAGCCGCTCCGCCGCAAGCTGGATCGGCGTCAACGGGTTCTTGATTTCATGCGCGATCCGGCGGGCGACATCGGCCCAGGCCGCGCGTCGCTGATCGAGCACTTGCTGCGTGATATCGTCGAAAGTCAGCACATGCCCCGCTTCATCGCGGACAACCTTCACCGCCAACGTCCGCGGATCGCCACCCGCATTGATCTGAACGATCTCGTTCCGATCCTCGTCCGCAGCAAGCGCATCGAGTTCGGGCGCCAGTTCCTCAAGCGCCTGGCCGGTTGCTCCCGCAACACTCGATTTCAGCAGTGCCGCCGCCGAGCTGTTGATCAGACGCACCTTGTGTGCATGATCGATCGAAATCACGCCTGCCGTCACACTGGAAAGCACGGCTTCGATGAACGCGCGCCGGCTGTCTAGCGCGCTTGTCTGTTCATCAATGGTATGCGCCATGCGATTGAAGGCATTGGCAAGCCTGCCAATTTCATCCTCACTCACCGGTTGCGGCACGCGGGCAGAAAGATCACCTTCGGCAATACGCTGTGCGGCGTCGACAAGATCGCCTACCGGACGCACCAGCCTGTCGGCCACCGCAAGCGCGATCCATACCGCCGCGCCCACGATCAACAGCGAGATGGCAAGTAGGGCGATATTGAACTGTAACTGGAGCGCACGAGACCGTTCGAGCAAGCGACGATAATCGGTAGAAACCGTCTGGGCTCGCTCGGATTGGGCCAGCATTTTTGGATCGACGACGCGCGCGGCCCAGAGATAGGCCTCTTCCTTCACGCCAAGGCGCGTAACTGCCTCGATCCGATCCCCCGAATCCGTGACAATGCTGCTTTCGCCCTTGCGCAGGCGCACCAGCAATTCGGGTTTGATGCGTAGCGTATCGCCACGGTCATAAGGATCGACCATGGCAAGCGTCTGCTCGCCCACGCCCTTGGTGACGACGATGATCGCCGCTTCGGAAAGCTCGCGCTGATAAACCTGCCCGGCAAATCCCTGTTGAAACAAGGGCGTATCGATCGGCGCTTCGTCAAGATAATTGACGATATCCGAACCCATCGCGACGGTATTGTTCAACACGCGCGTTCGGTATTCGTCATTATATTCCTGCGCGACGATGGCTGCGTTTTCGAGCATCCCGCGCGCGCGATCCGAAAACCAGAATTCGACGCCATATTGGAACAAGAGCGACGCGAAAATCACGACCAGCAACATCGGCACCGCTGCGATCAGCGAGAAGGTCGCCACCAGACGGACGTGCAACCGCCCACCACCGCCCACCACCGATCGCTGCGCGCGCTTCTTTGCAACACGCCGCCCGATCAGGACCAGCAGCGCGATGCCCGGAACCAGATTGCCGACCAGCAAAAGCGCAACCAGCGGCGGTGAGAGCAAGCGCTGCGTCGTCGGTGCGCCGGAAACAATGAAATAGCTTGCCAGGGCAACGCCCAACGCCAGGATGAATGTGCCAAATTCAATCCATGGCATGATGTTGGCGCGGCGGGAGGCGACCCTCAGAACCCGCTGCCACCGTGAAGCCTTCACGGCAATATCGTTATAGCCCACATTCACCGTTGCTGACTTACAACATTCCCGTTGCAAGACAAACACAGTTTGGCGCAGCGCACGCTCAAATCACCACATTTTCACTCGCCTACGAACGCCTGCCGGTCTCAACGCAAGTCACGGACACAAAGGGGGTTTCAGCCCCCTTTGCGCGATTTGCCGGGATCAATCCGATGATCGGTCATTTTCTTGCGCAAAGTGTTGCGATTTATCCCCAACAGCTCCGCTGCGCGTAGCTGATTGCCGTGCACGGCGGCGAGTGCGAGACGAATCAAAGGTGCCTCCACCTCCGCCAGAATGCGGTCGTAAAGCCCATCGGGCGGCAAGCCCTCACCAAAGCTCGCAAAATATTGCGAAAGATGCGCCTCGACTGCCCCCTCAAGCCCATGGCCACCAGCAACAACCGGCGTCAGCACAGGCTCCGCTACGCCCTGCGCAAGCGCCAGATCGATCTGACGCCCCGAGATCACCTCCTCCCGGCTGAGCGCGGCCAGGCGACGCATCAAATTCTCCAGTTCGCGCACATTGCCCGGCCAGCCATGTGCCGTCAGCCGCGCCAGCGCGTCGGAGCCCAATTGTTTGCGGGAAAGCCCCTCTTGCGCGGCCTTGCGCAAAAAATGGTCCGCCAGTTCACCGATATCGCCCGGCCGCTCGCGCAAGGCGGGCAGCGTAACGGGAACGACATTCAGCCGGTAGAATAAATCCTCGCGAAAGCTGTTCGCTGCGATCATTGCGGGTAGGTCTTTATGCGTCGCCGCAATGATGCGCACGTCCGCCTTGATCGAACGCGCTCCACCTACGGTCGTGAACTCTCCTTGCTGCAGCACGCGCAACAGTCTCGTCTGCGCCTCCATCGGCATGTCCCCGATTTCATCGAGAAAAAGCGTGCCCCCCTGCGCCTGCTCGAATTTGCCGGCGCTTCGCACCTGCGCGCCCGTAAAGGCGCCGCGTTCATGGCCGAACAACTCCGATTCGATCAGTTCGCGCGGAATGGCCGCCATGTTGATCGCGATGAACGGCTTGCTACGGCGGGGGCCCAGATCATGGATCGCCTTGGCAACCAATTCCTTGCCCGTGCCCGACTCGCCGAACACGAGAACGGTCAGTTCGTTGGAAACCACGCGCGCGATGGTGCGGTAGACATCCTGCATCGCCTGCGATCGACCGATCAGCGGCAATTCTTCCTTGAGCGTCTCTGGCTTTGCCCGGGGCGCAGAACGGCTTCGCAGACCATCGGCAACGGCCGTGCACAGTTCATCCAGATCGAACGGCTTGGGCAGATATTCGAATGCCCCCTGCTCGGTCGCGCGAACCGCGGTCGACAGCGTGTTTTGGGCGGAGAGGACGATAACGGGCAATTCCGGGTGCCGCGCGATCACCGAGGATATCTGATCCAAACCATTGCCATCGGGCAGGATCACATCGGTGATCAGAATTTCAGGCGCGAAACGTTCGAGCTGCCGGTCCATTTCCGCAATGCTCGCGGCAAAGGCGACATCATGCCCTTCCCCCTTCAGCGCCTCCGCCAATACCGTCCGGATCGCGGCATCATCATCAACGACAAGAACTCGCCCCCCGTTCATTCAATCTCCTTTCCGGCACGCTGAAGCAGGAGGCGGAACACCGTCCGCTCCGGATCGCCTTCGCGCGAAAACTGGATAATCCCCCCCATGTCTCGCACCAGCTTGTCGACAAGCGCCAGACCGAGCCCCCCGCCCGAATGCTTGGAACTGACAAAGGGTTCGAACAAATGATCGACAATCTCGGGCGGCGGCCCCAGCCCATTGTCGATCACGCAAATCTCGATCGGTAACGCCGTCCGCTCCTGCCCATCACGCGCAGCAAGCGACACGCCGTGTCGATAGGCCGTGGTGAGGCTGATGATTGGATGCTCTACACCAGAAACAGCCTCGGACGCGTTCTTCAGCAGGTTGATGATGACCTGCGTGAGCGCCCCCTGATGCACCTGCGCCATGGGAAGCGACGGATCATATTCTGTGCGCACGGTGATATCCTGCGCAAAGCCATGAACGGCAAGCTGACGCGCATGATCGAGCGTGGGATATATATTCTCAGGCGACAGATCGAGTGGACGCGGATCGGTGAAGCTTTCCATCCGGTCGATCAGGCCGGCTATCCGTTCCACCTCGGTGCGGATGAGACGCGTCATGCCGCGCGCTTCGGTATCCACCTTGCGCTCCAGCAACTGCGCGGCGCCACTGATGCCCGATAACGGGTTCTTGATTTCATGCGCTAGCATTGCCGCCGCCCCCATGGCCGCGCGCGCACCGCTCCCCTGTTCACGGCGATGCCCCATCGGATGCGCAGCAGCACCGGCATGGATCGACAATATGTGCCAACCCGGGCGATCAGGAACCGGGGAAAAGACAATATCGGCCGGAATCTTCAAACCACGATCATTTGAAATCGTTATATCAAAAGCGCTTACCTGAATTTCCTGTCGCGCCTTTTCAATAACGGAGGTTTGCCCGGGAAAATTCAGATGCGCTTCCAGCGGCTTGCCGATGATGGCGGTTCGGCTGGCATTGAGAAGCATTTCGGCAGCCGCATTGGCGTCCGCGACAATGGCCTCCGGATCGACAAGCAAGGTCGGAACGGGGAGTGCTGCAAAAAGCTCTGATGCGGTGGGCGCGTCTCCGCGGACCACCGCTTTGCGGGTCAGTCGGATCAGGCGGCTGCCCGGGAGAGCCATGGAGAATAAAACTGCTCGAGCATTTCAAGCACCACGCTCGCCTTGGGCTCCTGGTTCACCGCATTGCGGAACTCGGCCGATCCGGTCAGCCCCTTGGTGTACCAACCGATATGCTTGCGCGCCATGTTGACGCCGGTGAACTCGCCATAATGCTCAAGCATCATATGATAATGCCGAACGATCAGGTGATATTGTTCTTCGATGCTGGGATCGGCAAGACGTTCGCCCGTCCGGAACCAGTGCATCACCTGGCCCAGCAACCAGGGCTTGCCATAGGCACCCCGGCCGATCATCACGCCATCTGCGCCCGACAGCTCAAGCGCCTTTTCGGCGTCCTCGATCGAGCAGATATCGCCATTGGCGATCACGGGCAGCTTTACAGCGTCCTTCACCTTGCGGATGAAGCCCCAGTCCGCCGATCCCTTGTACATCTGGTTGCGGGTGCGGCCATGAACGGTGATCAGTTGGACGCCCAGATCCTCAGCGATCCGCGCCAGTTCTGGCGCGTTCAGGTTGTCATGGCACCAGCCCATGCGCATCTTCAGCGTCACGGGCACCGAAACCGCCTTGACGGTTTCCTTGATGATGGCGCCGGCGAGATCGAGGTCGCGCATCAGCGCCGAACCGGCATCGCCGTTCACCACTTTCTTGACCGGACAGCCCATATTGATGTCGATAATCGCGGCGCCGCGATCCTCGTTCAGCTTGGCAGCTTCGGCCATTTCCACGGGCGAACAGCCGGCAAGCTGCATCGAGATCGGCTCTTCCACCGTGTCCCACGCCGCCTTTTGCAACGATTGGCGCGTTTCCCGGATCATCGCCTGACTTGCGATCATCTCGGTCACGTTGAGGCCCGAACCGTACTGACGCACGATCTTGCGGAACGGCAAATCCGTGACACCGGTCATCGGCGCCAGAACAACCGGCATTTCGATCCGCACGGGACCGACGCTAATGGGAGCGAGTTTCGTCATAATCTGCCTGAAAATCAGGCAGCCCCATAACCGCAATCACGCTTTCAGGCAAGGGAGCGCGAAAAACGCGCACCAGCTCAACTGGAAAGCGAATCGAGGGCAATGCGTACGCCGTCCATCGTGAACGGCTTTGCCAATATAGGCGCGTCGAGATGGCGTCCGGGTCGCGCTTCGGTCTGCCCTCCACTCGCCAGCAGATATCGTTTCCCGGCATCGGCCAGCTTGTCCGCGACAGGCCAGCACTGCTCGCCGCCCCGCAAATTCACGTCAAGGATAGCGGCGTCAAAGCTTTGCTGATCGCTCAGCGCAATCGCACCCGCCACGGTATCGGCTGTTCCCACACAGCTGTGCCCCAGCGTCTCGACAAAATCCTCAAGCATCATCGCGATGAGCGGCTCATCCTCGACGATAAGGATACGTAGCGGCGAATTCATGCATTCACCCATAGCAGGCCCTGTATTTCCGCAAAGTCATTTTGCACCCAGCGCCTGCCGCGCAGCCTCGGCCAATTGCTGGACCGAGAAGGGTTTGGGCAGGAAGGCAACCCGATCGAGATCGATCGACTTGCGCAACTGCTCCTCGGCATAGCCCGACATGAACAATATCGGCATATCCGGCCATGTCAGACGTGCCTGCTTCACCATCGTCGGCCCGTCCATGGTCGGCATCACTACGTCGGACACGAGCAGATCGATGCTTGCGCCGCCATGCAGCACCTCGAGCGCCTCTTCGCCATTGGCGGCAGTGAGGACGGTATATCCATGGCGAGTGAGTGCGCGCTCGGCGACGGCCCGAACCATATCCTCATCTTCGACCAGAAGGATGGTGCCGCTGCCCCAAAGCTCCCCCTGCTGCGTCTTGGGCGCCTCACGCGGCGCCACGGCCGGCGCGCTGTGATGCACGGGCATATAGATGGTGAAACTGGTCCCCTCACCCATCCGGGAATCGGCAAAGATGAAACCGCCCGATTGCTTGACGATGCCATAGACGGTCGACAGGCCAAGCCCGGTGCCTTTGCCCACTTCCTTCGTGGTGAAGAAGGGCTCGAAAATCTTGGGCAGCACGTCAGCTGGGATACCGGTGCCCGTATCCGAGATACGCAGCGCGGTGAAATCGACAACGGGCATGATGTCTATGCCAAGCGCCGGCACCTCCTCTGCGGGGAGCGCGAAAGTCTGGATCGCGACGCTGCCGCCATCGGGCATGGCATCGCGCGCATTCACCACGAGATTGACGATCACCTGCTCAAGCTGGCCGGGATCGGCGCGCACCGCGCCAAGATTGCGGCCATGCGACACATTTAGGTTCACCGTCTCGCCCAAAAGCCGCCTTAGAAGGTTGGACACCTCGGAGATGACGTCGGGAAGCTGCAGGTTCTGCGGGCGCAGCGTCTGCTGCCGCGAAAAAGCGAGCAATTGGCGGGTCAGACCGGCCGCGCGATTGGAATTGCTCCGGATCTGCTGGATATCGTCATAATCGCTATCGCCGGGCGCGTGTCGCATCAGCATCAGGTCGCAATGCCCGATCACCGCGGTCAGGATATTGTTGAAGTCATGCGCCACGCCGCCAGCCAGTTGCCCCACCGCCTGCATCTTGGTCGCCTGCTCCGCCTGGCGCTTCAGGCGTGCTTCCTCGCGGCTGTCCTTCAGGGACAGCAGCACTGCGGCGTCACCTAACCCACGCGCACCGGCAATCGTAAGGGCCACCGTCTCCTCGGGATTGTTGAGAAGCCGCACAGCAATGTCACCCGACAAGATCTGCTGGCCATTGCCGAATCGCCGGATCGTGTCGGCGACCGCAGCCTTGTCTTCGCGCACCACCAAGTCGCCGGGATAGATCGGCATTTCACCGTCATCCACGCCGGCCATGCGCGCAAAAATCTTGTTCATGAACAGGAAGCGACCATCCCGGTCGGTCAGCGCCAGCCCCAGCGGCAGCATCGAGAGCAGCGCCTGCAGATGTTGCGGCGTGCCGCCTTCGATCAGGCCACTACCACGCGCCTCATCATCGATGATGAAAAGCAACGTCGCGCCATCCACGCCGGTCGACCCAAGCGGCATCTGGAGCAGGCGAAGCGCCGTTGCGCTGGCGCCTTCCTGTCGAAAGCGGCGAACGCCTGCTGCATCGACGTTGAAGAGGCTGACAAAATCCAGCCCTTCGGCACGATTATCCCCTGAGGAACGCGCACGAAATGCCCGGTTGGCGACATGGATGCGCCCATCCGCACCGACAAGTGCGGTCATGATGCCGACCTCGCCCAGCCGGTCGCCGCCCTCACCCTCGATCAAGCGCTGCGCCTCAATCCGCAGGTCGAGCGACCGGTGACGACTGAAACGCCAGATCAGGTGATCTTCGAGACGGCCCGAGCGCATGACGCGAAGCGACAGGCGCAGGCCCTTGAATTCCAGCAGATCGACCACGCTCTGCCCGTCGCGCCAGGCGTCGCGCGCCGCATCGGCGAGTTGCTCCACACAGGTCTGCGACACTGGCAGGCCCGGCGGCGTGGGATAATCGCGAAACCACTCACCATAGAGGTCATTGGCGGAAACGAGTCGCCCGGTGCGATCGGTTATCGCGGTGGCGACGAGATCACTTTGAGCCACGTCGCGCATCAGCGACCAGTCGGCCGGAAGCGCGGAAGGAGCCGCCCGCAACACCCGATTGCGGTACAGCAGCAAGGTGGCGGCAAGCACCAGCATCGTCGCCGCAAAGGCGGCGGCAATGATCGGATTACCCACCGCCCAGAGTACGATGCCCGCAGACGCAAGGATCGACAGACCGATGAGCATCAGGATCAGCCAGTCGCGGGAACGCTGCCCCCTATCGCGCGGCGGCTCGAATGTGCGTGCAAGGCTTTGAAGCGGCGGCATGTTCATGGGCAGAACCCGTCATCGCCGCCGCTCCATCTTCCGTCAAGCGTTGCGGTGTACGCTTACCAGATACGCACCCGCTTTTCCGGGCTCAGGAAAAGCTTTACCGAGGCATCCGGCTTGTAGGCACCGTACCAGGGATCAAGGTTGCGGACGATCCATGCGCGCTGGATCGACGGCGCGTGCGGATCGGTGAGCAGGCGCTGACGCAGATTGGCTTCGCGGTAGCTGCGTCGCCATACCTGCGCCCAGCCGAGATAGAAGCGCTGATCGCCAGTGAACCCGTCGATCACGGGCGCCTCCTTGCCGCCGAGCGAAAGCTTATAGGCTTCATAGGCAGCCGTGAGGCCCGCGAGATCGGCAATATTCTCGCCAAGCGTCAGCTCGCCCTTCACATGCTCGCCGGGCAGCGGCTCGTACAGGTCATATTGGTCGACGAGCTGCTTGGTGAGCGCGCCGAACTTCTCGACATCTTCCTTGGTCCACCAATCGGTGAGCGTACCGCTGGCATCATATTTGCTGCCTTGATCGTCGAAATGATGGCTGATTTCATGGCCGATCACGGCGCCGATGCCACCATAGTTCACGGCCGGATCGGCATGCGGATCGAAGAAGGGCGGCTGCAAGATCGCGGCCGGGAAGACGATCTCGTTCATCGAGAAATTGGCATAGGCATTCACCTCCATCGGTGTCATGCCCCATTCCCAGCGATAGATGGGCTTGCCGAGCTTGCCGATGTTGAAATCATGCTCGAAATTGGCCGACCGGATCGCATTGCCCAGCAGGTCGTCACGCTTCACCTGCAGACCCGAGAAATCGCGCCACTGCGACGGATAGCCGATCTTGGGCGTGAACGCCGCCAGCTTTGCGCGCGCCTTTTCCTTGGTTTCGGGCGCCATCCAGCTGAGGCCCTGGATACGGCGATCCATCGCCGCGATCACATTCTTCACCAGCGCGTCGGCAGCCGCTTTGGTTTCCGCCGGGAAATAGCGGTCGACATAGATCTTGCTGACCTCGTCGCTCAGGCTCTGGGTGACGAAGGTGACGCCTCGCTTCCACCGCGGTTCGTTTTGCGGCGTACCCGACAGCGTCGTGCCGTAGAATGCGAAATTCTCGTCGACAAAGGCCTTGGGCAGATAATCTGAATAGCCGTCGAGCGAGCGAACCAGCATCGCATCCTTAAGCACCGCGATATCGGTCTCGCCAACCAGCTTGGCGATCCCCTGAACCGCAGTGGGCTGGGCGACGATCAGCGCATCGACATTGGCACCGACCTTCGCAAAGTACTTCGTAAAATCAAATCCCTGCGCATCCTTTACAAGATCCGCCAGCATCCGCTTGTTGTACGTCTTGGTCGCATCCCGGCTGTCGATCTTGCTCCAGTGCACCTTGGCAATCGCGGTTTCGAAAGCCAGCAGCGCCTGCGCGCGTGGCCCCGCATTCTTCTCACCGGCAAGCGTCAGCATCTTTTCGAGATGCGCCAGATAGGCCGCGCGCGTTTCCGCAAGCTTTTTGTCGTCGCTCAGATAATAGTCGCGGTCGGGCATGCCGAGGCCCGATTGAAACAGCGTCAGCGCATAGGTTTCGGGGTGCTTATCATCCTGGCCGACATAAACGCCGAACAGCGTGCTCAGACCATTGCGATCCGCTTCGCCCGAAAGCGCTGCAAAATCGGCCTTGGTGCGCACCGCCTTGATCTTGGCAATCCAGGGTTTGAGCGGGGCAAGCCCCTTTGCCTCGACCGCGCCTTCATCAAGGAAACTGGCATAGGCATTGCCGATCCTGTTCGACGTATCGCCCTTCACCTCTTCAAGGATGTCGCGGGTGCGCTCGCGCGACAGATCGTCGAGACGCGTGAACATACCATAATTGGAACGATCCTCAGGGATCGGCGTGCGCTTGGTCCATTCGCCATTGGCATATTCATAGAAATCATCGCCCGGCTTCACCGCGCGGTCCATGCCCGCCTCGTCGAAGCCGAAGGTGCCGAATTCGGCCTTTGCCGAGACAGCCTGCGCAGCGGGCGTGCCTTCGGCGGTTGCCGCAGCCGACGCGCCGGCCAGCGCCGTGGACGCCAGCAGGATGTAGAAAACGGATTTCATGTGCGAGTCCCTATGGTTGCATTTGCAACGGAGATAGACCCGCGAAGCGCCGGTGCAAAACGCTGTTTATCGAAAGCTGTCAGTCTTTCGTCGACATCTCGATCGGCCGATGGCCACGACGACGCCATTTGGAACCCACCCACAGCCGCCAGACGAAAATTGACAGAACATAGCCGATCAGGGCGGCAATCACTGAAATGATGAACAGCCCTGCCAAAAGGGCTGGAGCGGCATCAGAGAAAAACCAGGCTACCCATTGATTAACGCCGGCGCCCTCGCCCCACAGCAGCGAGAAAGTGGCGACGTCCGCATGAAGGCCGAATATCCGGTTGCCCACCACGATCGAACTGCCGAGCAGAAATGGGGTGGTCGCAGGATTGCTGAGAAAGGTCATCGCCGCGCCGATCGGAATATTCGCGCGGAACGGCAGCGCCAGCAGCGCCACGCCGATGATCTGAACGCCGGGGATCAACAGAAAAATGCCTACCAGCAGCCCCAGCGCCACGCCCCGGGGCACCGATCTGCGCGTGAAACGCCACAATTCGCTATGCGCAATCCGACTGCCAAAAGGGCGGAGCCACCGGCTCTGCATCAGCTCTTCACGGTTGGGACTGTTTCGCCGTATCCAACCCTGAATGCCATCGGGCTGGTGCTTAGCCATGCTGCCTCAGCAACCGGCCCTGCTCGCGCTTCCAGTCGCGCTCCTTCTCCGATTCGCGCTTGTCATGCGCCTTCTTGCCCTTGGCTAGCGCCAGTTCCACCTTCGCCCGGCCGCGGCCGTTGAAGAAGATCGACAGCGGCACCAGCGTCATCCCCAGCCGCGCAACCGCGCCGTGCAGCTTGGAGATTTCACGTTCCTTCAACAACAGTTTGCGCAGCCGCTTGGGTTCGTGGTTGTAGCGATTGCCATGGCTGAATTCGGGGATGTTGGAATTGACCAGCCACACCTCGCCGTCGACGATTTCGGCATAGCTTTCCGCAATTGAGCCTTCGCCGAAGCGAAGCGATTTCACCTCTGTACCGGTCAACTGGATGCCGGCTTCGTACACATCCTCGATATGGTAATCGAACCGCGCGCGCCGGTTTTCGGCAACGGTCTTAACCTTTTCGAATTCGGCGGGGCGCGGTCGTGCCATCAGATCAGTCCAGCAATCTCCAGAGCCTTGTCGACCGCCTCGCGGCTGGCCGCCGAAGGCAGCGTCATCGGCAAACGGACATCGGGAGAGAAATTCGCATGAAGCCGATTAATCGCATATTTTACCGGTCCGGGTGACGCATCGCTGAACAGCGCGGCGTGCAACGGGAACAGCTTGTCCTGAAGTTCAAGCGCAACGTCCCAATCGCCCGCGCGGCAGGCGGCCTGAAACTCCGCGCACAGGCGCGGCGCGACATTGGCGGTCACCGAAATGCAGCCCACGCCGCCCATCGCCATGAAACCGAGCGCCATGTCGTCGTTGCCGGAAAGCTGGCAGAAATCCGCGCCGCAGGCGAGGCGCTGCGCGGTTACGCGCGCGACATTCCCGCTCGCGTCCTTCAGCCCGACGACCGTGGGGAGTTCGGACAGCCGGCCAATGGTTTCCACATCCAGATCGGTGATCGTGCGCGAGGGCACGTTGTACAGCACGATCGGCAGGTCGCAACGTTCGGCGAGATAGGCGAAATGGGCATAAACCCCTTCGCGGTTGGGCTTGTTGTAATAGGGTGCGACAACCAGTGCGGCCGTTGCCCCGGCGGCCTTGGCCGCGCGCATATGCTCGAGCGCAACCTGGGTATCGTTCGATCCGCACCCGGCGATGACGGGAACGCGGCCAGCGGCATGTTCGATGCAGACTTCGATGACGCGGTTATGCTCTTCGATCGTCATCGTCGCGGATTCGCCAGTCGTTCCGCACGGGACAAGCCCCTTGCTTCCCTCGGAAATCTGCCAATCGATGAAATCTCTGAATGCCCCCTCATCGAACGCCCCGTCGCGAAACGGCGTCGCCAGAGCCGGAATCGACCCGGAAAACATGCCTTTACTCCTTCAATTCGATGGCATTCCGCGCCATAACACGAATTATGTCACGAACGGTCCCCTGTTCCGCGCCTGATAAGGACGCGACCGCCCGAATGTCCAGCTTGGTTGTGCGATTGTTTGCCGTCGGATTGATGTTTTCTTCGACGACGGCAATGGCACAGTCCCTCACCGCAGATCAGCGGGCCTATTATCGGGCCCAATTGAGCGGTGCGATCGGAGGCGTTTCACCGCCTTCGCGTACCGATCCGACCGGCGAGGGCCTGATCAGCTGGCGCCGCCTCCGCCAGAGCGACAATTACAGCTTTTCCGAATATGCCCGCTTCCTGATGGCCTATCCCGGCTGGCCGGGTGAAACAGCAATGCGCAAGACCGCCGAACGGCGGATCGACCCTATCGCCAGCTCTCCACAGGAAGTCATCCGTTATTTCGAGAAGATGCCCGCGCTCACGACCACGGGCGAAGCACGCAACGCCGTCGCGCTGGCCGCGCTTGGCCGCTCGGATGCTGCGCGCGCGGCGGCGCGCCGCGCATGGACGGGCGGATCGCTTTCACCCGACGATGAGGGACGCCTGCTCAGCCTGTTTTCAAGCGCCTTGACGCCCGCAGACCATGATCAGCGTATGGAAAAGCTGCTCTGGGACGGCGCAACGAACAGCGTCGTGCGCCAGTTGCCCCTTACCTCGCCTGCCAAGCGCAGCTTTTACGAGGCACGCGTGGCCATGCAGACGCGTGCGCCCGATGCGGCGGCCAAGGCGGCCATCGTCGATAGCCAGTATCGCAACGATCCCGGCTATATCGTCGAACGTGCCGGGTGGCTGCGCAACACATCGCAGGCGCAGGCTGCGCGCGCGCTTCTGGCCGCCCCCCGCAACCTCACCAAAACCCCGCTCGATGCGGAAGAATGGTTCGAAACGCTGCTCACCAATGCGCGCGGTGCTGCCAATGACCGGCAATGGTCACTCGCCTATCAGATCGCGTCACGCGTAGACGATGCCTATGCACCCGGAACCGATGTGCGCGACCGCTCGCTTGGCGAACGCGACGATTATACCAGCCTTGTCTGGCTGGCCGGCACGATCGCGTTTGAACAACTCGGTCGCCCGGCTGACGCGATCGAGATGTTCCGCCGTTATGCAACGGCCGCACGTTCACCGCAGACCCAGTCCAAGGGCTATTACTGGGCCGGGCGCGCCGCGCAGGCCGCAGGACGCAGCGCCGATGCCACCCGCTATTTCACCGAGGCCGGTGGTTTTGCCGATCAGTTCTATGGCCAGTTGGCACGCGAACGGCTCAACCTGCCCATCCCCGCGCCCGACGGCAAACTTCAGACCGCCCCCAGCACCGCCGATCGCAGCACGTTCTTCAATCGCGGCGCGGTGCGGGCAGCCCGTTTCCTTGGCCAGATCGACAATTGGCAGGATCAGACGCAATTCCTCCGCACCATCGCCAATGATGCAAAGTCCGATGTCGATCATCATTTCGCAATGGAACTCGCCACCGAACTGCGCCGTCCCGACCTCGCCGTCATGGTCGGCCGTAGCGCACGGCTGAACGGCCATAATGATTATGTCCGTGCCGGCTTCCCGGTAATCAGCGTTCCCAGCGGACATGAAGACAATTTCACCATGATCCACGCGATCACCCGCCAGGAAAGCCAGTTCGATCGGCAGGCAGTAAGCCATGCCGGTGCCCGTGGGCTGATGCAATTGATGCCCGGCACCGCGCGTGAAACCGCAGGCAAGCTGGGCATGAGTTACGACGTGACGGCACTGACGGCGGACCCGATGTACAATGTCCGCCTTGGCTCCACCTATTTCCGACGAATGCTCAGCTATTATGGCGGCAGCTATCCACTTGCGGTAGCCGCCTATAATGCAGGGCCGGGCAATGTGAACAAATGGCTTGCTGCCAATGGGGACCCCCGCACCGCCGGCGTCGATGTGGTTTCCTGGGTTGAAAAGATCCCGTTCTTCGAGACCAAAAACTATGTGCACCGTGTGCTGGAAAACGCCGTGGTCTACGATGCCATGAACCCGGATCGTGCCCGTTCCCGCGGCGCGCGGACGCCGATTTCCTGGTATCTCGGCAAGAATACGCCGGGTTGACAGTGAAGACCGCGCAACCCAGTCGGACACAGCCATGAAAGACCGCCCGAATTATATCACCCCTGCCGGTTTTGCCCGGCTGCGCGCCGAATATGAAGAACTGTTCGCCGTCGAACGCCCCAAGCTGGTCGAAACGATCAGTTGGGCGGCCGGCAATGGCGACCGGTCGGAAAATGGCGACTATATCTATGGCCGCAAACGCCTGCGTGAAATCGATCGGACGCTGAACCGGCTCTCACGCAAGATGAAGGCGGCGAAGGTGATCGATCCGGCCGCGCAAGCCGACCGGGGCAAGGTGTTTTTCGGCGCCACAGTCACCATCGCCGACGAGGACGATAACGAGCGCAGGCTGACGCTAGTGGGCGATGACGAGGCTGATGCCGGCAAGGGGTTGGTCGGCTGGAATGCCCCCCTCGCCCGTGCCCTGCGCGGCGCGGCGATCGGGGATCTTCGTCGCGTGGAGCTTCCCGCTGGACCGCGCGAATATGAGATCATGTCGATCAGCTATCCGGCTGGCTGATGCATCCGGGCGGGCCCCGCCTGCCCGCCTCAGCCCTCAGCGATAACCGATCTGCTTCGCGGCCACCTTCAGCAATTCCGCATCGATTTCCGGCGGTGTCATGTCGACACCCGCTTCCAGGCGATCCGCCACATAGGTGAGGATCGCGATCCGCGCGGCCTTTTTGTTGTTGGCGTCGAATATCTTCCACCGCGCCCAGCGCGTGTCTGTATGCTCGAACATGTCTTGTAGCGCGCCCAGATAATCCTCGCGCCGGGCACGATTGCGGAAGTCCTCAAGCCCCGTTTTCCAGCGCTTCCACGGATGATCCAGCCGCGCCTTCAGGCGATTGTCCTGCTCCTGCTGGCTGACATGCAGGAAAGCCTTGATGATCGTCGTTCCGCAATCGCGCTGCTGCGCCTCGAACTCGTTGATCTCGTCATAGGCGCGGCGCCATTCGGCCTCGCTCGCAAAGCCCTCGACACGCTCGACGAGCACGCGGCCATACCAGCTACGATCAAAAATATTGATGTCGGATGCGCCCGGCAGGCGGGTCCAGAAGCGCCAGAGGAAATGGCGCTCCTTTTCTTCGGTGGTCGGCGCCGAAATCGGCCAGACTTCGAAATAGCGGGGATCGAGCTCCGCCGTCATCCGGCTGATCGCACCGCCCTTCCCGGCCGCATCCCAGCCTTCAAAGACGATCAGCGCCCGCGCGCCGTGGCAGATATAGGCAGCCTGGATCCGGGACAGCCGCTCCTGAATTTTCTTCAGCGCGGCATCATAGTCGCCGTCGAACTTTTCCCCCTTCTCATAATCCGAAAAGTCGATCGACATGCCCTGCTCCCGAAAAACAGCGCGCCCGGGGCGCGTCCGGCCAGATCATGGCCATGACGCACGCCGGGCGCAATCGGGCAATCAGCCCTTGGGGGCGGGTTCGACCAGACGGATATGCAGCTCACGAAGCTGCTTCGGCGTGACCTCGCTGGGTGCGCCCATCATCAGGTCTTCCGCCTTCTGGTTCATCGGGAAGACGATGACTTCGCGAATATTCGGCTCATCGGCGAGCAACATGACCATGCGGTCGATGCCCGGTGCCGAGCCGCCGTGCGGCGGCGCGCCAAACTTAAACGCGTTGATCATGCCCGCGAAGTTCGTATCCACGTCTTCCTTGGTGTAGCCGGCGATTTCGAACGCCTTGTACATGATCTCGAGCTTGTGGTTCCGGATCGCGCCCGACGACAGTTCGACGCCGTTGCAGACGATGTCGTACTGATAGGCGAGGATGTCGAGCGGGTCCTTGGTTTCCAGCGCTTCCAGCTCGCCCTGCGGCATCGAGAAGGGGTTGTGGCTAAAATCGACCTTTTTGTTGTCCTCGTCATACTCGAACATCGGGAAGTCGACGATCCAGCAGAATTCGAACTTGCCGGCATCGATCAGTTCCAGCTGCTCACCGACGCGGGTACGCGCAAGGCCTGCCAGCTTCGCGGCATCGGCTTCCTTGCCGGCGGCGAAGAACACGCCGTCATCGGGGCCAAGGCCGAGCGCCTCGATCAGTTTTGCGGTTGCCTCGGGCCCGTGGTTCTTGGCGATCGGGCCGCCCGGCTCACCCGCCTTGATGTTGATGTAACCAAGGCCCGAAAAGCCTTCCGAACGCGACCAGTCGTTCATCTCATCGAAGAACTTGCGGCTGCGCTCGCCCGCCTTCGGTGCGGGGATGGCGCGGATTACGCCGCCGCCTTCGACGATGTTCGCGAAGATGCCGAAGCCCGATCTAACGAAGTGATCGGTGACGTCGACGATCTCGATCGGGTTGCGCAGATCGGGCTTGTCGTTGCCGTATTTGAGCATCGATTCGCGGTACGGAATGCGCGGGAACGGATAAGGCGTTACCGAGCGGCCATTGGCAAATTCCTCGAAAATGCCGTGCAGCACGGGTTCGATCGCGTTGAACACGTCGTCCTGCGTGACAAAGCTCATTTCGAAATCGAGCTGGTAGAATTCGCCCGGCGAACGATCAGCGCGCGCGTCTTCGTCGCGGAAGCAGGGTGCGATCTGGAAATAACGATCAAAACCGGCAACCATCAACAGCTGCTTGAACATCTGCGGCGCCTGCGGCAGCGCGTAGAACTTGCCCGGATGCACCCGGCTGGGCACCAGATAGTCGCGCGCGCCTTCGGGGCTCGACGCGGTCAGGATCGGCGTCTGGAATTCGGTGAAGCCCTGATCGATCATCCGGCGACGAACCGACGAAATGACCTTGGAACGCAGCACGATATTGTTGTGCAGGCGCTCGCGACGCAGGTCGAGATAGCGGTAACGCAGGCGAATATCCTCAGGGTATTCGGAATCGCCGAACACGGGGAGCGGCAGTTCGGCCGCCGCCGACTGCACCGTCACCTGGCGGGCGCGCAGTTCGATGTCGCCGGTGGGCAGGTTGGCGTTGGTCGTCTCGCCGGAGCGGGCGACGACGTCACCGGTAACCGTGATCACGGATTCGGCGCGGGCACCGTCGATCGCCTTGAACGCTTCCGAGTCGATATCGGTAACGATCTGGGTGATGCCGAAATGATCGCGCAGATCGACGAACAACAGGCCGCCATGATCGCGCTTCCGATGAATCCAGCCGGAGAGGCGAACGGTTTCTCCGACGTTCGAAGCGCGCAGTTCCGCGCAATTGTGCGTGCGATAGGCGTGCATGAGGCTCTTCTTTTCTGCTCTGCTTGGCAAGCAAGCTTATGATGGGGCGGTAACACAGGGGCAAAGCCACTTTGTCAAGCCGAGAGACACGTATATGGGGATCGGATGCATATCCATCCGTTGATTACCGACTCCAAGACGCTGGCCGAGCTTTGTGAACGACTATCCGAATCCCCCTATGTGGCGGTCGATACCGAGTTCATGCGGGAAAACAGCTATTGGCCCGACCTGTGCCTGATCCAGATCGCCGACGACAAGGAAGCCGCCGCGATCGATCCAAAGGCAGAAGGCCTGGATCTGAAACCGCTGCTCGACCTGCTGGTCGATAATGAGGATGTGTTGAAGGTCTTCCATGCCGGTGGGCAGGATATCGAGATCATTCACAACATGACGGGCAAGACGCCCCATCCGATGTTCGACACGCAGATCGCGGCCATGGCGCTGGGCCAGGGCGATCAGGTCGGCTATTCGAACCTCGTCGACAGCTGGCTCGGCATCGCCCTCGACAAGGGCGCGCGCTTTACCGATTGGAGCCGTCGCCCGCTCGACAAACGCCAGATCGAATATGCGATCGGGGACGTCACCCATCTGTCCAAGATCTTCCCCAAGATGCTTGAAAAGCTCCGCAAGACCGGTCGTGGCCAATGGCTCGATCAGGAAATGGAGCGCATCGCCGATCCGTCAAACTACGTAACCCTGCCCGATTCGGCATGGGAACGCGTCAAGATCCCCAGCCGCAAGGCCGAGGTGCTCGGCCGCCTCAAGGCGCTTGCCGCATGGCGCGAGCGCGAGGCGCAGAACAAGAATTTGCCGCGCGGCCGCATCGTGAAGGACGAGACGCTTGCCGATCTCGCCGCGCATCCCCCACGCCAGCAGGCCGATCTGTCGCGCGTGCGCGGGCTTTCGGCGAGTTGGGCCGGCAATGATATCGGTTCGCGCCTGATGACGGCGCTTGCCGCTGCAACGCCCCTGCCCGCCAGCGAAATGCCCACGCGCGATGATCGCAAACCCGGGCTCGGCCGCGAAGGTTCGCTCGTCGCCGATCTGCTCAAACTGCTGCTCAAGATCCGCGCACGCGAAGTCAGCGTCGCCCCGCGTCTGCTTGCGCGTTCCGACGAACTGGAACTGCTGGCCGCCGGCCAGCGTGATGGCCTAGCGATCCTGGAAGGATGGCGGTTCGATCAGTTTGGCAGCGACGCGCTGGCGCTTGTGGAAGGCCGCCTTGCCTTTGCTGTTCGCCACGGAAAACTCGTCATGACCCGCGCCGAAAACGAGGAAAATCAATGAAAACTCTAACTTTTGCAGCTGCTCCGCTGCTTCTCGCCGCCTGCGCCACCACCCCCGGCAGCGAACCCGCGAGCCCGTCAGCCCCTGCGCAGATGTGCAAGAACGAGGCGGTTCAGCAGTTCAAGGGACAGGCCGTTTCGGCAGAACTCGGCGCCGCCGCGCTCAAGGCCAGCGGCGCACAAACGCTGCGCTGGGGACCGCCGCGTTCGGCAATGACGATGGACTATCGCGCCGATCGCTTGACAATCTCCTATGACGACGATCTGAAGGTAACGATGATCGGCTGCGGCTGATCCGCTAGACCAGATCCATCCGGTGGGGTGCACCAAAGGCTGTGGCAAGCTGCTTCAGCCTGCGCTCCACCGCTTCACCATATAGATCCGCATCACCGGTCTCAAGCGTCAGCGTTACCGCTCCCCCCTGATTTTGGAGCTGGCTCGCGCGCAGCGGAGCCGCCACACCACCGCTCAGCCTCTGCCCCAACCGCATGGCGAGCCCCCAGCGCACTGCAATCTGGAGCGCCTCAACACCGGCAAGCGGCACCAACTGACGGAGCGGCATGCTGCCCGCGCCAAAGCTGGTGGCAAGCGCCTGTGCCATCATGGCGCGGCCAAAAGCGTCAACGCCCACCCAATTGCCATGCAGCGAAACTTCAAGTGCCCGGTCCGCGCGATATTCGGGATTGGCACGCCAGGCGATGTCCGCGAGCAGACACGCAGCGTGACGGATACGCACCCATGGCGCAGGATCTTGCGAAAATAGCGGTGCGATCCAGTGGTTGAGCAAATCGCCATGCTCGGGGAAGCGCCCTTCGCGCACGCCCTCCGCACGCGCAGCGGCGATCAGCGGATCTTCCAGCCGCTGCGCATCATCAAGCATGCCGAACAACAGCCCCTCGCGCAGCCCCGAGGCCGACACGACCAGTTCGCTACTGCCAAGATGCTCGACAAGATCGGCCAGCAAGGTGCCCGCGTCCCCCAGTGTCGGGATGCGGGAGGACGACACAATGGAAAGCGCCTGCAGCTTTTTCCGGTCGATCTGGTCAGCCATCAAGGCCAGCGGCCTGATCCTTTCGGTCGGCAGGCCATATTGATGGATGATCGGCAGCGGATATTTGCTGAGATGCATGTCATAGCGCGCCAAGGCGCGCCACGATCCACCAACCATGTAGAAGGGCAGGCCCCGCCCCTCCTTCACCCATTTTTCGCCGCGCAGCATCTTTTCAAGCGCAGCGCGCAGCGCCCCTTCGCCCTGTTCGCGAATGGCACCGATGCGCAGCACGCCAAGCGGCAGCGACACCCAACCGGCCGTCTTGCCCTTGCGGACCCGGATCAGTTCAAGGCTGCCACCGCCCAAATCACCGACGATCCCGTCCGCCTCGGGGATCGCGGATATCACCCCAAGGCCCGCAGCTTCGGCCTCCTGCTGCCCCGAAAGCAATTCGGCCGCAATGCCAAGTCGCTGAACGCGCGCCAACATCGCCGGGCCATCTTCCGCCTCGCGCACAGCGGCGGTTGCGACCGTACGGAGCGAGGCCACCCCCATCGCCTCGGCGAGCAAGCGGAAGCGTTTTAGCGCGCGCAATGTCTTCTGAACCGCCGCCTCGTCCAGCAACCCATCTTCCGAGAGACTGCGCCCGAGACCAGCCATCACCTTTTCGTTGAACAACACGGTCGGCGAGCGATCCGGACCATCAAACACCACGAGACGGATCGAGTTCGACCCGATGTCGATGATCGCGCGACGCCCGCCCGTCGCCGGACAGAGCCGGACGGCCTTCTCCTCAGCGGTCAGCAAGTCAGAATTCATGCCATATTCCTAAAAGACCGATGATGCAGCGCGACGTCAGCGCCGACGCCTGAGACGCAGCTTCGGCACCGAATCGCTGTTCCTGAGCGACGCACCGCGCCCGGAGAGCGACGGATTGGTCATGAAATAGCGGTGCAGGTTGAACGGCCGGTCGCCCGGTTCGATCCGGTGATATTCGCCGCTCGGTTCAAGCTCCCAGCTCTGCTCATTATCAAGCAGATTGGCCAGCATCACCTGGTCGAGCACCTGATCGTGCACCGTCTTGTTCTCGATCGGCAGCATATATTCGACACGCCGATCGAAATTGCGCGGCATCCAATCGGCCGAGGATATGTAGACCTTGGCGTGATCGTTCGGCAGTGTCTTGCCGTTGCCGAACGCCCAGATCCGGCTGTGCTCGAGGAAACGGCCCACGACCGACTTCACCCGGATATTGGTCGACATGCCAGGCACGCCCGGCCGCAAGCAGCAGATGCCACGGATGATCAGATCGATCTCCACGCCCGCATTGCTCGCTTCGTAGAGCTTTTCGATGATTTCAGGGTCGACGAGCGAGTTCATCTTCGCCCAGAGCGCGCCGGGTTTGCCAGCGTGCACATTGGCGATTTCCGCATCGATCAGTTCGCACAGCCGCTTGCGCAAATTCTTCGGCGACATCGCCATCAACTCAAGCTGTGTCGGATCGACATAGCCGGTGATGTAATTGAATATCTGCGCCGCATCGCGCCCGATACGCGGATCAGCGGTGAAAAAGCTGAGATCGGTATAAATGCGCGCGGTCACGGGATGATAATTGCCCGTGCCGAAATGGCAGTAGGTGCGATAGCTGCCGCTTTCGCGGCGCACGACCATCGAAATCTTGGCGTGGGTCTTCCAGTCGATGAAACCGTACACCACCTGAACGCCCGCGCGTTCGAGCGCGGATGCCCAGAGCAGGTTCTGCTCTTCATCGAATCGCGCCTTGAGTTCGACCACCGCGGTGACGGACTTTCCAGCCTCCGCCGCATCGATCAGCGCGCGGATAACGGCAGATTGCTTGCCAGCGCGGTAGAGCGTCTGCTTGATCGCCACCACATCGGGGTCTGCAGCGGCCTGTTTCAGGAAGGCCAGGACCACGTCAAAGGTTTCGTAAGGGTGATGGACGATGATGTCCTTCGCACGGATCGCTGCGAAACAGTCCCCACCATGCTCACGGATGCGCTCGGGAAAGCGCGGTGCATAGGGCACGAACTTCAGGTCGGGCCGATCCTCATCGACCAGCTGCTCAAGTTCGCCGACGCCTAGAAACCCTGCAGTTTCGGTGATCAGTGCGTCTTCGCCCCCCAGTTCCTCCTTGATCAGGTTCTCAACCTCGGGCGTCATGCCGCGTTCCAGCTTCAAGCGGATGACGCGGCCACGCCGCCGCCGCTTGATGGCGCTACGGAAATAGCGGACGAGGTCTTCTGCCTCTTCCTCTATTTCGATATCGCTGTCGCGAATGATCCGGAACGCGCCCGATCCGATGACCTCATAGCCGGGGAACAGCAGTTCGGAAAAACGGCGCAGGATCGTTTCAAGCGCGACATAGCAAGCCACATCGCCCGGAATGCGCACGAAACGCGAAACCGCGCCAGGCACCATCACCAGTTCGCGAATGGGTTCACCGTCAATCTTTCGCTTCAGATCGAAGATGACGCTCAGCCCCTTGTTCGGGATGAACGGAAAGGGGTGCGCAGGGTCCAGCGCCTGCGGCGTCAGGATCGGGAAAATCTGTTCGCGGAAATGGGTTTCCAGCCAGCTTGCGGTTTCGTCCGCGATATCCTCGACGCCCAGCACATGAATGCCGGCATCGCGCAGATCGTCGCGCATGGCGAGCCAGATGCGCTGCTGATCCGCCATCAGGCTGTCTGCTTCCTGCGCAATCGCCGCAAGCTGCTGCGAAACCGTAAGCCCGTCGGCCGAGCGTTGCTCGACATCCTGCAACTGCTGCCCCTTCAACCCCGCCACGCGGACCATGAAGAATTCGTCGAGGTTGTTTCCGGAAATCGACAGAAAGCGCAGCCGCTCAAGCAGCGGATGCGCGCAGTTGCTCGCCTCCTCTAGCACCCGGCGGTTGAATGCCAACCAGCTCAACTCGCGGTTGAAATATCGGCCGGCGCCATTGGCGGCGATATCGGCCTGAAGCTCTTCGAGAAACTCGGCGGAAACAGGATTGCTCGTCATGGGCAGACCTTAGCCCAGTGTTTGCTCGTCGAACATGCCCATTTCCGAAAGCGCGCGCTTTGCCAGCGGGATACCGATCTTCGTGCCGCGCCGTTCCAGCGCGAAATTGTCCACCAGATCGACAAAACGCAGCACCGCGACATAACTGCGCAACTGCGATGCGGCAAAGGCGCGGAATTCGGGCTTGGTCAGAATGCCTCGCCCCACCAGCAACCGTTCCATCAGCGAATCGATCAACTGGGTATCGGGCGTGCCGATCCGCACAACCGGCGTTGCAAGCAGCCGCGATCGCAGGTCGGGCAATTGCGGCGTCCATTCGGGCGGCTCGCGATCGGCGATCATCAGCAGCGGACGACGCCGTTCCTGCGCGGCATTCCATGCGTGGAAAATCCGTTCCTCGTCGCACGTCTCGGCATTGTCGATCAGCGCCCCACCCGATTTGAGCGTAAAGATCCGCCCCAACAGGCTGCGCCCCGATTTGCGCGGCCCCACAAGCAATGTCGCCCAGACCGGCCATGTGCCGACATGTTCCAGATGACGGATCGCCGCCGCGTTCGAATCGCTGACGATGAAATCAGCGTCGGTTTCGTCTGCCGGCCAATCGAGCGGCAAGGCGATCTGGCTCATCCGCGCTCAGCCGCCCGAGACGTTGGAGCCGGCGGGTGTGGTCGGGACCGCGGGCGTGGGCGCGGCGGGCGCAGCACTGCGCCGAATGCGCAGCACGCCCGCACCTTCCTGCACCTGCCAGCCGCGCGCAGCGAGCGCCGAACGCAACGCGGCCATATCACCCGCAAAATTGACGCGCATCACCGATATACCGCCCAGCGCCAGGCTGTTGGTGATCGCCGACCGAACACCGGGGACCCCGCGGAGCGCCGATTCGGCGCGGGTGACGGAGCCCACATCCGGCGTATCGAACTGAACATTGACACTGACCGTGCCCGCCATCGCCGCATCGGTGACAGCCGTCGGGGCCACTTCCTGTGCAGCCTCCTCAATGCCTTCAAGCTCTTCGGGTGCCACCGGCTCCTCGACGATCAGCGAATCGTCGGGGCGTAGACGCCCCGACGCCTGTGCCTGCGAATAGAGGATGTCCATGCGACGCACGCCTTCGTCCAGCATGCGCGGGAGCTGGGCGGAGCTGGCAACGCGCAGCGTGAATTGCGTCAGCACCTTGCTGTCGGGCCCATAGGCCGCCGTAAAGCGCCCGGTCACCGGACCACCCGGCCATTGGCGGATGATCTCGACCTTGGGCACCAGCAGGTCTGCCGCGCCGAACTGATCAAGGATGACGCGCCACCAGGCGCGATTGCGCCGCTCCGCCTGTGCCGCGTTGAGCAGCAACGGATCGGACCCGGTTCCGCTTGGACGCACATAATCGATCGAGCCCTGCCCCGCCCGGAAGCGTGCCCAGGCCTGCTGCCATTCGGTCCGATGCTCGAAGCTTTCCGGGCGACCGCCCGACCATTGCACCGGAATGACGAGCAATGGCAGCGAGCGCGCGACACCCCCGCTCACCCCAAGGATCTGCCCGGCCCGCGCCCGATCGAACAGAACGCCGAGCCGCGCGATATAACGATTGGGGCCGATCTGCTCTTCCTCGACAACAATGCCGCCGACGATCGAATCGAGCGTGCTGTCGGAAAGTGCCGGCGCCTTGCTGCCGTGATATTTCGTCCACAGCATCTGCCAGCCCTTGCGCTGCGCCTGACGCCAGCCGCCATAGCGCGCAGCCTCTGCGGTCTTCCCGTACGAATCGACGCTGACCCCCGTCACTTCAAGGCTTCCCGAAGTGTCGATCGGCGCTACACCGCGGTCGCTTCCTTCGATTTGCGCCATAACGGCAGCACCCAGCCCGCCAAGCGAAGCCAGCGCGATCAGGGCGGGAAACGGACGAAAAAGGCGTTTGGCGATGGTCACGGCGTTCTTTTGGCGAGTTGGGCGTGGAAATCCAAGCCCGATATGAGTAGGCGCGTCATATGAGCGCGAAAGACAGTCAAAACGAATCCTACAGCTACGCGAAAGCGGGCGTATCGATCGAAGCCGGCAATGCCCTTGTGCGTGCCATCGCCCCCCTTGCAAAGGCCACGCGCCGCCCCGGCGCGGATGCCGATCTTGGCGGCTTTGGCGGCTTTTTCGATCTGAAGGCGGCCGGTTACTCCGATCCGCTGCTGGTAGCCGCCAATGACGGCGTGGGCACCAAGCTCAAGCTTGCGATCGAGCATGACCATCATGACGGCGTTGGCATCGACCTTGTCGCCATGTGCGCCAACGATCTTATCGTGCAGGGCGCCGAGCCCCTGTTTTTCCTCGACTATTACGCCACCGGAAAGCTCGAATCGGGTGTCGCCGAACGCGTGATCGCTTCGATCGCGGAAGGTTGCCGTCAGGCCGGCTGCGCGCTGATCGGTGGCGAAACCGCTGAAATGCCCGGCATGTATGCCCCGGGCGACTATGACCTTGCAGGCTTCTGCGTCGGCGCGGTCGAACGCGAACAGGCGCTGACCGGCAACCGCGTCGCCGCTGGCCAGGTGATTCTTGGCCTTGCCTCGTCGGGCGTGCATTCGAACGGCTTCTCGCTCGTTCGCCGCCTCGCCGCCGACAAGGGTTGGAAGCTCGACCGCCCCGCCCTGTTCGATCAGGACGTAAAGCTGATCGACGCGCTGATGGCGCCGACCAAGATCTATGTGAAGTCGCTGCTCCCCGAAATCCGCAGCGGCCGCATCAAGGCGCTGGCGCACATCACCGGCGGCGGACTGCTCGAAAATATTCCGCGCGTCCTGCCCGAAGGCCTGCACGCGCATGTCGATGCCGGCCAGTGGCCTCAGCCGCGGCTGATGGCCTTCCTGCAGGCACAGGGCAATATCGAGCCCGAAGAAATGGCCCGCACCTTCAACTGCGGTATCGGCATGGCGTTGGTCGTCGATGAAGCCGATGTGGAAGCCGTCACCGCAGCACTGGAAGCTGCCGGAGAAACGGTAATGCGCATCGGCCATATCGAAGCCGGCCAAAAGGGCTGCACCGTTTCGGGCAACGCCGATTGCTGGAGCGCACGGGACGCCTGGTCGGCCACGCATAATGGCTGACAAGGTGAAGATCGGCGTCCTGATTTCGGGACGCGGATCGAACATGGCGGCGCTGGTTTACGCCGCCAAATACCCTGATTGCCCCTTCGAAGTGGTTCTGGTGGCGTCCAACGATCCGGACGCCGCCGGCTTGGCCTTTGCCGAGGCAGAAGGAATTGCGACCTTCAGCCGCAGCCACAAAGGCATGAAGCGCGCCGAATTCGACGCGATCATCGATGCGGAACTGCGCAAAGCCGGCGTCGAATATGTCGCGCTTGCCGGTTATATGCGCCTTCTGTCCGCCGAATTCGTGACAAGCTGGGCCGATCGGATGATCAACATCCATCCCTCGCTACTTCCCAAATATAAGGGTCTCGACACCCATGCCCGCGCGATCGAGGCCGGTGACCGCTTTGGCGGCTGTTCGGTGCATGTCGTCACGCCCGAGCTCGACGATGGCCCCGTCCTTGGTCAGCTTCCGGTCGCCATCCTGCCGGGCGACACGCCCGACACGCTCGCCGCCCGTGTGCTGATCGCCGAGCACCAGCTCTATTCGCGTGTGCTTGCCGATTTCGTGACGCGCGAAAGCCGCCCCGAATGGCTGCTGGAAAAAGTTCGCGCACTGGCGCTTGGGCTTCCTGAGGCAACCGAAAAGCTCTCGCACGGCACGCCTGCCTTTCACATCGCAGGCGGCAAGTTTTTCGCCTATTTCAGCCACGACCATCATGGCGACAGCATCACTTCGGTTCTGGTGAAGACGACCGGGCCGGAAGAACAGGCCATGCTGATCGATGCCGATCCCGACATTTATTACAAGCCGCCTTATCTGGGCCCTTCAGGCTGGGTCGGCATGCGTCTCGACGGCGGCGATGTCGACTGGGCGCATGTTGAGGAGCGCCTCACCGCAAGCTGGCGTATGGTGGCGCCGAAGAAGCTGGCGGCGTTTTTCTGATCGGATGAATTTGGCCTGCCCGTGCCTCAGACCGGGCGGGCCAGCACCTTGTCGTAAAATTCCCGGCCACCGACGGTGAAGTAGCGGTCGCCAATCTCCGAAAAGCCCATGCGCGCGTAAAAGCCCTGCGCCGGCAGATTCTCCGAGTAAACACCAAGCAGCACGCGCGTCTTGCCCATGGCGCGCGCAGCATCAAGCGCGGCATCGACCATACGACGTCCCAGCCCTCCGCCCTGGAAGCGGGAGAGGATGTAGATGCGCTTTATCTCGATATCCCCCGCCTGCAGCTCGACTGGGAGATCGGGCGTGGTCAACATTTGATAGCCGACAGGGGCCGTCGTGCTTGTCTCCGCGATCCAGCAGCGGCTTTCGGCATCGCCAAGCGCCTTGGCGTAATAGGCCGGGCCATGCTGCCCCTGGCAATGGGCGACGATATCCGCGCCACCAATCTGGTGTGCATAGCTTTCAAGGAAAGTCGCCGAGCCGACAAGCGAAAGCGCCTCGGCATCAGCCGATGTGCAGGCGCGAAGGGTGATGGGTGCAGTCATTGGGAGAAAACGGCCCGGCATAACCGCCGGGCCGTCCATCAAATTCAGCCAACGAGTTCTTCGGGCTTGAAGAAGTAGGCGATTTCGATCGCTGCGTTCTCGTCCGAGTCCGAACCATGGACCGAGTTTGCTTCGATCGACTCGGCGAATTCCTTGCGGATCGTGCCGGGTTCAGCGTTTTCGGGGTTGGTCGCGCCCATGATGTCGCGGTTGCGCTGAACGGCGTTTTCGCCTTCCAGAACCTGAACGACCACCGGCCCCGAGATCATGAAGCTGACCAGATCGTTGAAGAAAGGGCGTTCCTTGTGGACGCCATAGAAACCTTCGGCCTGTTCCTTGGTCATCTGGATGCGCTTCGATGCGACGACGCGCAGGCCGGCATCTTCAAGCTTCTTGGTGACCGCGCCGGTCAGGTTGCGGCGGGTGGCGTCGGGCTTGATGATCGAAAAAGTGCGATTGGCGGCCATTGCCGTAATCTCCATTGAAACGGGTTGCTGGGGGTTTTCCCGCGCGCCTTAGCGGCGCTTGCGCCTCATCGCAAGATTGTTGCTTTGGCAATCAGGCAGCACGGCTCCACTTGCCATTCTCATCCTGCCGCCAGAACCGGCGCTCCAGATCCTCGCGGTCGCCCAGAGCGCGCCATGCAGTTCGCGCCCCTTCCACCGTTTCCTCGTCGAACAGAAAGAACACGCGTTCGAACGTCAGCGCATCGTCGCGCCACTGCCCGTCGGCCAGCGCGATATTGCGGGCACCGTTCGCGGCACCGTTCGCGGCATCGGTCGCCATCTGCGCGCTCAGCAATATCGGCTGTTCGGCATCGACATCCTGCCCCGCTATCGCATGGGGCAGAAATCCGTCATCCCGGTAGCTCCAGAGCGCGCGGTCCAGCCTGTCGAGTACGGCCGAATGATCGGCCACGACAAGCAGGCGCGCGCGCTCCTCTACCAGCCGCTCGGCGATGCGCGGCAGCACCTGTTCGACCGGAAACGCCGAGAGCTGGTAGAAGTCGACTTTCATTCGGGCTTACTGCTCGAAATTCTCGGCGATGAACTGGTCAAGCAAGCGAACGCCATAACCGGTCGCGCCCTTGTCCCAGAGCGGACCCGGCTTATCGGCCCACACCATCCCCGCAATGTCGAGATGCGCCCATTTCACGCCGTCTTCAACGAAGCGCTGCAGGAACTGCGCCGCCGTGATTGAGCCCGCACCGCGCGGCCCGACATTCTTCATGTCGGCGATCGGCGAATCGATCAGCTTGTTATACGCATCCGACAGCGGGAAGCGCCAAAGCGGGTCGCCAGCCGCCTTGCCCGCCGCGAACAGCTGGTCGGCCAGTCCGTCGTCGTTCGAGAACAGGCCACCAAATTCAGTGCCCAACGAAATGATCATCGCGCCCGTCAGGGTCGCCAGATCGACCATCACCTTCGGCACATATTTCTTCTGCACCCAGGTCATCGCATCGCACAGGACAAGCCGGCCTTCGGCGTCGGTGTTGATGACTTCGATAGTCTGGCCCGACATCGACGTGACGACATCACCGGGGCGCTGTGCGTTGCCATCGGGCATGTTCTCGACAAGGCCGCAAATGCCGATGACATGCGCCTTCGCCTTGCGCAGCGCGAGCGCCTTCATGGCGCCTGCAACGGCACCGGCACCGCCCATATCCCACTTCATGTCTTCCATGCCGGCGGCGGGCTTGATCGAGATACCACCGGTATCGAAGGTCACGCCCTTCCCAACAAAAGCAACGGGTTCCTTGGCGGCACCACCCGTGCCATCCCAGCGCATCGCCAACAGACGCGGCGGCCGCGCGGAACCACGCGCCACGCCAAGCAGCGAACCCATGCCGAGCTTTTCCATCTCGTCCCAGCCAAGGACTTCGATCTCGACGCCCAGCTCCTTGAGCGCCGCGCAACGTTCGACGAAGCTTTCGGGATAGATGACATTGGCAGGTTCGGCCACTAGCGTGCGGGTGAACATGATGCCTTCGGCGAGCGCCGACCAGCGCGCCCACGCGGCGTCGGCTCCTGCAACACCGACGACGATCACTTCGTCCAGCGACGGACGCTGCTTGTCGCTCAACCGGGTACGGTACACATCATGACGCCAGCTGCGCAGCACCGCGCCGAAGGCGACGCGGGCGGCGTCATCCGCGCTGGCGCCAGCGCCCGACAGATCGACGACGAGGCGCTTTTCGCCGGAAGTCAGCAGGCGCGCGGCGAGCGCTGCACCAGCGCGCTCCCATGCCGAACCTTCAACTTTGTCACCCAGCCCGACCGTGATCACACGGCGCATCGTTTCACCCTGCGCCACCATCGTCTCGACGATTGCGGCGACATCGCCGTCGACGCGGGCGGCAGCCGCCGCCGCGCTCACCAGGGCGACCGCCGATGCATCGAGGCGGGGAAGATTGCCGGCGACCAGCCCACCCTTGCGAACCGGATAAGCCAAGGCGAATTCACCGTCGGGCTGCGCTTCAGCAAAAAGGACACGCATTTAACTCAGACCTTTCGAAACTTTTGATTGATCGCTTACTAGGCCGATGTTCGCCCGCTGGCAAAACCCGATTTGGATGGCCATTGCCTCACCCGAAGACGTTGCAGCAAAACGTTTAGAGTGCGATACGCGGCCTGCTGCGAACAAAGCGATATGCATGGGGAACAAGTGACGCGTCTAAACCTCTATTTCTCGGCAGCACTTCCCCTTGCGATGTGCGTGGCGACCTCGCCCGCATCGGCGCAGGACATTGCCCGTCAGCCAGAAGCGGCTCCGCCCGTGCTCGGCGACACGCCGACGCCTACCCATGAAAATGAAGTCACGTTCAGCGCCACCAATCTCGAATATGACAATGACGCGGATGTCGTCACCGCGTCCGGCGATGTGCGGATGTTTCGCGAAGGTTATCGCCTGCGCGCCGAAAAGGTCGTCTGGAACCGCAAGACAGGCCAGGTACAGGCGCAGGGCGATGTCGCCGTCGTCAGCCCTGGCGGGGATACTGCTTATGGCGACACCGTCGACCTGACCGACACGCTGCGCGACGGCGTGGTCGAAAATCTTCTCGTCGTCCTTGAAGATGGCGGCCGTATGGCGGCTCAACGCGGCACGCGCGAAGGCGATGTGTTCACGCTGCAGCGCGGCGTTTTCTCGCCCTGCCGTGTGGTCGATGAAAATGGCTGCCCGCGTGCGCCGAGTTGGAAAATCACCGCCGATCGCGTCACCTATGACGCCAAGGCAAAGCGCGTTCGCTATGTCGGCGCACGCATGGAATTGTTCGGTATTCCGATCATTCCGCTGCCCGGCCTCCGCCACCCCACCGGTAACGAAGCAGGATCGGGTCTCCTCGTCCCGAACATCCGCCTCGATCGCGTCAACGGGCTTGAGGTCGCCACCCCTTATTATCTCCGGATCGCGTCCGACCGCGACCTTACGATCACGCCGCATCTCTACACCGATGCCCTGCCGATGGTCGAAGCCCAGTTCCGGGCGCTGACCGACCTCGGAGCGTTTCAGGTAACCGGTTTCGGCACATATGGCCGCCGCCAATCGCTCGACACCACCGTTCCGGACACCAGCACGCGCGATTTTCGTGGCTATTTCGATGCGAGCGGACGGCTTCAGCTCGATCCCTATTGGAGCCTCAGCGGATCCGTGCGCGTGACAACCGACCGCACTTTCCTCAGGCGCTACGATATCACGCGCGAAGATCGCCTGCGTTCCACGATCAATGTCGAGCGGATCGACGACAGCAGCTATTTCTCGCTCGCCGGCTGGGCTGTGCAGACGCTGCGCGCGGGCGCGCGTCAGGGGCTTCAGCCGATTGCGCTTCCTGTGATCGATTATCGCAAGCGCCTCACCGATCCGCTGCTCGGCGGCACGATCGAATTTCAGGGCAACACCCTTTTCCTCACGCGCACGCACGGGCAGGACACGCAGCGTGCCTTTGCCGGCGTGCGCTGGGATCTGCGCAAGATCACGCCGATGGGGCAGGAAATCACCTTCACCGCCGCCACGCGGACCGATGCCTATCACACCGATGAGGTGCTGAGCACGCTCACCGAGGCTTATCGCGGCGATCCGGGCTGGAATTTCCGGTCGGCCAGTTCCTTTGCGGTCGACGTCCGCTGGCCCTTTGTCGGCCAGGCCTTTGGTGGCACGCAACGCCTCACGCCACGCGTGCAGGTTGTTGCATCCCCGGTTACCGGCAACATGCGCGTGCCCAATGAGGATGCCCGCGCCGTCGACCTCGAAGACAGCAACCTGTTCGCGCTCAACCGCTTCAACGGCTATGATCGCTATGAGAATGGCGCGCGCGTCACATACGGCGTCGAATGGGCACTCGACCGCCCCGGCCTTTCGATTTCCAGCATCGTGGGCCAGAGCTATCGCCTGACCGACAACAATACGCTTTTCCCCGATGGTACCGGGCTTTCCAGCCGCACGTCTGACATTGTCGGGCGCACCAAGGTCAAGTTCCAGAACCTTGTCAGCCTCACCCACCGTTTCCGCCTCGACAAGGATAATCTTGCCATTCGCCGGAACGAAATCGACGCAACGGTCGGCAGCAATTCCACCTATGCCACGGTCGGTTACATGCGGCTCAACCGCAATATCGGGCCAGAGCTCGAGGATCTGCGCGACAGCGAAGAAATTCGTCTGGGCGGCCGTGTACAGCTTGCACGCTACTGGTCGGTATTCGGGTCGACCACGATCAACCTCACCAATTCAAAGTCGGATCCCACCAGCATTGCCGACGGTTTCGACCCGGTCCGGCACCGGCTGGGCCTTTCCTATGAGGATGAATGCCTCGAGATCGGCGTAACCTGGCGACGCGATTATGCGAATGCCGGTGATGCGCGCCGGGGCAACTCTTATCTGTTCCGGGTAGCATTCAAGCAACTGGGTCGCTAAGCCTTCGTTCAGTCGCGCTGCTGCATGGGTGGCGCGAGACCAGATTTCATTGGAGTGAGCCACAGGATGATGGCAGGTTTTTCCGGTCCCCGAATTCGCCGCACCGCGCTTCTTCTTGCAGGAGCGATGCTCGCGGGGACCGCAATGGCACAAGGCGCGCCGGACGCTGACCAGACGCCCGGCAAAAAGCTCGACGTGCCGCAGAACGTAACCATTTTCGGCAAGACCGATCCCAATGTCTACAAGCCGACAGCGATCGTGAATGGTGAAATCATCACCTCCACCGATGTCGACCAGCGCCTCGCGCTCGTGCTGCTGGCCAATCAGGGCCGTGCCACCGCCGAGGAAACCGATCGATTGCGCCTCCAGGTACTCCGCAACCTGATCGACGAAACGCTGCAGATCCAGGAAGCCAAAGCGGCCGAAGTGGCGGTCGCGTCCGAGGAAGTGGACCAGCGCTATACGATGGTCGCGCAGAATTTCCGCCGCACGCCGAAGGAAATGTCCGAATATCTTCGTACGCAGGGTTCCTCGGATCGCTCGATCAAACGCCAGATCGAAGGCGAGCTTGCCTGGCAGCGCGTTCTCGGCCGTAAGATCACGCCCTTCGTCAACGTGGCGCAGGAAGAAGTCCAGTCGATCATCGACCGGTTGAACGCTTCCAAGGGTACCAAGGAATATCGGATCGGCGAAATCTATCTTTCGGGTACCCCCGAAACGATGCAGGAAACGCTCCAGAACGCGCAACGCATTATGGAACAGCTCCAAAAGGGTGGCTCTTTCGCCGCCTATGCGCGCCAGTTCTCCGAAGCGTCCACCGCCGCCGTCGGTGGCGATCTCGGCTGGATCCGCGCTGGCCAGCTGCCCGCGCAACTCGCCGAAGCCGCGCAGACCATGCAGGTCGGCCAGCTGGCAGGCCCAATTCCGGTTCCGGGCGGTATTTCGATCCTCGTCATGATCGACGAGCGCCAGGTCCTCACCGCTGACCCGCGTGACGCTGTGCTCAGCCTCAAACAGCTTGCCATCACCTTCCCCAAGGGGATGACTCAGGCGCAGGCCAGCCCGCTGGTTGCGCGCTTCGCCGAAGAAACGCGCAAGATCACCGGCTGTGGCGGCGCCAAGGCCGTGGCCGACAAGGTCGGCGCCGAGATTGTCGACAATGATCAGGTTCGTGTCCGCGATCTGCCGCCCCAGCTTCAGGACATTCTTCTGAAGCTTCAGGTCGGCCAGACGACGCAGCCCTTCGGTTCGCTTGAAGACGGCGTTCGCGCGCTCGTGCTTTGCGGCCGCGACGATCCCGAATCTGCAAACGGCCCCTCCTTCGACGCGATCATGGCGCAATTGGAAGACGAACGCGTCAACCGCCGTGCGCGGCGCTATCTGCGCGATCTTCGCCGCGACGCGGTGATCGAATATCAATAAGGAGCGCCCTCTCTTGAACCCTATCGCCGTATCGCTTGGTGATCCGGCAGGGATCGGACCGGAAATCACGGCGAAGGCCTGGGCGCAGCGCGCGCACCACGGCCTTCAGCCGTTTTTTGCGGTGGGTGACCCGCGCTCGGTGGAGGCCGTCTGGGATGGCCCGCTGGTGCGGATCGCTAACCCGGACGAAACCGCAGACGCTTTCGAACATGGCCTGCCGATCATTTCGCTCGACGCCGGTGGCACGATCACACCCGGTCAGCCCAATGCCGAAGGCGCACGCTGCTCGCTGGATGCGCTGGAACTCGCCGCCGGTATTGCCCGGTCGGGTGCCGCCGGCTCACTGGTCACCGCCCCGGTCTCCAAGAGCCAGCTCTACGAAGTCGGCTTCCGCCATCCGGGCCAGACCGAATTCGTCGCCGAGCGCTGCGGGGTTGCCCCTGAAAACGCGATCATGCTGCTTGCAGGCCCCTCGCTCAAAGTGGTGCCACTGACGACGCACATGCCCTTGAAGGCGGTGCCGGCCGCGATTTCGATCGAGATGATCGTCAACAAGAGCCTGGTCACCGCCAAGGGCCTGACGCGCAATTTCGGGTTGGAGGCACCTCGCCTCGCCTTTGCCGGGTTCAATCCCCATGCCGGCGAAGGCGGTGCGCTCGGCACCGAGGAAATCGAATATCTGATCCCGGCGATCGAAATCCTTCGAAACAAGGGGCTCGACGTAGTCGGCCCGCTTGCCGCAGACACCATGTTCCACGCGCGCGCGCGCGCCAATTACGACGTCGCCATGTGCCTATATCATGATCAGGCTCTGATCCCTTTGAAAACGCTCCATTTCGACGAAGGCGTCAACATGACGCTCGGCCTTCCCTTCGTCCGTACCTCACCCGATCACGGCACGGCCTTTGGTATTGCGGGGCAAGATATTGCCGAGCCCGGCGCCATGATCGCCGCGCTGCGCATGGCCGCCACCGCCGCTGCCCACCGCGCCGTCTGCCCGCTGTGAGCGACCTTCCCCCGCTGCGCGACGTGATTTCGCGCCACGGCCTCAATGCGAGCAAGGCGCTTGGCCAGAATTTCCTATTCGATGAGCAACTGCTCGATCGCATCGCGCGCATTCCGGGCGATCTGGAGGGCGAAAGCGTCTACGAAGTGGGGCCCGGTCCCGGTGGGCTGACGCGCGCGCTGCTGCGCGCGGGCGCCAATGTCGTCGCGGTTGAGCGCGATCATCGTTGCATCCCGGCGCTGGCGGAGCTTTCGGCGTGGAAGCCCGGAAAACTGCGCGTGATCGAGGATGATGCCCTCAAGATCGACGAAGCCCACGAGGCCGGCCACGCGCATATCGTCGCGAACCTTCCATATAATGTCGGCACCGCGCTGCTGGTCCGTTGGCTGGCATCTGAAAGCTGGGCGCCCTGGTGGAAATCGCTGACGTTGATGTTCCAGAAGGAAGTTGCCGAACGCATCGTCGCGCGCCCAGACAGCTCGGCTTATGGCCGCCTCGCGGTGCTCGCCCAATGGCGCTCGACCGCCAAGCTTGCGATGAACGTCCACCGTTCGGCATTCACACCGCCCCCCAAGGTGATGTCCGCCATCGTCCATATCGAACCCGCGGAAGCACCTGAGGGCGCAACGATCGGCACCATCGAACGGCTGACGGCCGGGGCATTTGGACAGCGACGCAAGATGCTGCGGCAAAGCCTGAAATCGGTTCCGGGCGCGCTTGAAGCTCTCGAAATGCTCTGCATCGACGCGACACGCCGCGCCGAAACGCTCACCGTCGAGGATTTCGTGTCGATAGCCCGCGCCATCGACACGAAAGCATGATCGCTTAGTTCTTTTCTTCGACCGGCGGTGTCGTGGGCGCGTTCTTCGCGGTCAGCACCGTCTGGGGCGGGCCCTTTGCAATCACCGCTGCCAGTTGCACCTGCTCGTCGCAGCGGTTGAGGCAGAGCTTTTCTATCCGCGCGAGATTTTCCTTCGCCTTTTCGACAGCGCCCTTGGCCACCATCGCCTCGCCCTGCCCGGCCAGTGCGCTCAGGTCATTCGGCTCGATCTTCAGGGCCTCACGGTAGAGGCGGATCGCCTTGCCGTTCAGTTCCTGCTTCTGCGCAATACGTGCAAGGCTGACATAGGCGGAACGATTGCGTGGATCGCGGACCAGCGCGCTTTCGATAAGGTCGTTGGCGCCGTCCAGATTGCCTTCTGCGGCCAGGGCATTGCCCTGCACCACCAGTTGCACCGAGCGTGGATCGAGTTGTGTGTCGGACTTCTGCCCGCTCACAACACTTGAAACGCAGGCCAGGCCCAACGCAAGGGCGCAGGTTACGGGCGTATAACGCATAACGATCTCCAAAAGCGGCGAGCGGCCTCCGCCCATCACGGCTTGCGAAGCCTCGCGACGTAAAATCCGTCGGTCCGGTCCCGTGCCGGGGTAAGCAGGACGCCGTCTCCCCATATGCGGCCAGCATGGTGCAAAGCGGTTTCCGGCGTCAAGGCGGAATGGCGCGCGCGCAGCGCTGCGATCTGATCACGCCCCTCGCTATCGAGCACCGAGCACACCGCATAGACCAGCAGCCCGCCCGGCTTCAGCAGCGGCACCGCAAAATCGATAATGCGCGATTGCAGCGCGTTGATCGCCGCAAGACGCTGCGGCGTCAGGCGCCAGCGCGCTTCGGGGTTGCGCCGCCAGGTGCCCGCGCCCGAACAGGGCGCATCGACCAGCACGACATCAGCCTGCCCCTCAAGGTCGCGCAATGCCTCGGCCTCGCGGCCACCGTCGAGCAAGCGGGGTTCAATGTTGGTCACACCGGCACGCTCGGCACGCGGCACCATGCGATCGAGTCGCGCCTTCACCGTATCGCAGGCGATGAGGCGCCCCTGACCTTCCATATCCGCGGCCAACGCCAGCGTCTTGCCGCCTGCACCGGCACAAAGATCGACGACCGTCATCCCCGGTCGCGCCTCGCAAAGCGCCGAGATGAGTTGGCTGCCCTCGTCCTGAACCTCGATCGCGCCACTCGCCCACAGGGGGTGCGCTTCCACGGCAAAGCCTTCGGGCAGGCGAACGCCCTGGTCGGAATAGTCGGTGGGCGTCGCCCCATCGATCGCGGTGAGCACGGCGTCCCGATCCGATTTCAGGCGATTGACCCGGATATCGAGCGGCGCGCGCCCAAGCAGCGCTTTCGCCTCGTCGGGGCCAAGTGCCTCGATATCGCGTTCCAGCCAACCGGGAACAGCCCGGCCTTCCGCAATCGCCTCGCCAGCAACCGGGGGCTGCGGTGCATGTGGCGATCCGTCGAACAAGGCCAGGAGTTCGAGATCCTCCCCGGCAACACCCAGCAGCGCGGCGCGCCCGGTTGCAGGACGGTCGCCACTACGCCGGATAGCGCGATAGACGAGATCGCGAACCGCACGCCGATCCTTCGACCCGGCATAACGCCGGACCTTAAAATAGCGCGCGATCAATGTGTCCGCAGCAGCACCGCCATCGCGTGCTGCGACGATGATCTCGTCCAGCAGGTCGATGGCGGCCTGCGCCCGTGCAGCGGGCGTCATCTACTCAGGCTCCTGTTCGGGGCGCCCCCTTAACGGGTCGGGTAGTTGGGCGCTTCGCGCGTGATAGTCACGTCATGGACGTGGCTTTCGCGCAGACCCGCATTGGTGATGCGGACAAAGCGTGCGCGCTTCTGCAGATCCTCGATCGTGCGCGAACCCGTATAGCCCATCGCCGCCTTCACGCCGCCAACCAACTGATGGATCACGTCGCGCGCCGGGCCCTTATAGGGCACCTGCCCCTCAATACCCTCGGGGACAAGCTTGAGCTGATCCTTGATATCCTGCTGGAAATAGCGGTCAGCCGATCCACGCGCCATCGCGCCGACCGAGCCCATGCCGCGATAAGATTTGTACGAGCGGCCCTGATACAGGAAGGTTTCGCCGGGTGCTTCCTCGGTGCCCGCAAGCAACGAGCCAACCATGACGCACGATGCACCGGCGGCGAGCGCCTTGGCAACGTCACCCGAGGTACGCAGACCACCGTCGGCAATCACCGGAACGCCCGACTTGGCAGCTTCGGCAGCCGATTCCATGACGGCGGTGAGCTGCGGAACGCCAACACCGGCGACAACGCGGGTGGTGCAGATCGAGCCCGGCCCAATGCCGACCTTGATGCCGTCGGCACCCGCATCGATCAGCGCGCGCGTGGCTTCTGCGGTTGCCACATTGCCCGCTACAACCTGAACCGAGTTGGAAAGCTTCTTGATCCGCTCGACTGCAGCCGAAACCATCTTCGAATGGCCGTGCGCCGTGTCGAGAACGATAAGATCGCATTCGGCGTCGATCAACGCTTCGGTGCGTTCAAATCCCTTGTCGCCCACGGTCGTCGCTGCGGCCACGCGCAGGCGGCCCGAGGCGTCCTTGGTCGCGTCGGGATAGTTGACGGCCTTTTCCATGTCCTTGACGGTAATCAGGCCGATGCAACGATAGGCATCGTCCACCACCAGCAGCTTTTCGATACGTCGCTGATGCAGCAGGCGGCGCGCTTCGTCCTGGCTGACGCCGGGCTTCACGGTCGCCAAATTCTGGCTGGTCATCAGCTCAGCCACAGGCTGACCAGGATTTTCGGCGAAGCGCACATCGCGGTGCGTGAGGACGCCCACCAGCTTGCCGCCATTTTCAACGACCGGGATGCCCGAAATCCGATGCCGTTCCATCAGCGCCATAGCTTCGGCCAGCGGACGATCCGGCGCGATCGTGATCGGGTTTACTACCATGCCGGATTCGAAACGCTTGACCTGGCGCACCGCGTCAGCCTGCTCCTCGATGGTCAGGTTGCGGTGGAGCACGCCCATCCCGCCAAGCTGCGCCATCACGATCGCCATATCGGCTTCGGTAACCGTATCCATCGCCGACGACAGGATCGGGATGTTCAGCCCGATATTACGGGTGATCTGAGTACGGGTATCCGCCTGACTGGGCATGACTTCCGATTCGCCGGGGCGAAGCAGAACATCGTCGAACGTGAGACCGAGGCTGATGTCCATGCGGTCTTATACTCCTTTGACGCTGATTGGGGCGGTGCTGATGGCGAACCGCGCGAGGGTTTCGAAAGATGTGGCCGCCCGGTTCCAAGCATGGAGGATAACAGACCGCTTCCGGCGAACGCACCCGCGCGCCATCGCAACTGCCCCTGAATGTCCATGATTTCGGCGGGACGATGCCAGCAGCCCGATATTCGAGCGCGGCGTCACCGGTGAAAGCCTCTTCATGGAAAGCCACTGACAGCAAATGCCATCAACTGCAAGGGGCCAGCCTGCATTTATGCTTTGCGCCAGGCATCGGTGCATGCACAATCCCACGCGGAATATGGGGGAATGTGGATGAGCCTTTTCTTTATCATCGTTGCGGTCCTCGCAATCGCCTTCGTTTTCGCGGGCGTCACCGTGGTGCGGCAAGGTTACAAATATACGATCGAACGCTTTGGGCGTTTCACCCATGTGGCGGAACCGGGCTTCAACCTGATCGTGCCCTTTGTCGATCGGGTCGGCCGCCGGGTGAACATGATGGAACAGGTTCTCGACATTCCCGGACAGGAAATCATCACGCGCGACAACGCGATGGTTGCGGTGGACGGCGTGGTATTCTTCCAGGTGCTCGATCCCGCAAAGGCGGCGTATGAAGTGTCAGAGCTGCAGATCGCGCTTCTCAACCTCGTCACCACCAACCTGCGCACCGTGATGGGCTCGATGGATCTGGACGAGACACTTTCGAAGCGCGACGAGATCAACGCACGTCTGCTTTCCGTCGTCGATCACGCCACCACGCCGTGGGGCGTGAAGATCACCCGCGTTGAGGTGAAGGATATCCGGCCGCCCGCCGATATTTCGAACGCCATGGCCCGTCAGATGAAGGCCGAACGCGAAAAGCGCGCGGTGATCCTTGAAGCCGAAGGCGCGCGTGCAGCGGAAATCCTGCGCGCCGAGGGGCAGAAACAGAGCCAGATCCTCGAGGCAGAGGGGCGCCGCGAAGCGGCGTTCCGCGACGCCGAGGCCCGCGAACGCTCGGCCGAAGCGGAGGCGCGCGCGACGCAGATGGTGTCGGAGGCGATCGAGCAGGGAAATACCCAGGCGATCAATTATTTCGTCGCCCAGAAATATGTCGAGGCGGTGTCCCAGTTCGCCAGCTCGCCCAATGCCAAGACCATCCTCTTCCCCGTCGAAACCACGCAGTTGATCGGCACGATCGGCGGCATTGGAGAGATTTCACGCGAGATCTTCGGCAAGGACACGCCCCCGCCCTCACCGACGCCGCCGCGCACCCGCCGCCCCGGCCCCTTCGAGCAGGCCTAAACGATGGCAGGCACTTTTTCGCTGGAAGCCCATTGGGTCTGGATGATCCTCGCCGCGATCCTCGGTGTAGCTGAAATCCTAGTTCCCGGGTTTTTCCTGATCTGGCTGGGTCTCGCCGCGCTGATAACAGGCGTCGTCACGTTGCTGATAGGCATCGGCGAACCCGCACAATTCGCGCTGTTCGCGGTCCTCGCCATCGCGGCCGTTTATGCGGGGCGGCGCTGGTTCGTGCTCAATCCCATCGAAACGAGCGATCCCAAGCTGAACGACCGCGTCGCACGACTGATTGGCGAGATTGTCGTCGTCGAAGATGCGATCGTGTCGGGATCTGGTCGTGTGCGCGTCGGCGATGGTGAATGGAACGCCACGGGCCCCGACACCCCCGCGGGCGTGCATGTGCGCATTATCGGGGCGAAGGATGGTCGCCTGATCGTCGAGCCGATCAGTTCGGAACCCGCGGGAAGGCCTTGATATCCGGCGTCAAATAGCCGCGTCTGGCGGCGATCGAAAACAGCCGCTCACGCGAATAGAAACGAAGCGGCCAATCGCGTCTACCCAACGGTGAGGCAAGCAGCGCATTCACGCTCGCGTGCAGCGGCTCGCTCCCCGGTCGCTCGGCAAGATGCAGCCGGACACCGATGATGAAGCTCTGGGTAATCGTCTCGTGATAGCCATTATGGTCATCGTTCACGCCGCCCAGAGCTTCGTTGAAGCGGCGGATGATGTCGGGCAGCGCGTTTTCAGTGCAGATGTCCGGGCGTTCGCGGACCAGCCACAGACAGGCCGCCAGATGCGCTTCATGAGTCCATTCGGGGCGGGTCAGTGAGCAGGCGAGCAGCCCCTCGCCGATATGACGAACGGCTGCATCGCTTTCAAATAATCTTGGGCAATATTCCGTCATTCCCGGGCCTTTTATGATCCGGCCCGGGAAGAAACCGGGCCTTATGCCGCCTTGGGTGCGGCGTTGCGGACGCCCTCATCGACATGTTCTTCGAACTGGGCGAAGTTATCGATGAATTGCTGCACCAGCTTCTGGGCAGTGGCGTCATATTCGGCCTTGTCGGCCCATGCTTCGCGCGGATCGAGGATTGCGCTGTCGACACCCGGAACCGCGACCGGTACCTGGAAACCGAAATTCGGATCGGTGCGGAATTCGGCATTGTTCAGACTGCCGTCGAGCGCCGCGTTCAGAAGCGCGCGGGTTGCCTTGATCGGCATGCGGCTGATTCCGGGCATTGTGGCCTTGCCACCGGTCCAGCCGGTGTTGACGAGCCAGCAATCGACACCGCCCTTGGCGATGCGTTCCTTGAGCAGGTTGCCGTAAACCGACGGGTGACGCGGCATGAACGGCGCGCCAAAGCACGTCGAGAAGGTTGCTTCGGGTTCGGTGACGCCGATTTCGGTGCCGGCCACGCGCGCGGTGTAGCCCGACAGGAAGTGGTACATCGCCTGTTCCGGCGTCAGCTTCGCGATCGGGGGCAGAACGCCGTACGCATCGGCGGTCAGCATGATCACGTTCTTGGGAACAGGGCCCATGTTCTTTTCCGACGCATTCGGGATGAAGTCGATCGGATAGGAACCACGGCTGTTTTCAGCCAGGCTGTTATCGTCGAGGTCGAGCTCACGGGTCACCGGGTCGATCACCACGTTTTCGAGCACGGTGCCGAAACGCTTGGTGGTGGCGAAGATCTCGGGCTCGGCTTCGGCCGAAAGACGGATCATCTTCGCGTAGCAGCCGCCTTCGAAGTTGAACACGGCGGTGTCCGACCAGCCATGCTCGTCGTCGCCGATCAGCGTACGGCTGGCGTCGGCCGAAAGCGTCGTCTTGCCGGTGCCCGAAAGGCCGAAGAAGATCGCCGTGTCGCCGTTCGGGCCGATATTGGCCGAGCAGTGCATCGGCATGATGCCATCGACGGGAAGCTTGTAGTTGAGAATGCCGAAGACCGACTTCTTCATTTCACCGGCATAGGCGGTGCCGCCGATCAGGATCAGCTTTTCCGACAAGTTCACAGCGATCACGGTTTCCGAACGGGTGCCGTGGCGCTCAGGATCGGCACGGAAGCTGGGAAGATCGATGATCGTGAATTCGGGCGCAAAATCGGCAAGATCGGCCGCTTCGGGGCGGACGAGCAGCGTGCGGATGAACAGGTTGTGCCACGCGAATTCGTTGATCACGCGCACCTTGACGCGATGTTCAGGCTGTGAACCGCCGAACAGGTCCTGCACGAAAAGTGTTTCCTTTTCGGCAACCGCCTTGAAGAAATCTTCCTTCAGCGCGGCGAAGTGCGCGGGCGTCATGTCGACATTGGTCTTGCCCCACCACACGCTGTTTTCGGTTTCGCCATCGCGCACGATGAACTTGTCCTTGGCCGAACGGCCGGTATGCTTGCCCGTGGCAACGACCAGCGGACCGTCCTTCGCCAGAACGCCTTCTCCCCGGCGAACTGCAAATTCCACAAGCGGTGCCGTCCCGAGGTTCCAGTGCACTTCCGCACCTGTTTTGATCCCTTGGTCGGCAAGCGTGAATTTGGGTGCGCGATCGGCCACCGTATCTCTCCTGAGCTCAGCAATATAGAACACCCCGGCCGAACGACCGAAGGGCGAAAACGAGACGCGCATATCTCCTGTAGCCCCTAGCGTCAAACGTCCAACTCAAAGGCGCTGTAATCCGTAAGAATTGCCCGACGAACCGGCTTGTTCTAGAGGGGAACCGAACATTGGGAGCTTCAGGATTCATGTCCGCAACGATCGCGCTCGTCGATGATGACCGCAACATCCTGACATCTGTTTCAATCGCCCTTCAGGCCGAAGGCTTTGTCACCCGGCTTTATACCGATGGGGAAAATGCCCTGAAGGCACTCATCGAGAACCCGCCCGACCTCGCTGTATTCGACGTCAAGATGCCGCGTATGGATGGCCTCGAACTGCTCCGCCGCCTGCGGGAAAAGAGCAATTTGCCGGTCATTTTCCTGACATCGAAGGATGACGAGCTCGACGAAGCGCTCGGCCTCGCCATGGGAGCAGACGATTATATCGCGAAACCCTTTTCGCAGCGCCTGCTGATCGCGCGCATCCGTGCGATCCTGCGGCGGACCGAACTGGCGACGCAGAGCACGGACGAAGAGCCGGAAGAGACCGAACTGCTCGTCCGCGGGCGGCTGGAAATGGACCCCGCCCGCCACCGCGTTCTGTGGAATGGGGAAGAAGTGACACTTACAGTCACCGAATTCCTGATTCTCGAAGCGCTGGCGCGCCGCCCCGGCGTCGTCAAATCACGCGATCAACTCATGGATGCGGCCTATCAGGAGGATATGTATGTCGATGATCGAACCATCGACAGCCATATCAAGCGCCTCCGCCGCAAATTCCGTCAGGCAGATGACCAGTTCGATGCAATCGACACTCTATACGGACGAGGCTACCGTTTCACCGAAGAATGAGCCCAGCGACCTCGCGCTCCGCTGGTCGGGGCGCCTGTCGCTCACGCGCCGCATTCTTGCGGTAAACATCTTTGCGCTCGCGCTCCTCGCGGGAGGATTTTTCTATCTCGACAGCTACCGCGCACGCCTGGTCGACGACCGGCGCGAGCAGGCCGCCAAGCAGATCACGATCATGGCCCGCGCCATTGCGATCGCCGGGCCGGAAGATCAGGACGCGCTTGTGCGCGGCTTCGCCCAGGATGGTGAAGGCCGTATCCGCCTCTACGATCCCAGTGGAAAGCTGATCGCCGATAGCTGGAAACTTGGGCCACCCACTTATGTACTGCGCGATCCGGCCACCGAACCGTGGCAACGCCATGTCGCGCGTTTTCTCGACAAGGTAATCGACGGCGTCGTTCGCGCCGAAACGGTATCGAAATATGTCGAGCCCGCCGTCGACACCACCAGCGCCTGGCCGGAACTGGTTGAGGCGGTGGCCGCAACCGCGCCCGCCACGCGCCTGCGCTACGCCCCCGATCGCACCCCGATGCTCTCGGCCGCAGCCCCGCTCCCCGCCGGCGCGGGCGCCGCGATCCTGTTTACCGAGAATGAGCGCGATATTACCCGCATTGTTCGTGCCGAACGCCTCCGGCTCGGCATCGTCATCGCCGTCGTCGCCTCGGTATCCATCCTGCTGTCGCTCTTCCTTGCACGCACCATCGTACGCCCGCTTCGCCGGCTGGCGCGAGCCGCTGTCCGCGTTCGACTGGGGCGCGCACGCGACGTGGAGGTGCCCCGCCTCCCCTCGCGCGCCGACGAGATCGGCATGCTCGCCCGCGCGCTTGCCGATATGAGCCATGCGCTCAATTCGCGGATCGACGCGATCGAGGCCTTTGCTGCCGATGTGACGCACGAACTCAAGAACCCGCTCGCTTCGCTCCGCTCGGCAGTGGAAGGGCTTCAGACCGTCAAGGATCCAGCACTTCAAGCACAATTGCTTGTCATCGTTCAGGACGATGTTCTTCGCCTCGATCGCCTGATCAACGATGTCGCCGACGCCTCACGTCTCGATGCCCAGCTTTCGCGCGCAGCGTTCGAACCGGTCGATCTTGGTAGCCTGATCGAATCACTGCTCAAGGCCCGCGAGGCGCGCGGGCTCGATGGCACGGTTCGGGTGGCCTATGCCCGGCCCCGCAAGGGCAGCGCGCTTGTCTCAGGCGATGCCTCCAAGCTCGCCCGCGTGATCGAGAATTTGCTCGATAATGCCGTGTCCTTTTCGCCGGCCACCGGGCTGGTTCGCGTCGATGCCACGCGCGACGGTGATCATATCCTGCTGACCATCGAGGATGAAGGCCCTGGCGTGCCGCCGCCGATGCGCGAAGCCATTTTCAGACGTTTCCACAGTGATCGGCCAGAACATGATGGTTTTGGACGACATTCTGGTCTTGGTCTGGCCATAGCCAAGACGATCATCGACGGGCATAACGGACAGATTGCTGTTCACGACCGTTCCGATTCCCGGCAGGGCGCACGGTTCGTGGTCACCCTTCCTGCTGCGGAGCATTGATTGATCATGGCCGGGTCGCCAGAAGAATTGCTGCATGCCTCAACCGTTGTAATCGATGGGCAGGCCGTATTGATCATGGGCCCTTCGGGCAGCGGCAAGTCGGACCTTGCCTTGCGCCTGATCGATCGCGGTGCCGGTCTGCTCAGCGATGATTACACCCGCGTCGCATTCCACGACGGCGAACTGGAGGCGGCCCCTGCCCCCAATATCGCCGGAAAGATCGAAGTTCGCGGTGTCGGCATCATCAAGCTGCCCTTCGTCCAGAAGGCGCAGGTCGCACTCGTCGTTACGCTTGGCGACTCGATCGAACGCCTGCCTCAGAGCGACAAATCGATCTCGATTTTGGGCAAAGAAGTGCGCGCAGCCATGCTCAACGGCTTGGAGCCATCCGCGCCGATCAAGGTTGAGATGGCGCTGCGTCAATGCCTCACGGAGGCCTCGTCATGAGCCACACGCGCCCGAAACGCATCCTGCTGGTTACGGGCATGGCCGGCGCCGGCAAATCGGTGACGATGAACTGCCTTGAGGATCTTGGCTGGGAAGCGGTTGAAAACCTGCCCCTCGGCCTGCTCGAGCGGCTGCTCGCAACCACCCAAGCGCTCGACGCCGTTGAGGATGATCGCCCGCTTGCTCTCGGGATAGATAGCCGCACGCGCGGTTTCGACGCCGAACGCATCATCCACCGCATCAAGCAATTACGCGATCAGCACGGGCTGGTCGTCGAAACCCTGTTCCTCGACTGCAGCGGTAGCGAACTGCAGCGCCGTTTTTCGGAAACCCGGCGCCGCCACCCGCTGGCGCAGGACCGCCCCGTCGGCGACGGCATCGCGCGCGAGCGCGAACTGATGGAACCGCTGCGGCACTGGGCCGAATATGTGATCGACACCAGCGAAACGTCGAGCAACGAACTGCAGCAACGCATTCGCGCCCGTTTCAGCGGTGCCGCCAGCGATGAACTGACGCTCACCGTCATGTCCTTCGGTTTTGCGCGCGGCGTACCGCGCAGCGCCGATCTGGTGCTGGATATGCGTTTCCTACGCAATCCGCATTGGGACAATGATCTGCGCCCGATGAGTGGGCTCGATGCGCCGGTAGGCACCTATATTGCCGAGGACGAGACCTATGCCACCGCAATGGAGCAAATTGAATCGCTCCTGAAACTTCTGCTCCCCCGCTATCGTCATGAAGGAAAATCCTATCTGACGATCGCGTTCGGATGCACAGGCGGGCGCCATCGTTCCGTGCATGTCGCTGAACGCGTTGCGCAACGGTTGCGCTCTGAAGGATTTTCGCCCACGGTCACCCACCGCGATCTGCGCTCGACTCCATCCGATGCGGTGGAAGGCAAGCCGGGCCGCGGGTCGTGATTTGAGGATACGGAAGTTTTCATGATCGGTTTGGTGCTTGTTACCCATGGCCTTCTTGCGAAGGAATTCGTGGTCGCCATGGAGCATGTCGTCGGGCCTCAGGAAGCCATTGCTTCGATCTGCATCGGGCCTGATGACGATATGGACCTGCGCCGGCAGGATATCGCCCAGGCGATCGCCGATGTGGACAGCGGCAATGGCGTAATCCTGCTGACCGATCTTTTCGGGGGAACCCCCTCCAACCTCGCGATTTCGTTGATGAAAACGGGACATGTCGAGGTGATTGCCGGGATCAACCTGCCGATGCTCATTCGGCTCGAAGGGGCACGGCGGACGATGAATGTGCGCGATGCAGTGGCCGCCGCGCGCGAGGCTGGCCGCAAATATATCAGCGTCGCCTCCGAAGTTCTGGGAGAATCCGCTTGAGCATCATCTCGCGCACTGTCCTGATTTCGAACAAGCGCGGCCTTCACGCGCGCGCCAGCGCCAAATTCGTGACCCTCGCCAGCCAGCAGAGCGCGAATATCGAGGTGGAAAAGGACGGCTCCACCGTCACCGGCACCTCGATCATGGGGCTCATGATGCTGGGCGCGGCCATGGGCGATCAGGTAACAATCAAGGCAAGCGGCACCGACGCGCATGCCGCGCTCGAGCTTCTGACCGAGCTGGTTGAGAACAAATTCGGCGAGGAATAACCGCGTGCCACGCGAAATTACCGGCTTTTCAAACCCACTGATCAAACGTGTCCGCAGCCTTCGGGAAAAAAAGCATCGCAAGCGCGAAGGCCATTTTCTCGCCGAGGGGCTGCGTATTCTCACCGAAGCCGAACAAGCCGGGCATTTGCCCGTTCTGCTGTTCTACGCTGCGGAATCGGCCGATCATCCGATCGTGCGGCGCCTTATCGCGGCAACCGAGGCCAATGGCGGTGAGGTAATCGAGACGATCCCCGACATCCTGCACAAGCTTTCGGGCAAGGAAAATCCGCAGACAGTGATCGGTGTCTATCCCGATCAGTTGACCCCGCTGGCGGCTCTCGATCGCTCGAAATCCGATATCTGGCTGGTGGTCCAGTCGATGCGCGACCCCGGCAATCTGGGCACGATCCTGCGCACGGGCGATGCCGTCGGCGCAGGCGGCGTGATCATGATCGACGATTGCGTCGATCCCTTCTCGGTCGAGGCGGTGCGCGCGAGCATGGGTGCGCTGTTCACCCAGTCGATCACCACCGCGCGCTGGGAAGAATTTATGGAATGGCTGCGCAGCGGCCCCGGCCAGTTGGTCGGCACCAGCCTCAACACCACGCATGACTATCAGGGGCCGCGCTACGACAGCCCTACCTTCCTGCTCGTCGGTAACGAAGCGAAGGGCCTGCCGCTCGACTATGAACAGAGTTGCGACCTGTTGGTGAAGATCCCCATGCTCGGCAAAGCCGACAGCCTCAATGCTGCGGTTGCGACCGCAGTGATGGCCTATGAAATCCTGAACCAGAAACGGGACCGCGGCTGACGGGAACCTTTGCTCCAGATCATTGTTGAGGCGATATGAAATATCGCTTTGCCAATATCTTATCATTCACCGCTGCCATGGCCGCACTCAGCGCCTGTGCGACCGTTCCTTCGGCTGACACGCCCGATTCCGGTGGCGGAGAACAGGTCTATCGAGCGGTGGGCACCGAACCCGGCTGGACGCTCTCGATCACCTCCAATCGCCTCGACTATGCCGGCGATTACGGCGAAACGCGGATCAGCCTGCCCCGCCCCGAACCGCGCACCAGCTTCAACGGCCATCGCTACGAAATCAGCGAAGGTGGGCATAGCCTGACGGTGGACATCACACATGCCCGGTGCAGCGACGGTATGAGCGACCGGATCTATGCCGACAAGGTCATGGTCATCGCCGACGGCAAGACCGTAAACGGATGCGGAGGAGACATCGTGCCCCCCGGCAAGCTCGACAAAAGTTCCTGGAAAATCATCTCGATCGGCGGCACGCCCGTAGGCGATACAAGCAGAGCCAGCCTCGCATTTGCCGATGGGCGCGTCAGCGGGTCTGGCGGTTGCAACCGGATCGCCGGCGGCTATTCCGAAACGGCGGACACGCTGAAGGTCGGCATGCTCATGTCGACCCAAATGGCCTGCCCCGGGGCCTTGATGGAACAGGACGATCGCCTCACTAAAATCTTGTCGGGCGAGGTTGCCATGCGTTTTGAGGGGGGCGACCGGCTGATCCTGACCGGGGCGAATGGCAAGGAGGCGGTGCTTCAGCGCAGCCACTAAGGCTGCGCCCCGTTCTCCCTACTCGACAGGATCGCGCTCAACCACGGCCGCGTCTTCAAGCGCGGGCACACGTTCTACGGGCTGGCGCGCCAGTGCATCGACGCTTTCGAGCGCTTCGATTTCCTTGGCGCCCGCCTCGATATTCAGGTCGCGGAACTTGCGCCCGGTCACGAGCACCCGGCCTTCAAAGCTCGACACGAACTTGTTGTAATTGTCGACGGCGCTGTTGAGGCCAGTGCCCACGCGCTTGAGATGGCCAGTTGCTGTTGCGAGCCGTTCGTACATCTCCTTGCCGAGCGCGCCGATCTGCTGTGCTTCTTCGGCCAGTTTTTCCTGGCGCCACACACTCGCCACCGTCCGCGCAATCGCGACCAGGTTGGTCGGCGTTGCCATCAGGACGCGGCGTTCGAACGCCCATTCCCAAAGATTGTCATCCTGTTCCAGCGCGGCGGACAGGAAATGTTCTCCGGGAATATACATCACCACATAATCCGCCGCGTGGCCGAAGCGCTCCCAATAGCTCTTTTCGCTCAACTGCTTCACATGGGTGCGGATTGCATTGGCATGCATCTTCAAGTGGCCAAGCCGCGCGGCGTCATCGACTTCCTGAGCCGCATCGAGATAGGCGTTGAGCGAACATTTCGCGTCCACCACCAGCTTGCGCCCGCCCGGCAAGCTGACGATCACGTCGGGACGAAGCCGCCCTTCCTCGGTATCCACCGAAACCTCGGTACGAAAATCGGCATGTGCGGACAACCCAGCCTGCTCGAGCACGTTGCGCAGCGACTGTTCGCCCCAGCGGCCGCGCGCCTTGGGGCTGGAACGCAGCGCATTGACGAGCTTCGCTGCCTCTTCCTTCACCTGCCCCTGTCCGACGCGAACCTGCTCCACCGCCTCGCGCAGCCCCGCATAGCTGTCGACGCGCTCCTTCTCGACGCGCTGAAGCCCCTCTTCATAGCGCTTGAGCGTGGTTTCGACGGGCATCAGCAACGCCTTCAATTGCGCTTCGCTCTTTTCGCCCGCCTGATGGAAACGCTGGTCGGCGCGCTCCAGAAACTGGCGTTGCGCCTCGCCCAAGAGCTTCGCACCGACTTCGCTGAACTGCGCGGAAAGTTGCTCCTTCGCCTCAAGCAAGGCGCGGATCTGATCGGCCAGCGCCTGCTCGCGCGCTTCCGCCGATGCGCGCAGACTTGCAGCCTCGGTCCGCGCTGCCTCGCGTTCGCTGATAGCCGACGACACTTGCTGCTGGAGTTGCGGCACCGACCGCGCACGTTCCTCAGCCGCTGCCAAGTCGGTGATCGCCTTGCGGAAATTGTCGAGATGCATGTCACGCTCGGCACGCGTTACAGCCGTGCCTCGCCCGCCCAGAAACCAGCCTAGGGCAACGCCAATGGCCATGGCCAATATCGCAGCGATCATCGTCTCAACCATTTCCACCAGCCCGCAAAGAAGAACATTTTAGGAACCTTTGCCGTGTTGGGATGCTCTTGGCAAGCACCCCGACGGCGCGGCACGCCCATCTAGCACCCATCTCACGAAAAAGGCAGAACAGCATCAAGGGCCTAGCGCACGCAGTTCGGACGCGGCAGGATCGCGACCATGCGAATCCACTTTCCCCTTGTCGCCCTGCTCGCAACGCTCAGCGCGTGCAACTCATCGCCATCGGATCAAGAACAGGCCTCCAACCGGGCGGTGAACACCGCCACGGTCGATGCGAACGCGACAAACATGACAAATGCGACCAGTACGCCGGCTGACGGCCTGCGTTTCATCGGCCGCTGGGCGGCCGCGCCCAATCTGTGCACCGACGGTGCGTGGAACTTCACCGAACGCGGGCTTGAAACAGCCGGCGAGGTTTACTGCGAATTCGAGCATATCGAGGCCGTTCCCGAAGGATATGACATCGATGCGATGTGCACGACCGAAGGTGATGAGCAGAAGGAGCAGTTGCGCCTGCGTCTTGGCGCGGACGCCAAAGCGATGAAGGTGGAAACCAAACGGGTGCTTGGCCCCGTGGACCTTGCACCCTGCGGCGCGCCCTAACGTATAGGATATTTTATCCCGGTGCCATTCTCGGCACCGGGACTATCGGACTGATTACGCGACCCGCTTGCGCGCCTTTGCCAGCTTCTTGAGGATCATGTCCTTTTTCAGCTTGGACAGGTGATCGATGAACAGAACGCCTTCTAGGTGATCCATCTCGTGCTGGAGGCAGGTCGCCAGAAGACCGTCCAGACGCTCTTCATGCTGCTTGCCGTCGCGGTCCAGCCAGCGCGCGGTGATCTTTTCGGGGCGCAGCACATCGGCATATTGATCGGGGACCGAAAGGCAGCCCTCAGTATAGACCGACTCTTCTTCCGACGGATCGAGGATTTCGGGGTTGATGAAAACCATCGGCTTGCGCACGGGCTTGCCGTCTTCTTCTTCCGGTTCCTGAAGATCGATCACCAGCACGCGCTTGGGCACGCCCACCTGAATGGCGGCAAGACCGATGCCGGGCGCATCATACATGGTTTCGAACATGTCATCGATCAGCGTGCGCAGTTCGTCATCGACGGTTTCGACCGGCGTGGAAATGACGCGAAGCCGCGGATCGGGCGTTTCAAGAATGGGAAGGATGGCCATGGCGCCTAGCTAGTCGCGCAAGGCCCGGTTTTCAACCGTTCGCACAGGCACTGACGGCGATTTCAGCGGGACCCGGCTTTGCATACGCGCAAATTTACGCCTAGGCGAAACCCATGGATAACAGCAATCGCACGGTCGCGCTGGTCGTGGCCGCCGGCAAAGGCGAACGCGCCGGGGGGGCGACACCCAAACAGTTCGTGCCGCTGGCCGGAAAGCCTGTCGTCGCGCACAGCGTCGATCGGTTCATCGCCCATGCCGGTATAGATGCTGTCTTCGTGGTGACGGCGACCGAGCGTTTCGGAGAGATGGCACAGACACTTGGCACCCGCGCGGTAAAGCCGCTGGTCGCAGGCGGCGCCTCGCGCCGGGAGTCTGTCGCCGCCGGGCTGGCTGCAATTGCCGCAGACGGCGGCGCTGCACGGGTGTTGATCCACGATGCGGCTCGCCCGCTCCTCCCCCATGTCGTTATCGACAGGCTTCTTTTCGCACTGCGCTCCGGCGAAGCCGCCATCCCGGCACTGCGCGTCGCGGATACGCTCGCACGGGCAAACGAGACCGGAGATCTTGGTCCCATCGTGCCGCGCGACGAACTCGTCCGCGTACAAACGCCGCAGGCCTTTCACTTTGCGGCCATTGAGGCGGCCCATACCGCCTGGCCGGATGACGCCGAGGCGACTGACGACGCGCAAATGGCACGCGCCGCGGGATATGACGTTGCAATCGTTTTCGGGGACCCGATGTTGGAAAAGATCACGACCGCCGAGGATTTTTCGGGTGCAGAAGCGCGGCTTGCGACGCAGGCGTCCTTCCGTACTGGCATGGGCTATGATGTACACCGTCTGGTCGCCGGTGAGGAACTCTGGCTCGGCGGCATCAAGATCGCGCATGACCGTGGCCTTTCGGGGCACAGCGACGCCGATGTCGCGCTCCATGCCCTGACCGATGCGCTGCTGGGTGCGGTCGCCGCCGGCGATATCGGCCAGCACTTCCCACCATCGGACCCGCAATGGCGCGGGGCGTCGTCGGACCGTTTTCTCGTCCATGCCGCCGGGCTCGTCGCGTGCGCCGGAGGGACGATCGAGCATGTCGATCTGACGATTATCTGCGAAGCGCCCAAGATCGGCCCGCACCGCGATGCGATGCGCGCGCGGATCGCGAGCTTGTTGCAGGTCGATCCGGCGAGGGTTAGCATCAAGGCAACGACGACCGAGCGACTGGGTTTTACCGGGCGAGGCGAAGGCATTGCAGCGCAGGCCGTCGCGACGGTCAAGCTTTTGGGGGAATGATGAAAAACTGGCAAAAATCGGCAGTGGCAGTCCTCGCGTTGGCAGCGTTCCCTGGGCCCGCGCACGCCGCCAATGCCTCCTGTCTCTCGGGTGAGGAAGCGCAGGCGATCGCGCTCGCGCTGCTGCCCGAAGCGCTGGAGGCAACCGCCCAGACCTGCGCGCCGACCCTGCCCGAAGGCTCGCTGCTGAAGCGCGCCGATGCGCCGCTGTTCGAACGCTACCGCGCAAGCCGCGAACCGGCGACGCCGCTGGCTCAGTCGGCCATAGCGCGCATTACGGGCATGGCCGGTAACAAGCAGGTGGCCGCCGCCAGCCTCGATCTCGTCCGTGCGATGATCCTTCCCAGCCTCTCCAAGGAAATCAAGACCCAGGATTGCGGTGCGATCAACAGGATGATCGAATTGCTCGAGCCCCTGCCCCCGGAAAATCTTGCGGGCGTTTTCGCGACGATCCTGCAGATCACGGCGCGCGATGAAGCCCGCAAGGCCGCGCGCGAAGGAAAGCAGCCTGCCGACAAGAGTGGCCTCAATATCTGTCCCATTGGCGAAACGCGGTAACGCATCATGGATCAAATTCTTCCCGATGAACTGGTGGCGCTGGCCCGCAAGGTGATCGAGGCGAACCGCGCGGCGGGTCGCACCATCGCGCTCGCCGAAAGCTGCACGGGCGGGCTGGTTAGCGCTGCGCTTACCGAAATTCCGGGCTCATCCGACGTGTTTGAAGGCGGCTTCGTAACCTATTCGAACGAAGCGAAGATCAAGCAGATCGGGGTCAGCCTCGACGTTCTCGAAACCTTTGGCGCGGTTTCGATCGCGGTGGCCTGGGGCATGGCGCGCGGCGCGCTGGAACGCTCCGGCGCCGATGTTGCCGTGGCGATCACCGGGATTGCCGGGCCTGACGGTGGCACCGAGAAAAAGCCCGTCGGAACCGTCGTTTTCGCGCGCGCGGAAAAGGGCGGAGACCCCGAAAACGTCGTCGCCGACAGCCGCCAGTTCGGGGATCTGGGGCGTGCCGGCGTCCGCCGTCAGGCGGCGCTCGTCGCGCTCGAACTGCTGATGCCCGACGCGGCCCCCGCGCCCACATCGCTGCCGTAAAGAACGGCGGCGCGTTCCTCGAACGCGCCGATCATCTTGCGCAGGGCCCGGTCGAACATCTGGCCCGCCAGATGTTCGAAGATCGCGGACTTGAACGCGAAATCGACGCTGAAATCGACGAGCGTGCCACCCTGCTCGTCCGGACGGAAAGCCCAGTGATTGTGCAGATGCTTCAGCGGCCCGTCGAGATAGTCGACCTCCACACTGTGCGGCCTTTGCTTGATGACGCGCGAGGTAAAGCTTTCGCGCAGCGCCGAAAAACCGACGATCAGATCGGCGATCATCTCGGTCTCGGTGTTCGAGCGCACGCGTACCGCGCTGACCCAGGGCAGGAATTCACCATAGCGCGCGACGTCCGACACCAGATCATACATCTGCTCGGGGGAATAGGGCAGATGGCGGGTTTCACTATGACGCGGCATCAGCCCCTCGCCAATTTCGCTTCGCGGGCCGCACGCAAACGCTCGAAATCGTCGCCAGCGTGATAGCTCGAGCGGGTAAGCGGCGAGGCCGCCACCAGCAGAAAGCCCTTGGCACGTGCGATCGCGGCATAAGCGCTGAATGCCTGCGGGGTGACGAAATCCATCACCTTGGCATGCTTGGGCGTGGGCTGGAGATACTGGCCCATGGTGAGGAAATCGATATCCGCCGAGCGCATGTCGTCCATCACCTGGTGCACCTCGAGTCGTTCTTCGCCCAGCCCGAGCATCACACCCGATTTGGTAAAGATCGACGGATCGTGCCGCTTCACCGACTCGAGCAGGCGCAGCGACGCATAATAGCGCGCGCCCGGGCGGATCGTCGGATAGAGCCGCGGTACGGTTTCGAGATTATGGTTATAGACGTCGGGGCGCGCGGCCACGATCGCCTCGACAGCAGCCTGTGTCTTATTCCGGAAATCCGGGGTCAGGATCTCGATGGTGGTCTTCGGCGTTGTCCGGCGAAGTGCCTCGATTACCTTGACGAATTGGCTGGCGCCGCCATCGGGAAGATCGTCGCGATCGACCGAGGTGATGACGATATGCTCCAGCCCCAGTTCGGCGGCGGCGTCAGCCGTGTGCTGCGGTTCAAGCGGATCCACCTTGCGGGGCATGCCCGTCTTCACATTGCAAAATGCGCAAGCGCGGGTGCAGACATCGCCCAGAATCATCACGGTCGCGTGCTTTTTGGTCCAGCACTCGCCGATATTGGGGCATGCGGCCTCTTCACAGACGGTCGACAGATTAAGTCGTCGCATCAACGCCTTGGTTTCAGAAAAGCCTGCGCTTGTGGGGGCTTTTACGCGGATCCAGTCGGGCTTGCGGATACGGACGGGACGCGATTCGGGGATCGGGTTGGGGTCAGCTTCGCTCATGGGGCGCAGATAGCGATTTAAAGAAGCAGTTGCCACCCCCGCCATCTCCGTTCTAGGGGGCCGTTTCATGTCAGACTTCTCAGACCTCGTCGCCGGCTATCATCGCTTCCGCTCCACTGGCTGGGTACAGCAGCGCGAGCGATGGTCTGAACTAGCTGTCGGCCAGAGCCCCAAAGTCATGGTCATCGCCTGCTCGGACAGCCGAGTCGATCCCAGCCAGATCTTCGATGCCTCGCCGGGGGAGATCTTCGTCGTCCGCAACGTCGCCAATCTCGTCCCCCCCTTCGAAGTGGGCGGCGGCCGCCACGGTGTATCCGCAGCGCTCGAATTCGCAGTAACTCAACTCAATGTTTCCGAAATCGTTGTAATGGGTCATGGCCAGTGCGGCGGCGCGAACGCCGCGCTGTCGCGCCGCTTCGAACATGCCGCTCCGGGGGAAGGCGGCTTCATCGCGAACTGGATCGGCTTGCTCGACGATGCCCGCGACCGCGTGATCTGTGAACATGGCACCGGCCCCGAGGCCGCGCGCGCCATGGAAATGGAAACGGTGAAGGTCAGCATCGAAAACCTGCGCACCTTCCCGTGCATCCCCATTCGCGAAAATGCCGGATCGCTCCGCATTCACGGCGCCTATTTCGCGATTGCCGATGGGCTTCTCCACCTGCTGGACGAAAAAACGGGCGCCTTCAAACCCGCTTGATGGAATTTCGATACGTTTTCTCGTCTGAAAACATTAATGAAATTTTTTCTAAGCACGCTTATTTTGACTGTTGCGCCAAAGCTCGTTAAGGGCCAAGGCGCAATTTCCATGAGAGGGTGGAGTAGATAATAATGCGTTTGCTCGTAAGTTCAGTTTCCGCACTGCTCGCGCTTAGCGCGCTGACGACTCCTGTCGCCGCTCTGGCGCAGGCATCGGCCAAGAATGGCGTCACGATGTATTCGTCGGACGGCAAGCGTCTCGGCAAGATCAACCGCGTCGCCGACGGCGTCGCCACGATCATCTTTGACTCGCGCTTCGTCCGCGTTCCCCTGAGCTCGCTGACCGACTCGGACGGCAAGCTCGTGACCAGCCTCGATTACGCGGCGGTCCGCAAGCTCAAGTAAGAGCTTGGCCAGATTGCGGGCGAACATGTGTTTCGCCCGCCATCCAGCCATTAGAGACGACTAAGCGCCCCTCCTGTCGTTTCCGCCCCCCCTTGGGTGTTTTCAGGCGCCTTTTCCTAAAAACATACTGTTCGCCATACGGTGGCAATCCGGCCGCAAATCAGCACCTGCCGGCGTTCGACCGTGCGTGATGCCTTTTTTACAAGGCTCAGATGTTCTGGTGCAGCCAAAGAAAAACGCGCCGGAAAGCGTGATGCTCTCCGACGCGTTCGATTGGCTTTGCCATGAGGGGCTTAGCGCGTGAGCTTCTTGTAGCTCATCCGGTGCGGACGATCCGCCTCGTCGCCAAGGCGGCGGCGCTTGTCTTCTTCATAGGCTTCGAAGTTACCCTCGAACCATTCGACATGGCTGTCGCCTTCAAAGGCGAGGATGTGCGTTGCAAGACGATCGAGGAAGAAGCGATCGTGGCTGATGACCACGGCGCAGCCCGCGAAGTTCTCAAGCGCTTCTTCAAGCGCGCGCAGCGTTTCGACGTCGAGATCGTTGGTCGGTTCGTCGAGCAGCAGCACGTTGCCGCCCTTGCGCAGCATCTTGGCCATGTGGACGCGGTTGCGCTCACCACCCGAAAGCTGCCCCACCTTCTTCTGCTGGTCGACGCCCTTGAAGTTGAACGCGCCGACATAGGCGCGCGACTGCACCTCATGCTTGCCGAAGGTGAAGATGTCGTGCCCTTCGGACACTTCTTCCCACACATTCTTGTTGGGATCGAGCGCATCGCGGCTCTGATCGACATAGCCGAGGTGAACCGTGGGGCCGATCTTCAGTTCGCCGCTGTCAGGCTGTTCCTGGCCGGTGATGAGCTTGAACAGCGTGGTCTTACCCGCACCGTTGGGGCCGATCACGCCGACAATGCCGCCCGGGGGAAGCATGAAGCTCAGGTCTTCGAACAACAGCTTGTCGCCGTAGGATTTGGTGAGGTTCTTGGCCTCGATCACCTGGCCACCCAGGCGCTCGGGCGTCTGGATAAGGATCTGTGCCTTACCGGGCGCGCGCTCATTCTGCTTTTCGACGAGTTCGTCGAACGCCTTAATACGCGCCTTGGACTTGGTCTGGCGGGCCTTGGGGCTCTGCCGGATCCATTCCAGTTCTTCCTTGATCGCCTTCTGGCGACCGGCTTCTTCGCGGTCCTCCTGCGCCATGCGCTTGGCCTTGGCTTCAAGCCATGCCGAGTAGTTGCCTTCGAACGGAATGCCGCGGCCACGGTCGAGTTCGAGCACCCAACCCACGACATTGTCGAGGAAGTAGCGATCGTGGGTGACGAGGATGACGTTGCCCGGATAATCGATCAGGTGCTTTTCGAGCCACTGGACGCTTTCGGCGTCGAGGTGGTTGGTCGGTTCGTCGAGCAGCAGGATGTTGGGCTTTTCGAGCAGCAGGCGGCACAGCGCGATGCGGCGCTTTTCACCGCCCGAGAGATTTTCGACGCTCCAGTCGCCCGGCGGGCAACGCAGTGCGTCCATCGCGATTTCGAGCTGGTTGTCGAGCGTCCAGCCATCGACCGCGTCGATCTTTTCCTGAAGCTCGCCCATTTCCTCCATCAGCGCGTCGAAATCGGCGTCGGCCGGCGGATCGGCCATGATGTTGGAAATTTCGTTGAAGCGATCGACAAGGTCCGCCACCGGGCGCACGCCGTCCATCACATTCTGCTTCACGGTCTTGGTCGGGTCGAGCTGCGGTTCCTGCGCCAGATAGCCGACGGTGATGCCTTCACCGGCCCATGCCTCACCCGTAAAATCGGTGTCCATGCCGGCCATCACCTTCATCAGCGTGGACTTACCCGCGCCGTTGACACCGATGATCGCGATCTTGGTGCCCGGATAGAACTGAAGATTGATATTGTTGAAAACGGGCTTGGGCTGGCCCGGGAAGGTCTTGGTCAGACCCTTCATCACAAAGCTGTACTGCGCGGCCATCGGCACGGAACTCCGTTAAGAAACACTGCTGAAATTTGGGCGATGCCCTAGCCGAGCGACGTTCGCTTGGCAAACAGGGGATGAAGGCCCTGCAATCGCGATCCATTTGGGGTTCACGCGCGCGCGCGTCAACAGTAGAGACCATGGGCATGAAAAAGCTCATCCTTCTCGCGGCCGTACTGCCGACGATCGCCTTTGCCGCCCCGGACCAGACCGCCCAGTTGCGCGACGCCGCGCTGAAGGATGATGTCGCCTGGGACATCACCGAGGGCCTCACCACCGAAATCGGCCAGCGCATGCCCGGCACCGAAGCGGAAGCGCGGGCACGCGACTGGGCGGTAAAGAAGCTCGCCGGACTCGGCTTCGCAAATGTCCGGATCGAGCCCTTCGACATGCCCGTCTGGGTGCGCGGCGAAGAAAAGGCCGAGGTCATCGCCCCCTTCCCTCAACCCCTCACCATCACCGCGATCGGCAATAGCGGCGCTACGGCGAAGACCGGGCTTGAGGGCGAAATCGCCTTTTTCCCGACCTTCGAAGATCTGCAGGCCGCGCCCGATGCTGCAGTGAAGGGCAAGATCGTCTTCGTCAGCCATGCGATGAAGGCCACGCAGGACGGATCGGGCTATGGCTATTATGGCAAGGCGCGCTTTGTCGGCCCCAATGTCGCCGCGCGCAAAGGTGCTGCCGCCATCATCATCCGTTCGATCGGCACCGACAGCCACCGCACGCCCCATACCGGCAACACAAATTTCGACGCCGATGTGAAGGCGATCCCGGCCGCTGCCTTGTCCAACCCCGATGCCGACAATCTCGAACGCATGCTCAAGCGCAGCCCCAATGTGCGCCTGAAGCTAACGCTCACCCCCCGGAACATCGGCGTGCGCCAGTCGGGCAATGTCGTGGCCGAAGTACCCGGAAGCGATCCCGACGCCGGGATCGTGCTGATCGGCGGCCATCTCGACAGCTGGGATCTGGGCACAGGCGCCATCGACGATGCCACCGGCGTTGCGATCACCGCCGCCGCTGCCAAGCGCGTGATGGATGCCGGCCAGCCACGCCGCACCATCCGCGTCGTCTGGTTCGGGGCCGAGGAAGTCGGCGTGTTCGGCGGCAAGGCCTATTTCGAGCGCCACAAGGACGAGAATCACGCCATCGCCGCGGAATCGGATTTCGGGGCGGACAAGGTCTGGCGCTTCTCGACGAAACTGCCCGACTCGGCCGCTGGGATTAATGATCGACTCGCAAAGGCGCTGTTTCCGCTCGGAATCGTGCACGGAAAGGACGTTGCCGGGGGCGGTGCGGATGTCGGCCCGGTGATCCGTTCGGGCGTGTCCGCCATCGACCTGGATCAGGACGGCACACGCTACTTCGATTTACACCATACCGCCGACGATACGCTGGATAAGGTGGATCCCGAGGCATTGCGACAGAACGTCGCAGCATGGACGGCGATGCTCTCGATCGTGGCCAATGCCCCTGAGAATATTGCCTTCAACCGGCCGTAACAAAGAATTTATCGTTGACCGTCGCAGAATCCCCGCTATCTGGGTGGCTCGCGAACGGCACACGGGCCGGTACGCGAATTTTTTTGCTTGGGAGCAAATCGAATGAAGAAAGTAACGTTCGTTCTCGCTGCCGCCGGCCTGATGTCCCTGGCCGCCTGCAACGGTGAAAAGCCGGCTGAAAACGCAGTCGAAAACGCTGTTGAGAACGTTGAAGACGCTGCTGCAAACCTTGACGCAGCTGCTGAAAACGTCACCGAAAACGTTGCTGCAGACGCAGCGAACGTAGCTGACAACGCTGCAAACGTTGTCGAAAACGCTGCGAACGTTGTCGAAAACGCGACCAACGCGCAGTAATTACGTTTCCGCCTTTCGGGGCGGAGCAACGTGATGAGAAACGGGCAGTCCTCACGGATTGCCCGTTTTCTTTTGTCTACTAAGAAACTTTGAATGTTGTATCGCAGCCCCTCATCGGCGCTTTTGGGGCGCTCCAACTAACGGCTCCATGGCCGACCATGTTATCGCTTCTGGAGCCTTGGGCAGCAGCGGGGAGATTATCGGATGTGCGGCATAGCGGGCTGGTACCGCCGATCGGGAACGGTCGACGAAAGCCAGATTACAGCGCAATGCGACGCGATCTTCCATCGTGGCCCGGACGATAGCGGCGTTTTCGTCGACGGCGATTTCGGCTTCGGCATGCGGCGGCTCAGCATTGTCGATCTGGCGGGCGGGCACCAACCGATCATCAGCGATTGCCGCCGCTATATCATCGTCTTCAACGGCGAAATCTATAATCACCTTACCCTGCGCCGCGAGCTATCCGCAGCCGGGCGCAATTTCCGCACCCGCAGCGATACCGAGACCATATTGGTCGCCTTTCAGCATTGGGGGGACGACGCCTGGGCACGGCTCGAAGGTATGTTCGCCGTCGCCATATGGGATCGTGAGACGCGCCGCCTTCGGCTTGCGCGCGATCCGCTCGGCATCAAACCGCTTTATCTCGCCCGCCATGCCGGCGGCCTAGCCTTCGCCTCCGAGCTCAAGGCGCTCGCCCCCATTCCGGGCCTTGCTTTCGACGTCGACGCGCGCGCGGCGCATGATTTCTTCAGCTTCGGCCATATTCGCAGCCCCCGTTCAATCTACCGCGACATCTCGACGCTCGCCCCCGGACACCTGCTGACGCTCGATCCCATGGGCGAACCGGCGGTTCGCGCCTTCTGGGAACCGCGCTACAGCGTCGCCGAGGCGCGCAGCGAGCAGGACTGGATCGAGGAATTCCGCGCGCTTTGGCTCGAAACCGTCGAATCGCACATGCTTGCCGATGTTGATGTCGGGGTATTCCTGTCAGGCGGCGTCGATTCCTCGGCAGTCGCCGCCGCGATGAAGCGCCTCACCGATCGCCCGATCAAGGCGTTCACCATCGGATTTCCCATCGCGCGTTATGACGAGACCCCCTACGCCGCCGAGGTGGCGCAGCATCTCGGGCTCGATCATGTCTGCCGCGTGGTCGATCTGCGCGCGGCGCAGGATATCCTGCCGCAAATCCAGCACTGCTATGACGAACCCTTTGCCGATCCCGCTGCCGTGCCAACCTGGTATGTCAGCAAGATGGCGGCCGAGCATGTGAAGGTCGTCCTCGCCGGCGATGGCGGCGACGAACTCTTTGCCGGCTATAAGCGCCACCGGAACGAGGCGCGCATGGCACGCAGCCGCGGGCTGATGGTCGCCGCAGGCCCGCTTGCCGCCGCGATCGACGCGCTACCCGCCACGCCTTGGCGCAGCGTCAACCATCTGCGCCAGCGGCTCCGCCGCTTTCGTAATTCGGCTCTACTACCCGACGGCTTTTCGCGCTTCTTCGCCAAGACGCAGATCACATCGCCCGACCTGCGCGAGATGCTGTACGGCGAACGCCTTCGCGATTTCGTCCAGCGCGACGAATATGAACGGCTGCGCGCGGAATATTTCCCCGATCCCGAGGCAATTTCAAGCGATCCGCTCGAACAGTTCCTGTTCGCCGACATGACGCTCAACCTTCCCGGCGCCATGCTCACCAAGGTCGACCGCGCCACCATGGCGCATTCGATCGAGGCGCGCGTCCCCTTCCTCAGCCACCGCATGGCGGACTGGGCGATGCAATTGCCGCTCGACATGAAGCTGCACAGCGGCACCGGCAAATATGTCGTGCGCAAGGCGGTCGAACCCTGGCTTTCCGAAGGCATCCTCGATCGCAAGAAACAGGGATTCCAGATGCCGCTCAGCCAATGGTTCGCTGGCGACTTCGGCGCCTATGCGCGCAGCCTGTGGCATGATTCCGGCGCGGCACACTCAGGCTGGCTGGCGCCGCAAGCCGTGGAGCGGCTGTTCACCGAGCACCGCCATGGTATGCGTGACCACGGCAAGCTGCTCTATGCGCTCGCCATGTTCAGCCTGTGGTGGGCCAATCGCCCCAATGCGTCCGCGAACACCGCGCCATGAAGCCGTTCGCCGTCATCTATTCGGTTGACGACGAAAGGCGCGAAATCTAAGGCCTTTGCAAGGTCCGGGGAGTAGCGCAGCCTGGTAGCGCATCTGCTTTGGGAGCAGAGGGTCGCAGGTTCGAATCCTGTCTCCCCGACCATTAATCACCCACATCAAAATCCGCGGTCGCGGCGATCATTAATGATCCAACCGGAGCAGGTTGGATTGCACGGCCCGAACGAGATCGGCTTGCCGCGCCAAACCCATCCTGCCCAGCGCGCGTTTGCAATAGGTGCGGATCGTCGCAGCCGTCACACCCATTTCCACCGCCGCATCAGCAAGTGTCATGCCATGCGCCAGATAATGCGTCAGCCGCGCCTCCGCCCAGGACAGGCCGAAACGACGGCGCAGCGCTTCTATATCCAGTTTTGGAAGCGAGGTGGAGCTTTCGACATGCACCATATAGGCCGCGCCGCAGCCGATACCGTCCATCGTGCCGCTCCGGGGCGTAACTAGAATGAAGAATGGCTGCCCCGCCACTTCCTCTTCAAACAGCAGATTGCCCTGCAACCCCTTGCGCAGAATATCGCGAAAGCGCCTTTGCACTTTCCCACCGATATGCAGCCGACCCTTGAATTCATAGCATGGGCCGCCTTCCATCAGTAGCGCGTCGGCCAGCCGGTTGCTCCCCAATATTTGTCCATCCGCCGCCAGGACAAAGCTGGCCGTGCCCAGATCAGCCAAGGCATCTGCAAAGGCGCGGGCAACACACCGATCGGTGTCCCGCATCAGTTGGATGGACGCCGTGCGGTATAGGTGGGGCATCAGGTTGATCAGACCGCGCATTTCGTCGTCATCGAATGCGCCCTGTTTCTCGTCGCGGCTGATCGACAGCCACATCCGCATGCCACGATTTTCACCGAGATAGGCGAACAGTGCATTCGCCGCGCCTATGCTCTGGCAAAACGCCATATATTCCGAATGGCGACGGTCCTGCCCCGGCGAAAGCAATGTCGGCAGATCATAAACCGTATCGCTCCGCATCGCGCGGTGGCAGGTTGGATCGAGATGGCGGTAGACGTTGTTATAGGCGGGCCAGTTTTCGCACAGCGCGGGCGTCGCATCATATATGAAGCGCGCACCATCCCCATCGTCCGCCACGGGGGAAAGTTTGAATAAGGCACCGGTTGCGTTGAAATGACTGCGTATCCGCCCCGCCATGGATTGCCACGGCTGTTGTGCGTCCACACAATCATAAATGGCGCCAATAATATCGGTGTCCATCGCCCCTCTCCCTCGCAGATTGTCCGCAAACGGGGACAGTCGCGTCGATCAGCTCCGATTATTTCATGAGAATATCGCAGCGATCGGAAGAGCCAAGCCATGAATGCCACCTCCCTGCTGATGCCGGATGTCGATTTCGCCCATGATCCCTTACCAGACCTCCACGAACGGCTGGCCGAACTGCGGCTGCATGGGCCCGTAGTCCCCGTAAGGCACCATGGCGCGCGCGCCTGGCTGATCCTCGATCATGCCCTGCTCAAACAGGCGTTCGAGGATTATGTCCATTTCGACGGCGCCGAGGGATATCAGCAGATCGCCGGCCCATCGATGGGGCGCACGCTCCAGACGATGACCGGCGATGAACACCGGGTCAGCCGGGCACTGGTAGTCGCGCCCTTCCTGCCCGCCAGCGTGCGCAGCTATGTCGAAGGCCTGATCGAGCCAATTGCGTATGAACTGCTCGATCGGATCGCGGGGCAGCGCGAAGTTGAATTCGTCTCGGCCTTTGCCCGCCCCTATCCCTTCCTCATCATCACCCGGCTGCTCGGTATTCCGGTCGACGACGAAGCGCGTTTCCTCGAATGGGCGGTCAAGCTCATCGATTTTCCGTGGGATCCCGAAGGCGCGCTTAGGGCCAAGAACGGGTTCTACGCCTATATGCAGGCGATCATCGACGAACGTCGACGCAATCCGCAGGGCGATTTCCTCTCACGCCTCACCAGCGCCGAATTTGAAGGGCAGCGCCTGTCGGACGATCGAATCCTCGCCTTTATCGCGCTGCTCTTCCCCGCCGGGTCGGACACCGCGTACAAAAATGGCAGCAGCCTGTTCGCCAAGGTTCTGGCCACGCCGGAATTGCGCGAAATGGCGCGCAAGGGCGACAAGGAACGCGACGCGATCGTGACCGAAGCGCTGCGCTGGGAACCGCCCACCGCGCTTCTCCCCCGCATGGCCAGCGCGGATGTCACCCTTGGTGGGGTAAAGATTGCCAGGGGAGACTGGACCTTGTTCGGCATCAGCGCCGCGAACAGCGATCCGGCGATATTTGCCGATCCGCGCAAATTCGATCCCACGCGCGACAATCGCGAAATCCTGACCTTCGGCCGCAGCAGCCATTTCTGCCTCGGCATGCACCTTGCGCGGCGCGAGCTTTCGACGGCGTTGAAGCTTGTCCTCGAACGCTTCCCGAACATGTCGGTCAAACCCGGGCAAAAGATCGAGGCGGTCAGCGCGGTGCTGCGCGGCGTGCCCGAACTGATCGTCCTTCCCCACGGAGACTAAAGACCATGCATATCCGTTTCATCGATGCTGCGGGCAATACGCATCTGGCAGAGGGCGAGGTCGGTGAAAGCGCCATGCGCTGCGCCACACGCGCACTTATCCCCGGTATCATCGGCGAATGCGGCGGCGCCATGGCCTGCGCCACCTGCCATGCCTATGTCACCCAACCCAATGATCCGATCTTCCATGCCACCGATGCGCAGGAACGCGAAATGCTCGGCGGCTGCATCGATGTGCGTCAGAACAGCCGCCTGACCTGTCAGGTCATGCTCACCGCCCAATCCGACGGGATGACCTTCACCATTCCCGCATCGCAGGTATGAAGGCAATCCACGCCGGATCGAGCGGGCATATTATCCCTGCAGCCCCGCAAACGCCGCAAAGCCCGTCATAAACTTGCCGATGCGCTCGCGCGTGGCTTCGTCCGACAACCGCCCCTCGGCATCGAACAACCCGGACGCGCGCGATACGAGCAGTCGTCCCTCAAACCATGGCCGCGTCCCGAGCGTGCGCAACACGCTCAGCCAGGCATCCTGCGCCAGCAGCGTGCCGAAACCGCCGGGCGATGCGCCGATCACCGCCACCGGCCGATTGCCGAACACCCGGCCGATATCGTCTGCGGGGCGAGACATCCAGTCGATCGCATTTTTGAATACGCCCGGAATACCGTTATTATATTCGGGCGTGGCGAGCAGAAGCCCGTCTGCTCGCGCAATAGCATCTTTCAACGCAACCACCGCAGGCGGCAGCCCGTGCGCCGCCTCTTCATCGGCATTGTAGAGCGGGATGCCTGCGATGGTATGAACTTCCATCGTGGTGCCTTCGGGCATTTGCTTTTCGGCAGCGCGCAACAGTCCGGTGTTGAACGAATTCTGCCGGAGGCTTCCGGAAAGGCCAAGGATATGTGTCATATCAGATAGGCTCCTTCGCTGATCAAGACATCGCCGGCGCGGACGGCGCCGGATCTTCCGGAAGCGGAATGAATTCCTTGTCGTCCGCATCGGGCAGTTTCATCCGCCCCGCGCGCCAGTCTGCGGCCGCCTGTTCAAGCCGATCCTTCGAAGAGGAGACGAAGTTCCAGTACAGGAACCGCTGGCCCAGCGGTTCACCGCCCAGCACCATGATCGTCGACGGCTGAACTGCGGTAAAATGCGATGCCTGCGCACTCAGCACCAGCATCTGCCCGGTCGCATAGCGCATGCCTCCCACCTCGATCTCGCCCGCCGCGACATACAGCGCGCGTTCGGCATGGCCCGACGGGATTTCCGCCTTCGCCCCGCCATCCAGATCAAGATGCGCATAGAAAAGCGGCGAGTGCGTCTTCACCCCGGCAGTCAGCCCATAAGCATTGCCCGCGATCAACTGTCCGCGAACGCCCGCAGCCTCCCATTGCGGCAGGTCTGCACCTTCATGATGCGAAAAGGACGGATCGGTTTCCTCAAATTCGGTGGGCAACGCCACCCAGGCCTGAATGCCGTGCAAATGATCACCTTCGGCCCGCGCCTTTTCAAAGCGCTCACTGTGCGTGATGCCGCGCCCCGCCGTCATCCAGTTCACTTCATGCGGTCGCACCGCCAGTTCAGAACCCACGCTGTCGCGGTGCATCATCTCGCCCGCGAACAAATAGGTCACGGTCGAAAGACCGATATGCGGATGCGGGCGGACATCAACGCCCCGGTCCACGCCGGCTGCAAGATCGAGCGGGCCCATATGGTCGAAGAACACGAACGGCCCAACCATCCTGCGCTTTGCGAACGGCAGTACCCGGCCGACTTCCAGTCCGCCGCCAAGGCTGCGCCGGCGCTGTTCGATCACCATCTCAATCACGGTAAAAACTCCTATCGGATCAGGACGACATAGTGCCCAGCCAAGGGGGGGATGGGCAAGCCATCCATTCGCCTCTGGCGGAACATCGCCTCAAAACCCAGTGAAATGGGCAATCGGCGAAAAACTGCGAAAAATTGCAATAAAATGATCACAACAGGGGTTGCGCTCCCTCGCCTTCCCCCGTAGAGGACGCCCCACACCGCGCGCCCGTAGCTCAGCTGGATAGAGCACCAGACTACGAATCTGGGGGTCAGAGGTTCGAATCCTTTCGGGCGCGCCATTCTCCTAAAAGCATCGTGATGTACCCGGCGCTCAGCCGAGCGAACGATGTCGAGAAATTCAGTCGAATGTGATGATCACGCGCCCCTGCCCTGCACCGGAGGCGTACAAACCGTGCGGCCCTTTCAAATGCGCCGCAAAGGGCACGATTTCGGCGAAACCTATCGGCAATTCTCCCAGCACAAGCCGTTCAACGCGGCGACACGAGGCATGGCTTGAAAAATAGCGTGCTTTCCAAACTGTCCTGCCTCGAACATGCGCGTCGCCGCCCTCGTACAATTCGATGTGGTCGATGCACGGCGGGCTCCGCTTCCAGAAGAAGCCGTCCGACTGGCTGAGCGTGGCCACATATTGGTCGCCATGACGCGCCACCTCGAATTCGATGGCCGGCGGCTGACATGACGCCAGCAGGAAAGCCGCAGAGACTACGGCAACCGGTGCAAATTTCATCCATCCCCCCAAGGCGGTCGCCCAGCAATCACATCCTGCGATGTACACCGCGACATTCAAGCATTGAAGGGAAGAGTTGGTGGGCCCGGCAGGACTCGAACCCGCAACCTAGCCGTTATGAGCGGCCAGCTCTAACCATTGAGCTACAGGCCCCACCTGTCTGCGCCCGCGATAGCGGAGGGACGTTGCGCATGGCAAGCGGTCAAATCACCGGCTGACGCAAGGTTTTTCGTGCGTGTCATGCGCCTTCGTGCACGGCCTCGTCGCGCAGCACACCTTCCTCGCGTGCCAACGGTAGAACCAGTTCGAACCGGTCAGCGCGGATGACGAACTGGCCGCCCGCCGCTTCGGCGAGATTGCGGACCAGCCGCAGCGCGAAGCCGAGGCCGAGCAACGGCGCATCCGGCCAATCTCCATCGGGGCTATATGCGGGATCGAGCAGTTCATGCTCGTCCTGCGCGCGCAGCGCTTCGGGGCGGTCGACGCGCAGGCGCGCCACCTCCCCCTCGCCCGCAAACGCGACCGTCAGCGCCTCGCCTTCGCCCGACACCGCGACCAGCGCCGACAAGAGCCGTGAATAGATGCGATCCAGCGCCACCGGGTCGACCGACAATGCGCCGATATCGAGCGGCGCAGAAAGCTGCAGTTCCACACCGCGCTCGCGCGCCAAAGGGCCAAGATCGTCACAGATCCGGCGAAGCGCCGCCGCGCCATCGACATGCGCATGCTCCAGCCGAAGCGCGTTGCTGTCCACCCGCGCGGCGGTGTCGAGATCGTCCACCGCGACAAGCAGACGACGCGCCTCGTCGGCGATCTCGAGCGCCCGGGCGCGGTAATCGCGCGCGGCGGGACCAAGGATCTGTCCGTCGATCATCTCGGCAAACCCCAGGATCGCGTTGAGCGGGGTGCGCAATTCATGCACCAATTGCCGCAGGGATTCTGGGCGAAATACCGAACCATAGAGCCCGTTCGCCGAACTTGTGCGGGTTATTTCATCAAGCCGTGGGCGGCGCGCCGTCCCGCGATAGCCCGCAAAACGACCATCCTGCTGTCCGAAAAACGGTACCGCCGAAATCCGCCATTCGCCCGTCGCCACGCCCGTTCCGGGCACCGTCAACCGTGCATCGCGAAACGGCGCGCGGCGACGAAAGGCGCCCACCGCATAGCCATCGACGCCGTATTCAGGCGAGCCCGCCGTCGCGGCAATCGAAATGCCGACCAGCGGTTCCCGCGGAGCGCCGTCCACCCAGATAAGCGTCCCATCGGCACCGGTCTCGAAACGGAAATGCTCGGCGCGTAGAGGCATTTCCTCCGCAGCGGCGGCGGCAGCGGGAAGCATCTCCATACCAGTCTCGCTCAGCATCACGTCCCCCGCCGGCACGATATCAATCGCATCCGGTTCGATACTTTGGGTATCTGCTTTCTTCGTCGCAGGAAATGGCGAGCGAATGACCGGCTTTGGCGGCGGGCGATCTCGACGAAACGCCTCGATCCGCATCATCAGATCGCGGATCTGCGTGCCCGAATCCTCATCAGTGTCGGCAGCCGCAATGTCCGCCGCGATCGTTTCGGCCGAAATCGGCGGTGCACGTACAACATGCGGTTCGGGGTCGACCATCGCAGCCATTTCCGGCCCCGGCGAAACCGGCCCGGAAATGATGCGGTCCGCCGCGCCGAACACCGCAAGCGCACGGCGAGCCTCCTCATCAAAATCATCGCGGTGACGCAACAGCGCACGCACGGGGGGCGGCAGCATAGGCAGCAAGGCGCGCCATTCGGCGCCCTCGAACTGCACCGCACGCGCCAGCCCCTGGGTAACCGACAGATCATCCTCGGCGAAAAATGCGAACAATGCCGTGGGGATTGGACGCCCAATCAGCGACTCGGCGGTACGCCGGCGGCGCTCCAGCGAGACAGATCCGCGCCACGATCGCAGCACGGCATAAACATGCCCCGACTCATCCGAATTGGCCCGTCGCTGCGCAGCGAGATCCACCAGTTGCTGCCACGCAATGGCGCGTGCATCCTTGCTGATGTCAGCCCGCGCGATCACCGTGGCCGCCATATCGTCGAAACGCACGCAAAATCCCCCCGAAACCAGCCTTTGGAATAGCGAAAGCGCCTTCCGATAGGAAGTCGCGATACTGGCACAAGAAGGTTGACGGACAATTGCAATGCGCCGCAATTTAATTATAAGCCGACGCAGGTTTACAGCTTGGAAGTTCTCTGGAATGGCGCATTTGGCAATAGACGATATCGACAAACAGATTCTGGCACATCTTCAGGACGACGGGCGCATGACGAATGTGGACCTCGCCGCGAAGATCGGGCTGACCGCCCCGCCCTGCCTGCGCCGCGTTCGCAGCCTTGAAGATGCCGGCGTTATCCAGGGCTATAATGCCCGTCTCGATCAGGCGGCGCTTGGCTATGGCATCACCATTTTCGCGATGGTCAGCCTCAAAAGCCAGGCCGAGGGCGACCTGCAGGCCTTCGAGCAGCACATCGCCCATCTGGCCGAAGTCCGCGAATGCCACATGCTCAACGGCGAGATCGATTTCCTGCTCAAGATCGTCGCCAAGGACCTTCAGAGCTTTCAGGATTTCCTGACCTCCAAACTGACCCCAGCGCCCAATGTCTCGAGCGTGAAGACCTCGCTGACAATCCGCCGTTCGAAATATCAACCCGGCGTGCCGCTCGACGTCTGAGCAGGTAGCAATGAAACAAAAAAGAGGGGCGGCGGATCATATCGATCCACCGCCCCTTTTCTTGTTCGTTCAGCCTCAGGCCTTGTCGCAGTAAGCCGTCCAGAGCTGCGCCAGACCTTCGCGCTGGCCCTTGATGCCCGCGAACAGCTTCTTGGCTTCTTCCTTCTGGCCCTGCATCGCCAGCGCGATGCCGAGGCGCATATTCACTTCATCATTGTCGACACCGCCCTTGGTGAGTGCGGTGCGGAACAGCGCCGCAGCACGACCATATTCGCCGTAACCGAGCAGCGCGTTGCCGGTGCCGGCCGCAAGAACGCCGTTCGCCATGCCGTTTGCACGCTTTTCTTCAGCGGCAAGCCCCGACTTGTCGGCCGCAACCTTGGCCGAGGCTTCACGATGCAGTTCGTTGATTGCCGGGCTGACATTCGCGCTCTTTGCCTTCAGCAGGTCGAGGGCAGCGACCGCTTCGCCCGGGAAGCCCTGCTGGTTGGCGATGAATGCATAATCATAATGATCCTTTTCGCCAGCGAGCGCCCTGGTGGCGCGCATCAGGCGGAACAGGTCGAGTTCGATCTTCGAACCCAGCTTCTGGGTGTCGCGATAATTGACGAGCGCCGAACGCCAGTTTTCAGGCGTCGGATAGTCCTGCACATGCATCGAGGTCCAGCGTGCAAATGCCGGGCCGCTGTTCGACTTATAGGCTTGGGCGATGCCGAACTTGTACCAATCCTCGGGCACCGGCTTGCCGGCGGCCTTTTCGCCCTGCACGGCCTTTTCGAGCACGGCGAGCGCCTGCGGCGAACGATTGGTCGACGAATAAAGGCTCGCCTGCGTCAGGTACAGGTCGGTCGAGGTGTAGCCAGCGGCGCCCGCTGCGTTCAGCGCGGCTTCTGCCTTGGCATAGTCCTTTGCCTCGATCGAGAATTTCGCGAGGTAGAACTGGAACTTGCCAGCCTCTGCTGCGGGAACGAGGCCGCTCGACAGCATACCGTCGAGCGCCTTGGCGCGGACCTTGTTGTCTTGCAGCTTGTCGCCCGCGTTCAGGCGGTACTGGTTGAGCGTGTATTTTTCATCGGGCGTCGTGGCGGTGGCTTCAACCTGGTCCGTCAGGCTCACCACCTTTGCGAAATCGCCGGCCTTCAGCGCAGCGTCGACCGGAGCCATCGCTTCGCGGAATTCCTTGCTCAGCTTCAGCGAAGGTGCCTTTGCCGGCTTTTCCTTCTTCTGCGCCTGGGCGGGCACTGCCGCCATCATCGTCACGGAACCGACGGCCAGAGCCAGTCCAAGTGCCGTTTTCGATACCAACTTCATCGACATAATCTCCTGCTGCAACCGAGCCCGCATGCCGCACGCACACGTTTCCGTCTGCCTAATCGTGCAAGACACGACACACAAGCCTCACAACCGCCTTGTTCAGATGGAGTTCCCGGGCTGAACAGGCCTTTAACATGCAGCCACCGTGCTTGCGCTTTGACTGAACGGCGGCGCTTGGGCTACCCGCCCTGCATGCTTGCCTTTCTTTCTCCTGCAAAATCGCTCGACTATAAATCCGCAATCCCCGAATTCGCGACGACCGAGCCCCGTTTTCACGACGAATCGATGCAACTCGCCGCTGCCGCTGCCCAGCTTGGCGCAGCGCGGCTTCAGGTGATCATGGATATTTCCGAAAATCTCGCCGTGCTGAACGCCGAACGCTACAGCAATTTCGAAAATTTACCGACGCGCGCCGCGATCTATGCCTTTGCCGGCGACGTCTATGTCGGGTTCGAGGCCAAGAGCCTCGCCGAAGAAGCCGTCCTGTTCGCGCAGGATCATGTCCGCATGCTCTCTGGCTTGTACGGCCTGCTCCGCCCGCTCGACGAAATCCGCCCATACCGGCTTGAAATGGGCACACGCTGGGCGCCCGAAAGCGGCGACCTTTACGGCCATTGGGGCACACGTATCGCCGAACTGACTGCGGCCGATCTTGATGCTGAAGGTTCAGACACGATCATCAACCTTGCCAGCAAGGAATATTGGGCGGCCGTCGATGGCAAACTGCGCAGCGACATCCGCGTCATCACCATCGATTTCCGCGATACCGGCTCCGATGGCAATCTGCGCTTCAACAGTTTCGCCGCCAAGCGCGCGCGCGGCTATATGGCACGCTATATCTGCGAGCACCGCCTGACCGATCCCGAAGCCTTGAAGGGCTTCGACACCGATAGCTACGCCTTCGAGCCCGAAGGGTCCGACGACAAGCTCTGGCGCTTCGTCCGCCGATGAGTGGTTCTGCCGTCGTCATCGGCGCAACCGGCGCGATCGGCGCCGCGCTGGAGGCCGCGCTGATCGACGAAGGCGGCCATGCGCGTGTCTACGGGTTCGCGCGCAGCCGCGGCGGGGCCGATCATCTCGATTTCACTGATGAAGCGAGCATTGCCACCGCCGCCGCGCGCGTGGCGGCCGGCCCCGCCCCCACACTCATCCTCGTTGCCACCGGCCTACACGAGACGGACGACGCGCGCCGGGAGGACATCGACGCCGATCTGATGACGCGCCAGTTCGTGGTGAACAGCATCGGCCCGGCGCTGGTCGCCAAGCATTTCCTGCCGCTGCTCGCCACATCGGGCACACCGATCTTCGCCGTGCTGTCCGCGCGCGATGGCAGCATTGGCGACAATCGTCTGGGCGGTGCTTATGCGTTGCGCGCATCAAAGGCCGCGCTCAACATGGTCGTAAAGACGCTCGCGGTGGAAGCCGCCCGCGACAAGCAGCGTGCGGTCATCGTCGCGGTCGATCCGGGCGCCGGTTCCGATGCCGAACGCAGCGCGCTGCAACTGCTCGATCTGCTTGAGGAGATCGGCGTCAAGGACAGTGGCAAGTTCCTGTCGTGGGACGGTAGCGAAATCACCCCCTGATCGGCGCAGAAATCGCCTTCACGCGCACACGCGTACGCGCGCGAGGGACTGGTAATGGTGCCCCCCATGCTTTAGAGGTAGTCGATCAACGGATTCACTATCTGAAAGCAGCACTTTGAGCACCGACGAGACACTGCTCGCCGATCCTTCGGACATTACCCCCATCAACATCGTCGACGAGATGAAGTCGAGCTATCTCGACTATGCGATGTCGGTGATTGTCAGCCGCGCCCTCCCCGATGTGCGCGACGGCCTGAAGCCGGTGCACCGCCGTATTCTCTATGCCTGCCACGAAGCGGGCTATGTCGCCGGGCGACCGTATCGTAAGTGCAGCCGCATCGTCGGCGACGTGATGGGTAAATATCACCCGCATGGCGACAGCGCGATCTACATGGCGCTTGCGCGTCTGGCGCAGGACTGGTCGATGCGCGTGATGCTCGTCGACGGTCAGGGCAATTTCGGCTCGATGGACCCAGATGAACCGGCGGCCATGCGTTACACCGAAGCGCGGCTCGCCAAGGTTTCGAACGCGCTGCTCGAAGATCTCGACAAGGATACCGTCGACTTCCAGCCGAACTATGACGCTTCGGAAAGCGAACCGCAGGTGCTGCCGGCGCGCTTCCCGAACCTGCTGGTCAACGGTGCCGGCGGCATCGCGGTCGGCATGGCGACCAATATCCCGCCGCACAATCTGGGCGAAGTCATCGCCGGCTGCCTTGCCTATATGGATAATCCGGCGATCACCGTCGAAGATCTGATCCAGATCATCCCGGGCCCCGATTTCCCGACCGGCGCGACGATCCTCGGCCAGGCGGGTGCACGCTCGGCCTATCACACCGGTCGCGGCTCGATCCTCGTCCGCTCGAAATATGATATCGAGGAAGGGCGCGGCGATCGCCGATCGATCGTCCTCACCGAGATCCCCTATCAGACCGGTAAGTCCGGCCTCGTCGAGAAGATCGCCGAAGCCGCCAAGGACAAGCGGATCGAGGGCATCAGCGACATTCGCGACGAATCGAACCGCCTCGGCGTTCGCATCGTGATCGACCTGAAACGCGACGCGACGCCCGAAGTCGTGCTCAACCAGCTCTGGCGCCACACCCCGGCCCAGTCGAGCTTCCCGGCCAATATGCTCGCCATTCGTGGCGGCCGTCCGGAAACGCTTTCGCTGCGCGACATCATCGAATCCTTCGTGAAGTTTCGCGAGGAAGTGATTACGCGGCGGTCGAAATTCGAACTGCGCAAGGCGCGCGAACGCGCGCACATCTTGCTCGGCCTCGTCATCGCCGTCACCAATCTCGACGAAGTCGTGCGCATCATCCGTGGTTCGTCGAGCCCCGCCGAAGCGCGCGCCAGCTTGCTCGCCCGCGAATGGCCGATCGCCGAGATCGCACCCTATATCCGCCTCGTCGAAGCCGTCGATCACGAGGTCGAGGGCGATACCTACACGCTCTCCGACATTCAGGTCCGCGCGATACTCGATCTGCGCCTCCACCGCCTCACCGCGCTTGGCCGCGATGAAATCGGCAACGAGCTTGAAGGTCTGGCCGCAAGCATCGCCGAGCTGCTCGCCATCCTCGCGGACCGGGTGAAGCTCTATGCGGTGATGCGCGAAGAGCTCGAGGCCGTGCGCGACGAATTCGCCACCCCGCGCAAGACCAAGATCGCACCAGCCGCAGACGGCATCGATGACGAAGACCTGATCGAACGCGAAGAAATGGTCGTCACCGTCACCATGGGCGGTTACATCAAGCGCACCACGCTCGACAGCTTCCGCGCGCAGCGTCGCGGCGGCAAGGGCCGCGCCGGCATGTCCACCAAGGACGAAGATGTCGTCACCGAATTGTTCGTGACGTCCACCCACACGCCGGTGCTGTTCTTCTCGAACCACGGCAAGGTGTACCGCATGAAGGTGTGGCGCCTGCCCGAAGGCGGCCCCGCCACGCGCGGCCGTCCGCTCATCAACCTGCTGCCGCTTGCTGCAGGCGAGACGATCTCGACCGTGCTTCCGCTCCCCGAGGACGAAAATGAATGGGGCAAGCTCCATGTCATGTTCGGCACCGCCAAGGGCTCGGTGCGCCGCAACTCGATGGATGCGTTCACCAACGTCCCCTCGAACGGCAAGATCGCGATGAAGTTCGAGGGTGAGGACGAAGATGATCGTCTGATCGGCGTCGCCCTGCTCGATGAGAATGACGACGTCCTGCTCGCCACCCGTCAGGGCAAGGCGATCCGCTTCCCTGGCACCGATGTTCGCGAATTCCAGAGCCGCAACTCGACCGGCGTCCGCGGCATCCGGCTGGCTGATGGCGACGAGGTCATCTCGCTCTCTATCCTCCACCGCGCCGGGATGAAGGATCAGGAGGAACGCGACGATTATCTGCGCTTCGCCCCCTGGAAGGCCGAGAAGGAAGGTTCGCCCGAAATGGCGCCCGAACGCTTCGCCGAACTTCAGGAACGCGAACAGTTCATCCTCACGGTCTGCGCCAACGGCTATGGCAAGCTCAGCTCGGCCTATGAATATCGCCGTACCGGCCGTGGTGGTCAGGGCATCACCAATATCGACAATATCAAGCGCAACGGCCTTGTCGTCGCGAGCTTCCCTGCGGTTCAGGCCGAACAGCTTATGCTCGTCACCGATCAGGCCAAGATGATCCGCATGGGTCTCAACACCCTGCGCGTCATCGGTCGCGGCAGCGCAGGCGTCCGCCTGTTCAACGTCGCCGACAATGAACATGTCGTCTCCGCCGCCAAGATCAACGAAAGCGATGAGGAAGAAAACGCCGAAGACATCGCTGAAGACGGCGTCGACACCATTGACGGCGGCGAATCCACCGACGGCGAGGCATGAGCGCAGCCACCGCGCTCAAGATACTGACGGCCCAGCAATGGGCGACGTTCCAGTCCACCGGCCGCTTTGAAGGCGCGCCGGTGGATCTCGCCGATGGCTATATCCACATGTCGACCGCCGATCAGGTCGCCGAAACGCTGAGCAAGCATTTCGACGGACAGGATGATCTCGTGCTGGCCCGGATCGCCCTCGCCCCGCTTGGCGATGCGCTGAAATGGGAAGTCTCGCGTGGCGGACAGCCTTTCCCACATTACTACGGCGTTCTGACGCTTTCAGACGTCACCGCCCATGCGCCGATAATGCTCGGCGCAGACCGCCGGCACATCCTGCCAGCGCTTTAACGGTGCACGTGCGGCTGCACGCCGTGCATCGCTCCTATTTCGTCATCGCGCGCCAAATGCCGTCCCACGCCGTGGGCGGCGTCGAGGCCAGTTGCTCGGTCCGCGCGAGCATCGCCTTGGCGGGGCCATCGTCGGGGCACAGCGCCAGGCACTGCGCAAAGCCCTTGCGCGCGATCGCCCAGGCCCCGCGCGCATAGGCATCATAGGCCGCTTCATACAGCCCGATCAGTTCCACGCCGTGCTGTGTCTCCGTACCGCGCATCCCACGCAGCTCATAGATCGCCCCGGCCTCGCTCAAACCCTTCAACACCGCCCGGTCGATAAAGCGCACATCGATCGCGTCGCTCGCCATCTGGCGCGTCTGCTCATCGATCAGGATACGCGTGCCATAGAAACGATTGGCCTCCTCCAGCCGCGATCCGGCATTGGCCACATCGCCCATCACGGTAAAGCTGCGCGCCACATCCGATCCGATGCTGCCGACGATCGCGTCCCCGCTCGAAAGCCCGATCCGGATGCTCATCGGCGGCAGGTCGCGCCGCAGCCCCATCAGCTCGGGCAATTCCTGTTCGAACCGCGCCAGCCGCTCAAACTGCGCCAGCGCCGCGCCGCACGCCTCGATTGCCTGCGTCTCGGGGGAAACGAACGGCGGCACCCAAAAGGCCATGATGCCGTCGCCGATATATTTGTCGATGATCCCGTGATGCTCGCGGATCGCGTTCGACATCTGGGTGAAATAGGCATTCATCATCGTCACCAGCCCGCCCGGCGTCAGCCGGTCGGCAATCGGGGTGAAGCCGGCGAGATCGGAAAAGAACACCGTCACCCGCTGTTTTTCGCCCGAAACGGAGCGCGACGCCTCATCCTCGATCAGGCGCGATACGATGCGCGGATCGACATATTGACCGAACGTCGCCTTGATTTCCTCTTTCGCACGCAGATCGGCCAGCATCGCGTTAAAGGCGCGCGTCACGTCGCCGATCTCGTCGACCGTCGTCACCGCCACTTCGCTGTCGAGCCGGCCGGACTGTACGGCCAGTGCCCCATCGCGCAGCCGGTGGATCGGCACCGTCAGCCCGCGTGAGACGACATAGGCAAGATAAAGCCCCACCAGCGCCGCCACGCCGACAAGGCTGAGATTGGCGATCAGCGCGTGCCGCTCGTTTTGCTCGACGACATGAAAACTCTCGCTGACAAACGTCCCGAGATCGTCCTTCAATACGGTCAGGCTTTCCTCAAGCTCGACGACACGGGTACGCACTAGCAGCATTTCCGCCGCCACTGTCTGCGCGTCGGGCGCCGCGCACAGTGCGTGTACCTCCTTGACCAGCGTCTCATGCATCGTCCGGATCTGCGACAGCGCGGGGCCAAGCTCCGCGAATTTCAGGCGGTTGCGTTCCAGCTGCGCCAGTTCGCTTCCCTGCTCGCGGTACCGGAATGCCTGCGTAATCAGCTTCTGGCTCTGTTCGGCACGCGCATCGAACCCCTTGGAACAGGCGCGCCGCCCATCGTCGTGCAATTGCTCGCGCTCGCTGATCATTTCGGCGCGCAAATTCCCAAGCGTCAGCGCCAGCGGAAACAGCCCTTCCGAAAAGGCCGCAAGCTGCTTGTTCACCCGTGCGGTGGAAAAGGCGGACCAGATCGATGTCCCGATCATCGCGAGCAGCAGCGCCGCCGCAATCGCGAATATCTTGAACCGGATCGATTGCCTCAACGCCACCATAGCCAACACCCCTTCCGCTGCCGTGATGCAACGAAAGCGTGAACATGGCCTTAACTATTTCATTTTCATCCTATTTTCTGAGCGTACGGAGCACGCCCATGCAGATCAGAAACTGCCCGCCATAATAAAAGGCCCAGACCGCAAAGCTCACCCAGCCCGCCCCGGTAAGTACGCCCATCCGCGCGAAGATGAGAAGGTCGGAGACCAGAAACAGCATCGCGCCAATCCCCGTCCAATAGCGCGGAAACCGACTGATCCACGCGCACGCTGCCATCGCCGCCACCGTGACGGTATAGACGGAGACGCTGGCCGCCATCATGCGGTCCGTCGGTAGCGTCCACGCGATCCAGGCCGATAGCGGCACGACGAGGATCGCGAGCGCCTTCTGACTGGTCGTCAGCACCGCCCGCTGATTGCGCAAATAAAGCCAGATCGCAAAGCCGTGCCCGATCGCAAAGGCGATCGCGCCGCGCACAAGGCTTTCGACCAGCAGCACATCGCCCACCGCACCGCAGGCCAGCACGATTGCGAGCAGCAACCCATCGGTATCGCGCGCCGCATTCATCGCGGCGAGCGCCAGAAATCCGACGCCCGCCCCCTTCCACAGAGTCAGCGCAAGGGCCGGCCAGGCCAGCCCCCAAACCATTGGATATGTAATGCCGAAAAACAGGCTGATCCCCACCAGCCCCGCCGTCATGCGGTTCAAAAGCCCCTCCCCCGTTGCCTGGCCTCAACCCTTGTTTTTCCGGGTCGATGGACAGGCTCGTCGATGATCACTCTGATGGCACAGAAAACGGCGCAAACGCTTGAGATCGGTTCTCCGATTTCCCCACACGCTGTTTTGTCAGGCAAAAAGATCAATCACTTGCGCGTCCTTGGCAACTGATTTCAACAACAGCGTCCGGTGGCAGATCGCCGGGTCACGCTCAAAGCACAGCAGCGCGCTCGGCTTTTCGGTCGCAAGGTCGCGCATCATCGCGGCCTCGGCGATTGCCTCGGGCAGTTCAAGCTGATGCGCATAAACACGCTCCAGCACGGCGCGATCATTTTTGCGCGCGGCGTAGCGCCCTTCCGGCGGGGTGCCCAGCGCGCGCAGATGGACGTAATCGATCCCTGCCTCGCGCAGGCCATTCGCCAATATATTCTTTGAAAACCCGGCCTTGCGCGAAAGCGGCACCGCGCGGACATCGATCACGCGCTCGACGCCCGCCGCCTTCAGCGCCGCGATCAATTCGGGCTGGGTCGCGCCCTGATATCCGATCGTGAAGATCTTCATGGCAGCCAGCTTAGCGCAGCAGTAGCCTTTGGCCAGCCTTCTGTCGTAAAGGGCGCGCTTGAATATCGACGCGTGAATTTAAGGGCAGATTTTGAGCACTCATCAGATCCACATCATCGGCGGCGGACTTGCTGGCTCGGAGGCTGCCTGGCAGCTTGCCAATGCGGGCATCAAGGTACGTCTTTCGGAAATGCGCGGCACCGGCGAAATGACGCCCGCGCACCAGACCGATCATCTGGCAGAACTCGTCTGTTCGAACAGCTTCCGCTCGGACGATGCCGAACGCAACGCCGTGGGGCTGCTCCACGCCGAAATGCGCGCGCTTGGTTCGCTCATCATGGCCAAGGGCGATGAATATAAGGTGCCCGCCGGCTCGGCCCTCGCCGTCGATCGTGACGGTTTTTCCGAAGGCGTCACCCAAGCGCTCGCCAGCCACCCCAATATCGAAATCGTCCGCGAACGTGTCGATACGCTGCCCGACGGCCCCGCCATCATCGCCACCGGCCCGCTCACCGCATCAGGGCTGGCCAGCGCGATCGGGGCTGAAACCGGTGAGGACTCGCTCGCCTTTTTCGACGCCATCGCCCCCATCGTCCACCGCGACAGCATCGACCTGGATACCGCCTGGTTCCAGTCGCGCTGGAACAAGGGCGAAGGCAAGGACTATATCAACTGCCCGATGGACAAGGATCAGTATCTGGCCTTCCATCAGGCGCTGATCGACGGCGAAAAGGGCGACTTCAAGCAGTGGGAAAAGGACACGCCCTATTTCGAAGGCTGCATGCCGATCGAGGTGATGGCCGAACGCGGCGTCGAAACGCTCCGCTTCGGACCGATGAAGCCGGTCGGGCTTGACGATCCGCGCACCGGGCGCTGGCCCTATGCCGTCGTCCAGCTGCGGCAGGACAATGCGTTCGGCACGCTCTGGAACATCGTCGGTTTCCAGACCAAGCTGAAATATGCCGAGCAGGTCCGCATCTTCCGCATGATCCCCGGCCTCGAAAATGCCGAATTCGCGCGGCTGGGCGGGATGCACCGCAACACCTTCATCCAGTCGCCCAAGCTGCTCGATCCGCAGCTGCGCCTGAAATCGCGCCCCAATATCCGCTTTGCCGGGCAGATCACCGGCTGTGAGGGCTATGTCGAATCCTCGGCGGTGGGCCTGCTTGCCGGGCGCTTCGCCGCGGCCGAACTGCTCGGCCACGAAATGCCCCTGCCCCCATCGACCACCGCACTCGGCGCGCTTCTCGGCCACATCACCGGCGGGGCGGAGGTAGAGAGCTATCAGCCGATGAACGTCAATTTCGGTCTGTTCCCGCCCATTCCGGGCCGGACCAAAAAGGCAGATCGCAAGCTTCTCTACACGGCGCGCGCGCGCGAAGCGCTCGCCGAATGGGAACAGACGCTGCCCACCGCCTGATCATTCGTCATCGCTGTCCGCCGGCGGTTTCGTCGTCGGCGGGCAGTCGATGCGCTTGGGCGCGGCCTTGCGAACGGGTGCCGTCGTCTGAAATTCGCCTCGCGTCAGGCTTCGTGATCGGTCCGTATCCGCCTTGCCAAATTTCTCGCGCGTCTTGGCAGCCCATTCGTCGAAGCTCAGCCGGCCGTCGCCGTTCACGTCCAGCTTGGCAAAGGCCTTGCGCCGGCTCGCCAGATATTCCTCTTCGGAAATAATGTCGTTGCGGTCCTTGTCGTAACGGTCGAACCGCTTTTGCTCGCGCGTCCGGTCGGTCGCGCGCGGTGGCTCGGGCGCAATCAGCGCCTCGGGGCTCAGCGCCGCATGGCGTGCCAGCGGCGCGGCCGGCAAAACCGGTTCAGCCTCGCTGCGGCTCTGCCACCAGAAAAAGCCTGCCGCCATCAGCGCCAGCGCGGATCCCACCCCGGCCAGAAAACGCCCCATTTCGCCCTCCCCCGTATTGCCGGGAGAAGCTGTATCGTTTCGCTTTCGATATCAAGCCGTCAACGGCCGGTCAGCCGATGACGCAGCATCCGCACCACCCTGCCCGGCGATCCGATCCGACGCGGGGCATCAAGCCCAGCCTGCGCATCGCGCAGCGCCATATGCGCGAGCGCGCCGACCGCCCGCATCGGCTTTGGCCAGCGCATCGCCAGCGTGCCCTCCAACCTCTTGCGCGCGATTACCAAGGCCGCTTCGGCGGTCTCCCGATCGCTGCAGCGAAAGGCGAAATCGACAAGCGCCCAGCCCTCACCCGCCTGCGCAAAACGCGGATCCTCGGGCGCCCCCGTCACCACCGCCAGCGCGGCGAACAGCGAGCCGCCGCGCAGCCGGGCATGCTCATCCAGCGCCTCGGCGGCTAGCGGCATGGGATCGAGCAGCACGACCCAGCCTTCCGCCATGTCCGACAGCCGCGCGAAATCCAGGCCCATCGGCGAAAGCGCGGCGGACAGCGCCTGCAACAACGGCTCGTCCGGCGCCCGCGCCTGCCCCAGCGCCTCGATCGCATCACGCCACCAGGTCAGCCGCATTGTCCCGATCATCGGCTCGGTCGTCGTGCGCACCACATTGGCCAGATGCAAGTCGAGCCCGAACAACAGCTCCCAGGCTTTACGCGCCGATACAGGCACATAGGTGGCAGCCAGCAGAACTTCGGGATCGTTGATATCAATCCAGCTCATTACGCGCACGAAATCCTTCCAATTTGCAAACCAGATGTTAACCAGAACGCCCGATTATTAATGGCCGAAACTAATACTCGTGACAGCATCGGCCTGTGCAGGCGTCGTGGGGGAAGCCAGAGCATGAAATCCGAAGCAAATGCAATCCGCACCCGCCGCCGGGGTCTCTCGGCCCTTGCGCATAGCACCTCGGGCAATGCGATGTTTATCGCCGCCATTGCGATGATCCCGATCATCGGCATGGTGGGTTCCGCTTTCGATATCGGCCGCGCTTACATGGTCAAGACACGGCTCCAACAGGCATGCGATGCTGGCGCCCTCGCTGGCCGTCGCGCGATGACAACCGCCAGCTTCGATACCGACACTGCGGCAAAGCAACAGGCCAACAGCCTGTTCTTCTTCAATTTCCCGCGCGGATCTTTCGGCACAGATTTGGCGAGCCTCAGCTTCTCGCCCGTGGGCACCAACGATGGCCAGGTACGCGCAACAGCCGGCGTCACCGTTCCTATGACGCTGATGCAACTCTTCAATACCCCCGCCGCAGATATCGCGGTCGAATGCGAGGCAAAGCTGGAAATCGCGAATACGGACATCATGTTCGTGCTCGACGTCACCGGTTCGATGAATTGCGCCGTGGGCCAATCAGGTTCGTGCAACAACAACGAAGTGACCTACGCCAAGATCAAAGCGCTGCGCACGGCTGTGGTCGATTTCTACGATACGATCGACACCGCCGTCAGCAACGAAGCCCGGCTCCGTTTTGGTTTCGTCCCCTATTCGTCAACCGTCAACGTCGGTTATCTGCTGCCCTCAGACTATCTGGTTGACGAGAACGAATATCAGTCTCGCCAGCGCCAGCACGACGGAACCTATACGACATCGACGACCAACGGGACCTGGGCAACAACCTCGACCGAGACGTCGGCATGGACGCAGCACAGCTACACGACCAATGTCCGCAGCCGGGATTGCTCGGCACCGTCTGATACGTCCAGCACGCGTAATACAGGAAGCGAAACTGGCGAGACGACGACGAGCGACGAAGGCGTCATCACCACCACATCATCGCAGACGCGCACTGTCACCAATACCGAATATAATCGCACGTACACGGCAACGAGCGGCAACCGCGGAAACTGCCTCATCGAACGACGTACGGTCGTTCAATATCAAAGCCGGACCACTACCGAAACCAAGACTCCGAATTACGTCTGGCAATATGCACCGGTCAAATTCGACACGAGCCAGTTCAAGCTGGGCAATGCCGTTTCGACCCGTACCGGGAATAATTTCTCGATGGAAAGTTCCTCTTGGAACGGCTGTATCGAAGAACGGAGCACGCTGGCGCAGGCCAGTTTCTCTTATCCGATCGACAGCGGCGCGATCGATCTGGATATCGACCGGATTCCAGACAACGATGCTTCCCGCTGGCGCCCATCCTGGCCCGACATCATCTGGAATCGCAGCAACACGGATACCGCGCTATCATCCAGCAACGGCAATAATACCTATTATCAGCCGACTGGCAGTTGTCCGAAACAGGCGTCTCGCCTGGCCGAAATGACACGGTCCCAGATCGAAACCTATGTCAGCCGCAACGCGAATTTCCGCGCAACGGGTAATACATATCATGACGCCGGAATGATCTGGGGCGCACGGCTGATATCGCCAACAGGAATTTTCCAGGCAGATAACGCCGCTGCGCCCAACGGCAAGCCAATAAGCCGCCATATCATTTTCATGACGGACGGCGAGATGCAGCCCAGTTCGAGCGTCTACAGCCTGTACGGGCTGGAGCGGCTCGACGAACGCGTCAGCGGCGGCAATACGAACGATCTGACCGCGCGCCATAACTCCCGCTTTCTCGCGGTCTGTGATGCCATCAAGGCAAAGAACATATCCATCTGGGTTGTCGCTTATTCGCAAAGTCTCACGAGCGAGTTGAGGCGATGCGCGGATTCCGGCCGCGCCTTTGAGGCGACCAACGATCAGCAACTCAAGGATCAATTCAAGCAGATCGCTTCGAAGATCGCCGAACTCAGGCTCGCCAAATGATGCGCCGTCTTGCTTCCCTGCACCGTGCGCGTTCGGGATCGACGGCAATCGAATTCGCCATTCTGGCGCCAGTCTTTCTGATGACCCTGATGGGCCTGCTGGAATTGGGGTACCAGACCTACATCAGTTCGGTGCTCGACGGCGCGATGAACGATGCAGGCCGGAGCTCCACGCTCGAGGATGGCGCGTCCCAGGTGAATAATATCGATCAGAGGGTCAAGGACCGTATCCTCGAAATGGCACCGGGCGCCACATTCGAGTCTTCTCGCAAAGCCTATTCCAATTTTGCGGATGTCGGGAAGCCAGAGCCCTTCAACGATCTGAACGGCGACGGCGTCCGCGACGAGAATGAATGCTACGAAGACATTAACGGCAACGGCGCTTTCGATCTGGATCGCGGCAAGGACGGCCAGGGCGGCGCGGACGACATCGTCAATTACACGATGACCGTAACCTACCCGCCGATCGTACCTCTTGGAAAGCTGATCGGCTGGTCATCCAGCAACACCGCCTCAGCAACGACCGTGCTCCGCAACCAGCCATTCGGCAACCAGGCGATCCCCAATGTAGAGTGCAAGACATGAAAATTGCCGGACGACTTCGTCGCGCCGCCTGCGGCCTATGGAAGGCCAAGTCCGGTGTCGCCTACATCGAATTCGCTTATGCCTTCCCGGTTTTGATCGTGGTCGGCTTTGGCGGTCTCGAAGCGGCCAACCTGGCTCTGGCCCATATGCGCACCAGTCAGGTAGCGCTCAGCATGGCAGACAATGCCAGCCGCATCGGTCAGGATAGCGCCCTGTCCCTTACGCAATTCCGCGAAAGCGACGCTGCAGACAGTTTTGCGGCGGCAGAAAAACAGGCGGGCCGGTTCAACGTGGTTGGCCAGGGACGCGTCATCCTATCGAGCCTTCAGCAAAATGAGGATGGCGGACAGTGGATCGCCTGGCAGCGCTGTCTGGGCTCACTTGGGGTCGCATCCAGCTATGGTATCGAGGACGAGGGTAAAACCGGCACGACCTTTGCCGGCATGGGCCCCGCCACAAACCGCATCACGGCCCCCGCCAATAACGCGGTCATGTTTGTTGAAATTTTCTATGATTATGAGCCGCTGATAAGCAGCGCGATCTTTGGCAGGCCGCGCCTGCACTACACTGCAGCCTTCAGCGTCCGTGACGAACGCGATCTGACAAAAATCTATCCGTCAAACGGCGTATCCCCAGCCCGGTGCTAAGGACCGCCGACGAATAATACCCGCCCCGGCTTTCCCGGGGCGGGCAATCACCTCAGCGGTACGTAACCTTCTTCACCGCCGCAACGACGCGGTCCGCATCGACAAGCGCCAGCTTTTCAAGGTTCGCCGCATAGGGCAGCGGCACGTCCTCGTTGGTCACGCGCAGAACCGGTGCGTCGAGATCGTCGAAGCCCTGTTCCATCGCCACCGTCACGATCTCGCTCGCGATCGAGCAGACCGGCCAGCCTTCTTCGACCACGACCATGCGGTTGGTCTTCTTCAGGCTCTTGAGCACGGTTTCGGTGTCGAGCGGGCGCAGGGTGCGCAGATCGATCACCTCGGCGTCGATGCCTTCCGCCGCGAGCTTTTCGGCGGCATCAAGCGCGATACCGACGCCAATCGAATAGCTGACGAGCGTGACATCGCTGCCTTCGCGTATGATCCGCGCCTTACCGATCGGCAGGACATAATCGTCGAGCTTGGGCACGTCGAAGCTGCGGCCGTACATCAACTCATTTTCGAGGAAGACGACCGGATCGTTTGAACGGATCGCCGCCTTGAGCAGCCCCTTGGCGTCGGCCGCGTCATAGGGTGCAATCACGACCAGACCGGGCACGCTGGCATACCAGGGGCCGTAATTCTGGCTGTGCTGCGCGCCCACGCGGCTGGCCGCGCCGTTCGGGCCACGGAACACGATCGGGCACCGCATCTGGCCACCCGACATATAGTTGGTCTTGGCGGCCGAGTTGATGATGTGGTCGATCGCCTGCATGGCGAAGTTGAACGTCATGAACTCGACGACCGGGCGAAGCCCCGCCATCGCCGCGCCCGTGCCGATGCCGGCAAAGCCATATTCGGTGATCGGCGTGTCGATCACGCGGCGCGGGCCGAATTCCTCGAGCAGGCCCTGCGTCACCTTGTACGCGCCCTGATATTCGGCGACTTCCTCGCCCATCACGAACACGCGGTCGTCGGCGCGCATTTCCTCGGCCATCGCATCGCGCAGCGCTTCGCGGACCGTGGTCTTCACCATTTCGGTACCGGCGGGAATGGCCGGATCGGCCACAGCCACCTTGGGTTCTGCGGGCTTGGCAGCCGCCTTGGGCGCCGCTTCGACAACCGGGGCAGCTTCGGCCTTGGGGGCAGCGGCAGGGGCGGCAACGTCTTCATCCTCGCCGCCGATCAGCGCGATCACCGTACCCACCTTCACGCCGTCAGTGCCTTCGGCCACAAGGATCTTGGCGATCGTGCCTTCGTCAACGGCCTCGAATTCCATCGTCGCCTTGTCGGTTTCGATCTCGGCTAGAATGTCGCCGGATTTCACTTCGTCGCCTTCCTTGACGAGCCACTTGGCGAGCGTGCCTTCCTCCATCGTGGGAGAAAGCGCGGGCATCTTAAGTTCCACAGCCATCAATATTCGTCCACCAGCACGTCGGTATAGAGTTCGGAGGCATCCGGCTCCGGCGAGGTTTCAGCGAAATCGGCCGCTTCGGACACGATCGCGCGAATTTCCTTGTCGATATCCTTGAGCGCGTCTTCGCTCACGCCCAGCTTTTCCAGCTCGCGCTTCGCGGCCTCGATCGGGTCGGACTTTTCGCGCACCGCCTGCACTTCGTCACGCGAACGGTATTTGGCGGGGTCGGACATCGAGTGGCCACGATAGCGATAGGTCTTGAGCTCGAGAAGGATTGGGCCCTTCCCGCTGCGCACCCATTCGACGGCTTCTTCAGCCGCGCCACGCACCGCGAGCACGTCCATCCCGTCGACCTGCAGGCCGGGGATACGGAAGCTTTCGCCGCGACGGTAAAGCTGGTCTTCGGCCGACGCGCGGTTGACCGATGTGCCCATGGCATATTGGTTGTTCTCGATCACGAAGATGATCGGAAGCTTCCACAGCTCGGCCATGTTGAAGCTTTCATACACCTGGCCCTGGTTCGCTGCGCCATCGCCGAAATAGGCCATAGCAACGCCGCCATCGCCGGCATATTTGTGCTTGAACGCAAGCCCCGCGCCCAGCGACACTTGGGCGCCCACAATGCCGTGGCCGCCGTAAAATTTATGCTCGACCGAGAACATGTGCATCGAGCCGCCCTTGCCACGCGAAATCCCGGCTTCGCGGCCAGTCAGCTCGGCCATGATCACCTTGGGGTCGATGCCGTAGGCCAGCATATGGCCATGGTCGCGGTAGCCCGTAATCACGCTGTCGGTCTTGGAATCGAGCGCCGACTGAAGGCCGACGGCAACGGCTTCTTGGCCGATATAAAGATGACAGAAACCGCCGATCAGGCCGAGACCGTAAAGCTGGCCGGCCTTTTCCTCGAAGCGGCGGATGAGCAGCATCTCGCGATAAAATTCCAGCAGTTCGTCCTTGCTGGCCTTGTATCGTTGCGGCTCCTTCGGGCGCTCACGATTGCTTGCCGGAACTGCGGCGCTTTGGGGCGCCTTGCTGGGAGATTTCGCTGAGGATGATCTAGCCAATTCGTTCACCTAGGGAGGGGATTAAGAACGCTGGTCTATAGGCCGGGATCACCGGATTCCGCAACGGCAACGCGCAATTTTCTAACGCGTTTGTGTTCAATTAAGCGGAACGATCACTTCATCGGGATGGGCAAGCCCCAATTCGCGGCGAATTAGCTCGTCCGCCATGTCAGGATTGGCCTTTTTCGGGTCGAGCAGCGCCACGCGATTGGCGAGCACCGCCTTTTCCTTTTCAAGCCGGGCAAGCTCACCCCGGCTCTGCTCCAGCTGGCGGCTGTAATCGCCCCATGCCAGAACGCCATTATTGCCGATAACGGCATATCCGCCAAAAAGGGCAATGACGAGCATCATCATCGCCGTCGGCGCGGCGGAGCGCAAAAGCGCGAATGATGATTTACCCTTCTTCATTGTGACACTTTGAATCACATGCGACTCGGCGAATCAAGCGATTTTCCGCTCGATTCGCCGAATGCACCATCGTTGACACACAAGGGCCCGGCACACTCCGGCCAGGCCCTTGAAAAGGTTTGTCTCAGCGCTTGCCCGCAAAGATCGAGCGGCCGGCATAACGTGCCACGCTGCCCAGCTCTTCCTCGATGCGGATCAGCTGGTTGTACTTGGCGAGCCGGTCCGAACGCGCAAGGCTGCCGGTCTTGATCTGACCGCAATTGGTGGCAACCGCGAGGTCGGCGATCGTCGCGTCTTCGGTTTCACCCGAACGGTGCGACATCACGGCCGTGTAGCCGGCGCGCTGCGCGGTCGTCACGGCTTCAAGCGTTTCGCTCAGCGTGCCGATCTGGTTCACCTTCACCAGCAGCGAGTTGGCAAGGCCGCCGGCAATGCCTTCGCGCAGGCGCTTCGGATTAGTCACGAACAGATCGTCACCCACCAGCTGCACGGTCTTACCGATCTTGTCGGTCAGGATCTTCCAGCCTTCGAAATCGTCTTCGGCCATGCCGTCCTCGATCGAAACGATCGGGTAGCGCGCGCACAGATCGGCCAGGTAATCGGCCATTTCAGCCGAAGAGAACGTCTTGCCCTCGCCTTCCATGTGATAGGCGCCGTTCTTGAAGAATTCGGTCGATGCGCAATCGAGCGCCACCATCACGTCGTCGCCCGGCTTGAAACCGGCCTTTTCGATGCTCGCCATGATGAAATCGAGCGCATCGGTGGTCGATGCCAGATTGGGCGCAAAGCCACCTTCGTCGCCAACCGCGGTCGACAGACCTTTTTCTGACAGGCCCTTCTTCAGCGTGTGAAAGATTTCCGCCCCGTAACGCACCGCTTCCGCCAGGCTTTCGGCGCCGACGGGCATGATCATGAATTCCTGGAAATCGATCGGGTTGTCGGCATGTTCGCCGCCATTGATGATGTTCATCATCGGCACCGGCAGCACATGCGCGGCAACACCGCCGACATAGCGATAGAGCGGCAGGCCGCGCGAATCGGCGGCGGCCTTGGCGGTGGCAAGGCTGACGCCGAGGATCGCGTTCGCACCGAGGCGGCCCTTGTTATCGGTGCCGTCGAGTTCGATCATCGCGGCATCGACTTCAGCCTGATCTTCGGCGTCGAGGCCCAGGATTGCCTCGGCGATTTCGCCGTTCACGGCTTCGATCGCCTGGGTCACACCCTTGCCGAGATAATAGCCCTTGTCGCCGTCGCGCTTTTCAACCGCTTCATGCGCACCGGTCGAGGCGCCCGAGGGCACCGCCGCGCGGCCGAAGCTGCCGTCTTCCAGCGAGATATCGACTTCAACGGTCGGATTGCCCCGGCTGTCGATGATCTGGCGTGCGTGAACGTCGATAATCGCGGTCATGATGTTCGCTTTCATGGCTGGACTGAATTGAATGGCGGCCTCCTATCCGGAAGGCTGAACAAAGGCAATTGGCGGGAAATCCTTGCGGAACCCACAAAGACACCCGATTGTTATTAGTGTGAATCGAAATGATGCCTCGCAATTCCGTAGCTTAGGAGAACCGACCATGGCCACGACGCCCCCCTCGTCCGGCAAGCCCTCGGACAACAGCGTCTCTGCGGACGATATTCTGACGCCGGTGGCGCAGGAAGCCGCTGGCGCTGGTGCCGCGATCGGCGAAGAAGCCGCCGCCAAGGCTCGCAGCTTCCGCGAAACCGCTGGCGAAGCGACCGAGAATGTGAAGAAGGAAGCCCGCGCGCTGCGCGATCAGGCGGGCGACAAGGTTCGTGAACTCGCCAATCAGGGCAAGGATCGCACCACCGATGCGCTCGACAATATCGCCAAGCTGATCACCGATGCCTCGAGCACGGTCGATGAGCGCGTCGGCAATCAATATGGCGATTATGCGCGCAAGGCCGCCGACGCGATGTCCGGTTTCGCCACCTCGCTGCGTGGCAAGGAAGTCGACGACATCGTCAAGGATGCGGGCGATTTCGTCCGCAAAAGCCCGGCTGTCGCCATCGGCGCCGCCGCGGCCGTCGGCTTCGTCCTCGCGCGTCTCGTCAAGGCGTCCGGCACGAAGGACGATGCGGCCGACAAGGCTGAAAGCGCGAATAACGCGCCGCCATCCGGCCCCGACGCCGTCTGATGCAGGAACCGGGGGCACCGCACGCGGAAACGGATCCTGCCCCCGCGTCCACGCGGGGGCCAGACGAAAGCATTGGCGATGTGATCGCGCGGCTCGTCGATGATGCCGAGGATTTCGTTAAGGCCGAGATCGCGCTGTATCGCGCCGAGGCGGCGTACCGTGTCGCCGATTACCGCAAATATCTGGCCTTTGCGGCGCTCGCGGCGTTGCTATCCGCGTCCGCGCTGTTCCTGCTGCTGCTGGCCGCCACCTTTGCCCTCGCCCCGCTTATCGGCATGGCGCTGGCTGCGCTCTGCGTCGCGCTCCTCGCAATGGGCATTGCCGCCATCCTGTTCGCGCTCATCACGCGCAAGGTCCGCCGCGCCATAAGGAGGCGGGCATGAGCGCGCTTGAAGACAACCTCGAACGCCGCCGTTCCGAGGCCGAGGCCGCCCGCGCCCGGCTCAACGGCACGCTCCTAAATCTTCAACAGCGGTTGAAGCCCGCCGCCCTGCTCGATGAAGCCGTAGGCGAACTGCGCGAAAAGGCATCGGAACTGGCGCTGGAAGGCGTCGAATTCGCCCGCGCCCGTCCGCTCGCGGCGGCCGGTGTTGGCGCGGCCGCTGCCGCCTACGCCTTTCGGGCGCCCCTATGGCGCGCACTGGTTGGCGCATATGATCGGCTGCGGGCAACCGATACGCCCGCAAGCGAGTTTCAGGTCCAGGACCAATCCACCCATATCGGCGCGCCCCTCGCGCCTGTCGCAACGGAGAATGAGCGATGACCAACAAGATCAGCGAGAGTGCCCGCAAGGTGGCCGATCTGGCCGGCGAAAAGCTCGGTTCGGCGAGCGAGCATGTTCGCGACTCCGCGCACAATGCGCGTGAAAAAACGCAGGCGGCCTATAGCGCAAGCCGCGCCAAGGCCAGCGACGCGCTGCACAGCGGCAAGGAAAAGGCCGGCCAGTTCTACGCGACCTCGCGCGAAAAGGCCGATCACGCCTATGCCAGCGCGCAGGCCAACGCCCGCGCCGCCAAGGACAAGACCGCGCAGAAGGTTCAGGAAAACCCCCTCGCCTTCCTGATCGGCGGCATTGCGGTGGGCGCGCTGGCCGGTGCGCTCCTGCCCCGCACCCAGCGCGAGTCCAAGGCACTCGGCAATGCGAGCAAGAAAATCAGCGAAACCGCCAGCGGCGCCGCAAGGGCGGCAAAGGAAGCCGGCCAGCACAAGCTCGACGCGCTCGGGATCAATAAGGATGCTGCCAAGAGCCAAATCAGCCAGATTATTTCGTCGGTTGTCTCGGCGGTGGAAGAAGCTGGCTCTGCCGCCAAAAATTCAGTTGGTAACAAAACAAATAAACCCTGACCCTTCGACCAGAAATGCCGGACACCCACGCCCAAAAGCCCGGTTTACGGGAATTATGTGAAGTTCCGGCATTGACGGCACAGGCAGATTTGCCTAGGAAGTCCACCCATTCAATACGAATTGGTGACCCCCCATGAGCAAATTGCATCTCGTCTTTGGCGGCCGCGTCAGCGACCCCCAGACGCTTGAATTCGACGATCTCAAGTCGATCGATATCGTCGGCGTATTCCCTGACTACCAGGCCGCCGAAAAGGCCTGGCGCGCGGCTGCCCAGCGCACCGTTGACGATGCCGAAATGAAGTATGTCGTCGTGCATCTCCACCGGCTGCTGCAGCCGGAAATGATCGAGCCCGCCACCAAGGGCTGATCATCGGATCATCGAAAAACCCCGCACGGCACACGCCCTGCGGGGTTTTTCGTATCAGGCGCGCCGAAAGCGCAACAATAATAGCGGACGCGCCAGCAGCAACCCGGCGATGAACCCGCCGATATGCGCGGCAATAGCGATCCGCGTCATCGTGCCCCAACTCGCCACCGCGACCAGCCCCTGAATGGCGATCCACGCCACCGCCAGCCAGATTATCCGGATGAACCGCGCGGTCGCGGGGCCCACGGCGGACACATCGTTGCGCCCGAACAGCATCGCATAGGCGCCGAAGACCGCCGAGATCGCCCCGCTCGCTCCCACCATCGGGACAAGGCTCGCCGGGCTCCAGAAATATTCGGCGGCGCCCGCGGCATAGGCGCCGATGACATAGAGCAGCGCCAACCCGCGCACACCCAGCGCCAGTTCGACGAACCGCCCGCAATACACCAGCATGAGCATGTTGAAGCCGAGATGGATCAGATCGGCATGAACCAGCGTGGCCGACAGCGGCGTGAGCCAAGCCGGCAGCGCGCCTTCCAGCACAAGCGCGCCGCTGATCCGCGCAGGCATCATCCCCATTGCTCCGGCGGCATAGTCCTGCAGGCCAAGCACGGTCGCCAATAACCAAAACGCGCTGGTGATGATCACCAGCGCGTTGGTAAGCTTTCCTTGCGGAAGGCGCATCGTCGTCAGATGAACTCGATCTTCGAGATCAGGTAATAACGGTCGCCCGAAGGAACCGAAACCTCAACATCGTCGTCGATCTGACGGCCGATCAGCGCACGGCCGAGCGGCGAATTATACGAAATCCGCCCCACCTTGGCATCCGCCTCGGTCTGGCCGACAATCTGGTATTTCACCGGCTTGTCGTTTTCATCCAACAGCGTCACCGTTGCACCAAAGATCACCTTGTCGCCCGAAAGCGTCGTGGGATCGATAATCTGTGCACGGCTGAGGCGATCTTCGATGTCCGCGATCGACGCTTCCACCTGCCCCTGACGTTCCTTTGCCGCATGATATTCGGCATTTTCCGAAAGATCCCCATGCGCGCGCGCTTCCTCGATCGCATCCACGATCTGCGGGCGCTCTGCCTTGAGACGACGGAGATCCTCCGTCAGCTTCTCATAGCCTTCTGCCAGCATTGGCATCTTTTCGACGGTCGCCATCCAACTGTCCTTCGTAAAAAATACTTCCCCCTAGCGGCCCCGGATGAATTGGAGCCGCCCGCCATACAATAACTTGTCGGGATCAGGCGTGCGAAAGGGAATAATAGGATTGGAGCGACCGTACTTCAAGGCTCTGGTTGCGAAGTGCCTGAATTGCCTTGGCGGCGGCCACGCTTGCAGTCGCCGTCGTGTAATAAGGCACCTTCCCCAACAGCGCCGAAACGCGGATCGATTTGGAGTCCTTATGGCTCAGCCAGCCTTCGGTCGTGTTGAAGATCAGGTGGACGCCGCCATCCTTGATCCGATCCACGATGTTCGGGCGGCCCTGAGCAACCTTGTTCACGCGTTCGACCACAATCCCTGCATTTTCAAGGAATTCGGCGGTGCCACCGGTCGCAAGGATGGTGAACCCCATCTCCGCGAGCAGTTGGACGCCGGGCAGAACGATCGGCTTGTCGCTGTCCTTCACGCTGACGAACACCGCGCCTTCGTTCGGCAGATCGTCCCCCATGCCAAGCTGCGACTTGGCAAAGGCAATCGCGAAATCCTTGTCGATGCCCATCACTTCGCCGGTCGACTTCATTTCCGGCGACAGCACCGGATCGACGCCGGGGAAGCGTGCGAACGGGAATACGGCTTCCTTCACCGCGATATGGTTGATCGCGTGGCGATCGATCGTCGGCAGCGCCTTCAGCTTTTCCCCCGCCATCACGCGCGCGGCGATCTTGGCGATGGGCTGGCCGATGGCCTTGGCAACGAAAGGTACCGTACGGCTGGCGCGCGGGTTCACTTCGATCAGATAGACCTTCCCGTCCTTCACCGCGAACTGGATGTTCATCAGGCCAAGCACGTTGAGCGAACGGGCCAGAAGCTCGGTCTGACGCTCGATCTCGGCGATGATCTCGGCCGAAAGGTTATACGGCGGCAGCGTGCAGGCGCTGTCGCCCGAATGGACGCCGGCTTCCTCGATATGCTGCAGCACGCCCGCCACGACGACATCGTCGCCGTCGCAGATCGCATCGACGTCCACCTCGATCGCATCGCGCAGATACTGGTCGATCAGCACCGGGGATTCGCCCGACACCTGAACCGCGGTCTGGATGTAGTCTTCCAGCTGCTGCTGGCCGTCGACGATTTCCATCGCGCGGCCGCCAAGCACATAGCTGGGACGGATCAGCACGGGGTAACCGATGCGGTCGGCCACCGCGATCGCTTCCTCGCGGCTACGCGCGATGCCGTTGGCGGGCTGGAGCAGTTCCAGCTTGTTGATCAGCGCGGCAAAACGCTCGCGGTCTTCGGCAAGGTCGATTGCGTCGGGGCTGGTGCCGAGGATCGGGATGCCCGCATCCTCAAGCGCCTGCGCCAGCTTCAGCGGGGTCTGCCCGCCAAACTGCACGATCACGCCGGCCAGCGTGCCGTTCTGCTGCTCGACATGCAGGATTTCGAGCACGTCTTCAGCGGTCAGCGGTTCGAAATAGAGGCGGTCCGACGTGTCATAGTCGGTCGAAACCGTCTCGGGGTTGCAGTTGACCATGATGGTTTCATAGCCTGCATCCTCAAGCGCGAAGCAGGCATGGCAGCAGCAATAGTCGAACTCAATGCCCTGGCCGATGCGGTTGGGGCCACCGCCGAGGATGACGACCTTCTTGCGATCCGACGGCACCGCCTCGCATTCGGGCTCGCCGAATGCGGGGGCTTCATAGGTCGAATACATGTACGGTGTCTTCGCCTCGAATTCGGCCGCGCAGGTGTCGATCCGCTTGAAGACCGGGCGCACGCCCAGCTTGTGACGCAGCGCGCGCACTTCTTCTTCGGTCACGCCGCCGGTCATCGCGACCACGGCTTCGCGCACAAGGCCCGAACCGCGCGCAACTGCGCGTTCCATGCCGCTGCGGATATTGGCGGACTGCAGCGCCAGATAGGCCAGGCGCTTGTCGGAGAAACCCATCGCCTTCAGGCGGCGCATGCCCTTGGCATCGCGCGGCAGGCCGTTTTCCAGCACTTCGCCTTCGGCTGCGATGATCTCGGCCATCCGCTCAAGGAACCAGCGGTCATATTTCGCAACCTGATGGACTTCCTCGACGCTCAGGCCTTCGCGCAGCGCCTGGGCCGCCACCAGCAGGCGATCGGGCGTCGGGCGCGCGAGTTCGGCAACGATATCGTCCTTCGACGCGCCGACCAGGCTGTCGACGATGTTGAAGCCCGACAGACCGGTTTCCAGCCCGCGCAGCGCCTTCTGCATCGATTCATGAATGTTGCGGCCAATCGCCATCACTTCGCCGACCGACTTCATCGCGGTCGACAGCAGCGGTTCCGAACCCTTGAACTTTTCAAAGGCGAAACGCGGGATCTTGGTGACGACATAGTCGATCGTCGGTTCGAACGACGCCGGCGTCGCGCCGGTGATATCGTTGTTGATCTCGTCAAGCGTGTAGCCGATCGCCAGCTTCGCCGCGACCTTGGCGATCGGGAAACCGGTGGCCTTCGACGCCAGCGCCGACGAACGCGACACGCGCGGGTTCATCTCGATCACGATCAGGCGGCCATCCTTCGGATTGACCGCGAACTGTACGTTCGAACCGCCTGTTTCGACACCGATTTCCCGGAGAACCGCGATCGATGCATTGCGCATGATCTGGTATTCCTTGTCGGTCAGCGTCAGCGCGGGCGCGACGGTGATCGAATCCCCGGTGTGAACGCCCATCGGGTCGACGTTTTCGATGGAGCAGATGATGATCGCGTTGTCCTTGCGGTCGCGCACCACTTCCATCTCATATTCTTTCCAGCCGAGGAGCGATTCCTCGATCAGGACTTCGGTCGTGGGCGACGCTTCAAGCCCGCTCGTCACGATCTGGACGAATTCGTCCTTGTTATAGGCAACGCCGCCGCCGGTACCGCCCAGCGTGAAGCTGGGACGGATGATTGCGGGCAGGCCGATGAAATCGAGCGCGGCGATCCCGTCCTCGATCGTGTGCGCAATGCGCGAACGCGCGCTTTCAAGCCCGATCTTGTCCATCGCATCACGGAACTTCAGGCGGTCTTCCGCCTTGTCGATGGCTTCGGCATCGGCGCCGATCATCTGGCAGCCGTATTTTTCGAGCGTGCCGTCGTTGAACAGCGCCAGCGCGGTGTTGAGCGCGGTCTGGCCACCCATCGTCGGCAGCACCGCATCGGGGCGCTCCTTCTCGATGATCTTGGCCACCACTTCAGGCGTGATCGGCTCGACATAGGTCGCATCCGCCAACTCGGGATCGGTCATGATCGTCGCCGGGTTCGAGTTGACGAGGATGATGCGATAGCCCTCCTCCTTCAGCGCCTTGCACGCCTGGGTCCCCGAATAGTCGAACTCGCAGGCCTGACCGATAACGATCGGGCCAGCGCCGATGATGAGGATGGACGAAATGTCTGTGCGTTTGGGCATTACGAACCTGATCTTTTCTGCGCTGGCGGAACAGCGAAAATGGGGGAATTGCGGAAAGCGTCAAAAGAGGGTGAGGCCTGGGGCCTCACGCGCTCTTCTCCAGCTGTCCCACGAACTTCTCGAACAGATAATGGCTGTCCTGCGGGCCGGGGCTCGCCTCGGGGTGATACTGCACCGAAAAGGCCGGGCGATCGGTCAGCTCGAGGCCGCAGAGCGAACCATCGAACAGCGAGACATGGGTCGCACGTGCATTTGCGGGCAGGCTTTCCACCTCGACCGCGAAACCGTGGTTCATGCTCGTGATCTCGACCTGGCCATCGTCGAGGCGCTTCACCGGATGGTTCGCGCCGCGGTGGCCCTGATGCATCTTGATCGTCTTCGCGCCGACCGCGATGCCCAGCAACTGGTGGCCAAGGCAGATGCCGAAGATCGGCTTGCCGACTTCGAGCAGCTTCTGGATCACCGGCACCGCATATTCGCCGGTCGCGGCCGGATCGCCCGGGCCGTTCGACAGGAAGATGCCGTCGGGGTTGAGCGCCAGCACTTCCTCGGCGGTCGCGGTCGCCTTCACCACCGTCACGCGCGCGCCGGCTCCGACAAGGTTGCGCAGGATGTTGCGCTTCAGGCCGTAATCGATCGCCACGACATGCGGACGTTCGTCGCCGGCTTCGTTCTCGGCATAGCCTTCGGTGCGGGTCCAGAGGCCATCGCGCCACTGATAGCTCTGCAGCGTCGACACGTCCTTGGCGAGGTCCATGCCCTCAAGGCCGGGCCAGGCGCGTGCCTGTACCAGAAGCGCGTCGATGTCGAACTCGCCCTTGGCATTGTGCGCGATCACGCCATTGGGCGCGCCGTTCACGCGAATCCGGCGGGTGAGCGCACGGGTATCGACGCCCGACAGGCCGATACGACCATTGGCCTTCAGCCAATCATCGAAACGCTGCTGGCTGCGATAGTTGCTCGGTCCAGTCACGTCCTCACGGACGATCAGGCCAAGCGCATGGGGGTTGGTTGCTTCGAGATCCTCGTGATTCGCACCGACATTGCCGATGTGGGGGAAAGCGAAGTTGATGATCTGACCGGCGAAAGACGGGTCGGTCATGATCTCCTGGTAGCCGGTCATCGCGGTGTGAAAGCAGATTTCACCCACCGCACTGCCCTCGGCGCCGAAGCCGCGGCCCCAAAGGACCGCGCCATCGGCCAGAACCAACACCCCCGTCGCTCCATCGGGCGCACGAAGGGATTTGGCGTCGGCCATGACAATTGCTCCTGGGCTTTCGGTTAAACGGCCGGGTCACTAGGTGCCACGCCGTTCCGGGTCAATCTATTAAAATTCGACGGACCACTCTATATTCCCATCTTTCCACTGATCCTATCCGAAAGCAGACGATGATTCGCGACGACATCAAAGCCGCGCAGATCGCCGCCATGAAGGCGCGCGACACCGCCACCACCAATGCGATCCGCCTGATTCAGGCCGCGATCAAGAACCGCGACATCGAAGCCCGCACCGCCTCCAGCGTCACCGACGACGACGCACTCGTCACCGAAGTGCTGCAAAAGATGGTCAAGCAGCGCCGCGAATCGATCGAGCTTTACGAAAAGGGTGGCCGCGCCGAACTCGCCGCTGGCGAGAAGGCCGAACTCGACGTCATCGAGCGTTTCCTTCCCGCCCAGCTGAGCGACGAGGACACCACCGCCGCGATCGAAGCGATCAAGGCCGAAATCGGCGCTGCCTCGGTCAAGGACATGGGCCGCGTGATGGCGTTGCTCAAGGAACGTCACGGCACCCAGCTCGACATGTCGAAGGCCAGCGCGCTGGTGAAAGCCGCGCTCGCCTGATTTCAATACCCCCTCCCCATCCCGGTGGGAGGGATAGGGATTTTGCCATGGCATCCTGCCTTTCCTGCAGTCACGGTAACGAAACCGGCACGAAAGCCAGCGGCGCCATGGCAACGCCCTGCCTTGGGGGACACTGACCGTGGCGCTCTCCCCGCAATTTCTGGATGAACTGCGCGCCCGAACGCTCCTGTCCGGGCTGATCGGCAAGACGGTCAAGATCCAGCGCGCGGGCCGCGAATTCAAGGCATGCTGCCCCTTCCACAACGAAAAGACGCCCAGCTTCTACATCAACGACGAAAAGGGCTTCTATCACTGTTTCGGCTGCTCGGCGCATGGCGATGCCATTCGCTGGATGACCGATCATCGCGGCCTGCCCTTCATGGACGCGGTGAAGGAACTCGCCCAGTCCGCCGGGCTCGACGTTCCCGCTCCCGATCCACAGGCACAGGCCCGCGCCGACCGCGCCTCAGGGCTCCACGGCGTGATGGAGGCCGCACAGGCCTGGTTCGTCGAGCAGCTGCACGGCATCGAGGGGGCCGAAGCCCGCGCCTATCTCAAGAAACGCGGCATCAGCGACAAGACCGCGCGTACCTTCGGCTTTGGCTTTGCCCCGGATTCGCGTGGCAAGCTGAAGGATGCGCTGCGCGAATTCGGCACCGACCAGTTGATTGAGGCCGGGCTGCTGATCGATCCCGACGCTGGCGAGACGGACGGCGCAAACAGCCGCAAACGTGAGCCCTATGACCGGTTTCGCGGGCGCCTCATGCTCCCCATTCGCGATCAGCGCGGCCGCACCATTGCCTTTGGCGGGCGCATCCTCGGCGCAGGCGAACCCAAATATCTGAACTCGCCCGACACACCGCTCTTCGACAAGGGGCGCACGCTCTACAATATCGACCTTGCCGCCCCCGCCGTGCGCAAGGCCCGTCGCGTGGTCGTGGTCGAAGGCTATATGGACGTGATCGCGCTGGCGCAGGCAGGGATCGAGGAAGCCGTGGCCCCGCTCGGCACCGCGCTCACCGAAATGCAGATCGAACGGCTGTGGCGGATGACCGAAACCCCCATTCTCTGCTTCGACGGCGACAATGCCGGTCAAAAGGCGTCGGTGCGCGCGATCGAGCGGGCCCTGCCCCATCTCCAGCCCGGCCGCTCGCTCCGCTTTCTCACGCTCCCCGGCGGGCAGGATCCCGACGATCTCATCCGCGCGGGCGGCCGCCAGGCAATCGAGGCCCTGCTCGAACAGCCTGAGCCGCTGTCCGAACGCATCTGGCGCCACGAACTCGAGGCCGAACCGCTCGACACGCCCGAGGCGCGCGCCGGGTTGCGACAACGGCTCAACGCCCATGCCAAGGCGATCGGCGACGCCGATGTCCGCGACCAGTATTTCAACGAGTTTCGCGAGCGCTTCGCCACCCATTTCGGGCAGGGCCGCCGCGACCAGCCGACATATCGTTCGGACTTTCGTCAGGATTTCCGCGCGCGCCGCCCCGGCGGGCGCTGGCAGCCGCCCGAACGTCCGGTATCGGGCACCGCCCGTGCGATCAGCGGCGGCGATATCGATATCCGCATGGCGCGCGCGATTTTCGCCGGTCTGCTGCGCCATCCGGGGCTGCTGGTCGACCACGCCGAAATGATATCGGGGCTGCGAATTTCCGATCCTGCGCTCGATGGCCTGCGCCGCCTGCTGCTCGACGCATGCTTTTCCGTTCGCGATCTTGATCTTGACCGGCTTCATACCATATTGGCGGATGCTGGCCTCGACGCGCTTGCCAGAGAGCTTGAAAAGACAAACGGGCTTGCCTTTTCCTTCACGCGCAGCAATGCGGACAAGGAAACGGCACGGCGTGATTTGGCTATGGCGATTGAGGTGCTAGCGATGCGTCCGGAACTGGACGCCGCGCTCGCAGCAGCGACCGCCCGGCTCGAAACCGAGCCGGACGAAAAGAATTTTGATGAACAGCGTCGCCTTCGGGAGGCGCGCGAAGAGGCGGACAGACGGCTCGCGGCGCTGGCACAAGGCGATGACGAAATCGTCTGAGCGGGTCGGCTGGGTGACTTGGGACAAGGCGAATACATGGCTAAGACGAACGCAGCGGAGACCAACGAGGGAAATGAGGGCGGTGATGCCCCCCTCATCGAACTCAATGAAGCTTCGCTGAAGAAGCTGATCGCACGCGCCAAAAAGCGCGGCTACATCACTTATGATCAGCTCAACGAGGCCCTGCCTCAGGATCAGATGTCCTCCGACCAGCTCGAAGACATCATGTCCGCGCTCAACGAAATGGGCGTCAACATCGTCGAGAACGAGGATGCTGGCGAGGACGGCGAAGAGCAGCAGCCGGAGGACGACGATTCCGATGCCGTCGACCCTGTCGATGGCACGCCCAATGTCGCGGAGAAAAAGCGCGAAACCGTCGATCGTACCGACGATCCGGTGCGCATGTATCTGCGCGAAATGGGCGCTGTCGAACTGCTCAGCCGCGAAGGCGAAATCGCCATCGCCAAGCGGATCGAGGCCGGTCGCGACACGATGATCCTCGGGCTGTGCGAAAGCCCGATAACCTTCAACGCGATCATCGACTGGTCGACCGCGCTCAACGAAGGCACGATGCAGCTACGCGAGATCCTCGATCTCGACGCGATGCTGTCCAAGGACCCTGCCCCCGAAAGCCTCACCGACGAGGATGAGGAAGGCGACGGCGAAATTTCGGAAAAGACCGCCGGTCCTTCGTACAAGGAAGAAGAGGACATCGAAGAGGAAGCGTCGGAAGACGACGAGGATTCGATGACCGAACGTCGTGCCCAACGTCCCGCCGAGGACGATGAGGAAGACAACACGCTCAGCCTCGCCCAGATGGAAGAGACGCTGAAGCCTGCCGCGCTCGAAAAGTTCGCGACGATCACCTCGCTCTACAAGAAGTTCGGGAAACTGCAGGCCGCGCGCATGGATGCGCTGGCTGCGGGCAATGACTTCCCTGCATCGGACGAGAACAAGTATCAGAAGCTGCGCGAAGACCTCACCGCAGAGGTCGAAAGCGTGCAGTTCCACGGCGCAAAGATCGAATATCTGGTCGACCAGCTTTATTCGTTCAACCGCCGCCTGACCGCGCTTGGTGGCCAGATGCTGCGCCTCGCCGAACGCCACAAGGTTCAGCGCAAGGCGTTCCTCGACGAATATGTCGATCACGAGCTCGACGATGGCTGGCTCGAACATGTCGCCAAGCTCGACAAGAAATGGGCCGCCTTTGCCGCAACCGAAGCGACCCCCGTTGATCGAATCCGCAACGAGATCAGCGAAATCGCGCAAGCGGCCGGCATGTCGCTCAGCGAATTCCGTCGCATCGTCAATATGGTGCAAAAGGGCGAACGCGAAGCGCGCATCGCGAAGAAGGAGATGGTCGAAGCCAATCTTCGCCTCGTGATCTCGATCGCCAAGAAATATACGAACCGCGGCCTTCAGTTCCTGGATCTTATCCAGGAAGGCAATATCGGCCTCATGAAGGCGGTCGATAAGTTCGAATATCGCCGCGGCTACAAATTCTCGACCTATGCCACCTGGTGGATCCGGCAGGCGATCACGCGTTCGATCGCGGATCAGGCGCGCACGATCCGTATTCCGGTCCATATGATCGAAACGATCAACAAGCTGGTCCGCACCAGCCGCCAGTTCCTGCACGAGCAGGGCCGCGAGCCCACGCCCGAGGAAATGGCCGAGCGTCTGTCGATGCCGCTCGAAAAGGTGCGCAAGGTGATGAAGATCGCCAAGGAGCCGATCTCGCTCGAAACGCCGATCGGCGACGAGGAAGACAGCCATCTCGGTGACTTCATCGAAGACAAGAACGCAATCATTCCGGTGGACGCCGCCATTCAGGCGAACCTCAAGGAAACCGTCACCCGCGTTCTGGCCTCGCTCACCCCGCGTGAAGAACGCGTGCTCCGCATGCGCTTCGGTATCGGTATGAACACCGATCACACGCTGGAAGAGGTTGGCCAGCAATTCTCGGTTACGCGCGAACGTATCCGTCAGATCGAAGCCAAGGCGCTCAGGAAGCTCAAGCATCCGAGCCGCAGCCGCAAGATGCGGAGCTTCCTCGACCAGTAAGCCGATGCCCATGCCCGCAGACGTTGTCGCGGGCATGGGTCGGCCTCCCCTGGGCAATGGAAGGCAAAGGGGGGATTTCCAGCACATGCCGACACGCCTTGCGCCTCTGGCCTGCGCGCTCGGCATGCTCGCGCTCCCCGGCGCGTCTCACGCCCAGCTCCTTTCCTCCGCTGCCACCGACACAGTTGTTCCCGGCACCGTTCCATGTGATCCTGCACCATCCGACACTGCCCCCTGTCCGGCACCGGGGCTCGTGGAAATTCCGCTGCTCGATCCGGCCGAGGCCGAACGCCTCTTCCCCTCGGCGCGCCCCCTCAGCCTACAGGAAAGCCTGCGCTACGCGGCCAGCGCCACGCTCGACGCCTATGGGCTCGATCCGCGCGGCGATTACGGCTTTGTCCGTGGGCTGGAAGCGCCGGTCGTCCAGGACGGGCTCACTCGCCCCTTCGGCATCCGCAACGGCTCGCGCCCCGAATATTTCACGCTCGACCGCCTTGAGCTTCTGCGCGGCCCGGCCGCCACGCTGCGCGCCAGCGGGGCGGGGGCCGGCATGGTCGACATCGCTACCAAGCGCCCCGAGTTCATCTCTTCGGTCGAAGCCTATGCCGCCACCGGCAGCTATCAGCGCCGCGAAGCCGGCATTGATCTGACCGGCCCGGTCGCGGGCGACGCACTCGCGGGCCGGATCATCGCGCTCCGTCGCAAGACTGCCGCGCAAAGCGATTATGTCGGGGACAGTCGCACGCTCGTCAACGCCGCGCTCGACTGGCGCCCCGATGCCGATACCAGCCTGCTCCTCGCAGCCCAGTTCCAGCGCGACGAGAGCGGCTGGGCGGGGCTTTTTCTCCCCAATATCGCACGCCCGGCCGATATCGCCGCCAATGACGCACCCTTTCTCGCCTATCGCCAGAGCAGCACCTGGCTCTCGGCGCGCTTTGCGCATCAGCTTTCCGCCAATGTCGAGGTTCGCCAGAGCCTGCGCGTCGAATGGCTCACCACCCGTGCCCCGCGCGATCTCGATCAGCATGGCGATAAATTATCCACGCCATGTGCCGGGCTGACACCGGGGCAACCGCTGCAGTGTAGCCCCGCCGCCGCCCGCCAGCCCGCGCGCCTGCGCCTGTTCGGCAGCGACACGCAGCTGACGGCGGACCTCGCCAGCGGCCCGTTCCTGCACCGGATCACCGCAGGCGTGGATTATGCCAGTCTGCACGACAATAATGATCGCCCCGATCGCCTGACCCGCAGCCAGCAGAAAACGGGCTTTTACGCGCAATTTGAAACCCGGCTCGAAGATGCCATCTCGCTGGCGCTGGGCGCACGCCATGACCGGGCGGAGCAGCGTACGGACATGGGCTGGCGCACCCATTCGGCCACCAGCGGCCATGTCACGCTGACCGGCGATCTCGGCCATGGCCTCCTTCCTTATGCCAGCTATTCGGAAAGCTTCCTGCCGATCGCGGGCGTCGATGCCGACGGTCAGAGCCTCGCGCCCCAGCGCGCACGCGTAATCGAAACCGGCCTGCGCTGGCGTCCACATGCACGCACGCATATCGGGCTCGCGCTGTACGACATGGTCGATCGCAACCGGCTGATCGCCGATTTCACCGCCCCGTGGTTCGTGCATCAGGCTGGTCGCGTGAAAAGCCACGGGGTGGAGATAGAGGCCTCGCAGCGCATCGGTTCGCTCGAACTCGTCGCCTCGTTCAACCATGCCCGCGCGCGCGAAACCGAAACCGGCCTGCGCCCGGTCGCCGTACCGCGCCAGACCGCCACGCTCTGGGCGAACAACGATATCGCGCTCAGCGATACGCTTGTCCTGCGGCTCGGCGCCGGCGCGCGCTATATCACGGAGGGCTATGATCGCGCGGCCGGGCTCGGCGATCCCGAATATCTCATCGCCGATGCGCTGATCCTGCTCGAAAGCGAGCAATGGTCCTTCACGCTCAACGCCGCCAATCTCTTCAACCAGCGCGGCTATACAAGCTGCCTTGGCCGCGGCGAATGTTTCGACGGGCTTCCGCGCACCATAAGTGCTGCGATCGCGGTGCGTTTCTAGGCCGCGCGCACCGGGCTTGCGCCTTGCCCTCGCCCCGCCCAGCCCTTATCGCTTTCCTCGAACGTCAGGCAGAGGACAGGCACGATATGCGTTTCAGCGGAACCGAAAACTATGTCGCAACCGATGATCTGAAGGTTGCGGTGAATGCCGCGGTCACGCTGCGCCGTCCGTTGCTGGTGAAGGGCGAACCTGGCACGGGCAAGACCGTGCTCGCACAGGAAATCGCCAAGGCGGCGAATGCCCCGCTCATCGAATGGAACGTCAAGTCCACCACGCGCGCGCAGCAAGGCCTTTATGAATATGACGCGGTCGCCCGCCTGCGCGATGGCCAGCTCGGCGACGAGCGCGTGCACGACATCGCCAATTATATCCGCAAGGGCAAGCTGTGGGAGGCGTTCACTGCGCCCCAGCTCCCCGTGCTGCTGATCGACGAGATCGACAAGGCCGATATCGAATTCCCGAACGATCTTCTCCAGGAACTCGATCGCATGGAATTCCATGTCTACGAGACGAAGGAAACGGTGAAGGCCAAGGAACGCCCGATCGTCGTCATCACCTCGAATAACGAAAAGGAATTGCCCGACGCCTTCCTGCGCCGCTGCTTCTTCCACTATATTAAATTCCCCGATCGCGACACGATGCAGGCGATCGTCGACGTCCACTTCCCCGGCATCCAGAAGATCCTCGTGCAAAAGGCGATGGACATCTTCTACGAGGTTCGCGAAGTCCCCGGCCTCAAGAAAAAGCCCTCGACCAGCGAGTTGCTTGACTGGCTGAAGCTGCTGTTGGCCGAAGACATGCCGCTCGACGTGCTCCAATCGCGCGATCCCACCAAGGCAATCCCCCCGCTCCACGGCGCGCTGCTCAAGAACGAGCAGGACGTGATGCTCTTCGAACGCCTCGCCTTCATGGCCCGCCGCCAGCGCTGACGGGCTGCAAGGGCCGGACCTGCCACCTCAGCGGCGTCCGGCCCTCTCCCCCATCAGGGCGCGGCCATCCGCCGCGCATGGCTCGCCGCACGCGCCGTTCGCTGCGCCTCGCGCTCGGCCGTGGTCACATAGCGCGTATCCGCCGGCAGCGCGGCCTTCAGGTCCTTCAGCTTCACCAGCCGAACGTCGCGCACCGCGCGCGTGGCATCCGCGCCCGTCGGCAGCCCTTGCCAGCGCACCGCGTAAATACCCGCCCCATACCCCTCCGGGTCGAGCCAGTTGACCACACCCGGGTCTGCGATGGCGATGACATAGCTGATCGTCCCGTCTGCGTTTTTGTGCGCCTGCACGTTGTTGAGGCTGCTCGTACGGGCGGCATATTCATAGGCGACACCCCAAGGATCGGTCACCTGTACGCCCAGCGACGTCGCCCCCAGCGGATCAAGCGTCATGATCAGCGCCTCGTCATCCGCCAGCCGGAAATGGCCGCTTGCCGATAGCCCGCGCCCGCCCGGCCGGTGGCGCGGCGGGGTAAGCTCGTTCGCCGGCTTCGAGAAGATGAAGCGATTATCGTAATCGACCCAATAGGGCCCGATCTTCGCGAGCAGATCCGCCGCCTGCTGCGCCAGCACGCTTTCGGTTGGTGGCGGTGGCGCAACCGGCCCGCCCACCCGCTTTATATCGAGCGCAATCACATTCTGGCTGCCCCAGTCGGTGAACAGGTCGCGCACGATCATCAGGAAATGCCCCTTGGTCGGCGTCTGGATGTGATTGGGCCGCGTACCAGCGGGTTCGCTGTCCACGGAGATCACAAAGCTGCCATCGGCCGCAATTTGCATCTGGTCGCTGCGCAGCGCACCCAGAAAGGCGCCCCCTTCGGCCGTGATCGGGGTTGTCCCGGGGATCGCATCCATCAGCACGAAATGCTGCTCCACCGGCCCCGGCGCGGCAATCCGCCCCCGGATCTCGTAGCGCGAAGCCCCGTCGATCGGAATGTTGCGATAGACATTGTCGGGATTATCGATGCCGTAACCCGAACGCGGCACATCTATGCCGGACCAGCTATGCGGCGCATTGACCACCCAGAGCGGCACTGGCCGCGCCGCATCATCGTTCACGACATATTGGATCGCGGCGAGCGTGATCGAATCCACCGCGCGGCGGATTGTCGCCGCGCCCGCTGGCGTCTTGCCTTGCGCATCATTGCGGTAAAGCGCTTCCAACCGGGCCATTTCAGCCCGAACCGGCGCACTTGCCAGCAAATTCAGCGCAAGTTTTTCCTTCCCGATCTGGCCCTCAGTTCCAAGCGCGCCTGGCTGCTCGGTGCCGTGTGCCGCTGGCGCTTCCTTCGCCAGCCCCGTTACCGGCCATGCCAACACCATGGCACCGCATAATGCCCAGACATTCGATCGACGCATCCTGATCTCCTTCTCTCGGGCAAGCAGTCTGCGCCGCCTGTCCCGGGCTGCAGTCTTGCAGCAAGCGCCCGAAAGACAAGCCGGATTTCGTGCCTCAATCGATATAGGCCAGCTCGAAATTACCCCAGCGACGGCCATTAAAGAACAGCGGCACGAACACGCTCTTCACCGCGCGGTAACGCCCCTGCCCCATGTCCTGGCGATAGGTGGTAACCATGAAATCGCCCGCAAAGGCGATCGCGCGCGCCGTCGCATCATCCATGAAGATCCGCCGGTTGCGGCAGTTCACGGCGTTCCAGACGGGATCGCCTGGCCGCTGCGGGTGAGATTTGTCCGAAATATGCGTCGGCAGATAAGCGTTCACATCGGTGCACGCCACGCCCAGCACCCGCTCATGCCGCACGGTGAAGCGGTCAAGGATCGGGCGCACCTCGGCATCGGCAAAGCAATTGAAGCGCGTAGTGAACTGTTCGGGATCACTGCCCTGCACCGGCTGATACTGGGCATCGAACAGGTCGAAGGGCGACAATCTCTCCTCCACGAGCGCCGCTTCCACCAGATCACGCACCGCCCCCGCGCCGTCCAGCGCGATCTCGATAAAGGGCCGGTCGTCGATCTCCACTCCGCTATGCGCCAGCTTGTCGAGCATCATGTTCGATTGCAGCTCAAGCCGCCCCAGCCGATCGCGCACGCTTTGCAACTGCCCCCCATTCTCGCGCGCATCGGCGGTGAACAGCGTCAGCCCTTCCTGCACCTGTGCCACGCTGTCATGGATCATGCCGGTCGCCCGTGCGATCCCGTCGGTCTGCGCATCCACCTGCCCGACAATCTCGGTCACCGCGCGCACCGTCTCGTCGATCGTCGCAAAGCTCCGTTGCGCCGCGTGGCTCTTTTCCACGCCCTGTCCGATCTCGGCCATCACCGTGCCCGCCTCGCGGCTGAGCGACGCCATGGTCGCGCCGATCTCGTCAGTCGCCTCGCGCGTCTCCTGCGCCAGCTTCTTCACCTCTTCGGCCACCACTGCAAAAGTCCGCCCGGCATCGCCCGCCCGTTCAGCCTCAATCGCAGCATTAAGCGCCAACATTTTGGTTTTACGGGCAATAGCATCGATCCCGGCGGATACGCGCTGCACCTGCGCCATCGCCGCAGCAAAGCTCGTCATATGCGCGCCCAGCCGCCCAACCAGATCGGTCAGCCCCGCGCAATCCTCGATCGAGGCGCGCACCGTCTCGCCACCATTTACAAGCTGCTGGCGCGCCTGATCGGACAGCATCCGCGCTTCGTCGGTCGAATCCGCCACCCGACGCTGGTCCGCGCTCAGCGATGCCGTCACTGCCTCCAGTGCTTCCAGCATCCCCAACTGGCGCGAGATCCGGGCGCTTACCCCGGCCACATAGCCCGACGCATCGCTGCATTCGACGGCCAGTTGGCCGCAATCCTGCGCCACCGCGTTGATCAGTTGCGCATCCGCATCGCTCGTCACCGCAATATTCGTGGCCATCCGCCCCTCGCACCCCATCTGGATAAACGGTCTAGCTGCAATTATTTTAGACGTGGTTAACCGCGTCCGGGATTGCGGGCGGGCGGCAAGATGCTAGTTTCCGGCGCATGTTCTTCTCCTTTCTCGATGCGCTGCGCCAGGCCGGCATTCCCGCTTCCCTCAAGGAACATCTCGTCCTGCTCGATGCGCTCCAGCGCGATGTGATCGAGCAACGGCCCGAGGAATTCTATTATCTCGCCCGCGCCACGCTGGTGAAGGACGAAGCGATGCTCGATCGTTTCGATCAGGTTTTCGCAAAAGTTTTCAAGGGCATTGAAAGCGACCTTTCAACCAGCACCGCTGAAATTCCCGAAGAGTGGCTGCGCAAGGTGGCCGAACTTTATCTCACGCCCGAACAGATGGCCGAGATCGAAAAGCTCGGTTCGTGGGAAGAGATCATGGAGACGCTGAAAAAGCGGCTTGAGGAACAACAGGGTCGCCATCAGGGCGGCAACAAGTGGATCGGCACCGGCGGCACCTCGCCCTTCGGCGCCTATGGCTATAATCCCGAGGGCATCCGTATCGGCCAAGCCGAAGGGCGCCACGGCCGCGCGATCAAGGTGTGGGACAAGCGGGAATTCAAGAATCTCGACACCACCCGCGAACTCGGCACGCGCAACATCAAGGTGGCGCTCCGGCGGCTGCGCCGTTTCGCGCGGCAGGGTGCGGCCACCGAACTCGATATCGACGGAACGATCGACGGTACAGCGCGGCAGGGCTGGCTCGACATCCATATGCGCCCCGAACGGCACAATGCGGTGAAGCTGCTCCTCTTCCTCGATATCGGCGGATCGATGGATCCCCATATCCGGCTGTGCGAGGAACTGTTTTCCGCCGCGACCACCGAGTTCAAGCACCTCGAATTCTTCTATTTCCACAACTGCGTCTACGAAGGCGTGTGGAAAGACAATGCCCGCCGCTTCACCGAGCGGACGCCCACCTGGGAAGTGCTCCACAAATATGGGCACGACTATAAGCTTGTCTTCGTCGGCGACGCCGCGATGAGCCCCTATGAGATCACCCATCCCGGCGGCTCGGTCGAACATTTCAACGAGGAAGCGGGCGCGGTCTGGATGCAGCGGATGACCGATGTCTATCCCGCCGCCGTTTGGCTAAACCCCACGCCCGAACAGCATTGGGGCTATTCGCAGTCCACCCGCATGATGCGCGAACTCATGCGCGATCGCATGTATCCGCTGACACTCGAAGGACTTGATAACGCAATGAAAGAATTAACCAGAAAATACTGATACTATTTGATTTTGATTGAAAATCATATGCAACACATTTGCAATGTCATGTCGCTTTCTCAGCCCTTTCGGGCACGGTGCAGCGTCCCGCCGGTCATCGGCGCGGGCGCACCGGTTGTCCCCGGAAAGCTGATCGGCAGGCCTTTCAGCGACCGGACGGCCATATAGGCAAAGCCCTCGGCCTCCACCGCGTCGCCATTCCAGCCCATGCCGTCGACCGCCTCGACCGGGCAGCCACACGCCTCGGCCAGCATCGCCATCATCGTACGGTTATGGCGCCCGCCACCCGCCACCATGATCCGCTCGGGCCGCTCGGGCAGATGGTCTAGCGCGCGCGCCACCGCCTGTGCAGTGAACGCGGTCAGTGTCGCGGCGCCGTCGGCCAAGTCCAGCCCCTCTACGGCTGCGATGCTGAACGCCTCACGGTCGATCGATTTGGGCGCAGGCAGCCCGAACCACGGATCGGCCAACATTCCCGCCAGCACCGCCGCGTCCACTTTGCCCCGCGCCGCGGTTCCGCCATCCTCGTCAAAGCCGACGCCGCCATGCGCCTGCATCCAATTGTCGATCAGCCCGCTCGCCATCCCGGTGTCGAAGGCGATGAGCGTGTCGTCGCTGCCGACAAAGGTGATGTTCGCTACCCCGCCCAGATTGAGCACCGCCAGCGGATGCCGCAGCCCGGCGGTCAGCGCGCGGTGATAGACGGGAAGCAGCGGCGCCCCCTGCCCGCCGGCACTCACATCGTCGATGCGCAGGTCGCCCACCACATCGATCCCGCTTGCGCTCGCCAGCCCGGCCCAGTCGCCAATCTGCCAGGTCCAGCCGCGCTCGGGCCGGTGCGCCACGGTATGTCCGTGAAATCCGATGATATCGACGTCTTCGGCCGCCATGCCCAGTTGCGTAAGCAGGCCTTGTACCGCATCGGCATGCAGCGCGGTCAGTTCGCGCTCGACCGCGCCGATCAGCGGGTCTTCGCCCGGTCCCTCCATCGCCATCGCCTTGAGGCAGGCCGCCGCCAGCCGTTCGCGAAAGCCGGGGTCATAGGCGACGCCATGAAACCCCATCGGCTCGGTGCGCCCTTCCCCATCGGTCCGGATCATCGCCGCGTCGATCCCGTCACGCGATGTGCCCGACATCAATCCAATGGCAACCATGCTACCCAATCGCATCACTCCGTGCTAAGCGCCGCCGCGCTATGACCCAATATAAGTCCGATCTCCTGAACCTCCTCGATAGCCGAGGCTATATCCACCAGACAACCGATGCCGAAGCGCTCGACGCACTGGCCGTGAAGGAAATCGTGCCGGGTTATATCGGCTTCGATCCGACGGCGCCTTCGCTCCATGTCGGGTCGCTCGTCCAGATCATGATGCTGCGCCGCCTCCAGCAGGCCGGCCACAAGCCGCTCGTCCTGATGGGTGGCGGCACCGGCAAGATCGGTGATCCGAGCTTCAAGGACGAAGCCCGCAAGCTGATGACCGACGAAGTGATCCAGTCCAACGTCGCGTCGATCAAGCGCGTCTTCGAAAATTTCCTCACCTTTGGCGACGGCCCGACCGACGCCGTGATGCTCGACAATGCCGAATGGCTCGACAAGCTCGAATACATCCCGTTCCTGCGTGAAATCGGCCAGCACTTCTCGGTCAACCGCATGCTCAGCTTCGATTCCGTCAAGCTGCGCCTCGACCGCGAACAGTCGCTGTCGTTCCTCGAATTCAACTACATGATCCTGCAGGCCTATGACTTCCGCGAACTGTCGGAACGCTATGCCTGCCGCCTCCAGATGGGCGGATCGGATCAGTGGGGCAATATCGTCAACGGCATCGAACTCACTCGCCGCAAGGACGGCACGCAGGTGTTCGGGCTGACCACCCCGCTCATCACCACCGCCGATGGCGGCAAGATGGGCAAGACGATGGCGGGCGCCGTCTGGCTTAATGCCGACATGCTCAGCCCCTATGATTACTGGCAGTTCTGGCGGAACACGCAGGACGCCGATGTTGGCCGCTTCCTGCGCCTGTTCACCGATGTTCCGCTCGACGAGATCGCCGAGCTCGAAAAGGCAGAGGGCGCGGCGATCAACGACGTGAAAAAGCGCCTGGCCGACGAAGCCACCGCGCTCTGCCACGGTCGCGAAGCCGCCGAGGCGGCCGCCGAAACCGCGCGCAAGACGTTCGAACTGGGCGTTGCCGGCGGCGAACTGCCGACGCTCGCCGTCGGCCCCGACGGCATCGGCATCCTTCAGGCGAACGTCCAACTGGGCTTTGCCGCGTCGAATGGCGAGGTGAAGCGCAAGGTTCAGGAAGGCGCGATCCGCGTGAATGACGAAAAGGTCTCGGACATCCAGCATATCGTGAAAGCTGGCGACAAGGTGAGCTTCGGCGCCAAGAAGCATGGGCTGATCGTCGCGGAAGCCTGATCGGCTCCCGCCCGGTACCACATCATGCGTCAGGACGAGCCTTTCGACGCCATCATCCTGGGCGCGGGCGCGGCCGGGCTGATGGCCGCCCGCACCGCTGGCCTTCTGGGCCAGCGCGTGCTGGTGCTCGACCATGCCGATCGACCGGGCAAGAAAATCCTGATTTCGGGCGGCGGGCGGTGCAATTTCACCAATATCCACACCGCCCCCGATCGCTTCCTTTCGGCCAACCCCCATTTCGTCAAATCGGCGCTGGGGCGCTATCAGCCGCAGGATTTCATCGATCTCGTCGAACGCTACGGCATCTCTTGGCACGAAAAGACGCTGGGCCAGCTCTTCTGCGACGGCTCCTCACGCCAGATCGTCGACATGCTGCTCGACGAATGTGCACAGGGGCAGGTCGATATACGCTGCGATCACCGCATCGTCGCGGTCGACAGGCCCGATGGTCGGTTCCGCGTCTCCACCCAGCATGGTGCCTTCATCGCCCCGGCACTGGTGATCGCCACCGGCGGCCCGTCCATTCCCAAAATGGGCGCCACCGGCTTTGGTTATGATCTCGCGCGGCAGTTCAACCTCAAGGTCATCGAACCCCGCCCCGCGCTCGTCCCGCTCACGCTGTCGGGCGATGACATGATGTTTCGTGGCCTTTCGGGCATCGCGGTCGACAGCGTCGCCGCCCACGGCAAGACACGCTTTCGCGAAGCCTCGCTCTTCACGCACAAGGGTCTGTCGGGCCCCGCCATCCTCCAGATCTCATCCTATTGGCGTCCCGGCGAAGCAATCACGATCAACCTGCTGCCCGACAGCGATGCCGCCGCCGCACTGGTCGAGGCCAAGCGCCAGCGCCCCAAACTCCACATCCACAGCCTGCTCGGCGAATGGCTGCCCGATCGCCTTGTCGATCTTCTCCGCGCGCCCTTGGGCCTCAGCGGCGAACTCGCCAATATCGCCGACAAGGCGCTCATTGCCGCGGGCAACCGTCTCAATGGCTGGCGCTTCACGCCCAATGGTTCGGAAGGCTTCGCCAAGGCCGAAGTCACCGTCGGCGGAGTCGACACGTCCGGGCTTTCCTCGCGCACCATGGAAGCGCGCAGCATCCCCGGCCTCTATTTCATAGGGGAGGCGGTCGACGTCACCGGCTGGCTCGGCGGCTATAATTTCCAATGGGCCTGGGCCAGCGGCAATGCCACCGGCGAAGCGATTGCGCAGCAGCAGTAGCTATCTGTTCAAAGCAGTGATATAGGGCCGCGCTTCCGCCGGATTCGCGATCGCGCGTTCCGCCGCCCATAAATTGGAATTCAGATGCCCTTTTCTTCGCTGCCCGCCGCCATTGGCGAGGCGCTGGTCGAGCGCGGTTATGCTGCGCCTACCGACGTTCAGTCCGCAATCATCACGCAGGAAACCCAGGGTCGGGATCTGCTCGTCTCGGCACAGACCGGCTCGGGCAAGACCGTGGCCTTCGGCCTTGCGATGGCGTCGGATCTGCTCGGCGATCAGGGCAAGCTCCCCTTCGCGGTATCGCCGCTGGCGCTGATCGTCGCGCCCACCCGCGAACTGGCGATGCAGGTGCAGCGCGAACTCACTTGGCTTTATGCCAAGACCGGGGCGCGCGTGGCATCGTGCGTGGGCGGCATGAACATCCGGCAGGAACAGCGTGCGCTTCAGGGCGGCGCGCATATCGTCGTCGGCACCCCCGGCCGTCTGCGCGACCATCTCGAACGCGGCAGCCTGGTCACCAGCAACATCAAGGTCGTCGTGCTCGACGAAGCCGACGAAATGCTCGACATGGGCTTCCGTGAGGAAATCGAAGAAATCCTCGACGTCACGCCCGAAGGCCGCCGTACGCTGCTCTTCTCGGCCACGCTGCCCAAGCCAATCGCCAATCTCGCCAAGACCTATCAGCGCGACGCGCTGCGCATCCAGACGATCTCGGCCGGCCAGAGCCATGCCGATATCGACTATCGCGCCATCGCCGTATCGCCCGCCGATATCGAAAACTCGGTCGTCAACGTGCTGCGCTTCTATGAGGCCGATGGCGCGATGGTTTTCTGCGCCACGCGCGAAAACGTCCGCCGCCTTCAGGCGCGCCTTGTCGAACGCGGTTTCGCCGCCGTCGCGCTGTCGGGCGAACTGAGCCAGAACGAACGCAACCACGCGCTTCAGGCGCTGCGCGATCGCCGCGCCCGCGTCTGCGTCGCAACCGACGTCGCTGCACGCGGCATCGATCTTCCCAATCTCGGCCTTGTGGTTCACGCCGAACTGCCGGTCGACGCCGAAACGCTCCAGCACCGCTCGGGCCGCACCGGCCGTGCGGGCCGCAAGGGCACCTGCGTCATGATCGTTCCCTATCAGCGCCGCCGCCGCGCCGAAGGGCTGATGCGCGCCGCAACCGTCAAGGCCGAGTGGGTCGACGCCCCCAGCGCCGAAGACATCCGCGCCCGCGATCAGGAACGCCTGCTCGAAACGATCGTTCCGAGCGAACCGAGCGAAGACGATCTGGTCGTCGCAAAGCAGCTTCTCGAACGCCACAGCGCCGAGGAAATCGCAGCAGCGCTCGTCCGCGCGCATCGCCGCGACCTGCCCGAGCCCGAAGATCTGCTTGGCAACGGCCCCGACGAACGCCGCGACGGCAAGCGCGACGGGTTCGACGACACTGTATGGTTCCGTATGAACATCGGTCGCAACGACCGCGCCGATCCGCGCTGGATCCTGCCGCTCATCTGCCGCCGCGGGCACATCACCAAGAACGAAATCGGCGCGATCCGCATTGGCGATCGGGAAACCTTCTTCCAAATTCCCCGCCCGATGGCCGATCGTTTCGCCATGGCCGTCGCCAAGACCGCGACCGAGGATGACGATGTTCTGATCGAGGCCTCGTCGGAAGGCCCCGTCCCCACGCGCGGTGGTGGCCGCCGTCGTCCCAATGGCCCGCCGCCGGCGCACAAGCGGCACAATGCGCGCCCCTACAACAACGCCAACAAAGGCGGCAAACGGCCCGGCCGCCGCTGATGATCCTGGTTGATGGCGACGCCTGCCCGGTAAAGGAAGAAGCCTACCGGGTAGCGCGTCGCTACAACCTGCCGGTCCGCGTCGTCACGAACAGCTTTCTGCGCGTGCCACAGGAAGCATTGATCGAACGCATTCTGGTCGATTCGGGCTTTGACGCCGCCGACAACTGGATCGCCGAACGCGCCGATCCCTCCACAATCGTCATCACCGCCGATATTCTGCTGGCTGATCGGTGCGTCAAGGCTGGCGCCACCGTGCTCGGCCCCAATGGCCGTGCCTTCGACACGCAATCGATCGGCAGCGCGGTTGCCACCCGGGCCCTTATGGAAGATCTGCGCGCCATGGACGCGGTTCGCGGCGGCCCGCCGCCCTTCAGCAAGGCGGATCGTTCGAATTTCCTGTCGGCATTGGATCAGGCTGCCAATCGCCTGATCCGATCGCGCCCCTCAGCCTGATCGCAGCAGTTCGACGCCGGAATCGCGTTCGAAGAGATAGAGGGCTGTTCGAGCCGCCTGCCCGCGCTCGCCCAGCAGTCCGCCATCCCGGTCGACGAGCAAACGTGCATCATCCGTCGCCATCGGCAGGAATTGCTGCAGTTGTTCGGGGCTGGCGAGCCTGAAACGCGCCTCGCCCGATTGGCGTGTGCCGAGGATTTCGCCTGCACCGCGCAAACGCAGATCCTCTTCGGCAACCAGAAACCCGTCATTGGTTTCGCGCATGAGGGCAAGCCGCGCCCGCGCGGTCTCGCTGAGCGCCCGCCCACGCAACAACACACAGACCGAACGCCCGCTTCCACGCCCAACCCGTCCGCGCAACTGGTGCAACTGCGCCAGGCCAAAGCGCTCCGCCCCCTCGATGATGATGAGCGTCGCGTTGGGAACATCCACCCCCACCTCGATCACGGTGGTTGCCACCAGCAACTGCGTATCGGCACGCTGAAAGGCCGCCATCACGGCATCTTTCTCGGGCCCCTTCATCCGGCCATGGACAAGGCCGACCTTGTCTCCGAACCGGGCACGCAGCAGTTCGGCCCGTGCCTCGGCCGCCGCCTGATCGCTTTTCTCACTTTCCTCGACAAGCGGGCACACCCAGTAGGCCTGCCCGCCCGATGCGATGTGACGCGCCACGCCGTCCACCACCTCGTCCAGCCGCTCGTCCGAAATCACCCGGGTTTCGATCGGCTGGCGTCCCGGCGGCATCTCATCGAGCCGGCTGACGTCCATCTCGCCATAATGGGTCAAGGTCAGCGTGCGCGGGATCGGGGTTGCCGTCATCACCAGCAAATGCGGCGGGCGAACACCCTTTTGGGACAGCATCAACCGCTGCGCCACGCCGAAGCGGTGCTGCTCGTCGACCACGGCAAGCCCCAGATTACGGTAATTCACACCCTGCTGGAAAATCGCATGGGTGCCGATCAGGATATCGATCGAACCATCGGCCAGGCCCATCAACGTTGCTTCGCGGGCCTTGCCCTTGTCACGCCCCGTCAGGATCGCGACGGACACGGGAAGCCCGGTCAATTGGCGCGAGATATTCTCATAATGCTGGCGCGCGAGAATTTCGGTCGGTGCCAGCAACGCGCCCTGCGTCCCCGCCTCCACGGCTGCCAGCAGGGACATGAGCGCGACCAGCGTCTTGCCTGAACCGACATCACCCTGCAGCAGACGAAGCATCGGCTGTTCCTGCTGCATATCGCCCTCAATCTCCGCGATCGTGCGGCGTTGCGCTCCAGTCGGCGCATAGGGCAGTTTCAGCGCGTCGCGCAGCCGTCCGTCACCATGGAGCGGCACGCCCCGGCGTTTGCGGGTGGAGGCGCGCACCAGCATCAGTGCGAGCTGGTTGGCATATACCTCGTCATAAGCCAGCCGTGCCCGCGCCAACTGGTCCGCAGGATCGGCATGGACCCGCGCCAAGGCCTCGCGCCATTTGGGCCAGCCATATTTCTCGACCACGCTCGGTTCGACCCATTCGGGCAGATTGGGCGCACGCTCCAGCGCCTGTTCGGCCAGATTGGCGAGCCGTTTTCCGCTCATTCCCTCGGACAGCGGATAGATCGGCTCGCGCTCGGGCAGCTTGGACCCCTCATCGAGCGGCAGAACATGGTCGGGATGAACCATCTGCAATTCCTGACCATAGCTTTCAAGCTTGCCGGATACGATCCGCGCCTCGCCCAGCGGCAGCAGCTTGCGCGCCCAGCCCGGATTATTGCCGAAATAGACAAGGCTCACGTGGTTACCATGTTCGTCTTCGGCCGCCACGCGAAACGGGCTGCGCGGGCCGCCGGAACGATATTCGACGGGGGTGAGCTGGATCGTCACCACGCGCCCGGCATCGGCCATGCGCAGTTCATCGACTCGCACCCGGTCGACGAAACCGCTGGGCAGATGGAAGGCCACATCGACCACGCGCGCGAGGCCCAGCCGCTCCAGCGGGCGCGCAAGCGCGGGTCCAATGCCCTTGAGCACGGTAATTTCAGCGAAGAGCGGATTGAGAATATCGGGTCGCATAGCTATCTGGGCATCGCTTATAGCCAAGCGCGCTCGCTCCGCCAGCGTCGGCATCTGAATTCTATTGGGATTATCATGGACCGCGAAACCCGCCTCAAACGTCTCAGTTTCCGCGCCTGGCACCGCGGCACCAAGGAAGCCGACCTGCTGATCGGCGGCTTTTTCGACACCTATTCGAAAAGCTGGACGATCGAACAGATCGACTGGTTCGAAACGCTGCTCGGTGAAGAGGATGTCGAGATCATGGCATGGGCCATCGGCACCATGCCGGTTCCCGAGCAATATCAGGGCCCGATGATGGATGCCCTGCACAAGCTGGATTACATTCCGGTGGCCCGTTGAGCGTCATCGAAAAGATACTGAAGGCCGAACGCCCGCTTACCCTGGCGGGCGCCCCGGCAGGTTTTCTTCCCTGGCTGGCCGCCGATCTGGCGCGCGCCGCCAAGGAACGCGCGGTTTTCATCGCATCCGACGATGTGGCGATGCGCAGCATCGCCGAAACCGCGCATTATTTCGCGCCCGAGCTTGAGGTGCTGTCCTACCCGGCGTGGGACTGCCTTCCCTATGACCGTGCCTCTCCGTCGCTGCGCTCCACCTCCGAACGGTTGGCAACGCTCCATGCGCTGCAAAAGAAGCCGAGCGGTCCGCAGCTTCTCGTCACCACCGTCAATGCGGCCACCCAGCGCACGCTGACGCCCTTTCGCATCCGCCAGATGGTCGCGCGGCTTGCACCGGGCGAACGGATCGACCGCGACAAGCTGGCCGCGTTGCTCCAGTTCAACGGCTATGTCCGCACCGACACCGTTGCCGACGCCGGCGAATTTGCCGTGCGCGGCGGTCTGCTCGATCTTTTCCCGTCGGGCGAGGAACAGGCGCTTCGGCTCGATTTTTTCGGCGACGAGATCGAAAGCGTCCGCCGGTTCGACCCGGCGGATCAGCGCACCACCGGGCGGATCGACGGCTTTACCCTCCTGCCCGCATCCGAAGCGCTACTCGATGAAGAAAGCATCAAGCGTTTCCGCAGCCGTTACCGGGAAATTTTCGGCGCCACCGCGACGGGCGATCCGCTCTATCAGGCGGTATCCGACGGTCGCAGGCTGGCTGGCATGGAACACTGGCTGCCGCTGTTCGAAGAGCGCCTGTCGACATTGTTCGATCATATCGGTGACGCCGTCATCCTGCGCGATTCGGGCAGCATAGGCGCCGTCGAGGCGCGGCTGGAAGCGATTGCCGACTATCACAGCAACCGTGAGCGCGCGAAGACGAGCGATCCGGGAAGCTATCGTCCGCTCAAGCCTGAGAGCCTCTATCTAGATCAGACCGAATGGTCCGGTCTTGTCGAGGATCGTCGCGCTCACCTGACGACGCCCTTTCACGAGCCGGAAAGTGCGGCCGTTATCGACTTTCAGGTGGATGGCCCGCGCGATTTTGCGCCCGAGCGCGCGCAAAATGCGAATATATATGAAGCCGTAGCCGCCCATGCACGCACGCTCCAGCGCGCCGGCAAGAAGCTGGTGCTTGCCAGCTATTCAAACGGCGCCCGCGAACGCCTGATTGGCCTGCTCGCCGATCATGGCATGAAGGGCGTCACGCCCGCCGATAGCTGGCAGGAAGCGCTTGGCGTCGCAACCTCGGGCGTGGCGGTCACCGTCCTGCCGCTGGACCACGGCTTCACCGGCCCCGAAGTGGCGCTGTTGACCGAGCAGGACATGCTGGGCGACCGGCTTGTTCGCCGCGCCAAGCGCAAGAAAAGCGCCGATGCGTTCCTGCAGGAACTGGCAACGCTCAGCCCCGGCGACCTTGTCGTTCACATGGAGCACGGTATCGGGCGCTATGAAGGCCTGACATCGATCCCCGTCGGCAAGAGCCCCCACGACTGCGTCTGGCTGAGCTATGCGGGCGGCGACAAGCTGTTCGTGCCCGTCGAGAATATCGACGTCCTTTCCCGCTACGGCGCGGACGGCGAAAACGCGACGCTCGACAAGCTGGGTGGCGAAGCGTGGCAGCGTCGCAAGGCGCGGATGAAGGAACGCATCCGCGAAATCGCGGGTGAGTTGATTGCCACCGCCGCCGAGCGTGCACTGCGCCCCGCCGAGGTCGCCGAGCCCGATCCGGGCGGCTACCCTGCCTTTGTCGATCGCTTTCCCTATCAGGAAACCGACGATCAGGACCGCGCAATCGCTGATGTGATCGAGGATCTGGGCGCCGGGCGGCCGATGGACCGCCTCGTCGTCGGCGATGTCGGCTTTGGCAAGACCGAGGTTGCGCTGCGCGCCGCCTTTGTCGCCGCAATGGCCGGAATGCAGGTGGCGATCATCTGCCCGACGACATTGCTTGCGCGCCAGCATCACATGAATTTCGCCCAGCGCTTTCAGGGCTTCCCGCTGAAGATCGGCCGTCTTTCGCGCATGGTTTCGGCAGGCGAGACCAAGGCCGTGAAGGAAGGGCTGGCCGATGGAACGATCGATGTCGTCGTCGGTACCCATGCCATTCTGGCCAAGGGCATCGAATTCAAGCGACTGGGCCTTGTCATCGTTGACGAGGAACAACGGTTCGGCGTGACGCACAAGGAGCGGCTAAAGGCGCTCAAGACCGATGTGCACATGCTGACGCTGACCGCGACGCCCATTCCACGCACGCTTCAGATGGCGATGTCTGGCCTGCGCGAGCTTTCGGTTATCCAGACCCCGCCGGTCGACCGTCTCGCGGTGCGCACCTATGTGATGCCCTGGGATCCGGTGGTGCTGCGCGAGGCGCTGCTGCGCGAGCATTATCGCGGCGGGCAGAGCTTCTTCGTCACCCCGCGCATTTCCGACCTTCCCGATATCGAGACCTTCCTGCGCGAGGAGGTGCCCGAGATCAAATATGTCGTGGCACACGGCCAGATGGCGCCCGGCATGATCGAAGAACGCATGTCGGCCTTTTACGACAAACATTATGACGTGCTGGTTTCGACCACGATCGTCGAAAGCGGGCTCGACATTCCGAGCGCGAACACGCTGATCATCAACCGCGCCGATCGCTTCGGCCTTGCTCAGCTCTATCAGCTGCGCGGGCGTGTGGGCCGATCGAAGACCCGCGCCTATGCCTATTTCACCACGGCATCCGAGCGACTGATGACCGAGGCGGCCGAAAAGCGCCTGAAGGTGCTCTCCGATCTCGACAGCCTTGGCGCGGGCTTCCAGCTCGCCAGCCATGATCTCGATATTCGTGGCGCCGGCAATTTGCTGGGCGACGAGCAGTCGGGGCATATCAAGGAAGTCGGCTTCGAGCTTTACCAGTCGATGCTCGAGGACGCGATCCTCGAAGCGAAGGCGGGCGGCGCCGGGCTTGAGCGGCGACAGGAGGCGTTCTCGCCGCAGATCACCGTTGATGCCCCGATCATGATCCCGGACGATTATGTGCCGGATCTCGACCTGCGCATGGCGCTGTATCGCCGGATGAACGAACTGGAAGACAAGCAGGGGATCGAGGCCTTTGCAGCCGAACTGATCGACCGGTTCGGCAAGCTGCCCGATGCCACCGAAAATCTTCTGGCGCTGATCGAGATCAAGCTGAACGCCAAGAAAGCATCGATTGCCAAGATCGACGTTGGCCCGCGCGGTGCGCTGGTCAGTTTCTTCAACGACAACTTCCCCAATCTTCCGGGGCTGCTTTCCTATGTCGAGCGGCTGAACGGCGTGGCGAAGCTGCGGCCGGACAGCAAGCTGGTGATCAACCGCGCCTGGGGCGATCCCAAGGCACGGCTGCATGGGGCGCTGCAACTGTCGAAGGGATTGGCGAAAGCGGCCCGCTGAACGACGCGAACCGGGCCGGTATCAGCCGGCCTGGTTGCGTTCGATCAGATCGACCAGTTCGGCTGCGGCAATCGGCTCCGAGCACAGAAAGCCCTGATAATAGTTGCAGCCTTCGCGCGCGAGCAGGGCAAGCTGCTCCTCGCGCTCCACCCCTTCCGCGATCACCGAAAGGCCGAGCGAGCGAGCCATTTCGATGACGCCGCGCACCACGATCCTATCACGCGCGGAACCCGCAATGTCCTCGGCCAATTTCTTGTCGATCTTGAGGTAATCGAGCGGAAGCGCCTTGAGATAGGCGAGGCTGGAATAGCCGGTGCCGAAATCGTCTATCGCCACACGGCAGCCGGCCTGACGTAGCGTAGTGAGCACGCCTGCGGCATGGCCCAGATCCTCGATCAGTCCGCTTTCGGTGATCTCGACCGTCAGGCGGTTGCGCGGGAAGCCGCTGCGATCGACACGCGTCAGAAACGCGTCGACAAAGTCTTCCCCCGCAATGTCGGCGGCGGTCACATTGACGGAAAGCCGAATATCGCGAAGCGCGGGCGGCCATGCCGCTGCCATGGTGACGGCACGTTGCTGCACATGGGACGAAAGCCGGACCAGAAGCCCGGCCCGCTCGGCGGCAGCAAACAGCGTTTCCGCACCCAATTCGCCAAAAACCGGGTGATGCCAGCGCGCAAGCGCCTCGACACCCACGATATGGCCGGTGGTGATCTGCACCTGAGGCTGGAAAAGGATACGAATTTCGTCGCGCTCGAGCGCGCGTGGCAGATCGATCTCCAGCCGGGTATGCCAGTCGACCGCAGCCACGGCCTTGAGATCGAGATCGCGCAGAACGCCGTCATCGCCTGCCCTGCCGTCCCCCAGCAGCGCGAGCGCGCGAGACAAGAGCATTGCCGGTTCGGCCGTGGCATCGAGCGCGGTGACGAGCCCGACACGGCCAGCAAGCGGGATGACATGCTCACCCGAGACAAAGGGGCGCGACATCGAACGCGCGAGTTCTTCACCAATCAGGCGCGCGCGCGCATTGGCGAAATCGCCGATCAGCCCGATGACGAAATCCGCGCCCGCAAGGCGCCCGACAAAGACCCGCTCTTCCGCCACGCCGCGCGCGGCGCTTTCGATCCGCCGCGCAACCGAACGGAGCAGCGCGTCACCCGCCGCACGCCCAAAGGCGGCGTTGACCATATCGAACCGGCTGACCGAGACGAGAAGCAGGGTGAGCGCCTCTCCGCCGCCGAGATGTTCGCCCAGCCAACGGTGCGCGGCCGAGCCATCGCTAAGCCCGGTCAGGGGATCATGCTCGGTGGCGAGCGCCTCAACCTCCGGCACCCCGCGCAAGGGCGCGATCCGGCCGGAAACACCACCGGCGGCGCCCATTGCATAGAGGTGATGGGAAACGGCTTCCCCCTCGCCGCCCGGCATATCATGCGCGAAGGTGGTGTTGACCGCGCCATCGCGAATGCGGCGGATCGCACCGCGTGCAGCGGCCCGGTCATCGCGGTCGAGCAACCGGTAAAAACGGGTAAGCGACGGAAAGCGCGCGGATTCGAGCCCCAGCCTTTGGCGTAACGGGGTTTCGAGATGAAGCCCGGTATCCCGATCGAAATGCCAGCCAAGTTCCCCGCGCAGATTTTCCTGCCCGAGGCGGTAGCGCCGCGCAGCCAGGATACGGTCGCTATGGCGCTGCGCCATCGCCAGCGCATGGATGAGAACACGGTCTTCAAGCGGATCGACGAGGAAATGGGTGGCGCCGGCGGCAAAGACGAGGTCGAGTGCGCCCATATCGGCGGGTGCCAACAGCATGACGAGCGCGCAGCCATGTTTCTCGACCGAGGCAGCAAGCGTGCGCGCAAGCGACAGGCCGTGGCGAAAATCGCCGCGCGCATCGACGAGCGCCAGCGTGGCGCCGCTCGCGATGAAGCGCCGTGTCAGGCCATCAGCGCCGCAATCCTCAATCACCCGCCATCCGGCCCGCGCCATGGCAGAAGCCAAAAGACCACCCTGCCCTGAGCCGAGCAGATAGACAGGCGCAGCATTCGGTGATGCCAGCGTTTCAGCCTGCATCTTCAACATCCCCCGTTACCCCCGGCACAACGACCCTGGCGCGGATTCGTAACCTTTCCGCTCTAAGCCATTGCAGGCTGCCATGCCATGCCTTCTGTAAGTCCCTGCATCGAAAGGCTGTTCGTAAACCAATTTCCATGACAGGAGCATGATCATGGACAGCCGATTTGGCGCCAAGTTAAAAGGAGTGGATATGCCGCAGGGGGCACGGATGGATGAAACCGAACTGATCATGGCATCGCACGGCATGGGAAGCCGCCGGTGAACATGATCGGAGAACCAACGCGCGGACTTGTCGCCTCGCCCACCGAGGCGGCGCAGGAAGCCGCACAATTGCTGCGCGACATGTATCACAACTGGGTGGAGCCCGAACGCGCCGACATGCTAGTGGTGCTGGGCGGCGACGGGTTCATGCTCCAGACGCTCCACGCGATGCTGGAACGACGGCGGATCGTTCCGGTGTTCGGGATGAACCTTGGCACCGTCGGCTTTCTGATGAACGAGTGGCGCCCCGATTATCTGGACGACCGCATTGCGCGCACCAAGGCATTCAGCGTTGCACCGCTGCGCATGGATGCCGAGACGATCGACGGCGAGAAATTTTCGCTCCCCGCGATCAACGAGGTCTCGCTACTCCGCGAAACGCGCCAGACCGCGAAGATCGAGGTCCATGTAAACAACCATGTCGTGCTGCCCGAACTGGTGTGCGACGGCGTGCTTGTCGCCACCCCCGCCGGGTCGACCGCGTATAATTTCTCGGCGCAAGGGCCCATCCTGCCGCTGGGATCGTCGATGCTGGCGCTGACCCCGATCAGCCCCTTCCGCCCGCGGCGCTGGCGCGGTGCGATCCTGCCCGACCGGACACGCTTCAGCCTGCGCGTGCTGGATGCCGCCAAGCGCCCGGTAAGCGCGGTGGCCGATCAGCGCGAAGTGCGCGACGTTGCGAAGGTGGATATCGCCATCGACACCCATGCCACGCTGACGCTGTTGTTCGACCCCGAACATGCCCTGGATGATCGCATCGCCATGGAGCAGTTCGTTATCTGAACACCGCAAAAATCAGCCATTTTCGGTGGGTTTCACGACAATCGCAAAAAAGATGGGAACTATCTTGTTCCAAGGCTTGCCGAATCGTGGAACCCGCTGTTATAGGCGCGCCTCCACACGGAGAGATCATTCCCCGGTAGCTCAGCGGTAGAGCATCCGACTGTTAATCGGACGGCCGCCTGTTCGAATCAGGCCCGGGGAGCCATCTCGATGTTTGGACATAGAACGCTTTTTGCGAAGCATGTTCCCCGGTAGCTCAGCGGTAGAGCATCCGACTGTTAATCGGACGGCCGCCTGTTCGAATCAGGCCCGGGGAGCCATGCTGCAACACCTCTTCCTCGACATCATCATGATCTGAGACGCGGTTCGTGGCGCGTCGCAAAGACGTGCGCGCATGGCAGCACGGCGCCCCTCAGAGTGCCGGAACCTCCCCATAAATGCGTTCGACATCGGCCGGCAGGCAAAGCCCCGTGCCCGGCGTCAACACCGTGGCCGTGCCAGCCGCGACACCACGCCGAAAGGCATCGGTGATCGGCAGCCCTTGCGCGAGCGCGAGCGTCATGGCGCCGACGAAACTGTCCCCTGCCCCGACAGCACTACGCGCCTCGACCGGAATGGCGGGGAGCCGGTAAACACCGGCCTCACCCACGAGGATCGCGCCTTCATGGCCCATCGTGACCGCGACATGGCGGGCCTGACCGCGACCGACGATGTCCTGCGCGGCAGCGACAATCTCTTCCGGATCGCCAAGCACGCGCCCGAGATGTTGTTCCAATTCCCCCTGGCTGGGCTTGACAAGGAAGAGCCCGCCCGCCTCCAGCGTTGCCGACAGCGCCGCCCCGGAGGTGTCGAGGACGATCCGGGACGCGGATTGCGGATCCCGCCCGGCCATGAGCCGGACATAGAAATCGCCCGGCACACCGCGCGGCAGCGAGCCGCTGAAAACAAGGTAATCGGCGTTGATCTTCGCAAAGGCGACAAGTGCCTGCTGCCATTCCGCCTCGGAGACGAGCGGCCCTTCGGGCACGAAGCGATATTCGCGACCAGTGGCATGTTCGAACACGGCATGGCTGATACGGGTGTGATCGGCGATATCGATGCGGCTGCGGGCGATGCCGTCACGATCGAGCAGGTTGTCGAGCACGCCGCCCGTGGCGCCGCCGGCGAGATAATGCGCGCGGACATTGCCGCCGAGACGCTGGACAACCCGTGCAACATTGATCCCGCCGCCACCGGGATCATAGCGATTGGCCGTGGTGCGGACCTTGTGCGTGTGGCGAACGCTTTGCGCTTCGCAGGAGCCGTCGATGGCGGGATTGAGGGTAAACGTGGCGATGGACTGCATCCGCGCCACTCTAGAGCCGGGAGGTCGGCTGGCAAGGCGGATGGAGACGCCCGAACGGCACCATGACGACGATGAAGGCGACATGAGAACGCCTTCGGTGTCCGGCCGTCTCCGAAAAATTTTATCGAGACACGTCAGACAGTTGAATGAATTTCATGCGGTAATTTTGTTGGAAACTGTCCCACGGACGCAAAAGGCCCGCCCCTGTGTGCAGGGACGGGCCTTTTTCGCATACTGTCAGGCGGCGATCAGAGAGCGCCGTGGCAGTGCTTGTACTTCTGGCCCGAACCGCAGGGGCACGGCGCATTGCGGCTGACCCGGCCTTCCCAGTTGGCCGGATCTTCGCCCAGTTCATCCTCGGCAGCGAACTGCGCCACCTGAAGCGGAGGCAGGCGCGTGGTGATCAGCCCCAGCGAGCCGGCGTCGATATCGTTCGAATCGTCCTCACCCGTCAGCGGATCGATATGGGTGGTGAAGATGTCGGGCATCTGCGGCAGTTCAGGCACTTCCAGCTCTTCCTGCGGCATGAAGCGGGCATTGGCGATGAGACGGGTCACGTCCTCGCGGATGGCGCTGAGCATGCGATCGAAGAGCGCGAAGGCTTCCTGCTTATATTCGTTGATCGGCGTCTTTTGCGCATAGGCGCGCAGATGGATGACCTGACGCAGCGCATCGAGCGTGGCGAGGTGATCCTTCCAATGCTGATCGAGCGACTGGAGCAGGATCGACTTTTCGACCTGCGCCCAGCTTTCGGGCGGAAGATCGGCGATCTTTTCAGCCACGGCGGCATCGGCCAGCTGCTGGAGACGCTGTTCGATGAGTTCGGGATCGACCGCTTCCTCGGTGAGCCATGCGTCGAAATCGGGCGCGAGGTTGAGCACGTCGAGCGTGCGCTGCTTCAGGCCGGCAATGTCCCATTGTTCGGGATAGGTATCGGCCGGGCACGCATCGGCTACGATCATGTTGACCGTTTCGGCGCGCATGTCGACGACGACATCGTCGACGGTTTCGGCGTCCATGATGTCGCTGCGCTGTTCGTAGATGACCTTGCGCTGATCGTTCATCACGTCGTCATATTCGACGACCTGCTTGCGGATATCATAGTTGCGCGCTTCGACCTTCTTCTGCGCGGTCTCGATCGCCTTGGACAGCCAGCGCGAACCGATCGCCTCACCATCGGCAAGGTTCGAATTCATCATCTTGGCGAACATCGTGTCCGGGCCGAAGATGCGCAGCAGATCGTCATCGAGCGACAGGTAGAAACGGCTGAGGCCGGGATCGCCCTGACGGCCCGAACGGCCACGCAGCTGGTTGTCGATACGCCGGCTTTCGTGGCGCTCGGTGCCGAGCACGAACAGGCCACCCGCCTGCTTCACGCGTTCGCGCTCCTCAGCGATCTCGGCCTTGATGCGCTCGATCGCCGCATCGCGCTCGGGGCCCTCGGCCATTTCCGACAGTTCGTCGTGGATGCGGAATTCGATATTGCCGCCGAGCTGAATATCGGTGCCGCGGCCCGCCATGTTAGTGGCGATGGTGACCGCGCCCGATCGGCCCGCCTGCGCGACGATGTGCGCTTCGCTTTCATGGTAGCGCGCGTTCAGCACCTTGTGCGGCACGCCTTCCTTGCGCAGGAATTCGGACAGAAGCTCGGACTTTTCGATCGAGACGGTGCCGACGAGCACTGGCTGGCCGAGCGCCGCCTTTTCAGCGATCGCCTTGGCGATCGCGCCGAACTTGTCGGTGGTGTTCTTGTAGAACTCATCCTCGTTATCCACGCGCTGGACCGGGACGTTGGTGGGGATGGTGACGACGTTCAGCTTGTAGATGTCGTAGAATTCAGCGGCCTCGGTGGCGGCGGTCCCGGTCATGCCCGACAGCTTCGGATACATGCGGAAGTAATTCTGGAAGGTGATCGAGGCGAGCGTCTGGTTCTCGGGCTCGATCCGGACGCCTTCCTTGGCCTCGACCGCCTGGTGCAGGCCGTCCGACCAGCGACGCCCGTCCATCATGCGGCCGGTGAATTCGTCGATGATGACGACCTTGTCGTCCTTCACGATATAGTCGGTATCGCGCTTGAACATGACGTTGGCGCGGAGCGCCTGGTTCATGTGATGGACGATCTGGGTGTTTTCGTAATCGTAGAGATTGGCGCCGACGAGCAGGCCGGCTTCCTCGAACAGGCGCTCGGCGCGTTCGGTGCCATCTTCGGTAAGGATGATCGAGCGCTGCTTTTCGTCGACCTCGTAATCCTCGGGCACGAGCTTCTTCACGACCAGATCGACCGCGACGTACATTTCCGACTTGTCGTCGGTCGGCCCCGAAATGATGAGCGGCGTGCGCGCTTCGTCGATCAGGATCGAGTCCACTTCGTCAACGATCGCGAAATTGAAGGGCCGCTGGACCATCTGTTCGCGGTCATATTTCATGTTGTCGCGCAGATAATCGAAACCGAATTCGTTGTTCGTGCCGTAGGTGATGTCGGCGTTATAGGCGTCACGGCGCTGGAAATCGGTGAGGTTGGGGACGATCACGCCAACCGTGAGCCCAAGGAAGCGGTAGACCTGCCCCATCTGTTCGGCGTCGCGGCGGGCCAGATAGTCGTTGACCGTGACGACATGGACGCCGTTGCCCGACAGCGCATTCAGATAGGTGGCGAGCGTGGCGACCAGCGTCTTGCCCTCACCGGTGCGCATTTCGGCGATCTCGCCCCGGTGGAGCACGATGCCGCCGATCATCTGCACGTCGAAATGGCGCATGCCGAGAACGCGGCGCGCGGTTTCGCGGACGGTGGCGAAGGCTTCGGGCAGCAGATCGTCGAGCGTCTGCCCCTGATCGAGCCGTTCGCGGAAGCGCGCCGTCTGCGCGGCGAGATCCTCGTCGCTCATCGCGACGACGCTGTCTTCAAAGGCGGCGATCTTGGCGACGATCTTGTCGAGCGACTTGACGTAGCGATCGTTGGACGAACCGAAAATGGCTTTGGCGAGGCCACCGAGCATTGTAATTCCTGTCTATTCTATGATGCGCCCGCCGCGACCGCGAGCAGACACGCAAATTTATGGCGATAAGATAAAATGGGAGCGTCGGCGCATGGCAATTACGGCGCCGATGGCCGCAACCTATTCCCGACGGCGCTCGCCAAAGGGCGTGGGCGCAAAGGGAAGCAGAGGCTCAACCGGCGTGGAGAGCGGCTGTGCATAGGCGGCCAGCGAACGGGCGCCGGGTTCGACCGCAGCGCGCACCGGGGCTGCCTTCTCGATCGAAAGAACGTGCGCAACCGCCACGATTCCCGCGATATTTTCAGCCGCGCTCTGCTGCATCTGTGCAAGCTCGGCCCGACGCTCACCGGAGATAGCCCCGGTAAACCCAGACAAGAGCGCAGACAGAAAAAGCAACAGTTCCAAAGACGGGCCTCTCAACAGCGTTGGCATGACATAGTTATTGCGGAGCCGTTCGTCTATCGAAACGGCACGAAAAAACCGTACCCGGACGCGCGGGCACCCGGGCTGGACGGGGGATACCGCTTATTTGGCCTTGGCAATGGCGAAGGGCACGACTTCCTCATGGACACGGCGGCGCCCATCGGCATCGTAATGCTTGGTATCGATCTTGTGCTTGATCACCACCTGGCACAGCCGCTTGTCCTCGCCCGCGTCACCCGTCGGGCGGACGAGGCGGCAGGAGGAGATCATCCCGTCGCGGTCATAGGACAGGATCGCATCGCCGCGGACGATATTGGGATCGTCGCCGCCGAGCAGATCATCGAGCTTCCAACTGATCTTCTGCTTCATCCGGCTTTCAACGGCTTTGCCCGCCTCATCGCGCGCGGGCACCCAGCGAGACCGCATGAACACCTCGCAGGTCCGTGAATCCAACGCGGCATGGCCGCTCGACTGTTCGATCTCGCAGGCCGACACCGCGCCATCGGCGCCGATGGTGAAAATGGCCGCCACCGTGCCTTCCTGACGCTGAGCGGCCGCCTCACGCGGGTAATCGGCGGCGGTGATATTGGGCCCCTGCCCTTCGACCACCTTGGCCGGTGTGCCGGTTGCGGCATCGGCAAGAAGCATTGCAGCCATCAACAACATCATCTGATCCTCCCCTGTTCCGGGCATGCCCGTCCCACTGAAACAGGCTATCAGTTGGGGGTTTTTTGGAAAAGCCGTTTCCACCGTCTGGCACGATGCGCTAGACGGCCAGCAGTTCCATTCCGGAGTTTCGAGCCGACACCATGACCGATCTTGTGAAATCCCCCCTTGCCCCCGCAGCCTTCCCCGCACTTCCCGAAATTGCGGGCGTGTCGAAGCGCGTGGCGCGGGCGCGATACAAGAACTGGAATCGCTGCGATCTGACCTTTGTGACGCTGGATGCCGGAACGAGCGTGGCGGGCGTGTTCACGACGAGCAAATGCCCCTCGCCCGAGGTGGAATGGTGCCGATCCGCCCTGCCGATGGGCACGGCACGCGCCGTTGTCGTCAATGCCGGCAACAGCAACGCGTTTACCGGCAATCGCGGGCGTGCCGCCGTCGAGGCGATCGCCGCGCGCGTGGCCGGGCATCTAGGCTGCCAGCCGTCCGAAGTCTTCGTCTCGTCCACCGGCGTGATCGGCGTACCGTTGCCCATCGACAAGGCCGAGGCCGGGCTGGACGCAGCCTTTTCCGCGCCCGAATGCAGTTGGGAAGACGCCGCCGCCACGATCATGACCACCGACACCTTTACCAAGGGCGCAACCGCGCAGGCGGTGATCGGCGGGCAGACGGTGAACATCGCCGGGATCGTCAAGGGATCGGGGATGATCGCGCCGGACATGGCGACGATGCTCGGCTTTATCTTTACCGATGCAGCCGTTGAGCCCGCTTTCCTGCAGCAGATGCTGTCGGCGGCGAACCGCAAGAGCTTTTCGAGCATCACGGTCGACAGTGATACCTCGACCAGCGACACGGTGCTGGCCTTTGCGACCGGCAAGGCGGGCAACGTGCCGCTTTCAGCCTATGACGATGCGGGCGCGGACGCGTTTCAGGCGGCGCTCACCGCGATCTGCCTTGACCTGGCGCATCAGGTGGTGCGCGACGGCGAAGGCGCGAGCAAGTTCATCGCAGTGACCGTGGAAGGCGCGGTTTCGGACGACAGCGCACACCGCATCGCGCTCTCCATCGCCAATTCGCCGCTGGTGAAGACCGCGATCGCCGGCGAGGACGCCAATTGGGGCCGCGTGGTGATGGCCGTCGGCAAGGCGGGCGAACCCGCCGAGCGCGACCGGCTGGCCATCCGTTTCGGCGCGACGCAGGTGGCGCGCGACGGGCTGGCGGTCGAAGGCTATGACGAAGCCCCCGTGGCCGCACACCTGAAGGGCAAGGAAATCGAGATCGGCGTGGAACTGGGCCTTGGCAACGGCCGTGCAACGGTCTGGACCTGCGACCTGACGCATGGATATATTTCCATCAACGCCGACTACCGGAGCTGACGACCATGCATCCGCTGCACCACCGCGTCGCGACATTGATCGAGAAGGTGGGCACGGATGTGATCCTGCCGCGTTTCGGCCGGCTTGCTTCCGAGCATATCCGGCTGAAGGCGGCGGACGAGATCGTCACCGTCGTCGACCATGAGAGCGAAGACCGACTGGCCGAAGGGCTGGCCCGTATCCTGCCCGAGGCGGGGATTGTGGGCGAGGAGGGCGCGGCGGCGAACCCCGCGCTGCTCGAGCATGCCGGCGAAGGGCTGCGCTGGATCATCGACCCGATCGACGGCACCGCCAATTTCGTGGCCGGAAAGCCCCCCTTCGGCGTACTCGTCGCGCTGGTCGACAATGGCGTGACCGAGGCCGGCTGGCTGTTCGATCCGATTGACGGGCGGATGTGCCATGCACAGTGCGGGCGCGGCGCGTGGATCGACGCCGAACGCGTAAAGGCCGAGGAAAGCGGCGCCCCCCTGCCCATCGCGGCGATTTCGACGATGTTCATGGAAGCCGGGCGCAAGGCCGATTTCAAGGCACGCGCCAAAGGCAAGATGCGGCTGGTGGACATTCCCCGCTGCGCCGCTGAGCAATATCCGCGCCTGGTGCTGGGGCAAAACGATCTGGCGCTGTTCGAACGCGCGCTGCCCTGGGACCATGCGGCAGGCGTGCTGTTCGTCAATGAAGCGGGCGGCCGCGTGGCCCGTGCCGATGGCAGCCCCTATCTGGTCGGCGATCTGCGCCCCGGGCTGCTCGGCGCCGCTTCCCCCCGGCTATGGGACGAAGCGGCGCAGATACTCTTTGGTTAGCGGTTCCCAATCCGCGATTTCCGAGTCAGCAGATGCTTCCATCTGCTTCGAAATCGCTTAGAGTTCGCTTTCGATCCAGCCCTTGAGTTGGCTCTTGGGCGCCGCGCCGACCTTGGTGGCGGCGGGCTGGCCGTTCTTGAACAGGATCATCGTCGGAATGCCGCGCACGCCGTACTTGGCGGGGGCGTCGGGATTGTCGTCGATGTTGAGCTTTGCGATCGTGACCTTTTCACCAAGCTCGTCCGAAAGTTCTTCAAGCGACGGGCCGATCATCTTGCACGGACCGCACCATTCAGCCCAGAAATCGACGAGAACCGGGCCCTCGGCCGAGATCACGTCCTGATGAAAGCTTGCGTCACTGATCTGCTTGGTGGCCATCGCCAAATCTCCTTTAGGGTTGACCGTATCTAGGAGCGGATCGCCCGCGTCTCAACCGTTTTGCCCAAAGCTTTATTCCGTGGGTGCCAAGCCCGGCTTGTGCGCCGCGAGCAACGCCTCGGGCAGCTCGATCAATGCGGGGCCGGCGGTATAGAGAAGCTCGGCCACGATGCGACGGCCCGGGAAGATCACGCGCAGCGCCTCGGCATAGGCCGACATCTGCCGCAGGTGATGGGTAGGCACCTTGAGCACCCCGGCGGGCACGCGGCGCCCCGTCTTGAAATCGACAATGCGGATGATATCGTCACGCACGAGAAGCCGGTCGACCGTACCCGCGATCACATCGCCCGTGACGACCGCAGCAATCGGCGCCTCGGCGAGCGCATCGGCACCGAACAGATCGGCGTGGACGGGATCGTTGACGATCGCGAGCGCGTCGTGGGCAATGGCCGCGCGTTCGGCGGGATCAGAGAGCCCCGCGCTGTGTTCGAGCCAGTGAAGCGCCGCGCCTTCGCGGGCATCACGCGCGACATCGGGCAGGCGTTCGAACAGCGCATGGAGCAGCCGGCCGCGTTCGGCCGCGCGGCGCATCTCGGGGCCCGGCGGCGGGCTGGCGACATCATCAGGGCCCATCGAGGACGGTGCCAATGGGCGCGGCGGGCGCGATTCCTCGGGCGCGGCGCGGTGCAGCCATTCGGGCAGCGATGGCGGGAGCTCGACGGCCTTTTCAGCGGGCGGCTGGCGCAGCGGTGCTTCGGCCGGACGATGGCCAAGGAAATGACGCGCGCCGCCCCATTCGCCGTCATCGACCGCCTCGACGCCCAGTTGCTCGAACGCGCTGCCAATGGCGGCGTGCCAGCTCTTGGCATGCGGCACGCCCTTGGCCTGCGGCCCGAGCGCACCGCCGATGATCAGGCGTTCCTCGGCGCGGGTGAGCGCGACATAGAGGAGCCGCCAATGTTCCTGGAGCTCTCGCCGGGTGGACAGATCGACCGCCTCGGCGAGCGATCCCGCCGCCTCCCCTTTTCGCGGCCGAAAGACGGGAACGGGCTCGTTATTCTCGAAAATGTCCCAATCCACGCTGCTGCGCGGGCCGCGCGTGGGATCGACCGTGGCATCGGCGAGGATGACGAGCGGCGCCTGAAGCCCCTTGGCGCCGTGCGCCGTCATCACGCGCACGGCATCGAGCGGCGCGGATGGATCGCGGACGATCTCGACATCGCCGCGATCGAACCAGTCGATGAACAATTGCAGCGACGGCGCCGAATCGCTTTCGAACTGGAGCGCGGCGTTCAGCAGTTCCTCGATCGGATCGCGCGCCTCCGCCCCCAGCCGCGCCAGCAGCTTGCGCCGCGCATCGACCGGACCGGAGAGCAGGTTTTCGAGGAAGCGGTAAGGCGTGGTGAGATCGGCCTGGCCGAGGATCTGGCGGATCGCCTCCGCCGCATCGCCCTCAAGCGCACGCGTATCGCGCAGATGGCGGTAGAGGCTCCTACCCTTGGGACGTTCCAGCCCCTGCTCCATTAGCTGCTCCTGCGTCCAGCCGATGATCGGCGAGACGAGCAGTCCTGCGAAATTGAGATCGTCTTCGGGCTGGAGCGCGAAGCGGATGGCGGAGAGGAGATCGCGCACGACGAGCGGCGCGTTGAGCCGGAGACGATCGATGCCCGCAACGGGCACCCCTTCGGCATAAAGGCGCGCGACGATGAGCGAGGCAAGCTCGCTGCGGCGACGGACAAGGATCAGAATATCCTCAGGGCGGAGCGGCCTCCCCTTGCTTTCGAGCCAGAGCGGTTCTTCGAGCCAGTGGCGGATCTGACGCGCAAGCCGGGTGGCGAAGCTGCGTGTGCTGTCCGACAGCCAGCTTTCGTCGCCCTCGATTTCGTCGTCATCGCCGCTGAGGCTGTCCGGCGATACGGGGTTCCAGAGCGTGACGATGCCGGGGCCGGAAACCGCGCTTTTATGCGGCTCGGTGCCCGACATCAGGCCAAGCGCATCATGACCGAGATTGTCGAGCAGTGCGTCGACCAGTTCGAGCACGGGCTCGGTGGAGCGGAAGGATTCGATCAGCGAGAGATCGAGCAGATCATGCCCGACCGATTCCGCCTGCCGCGCGAAATAGATCTGCGCCGCCTGGAAATTGATCGGATCGGTGCCCTGAAAGCCGAAGATCGCCTGTTTATAGTCGCCGACCGAAAAGATGGTGCGGATGCGATCGGCCTTGGAGCCATCGCCCGAAAAGAATTCGCCCGCCAGCGCCGAGACGATGGCCCATTGCTGGGCATTGGTATCCTGCGCCTCGTCGACAAGGATATGATCGGTCGCCTGATCGAGCTTGAAGCGGATCCAGTCGGCCATGCGCGACTGGCCGAGCAGTTCGACGGCCTTGCGGATTAGATCGTTGAAATCGACCGAGCCCTGAAGCCGTTTCGCCTCAGCATAGAGCGTCGCGAAGCGGCGACCCGCCTCAAGCCCGGCGCCCAGAATGGCCGCAAGTTCGGCGCGGCTGCGCAGCGAGAGCAGGTCCTGCACGCTATCGGCAATGCGCGTGGCATAGCCTTCATAGCCCGGCTCGATCCCGAGCATCTTGGCCGAAAGCGCGAAGGGTTCACCCTTTTTGTTACGGACGACGCCGAGCAGATCGGCGAGCATCTGCGCGCGCAACTCCGGCGAAGCACCACGCCATTTCGCGATCATGTCGGCCTTGGCGAGGCCCTTTACCCCGGCGATCTCGGCATTGGCGGCGCCGATGCGGCGGACGCTTTCCATGTCGAACGCATCATCGGCGCAGGCGGCGATGATCGCCTGTTCGATATCGCCTTCGGGCACGCCAAGCGCCGCGCGAATGTCGGCCGGGATATCCGCGCCGAAATTGGCCATGGCGGCGGGGACGGCCGCGCAGTCCATGAGGAAGCCTTCGGCCCCGCCTTCCCCCAGCCGGCGGCTGAGCGCCTGCACGGCCTGAAGCAGTGCTTCGTCACCGCTGTTTTCCGCACCCACCAGCATATCCGCCAAAACGGTTCGGGCGAGCAGCTTCTCCTCGCGTGCCTCCATCGGCCGGAAACCGGGGATAAGCCCGGCCTCGACCGGGAAACCGGCAAGCAAGGTCTGGCAAAAACTGTGGATCGTCTGGATGCGCAGCCCCGAGCCGCTGGCGTCGAGCACGCGGGCAAAGAGCGTACGCGCCACCGCGCGGCTCTCTGGCCCGTGATCCTCACCCAGCGCCATCAGATCGCGCGCCAGTTCGGTATCGGGCAGGCGCACCCAATGGGCGAGCCGTGCATGGATGCGATCCGCCATTTCGGCGGCGCCCGCCTTGGTGAAGGTGAGGCAGAGGATCGTCGACGGATCGGCCCCGCTTAACAGCAGGCGCATCACTCGCGCGGTGAGGACGTGCGTCTTGCCGGTGCCGGCCGAGGCCGAAAGCCAGACCTGTGCCTGCGGATCGGAGGCGAGTTTCTGATTGCCGCGCAGGGCAAGGAGCGGTTTTACCTTAGCCATCGCGGCCATACCATTCGTCGAGACGCATCAGCTGATCATAATCGCCATAAGGCGCATATTCGGGATGGAGCTTTGCCGTGAAGGCTTCGTTGCCGGTGAGCCAGCGCTCGGCCGCCTCGATAAAATTGTGCCGCGCAATCGCGGTGAATTCGGCAGTGACGATCTTTTGCCAGCGGCCGCTTTCATCGACCGGGCTTTGCTTGTAGCCAAAGCCCGTCTTGCCGCGTGCGAGCGACCAATATTCGAAGGCGGCGGCGCGGCCGAGAACATCCTCGAACCCAGCCTCTTCCGCGATCAGACCGAGCAAGCCGAGCTGCATCGAAAAGCCTTCGCGCACCGCGCGGCTGCTGGGCGGAGAGCCGGTCTTGTAATCGATCACGGCAAGGCTGCCATCGGCGAAGCGGTCAATCCGGTCGATCCGGCCGCCGAGTTCGACCCCGGCGATCTGGAGCGCGCCCCACGCCTCGGCCTTGACCGGGATACGGCCGATGAGGCGGCCTTCGGCGATCTCGGCGGAAATCCATTCGAGCGCCTCCATCAGGCGCGGCTGCCAGAGAACGCGCATGACCGGATGGGTATCGGCGCGTTCGAAAAGCGCGCGGGCGCGGGCTTCGAGCGCACCGGTTTTCCACCCATCTTCCTTCGCCCAGATTTCGAGCACATCGTGCGCCGCCGTGCCGCGCCAGGCGGCGGAGGGATCGGCATCGATGGGGTCGAGCGCGCGCAGGCGCAGCATCTTCTGCGCGTAAAAAGCGTAAGGATCCGCCTTCAGCCGATCGACATCAGTGACGCTGATCGTGCGTGGGCGTTTTTCGATCGGGGGCACGGGTGCGGGCTGGCCGGCTGGCGTGAACGTGCCCGGCCGGTCGATTGCGCCAATCCAGTGATCGAGCCCCGCGACCCGTTTCATCGGGCCGGCCATAGCCTCCATCCGCAGCCAGAAGCGCGAGGCGATGGTGGGCGCGCGCGCATCGCGCCGGGCGCGGGTGACGAGAACCTTCGGCCCCCCCAGCGCATTGGCCAGATCGTGCGCCGACAGGCCGATGCGGCGTTCAAGGCTGGCGAGGCCCAATTCGGAACGGACGCGCGGGGCAAGCCACGGGTCCTGCGACGGGAGCGACGGCCAGCTGCCCTCGTTGAGACCCGCCAGAACCATCAGATCGGATTGCTGGAGGCGCGCTTCGAGCAGCCCCCAGATCGAGATGCGCGGATGGCCGCCCTGGGGCGGGCGGATCGCGATTTCGTCCATCATCCGCTTCAGCAGCGGGGCGAGATGTTCGGGCCGCGCATCGCCGGGGCCGTCCATGGCATGGGCTTCGAGATCGGCGAGCAGGTCGGCGAGCGCCCGGCCGGCGGGGCCGGACCAGATGCCGTCACCCCCCAATGCCGTCGCCGCATCGCGCAAGGCACCGAGCAGATCGCCAAGCAACCGGGCGCGGCCAAAACCGTCTGCCAGCGGATCGAGCAGCGTACGCGCCTCCGCCCAACCGGGCTGGGCGCGGCGGCGGACGGGTTGCTCGCGATCCGAACCGCCCTGCAGATAGAGCGAAACCCCCTCAAGCCCCGCAGGCGGGCGCGGGCCGCGAAGCGCGAGATCGAGATGGCGGACCTTTTCCAGCCAGCCGAGCCTTTCCTCGCCCGCCTTGACGAGCGGGTGCTTGAGCAACGCGAGCAGCGGGACGGGTGCAAAGTTTTCGGCCGCCGCCTCGGCAATGGCGAGCAGCAGCGTGCCCGGCGCCTCGGTCGACAGCGGACGCCCGGCGGAATCGTCCGCCTCGATCCCCCAGCGTTTGAGATGGGCGGAAACGCGGATCGCGAGCGCGCGGTCGGGCGTGACGAGCGCGGCAGTGCGCTCGGGCGTTTCCAGCGCCTCACGCAGCGCCAGAGCAATCGCCTGTGCTTCCTCGGCCGGGGTCGCCACCTCGAGCGCGCGGATGCCGCTGAGGCGCGTGACGATCCCCTCCTCGCTCCACCGGCCGGTGAAGAGCGCGGGCTTCATCGCGTTGGAAATGGCGCGGCTGCGTTCGGCGCGGGCATCGTGCCCGCCGCTCCACGCCCAGCGCTGCACCTCGGCGCGGCCGACATCCATTCGGTCGAGCAGCAGCTTCAGATGGAATTGGGGATGGGTTTCGATCGACGGACGGCGCGTGCCGGTGACCGGATCGCGGGCAAAGGGGCCGAGCGCATCCCATTCGTCGCCCGGCATCTCGTCATCAAGGCCGGGCAGGACGACGAGGCCGTTATCCATCCACGCGACCGATTTGAGCAGACCGGCAACCGCGGGCGCGGTGGAGGTGATGCCGGCGGCCGCAACGAAGCTGGCGCCGCTGCCCTGTTCGCGCCAGCGCCGCGCGATGCGGTCGAGCAGCAGGTTGCGGCGTTCGACCATGTCGATCCGGCCGAGCCGTTCGAGTTGGGCGGGCCAGCGATCAAGGATGATGGTGAGGAGCGCGAGCGATTTCTGCCAATGCTCGGACAGTTCGGGCGCGACCTCGAGCGTCTTGAGCCGCGCGGGATCGACACGTTCGACGAGAAGCTGATCGAGCGTGCGGGCCAGCTCGGCGGCCAGGCGGATCGCCTCGGCGGCATCCACCGGCTCGCGGGCGCGCGCGCGCTCTTCCTGCACCAGCCGGGCCAGGATCATGCGGCGGCGAACGGGATCGATAGCGGGGGGCAGCGGTGCGCCCTGCCCGATCGGATCGAGCGCGCTGCCCAGCCGTTCATCGAGATCGGGATCGCCGATGGGAACGAGCCGGGGCAGCAGTAACCCGCCCTCTGCCCGGCGGACAAAGGCCGATATGACGGCATTGCCCGCGCGGTTGTTGGGCACGAGGACGATGCCGCGCGCCAGCGCGAGCGGATCCTTGCCCCAGCGTTTGAGCAAACCTTCGGCCAGCGCATCCGCAAAGGCACGGTGCGGGGGGATAGTAAAGACGGATGGGGCCTGCGCCTCACCCATGGGCGAGCATCGCCTCGGTCTTCTTCACCGCGACCGGTGTGCCGACATCGAACCACAGCCCTTCATGAACAAGGCCGTAGCAACGGCCCTCGGCAATCGCGCGGTCCCAGAAGATATTGGTCGAAAAGGCGCCTTCGGGCGCATCGCGCAGCAGCCGGTGCGACACGATCTGGATGCCCGTATAGACGAAGGGCGCAACGCGCCCCGGCTTGCGGCGGCTGACGCGGCCTTCGGGATCGAGATGGAAATCGCCGGGACCGGTGTGGCAATTGGCGCGCGCCTGCGGAACGACGAGGAGAAGCGCGTCCATTTCCTCGGCATTCCAGCGTTCGGACAAGAGTCCGATGGCGTCGACCGGGCCATCGACCCAGAGATTGTCGCTGTTGACGCAGAGAAAGGGATCATCCTCGATGAGCGGCAGCGCCTTGATGAGCCCGCCCCCGGTTTCGAGCAGCTGGCCGCGTTCGTCGGATACGAGGATTGCCATGTCCGACGCCTTGGAGCGCAGATGCGCCTCAACCGAATCCGCGAGATAATGGACGTTGACCACCGCGCGCATGATGCCCGCCGCGCGCAGCCGATCGAGCGTATGATCGAGCAGCGCCTTGCCCGCGACGTGCACCAGCGGCTTGGGTCGGGTGACGGTGAGCGGACGCATCCGCTTGCCGAGCCCCGCCGCCATCACCATCGCGGTACGCAGCGGCGTGCCGCCCGTGGCCGGGCGGATGGCAAGCGGCTTGCGGATGGGCTTGTTCATGCCGCGGCTTCCGCCGCCCATGCCGCGCCGCGCTGGTGGGCCGGGATATTGGCATCGAACCAGGCGCGCACGGGGGCAAGCGCGGGATGAGCGAGATCGCGTTCAAGATAAGCCCAGACGCGCGGGAGATAGGAGAGATAGCGCGGCTTCCCGTCGCGCTTGCACAGGCGCATGAAGATGCCGACGATCTTCGCATTGCGCTGCGCGCCGAGGAGCGCATAGGCAGTGTCGAAATCATCGCCGACACCTGCTTCCGCCTTGTAGAGCGCAAGCATTTCGGCTTCGACCGCGGCCGAGACATCGCGCCGGGCATCCTGCAGGAGCGAGACGAGATCATAGGCCGGATGACCGGCGAGCGCGTCCTGGAAATCGAGCAGGCCGAGCCGGTCGACACCGCTCTTGCCCTCGATCAGCATGATGTTTTCGGCGTGATAATCGCGCAGCACCGTGACCCCGCGCGCCTCCGCACCGTAAAGTCCGGCAAGCGCTTGGTCCCAGGCCGCCTCATAACCGGCGGCATCGACGTCGAGCCCGATCGCGGGGCAATACCATTCGGTGAGCAGCCCCGCCTCGCGCTGATATTGCGCGCGATCATAGGGCGGCACGTCCATGGCCGGATGGCGGTGAAGCCGCGCGAGCAGGCGCACGGCATCGGCATAGATCGGGCCTTCCACCTCGGGCGCGGCATCGATCGCTTCGCGCACGCGGTCATCACCGAAATCCTCGAGCAGGACGAGGCCGTTTTCGAGATCGGTGGCGAGGATCGCGGGCGCGGCAAAGCCAAGCCCGCTCAAATGCTCGGCGATGTGAATGAAGGGGCGCGGATCTTCATGCGGCGGCGGCGCATCCATGAGCACCGCGCGCCGGCCGGGTGCGACCACGCGGAAATAGCGGCGGAACGAGGCGTCGCCCGCGAGAGGAAGGATTTCGGCCCCTTCCCAGCCATGCGCGGCGAGGAAAGCGGGGGCGGATGCGGGCGGAATCATTTCGGTGGCCATCGGCCCTCCCAAGACGGCGGTACGGTTGCTGTCAAGGCGCGTGCGCCGTCTGCGGTGGGCTGAAGGCTGAGCCGCAGCGCATCGGGCCAGAGCGCATCGCCCAGACGTTCGGGCCATTCGATCAGCAGCACGCTATCATACCGCATGTCATCGAGCCCGAGTTCCTGCGCATCCTCGGGATCGTCGAGCCGGTAAAGATCGACATGCGCCACGGGAATGCGTACTTCGGGGACGTCATAGGGCTGGACGATCGCGAAGCTGGGGCTCGGGGCTTCCTCGGCAAGGCCAAGCGCGGACAACAGGCCGCGCGCCAGCGTCGTCTTGCCCATGCCCAGATCACCCGACAGCGCGATCACGTCGCCCGGCCGCACACAGGCCGCAAGCGCGGCACCGATCGCCAGCGTCGCGGCTTCATTGGCAAGCCGGATCATCGCGGAATTTCCATCGTCAGTACGGTCCCTTCCCCCGGTTCCGAATAGAGTGTGAGCGAGCCGCCATGCGCCTCCGCATATTGGCGCGCAAGGGGCAAGCCGAGGCCGAAGGCATCATCGCCGTCCGGTGCGCGGTCGGCGCGGCTGAAGCGATCAAAGGCATGAGCCTGCTGATCCGCGTTCATCCCCGCGCCATCATCGGACACGACGATCCGCGCCGCCGCCCCATCGCCGCTGCCATGGAGGAGGATACGGCCGTTTTCGGGCGTCATCGCGATGGCGTTGCGGATCATGTGCGCGACGCTGCGCCGCAGCCGCCGCGCATCGCCCGACACCTGCCCCACCGACGGATCGAGATCGAGCGCGAACGTGATTCCCTTGGCAGTCATCGCCCCCTTCTGCTCGGCCGCGATTTCCGAGGCGATGCTGTGCAGATCGACCGGTTCATGCTCCATCGGAACGCCCCCCGCCCCGCCCTGGGTAAGATCGAGCACATCGTCGATCAACCCGCTCAGCCGTGTGACGGAATCGATGATGGCGCCGACATAATCACGCGCGGTATCGGCAAGCGGACCCGCATAGCCCTGTTGCAGCATTTCCGCGAAGCCCCCGATCGAGGTGAGCGGGGTGCGCAGTTCATAGCTCATATTGGCGACGAAGGCGGTCTTGAGCTTGTCGGCATCCTCAAGCGCCTCTGCACGGTCGCGCAGCGCCTGTTCGATGCGACGGCTGTCCGAAATGTCGAGCATAGTGAAGAGCGCGTTGCCATCGGGCAGCGGGACGGCGGCAAATTCATAATGATGCCCGTTGCGCAGCGCCACGCGTCCGCTGCGATGCTGGCGTTCGTTGGTGGCGACGCGGACCAGTTCGCGGATCAGCCGGCCACGTTCGGGATTGGCGAGCTGACCACCCATGATTTCGACCAGCGCATCGATGCGCGGATGGGCGGTGAGAATTTTTTCCTCCAGCCCCCAGATTTCGCGGAAGCGATCGTTCCAGAGGTTCAAGCGCCCGTCGCCGGCAAACACGGCAATCGCCTCGAACAGATTGTTGAACGTGGCGGTGCGGACGCGCAGCAGCGTATCGCGCGCGCTTTCGAGCTTGAGCTGCTCGGTGCGGTCCTCGAACACGATGAACAGGCCGCCATCGGGCGACGGCTGGGCCACGACACGCAGATGCGCGCCGCCGGGCAGCAGCCAGCTTTCCTCGGCTGCGGCCTCGCCCGAGAGGAACCAGCCCCGCCGTTCCTGCTTCCAGCCGGGGAAGTCGCGGACCTCTGGCACGCGCCCCGCCTCGCGCATGCGTTCGAGAACCCGGTCGAATTCAGGACGATCGGCAAGCCATTCGGGCTTCATGCCGAAGATGCGCTGGAAGGGCTGGTTGCAGAAGATGAGCGAGCGATCCGCGCTGAACTGAGCGACGCCCGCGGACAGGCGATCGAACATGTTTCGTTCGGCAGCAACGAGCCGGTTGAGCGCGGTGCGGAGCTGTTCGGTTTCCTCGATATCGATCGCGAAACCCGCAACGCCCGCTTCGCCGATGGGCACGTCGACGACACGCATCATCCGGCGTTCACCGCCGATCGTGGCGGGCACGGTCCGCTGCATCACCTCATCCGCCTCGCGAGCAGCCGCGGCCATGGCAAAGGGGGTGCGCCCGCCGCTGGCCTCGACCAGTTCGAGCCCGCGTTCGATGACATCGGCGGCGTCGCGCCCCTCGACGGCCTTCACATAGGCGCTGTTGACGAGCGCCAGCCGCAGATCGGCCCCGCGATGCCACATCGGAAAGGGCGACGCTTCAATCAGCCCGGCAAGCGCGCCGAAGGATTTGGTGAGGCGCCCGACCTCATCCCCCAGACGCCCGATTTCGAGCTGGCTTTCGGTAGCGTCGAAGAACCAGAGGATGACCCCGCCGGGCGCGGACAGCACGGGCCCGGCTGGCGTGCCCCGAATGATGAGCGTGCGGGCACCGTCCTGCGTGCGGACGGCGCGGGAGAAGCGGCCGCCCGATTTTTGCGCGGCGGCGATATCTTCCGCAAGGCCTGCGCCGTCGCTTTCGAGCAGGCCGGAATCGATCCCCGCCAGCTCGCCCAAATAATTGGGCATGCGCGCGACGCCGAGCCAATCGGCCAGCCGCGCGGGCGCATCGATCCGGCCATCGGGACGGACAAGCATGGGAATGGCAGGGGCGGCTTCGAGCAGTTCCTCAAGCCGGACGACATCGCGTTCGACCCGCGCGGCGCGGCGCCGGAAACCGAGCCCGGCATAGAGCGCCCAGCCGGCAAGCATCAGCCACAGCGCGAGCACCACACCGACCACCAGCGCGATCACCGTGCTTTCGCTCATCCAATAGTCCGTCGTGGATCAGGCCGATGCATGTTCCAAGTCCTTAGACGAACGCCGGGGCGGAGCAAGCCTGTCGGCCCACCCCGCCCCCGGCCTTCCTATTCCCAATAATAGGGCTTGCGGCGGCGGGTGCCGGTCACTTCCTCGTTCAATGTCGCCGCGTCGTAAAGACGCCCGCCAAGCATGACCTTCGAGACCTTGTCCGAATTGCGGATATCCTGCGTCGGATCGGCATCGAGAATAACCAGATCGGCGAGCTTGCCGGGTTCAAGCGATCCGATCTGGCTATCATAACCAAGCGAGCGCGCCGCCTCGATCGTGCCCGCGCGCAGTGCCTGAACCGGGCTCATCCCGCCGCGCACAAAGGACCAGAGTTCCCAATGCGCGGCGATGCCGGGTTCCTGCCCATGGCCACCGATGGCGACGGGTACGCCGCGTTCGGCCAGCTTCTTTGCCTCGCGCGCATTATCGTCATCGACATAATCGCTCTCGGGCGCCTTGACGCGGCGGACATTGGCCGCTTGCAGGATGGTTGCCGGTTCATGCTTCTGGAGCAGCGGATGCGTCCAGACATCGGTCGCCTGCCGCCAATAGGGATCGCCCGCCGGGCCGCCATAGGTGACGACCAAGGTCGGCGTGTAGCCCGTCGTCGACCCGGCGAAATAATCGATGACGTCCTTGTAGAGGACGGCCTGCGGGAAATTATGCTCAAGCGTGGTGTTGCCATCGGCGATATGGCCGACATCCATCGCGAAGAGCGACCCGCCCTCGGCCACGACGCGCATCCCCTCCTCGCGCGCGGCGGCCACGATCTGCTGGCGCTGTTCGCGGCGGGGCTGGTTATAGTTCTTCACGCTGTGCGCGCCCTGCGCCTTGAGGCGGCGCAGATGCGCCCGGGCATCGTCCAGACTATCGATCTGCGCATAGACGCCGGGCGCCTTGGCGCCGTAGATCACCTCCCCGGTCGAAAAGGTGCGCGGCCCGGTGACGAGCCCGGCGCGCTGCATTTCGGAGAAAGGAAAGACGGTTGCCGCGCTGCTCGACGGATCGTGCGTCGTCGTGATGCCGAGCGCGAGATTGACCATCGCGGACCAGTTCTGCTCGGGCGTGAAATCGTCGACGCCGTAAGCCCCGTGCGCGTGCGCATCGACCAGCCCGGGCATGATCGTCTTGCCGGTGACGTCGAGCGTCTTCGCGCCTGCCGGGATTGCGACGCTACCCTGCGGGCCGACCGCGACGATGCGTTCGCGGTCGATGACGATGGTGCCATTGTCGATGACGCCGCCCTTCTCATCCCCCATGGTGACGACGCGCGCGCCGGTGAGCGCGACGATGCCCGTGGGTCGATCCGCCGGAACTGTCATCGCCAGCGAAACGCCTGCGCGCGGCGGATCGAACTTGGCCGGTTTACCGTCTGCGGCGGGCGGCGCCGATGCGAAAACGGCATCGGTGGCGACGCTATAGAGAGTGGGGCCGAGGCTGTAGTGCAGCCGCGTGCCGTTGCCGCTCCAGCTGAGATAATCGGCACCGTCACGGCTGACGCGGGCGACCGGCATCGCGCTGGCCTTTGCCCCCGTGCCCAGTTCCTGCGTGCCGGGGAGCAGCGGCATCAGATAGGCTTCGTAATTCTCGCGGAAGGCGAAATATTCGCCGCTGGGCGCCACGTCATAGGCGGTGACGAGTTCGCCCGACGCATGGACGCGCCGTGCCTCGCCGTTCAAATCGGTGCTGACCAGTCGCTTCTTGCCATCAGCGGAATCGACCATGAACAGCCGGTCGTTCGATGCGCCAAACTGCGGATCGCTACCACTGCGCGCGACGCGCACCGGCGCGCCGCCCGAGGCCGCCACGCGAAAGATGCCCTGCCCGCCCGGCGCGTTGGGCGCGACGAGATAGCCGCCCTCGCGCGCTTCGAACACGATGGTGCGGCCATCGGGCGAGAAGCGCGGGCGCGCATAGTGCCCCGACACGTTGGTGACCGCGCGGGCCGAACCGCCCGAGGGCGTGATCGTCCGGATCGTCCCCCGCCCCTTGTCGGTCCAGCCGACATAGACGATCTGCTTTCCATCGCGCGACCATGCGGGATAGGCCTCTCGCTCGGCATCGGAGCGCGTGAGGCGACGGGCAGCGCCGCCCGACAGATCCTTGATCCAGATCCGACCCAATGTTTCGAACGCGACCTGCCGGCCATCGGGTGACACCGAGGCATAGCGCGGCATCGAAGTAGTGACGTTTTCCGACCAGATGGTGACCGGTGGGCGCGGTGCCTCCACCGCGCCGCGGCTGTCCTTCACATGGAAGGGAATGTCGCGCACCGCGCCGCTCGCCAGATCGATCCGGTTGATCTTGCCGCCTGCCCAGAAGACGAGCGTGCGCGAATCCGGGGTCCAGCCCATGTTCGGATAGACGCCGTGGACCGCCCAGGTTTCCTGTACGTCCTGATCGAGCGTGTCATGGATCCGGCGTTCCTCGCCGGTCTGCAAATTCTTGACGTAAAGTTTCGAGCGGGTCTGTTCGCGGCGGACAAAGGCGAGCCATTTGCCGTCGGGCGATGGCTGAGGTCGCACCGCGCCGCCGGGGCCGGACACGATCGTCTCCACCTCCCCCGTTTCAAGATCATAGCGCTCGATCGCGAACAGCTGGTTGTTCGAATCCTGCGCATATTCGAAGATCGGGCCGGGCGTGGTGTTGCGCGCGAAATAGACATGCTTGCCACCGGGCGCATAGACCGGTTCGCCCAGTTCCTTTTGATGTTGTTCATTGGGTTTCTTGACCAGCGGCACGCCGCCACCGCCCGAGACGTGATAGACCCAGACCTCACCCGTGCCGAGCGAACGGCCGGTGGTGAAATGCTTGCGCGCGACGATGAAGCGGCCATCGGGGCTCCAGCTCGGCTGGGTAAGGAGACGGAAATCCTCCTTGGTCACCTGCCGCTTGTCGGAGCCATCACGGTCCATCACCCAGATATTCTCGCCGCCGCCGCGATCGGAGGTGAAGGCGATCCGCCCACCATCGGGCGAGAAACGCGGTTGCATGTCAAGCGAGAGCCCCTCGGCAATGCGCCGGGGCGTGCCGCCCGCAATATCCATGGTGTAGATATCACCCAGCAGATCGAAGGCGATTGTCCGGCCATCGGGGCTGACATCGACATTCATCCATGTGCCTTCGGTCACGTCGATCGGAACCTGACGGATGGTCGCGCCCTGAGGCGAGTCGACATTCCATTTGTCGGCAGCGCCCCCCATGCCATCGGCGGCCACAGCCGGGGCCGCCAGCGCAAGCGCCAGCACGGTCGTCAGTTGAAAACGCATTTACTTCCCCCAACCGGTTCGGGGGACTTTGCACGCATATGGCGTAAAGCCCCCGTCAAACCGGCAAACTCACAAGGAAAAGCAGGCGACGCAAGCCTTGTTTGCACGAATGTCAAAATGCCCTGCTGTGACAGCTCCGCAACACAGCTTTGGTAAAAAACAGGCCGTGCTCCATTGCCATTGCACGCGCTCGTTTCTGGCAGGAAATTCACGGAGCCACTGCCGCAAAAGGGGATTGGTTGTGACCGCGCTCCCCGGGAGATGACCGGCCGATGAACGCACCGCTTTCCATGGGAGAACGCGCCAGCGCGCTGGCGGCCCATGGCATGGTACGCGATGCCCTGAAGCTGCTTGAACGCGGCGCCCTGGCGGGGGACCCAGATGCCTGTTTCACCATCGGATTATGGTGCCTGGCGGGCACCCATGTGCACCGCGACCTGACGGCGGCGCGCAACTGGTTCGGCAAGGCGGGGCAATATGGCCATCCGCTGGGCCGCACGGTGCACACCGCGTTCCTGGCCAATGGCACGGGTGGCGCCCGGCAATGGGCGCAGGCGATCGGCCAGTTGCGTGTTGATGCCCGCCAAGACAGCGCCGCCGCCCGCCAATTGGCGCTGATCGGGCAAATGGTGCTGGATGCAGACGGAGGCCCTGCCCCGATCAGTGCTCCCCACGCATATTCGCAAAACCCGGAAATCAGCCTGTTCAAGGGTTTTCTGAGCCGCGCCGAATGCGATTATCTGATCGACACGGCAGACCCGCTATTTCGCCCGGCCGATATCGTCGATCCGGGATCGGGGCGGGCGATGCGCAATCCGATCCGCACATCCGACAGCGCGGCTTTTCCGCTCGCCAATGAAAATCCGGCAATCCATGCGATCAACCGCCGCATTGCCGCCGCCAGCGCAACCGATGTGGAGCAAGGCGAACCGCTCCAGATCCTGCGCTATGCGCCAGGCCAGCAATATCGATCGCATCTCGATGCGCTGCCCGGAACCGGCAACCAGCGGTTGTTCACCTTCCTCATCTATCTCAACACCGATTATGAGGGCGGGCAGACGAATTTCGTCGAGGCGGGGCTGCGCATTCGTGGCCAGCGCGGCGATGCCATCTTGTTTCGCAACGCGCTGCCCGACGGCACGCCCGATCCGATGACACGCCATGCCGGACTGCCCGTGCAGCGCGGGACCAAATATCTGGCGTCGCGCTGGATACGCCAGCGATCGCTGAGCCTGACGCGCTGAACGACGTGGCTGGGGGCCTGCGACGGCCCCATGAAGAAAGGGCCTCCGCGATGGGAGGCCCTTTGCATGCTGATCAGTAGCGGTAGTGATCGGGCTTGAACGGCCCTTCCACCGGAACGCCGATATAATCGGCCTGCTTCTGATTGAGCTTGGTGAGCTTCACGCCCAGCTTTTCGAGGTGGAGCATCGCGACCTTTTCGTCGAGATGCTTGGGCAGAACATAGACTTCGTTCTGGTAGTTCCCCGAGTTCGCCCAGAGTTCGATCTGCGCGATCGTCTGGTTGGTGAACGACGACGACATCACGAAGCTGGGATGACCGGTAGCGTTGCCAAGGTTCACGAGGCGGCCCTTCGAGAGGACGATGATCTTCTTGCCGTCGGAGAATTCGACTTCGTCGACCTGCGGCTTGATCTCGGTCCACTTGTAGTTCGAGAGCGCGGCGATCTGGATCTCGCTGTCGAAGTGGCCGATGTTGCACACGATCGCCATGTTCTTCATCGCCTTCATGTGATCGGCGGTGATGACGTCAGCATTGCCGGTGGCGGTGACGAAGATGTCGGCGCGCGTCACGGCGTCTTCCATCGTCACGACTTCATAGCCTTCCATCGCGGCCTGAAGCGCGCAAATGGGATCGATTTCGGTGACGAGCACGCGTGCGCCGCCATTGCGGAGCGACGCGGCCGAGCCCTTGCCCACATCGCCGAAGCCAGCGACGCAGGCGACCTTGCCGGCGAGCATGACGTCGGTTGCGCGGCGGATCGCGTCGACGAGCGATTCCTTGCAGCCATAGAGGTTGTCGAACTTCGACTTGGTGACCGAGTCATTGACGTTGATCGCCGGGAAGGGAAGCTGGCCCTTCTTGGCAAGCGCATAGAGACGGTGCACACCGGTGGTGGTTTCTTCCGAAACGCCCTTGATGGTTTTCACGGTCTCGGTGAGGTAGCCGGGCTTTGCCGCGACGAACGCCTTGAGCGCGCGCTGGAATTCGACTTCTTCCTCATTTTCCGGCTCGGGCAGCGCTTCGCCTGCCTCGATGCGCGCGCCCCAGAGCGCGAACATGGTGGCATCGCCGCCATCGTCGAGGATCATGTTGCAGGTTTTGTCACCCCAATCGAAGATGCGGCCGACATAATCCCAATATTCCGCAAGGCTTTCGCCCTTCACCGCGAACACCGGAACGCCCGATGCCGCGATGGCGGCGGCTGCGTGATCCTGCGTCGAATAGATGTTGCAGGTTGCCCAGCGCACATCTGCACCAAGCGCGGTGAGCGTTTCGATGAGAACTGCAGTCTGAATGGTCATGTGCAGCGAACCGGTGATGCGCGCGCCCTTGAGCGGCTGTGCGGCACCATATTCGCTGCGCAGCGCCATCAGGCCGGGCATTTCGGTTTCGGCGATGTCGATTTCCTTGCGGCCGAAGGCGGCAAGGCCGATGTCGCTGATGACATAATCATTGGTGTCTACGACAGGTGCGGTGGCCACAATATGTCTCCTGATGGCTGTCCGGTTCAGGCCGCGCGCAAGCGGGCCAATTGGGTTGCGAAATAGCGGCGCGCCACCGTGATGGCAAATATAAAGATCTCTTTATATGGTTTTTACGGAGGGGCCGTTCAGAGGCTGAAGCTGTACTCCGTAAACGCCGTATCGCGCTTCCAGCCGGCGCCTTCGTACAGCGCCTGCGCGGCATGATTGTCGACCGCCGTGGAGAGTGAGAGCCTGATCGCGCCGGCGGCGCGCGCATGGCAGCAGGCCGCATCGAGCAGAGCGGTAGCGATCCCCTGCCCCCGCCCCTCGGGCACGACGAAAAGATCGTTGAGGATGACGATCGGCGCCATCGAGACCGACGAGAAACTGGGATAAAGCTGGGTGAACCCAAGCGCCTGATCGCCACCCCGCGCGAGCAGGATCACCGATTGCTGACGTGCCATACGCTCGGCCAGAAAGGCCTTGGCACCATCCCTGTCGGACGGCTGACCATAAAAGCAGCGATAGGCGTCGAACAACGACGCCACGTCGGGAAGGTCGGCGGGCTGCGCCCGGACGATGCGCACCATATTCGACATGCCCCTTCAGGCCTGGCCGCTGACCGGCGCGAGCAGGCTGCTGTCGATACCGGCTTCGGCAAAGGCGCGTTCCCAGCGCTGGCGCGGCGCGACATCGAACAACAGCTGATCGCTGACCGGCGTGACGAACCAGCCATGGCGGGTCATTTCGGTTTCAAGCTGCCCCGGCCCCCAGCCGGCATAGCCCAGCGCGGCAATCCATTGCCCCGGCCCCGAGCCCGCGGCGATCGCGCGCAGCACATCGATGGTGCCCGACAAGACCCAGCGATCCCCCACGTGCAGACTGTCCTGCCCGCCCCAATCGGGGCTGTGCAGCACAAAACCACGCTGCGGTTCGACCGGGCCGCCCATCAGGATCGGGCAATCGGGCGCGACGCCGGGATCGATATCGAACTGACGCAGCAATTCATGAAAGCCGATCCCCTCTGCGACATGGCCGATGCCAATGCCGAGCGCCCCCGCTTCGTCATGCGCGCACATCGCAATAACGGCATGTTCGAAACGGCTGTCGCCGATACCCGGAAGCGCCAGAAGCATCTGGCCGGTGAGGAAAGCAGGAAGATTCATGCAATGAATATAAGCCGGTCAGCCCACGGATAAAACCGCAGTTTTCCAAGCCATGCCGCTGGCGGCAACCGGATCGACCCATTATATGGCGCAGATTATACGAGCACAGGCCGGCCATGTCGGTGGGCGCACTTCAGCCAAGGAGAATCCGAATGACGATCAAGCAGGGCGACGCCCTTCCCGAAGCGACCTTCACCAAGCCCGGCGAACAGGGCCCGGAAAGCGTTTCGACCGCCGATTTCTTCAAGGGCCGCAAGGTTGCGCTGTTCTCGGTTCCCGGCGCGTTCACGCCGACCTGCTCCGCCAAGCACCTGCCCAGCTATATCGAAAAGGAAGCCGAACTGAAGGCCAAGGGCGTCGACGAGATAGCCTGCACCGCCGTGAACGATGCGTTCGTGATGGGCGCGTGGAGCAAGGCCGCTGGCGCCGATGGCAAGGTGACCATGCTGGCGGACGGCAATGGCGATTTCGTGAAGGCGATCGACCTCGTGCTCGACGGTTCGAAATTCGGCATGGGTACGCGCGGTCAGCGTTTTTCGATCCTCGTCAATGACGGCGTTGTCGAGCAGTTGAACGTCGAGGCCCCGGGCGAATATAAGGTGAGCTCGGCCGAACATATGCTGACCCAGCTCTGATTTTCGCCGCTTCGCGCGACGCAGGCCGGGCACCGCCCGTCGCGTCGCGCGGAACGGAATACATGCCCCCCCGTTGATTTGGTGACTATGACACCAGCAACGGGAGAGCATATCATGGTTACGTCCACGCCCGGCCACATCGTCCATTTCGACACGCACGCATCCCCCGCACCAACCTCTATGGAGCAGATGCGCGACAAGGGCCGGTCCTATTTCGACAGCACGGTGACGGCGGCGCAGGAGCACCCCTGGGCAGCGGCGGCGATTGGCGCCGGCGTTGTGGCTACGCTGGCGGCGACAGCTTATGGCGCCACCCGACTGGCGCGGCATTACAGCCATGCCGAGAGCGACGATATCGCGCGGACGCCGTTCATGGACGACGTTAGCGGCGACGATCTTGAGGAGAGCATCCCCTCCGCACACAGCAGCGTGATGTGACCTTCACGCCGCGCTTGGAGAGAAAGCATCCGGGGGACTTGAAAGCGTCATCGACGCTCGGATAGTCCCTTTGGATGACCAAAGCAGAATCGATCGTAAACGAGCTGGATGCGCTCTACCGCAGCTCGGTCGAGCGGCTCCGTACCGCTCTCAGCGCCTTTATCAACCACGGCGAACGCCCCCATCCCGGCCTGCGCCAGCACGGGGCCTTCGCCTATCCTGAAATCCGCCTCACCCACCGAGGCCCCGGCGATGCGCCGATGCCGCTCCGATCCTATGGCCGGCTGGTGACGCCCGGCGAATATGCGATCAGCGTGACACGCCCGGCGATGTTCGCCGACTATCTGACCGAACAGCTGCAGATGCTGATCGACGCGCACGATGTCGATGTGAAGGCGGTTCCTGGCACGCAGGAAATTCCCTTTCCCTATGTGATCGAGGCGGGGCACGATCTTGACCTCGACAAGGTCAACATCGTCGAGCTTGCGCGCTGGTTCCCGGCGACCGAACTGGCCGATATTGGCGACGAGATCGCCGACGGGCTGTTCGTCGACACGCCCGACGAGCCGCGTCCGCTGGCACTGTTTGACGGGCTGCGCACCGATTTTTCGCTGGCGCGGCTGCGCCATTATACCGGCACCCCGCCCGAGCATGTCCAGCGCTTCATCCTGTTCACCAACTATCACCGCTATGTCGATGAATTTGTGAGCTGGGCGTGCAGCCAGCTGGGCGGCGACAATGGCTATACCGCGCTTTCGGGGGCTGGCGGCGTTTATGTAACGTCGGAGACCGTGGACCCCGAACGCGTGATCGCCGACAGCGCATGGCGCCGGCACCAGATGCCCGCCTATCACCTGATCGCGCCGAACCGGATGGGCATCAGCGTCGTCAATATCGGCGTCGGCCCGTCAAACGCCAAGACGATCACCGATCACCTGGCGGTCGTCCGCCCCGAGGCCTGGCTGATGATCGGCCATTGCGGCGGGCTGCGCCCGAGCCAGCGGATCGGTGATTATGTGCTGGCGCACGCCTATCTGCGCGACGACCATGTTCTGGACGACGCGCTGCCGCCTGAAATCCCCATTCCGCCGATCGCCGAGGTGCAGCAGGCACTGGCCCGCGCCGCACAGACGGTTTCGGGCGAGGATGAGGAAACGCTGAAATACCGGCTGCGCACGGGCACGATCGTCACCACCGACGACCGCAACTGGGAACTGCGCTATTCGCGGTCGGCGCTGCGCTTTTCACAATCGCGCGCGGTGGGGATCGACATGGAATCGGCGACGATCGCGGGACAGGGTTATCGCTTCCGTGTCCCCTACGGGACGTTGCTGTGCGTTTCGGACAAGCCGCTGCACGGCGAACTGAAACTGCCCGGACAGGCCAACCGCTTCTATGAACGCGCGATCAGCGAGCATATGCGGATCGGCATCGAGGCGTGCAACGAGCTGCGCCGCGAAGGCGCCAAGCTGCATAGCCGCAAGCTCCGCGCGTTCAACGAACCGCCCTTCCGTTAACCCCCCGTCCCCGTAGGCGCGACCGCCAGCACCAGCGGTTGCGCCACGGTGGTACGGTTACGCCCGCCGATCTTGGAATCGTAAAGCGCAAGATCGGCGCGGCGAAGCATGTCGCTGAAGCACGTATCGCCGGGCTGAAAGCCGGTGACGCCGAAACTGGCGGACAGCGTCAGCCCCGGATATTCCGGCAGTTCGAGCCCCACCAGCGTCGCGCGAATGCGCTCCACAGTCGCCATTGCCTGCTTTTCCGTGGCGTCGACCAGGATGATGCAGAATTCGTCTCCACCGAGACGCGCGAACATATCCTCTTCGCGCACGACGCCCTGCACATGCGCGGCGAAGGCCGCGAGCGCTTGATCGCCGGCAAGATGGCCGAAGCGATCGTTGATCGACTTGAACCGATCAATGTCCCCGATCACGAGCGCAAGCGGACGCCCGCGACGACGCGCGGAGGCGAGTGCGGAGGTTGCCGCCTGCTCGAGCCCGCGCCGGTTGAGCACGCCGGTGAGCGAATCGCGCGTGGCAAGATGACGCACGCTTTCGGCGAGATCGCCGGCAAGCAGGAAGAGCGCGGCGATACCTGTGCCGATAACGATGGGGGGGACACCGATGATCATGACCGTGCGGACCGTGGCGGCGACGCCATTGGCACCCGATGGGCCCGAGCTGAGCGACAGGGTGGTCAGCAAAATCTGGAACAGGGCAAAGACCGTCAGCATCACGAGCAGCCCGATTTCGGGGGGGCTGGGGCGCCGATTTGCCGGATAAAGCGATTTGATCGCGATCAGGAACATGATGGCGATATAGAGGTTCGTCACCCCCACGCGCAGGCCGTAATGCGGAAACAGCGTATAGGCGCTCGTGATGAGCGCACCGGTGAAACCCGCGCTCGCGATCAGGCGCCCATAATGCTCGGGAAGCCCGGCGCGCTGGCGACAGCCGATCAGCACCAGCGAACTGGACGTAATCGCGAGCATGCTGGCAACCACCAGCGGAACCGGATGCCCCTTGAACACCATGTTGCCGGTGGCGTTGATCGCCCATTGCAGCATGCCGCACCCATAAGCCAGCGCCCAACTGAGCGCATAGGGACGGCGGCCGAAATGCATCCATGCCAGCAGCATTGCGATGCACAGGATCGCACTGGTGAAGGTGAGCACGGTGAAGGTGACCGCGACGGCGCTGAGCATCATGACGATGCCAGCCCATCGCGATCGGCCAATATCGGCCGTTTCGTTACGTCACCCCCCATGTGCCCCCGACCTAGATCACCAACCGCATTGTTTGCCCTTATTCTGATCCTTTAACCATGTCATGAGCGGCTGGAAGTAAGAAATCATTGCCGAACCATCGATTTCCCTTGTGCCGGTGAAGGCTTCAAGCGCGTCGGGCCAGGGCTTGGACGCGCCCATTTCGAGCATCGCGTTGAGCTTCGCACCAACCTCTTTGTTGCCGTAGAAGGAGCAGCGATGGAGCGGCCCCTTCCAGCCCGACTGCTCGCAAGCCGCCTTGTAGAACTGGAACTGAAGGATGCGCGCAAGGAAATAGCGCGTGTACGGCGTGTTGCCCGGGATGTGATATTTCCCGCCCGCGTCGAAATTCGCCTCGCTGCGATCAACCGGCGGGACGATGCCCTGATATTGCAGGCGCAGATCGGTCCATGCCTTGTTGTAGTGATTGGCCGGAATCTGGCCGCTGAATACGCCCCAGCGCCATTTGTCGACGAGCAGGCCGAAGGGCAGGAAGGCAACCTTGTCCATCGCCTGACGCAGCAGCAGGCCGAGATCCTTGTCTTCGGACGGAACCTCGTTCTGCTTGAGCAGGCCGATCTGGACCAGATAATCGGGCGTGATCGACAGCGCGACGAAATCGCCGATCGCCTCGTGGAAGCCGTCATTCGCGCCGTTGAGGTAGAGGAAGGGCTGCTTGTTATAGGCACGCTGGTAATAATTGTGGCCAAGTTCGTGGTGGATCGTGACGAAATCGTCCGAATTCACCTTGGTGCACATCTTGATGCGGATATCGTCCTTGTTGTCGATATCCCATGCCGAGGCGTGGCAGACCACTTCACGGTCAGCCGGCTTGACGATCTGCGAGCGTTTCCAGAAGGTTTCGGGCAGCGGCGTGAAACCGAGCGAGCTGTAGAAGCCCTCCCCGATCTTCACCATCTTCACCGGATCGTCACCGCGACGCTTGAGCAGTTCACCGATATCGAAGCCGACATCGCCTGCCCCCTTGGGCGCGACGACATCATAGATGTTGCCCCATTCCTGCGCCCACATATTGCCGAGCAGATCGGCGCGGATCGCCCCCGATTTGGGCTGGACGGCATCGCCATATTTCTCGTTCAGCTTGGTGCGGGTGTAGCAATGCAGTTCGTCATAGAGCGGCTTCACCTGCGCCCAGAGCTTGTCGGTCAGCTTGGCGAAATCGTCTGCGGGCATGTCATAGCCCGAGCGCCACATCGCGCCGACATCCTTATAGCCAAGCTCCTGCGCGCCCTTGTTCGCGATCTCGACCATGCGGGTATAGTCCTGCCGCATCGGCGCGCCGACATTGTCGTGCCAGCTGGCCCACATTTCCTTGAGCTGGGCGGGATTGCGGCTGGTGCCCATTTCGGCCTCGATGTCCGAGCCGCCGATCGGCTTGCCGTCGAGCGTGCCGCGGCCCTTGCCATAGGCCGAGTTGAGGCGCGTCGCGATTTCGTTGAGTTCGGTCGCGGCGCCCGCCGTCGTCGGCGCAGGCAGCACGATGCCGCCGCGCAGGATATCGAGCTTGCGCACCGTATCGGCGGACAGCCCCGGCACCTTCTGGAACTTGGCGGCCTCAAGCGCGAGGCGCACCGACTTCTCGGTACCTTCCGCGCCGCTCTTGGCGGCAAGCGCATCGGTATCGTCAGTGATATAGGTGGCGTTGACCCAGGCTACGCGCGACGCATCGACCGCATAGTCGAACAGTTCCTTTTCAGCCGCGGCGATAAATGCATCCGCGTCAGCGGCGGTGAGCGCCTTGGCAGGGCGGGTATCCGCCTTCTGGGCATAAAGCGGTGCGGCGCTGGCGAGCAAGGTGCCCAGCGCAAGCGCGGAAAGAGCCGATTTCATATGTGGGTATCCCCAAAGTCTGTTTGCTTGTTGGGGCGCAGACTGAACCGCGCCCCCTGTAGAATCAAGCCGCTAGAAAATCGCGGATCGCCTGTCCCAGTTCGGACTTGGTAACCGCGCTCATGTGGTTGCCCGGAATGGCGAGGAAACGCGCGCCCGGAATGGCCTGCGCCAGCGCCTCGCCCGAGCCATTGTCGTCGTCATCCTCACCCGTCACGACGAGCACGGGCAGATCGATCGCGGCGAGCTGTTCGGGCGCAGTATCGACAAAGGTTTCGAGGATGAGGAGCAGCGCCTGCGGATCGCCCTTGGTTGTCTTGAGGAACGCCTCGGTCATCCATTCGCTCGTCCCGCGATCGAAGCTGCCGAGATTGGTGAGGACATTGCGGAAATAGGTGCCCCGCCCCGCCGTATCGATGATCCCGTCATAGCCCATGCCGCACAGCACCGCGCGGCGAGGCTTTGCCCCCTGGACGAGCATCCGCGTGACCGTGCGGCCACCCAGCGAATAGCCGGCCAGATCATAATCCGTGAGCCCGAGATGGCGCAGCAGCGCAAAACCATCGGCCGCCAGCACATCGGGCGGATAGGCCTCTGCCTCATGCGGCTTGCCGCTTTCGCCGTGCGCGCGCAGATCGGGCATGATCACCCGGTAGCCAGCATCGGCGAGCAGCGCGGCATGGCCGTAGCGAATCCAGTTGGTGTTCGCGTTGGAGAAATAGCCATGGATCAGGACGAGCGGGCGCCCCTCGCCCATTTCATGCCAGGCGAGCATGGTGCCGTCATCGGCCTGGAAGTGGTGGACTGAAACGTCGAATGTCGTCACCATCAGCCCCGTGCCTCGATCGGTTGGATACGCATGTTTTTAACATTCCCTGCAAGGCGGCCCCGGCCGTTGCGGGACACGCAAGATAGCCCGCTATGCGCCCCATGGCGCGGCTCTGCAATCGACCAATTGCATGGCATGGCCGGCGGTTTAGCGATGGACAAAACAGCGCACATATAATAAGCGTGTTTACTATATGGACTCAACAACACAGTCTCTCGGCTTTTTGCTGGCCGATGCCGCCCGTCTGGTTCGCCGAAATTTCGACGAACGCGCCCGTTCCATCGGTGTCACCGGCCCGCAGTGGCGCGTGCTGACCGCGCTTATCCATCACGAAGGCATTTACCAGAGCCGTCTCGCCGATCTGATCGAAGTTGAGCCGATCAGCCTTTGCCGCATGGTGGATCGTTTGCAGGAATCGGCGCTCGTCGAGCGGCGCCCCTCCCCCAGCGACCGGCGCGCCTGGCAATTGTTCCTGACGGAAAAGGCACGCACGCTTGTGGCGCAGCTGCGCGAACCCGCTTATGAAACGCTGAGCGAGGCGCTCGAGGGACTGAACGAGGCTGAACGCCAACAACTTGCGGCGGCGCTGGAGCGGATCCGGCTCAACCTTTCGCGCAAGCCCGCCGTTTCCGATGGAGCATCCAATGGCTGATTCCGGTGAAGCCATCCGTTTCGACAAGGCCGAACCGATGACGAGCGCGCCCGAAGCCCCCGCCACCAAGCGCAAGCGGCCGATGCGGCTTGCCGCCATGTTTTCGGTTCCGCTGCTGATTGCGGGAACGATGGGCTATTTCTGGCTGACGAGCGGCCGGTTCATCTCGACAGACAACGCCTATGTTCAGCAGGACAAGGTTTCGGTGGCATCCGAGATCAACGGGCTGATCGTCGAAGTGAAAGTGGGCGAGAACCAGCGCGTGAAGAAGGGCGACCTTCTGTTCCGGATCGATCCGGCACCCTACCGGATCGCGCTGGCCGACGCCAACGCCGCGATCGCATCGGCGCAGGTGTCGCTGGCAACGATGGAATCCAACTATCGTGGCACCGCGGTCGACATCGCGGCCAGCCGCGACACGATGCGCTTCGCACAGCAGGAATATGACCGTCAGGCCGAACTGATGCGCCGCGGCTTCACGACCAAGGCCCGGCTCGACGCGACCGAACACGCGCTGATCCAGGCGCGCGAAAGCCTGCGCAACGCACAGGCCGCCGCCGACGAGGCCCGCGCCAAGATTTCAACCGGTTCGGCCGTTCCGGGCCAGAACCCTGAGATTGCCGCCGCGCAGGTGCGCCGCGACAAGGCGTTGCTCGATCTGTCGCGTACCGAGGTCCGCGCGCCGAGCGATGGCACGGTAAGCCAGTCTACCCGCCTGCAGGTGGGGCAGATGATGATGGCAAGCCTGCCCGCGCTGAGCGTGGTGGTAAGCGACAAGGCGTGGGTGGAAGCCAATTTCAAGGAAACCGATCTGAAGAACATGGCCGTCGGCCAGCCCGCGACCGTGACCTTCGACGCCTATCCCGAGCTGAAGCTGAAGGGGCATGTCGAAAGCATCGGCGCCGGCACCGGATCGGAATTTTCGGTGCTCCCTGCCCAGAACGCCAATGGCAACTGGGTGAAGGTAACCCAGCGCGTGCCAGTACGCGTGGCGATCGACGACAAGCCCAGCCGCCAGATGATCGCCGGGCTTTCTGCCGAAGTGACCGTCGACACGAAAAACCGTGGCAACCGCTGACATCGCGACGGGCGGCGGCACCGCCGCCATGCCCGTCAAACATCATGGCTGGCTGACGGTCGGCGTGATGGGCGCGATGGTGATGCAGATCCTCGACACCACCATCGCAAATGTGGCGCTGCCGCACATGCAGACCAGCCTGGGCGCGACGATGGACAGCGTCAGCTGGGTGCTGACCAGCTATATCGTCGCCGCCGCGATCGCGACGCCGGTGACGGGCTGGCTTGCCGACCGGTTCGGATCACGCAACCTGTTCCTGTTTGCGGTCGGCACCTTCATCTTTGCCTCGATGCTCTGCGGCGCGGCGACCAATCTGGAAACGATGGTCGCCTTTCGCATCTTCCAGGGGGTGGCCGGCGCCTTTATCGGCCCGCTGTCGCAGACGGTGATGCTCGACATCAACCCGCCCGAGCGCCATGCCAAGGCGATGTCGATGTGGGGCATGGGCGTGATGATCGGCCCGATCATGGGCCCGGTTCTGGGCGGCTGGCTTACCGAAAATTACAATTGGCGCTGGGTGTTCTACGTCAACCTGCCCATCGGTATCCTGACGCTGGCGCTGCTCTGGGCGCTCCTCCCCTCACGTGGCCAAACCAAGCGTTCATTCGACGTCACCGGTTTTGCCATGCTCTCGGTTGCGCTCGCCAGTTTCCAGCTGATGCTCGACCGTGGCCCGCATGAGGACTGGTTCGCGAGCTGGGAAATCATCATCGAGGCCGCCGTCGCATTTGGCGCTTTCTGGATGTTCCTCGTCCATCTGCTGACCGCCAAGAAACCGCTGTTCGAGCGCCAGATGTTCAAGAACCGCAATCTGGCGACCGGGCTGATGTTCATGGTGGTGATCGGGATCACTTCCATGGCGCCGATGGCGCTGCTGCCGCCGATGCTGCAGCAACTTTACGGCTATCCCGTTATCGATACCGGGATGCTGCTCGCGCCGCGCGGCGTGGGGGTGTTCATCACGATGTTCATCGGCGGCCAGCTGATGGGACGCGGGGTCGACCCGCGCTATCTCATCGCATCCGGGCTGCTGATCAGTTCCTGGTCGCTGTGGCACATGGCGCACTGGTCGCTCGACATCGGCTGGCAGACGGTGGCGATCAGCGGGTTCGTGCAAGGCCTTGGCATGGGGTTCGCGTTCATGCCGCTCAACGCCATGGCGTTCATCACCTTGCCCCCGCAATGGCGCACCGACGGCGCAAGCTCGCTCAACCTGATCCGCAGCCTTGGTTCGTCGGCAGGGATTTCGATGGTGACGGCGCTGTTGTCGCGCAACACGCAGATCAGCCATTCGGACCTCGCCGCGCACATCACCTCGTTCAGCATCGACGGGATGGACCCGACACTGGCGCAGGCGCTGGGATCAACGGGCGATACCGTGTTGTCGATGGCCAATGCCGAGGTGACGCGACAGGCGATGATGATCGCCTATCTGGACGATTTCTACCTGATGTCGATCATCACGCTTCTGGCGCTGCCGCTCGTGCTCCTGCTGCAGGGGCCTCCGCGCGGGGCGAAGCTGGAAAAGATCGTCGCCGAATAACTCGGCGGTTCGAGGACATGGATGCAAAAGGAAAAGGGCCCCGGAATTGCTTCCGGGGCCCTTTTCCTGTCCTGCCGAAACAGGCTGCGATCAGGCAGCTTTTTTCAGATGGCGACGGCCGAGCAGTTCAGCGATCTGGACCGCATTGAGCGCGGCGCCCTTGCGCAGGTTATCCGACACGCACCACAGCGACAGGCCGTTGTCCACGGTCGAGTCATCACGCACACGGCTGATGAAGGTCGCGTAATCACCGACGCATTCGATCGGGGTGACGTAGCCACCGTTTTCGCGCTTGTCGACGAGCATAACGCCCGGAGCTTCACGCAGGATTTCCTGCGCCTTTTCGGCCGAAAGCTCGTTCTCGAACTCGATATTGATCGCTTCCGAGTGCCCCACGAAAACCGGCACGCGCACGCAGGTGGCCGTGACCTTCACCTTCGGATCGAGGATCTTCTTGGTTTCAGCGACCATCTTCCATTCTTCCTTGGTCGAACCATCTTCAAGGAAGCTGTCGATGTGCGGGATCACGTTGAACGCGATCTGCTTGGTGAACTTTTGCGGCTCGACCGTGTCGCCAACAAAGATGTTGCGGCTCTGTTCGAACAGTTCGTCCATCCCCGCCTTGCCCGCGCCGGAAACCGACTGATAGGTGGCGACAACGACGCGCTTGATCGTCGCGGCATCGTGCAGCGGCTTCAGCGCGACGACCATCTGCGCGGTCGAGCAGTTGGGGTTCGCGATGATGTTCTTCTTGGTATAGCCGTCGATCGCGTCGGGGTTCACTTCGGGCACGATCAGCGGCACGTCGGGATCCATGCGGTAGAGCGACGAATTGTCGATCACCGTGCAGCCGGCGGCTGCGAACTTGGGTGCGAAGACCTTGGTTGCGTCCGAACCGATGGCGAAAAGCGCCATGTCCCAACCCGTCGGGTCGAAATGTTCGATATTCTGGACCTTGAGTTTTCGTCCGGTCTCGCCGAAGTCAATCTCGTCACCCTGGCTACGCGCGGAAGCCACGACGGCGATATCGTCCAGCGGAAATTGACGTTCCGCCAGAATGTTCAGCATTTCACGTCCGACATTGCCGGTCGCACCGGCAACCACTACCCGGTAGCCCATTATTAAACACTCCAACTCGGTGAAGTGGGCGGCAATAGCGCGGCTGCAGCATTTGTCCAGCCCCACCCGGCGCGCGCGCAACGAAAGAACATCACCGCCCGCCAAAAGCTGTGCTATGTTACCGAACAAGGACTCATGCCCGGAGAAAATTTCACGAGTACAGCCAAGGAGATGGATCATGGTGGCAACCAACGCGCTAAGACAGCCGACACTGGATATCCCCGACATCCCCATCCGCACGATTACGGCGGACGACCTGAAGGCATCGCTTCGTGAAGGCTATCAGGACTTTCTGGCCAAGCGTGGCGACCTGTTCTTTGCAGGGCTGATCTATCCGCTGGTCGGCTTCGTCGCTGCCTTTGGCGCGCTGGGCAGCCACATGCTCTACATCCTGTTTCCGATCGCCGCCGGGCTATCGCTGTTGGGGCCCCTCACCTGCACCGGATTTTACGAACTGGCGCGGCGGCGCGAGGCCGGGCTGGAATCGCGTTGGCGGCATTTCTTCGACGTGCGCAAGAGCGACGCGCTGGACGGCATATTGGGCGTGGCCGCGGTGCTGATCGGTATCTTCATCGCCTGGGTGTTTACCGCGACCGCAGTTTATGAGGTGTTTTTCGGCCGGGAAACGTCGAGTTCGATCGGCACCTTCGTGACGCAACTCTTCACCACGCCCAAGGGCTGGGCGATGATGATCATCGGCAATCTGATCGGCCTTGGCTTCGCGCTCGTCGCGATGGCGGTCAGCGTAATCGCGCTGCCGCTGCTGGTGGACAAGGATGTCGATGCCGGTATCGCAATGCGGACATCGATCCGCGCGGTGAAGCAGAATTTCGGCGTGATGATGCGCTGGGGTCTGATGGTGGCGGCATTGCTCGTCCTTGGCGCCATTCCGCTGTTCATTGGGCTGGCTGCGGTGCTGCCGATCCTCGGCTATGCGACCTGGCACCTCTATACCCGCACGATCGATCGTACGGGCATTCCATCCCAGCCCCATCGCTGAAACCATTATCAGCGCAGAGGCCGGGTAGATATGGCTGCCCCTTCCCATCTCGGGGCAGCCATATTCTTGCTCATTTCCGGAGCACGGAACGGTCGAGAAAATTCTCGATCGTCTTCCACAGATGGACGCTCACGCCCTCCCCCGCCACGCGGTGGGTTTGCCCGGGATAGACCATCGTTTCGAAGGAATGGCCCGCCGACTGGAGCCGGGCCATGAGCGCGGTCGAATTCTCGAAGACCACATTGTCGTCCGCCATGCCGTGGATCAGCAGCAGCGGATCGGCAATCTTCGTGGCATTGGCGATGGCGCCGGCCTGTTCATAAGACGCAGGATCGGTCGTCGGACTGCCCAGATACCGCTCGGTATAATGGGTGTCGTACAATTCCCATTTCGTCACCGGCGCGCCCGAGATACCGGCGGCAAACACGCCCGGTGCCGCCTGCAGCAACCGCAGCGTCATGAAGCCGCCATAGGACCAGCCATAAACCGCGATCTTGGATGGATCGACAAAGTCCTGCGCCTTGAGCCAGTTCACACCCGCAAGCTGATCGGCAACCTCGACGGTGCCCATCGCCTTGTGGATCTGATCTTCGAACGCCTTGCCGCGATCGGGCGTGCCGCGCCCGTCGACCGAAAAGACGATCCAGCCCTTGTCGACCAGATATTGGTGCAGCCCCCCGCCCCAGTTCGCGGTGACCTGCCGCCCGCCGCCGGGGCCGCCATAAACCTGTACAAAGACGGGATAGCGCTTGCCCGGCTCGATCCGCGGTGTGAGCAGTTTGTAGTGCAGCGTGCTGCCGTCGGCCGCCTGCATCGTGCCGAAACGCGTAGGCTCATGGCTGGCGAGATAGGGCGCATAGGGATGACCGGCGGAGAGTTCGTTGCGCTCGATCCAGTTCAGCCGCTTGCCCATATTGTCGGCCAGATAGACCTGTTCGGGCTGGCCGGGCGTCGCATGGGTGATGATCGCCCGGGTGGCACCGCCGTCCATGACCGCGCTGTTCCAGCTTCCCGCCTCGGTCAGCCGCGTGACATGGCCGGGGCGCGCGATATCGACGGCGTAGAGATGCTGTTCGACCGGGGTTTCGCGATTGCCGAGGAAATAGACGCGGCCCTTGGCCTGATCGACGCCGACGACCTGCTTGACCGCCCAGTCGCCGCTGGTGAGCTGGGTCCAGTTGCCGTCCTTGAGGCGGTAGATATGCGCATAGCCGCTGCGTTCAGATGTCCAGATCAGGCTGCCATCCTTGAGCGCGCGCAGATTGCTGTGGAGATTGATCCAGCTCTTGGCGGTTTCAGCGAACAACGGGGTCGCCTTGCCCGTGGCGGGATCGACGCTCAGTACATCGAGCACCGTCTGCGCGCGGTTTTCGCGCTGCACGATGAGCGCGCTGCCATCGGGCAGCCAGTCGGCCCGCGCGAGATAATAATCGGGGTCTGTCCCCAGATCGACCTTCACCGGCTGCGAACCATCGGCACGCATCACATAGAGATCGACGCGCGCATTGGGCGTGCCCGCGCGCGGATAGCGCTGATCGTAGATCTTGGTGCCGTCGGCGCCGATGGCGGCGCGGCTGACGACCATTACGTCGGCCTCGTCGACGCGTGCGACGGCGATATGGCTGTCATCGGGCGACCACCAGCTGCCGCGCGACCGATCCATTTCCTCCTGCGCGACGAATTCGGAAACGCCCCAGGTGACGGTGCCCGCACCGTCGCTGGTGAGCTGGCGTTCGGTGCCGCTTCTCAGATCGAGCGCGAACAGATTTTGATCGCGCACGAAGGAGACAAAGCCACCGCGCGGGCTGATCGTGGCGTTGAGTTCGCCTGCGGCGGTTTCGGTAAGGCGCCGCACCTTGCCGTCGCGCGTGGCGAGGAAGAGATCGCCGTCAAGGGGCACGAGCAGACTCTTGCCATCGGGCGCCCAGTCATAGGCGACGATACCGCGCGTGCCGCCGATGCGCGCGCGTTCGCGCTGCATCTTTTCCTCTTCGGAAATCTGGCCGCCCGAACCGAACTTCTCGGAATCGACAAGCATCGACGCGCGGCCGGTGCGCGTATCGATGGCCCAGAGATCGTAACGATCGCGGTCCTGCGGGCGGTTGCGAAGCAGGGTGACGAGCGAGCCGTCGGGCGACAATTTGAGCATGCGCGGACGCTGGCCGCTGAGATCGGGGCTGGCAAAGACACGCTCCAGCGTCAGCGGCATGGGGGCAACCGTCTCAGCCATGGCCGGCGCAGCCTGTGCCGAAATGAACGCCGCCCCCGCGAGCAACCATATATCCCTGATCCTCAATATCCTGACCTTCCATGCGCATGCCCGCAAAACGAAAATGGGCGCCGGCAGACTTATCGCTGCCGACGCCCATTCGAAAGTATTTAAGCAGTATCTGCCGGAGCCGATCAGGCTTCGGTGCTGCGCGTGTCGCGACGTTCGGCGATACGAGCGGCCTTACCGGTACGGCCACGCAGATAGTACAGCTTCGCACGGCGAACGGCGCCCTTGCGGACGACTTCGACCGAGTCGATGTTGGGCGAATAGAGCGGAAATACGCGTTCCACGCCTTCACCGAAGGAGAGCTTACGAACGGTGAACGACGAGCCCATGCCCTTGTTCGAACGCGCGATGCAGACGCCTTCATAGGCCTGAACGCGGTGACGCTCGCCTTCGATGACCTTCACGCCGACGCGGACGGTGTCGCCCGGACGGAATTCAGGAATCTTCTTGGCTTCGTTGAACTTGGCAATCTGCTCGGCTTCGAGCGTCTGGATGAGGTTCATGCTCATCAGTCCTTCTTCTTTTGCCGCGCACCAGAGGGCGACTGGTCCCGAGCACCGACATAGCGCTCCCAAAGGTCCGGCCGCCTTAGCCGTGTATCTTCCTCCGCCCTTTGTTTCCGCCAGGCGGCGATTTTCGCGTGATCCCCCGATCGCAGCACTTCAGGGATCGCACGCCCTTCCCACAATTGGGGTCGGGTATAATGCGGATATTCGAGAAGCCCCGTTTCGAAGCTCTCGTCATCACCGCTTGAAGCGGCGCCCATTACGCCGGGAAGCAGCCGAATGCAAGCGTCAAGCACAATGATTGCGGCGGTTTCGCCGCCTGAGAGAATGAAATCGCCGATCGAAACCGGCTCGATCGGGCGTCCTTCGAAAATCCGCTCGTCAAAGCCTTCGAAGCGGCCGCAAAGCAGCGTGATGCCGGGCCCCGCCGCCAGTTCGCGCACACGCTGCTGCGTCAGCGGCCGTCCACGCGGCGTCATCGCCAGAACCGGGCTGTCGGGCTGACGCGCCAGCGCATGATCGACCGCAGAGGCGATCACATCGGGCTTCAGCACCATCCCCGCCCCGCCACCCGCCGGCGTATCATCGACCGAGCGATGCTTGTCGGTCGCGAAATCGCGGATCTGGATCGGATCGCACGACCATGTGCCCTCGGCCAGCGCACGACCGGCAAGCGAGGTGCCAAGCGGACCGGGAAACATCTCGGGGTAAAGCGTGAGGATCTGGGCTGCAAATGTCATCGCCAGCCCCAATGGCCCAGTGCGCGCCGCCATGCAATGGAGCGGCTAAACGGCCAGATCATATACGGTAGCGTTCGAACCGGTGCAGCGCGGCGAGCGTGCCCGCAAGCCCGGCCAGCCAGAAACTGGCCCCGCCCAGAAAAGCGTCATCACCAGGCATATCGAGGATCGCAGTCAGCGCGAGAAAGAGCGTGACGACCTGGCTGAACAGCAAGCCGACCGCGACGCGGGCATGCGCCTCAGCAAGGCCAATACGGCGCGAAAACTGATATCCGATCGCAGCCGACAATATTCCGGCCACCACGGCCAGGATCAGCGCGAAAAGCTCGGCAATCACTGATCGGCGAAAGCGGCTTCGACGACGAGGGTTTCGCCCCATTCGGGGACGGCGGCCATCGGCACCATGAAGCGCTTGCCGGTCGGGCGTTCGATCTCGATGACATCGCCCGCGCCGAAATTGTCGATCGCAACGACGGTGCCCAGCGCTTCACCATCGGTGGAAACGGCCGGCAGCCCGATCAGATCGACATGATAATATTCGCCCGGCGCAAGCGGCGGAAGCGCATCGCGGGGGACGGAAATCTCGGTGCCGCGATATTTTTCCGCGGCGTTTCGGTCGCCGATCTCGGCGAAGCGGGCGATGGCACCATTGGGGCCATCGCGCACGCTTTTCAGGGTCAGCGCTCCATCATTGAAGCGCTTGTGCGCCTTGAGGCTGGTCACGTCGTCCGCGAACAGTTTCAGGCGCACCTCCCCCGTCACGCCATGCGCACCAATGATGACGGCGAGCGTAACGGGGCGAGCAGACAAGGCTTAGCCCTCAGCCTGTTCTTCAGCCGGCGCTGCGTCTTCAGCAGGCGCAGCTTCTTCGGCCGGTGCGGCAGCGGCAGCAGCAGCGGCTTCAGCAGCTTCTGCGGCAGCGGCTTCGGCTGCAGCAGCCTTTTCAGCCTTTTCTTCCAGGCGTTCCTTGGCCTTTTCGCCGAGTTCGCCCTTCTTGGGGTTGTTGCGGGCTGCGCGTTCCTTGATGCCGGCTACGTCGAGGAAGCGAGCAACGCGATCGGTGGGCTGCGCGCCGACCGAGAGCCAGTGCTTCAGACGATCGGCGTTAAGGGTGACGCGGTTCGCATCGTCCTTGGCGAGGAGCGGATTGTAGGTGCCAACCTTCTCGATGAAGTTACCATCGCGCGGGCTGCGCGCGTCGGCAACGACGATACGGTAGTAAGGGCGCTTCTTGGAACCGCCACGCGACAGGCGAATGGAAACTGCCATGATCTTCTTCCTTCTTCTTAAACTGTGAAAAACTTTAAAAATTCAACGTCGTAACAATTATTTCTTCATGAACTTGTCGAAGCCAGGCGGAAGCTTGGGCATCCCACCCGGGCCGCCGGGAAGCCCCGGAAGCCCGGCCGGGGGCTGTGCCCCGCCGGCACCGCCACCGCCGAGCATGCCGCCGAGACCGCCCATGCCGCCCTTGGCGAACAGCGCGCCCAGCCCCTTGAGGCCGCCCATCTTCTTGATCTTCTTCATCGCGGTCGACATTTCCTGGTGCATCTTGAGGAGGCGGTTCACCTCCTGCACCGTCGTGCCGCTGCCGTTCGCCACGCGGATCTTGCGCTTGGCGTTCATGAGTTCGGGCTTGCTCCGCTCCTTGGCGGTCATCGACGAGATGATCGCATCGAGGCGGTTCAGAATCTTGTCGTCGACCTGGCCATTGGCCATCGCGTTCTGCACCTTCTTGATGCCCGGAAGCATCGAGGCGAGCGCGCCAAGGCCGCCCATGCGGCGCATCTGTTCGAGCTGGGCGCGCAGATCATTCAAGTCGAACTGGCCCTTGGCCATTTTCTGCGCGAGCTTTTCAGCCTCGTCAGCCTGAATGGTTTCAGCGGCGCGTTCGACAAGGCTGACAACGTCGCCCATGCCGAGGATACGGCCCGCGACGCGGCTGGGATGGAACGGCTCGAGCTGATCGAGCTTTTCGCCCATACCCGCAAACTTGATCGGCTTGCCGGTGACGGCGCGCATCGAGAGCGCCGCACCACCACGCGCATCACCGTCCATACGCGTCAGCACGACGCCGGTCAGCGCAACCTGTTCCGAGAAGCTCTTGGCGACGTTGACGGCGTCCTGACCGGTGAGCGAGTCGACGACCAGCAGGATTTCCTGCGGGTTGGCGACGTCGGCCACGGCCTTCATCTCGTCCATCAGCGCCTGATCGACGTGGAGACGGCCCGCGGTATCGAGGACGAGAACGTCGAAGCCCTGAAGCTTGGCGGCCTGCAGCGCGCGCTTGGCGATATCGACGGGCTGCTGGCCCGCAATGATCGGCAGCGTCGCGACATTCGTCTGCGTGCCGAGGGTTGCAAGCTGTTCCTGCGCGGCCGGGCGATTGACGTCGAGCGACGCCATCAGGACCTTCTTGCGATCCTTTTCGGTGAGCCGCTTGGAAATCTTGGCGCTGGTGGTCGTCTTACCCGAGCCCTGCAGACCGACCATCATGATGACGACGGGCGGGTTTGCGTTGAGATCGAGTTCGCTGGTTTCCGAGCCGAGCATGTCAACGAGCGCGTCGTTGACGATCTTGACGACCTGCTGGCCGGGCGTGATCGATTTCAGGACCGACTGGCCAACGGCTTCTTCGGTAACCTTGTCGACGAATTCGCGTACAACGGGCAGCGCGACGTCGGCCTCGAGCAAGGCAATGCGCACCTCGCGCATGGCTGCACGTACATCAGCCTCGCCCAGTGCACCGCGGCCGCGCAGGCGATCAAATACGCCGCCAAGCCGATCGCTCAAGGATTCAAACATCGTCACTTCCCTTTCCCGAACCGGACCAAGATCAAAACGCAAAACACGCCGGCGGACGAAACCTCGTCGGCCAGCGCGCACCCATGGGCGCATATGTTTCGTTCATGGTCGGAACGATTTGGCGGGCAGATAATCGAAATTTGCAAAGCAGGCAAGACCACCCGTTTCTTTAACGCCTTCTACACGCTTTGCGGACACAAGCGGAGATATGAACCACCCGTCCCATTCGTCAGGACTCGCGAGCGCTTCCCCGCCGCCAATGCGCGGAGACAGGCGCCGCAAGTCTCACCTTTCAGGCATTGTTGCGATCATCGCCTTGCTGCTTTTGGTGGCGACGGGCAGCACGCTGATGACGAGCATCGGCCAGGCGTTGCGGGGTGGCGGCCCTGTCGATCCGTTGGCGGCGGCGACGCTGGTTCTGAACCTTGCGCTGATCGCGATCGGCTGGTTCCGCCATGCCGCACTTTCACGTGAAGTATCGCGCAGCGGCATGGCCGAAGCGCATGCGCGCCAGATGGCCGACCGTGATCCCCTGACCGGATTCCTCAACCGCCGCGCCTTTGCCGGAGAAGGCGACACGCTGATCGCGCGCGCGCGCCGCAAAGGACAATCGGTAGCGGTGCTTGCGGTTGACCTCGACAATTTCAAGAATATCAACGATCTCCACGGCCACGCCACGGGCGATGCACTGCTGCTCGCGGTATCGACCGAAATCGGCCGCGCCATTCCCGACGATGCGATCGTTGCCCGGCTTGGCGGCGACGAATTCGCCTGCGCGCTGCTGTTTGACGCGCGCGGCCGCGACAATATCGCCCGGACGGCCGAGCAGATTGTGGGACGCCTCTCCCTCCCCTTCGACGCGGCGGGCATCCACGCGCATATCAGCGCATCGGTGGGCATCGCCTGCACGTCGGACGGGCAGGAAAGCATCGAGGCACTGATGCGACGTGCCGATATCGCGATGTATGCGGCAAAGAATTCGGGGCGGAACCGCCATTGCTGGTTCGATTCCTCGATGGAGCGCGCGCTCGAACTGCGCAACGCCATCGAGGCGGGGCTGAAGATTGGCATTCCGCGCGGCGAATTCGTGCCCTATTACGAACAGCAGATCGACCTGAGCACGGGCCGGCTTCACGGCTTTGAAGTGCTTGCGCGCTGGAACAGCGCCGCCTTCGGTCTGATGGCGCCCGACACGTTCGTGCCGGTGGCCGAGGAAACCGGGATGATCAGCGATCTTTCGCTCGCCATCATCAAACAGGCACTGGAACATGGCCGCGACTGGGACCAGGCGCTTACGCTTTCGGTGAACATCTCCCCGACCCAGCTCAAGGACCCCTGGCTTTCGCAGAAACTGGTGAAGCTGCTCGTCGAAACCGGATTTCCGCCGAGCCGGCTTGAAGTGGAAATCACCGAAAGCGCGCTGTTCGAAAATCTGGGCCTGGCCCAGTCGATCGTCGGCAGCCTCAAGAACCAGGGCATCCAGCTGGCGCTCGACGATTTTGGCACTGGATACAGTTCGCTCGCGCATCTGCGCGCGCTGCCCTTCGACCGAATCAAGATCGATCGCAGCTTTGTCTCGTCGATCAATGAAAATGCCGAAAGCGCAGCAATCGTAAACGCCATCACCCGGCTGAGCGACAGCCTTGGCCTGCCCGTCACCGCCGAAGGCGTCGAAACCGGCGCCATCGAACAGCGGCTCCGGACACTTGGCGTACATAAGGGGCAGGGCTGGCATTTCGGCAAGCCCATGCCCATCGATCAGGTGAACAAGCTGCTCGCCGAAAAGAACCTGCTGCCCGCACGCCGCGCGGCGATCGAACTGCCGCAGAGCGAAACGGTCAGAAGGTTTCCCCGGGTCGGCTGAGCATTTCGGCCTCCTCCGGCGTGCTCTGGCGCCCGAGCGCAAGGTTGCGCTGCGGGAAGCGGCCATAACGCTCGATCTGAGCGGCATGGCGGACGGCAAAATCGAGCAGCAACGGATCGCCCATTCCCTCGAACAGCTGAACGCACAGCGCCTGATCGTCGATATCCTCGGAATGCATCAGCGGCATATAGAGGAATTGTCGTTCGACGACCGTCATCCCCCTGTCCCATTCCCTGGTCAGGGCAAGGCGCGTCAGTTCGCGCGCAAGCGGATCGGTTGCAAATGCCTCCGCCTCCCCCCGGAAGATGTTGCGGGAGAACTGATCGAACAGGATGATCGCCGCCAGTAGCATATCGGGTTCGTTCCGCCATGCGCTGGCATTGTCCGCCTTCACCTCGGCACGAAGCGCCCCGAAACGGCCGGCGATTTCGCGGTCAAGCGCAGCATCCTTGACGAAACGCCGTTCGGGCGGGGTTTCGACCAACCAGAAGTCGAGTATTTCACGGGCCCGCAGGTGGACTTCGGAGCGGCGCATGCCTAGATCGCGATTCATGAGCGTACGCTTTCACAAAATGCACGGGCTGGGCAATGATTTCGTCGTGATCGACGGACGCGAAACGCCGGTCGCCCTCGACAACGGACAGGTCCGCGCGATTGCCGACCGGCGCACGGGCGTTGGCTGCGACCAGTTGATCGTGATCGAGCGCTCCAGCGTGGCCGATGCAAAAATGCGTATCTTCAACGCCGATGGCGGCGAAGTGGAAGCGTGCGGCAATGCCACGCGCTGTGTTGCACGGCTGCTGGGCGAAGATGTCCGCATCGAGACGATGGCCGGCATCCTGCATGGCACGACCGATGCACTGGGCGCGACCGTCGACATGGGGGCGCCACGCTTCGACTGGCAAACCATTCCGCTATCCTATGCGATGGACACGCGCGACATGCCCGTGGGCTGGGACGCGGGGCTGGAACGGCCCACGGCCGTCAATGTCGGCAATCCGCATGTCATTTTCTTCGTGCCCGACACCGATGCGGTTCCGCTCGATCAGGTGGGGCCTGTGGTTGAAACCGATCCGCTTTTCCCGGACCGGATCAACGTGAACGTCGCGACGATCGTCGATCGCAGCCATATCCGCCTGCGCGTGTGGGAACGCGGCGTCGGGCTGACCCAGGCCTGCGGCACGGGTGCCTGCGCCACGGCGGTGGCGGCGATCCGCCTCGGGCTGGCGGACGGCCCGGTTACCGTGACGCTGCCCGGCGGCGACCTGATCATCGACTGGCGCGACGGCGAAACGATCCGCATGACCGGCCCCGCCACCCATGTCTTCACCGGGGAACTGGACGCGGACGCGCTCTGATGCCCGGCCCCGAGCTGATCACCATGGGATGCCGGCTGAACATTGCCGAGAGCGAGGCGATCCGCGCGCTCGCCGGCGATGCCGACGACTTGGTCATCGTGAACAGTTGCGCGGTGACCGCGGAAGCCGTGCGCCAGACCCGGCAGGCGATCCGCCGCGCCAAGCGCGCCCGCCCCGATGCGCGCGTGATCGTGACCGGCTGCGCCGCGCAGATCGAGCCGCAGACCTTTGCGGCCATGCCCGAAGTGTCCCGCGTGCTCGGCAATATCGAAAAGATGGAGGCAAAAAGCTTTCGCTTCGACGCGAGCGCTGACGGCGAAGCCGAAGTGCGCGTGGCCGACATCATGGCCGTGCAGCAGACCGCACCGCAACTGGCATCGGGCTTTGCCGAACATGCACGCGCCTTTGTCGAGGTGCAGAATGGCTGCGACCATCGCTGCACCTTTTGCATCATTCCCTATGGCCGTGGAAACAGCCGCTCGGTTCCCGCAGGCGCGGTGATCGACCGCATCGCCGCGCTGGTGGATGAAGGCTATGCCGAGATCGTGCTGACCGGCGTCGATCTCACCAGCTATGGCCCCGACCTGCCCGGCGCGCCCAGCCTGGGGCTGCTGGTGGACCGCATATTGAAGCAGATCCCGGGTCTCCGCAGACTGCGGCTTTCGTCGCTCGACTCGGTCGAGATCGACGAGCGACTGTTCGAGCTAATCGCGCACGAGCCGCGCATGATGCCCCATCTGCACCTTTCGCTGCAGGCGGGCGACGACATGATCCTGAAGCGCATGAAGCGCCGCCACAGTCGCGCGCAGGCAGTGGAGATGGTGGCGCGGCTGAAGGCCGCACGGCCCGGCATTGCAATCGGCGCCGACATCATCGCGGGCTTTCCCACCGAAACCGACGAGATGTTCGACAACAGTTTAAGGCTGATCGACGATTGCGACATCGTCCACGGCCATATCTTTCCCTATTCGCCGCGTACCGGCACACCGGCCGCCCGGATGCCGCAGTTGCCACGCCAGACGGTGAAGGAACGCGCGGCACGCTTGCGCGACGCGGCCTCAATCCGGCAAAGGCGCTGGCTCGAATCCATGGTGGGAACGACGCAGAACGTGTTGATCGAGCGAGACCGCCAATCGGGCCATTCGGAAAATTTCGCACGCGTGCAGCTAAGCGCACCGGCCACGCCCGGCTCGATCCGCGCCGTAACCATCACCGACATTCAACAATCCACTTTGATCGGCACCGCCCAATGAGCGAATCTCCCTGGCATCAGAAACTGTTCGGCGGTTTCAAGCGCACGTCCGACCGGCTGAGCGAAAACCTCACCGGCCTTTTCACAAAGTCTGCGCTCGACGATGCGACGCTGGACGAGATCGAGGAAGCGCTGATCGTTTCCGATCTCGGCCCCGCCATGGCGGGCCGCGTGCGCGCGCGCATCGCTTCCAGCCGCTATGAAAAGGGCATCGACGAGGCCGGGGTGAAGGCCATTGTTGCCGAAGAGATCGAAAAGGTCCTCGCGCCCGTGGCCAAGCCGCTCGAAATCGAAGCCTTTCCGCGCCCCCAGGTGATCCTTGTCATCGGCGTAAACGGATCGGGCAAGACGACGACGATCGCCAAGCTTGCCCATCTGTTCCAGGAACAGGATTACGGCGTGATGCTGGCGGCGGGCGACACCTTCCGCGCGGCCGCGATCGGCCAGTTGAAGGTCTGGGCCGAACGGCTGGGCGTTCCCATCGTCACCGGCCCCGAGGGCGGCGACAGCGCGGGCATCGTCTATGAGGCGGTGAAGCAGGCGACGGCGACGGGCATCGACGTGTTAATCGTCGATACAGCGGGCCGACTGCAGAACAAGCGCGAACTGATGGACGAGCTTGCCAAGATCCGCCGCGTGCTGGGGCGCCTCAATCCGGCGTCGCCGCACGACGTGGTGCTGGTGCTCGACGCGACGACCGGCCAGAACGCGCTGTCGCAGATCGAGGTTTTCAAGGAAGTGGCGGGCGTCACCGGCCTTGTGATGACCAAGCTCGACGGTACCGCGCGCGGCGGCGTGCTGGTGGCGGCCGCCGACAGATATGGCCTGCCGATCCATGCGATCGGCGTAGGCGAAACGATCGAGGACCTTCGCCCCTTCGAGGCTGGCGAACTGGCCCGCGCAATTTCCGGGAGTGGTGAATGACGACGGCAAACGCCAACGACAAGGCTGGCGCGCAGGAACAAAAGCATGGCGGGCTGGGCATGGCGCTCGATTTCGGGCCGCTGCTTGTCTTTTTCCTCGCCTATAAGTTCGTCGGCGTCATCGCCGGGACGGTGGCGTTCATGGCGGCGATCGTGATCGCGGTGATCGTTTCCAAGGTGAAACTGGGCAAGGTTTCGCCGATGCTGTGGCTGTCGGCCGCGCTGGTCGTCGGCTTCGGCGCGCTGACGGTCTATTTCAAGGATCCGAAATTCATCCAGATCAAGCCGACAATCATCTACACGATGTTCGCAGGCGCGCTGTTCTTCGGCCTCGCCATCGGCAAGCCGCTGCTGAAGGTGCTGCTCCAGGCCGCCTATGACGGGTTGAACGATACGGGCTGGATGAAGCTTTCGCGCAACTGGGCCTTCTTTTTTGCCGGAATGGCCGTGCTCAACGAAGCGATGCGGATGATGCTCACCTTCGACACCTGGCTGACGCTGAAGGTGTGGGGCGTGACGATCCTGTCGTTTGGCTTCGCGATGGCGAACATCCCCATGATGATGCGCCATGGGCTTAGCATGGGCGAGCAGAAGGCCGCCGAAACGACGCCTCCGCAGGGCTGAGCCCTAGAGCGTCACCAATTCGCATTGCACGTCGGGGAGCGCCCCTTCGTGCCGTGCGAGGCGAAAGGCCATCTGGCCTTCATTATGCCCCATCGTCTCGATCCAGCGGGTGTCGGGGCGCCCCGGATCGGCATGGGCGAGCGCCAGCCGAACCCGACCATCGGGCCCCGGCGAGGTTTCGACACTGGAGGCGAAGACGCGGTTGCCAAAGCGCCATTCGAAGGATTCCATCCAGTAGTTCATCGGCACGAAGCTCCAGTACCGTCCCCTTGGCGGGACGAAGGAGATGAAGAGCGCCTGCCCCGGCTTTACCGACCAATAGCCTTCCAGATATTTGTGGCCGGCGGGTGTGTAGATATCCCCGCCATCGTCGAAATGGGCAAGCCGGTTGAACTTGGTTTTGCGGCAACGATCCACCCACTGCGCCCATGTCTTGACATTCCATGCGGCAAAATTGACCGCTTTTACGAGCTGCGCGCCGAGATCGACGGTCGAGAGCGGTTTGAGCACCGGCGCGCCCGAGGTCCGTTCGATCGTCAGCGCGCGCGGCTTGTAGCGTAGCGGATCGCGCAGATAGCGGCGGACCACGACGACGCTGCCGTCATCGTCCATGCGCAGCGCATTTTCCCCCTGCCCGCCGCGATTGAGGAGCACGGTAAAGCGCCCATCGGGCGCGATCTTCATCTCGGCCTCAGTCAGGCTGCTCACCAACCGGCGGCGCGCCTTGTTGTCCTTGTTGAGCGTTCCCGAATAGACGGTGAATTCGAGCATCAGCAGATCGTGCATGTCGCCGGTGACACGATATTCATATTCGGGCGAGATCACAGCGGAGTCATAAAGCTGACCGGGGCTGTCGCCGGCGAACTTGCGTACCCCGTCGCGCGTCTTCTGATAAAAGGCCGGGAACGCCGGATCGGCATATTCGACATATTGGTCGAGACCGATCGTGAAATAGCGCATGAACAGGCGAAAGCCTTCGGCGCGGTCGATATCAGTGCGCGGCGCGGCCAGCGCCTCAAACTCATCGGCAAAGGCGGCGATGCGGCCTGCAACCTCTTGCCAGGCACTGGTCAATCCGGGAGTCAGTACGGGCCCTTGCGGCGCGGGTCCGGCCGCAGCCGCACGCCCCGCTATGCCGCCGAGCGTCGCGGCCAGCACCGCGCCCGCCATCCCCTCGACAAGCCCGCGACGGCTCGTGCTGATCATGGCTTCTTCGCTCATCTGCGCCTCCCCCTGCTGGAGCGGCGAGTGTTTGATGCATCGCGCTGGCGCGCAACGCCTTTCACTGTCGGGGAGCGATCAAAGCGCACCTCAATTGAGGGCGGTCTTGCAGCCCCGGTTTTGATGCATGCCGCGCAGGAAGCCGCGACGTGCAAAGCCTGCGGCAATGGCGGCATCGCGACGGCGCTCGGCAGGCCCCGCCCCCGTCACCTCGCGCACCAGCCCGCGAAAGGGGATGAGCGAATTGACGATCGCCTTGCCCCCCGCCTCGGCGAACTTGCCGAAGCGGTTCTCGTTATTTTCCCGGCCCACGCCGAAATCCTCGCCCAGAACCGCGTTCAGCTCATGCACCGCATCGGCCAGTTGCTTGCAGGTCTTCACGCCTTCGGTGCTGTACGGATTTTCGACCACCGCCTGCAGCAAGGGAGGCACTTCGGTGCGGACGACGCCGATATCGCGCGCGGGCTGGGTGACGATATCACCCGCCTTGTCGATCGTATCGTCCTTCTTGGGTGACGGGCGCTCGTCCTTGTCAGGCTTCTGAGCAGAAGACGGCGCCGGCTCTTCCTTCTTCGATCCGCTTTCCTGCGCACGTGCAAAACCAGCGGTAGGCACGGCGACAACCAGTGCGGCCAGCAGAAGATAGGAAGTCCTCATCGCGTCGCTTTTCCCTTCTCGTCATCGCGGGCGCATCGTTCGCCAAACTATCAACGAAAAGAGCCGGAGATCGCTCCCCGGCTCCCTTCATTCGGACAGGATCCGATGCTTACTGGGCCTGATCGGCTCGCGATGCGCCTTCGCCGTCGAGATTCTGCTCGACGAATTCCCAGTTGATGAGGTTCTTCAGCACGGCTTCCAGATAGTTGGGGCGCGCGTTGCGATAATCGACATAATAAGCGTGTTCCCACACGTCGAGCGTGAGGAGCGGCTTGATGTCATCATAGACGACCGGGGTGTCGGCATCATGGAGCGAGGTGATGGCAAGCTTGCCGTCCTTCAGCACCAGCCAGCCCCAACCCGAACCGAAATGGCCGATCGATTCGTCCTTGAGCTTGGTGAGCAGCGCGTCGGTCGAGCCAAAGGCTTCGTCGATCATCGCCTGCAGCTTGGCCGAGGGCTGGCCGCCCTTGGGGCTGAGGCACTTCCAGAAGAAGCTGTGGTTCCAGATCTGTGCGGCGTTGTTGAACAGGCCCTTGTCGCCGTCCTTCTTCGCCTTGTCGATCACCTGAAGCAGCGACAGACCGGCGAGGTTCTTTTCCTCGACCCAGCCATTGACCTTGTCGACATAGGCCTTGTGGTGCTTGCCGTGGTGATAATCGAAGGTTTCGGCCGACATGTGCGGCTCAAGCGCGTCCTTCGCATAGGGGAGATCGGGCAGGATGAAGGGCATGACTCACCTCTTTTGGTTTGAAAACACGCCCTCCTAACGCATTGCGCGCAAAAAGGGCCGCGAATTGTTACGCTGGGCGCCAATATTTTCCATCAGCCGCCCTATGGCAATTCGTGCCGCTTGAGCGCGTGACGCAACTGATCATAGCTCAGGTTGAGGCTTTTCGCGGTCGCCCGCTGGTTGAAGCGATTATGGGCGAGCGCCGCCTCCAGGATCGCGCGTTCATGCGCATCGACCGCCTGTTTCAGATCGCCCACCAGATGCAGTTCGGTTGCGGGCGATGATGTCGGCGCGGTGGCGACACGCACCGCCCCCTCCTCCGCGCGCTCCACTTCCTGCGTCACGCTGCCCGGCATCGGCCGCGAATGCCAGGGCGTGGCGAAGGGATCGAAGATGATCGCATCGACCGCGCGTTCGGGATCGTCCCAGCGGTAAACCGCGCGTTCGACCACATTGCGCAGTTCGCGGACATTGCCCGGCCAGTCATGGCTGACGAGCTGCGCTGCGGCGGTTTCCGAAAAACCCGGCCAGCGTTCCCAGCCCAACTCGGCGGCCATGCGCCGCCCGAAATGATTGGCGAGCACGGGCACATCCCCTTCGCGGACACGCAGCGGCGGGAGCGAGATCACCTCGAAGCTCAGCCGATCCAGAAGGTCGGCGCGGAACCGGCCTTTATCGACCATGGCCGGCAGATTTTCATTGGTGGCGGCGACGATGCGAACATCGACCCGGATCGGATGACTGGAGCCGATGCGCGTCACCTCGCCATATTCGACCGTGCGAAGCAGCCGTTCCTGCGCCCCTTGCGACAAGGTGCCGAGTTCGTCGAGGAACAGCGTGCCGCCATCGGCTTCCTCGAACCGCCCGGCGCGCGCGCGGGTGGCGCCGGTAAAGGCGCCCGCCTCATGCCCGAACAGTTCGGCCTCGATCAGCGTTTCGGGAAGGGCTGCACAGTTCATGATGACGAGCGGCCCGTCCCACCGCGGGCTGAGGCGGTGCAGACGTTCGGCAACCAGTTCCTTGCCGGTACCCCGCTCGCCGATCACCAGCACGGGACGGTTGAGCGCCGCCGCGCGGCTTGCCCGCTCGACGGAATCGAGAAAGGCCAGCGACTGGCCGATGAAATGACTTTCGCGCTCCATTCCCAAGATTAGGGATATTTCCCAAAATTTGGCAATACTCACCAACTCAGAATAATGTAAATTATGCAAAATATCCCGAAAAATGGAGCTTTTCAAAAACTGGCACGCATCCTGCTTAGTTGAGAACAACTGCTTCTACGGAAGTGCAAATCAAAGGTTCAGGGAGGCCATTATGACCACCAGCAAGATCGGAAACACCTTCACCGCAATCGTCTGCACCGTTCTGTTCAGCGCCACCTGCGTGCTGAGCGCGGTGGGCCCGGCACAGGCCGCGGACACCGCCAAGACGAATGCCGGCGTGGTTACCGTTTCGGCCGACAGGATCTACGCCTGAAGGCAGCCCCCGCCGGGGCGGAATTCCCTTGCTCCGCCCCGGCACCCCAATGCCAAATACGTCGTCATCTCAGGAGTATCCAAAATGGGAATTTTCTCACGAACCCGCGACATCATCGCCGCCAACGTCACCGACCTGCTCGACAGGGCGGAAGACCCGGCGAAGATGATCCGCATGATCATCCTCGAGATGGAAGAAACCCTCGTCGAAGTGCGCGCCTCCGCCGCCCGCACGATTGCCGACCAGAAGGAACTGCGCCGCCACATCCTGAAGCTGGAAAAACTGCAGGACAGCTGGATAGAAAAGGCCGAACTGGCGCTGTCGAAGGACCGCGAGGACCTGGCCAAGGCCGCGCTCGTCGAAAAGCAAAAGGCCGCCGACATGGGCGACCAGCTGAAGCACGAGATCGCGACGCTCGATGAATCGCTGCGCGCGTACGAGGAAGACATCTCGAAGCTTCAGGGCAAGCTGCGCGAGGCCCGCGCCCGCCAGAATGCGATCATGACGCGGCTTGAAACCGCGCAGAACCGTATCCGTGTGCGCGAAGCCTATGCCGGCCAGAAGGTGGAAGAAGCCTTTTCGCGCTTCGAAGTGCTCGAACGCCGCGTCGACTTCGCCGAAGGCCGCGCCGATGCGCTGAGCCTGGGCGCGCAGCCCAAGACGCTCGAGGAAGAGTTCGCCGAGCTCAAGTCCGCCGAAAAGGTGGAAGCCGAGCTCGCCGCCCTGAAGGCCCGCGCAAGCAAGGAAGGCTGATATGGAAGAGGTACTCGTCCCGATTTTCGTCGTCGGCTTCCTCTTCATCGGGATGCCCTGGCTGATCCTCCACTATGTGACCCAGTGGAAGCGCGCCGGCAGCATCACCCGCGAGGACGAAAACCTGCTCGACGAAATGCACGACACCGCCCGGCGGCTGGAGGAACGGCTGCACACGATCGAACGGATCATCGCAGCCGACAACCCCAACTGGAAGTCGGGGGAGCTTGGCGCCCCCTCCTCCATCACCCGCCCCGACCAGCGGCACTGAGCCGCGCGCAGACCGCACCAAATTCAAGGAGAGACTGAAATGTCCGCCAGCCGCACCAAATTCTACCTCGACAAGCAGAACGCCAAGTGGATGGGCGTGTGCGCGGGGATCGCCGACTATACCGGGATCGATGTCACCTGGGTGCGCATCGGCATGGTGCTCGTCACCCTGATGGGTGGCTTTCCCTGGACGCTGATCGCCTATTTCGTAGCCGGCTGGGTAGCCGATGCGAAGCCGAGCGGCCTGTATACCAGCGCCGAGGACGCCAAGTTCTGGCAGGGCGTGCGCCAGTCTCCGGCGCGCAGCACCCGCGATGTCCGCGCCAAGTTCCGCGAGATCGATCGCCGTCTGGCCGATGTCGAAACCTATTACACCGCCAGCAATTCGAGCCTGGCCAAGGAAATCGACAGCCTGCGCTGATCGCATGGCCGGGGCTGTGAACAGGGAGAGTGAAGATGTTCCAGGGACCGATATTCGTGATCGCGATCGTGGCGATCTGCATCGGCGGCTGGCTGGTCTCGACATGGATCCGCGCAAAGCACGGTTATCCCATCGAAAATGAATGGGGTGGCACCGTTGATCGAAAAGATCCTGACGCTGATCGAAAAATACAACTGCTTTCGAGCGAAAACGAACATCTGAAGGCGCAGCTGCTGAGGCTTGAGGAACGCATCTCGGTGCTTGAGCGGATCGCCACCGATCCCGCCGAACGCACCGCCCGCGAAATCGACGCACTCCGCTGATCGCCGGACGCAAGGGAGGAACGAAAAAATGGACAAGATCGCGCTTTTCGAAACGCTTGCCCCCGCCGGAATGGTGATTGGCGCGATGGCGATCGCTGGATGGGTGCTCACCACCTGGCTCAGGGTGAAGAACGGTTATCCGCTGGACGGCGCCTGGGGCCAGGCCGTCTATCCGAAGCGGAACGACGAGGCGCTCGAGCGTATCAAGCTGCTGACCCAGGAAAATGCGCAGCTGCGCGCCGAACTGGGATCGATCAAGGACCGGATGGCCAATGTCGAGCGGATCGTCACCGATGAGGCGCACAGCCTCAATCGCGAGATCGAAGCGCTGCGCGGCCGGGCCAACTGATAAAGACAAGATCTGGGAGACGAATGATGGGACCTTTTGAAATGGTGGTGTTGATCGTGGCGATCGTCACGGTCGGCAAGATCATCCAGGTTCGACACAAGCATGGGCAGGACTGGAAGGGCAATGCGGTCGCGACGGACGATCCCGAAGCCACCCGCCTGCGCGAGGAAGTGCGCACGCTGAAGGAACGCGTCGCGGTTCTGGAGCGGCTGGCGACCGACGATACCAGCAGCCTTGAACGCGAAATCGAAAAGCTGCGCGAACGGGATCGGGCCTGATCTTCAGGCCCCCCGGAGAGGAAATGGGGATAAGACCATGAGTGACCTGACGCTATATGCCACCATTGCGCTAAGCAGCCTGGCTGCCATCGCCATGCTGACCACCGCGGCGCTGAAAGGCTGGACCGGCTGGCTCGAGCTGAAGCGCAGCGAACTGCAGCAGCAGCAAAGCCGGTTCGATGCGCCCACCGGCCATGCCGGATCGCGCATCGAGATCGCCGATCTCAAGGAACGCATCCGCAAGCTCGAGGCGATCGCCGCAGGCGTGGAGCTTTAACAAGCCCCACGCCCCTCTTTCGGCGAAAAGCGCTGGACCGCCCCTTGCGCCGCCTGCTAGCGCCCACGACATGACTGCCGTGAACCAGATCGCCGAAATCCAGGACGAATATGAATTTCTCGACGCCGACGATCGCTATCGTCTGCTGATCGATCTGGGCCGGGCGCTTGAACCCATGCCCGATGCGCTGAAAACCGATGCCACGCTGGTGCGCGGCTGTTCGGCGGCGGTGTGGGTCTATCCGACGCGCCTCGACGATGGTCGGCTGCATTTCCTGGCCGACAGCAACGCCGCGATCACCAAGGGCATCATCGCGCTGATCCTGCAGATCGTTCAGGATCGCAGCCCGGCGGACATCGGCGGGCTTGCCATCGAGGATATTCTGGAGCCGTTCGACCTGCGCAACCAGCTGAGTTCGAACCGCACGCAGGGCATTCCCAACATGATCGCGCTGATCCGCGAAACGGCGAAGCGCTACGCCTGATCGTCCAGAGGCAGCGCGAGTTCCTCGACCAGCGCCTCGATATCGGTTCCGGGCCTGACCAACCGCCAGTTGTGCGTATCGCGGCTGTCGACCAGAACCACGCCGTGCTTGGGACAAATGCCAAGGCAATCGACCTCGACCACGCCGAGGGATGATTTGCGGCTCTTTTTAGCCCCCGTCTCGCGCTTCAACGCCTTGGCGAGGCCGGTCTTGCCCTTGGGCCCAAAGCCTCCGCCCTGACGCTTGGAACATTTGCGGCAAACAAGCAGCGCAGCGTTCCAGTTGGAGGCGACCGAGGATTTCATCCCGGTCGGCGTTCTTCCGCCTTGCGCAGCACCTCGAACGCGGCCTGGATGGCCTGAAAACGGACGGCGGCCTGCGCATCGCCCGGCTTCACATCGGGATGATATTCCTTGGCCAGCCGCCGCCAGGCGCGCTTCACCGCCTCGAAATCGGCATCGTCTTCCAGCTCAAGCGCCTTCAGCGCGTTGAGTTCGTCACGCGAGCGACTGCCATCCCCCGGCCCGCCCCAGCCATAATATTCGCGTTCCTTGAACCCCGAATAATCGGCACGCTCGCGCTCCTCGCGCGCGGCCGCTTCCTCGGCGGTCAGCCCCGCGAAATAATCCCAGTTGCGGTTATATTCGGCGGCGTGCGCTTCGCAAAAATACCAGCGATCCGGGCTGTTGGGGGATTTCGGCGCGGGCCGATCACCCACCGCCTCGCAGCCATGGCGATCGCACAGGCGCACCTTCGCCGCCTGGCGTTCGGCCTCATAACCGCGCCAGCGTGGGAAACCCCAGTCATAGGATCGGGAAGAACGCGCCATTGCTCTTCACATAATGGCCAGCGGGCATGATGCAAGGATCAAGCCCGCTGACGCCTTATCGCGGTGTCCTGAAAGTCACGGTCTGCTTCCGCGCGCCGCAGCCTGGGCCACCGTCTGGACGGAAGCTGGGGCGGAAACGAAAATCACCGATCATTCTACGGCCCGCATCGGCAAACACCGATGGCGGAAAAGCCACAAGCGTACGAATATTCGCGGTATTGCCATCAGCGCCGACGTCATATTCGGTTGTGCTCCAGCCATCGAACCCCCAACGCAGGGCATCATCCGGGAAATCTGCACTGCTGGCGTTGGAGCGCAGGAGCACGGGACCATTATCCAGCGCGGCACATTGCCGGGCGCTCAACCCCGTACGCGCATAGGCATTTTCAGCCTCGGCCAGATTCTTGCTCACGACGGCGACATTGGCGAGCTCAACCAACGCGGCAATCTTGTGCGGGTGTTTTTCCGGCAAGCCCGCATCATTCACAATCTGTTCGAGCACGGCCTTTTCGGCAGCAATGGACTTTGCGTCCGCATAAGCCTCGGCAAGGCGCAAGCGCGTGGCCGACCGGGCAAGGGGATCCGCCGCCACCTGCGGGTCGTCGAGCAACTGGACAAGCGCCTTGGCCTGATTGCTCCAGGACAATTCGCGCTTTCCGGTTCCGATAGTGCGCGCGCGCATCTCCGCGCCCAGCCACGCCATCGCCGGCCCGCCTGCCGCGCGTACCAAATCCGCCGACTGACGCGCGAACTGCTGCTTCTCACTCCACCCAATGGTGGCATTGCGCGCCAGCGCCGCAAGACGCCCGGCCCGTTTCAGCGCATCTGCCGGGCTGGTGAGCTCGGATAATTCCGACTGCAATCGTGCAGCTTCTGAAGCATAGCTTTCGCCCGATCGGAACAGCGACACGCCCGTGCGCGCATACAGCCACTCGAAAGTCGCATTATCCAGATCGTTCATGAGCGAGGGGCGCGTGAAGCTGTTAGAGCAGCGCACTTCTACCCGCACGGCCGAGCGATAAAAGGCGGGCAGCTTCGCAAGCTCCGCGCTATCCCAACTCCACGCGCCCACCGTCCGGGCAAAGGCATAGGCCATTTCCCCCTGACGCGATGCATAGACAGGCTGCGCGTTCGCGACAGTGCCATCCTGGGCAATCTGGAACTGAATGATCGCCATGTCGTCGACCTTCAGATCCTCTGCGCCGCCACATTGCGGGAACGACATGCCGGACGGCGTGGGCAATCTTTGGTCAGACCGCCCTGCCCCGGTATAGGCAAACAGCTTGCGCGCATCTTCGTCGCGTTTCTGAAGCAATGCGACGGAAGCCGCATCGGATCGAATGGCGACATCCGCACCATCGACCCTTAAATCCAGACCGCCGCGCAGCTTGATCGCCTTTTCCAAGGATATCCGCGCCGCCGGCAGATCATTCTGGTTGAGCTGTATCCGCCCCAGAACGCCGTAGACGTTGCCGAGGATGCTTTTCTCCGTTCCGGCATCGGCCGAATAGAGGGCGAGCGATTTTTCGCCGTGAACGCGCGCATTTGGCGCATCAACGAACATCAGAACCCGGGACAGCGCAAAATGGATACGCGCGCGCTCCGCATCGGACGACGCATCGGCAAAGGCGAACTGATACTGGGCAGCCGATCCAGCATGATCGAGTTGCCCTTCGAGCAAATACCCCAGAAGCATGCGCGCGTCGAAACGCTGAATTGCCAGGGCCGGCTTGTCGAGCCCCCCTTCCGACAGCGCGCCCCTCAAGGCCTGTACGGCGTCATCGGTGCGGCCTAGACGGCTGAGGGCATCGCCCTTGCGCACGCGCACGATGGCAAGGCTGGACTTGTTGTACGCCTTTGCGAGCAGGAAATCGCGCTCGAGCGCGGAAAAGTCCGCCAGCGCGGCTTCATGGTCCCCCGCGTTCAGGCGCGCCTCGGCGGCATTGAAACGCTGCTGCACGGCCGAAGGCTGAGCGGCCGCCACGCCCGATGGTTGCGTTTCAGCCTGAAGCGGCGACGCAAGCGCAGACGACAGGCACAAGAGCCACAAATGCCGTTTCATGATTTCCCCTCAATGATGGGAAGATCAATGCTGTCAGAGAATGGGAATTGCAACCAAATGCACAATGAACAGAAAGAATAAGCCAGAGGGTCTGTAAGCCGGGTTCTGTCCACCCGCGAGCGGGATAGGCGACCATTCCTCTAGGGCGCGGATTGCTCCGTGCCTCAAGCAACCAACCCGGGCGACGGGCCGGAACAAGGCCCATATGCCGCCCCTATTCGGTTTTGCTCCCGGTGGGGTTTACCATGCCGTTCCCGTTACCGGGCCCGCGGTGCGCTCTTACCGCACCCTTTCACCCTTACCGCGCATGAAGCGCGGCGGTCTGCTCTCTGTGGCACTGTCCCTGGGGTCACCCCCGCCGGGCGTTACCCGGCACCGTTGTTCCGTGGAGCCCGGACTTTCCTCGCCCGGCATAATGCCGGCCGCGGCCGCCCGACCCTCTGGTACCGCGCGACATAGGGCGGTGCGGCGCGCCTGCCAAGGGCGCGCGTGTCAGTTCTTGTCGAATCCGTGCATATGACGCGCCCATTGAAAACCGATGACCGCGCCCTTGACGGGCTGGATCATCGCGAGCGCGCACGAGGCGACCACGAGAGGCCAGAGGATAACCTGCACGCCAACCGCGATATCGAAGCTGAGATTGACCTCGATCACCAGCGGGATGAGCAGATGGCCGAGGATCAGGATCACCAGATAGGCAGGAAAATCATCCGCGCGCTGGGGCGTCCAGTCCTGATGGCAGGACGGGCAGGTTTCAACGGGCTTCAAAAAACGCTGGAACAGACGCGCGCCGCCGCAGGCCGGGCACTGACCCTTGAGCCCGTGCTTCAGCGCCGCCTTCAGATCGCGATCAGGCGTCACGCCTCATCGCCCTGCGGGCGTGGCAAGAGAAGCGCCAGCAAGATGGCACGCATCTCGCCGTCAATCTCCCCGTCGAGCAATTCGGGGCGGAAGCGCCGCTGGAAGGCGACAATCGCCGCGCGCGGATCGCTCACGTCATAGCCGAAACGCTCCAGCGCCAGCAGGAAACCGCTTTCCGGCCATTCGGGATCGACCAGGTTCCTGGTGGGCCGTGGCAGCGCCAGACGATGGCGCGCGAGCCGCCCCCAGGGGAACAGCTCGCCCGGATCGGTCTTGCGCGCGGGCGCGACATCGGAATGGCCGACGATATTGCCGCGCGACAGGGCGTACCGATCCTTGATCTCGGCGACGAGCGGAATGAGTGCATCAATCTGCTCGTCGGGGAACGGGCGGTAACCGAACTCATGCCCCGGATTGACAATCTCGATGCCGATCGAAGCGCTGTTGATATCGGTGATGCCGCGCCAGTGCGCCCGCCCGGCATGCCAGGCGCGCTTGTCCTCATCGACCATGCGGATGATCGTGCCGTCCTCGTCGATGACATAATGGGCAGAGACCTCGGCTGCGGGATCCTCCAGCCGGGCGATCGCCGCCTCGGCAGTTTCCATGCCGGTATAATGCAGCACCAATATGGTGACCGGCAGCCTGCGCTCATTGAAATTGGGCGAAGGCCTTTCGATGAACCCGTTCACTCAACCTGCTTTCTGACGTTCGGCCGTCCGGATGGTGACGATCGCGACGCCCGTCATCGCCACCGCACCGCCAAGCATCATAATCGGCGTCAGCGGCGTCTCAAAGTACAGCGAGGCGACGACCACAGAAATCACCGGCGCGGCCAGTGTCAGCGGCACAACCGTGGTGACCGGATGGCGCTGTAGCAGCCACGACATGGCGCCCAGCCCGCAAATGGTGGACCCGATGGCCGAAAAGACGATCCAGCCCATGTCGCGCACCCGCAGATCGGGCACCGCACGCAGCATTTCAGGTTCCTGCCACATCGCGATCGGCAGAAGGACGAGCGTGCCCATTAACCCCATCCATGCATAGATCGTCAGGATCGGTACGCCGCGGATACGCCGCTGCAGAAGCGACGACATCGCCCAAATCACACTCCCGATCGCCGTCAGCAAAAGACCCGGAATTTCCTTGCCCGCAGCGGGATCGAACACCAGCAGAACGACACCCAGAAACGACAGAAACATACCAATTATGCGGGTGATATGAATGCGTTCACCAAGGAATATGACAGCCAATATCAACGAAAATGGCGCCCCCAACTGCCCCGCGATCGCAAGCGCGCTGACATTGGTGGCAACCGCAAGCGACCAGTTAACGAAGGCGTAGAACACCCCGCCGGACAGCACGCCAAGCAAAAGGAGATCGCGCATCCTGCCCGGCACGATGCGCAGCGCCGGCGCGCAGATCGCAAAGACGATCACCTGACGCAGCACGGCCGCAGTAAAGGGCCCCGCCGCCTCGACGCCCATCTTCACCGCGATGATGTTCAATCCCCAGAGGATGTTCATCATGATCGCGACGACAAGGTCTCGAGGGCCGAATCCGGAGGCAGGAGGTTGATTCACAATATTGGTGATAGCCTGCCCACGACCGATGCCTACCCCTGTTCAGTGGCTGACGCCGGGCAATGGCCTGTAAAGCCCCCGTAACGCGCGATCGGGCGTGAAGCGTTCGGTTTGGCCGAGCACGGTTTCGCTGGCACCGAGCGCGAGCAACCCATCCGGCGCGATGCTTGAAGCCAGCCGATCGAACACGCCCCGGCGCACTACCGGCGAGAAATACATGAGGACGTTGCGACAAAGGATGAGGTCGAAGCGACCGGGCGGCGGCGCATCGAGCAGGCTGTGTGCACGAAAGCGCAGCTTTGCGCGCAATTCGGGAAGCGCGCGCCAGTTTCCGTCCTGCTGATCGAACCAGCGCATCATCGCCCCCACCGGCAGACCGCGCTGAATCTCGAACTGCGAATAACGGCCGGACGCCGCCTGTTCGATCGCGCTTGCAGAAATATCCGTCCCCAATATTTCGATCGACCAATCCTGCCAGCGGGCCGGCTCCTCGCCGATCATCATCGCGATCGAATAGGCTTCCTGCCCCGTCGAACACCCCGCACACCAGATACGCAACTGACGCCGTTCCGCGCGCGCCCGGTGGAGCGCATCCAGCGCATCGCCACGCAGCAGGGAAAAGACGGAAAGATCGCGGAAGAAATAGGTTTCGTTGTTAAGAAGTGCCTCAACAATCTGATTTTTAAGCCGTTCTTCAGATACTCTGGAAGCTAGGGAAGCAAGTTCCGCAGGCGTTTGAAGCCCGCGAGACCGGAGCAAGGGTTTCAATGCCACATCGATGCGCCAGCTGCGATTGGGCGCAAGCTGCTGACCGGTTCGCGCTTCGAGCAAATCCGTCAACGCGCGAACGGCACCCGGATCGGCGCTCATCGCGCGGGGTTCCTTGCACCCAGATGCCGGGCGATTTCATCGGGCGCAAAAACGCCGGCCGCCAACCCTGTGCGCACGACGCTTCCGGGCATCCCCCAGACGACCGAGGTCTCGCTGGACTGCGCCAGTATTTCCGCGCCGGCCGTGGCAAGGGTCTGCGCCCCCACGCTGCCGTCCCGTCCCATTCCGCTCATAACAATGCCGACCGCTTGCGCGCCAAAGGCAGACGCCATGGTTGCGAACATCGGGTCGACCGAAGGCATGCAGCGTGTGGGCGATATGCCTGTATCGAGCCGGATGCGGGCACGGTCGCCGATCTTCTCGACGCACAGGTGCGCGCGCCCCGGAGCCACATAGAGCCTGCCTCGCGCCAGCCATTCGCCGGCGCAGGCGATCTGCGCGTTGCGCCCGGTCATCTCGCGGAGCTGCTGCGCGAAAAACGGCATGAAAATCTCAGGCAGATGCTGGGTGATGAGGATCGGCGCATCGAACTCTGGCGGCAAGGCGCGGAAAAACTCCGAAATGGCATGGAGACCGCCTGTCGATGCGCCGATGCCGACACAGGCGATGGGCATAGCGAGCCACTGCGAACGAGAAGGCGCATCCGGACTGACCGCCAGATCCACGGGATCGATCTGCGGTGCCCCCCCATGATCGTCACGCGCGAGCCGCATGAGCCGCTCGGTCAACTGCTTCCCGAAGCCGCCGCTGAACACATATCGTCCCGGCTTGGCGAGCGTATCGGCAGCCCCCAGCGTGAGCGCCCGGACGGTTTCGGCAGCCCCCTGTTCGGCAAGTGCCGACACCACCAGGATCCGCGCGCCGCCGCATTTGGCAAGAAGTTCAGGCAAGGCGTCGATGCCGTTGCCGCCCGGCATTTCGATATCGAGCAGGATGATGTCGGGCCGGACCGTGCCGAGCGCTTCGAGCGCCTCGGGGGCGCCAGCGCATTCAGCGACGATGTCGAAAGACGGATGCGCCCCCACCATGCGCCGAAAGACGGCGCGCGCCACGGCTGAATCGTCGACGATCATCACGCGAACCGGCAGGTCCTGAACGGGCGCCCCCGCAAATGGCTGACTTGCCATCTGGTTGTGACCGCTCAGGCCAGCCCGACGATCTGCAATTTGCTTTCAAGCGTTTCCCGGTCAAAGGGCTTCATCACATATTCGTCGGCGCCCGCCTCGATCGCCGCACGGATATGCCCCATGCCGTTCTCGGTGGTGCAGAAAACCACCTTGGGCTGATCAACGATATCGCTCTGACGCAGCGCACGCAGAAACTCCATTCCGCTCATCACGGGCATGTTCCAGTCGAGCAGAACGACGTCGGGCGCCGATTCAAGACAGCGTTCAAGCGCGTCCTTGCCATCAACCGCTTCATCGACAGAAAAATTCAATGTTTCCAATATGTGGCGCGCCACTTTTCGGATCACTTTCGAATCGTCAACGACCAGACATTTCTTCGTCATGTGCGCACCCTTTAAGGCGGAAAGACCTTGGCGACGGAGGCTAAACGGAAAAGGGTAAGCAGCGAGTTAAGACGATCAGGCAGCGAGCGAGGCCGCACCACCCGCCACCAGACCAGCCGCGTCAATGAGCAGCACCGATCCATCCTGATGATCGAGCATGGCGATGGCCGCCCGCGCCCAGCCCTCGCCCAAGGGCGAGCGGATCGGCACCGGCTCCGCATGCACCGCGCAGACATCGTCGACCCGGTCGACGATCAGGCCGTATCGGTGGCCATCGATCGCAACGACCACGGCAATCGCCTCCCGCCCCCGATCCGCTGCGGGAAGACCCAGCGCGAGGCGACAATCGATCACGCTGATCACCATGCTGCGGATGGCGGCCAGCCCGACGACATGCGACGGAGCAAGCGGCACGGGCGTTATCCGCGACACACGGACAACCGAATCCACCGAACCGGCCGCAAGCGCGATCCGTTGTCCGGCAAGCTCTGCAAAGAGATAGAGGTCCTTCATCACCGTGCCCCCCGGCCCGCCAGATTTTGCTGAAGCACCGACATCAATGCCGAACGGTCATAACGATAGACGCTGCCCAGCGAGGCGTCGGCGGTGTCCAACGTCGCGCGCAGCCGCAAGACCTGCCCGCTGGCAGGCGCTGCGGAAGCATCCGCCCCGGCATCGTCGGTGAGAATGACCATATCGGCGTCGCCCAGCAGCTCGACCGGCTCGCCAAATATCACGCGGTAGCCCGCAGCCTCGACCAGCGGGCGGAGTATCTCGCGCGTCCAGGCATCATCCTGATCGGGCAGAACACAGAGCGGACGCGACGCCGCCGGCGGGCTGATGCATCCCATGACATCCGAGAACAGCCAGAAGGGATCGAGCATCTCGATCTGACGCCCGTCGAGCAGGGCAACACCTGCGACAGGGCCAGCCGCAGAGGCTGGCGCAATGTCGGGGACCATCGAGACGATGTCGATCACCTCGTCAATCGCATAGGCAAGTTCGAGATGCCCGTCGGTCAACCGCATGATCGCGATGCTTTCGCGGTCGCCCTCAAGCTCCCGGATCGCGCTCAACGGCACAATCCGCCCGTCGATCGCAAGGCGAAGCCGTCCACCGGCGAAGCCGATCTGCTCAACGGCAACATCCTCGATCCGTTCGACCACACCCAGCCTTATGCCGCGTTCGATACCGTCGAGATCGCGGAAGAGCAGGACGGATACGGCTTCGCGCGCGTCGTCGATTATGTCGGCCGTTTCCTGGCGGGGCTGATCGAGTTCGGGCAAGGCGGCAATATGCGCGAGTTCGGCAATACCCGCCGGATCAAGCAGGAGCATCGGATGCCCCGTGTCGGGCAGGGTCATGCCCGCATAGGCCCCCGTCGCCATGATCGCGGGACAGGCGGGGCGGATCACGAGATCCTGACTGTCGAACAATTCGGCCACGCTGATCGCATAGGTCGCGCCGCCGAGCGGATTAACGACGACAAGCGAACGCGGTTCGCCCGTCTCTACGAGATCAAGTGCAAGCACCGCTTCGAGACGCACCACCGGAATGCGCTGATCACGGATACGCGCGATCTCGGCCCCGCCCAGCCGTTCGATCACCACCGAATGCCCATTTTCGCGGACGATTTCCTGGATCGCCGATTGCGGGATGGCAAAGCCCTGCCCCCCGGCGCCCACCGCCAGTGCCGGAATGATCGACAGCGTGAGCGGAACGCGGATCGAAATCGAAAGCCCCCGCCCCGGCTCGCTGGCCAGTTCGATGACACCGCCGATCCGTTCGACATTGGAACGGACGACATCCATGCCAACGCCGCGCCCCGAAAGCGCGGTGACGCTGCGCGCGGTTGAAAGACCGGGCTCGAAGATCAACGCCAGCCGCGCATCGCGCGAAAGTCCTTCGGCCTTGGTTGCGCTGATGACCCCGGCCGAGAGTGCCCGACCAAGCAGCGCGTCGCCATCGATGCCGCGCCCGTCATCGCCTACATCCAGCACGATCTGGTTGCCCGACTGACGCGCCGAAATACGCAAGCGCCCGGCGGCCGGCTTACCTGCCCGAAGCCGTTCCTCGGCCGGTTCGATACCATGATCGAGCGCGTTACGGATGATATGGGTGAGCGGATCGCGGATCGCCTCGATCATTTCGCGGTCCAGCTCGACGCTGCCGCCATCGACGCTGAGTTCGACGGTCTTGCCCAACTCGGTGGCCAGATCGCGCACCAGACGCGGGATCGTGCCGAACAGCTTTTCGATCCGCTGCATCCGCGTGCGCGTGATCGCATCGCGCATATCGGCGATGCACAGCGAAAGTCGTTCGAACGCCCCTTCCAACTCGGGTTCGCTCCCCGCCGTGGCAATTCGCCGCGACAATTCATTGCGGGCGAGCACGAGGTCCGAAACGCCGTTCATCATCCGATCGAGCAGATCGAGCGAGATGCGGATGCTGCGCATCCGGCCCCGTACAGCCGGTTCGGAAGGTGCGAGCACGGCAGCGGGGTCGACTTCCTCGACGGCGGGCTGTTCAGCCAGTGCAGCGATGAGCCGGGCATCGTTTTCCGGAACGGCTTCGCCGGTGTCGAGCGCCTCGGTCAGTTCGGCGATACGGTCGATCACGGCGAGCACCGCGCTCACGACCTGACGGTCGGCGGTCCGCCGATCCGCGCGCAGATCGGCAAGCACGTCCTCAGCGGCGTGGCTCAGCTTTTCAAGGCGGGGCAGATCGAGGAAGCCACAGCTTCCCTTCACCGTATGGACAAAACGGAAAATCTTGTCGAGCCGCTCGCGATTTCCCGGATCGGCTTCCCAGGCGACAAGTTCGCCTGAAACCGACTCCAGCGTCTCGCGCGTCTCGGCAATGAAATCAGCGAGAATCTCGTCCATGCCCCGTTCGCTCCGGCGAATAACGGGGCCTTAGTGGCGCTTTTCTGGTTAAGAAGCGGTTTAGCGCCCGCTCAGGCTGCGAGCACCGCGCCGAAAAGAAGGAAAGCCTCATCCGGCTCGGAAATCTGGATCGAGCCGCCGGCCTCGACGACGATCTTGTGCGCCAGCCACGCAGCCGCCGCACGCGGCGTGAGGGCATCGTCCGCAACGTCACCGAGCAGCGCCTTGCGCAGTTCCCCGTCGAGCACGAGCCGCGGGCCTTCGGCGCGCACGACGATCTCGGTGCCGTTTTCACCACGCTCGGCGCCGATATCGAGCCGCCCGCCGCGCACCAGCGCGTCGCCCGCTATGAGCGAAAGGTTGAGCAGCACCTTGATCGCGGTCTTGCTGAGCGAGACGTCGGGAACCATCCAGCCAAGTTCGATCCGCCCGTCGCTGCCGAACAGCCCTTCAAGCGCGGCCTTGGCTTCGCGGGTGTCGACCTCTTCGCCGAAACCGCCCGCGGCGCCAAAGGCAAGACGAAAGAATTTCAGCTTGTTGGCCGAGGTCCGCGCGCTTTCATTGAGCAGTTCAAGGCAACGCGCGCGCATTTCGGGATCATGTTCATCGGCGAGCAGTTCAAGGCCGTTGTTGAGCGCACCGACGGGGCTCAACAGATCGTGGCACAGGCGCGAACAGAGCAGGCTGGCAAAATCCACAGCGTTGATCGACGACATCCCGGGCCCCTTGAAACAATTTCACAATGAACTGACTTGGGCGGCCTTTTGGCGGAGCCGCCGCCGCGATGCAACCGGGCATGCTCAATCGATCGCGAGTTCCATCGCGGCAAAGCATCCGTGCAGCCCATGCGGATCATCGGCCCGCCACAGCGTCGCCGCGCCGTTGGCGACGATCAGCCACAGCATCGCGGGATCGGTCACGGCGGCAGCATCCATCGCCGAGGGAGCAGCCCGTCCATTGGGGTGGCTATGATAATGGCCGATCATGCGGGCGCCCCCTGCGCGTTCCGCGCGTGCCTGTGCAAAGAGGGCGGCGGGATCGATCTCGAACCGGTCGGCGGGATTGCTCGCGACATTGGCGACGCGCTGCGCCGACACGATGCGCCCCCCCTCCCCGAGCAGCAGACCGCACACCTCCTGCGCGGCGTTTCGATCAGCGTGTTCGAGAATCTCGTTCAAAAGGGTTCTTGATATGCGGGCAACCATACCCAAATAGCCTAGCGATGGACTTGGGGGTTTCCACTATAGAAACGCACATCGGTGAAACAGCCGGTGGATGGCGTCTGGACCGGGCACTGGCGGACGCCGTGCCCACGCTTTCGCGCGAACGCATCAAGGCGCTCATTTCGTCGGGCAATGTCCGCAACGAAGCGGGCGTGGCAGTGCGCGACCCTGCGGTGAAGGCGGTGGCTGGCAGCGCCTATGCGCTGGACATTCCCGCGCCGCGCCCGGCGCACAATATCGCACAGGATATCGCGCTCGAAATCGCCTATGAGGACGAGCATCTGATCGTGATCGACAAACCCGCCGGGCTTGTCGTCCACCCGGCCGCCGGCAACCCCGACGGCACGCTGGTCAATGCGCTGCTGCATCACTGCGCGGGCAATCTCTCCGGCATCGGCGGCGTGGCACGCCCCGGAATCGTCCACAGGATCGACAAGGATACGTCCGGCCTGATGATCGCGGCAAAAACCGACCGCGCGCATGAGGGGCTGGCCAAGCAGTTTCAGGCGCACAGCATCGACCGGCGCTACCGCGCGATCGTGAACGGCCGGCCCAATCCTGCCAGCGGCACGGTTGACGCCCCCCTTGCCCGCTCGACCCAGAATCGCAAGAAGATCGCGATTGTGGGCGATGGCCGGGGGAAACGCGCGGTAACCCATTATCGTACGATCACCGCACTCAAGGATGCGGCGCTGGTCGAATGCAGGCTGGAAACGGGAAGAACGCACCAGGTGCGCGTACATATGGCCTCGCTCGGCCACGCTTTGGTGGGAGATCCCGTCTATGGCAGGACAAAGCCCTCGCACCGTACTATATTGAAGGAACTTGGATTCGAACGACAGGCACTGCACGCGGCGCATCTGGGGTTCATCCACCCGATCAGTAGAGAGGCTTTAGCCTTTGATAGTGAAATTCCGGCAGATATGCAGGAACTGTTCAGGGCGCTGCGTGTATAACAATAAGATCCAGATGTTCGAGACTTCGGACACTGTTTCAGGGAGTATGTGAAGTCATGGCCAGCAACACCAACGTCCCCGCGACGATCCCCGCACTGGGTGGTGAGCAGAGCCTCAACCGCTACCTCGCGGAAATCAAGAAATTCCCCATCCTGGCACCCGAACAGGAATATATGCTCGCGAAGCGCTATCAGGAACATCAGGATCCCGAAGCCGCAGCGCAGCTCGTCACCTCGCACCTGCGTCTCGTGGCCAAGATCGCCATGGGCTATCGCGGCTATGGCCTGCCCACCTCCGAATTGATTTCGGAAGGCAATATCGGCCTGATGCAGGGCGTGAAGAAATTCGAGCCCGATCGCGGCTTCCGCCTCGCCACTTATGCGATGTGGTGGATCCGTGCGTCGATCCAGGAATATATCCTGCGCTCGTGGAGCCTGGTGAAGATGGGCACCACCGCCGCGCAGAAGAAGCTGTTCTTCAACCTTCGCCGAATGAAGAACAAGCTCGATGCATTCGAGGACGGCGACCTGCATCCCGACGACGTGCAGAAGATCGCAACGGATCTGGGCGTGTCCGAGGAAGACGTGGTCAGCATGAACCGTCGCATGGCGATGGGCGGCGATACGTCGCTCAATGTCCCCATGCGCGAGGATGGCGACGGCCAGTGGCAAGATTGGCTGCAGGACAATGAACCGCTGCAGGACGAACGTCTGGCCGATTCTCAGGAACGCGATGTGCGTCACGAAATGCTCGTTTCGGCGATGAACGACCTGAACGAGCGTGAAAAGCACATCCTGAGCGAACGCCGCCTGACGGATGATCCGAAGACGCTTGAGGAACTGAGCCAGGTGTACGGCGTATCGCGCGAACGTGTGCGCCAGATCGAGGTTCGGGCGTTCGAGAAGCTGCAAAAGGCGATGATGCGCATCGCCGGTGAACGCAAGCTCCTCCCGGCGCTTGCCTAAGCCGATAACCGAACGGCCCCCTCACCGCCCCGGCGGTGAGACGGACAAGAACCGCGCCCGTGCCACCCGGCATTTGGGCGCGGTATTTTTTTGTGGTTGCGCCCTGCTGATCGCGGCCCCGGCACAGGGCCAGGAAGCACGCGATTTCTGCCCCGATCGGCCCGGTCTGGGTACGCCCGCGTGCACGCTCGAGCCAGGCGTCGTGATGGTCGAACTGGGCGTGGCGGAATGGATGCGTGAAAGCGATTCGACGACGCGGAGCGACACGATCGCAACGGGTGAGCTGCTGGTTCGGCTGGGCATTACCCCACAGCTCGAAGCGCAAATCGGCTGGGGTGGCTATGCGCATATGCGCGAACGCGACAGGGCGACCGGTGTGCGGACCGATGATGACGGTGTCGGCGACCTCACGCTCGCGCTGCGCCGCAACCTCGCCAATCCCGATGGATCGGGGCTCAGCCTTGCGCTCATGCCCTATGCGACGCTTCCGATAGGAAGTGCGCCGGCGGGCGCGGGTGATTGGGGCGTCGGGCTGCTCATCCCGATCAGCTACGCGCTTGCAGGCGATATTTCGCTTGCCCTCACGCCCGAGGTGGATGCCGCCCCCGATAGCGATGGCAATGGCCGTCATCTGGCTTATGGCGCGGTGATCGGCGTCGAATTCCCCCTGCACAACATGGTTACCGCCACGCTCGAGCTGGCCGCCACGCACGACCGTGATCCCGATGGGCATAGCACCGAAACGCTCGCGGCCTTTTCGCTGGGCTGGCAACCCGCCGACGATTGGCAGATCGATGCCGGATCGAGTTTCGGGCTTAACCATGACAGTCCGGATTTTACCCTTTCACTAGGCGTTGCCCGCAGATTTTAGCGTGCAGATTGATGTCGGGCCTGTTCGTTTGAGGGCCGCTTCGCTAGCGTTGGAGCATGACTGTTCTCGCCGACCTGATCCAGCCCGACAAGGGCCAGCCCGCCCGCACCATCCACATCGTCGACAAGCAAAATTTCGATGATTGGCTGGCCGCGCAGCCCGAACGGCACCGCACCGCGATCGACGCACAGGATATGAAGCCAACGCCCTTTGCCCGCGCGATCCTGCCGGGCGACAAGGCGGACGACTGGTCGGTGGTAACAGTGGTTGCCGATCGCGTGCGGCTTTCGAGCTGGTGCCTTGCCAAGCTTGCCGAGACGCTGCCGGCGGGCACCTATCGCCTTGCCGAGGGGGAACCCGGCGCGGCGCTGTTCGGCTGGTTGAGCGCGCAATATCGTTTCGACACCTATCGCAAGGATGAAAAGGCAGCCCCCGCGCGGATTTTGCTGACGGGTGAGGTAAACCGCATTGCCGATACCGTCCGCACGGCGAAGGCCACCGCGCGGGTGCGCGATCTCGTCAACACCCCGACGCTCGACATGGGCCCCGCCGATCTCGAAGCCGCCGTCGCGGCGCTGGCGCGCAAGCATGACGGCGAATGCAAGGTGACGCGCGGCGACGAGCTGGAGCAAGGCTATCCGATGATCCATGCCGTCGGCATGGCGGCGGACAAGGCGCGCGCGCCGCGGCTGATCGAACTGAGCTGGGGCCGGAAGGACGCGCCGCGGGTCGCGATTGTCGGCAAGGGCGTGTGCTTCGATACCGGCGGGCTCGACATCAAACCTTCGGCGGGCATGCGCCTGATGAAGAAAGACATGGGCGGGGCCGCACATGCGCTGGCGCTGGCCGGGCTGGTGATGGAGCATAACCTGCCCGTGCGGCTCCACCTGCTGATCCCCGCCGTTGAGAACGCGATTGCAGGCAACGCGCTGCGACCGGGCGATGTGATCATCAGCCGCAAGGGCCTGTCGGTCGAGGTGGCGAACACCGATGCCGAAGGCCGCCTGATCCTGGCCGATGCGCTGGTTCGTGCAGTGGAGGATGAGCCCGAACTGCTCATCGACTTTGCGACGCTGACGGGGGCTGCACGCGTTGCGCTTGGCCCCGACCTGCCCGCGCTGTTCGCCAATGACGACGCGCTTGCCACGGACATGGCCGCCAATGGCACCGCCGAGGATGATCCGCTTTGGCGCCTGCCGCTCTGGACCGGCTATGACGACATGCTGAAATCGGATGTCGCCGATCTCAACAATTCGCCCGATGGCGGCTTTGCGGGATCGATCACGGCAGCGCTTTTCCTGTCGCGTTTTGTGCCGGATACGCTGCCTTGGGCGCATTTCGACACATTTGCCTGGCGCCCGAGCGCAAAGCCCGGCCGCCCCAAGGGCGGCGAGGCGCTTGGCCTGCGCGCGGCCTGGGGGCTGCTCCGCCAAAGATATGGCTGATTTCGTAGGTCAAATGCGTTGGGCCTGAAACTGCATCCGATCTGAAGCGTTATGATCCCATGACGATGTCGTTCCGAACATCGCGCAGTGGTGATCAGAGGTTTCATGGCTTTGAACAAGGCCCTTAACGGGTGGATGACGACATTGACGGAATATGTGCGGTCGGGGGAGCCCGATCTTACCAACCGGCAAATGGCGCTTCTGCTGATCGTTTACCTCAGACCCGGCCCGCATACCGTGCGCGGTCTGGCCCACGATCTGAACGTATCGAAACCCGTTGTAACACGCGCCTTGAACAAGCTGGGTGCGCTCGGCTATCTGCGCCGACAACGCGACGATGCGGATCGCCGCAACATCTTTGTGGCGCAGACGCGTGAAGGGGCAGAATTTCTTGAAAGCTTCGCAGGACTCATCGCCCGAACAGGGCAACATTCCGAATCGCGAAAGCGCGAACGCGCGTAAGCATTTCGGCCTGAGCGGGCCGTCCATCGTTCTCGACCGACGGGTCAATGCCGTGCGCGGCGATATCGCCGATGTGGCGCTAGCGGGTGTGCTGTTCGCCCCCCATTATGCGCGCCCGATGCTGCGTCGATGCGCGGTGCCCGTGGCCGCCGTGCGCGCCAAGGCCAATGACGATGCCGAATGCGTGTCGGAATTGCTGCACGGCGAAAGCTTTCATGTCGTCGACCTGAGCGGCGGCTGGGCCTGGGGTTTCTGCGGGCATGATCATTATGTCGGCTATGTCCGCGCCGATGCGCTGGCGGTTGCCGAAGCCGGCCACTGGCGCGTCCAGTCGGCCAGCGCGGCGCTGCGTTCGGGCGCGACAGCCGATGCCGAAACGCTTGGAACGCTGCCCATGGGCGCGATCGTGAGCGGCCGTGCAGACGGCGATCATCTGCTGACCGACGAAGGTGTAATCGCGCTCGCCGACCTGATCGCCGTGAACGGTCGACTCGATCCCGCTGCACAGGCCGAGAAGCTGCTGGGTGCGCCCTATCAGCGCGGTGGCCGCCACCATGCGGGCATCGACTGTTCGGGGCTTGTGCAGCTTGCTCTGTCCTTCGCGGGCATTGCGGCGCAGCGCGACAGCGATCTTCAGGAAGCAAGCCTGGGCGACGCATTGCCAGCGAACACCCCGCTCCAGCGCGGCGATGTCGTCTTCTTTCCCGGCCATGTCGGGATGATGGTGGACGCAGACCGCGTGATCCATGCCAGCACCCATTCGATGTCCGTCGCGATCGAGCCCCTCGCCGATCTCAAGGCGCGGCTCATCACCGACGACACTGTTTCCATGAAGGCAATTCGGCCATGACGATTTCGGTTTTCATCGACGGCGCAGCCGGCACCACCGGCCTTGAAATTCGGGAACGGCTGGAAGGCCGCAGCGACCTGACGGTCGTCACGCTGCCCGATGCGCTCCGCAAGGATGCGGGTGCCCGCCGCGATGCATTGAACAGCGCCGATGCCGTCGTGCTCTGCCTGCCCGACGATGCCGCGCGCGAAGCCGTTGCGCTTATCGAAAATCCTGCCGTGCGCGTCGTGGATGCGTCGACCGCGCACCGCGTTGCCCCCGACTGGGTGTACGGCTTTGCCGAAATGGAGCCGGGCCAGCGCGAAAAGATCGCGCAATCGACCCGCATTTCCAACCCCGGTTGCTATCCCACCGGCTTTCTGGCGCTTGTCCGCCCGCTCGTGCGCGCAGGGATCATCCCGGCCGATTGGCCGATGACGGTGAACGCGGTTTCCGGCTATTCCGGCGGCGGCAAGGCGATGATCGCGGCGTTCGAAAACAGCGATGCGCCGGATGCCACCGATACGGCGTTTCACATTTACGGCCTTGGCCTTGCGCACAAGCATGTTCCCGAAATGCAGGGGCATGGCGGGCTGGTGCATCCCCCGATCTTCGCGCCGGCAGTGACGCGCACCTATCGCGGGATGATCGTCGAAGTTCCGCTCCAACTGCGCGCGATGCCCAAGGCGCCGAGTCTTGCCGCCATTCGCGACGCGCTTTCGGCCGCCTATGCCGACAGTAAGCTGGTTTCGGTCGAGCACACCGACGATGTCGGCCAGCTGAGCATCGAACGCATCGCAGGCACCGACCGGGTCGAGCTGTTCGCCTTTGGCAATGAAGCGACCGGGCAGGCACGTCTCGTCGCGCTGCTCGACAATCTGGGCAAGGGCGCAGCGGGCGCCGCCGTCCAGAACCTCAACATTGCAACCGGGCTGGATGAACTGGCAGGGCTCAAGCTCTAAGCCGCCGCCACCCCCACTGGAAAAGAAAAGGCCCGGCGATTGCCGGGCCTTTTTCGTTATGCGTCGAACCGTTCGGGACAGGCTTTTACATTTCCCCGCGATCACGCCGGATCGCATACCATTTGCGAACATTGGCGTTGTGCTGGTCCAGCGTCTCAGCAAAGACATGGCCGCCCTTCCCGTCCGCGACGAAATAGACGTAGCGCGTCTGTTCCGGATCGAGCACCGCCGCGATCGAATCGCGGCCGGGATTGGCAATGGGCCCAGCGGGCAGCCCGGCCCGCGCATAGGTGTTGTAGCCATTGTCCGCCGCCAGTTCCGATTTCAGGATACGCCGGCCCAACGGCTTGCCCTTGGTGATCGGGTAGATGACGGTCGGGTCGGCCTGCAGACGCATCCCCATTTTCAGGCGGTTGCTATAGACCGATGCGACACGCCGACGTTCGGAGGGAACGCCGGTTTCCTTTTCCACGATCGCAGCGAGATTAACCGCTTCTTGAGGCGAGGAAACCGCGGTGCCGGGCTTCCGTTCGGACCAAAGCTCGGCGAGCGTCTTCGTCATCGCATCCTGCATGCGCTTCAATACGGCAGCGCGGGTCTCGCCGCGCTGATAGCTGTAGCTGTCGGGAAGCACCGAGCCTTCGGCGGGAACAGCAACCGTCCCGGAGAGCAACGGTTCGGCCATCAGCTTTTCACGGACGAGGATGGAAGGCATGCCCTCGGGAACCGTGACGAAGCGCTGCAGCGTCTTTCCGTCTTGCAGCATGGCGAGCAACGCGCGCCCGCTCATCCCGGGTTCGACCTTGTATTCGCCCGAATGAATCGGCGCATCGCCGCCCAGAAGCTTGGCAAATTTCAGGAACTGCTCCGCCGAACGGATCGCGCCGGCGTCTTCAAGCTGACGCGCGGCGGAGGTGAGACTCGATCCCGGCTTGACCAGAACCTCGATCTCCTTGTCGGCAGGTCCGGGGCCGATCCAGCCCCGGAATACCGTCAGCGCGGCAAGCGCAAGTGCGGCTGCAACGAGCAGCCCGAAGCAACCGAACCTGCGCATGCGATCAGATGGCCTTCATCACCAGGCTGGCATTGGTGCCGCCAAAGCCGAAGCTGTTGTTGAGCACGGCCTTGATCTTGCGCTGCTTTGCCACGTGCGGAACGAGATCGACACCCGCGCAACCTTCGCTCGGATTGTCGAGGTTGAGCGTCGGCGGCGCGATCTGATCGCGCAGCGCGAGCAGGCAGAAGATCGCTTCCACGGCACCGGCACCACCAAGCAGGTGGCCGATAGCCGATTTGGTCGAGCTCATCGACAGGCCGCCAATGTCGCTGCCGAACAGGCGGCGAACCGCGCCCAGTTCCAGTTCATCACCCAGCGGCGTAGAGGTGCCGTGCGCGTTGATATAGTCGATATCGGCAAGCGAGAGACCCGACTTGCGCATCGCCATTTCCATCGCGCGGTAGGCGCCCGAACCTTCGGGATGCGGTGCGGTGACGTGATAGGCGTCGCCCGACAGGCCGTAACCGATCACTTCGCCGTAGATCTTGGCACCGCGCTTCTTGGCGCGTTCATATTCCTCGAGCACGACAACGCCTGCGCCCTCGCCCATGACGAAACCGTCGCGGTCCTTGTCATAGGGACGGCTGGCGCGGGTCGGATCGTCGTTGAACGCGGTCGACAGCGCACGGGCCTGCGCGAATCCGGCAATGCCCAGCGGGCAGATCGCGCCTTCGGCGCCACCGGCGAGCATGACATCGGCATCGTCCATCGCGATCATGCGCGCAGCATCGCCGATCGCATGCGCGCCGGTCGAGCAGGCGGTGACAACTGCGTGGTTGGGGCCCATCAGGCCGTATTTGATCGTGACCTGGCCGGTGATGAGGTTGATCAGGCGGCCATGGACGAAGTGCGGCGAAACGCGACGCGGGCCCTTTTCGTGGAGCACGATCGATTCGCTCTCGATGCCCGGCAGACCGCCAATGCCCGAGCCGATCGAACTACCCGCACGCAGGCGCTCTTCCTCGCTCATGTCGGTCAGGCCGGCGTCTTCGAGCGCCTGGCCTGCGGCATCGATGCCGTAGACGATGAACGGATCAACCTGGCGCTGGACCTTGTGATCGACGCGCTTACCAGCGTCGAACCCACATTCATGGTCGGCGGGCTTCACTTCGCAGGCGATGCGGCAGGCCTGATCGCTGGCGTCAAACCGCGTGATCGTACCCGCGCCGGATTTCGACGCGAGAATGTTTTTCCAAACGGTCTCGACGTCGCTTCCCAGCGGCGTGACCATACCCAAACCGGTAACGACTACGCGGCGCATAAATTCACTCCATCAGAGCGATTCCCCCAAGCGCGCCTTATACGCGGATATGCGCGCCCCCGGAATCACGGCAGATTGATGCAAGGCAGAAACCAAAACGGCCCCCCGGCCCTTATGTCCCGGGTCGGGGAGCCGTTTCAAACTGTTTCGGCTCGTAAAAACGAGGCCGGATCAGCCCTTGTTGGCGTCGATGAAGGAGATCGCATCCTTCACCGTCGAGATTTTTTCGGCGGCATCGTCAGGGATTTCCACGCCGAATTCTTCTTCGAAAGCCATCACGAGCTCAACGATGTCGAGGCTGTCCGCACCCAGATCATCGATGAAGCTTGCTTCTTCGGTGACCTTCTCGGCTTCGACGCCGAGATGTTCGACAACGATCTTCTTAACGCGATCGGCGGTCTCGCTCATGCAGAGCTCCTTCTCTTAACGGTTGTTCACGGGTTGCACTAATCGCGAGGCGGAGAGCTTGCAACCCCCGCATCACATCTCTGCGCGCTTTCGCGTGCTTAAATCATCGCCATGCCGCCGTTCACGTGCAGCGTCTGGCCCGTGACATAAGCGGCTTCGTTGCTGGCAAGATAGGCGACAGCGGCGCCAATGTCACTGCCTTCGCCCAAACGGCCTGCCGGGATCTTACCGGTGAGCGCTTCCTTTTGCGCTTCCGGCAGCACATCGGTCATCGGCGAGGTGATGAAACCGGGGGCGACGCAATTCACCGTGATTCCCCGGCTTGCCAGTTCCTGCGCGAGCGCCTTCGACATGCCGACAAGGCCAGCCTTCGACGCCGCATAGTTCGCCTGGCCGGGATTTCCGGTGGCACCGACGACCGAGGTGATCGAAATGATGCGGCCCGTACGCGCCTTCATCATCGGCTTGGCAGCCGCGCGGCACAGGCGGAACGCCGCCTCGAGGTTGATGCGGATCACCTGATCCCATTCCTCGTCCTTCATGCGCATCGCGAGATTGTCGCGCGTGACGCCGGCATTGTTGACGAGGATGTCGAGCTTGCCCAGCGCTTCGACCGCGCGGGGCACGAGGCCATCGACGGCTTCGGCATCGCCGAGGTTGCACGGCAGAATCACATGATCGCCGCCGATTTCGGCCGCAACCTTGGCCAGCGCGTCTTCACGCGTGCCCGACAGCGCAAGGCGCGCGCCCTGCGCGGCCAGAGCCTGTGCGACGGCCGAGCCGATGCCACCCGATGCGCCGGTTACCAGCGCGGTCTTGCCTGAAAGATCGAACATAATCCCAATTCCCCTTAAAGCGCCTTCAAGAGCGCTTCGATATCGTCCATCGAAATGATGCTGACCGCGTCTACCTCGCCGGTGGCGCTGCGTTTGACCATCGGGCCGAGCACCTTGCCGCCAAATTCGACGAAATGCGAAACGCCCGCGGCTTCCATCGCGATCACGGATTCGCGCCAGCGCACACGACCGGTCACCTGCTCGACGAGCAGATCGCGGATCGTATCGGACGCGGCGACCGGCGCGGCGGTGACATTGGCATAAACGGGCACGAGCGGTGCGCGCAGCGAGGCCTTGGCCAGCGCTTCGGCCATCGCATCGGCCGCGGGCTGCATCAGCGGGCAGTGGAACGGCGCCGAGACGGGCAGCAGAACGCCGCGCTTGATCCCGTGATCCTTCACCAGCGCGATGGCGCGCTCGATCGCGGCCCTGTGTCCGGAAATGACGACCTGGCCCGGATCATTGTCGTTGGCGACGGTGCAGACTTCGCCTTCGGCGGCGGCATCGGCCAGTGCCTGCGCCTTTTCGATATCGGCACCGAGCAGCGCGGCCATCGCGCCCTCGCCCACCGGCACAGCAGCCTGCATCGCCTGACCGCGCAGCTTGAGGAGGCGCGCGGTGGTCGACAGATCAAGCGCGTCGGCAGCGCAAAGCGCGGTATATTCGCCAAGGCTGTGGCCGGCGACGAAATCGGCCTTGTCGGCCAGACGCACGCCGCCTTCCTTCTCAAGCACGCGCAGCGTGGCGATGGCATTGGCCATGATCGCGGGCTGGGCGTTCTCAGTCAGCGTCAGATCGCCCTCGGGGCCTTCCGTCATCAGTGTGAACAGACTCTGGCCGAGCGCGTCGTCCACTTCCTGAAACACTTCGCGGGCGGCCGGACTCGCATCGGCAAGCGCCTTGCCCATCCCAACGGACTGGCTACCCTGTCCCGGAAAAATGAATGCGCGCATCGGCTTCTTCTGCTCCTGTTACAAATCGCGACACTAATTTCGTTGGCGCGGAAATCCAATTACGGCAGGGACTAGATAGCCAGATGGCCAAGCGCAAGCGGGGCCAGGCTTAGTTTGCGGTTCATTCGCGCTGAGGAGTAATCTTGCCGGTGCGCAAAAGACTTGTCCTTACCCTAGGGGCCAGCGCCCTTCTGACAGGCTGTGCGGCCGGGCCGGACTATCGCCCGACCACCGCAATCGATCTTGGCGTTCCCGATCAATATACCCGCGGCGGGGGCGAACCACTGTCCGCCGAAACGCTCGCCATATGGTGGCGCCAGTTCAACGACCCCGCGCTCGACACGCTGATCCAGCGCGCGCTGACCGCCAATCTCGATCTTGAACAGAGCGTCGCGCGGCTGCGGATTGCGCGCGAATCCCTGGTTCAGGCCAAGGCCGGCTTTATGCCCAGCGTCGATGCATCGGCCAGCGGTGGACGCAATTTCCGGAGCAATCAGGCTGACAGCAGCAGTTTCTCACTCGGCGGCGATGCGTCGTGGGAAGTTGACCTATTCGGGCGGATTTCCCGTTCGGTGGAAGCCGCGCGCGCGGATGCCGAAGGCGCCGAATTCGATCTGGCCGCCGTTCGCATGGCCATCGTCTCCGAAGTCGCGACCAACTATATCCAGCTTCGCCTGAACCAGGAGCAGTTGCGTATCGCGCGCGACACGCTGGAAAATGACAGCGAGAATTTCGACATTGCGCGCTGGCGGGTGCAGGCCGGGCTCGTCTCCTCGCTCGACGAGGAACAGGCACGCGCCCAGCGCGCGCGTACTGCGGCGTCGATCCCGTCGATCGAAACCAGCTATGCGGGCGCGCTCAACCGGCTTGCCGTGCTGACCGGCCAGGCCCCCGGCGCCGCGACACAGGCACTGGAAGCCGCAGCGCCCATCCCTGCTGCGCCCACGGACATCGCAACCGGCATTCCCGCCGACAGCCTGCGCCAGCGCCCCGATGTGCGCAGTGCCGAACGCACGCTGGCGGCCGCGACCGCGCGGATCGGCGTGGCGCAGGCCGCGCTCTATCCCTCGCTGCGGATAAGCGGGAATATCGGCACCAGCGCGCTTTCCTTGGGCGGGCTGACCGATGTGATCACCGCCGGACTGTTCGGTGGGATTTCGCAGATGATCTTTGACGGCGGGCGCACCCGATCGCAGATCCGCGCGCAGCAGGCGAGCGCCGACGGCGCCTTTGCCGCCTATCGCCAGACGGTGCTGGGCGCGCTCGAAGATGTGGAAAACGGGCTCGTACGGCTCGATGCCTCGCGAACCCGGGCGACCGAGCTGCAGACCGCGCTCGACGCGGCAAACAATGCCGCGATCCTGGCGCGCAGCCAGTACCGTGCGGGCCTTAGCGATTTTCAGACACTGCTCCAGATCGAACAGTCACTGCTCTCGGCACGCGACAGCGTCGCTTCGACCCGCGCGGACGAAGCGCTGGCGGTGGTTCAACTCTACCGCGCACTCGGCGGCGGCTGGCAGACAATGGATGGACGGACCCAATGAACGATTCGGCTCCCGCAGCGCAGACCGAGGCACAGGCCAGCCTTGACGATTTTCTGGGCGTGAAGCCGCAACAGCCCTGGAAAAAATGGGCGGTTTACGGCGCCATTGCACTGGCTATCGTGCTGGTTGCCACGCTGATCTGGCGCAGCTTTGCCAAGGATGAAAGCCCGCAATATGCGACCGCCTCGGTGGAACGCGGCGCACTGACGGTTACCGTTTCGGCGACGGGCAATATCGAGCCAACCAACAAGGTCGAGGTCGGCTCCGAACAATCCGGCCTCATCACCGAGGTGTTCGTCCAGAACAATGACCGGGTCAGCAAGGGGCAGTTGCTCGCCAAGCTCGATCCCGCCCGGCTCCAGGATGCGGTGGTTCAGGCACAGGCCGGCCTTGCCGCGGCGGAAGCGAGCGTGGGCCAGGCCAATGCCACGCTTGTCCAGTCGCGCGCCAATCTCGCGCGGCTTGAGGAAGTGTCGCGGCTTTCGGGTGGCAAGGTGCCGTCGAAAACCGAGATGGACAACGGGCGCGCCGAATCCCAGCGCGCGACTGCCAATCTGCGTGCGGCCGAGGCGCAGGTGGCGCAGGCGCGAGCGCAATTGTCCTCGGCCAAGTTCAACTTCTCGCGCGCCTTCATCTACTCCCCGGTGACGGGGGTGGTGTTGTCGCGACAGGTCGAGCCGGGCCAGACGGTGGCTGCATCGTTCAATGCGCCGGTGCTGTTCGTGATCGCCGAAGATCTGTCGAAGATGCAACTCGAGGTGAAGGTGGACGAGGCCGATGTCGGCCAGGTCACCGACGGGCAGCGCGCCGATTTCACGGTCGACGCCTATCCGGGGCGGAGCTTCCCCGCGCAAATCGAACGCGTCGACGTTGGCGCCAACGCATCAACTTCGTCCACTTCGTCGAGCAGCAGTTCCTCAACCAGCAGCAGCGGATCGGTCGTCGCCTATACAGCGGTGCTTTCGGTCGCGAATCCCGAGCTGATCCTGCGCCCGGGGATGACCGCAACCGCCGAAATCGTGACGAGCGAAAAAAAGAATGTGCTGCTGGTGCCCAACGCGGCACTTCGCTTCACCCCAGATGCCGCGAGCAGCGCCCAGCCCGGCGGCGTCACCAGCATCTTGGTGCCGCGTGGTCCCCGTCGCGGCAACCGCGCCGAACGCGAAGTGGGTATCGGACGCGGCAGCCAGCGTACCATTTATGCGCTGGGCGCGAACGGCAAACCCCAGGCCGTTCAGGTGACCACGGGGGAGACCAATGGAACGCAGACCGAGGTGACGGGCAAGGACCTGAAGCCCGGTATGAAGATCATCACCGGCCTGCTCGCGTCAGGCAGCAGCGGAGCCCAGCCGCAGGGCCAGGGACGCCCGCGTGGCTGAGCAACCGCTGATCCGGCTGCGCGGCGTTACCAAGACGTTCGGTAGCGGCCCCACCGCCTTTCAGGCGCTAAAAGGTGTCGATCTTGACATCGCGCAGGGCGATTTCGTCGCCGTGATGGGGCCGTCGGGCTCGGGCAAGTCGACGACGATGAACATTCTCGGCTGCCTCGACGTGCCCACTAGCGGCGAATTCCTGTTTCGCGGCCATCATGTCGAACAATTGAACCGCGACCAGCGCGCGCTGCTTCGTCGCAAATATCTCGGCTTCGTCTTTCAGGGGTTCAACCTGCTCGCGCGGACATCGGCACTGGAAAATGTCGAACTTCCCCTGCTGTATCGCGGCGAGGAACGACGCAAGCGCCATGAGATGAGCATGGCCGCGCTCGACAAGGTTGGTCTGGCCGAATGGTGGGATCACACCCCTGCCGAATTGTCGGGCGGACAGCAGCAGCGCGTGGCGATTGCGCGCGCGATCGTCACCCAGCCCGATGTGTTGCTGGCCGACGAACCGACCGGCAATCTCGATTCCGAACGATCGGTGGAGATCATGCAGCTTCTCACCGGGCTCAACCGCGACAGCAACATCACCATATTGATGGTGACGCACGAGCCCGAAATGGCCGAATTCGCGCATACCGTCGTCCATTTCCGCGACGGGCTGGTCGATCGTCAACACCGTAACGGGGCGCATCGCTGATGCTGGGCACGACCATCACCCTCGCCTTTCGCGAAATCCGTCGGCACCTGCTCCGTTCGTTTCTCACCATATTGGGGATCGTGATCGGTGTCAGCGCGGTGGTGACGATGGTGACGCTGGGCAACGGCGCCACCCAGGCCGTGCAGCAACAAATTGCAGGGCTCGGCGCCAATATCTTGCAGATCCGCCCCGGTCAGGGCTTCGGACGCGGCGGTGGCGGCCCCCAGCCGCCCGATTTCAAGATGGAGGATGTCGAGGCGATCCGCGATCAGATCGCGGGCGTCCGTGCGGTGGCGCCACAGGCCCAGTCATCGGGCATGGCGGTGCGCAACGCCGCCAACTGGTCCACCACGATCAACGGCACCACCAACGCCTTTTTCGCCGCGCAGCAATGGCAGGTGACGTCGGGCCGCACCTTTTCAACGCTTGAGGAGCAGGCCGGCAAGGCCGTGTGTGTCATCGGCAACACCGTGCGCCAGAACCTGTTTCGCGGGGAGGACCCGGTCGGCGAGCGCTTTCGTATCCGCGACGTTTCGTGCGAGGTGATCGGCGTGCTCGCGACGCGCGGCCAGGGCGGGTTCGGCGATCAGGACGATATCGTGATCATGCCGATCAAGGCGGTGCAGCGCCGCTTTACCGGCAACCGCGACGTGCGCATGATCCTCGTCGCGGTGGACGACGATTATGACACCGCAGCGGTGCAATCCTCGATCACCAGCCTGCTGCGCGAGCGCCGCAACATCAGCGGCGGCAAGCAGGACGATTTCAACATCTTCGACACCAAGCAGATTTCCGAAACGCTGCAGGGCACGACCAAGATCCTGACCGCGCTGCTAGGCGCGGTGGCAGCGGTCAGCCTGCTGGTCGGTGGGATCGGGATCATGAACATCATGCTGGTGTCCGTCACCGAACGCACGCGCGAGATCGGCATCCGCCTCGCCATCGGCGCGGTGGGGCGAGAAGTGTTGATGCAGTTCCTCGTCGAAGCAGTCGTACTTGCCTGCCTTGGCGGATTGATCGGCCTGCTGCTCGCGCTCATCGCCAGCATATTGGCGGCGCCGCGTATCGGCGTGCCCTTCGTGTTCGACTGGCAGATCAACATGCTGGCCTTTGTCTTTTCAGCCGCGATCGGGGTGATATTCGGCTATTTCCCCGCACGCCGGGCTGCCTCGCTCAACCCGATCGATGCGCTCCGCCACGAATGAGCGGGGCGCCGAGCCACGGTCATATGTTGTAAACCAATGGCGTTTAGAAACATGAACGGCACATGACTGCCATGTGCCTGATAACAGGCAGCGGGATCGCAATTCGCAGCATGACGACAAGCTTCGACACCCTTGCCGCCGATCAGGCCAGTGCGCTTTCACCCACCTCCCGTCGCTGGGGGGATCGCTCGCGCGAAGAGGACGGGCGCGGCGTTTCCTTCGTCAACCGTCTGTTCGGCAAGCGGAGCGCCGATAGTGCGCCGCCCCCTGCCGACGCGGACACCGAGTTCGACCAGATCGGCGCGTTCCTGCGCGCCAACCAGCTTTCGCCGACGCCGGACAATTACAACATCGCCTGGGAATATATGACTGCGCCGCATGGTCCGTTGGGCCGGGCCGTCAGCGCGATCATCGAGCGCGAAGGCCGGCTGGATGCATCGGCCGCGACGGCGCTTCTGACCCAGTACCGCGCACAGGATTCGGCCGAGGATCTCGCCGAAATGCTGACCAGGGCGCAAGGTTTTCTGTCCGACGGCACCGATCTGATCGAACGCGCCCGCGTCGATGCCAAGGCCTATGGCTCTGCCCTGTCCAACGAGATGGCGGAAATCGACCGCACCGGGCAAACGGCGAGCACGATCTCGGCACTCGCCAGCCTGACATCAACGATGATTCAGAAGGCCGCCGATGCCGAAAGGCAATTGCGCGATGCGTCGCAACAGATGGCCGACATGCAGTCCCGCCTCTCCCATGCGGAAAAGCTGGCGGAAAGCGACGCGCTGACCGGCCTTGCCAATCGCCGGGCGTTTGAACGGCTGCTGCGCACCGCCATCACCGAGAGCGAGCATGACCGGACGCCCCTCTCCGTCGCATTTTGCGACATCGATCATTTCAAGCGGGTCAACGACACGCATGGTCATGCGACGGGCGACCGCGTCTTGAAATTCGTCGCCGGATTGCTCAGCCGGATCTCGAACGGCAATTGCCATGTCGCCCGCCACGGCGGCGAGGAATTCGTCATTCTGCTGAAAGGCAGGAACGCGCGGGAAGCCCAGCGCATTGTCGACAAGGCGCGCGTCGACCTGACCGAACACCACCTCACCTCACGCGAAACGCGCCAGCAGATCGGGCAGATCAGCTTTTCCGCGGGAATTGCCGACCTGCAACGCGGCGAGGAACCCAGCGGACTGTTGCACCGGGCCGACCGCGCGCTCTACCGCGCCAAGCAGGATGGCCGAAACCGGGTCTATTTCTAGTCCGCAGCTTGCACAGCGAGACGATTTCGCGTAACGCGCGGGCCAATCGGGCGCAGGCGGCAGCTTTGTGCTCCGGTTGCGTATTACGAAAGAAAGCCGGAGGGGCGTCCGCATGGGGCGGCGTCAGCGATCGGCCAAGACAAGGAAGTGCCTGCATGGCTCTCTACGAGCACGTGTTCCTGGCGCGTCAGGACCTGGCTCAGGCCCAGGTTGATGCGCTGGCAGAAACCGCCACCAAGATCGTCGAAGACAATAACGGCAAGGTCGTGAAGACCGAGACCTGGGGTCTGCGTTCGCTCGCGTACAAGATCGCGAAGAACCGCAAGGCGCACTATGTCATGCTCGAAATCGACGCGCCCGCAGGCGTGGTCGCCGAACTCGAGCGCCAGACGGCGATCAACGAAGACGTCATTCGCTATATGACCATCAAGGTCGACGCCCATGAACAGGGCCCCTCGGTCATGATGCGCAAGAACGAACGCGACGGCCGCCGTGGTGGCCGCGGCGATCGCGAAAATCGCGAAGAACGCCCCCGTCGTGAAGCTGCTGACAGCGAATAAGGAGCTCTAAACCATGGCACGCCCATTTTTCCGCCGCCGCAAGAGCTGCCCCTTCGCCGCCAAGGATGCGCCGAAGATCGATTACAAGGACGTTCGTCTGCTTCAGGGTTTCGTCTCTGAACGCGGCAAGATCGTTCCCAGCCGCATCACCGCGGTTTCGGCAAAGAAGCAGCGCGAACTCGCCAAGGCGATCAAGCGCGCCCGTCATATCGGGCTCCTCCCCTATATCGTGAAGTAAGGAGCTGATCCGATGGATGTGATTTTGCTCGAACGCGTTGAAAAGCTCGGCCACATCGGTGACGTCGTCACCGTCAAGGACGGCTTTGCACGCAACTATCTCCTGCCCCGCAAGAAGGCGCTCCGCGCCAACGCGGCGAACAAGAAGATCTTCGACGCCAACCGCGCACAGATCGAAGCCGACAACGCAGCCCGTCGTACGGACGCTGAAGCGGCATCGAAGGACGTGGACGGCAAGACCGTGACCCTGATCCGTCAGGCATCGAACACCGGCCAGCTTTATGGTTCGGTTTCGGTCCGCGACATCGTCGACGCACTTGAAGCGGACGGCGCCAAGGTCTCGAAGCAGATGGTTGTCCTCGAACGCCCGATCAAGGCGATCGGCGTCGAAACCGTCCGCATCGCGCTGCACCCCGAAGTCTCGGTTTCGGTCAAGGTGAACGTCGCACGTTCGCCTGAAGAAGCCGAACTGCAGGCACAGGGCGTCGACGTGATGGCTGCAATGTTCGAAAAGGACGAAGCAGGCTTCACCGAGGAATATGATCCCAATGCAGAACCCGGCGACATCGCCGCGGCGACCGCAGAGGAAACGGAAGAGCAGGCCGAAGCCTGATCCTTCCGAGCGATCAAAAAAAGGTCGTCCGAACCACGGTTCGGGCGACCTTTTTTATTGTGCGATTGAAACGCTGAAGCGCGTGCCGGGATGGCCGCGCTCAGGCGGCCATCCGTATTCGATCAATAGCCCATCAGGCTCAGAACTTCCTTGCGGCTGCGGTCATCCTCGCGGAAGACGCCCATCATCCGGCTCGTCGTCATGCCGACGCCGGGGGTACGGACACCGCGCGCAGTCATGCACGCATGGGTTGCCTCGATCACGACGGCAACGCCGTGGGGCTGGAGATGCTCCCAGATGCAATCGGCGACTTCGGCGGTCAGGCGCTCCTGCACCTGCAAGCGGCGCGCAAAGCCATGGAGCACACGGGCCAGCTTCGAAATGCCGACAACCCGGTCCTTGGGCAGATAGGCGATCGAGGCCTTGCCGATGATCGGCGCCATATGGTGTTCGCAGTGCGACTGGAACGGAATGTCCTTCAGCAGCACGACCTCGTCATAGCCGCCGACTTCCTCGAACGTCCGGGAAAGATGATAGGACGGATTTTCGTCATAGCCCTGACAATATTCCTTCCATGCGCGGGCGACGCGCTTGGGCGTGTCAATCAGCCCCTCGCGTTCGGGATTGTCCCCTGCCCAGCGCAAAAGGGTGCGAATGGCCTCTTCCACATCCGCAGGCACCGCGATCTTGGCGGGCGGACTGACGAGGTCGCCATTCTCAGGTGAACCGGTGCTCTCCATGTAACTCCTCACTGTTAGTCCTTCGCCGCTACCATGTCCGGGTCGGACCAACAAATCCATCCCGTGCCTCGGCATTGGCGTGAAATATTATTTTTGCACCGCAACAATTAAGCTGACGCTACGGCACTTGGATTTGACCAGATGTCTGGTGATGTAAAGTCTTAATAATTGTTGCATAGCCACAGCTTAGCAGAGTCAGCACGCCATTTCCGATTGTTGACGTTACCAGATGATGTGCGCAACAATCCGTTTACTGAGCCAAACAATGGCCACGCCTCAAAAGAGGCGACACAAAAAGAGGGGATGTTCTGATGAAGAAGCGTTACCTGCTTGCCACGTCAACCCTTGCACTCGCCCTGTCGCCTCCTGCCGCTGCCCAAGATACGGGAACCAGTGATTTCGGTATCGCCGACATCGTCGTGACGGCGCAGCGTCAGTCCGAAAGACTTCAGGATGTCCCCATTTCCATCTCGGCTTTTTCAGCAGAAACGTTGGAAAAGCAACAGATAGACAACGCAACAGATCTGCAACTTACGCTTCCCAACGTCACCTTTACCAAGACCAACTTCACGTCATCCAGCTTTACCATCCGCGGCATTGGTGATCTTTGCGTCGGCTTTTCGTGTGATCAGGCGACCGGCATCCATGTCAACGACATGCCGCTCGTATCGACCCGATTGTTCGAAACCGAATATTTCGATCTCGAACGCGTCGAGGTCCTGCGTGGCCCACAGGGAACGCTTTATGGTCGCAATGCGACCTCGGGCGTGGTCAACTTCATCACCGCGCGCCCGGACCTGACCGAGTTTCACGCCTCGGGCAGCTTCGAATATGGGAATTACGATTCCTACAAGATCAACGGGATGGTCAACATCCCGCTCGGCGAGACGCTGGGGCTGCGCGTCGCGGGCTATTATCTGAACCGGGACGGTTATACGAAGAACGAATATGACGGCAGCCGCATCGACGGGCGCGACCTTTACGCGCTGCGCGGTACGCTCAGGTTCGAACCGTCAGCCTCCACCACCATCGACCTGATCGGTTATTATTTCCGCGAAAAGGACAACCGCTCGCGCATCCAGAAGCAACTTTGTCACCGCGATCCGACAGGCATTCTCGGCTGCCAGCCAGACAAGCTGGCCGATGAATATGTGAACGCGAACGCCACGCTCGGCGTTATCCTCAGTTCGCGCGAATTCCTGTCCATCGCGGGATCGCCGGCTCTGGCCCCCTTCGGGCTCCAGAGCATCTATGGCACCGATCTCTTTGCGGGGCAGACGCTGCCATCGGGCAACCGCAACGTTCGGCTGGATTACAACCCGACCTATTTCGCCGAGGAAATCCAGGCGATGGCCAAGATCCGGCAGGATTTGGGCGATAATTTCGCACTGACCGTGACGGGCGGCTATGCGCAAAACAAGGTGGATTCGCGAACCGACTATTATCTGGCCGCCGCCAACAACTTCACGGGCGCCGCGCTCCCAACCTTCCGCGCGGTGCTGGGCAACACGCCCGTTGGCCAAGCGCTGCTCGATTCGAACGGCAATATCTGCGTGTCCGACACGACGGGGGCGTTCGGCGTCGGCTATGGCGGCGGCTTTATCGACAGCTGCGGCCCGGCGAGCATCGAATATGACCGCAGCGCCGCCAAGGTCCGGCAATATTCGATCGAAGGGCATATCGATTCCCGCTTCGACGGGCCGTTCAACTTCCTGCTCGGCGGTATCTACCTCGACTCAAAGACCACCAACGGCACCTATCAGGTCGCGGCGAGCGGGCTTGATTACGGCACTGCCGTTCTCGGCGGTGCGGCGTCGGGTGGCCAATATTATGTCGCCTCCCCTTATTTCGACGTCTCGGACCCGCTGTTTCGGCTCAAATCCTACGGCGTTTTCGGCGAAGTCTATTTCCAGGCCTCGGAAAAACTGAAGCTGACCGCAGGGCTGCGCTATTCGCACGACAGCAAATTCTCTCGTGCGCGTAACATCCTCTTCAACTTCCCGGTTCCGGTCGGCACCACCGACATTTTCGGCGTGCCGCGTGCGCCCGGCGCCTATGATGCCGACCCTAGCCTGCCGGGCGACCAGTTGTTCCGCGATGCCCGCGTCAAGTTCAGCGAACTCACCGGGCGTTTCGTCGTCGACCTCAAGCTTACCGACGACAACCTGCTCTACGCCTCCTATTCGCGCGGCTATAAATCGGGTGGCGTGAACCCGCCGTTCAACCCGGTCGATTTCCCGAACACACCGATCGGCTTCAAGCCCGAATTCATCAACGCCTTTGAAATCGGTACAAAGAACACGCTGATGAACGGCACGCTGCGGGCCAATTTCAGCGCCTTCTACTATGATTACAAGGATCTGCAGCTCAGCCGCATCCTCAACAAGACATCGTTCAACGACAATACCGACGCCACCATATACGGCGTCGAGGCCGAATTGCTGATCCAGCCCGACCCGGCCTGGCTGTTCAACATCAACGCCAGCTATCTCAAGTCGAAGATCAAGAATTTCTCGACGATCGACACGCGCGATCCATCGGGCGGCCGTTCGGACACGGTGATCATCAAGAACCTGCAGGGCGCCAGCAACTGCGTCGTCATCCCCGGTGCCGGCGCCAATGGCGCCGCCGCCAACGCCTTTGTCGGTGCGGTCAACGGCGCGCTGGGACTGCAGGGGCCAGTCGCCGTTCCGGGCACCAATACGACGGGCGCCTTCTCCTTCTGCAACGTGCTGGCGGCAACGGCAGCCAATCCGTCGCCCGCGCTGCTCGCCGCCTTCGGCCTGCAAAGCGGGCCGCTGCCCTTCACCGTCACAGACGGCGTGCCTGTCGATCTGGACGGCAATGAACTGCCACAGGCGCCGAACATCAAGGTATCGGTGGGCGGGCAATATACGCATGACCTGTCGAACGGGATGAACCTTGTCGCCCGCGGCGACATCGCCTTCACCGGCGACTATTTCGCCCGCAGCTTCAACCGTCCGATCGACCGGATCAAATCCTATTCGGTCATCAACATGTCGCTCCAGCTCAACGGCACCGACGACAAATGGTTCGTCCGCGGCTTCGTCCAGAACCTGACCAACAACGGGGCGATTACCGGGCAATATGTGACCGACGCCTCGACCGGCCTGTTCACCAATGTCTTCACGCTGGAGCCACGCCGTTACGGCATCGCCGCCGGCTTCAAATTCTGACACCCAGGTCCGGTGCCTGCCCCCGTTCGCTGTCGGACGGGGGCTCTTTTTTGAGCTGATAACATGGCCCTTGCGAATCCATTAGATAATTCTAAATTAGAACACTCTAATGGATTTATTCGACCGATGACTGAACTGTCCCCTGGCGTCTTTGCCGAGCAGGCGCGTGCCGCCACAGCATTGCTGCGCTCGCTCGCAAACGAGAACCGGCTTCTGATCCTCTGCCATCTCGGCAGTTCGGGTGAATTGCCCGTAAACGATCTGGTTGCCCGCGTGGGGCTTGGCCAATCGGCCCTGTCGCAGCACCTTGCCCGCCTGCGCGACGAAGGGCTGGTCGCGTCCCGCAAGGCTGGCCAGCATGTCTATTACCGGCTTTGCGATCCACGCGCAGAGGCCATCCTCGCGCTGCTGCACGACATGTTCTGCCCCGAACTGGGCGCCGCTCTCTCCTCCATTCCTGCAAAATAACGGATTTCCAATGCTTCCCCTTGCCCCTCTTCAGGCGATAGCGGGCGGGCTGCTGATCGGTAGCGCCGCCGGACTGTTCCTGCTTCTCACCGGACGGATCGCCGGCATCAGCGGGCTGACCGCCAATGCGCTGGGCATCGCGCGGGCGCCAGCCGCGCGCTCCGTTGCCATCGCGTTCATCGTGGGTCTGCCGATCGGCACCGGGCTGATCGCGCTGTTCCGTGCGCCGTCGATCACCGTCACCCAGTCCGTCCCGCTGCTGATCGCAGCCGGCCTGCTCGTCGGTTTCGGCACCCGGCTTGGCAATGGGTGCACCAGCGGCCACGGCCTGTGCGGAATTGCACGCCTCTCGCCGCGATCGCTGTTCGCAACAATCACCTTCATGATTGTCGCGATGGCCTGTGTCGCGCTTGTCCGTCCGCTGCTGGGAGCCTGACCATGCGCACGACACTCTATGCACTCGTCTGCGGCATCCTCTTCGGCGCGGGGCTCGCGGTTGCGGACATGATCAATCCTGCGCGCGTGCTCGGTTTTCTCGACCTGTTGGGCAACTGGGACCCGTCGCTCGCCTTCGTTATGGGCGCGGCACTCCTTCCAGCAACGCTCGCCTGGCGGGTGAGCCGGCGCATGGCAAAGCCGGTGGCCGCTGCAGCCTTCTCCGTGCCCGCCAACCGCCATATCGACACACCCTTGCTGGCGGGCGCTGCGCTGTTCGGTGCAGGTTGGGGACTTGCCGGTTTCTGCCCCGGCCCGGCCCTTTCGGGCCTTGCACTCGGCCATTGGCAGAATGGCGTTTTCGTGGGCGCCATGCTGGCGGGTATGGCGCTGCACCGCGTGGTGATGGACCGTCCCGTCCGGAAGGTTCCCGCCCCGGCGGCCTAGACGGGCCTCATACCGATGGCCGCGATGTTACTCCTTCTGCATCGCGGTCGTCCGGTTCCCCGCCCCCTTCCCCGGGCGTAGACTATGGCCGAGCAAAATGGCCAAGGGGATAGCGGGATGGACGAAACGCCCCGACGATTGCGTCGGCAAATGGCCAGCGCGCGGCCGACCGAAAAGGTCATCACGATCGTTTCGCCCTGTTATCAGGAAGAGGATAATGTCGAGCGCTGCTATCAGGCGGTGAAGCGGATTTTTGATGAGTATCTTCCCGGATATCGCCGCGAGCATGTTTTCAGCGACAATGCCTCTACCGACAACACCGTTGCCATATTGAAGGAAATCGCGCGCAACGACCCGGCAGTGAAGGTTGTCGTCAACGCACGCAATTACGGGTTGTTTCGATCCACCTTCAACGCGCTGCAATATGCGCGCGGCGATGCCGTGCTGCTGATGCTGCCGGTCGACCTGCAAGACCCACCCGAACTGATCCCGGAGTTCGTCAAGTTGTGGGAACAGGGCTATGAAGTCGTCGCCGGCGCCCGCGCCGAACGGCGCGAAGGCTGGGTCATGCGTGCCTGCCGGCGGACCTTCTACACGCTCGTCAATTCGCTCGCCGATTTCGACATTCCGGAAAATGTGGGCGAGTTCCAGTTGGTCGATCGCAAGGTGCTGGATGCGATGCTCGATCACCGCGATCAATATCCCTATATCCGCGGGCTCGTCGCCTCGGTCGGCTTTCGGCGGATCATCGTTCCCTATACCTGGGTCGAACGGCGGAACGGGAAATCGAAACTGCGGCTGGGCACGCTGATCGATCAGGCGCTCAACGGCATATTCTCCTTTTCCAGCCTGCCGATGCGTGCAGCTACGCTGATCGGCTTTGCCCTCTCCGCACTGTGCCTGCTCTATGCGCTGGCGATGGTTGTCGCCTATTTCCTGATGCCCGGGGTGGCACCGCGCGGAACCACGACGCTCATCGTCTCGGTCTTCTTCCTGTCGGGCGTGCAACTGGCGTTTGTCGGCATGCTCGGCGAATATGTCGTCGCCATCCACGCCCAGGTGCGGCACGGCGCATCCGTCGTCGAACGCGAACGGGTGAATATCGACGAAGGGGAAAAGAACTGCACGCCGCACCTGTCCTGATCGTCGGCGGGGCGGGGTTTATCGGATCGCATCTCGCGGCGCGACTGCTCGAGCAAGGTCGCGATGTTCATGTCATCTTGCGCCCCTGCAATACCGGTTGGCGGCTGAACGGGCTGTGCCGGCCGCCAACGCTCCACCATCTGGACATTGCCGATGCCGCTGCACTGGAACAGTGCCTGCGCAGCGTTGCGCCCGCGCAGATCATTCATCTTGCGACCAACACGGCGGGGAGCGCGCGGCACGGCGCCAGCGGGCGTGCTGACGCCGATGGGCAGGACGTTGCCCTGCTCGCCGCGTTGCTCGGCATAGCGGCCGCGCTGCCCGCCCCGCCGCGCACGTTCATCCGCAGCGGATCGATCGCCGAATATGGCCCGGTCGTCGATCCCGCCGGCGAGGATATGCCGCCGCACCCGACGACCGCCTATGGCTGTGTGATGCTGGAATGCACCCGCTATGCCCAGCGGATTGCCCCGAGGCTGCCGTTCACCGTCCGCACGGCCCGCCTTGGCCATACTTACGGGCTGCTCCAGCCGACCAGTTTTCTGATTCCAGCCCTTATCAACGCCTGCCTCATGGGCGATCCCTTCCATGTCAGCCGCCCCGACGACACGCGCGACCTGACCCATATTGACGACATCGTCTCGGGCCTGTGCGCGCTGCTCGATGCGCCTGATGACACGCCCGACATACTCAACCTGTCCCGGGGCGAAGGCGTCTCGATGCGCATGGTTGCGGGGATTATTGCAGATGCCACGGGATGCCCTGCCGGTCTTCTTTCCTTTGGCCCAAGACATGATCCATCACTGCAATGCGCAAGCCCAAGCCTGGCGACAATGCATCTCGGCTGGACGCCCCGGATCGACGCCGTGTACGGTCTGGCCGCATTGGTGAGGCAGACGATTACCACAACCATGCCGTCCCGCGCCCCCTGCGCCACCCTTGCCAGTTGAGCCCGAGGCAGCCGCGCCTCATCCGGTTCTCCCCCCATTCGACCGGATCGCAACCTCCGCCTGCACTGAAATCCGGTTGCGGAGTTGGCGGATGGTGAAGTAGCGACGGCCAATGACTATGCCGCTACCGGCACTCCCCGGCATTCTGGAAGCGCGTGATGACGATCGCGTCGTAAAAGCGCGCCTTGAAGTTCCAGGGATGGTCGTTGAGCTTTGTGATTTTCCGCCGCTGCGGAGCGAAGACCGCGTCACCTGCGAAAGCGAAACGATTCTGAGCTTGGGTCTGTCGCCGCTGCTGCCAATATGTTCGGGGCGTTACGCCTCCGGGACATATAGTCGATTTGCCCGTCTCGGCGCGCTTATCCTGCGTCCAATGGGTATGCCGCTGGAATTTCGCCACGCAGGGGGTGAGTTCACAAGTGTTCGCTGCCGTTTTGCATCTACCGACAGATTAAAACAGCCCGGCGAAAGCTGGTCGGACGCCGAACTTGAGGCATGCCTTCATATCGCCGAGCCGCGGGTTGAGTATGCCATGATCCGCCTGGCCGAGGAATGTAAGCAACCTGACGCAAACAGCGCCGCGATCGTGGCCAGTCTCGGCGAACTCATTCTGGCTGATCTCGCGCGCTATTTTCAGGCCGTACGGACCCGCGCGACAAGCCGGAAGGGCGGTTTGCCGGCCAGCCATTTACGACGAATTTCCGAACATATAGAAAACAGCACGGCACCGCCCAGCATCTCGGATCTGGCGGCGTTATGTGGATTGAGCACCAGCCACCTGATGCGCGCCTTTCGGCAGAGCACCGGCAAAAGCGTGGCCAAATATGCCGAGCATATCCGCATGTCCAAGGCCAAGACCCTGCTTTCCGAAAGCGATCTTCCGATCAGCGAAATCGCCACGAGACTGGGCTTCTCCACCCCGGCTGCATTTTCCCACAGTTTTCGGCGCGTCACGGGGCATACACCGCGCGATTATCGTAGTTCGATTGGATAGCGCCGGTGGCGCGCCATCAACGCCCTTGGCGGGTATGACGGCGCGCCAGTTGCGTCAGCGGCACATGACGCCACCGTCCACGAACATCGTATCACCCGAAATATAGGCGCCTTCGGCCGACGACAGAAAGGCAACGGCGCGGGCAATCTCGATCGGTTGTCCCATATGACCGATGGGGATACCGGCCTCGACAGCCGCGCGTGCTTCCGGGCCATCAATATATCGCCCGAGCTGCGGTGTTTCGATAAAGCCGGGGCAGATTGCGTTCACGCGTATTCCGTGAGGCGCATATTCCTTCGCCGCAGACTTGGTCAGGCCCAATACGCCGTGCTTCGCCGCCGTATAATGGGGAAGCCCCGGTGCCGCCATCACCCCCGCGCCCGAACAGTTGTTCACGATCGAACCCCCACCGCATTTCAGCATGGCGATGATTTCATGCTTCATGCTGAGGAAGATGGAACTGAGATTTGTGCGGATAACCTGATCCCAGTCGGACAATGACTGTTCGTGGAAAGGCGCAACGGCTCCGGTCATTCCGGCATTGTTGAAGGCGATGTCGAGGCGGCCGAAATGATCGACGGTCTGCTCCACCATCGCGGCGATGGCTTCTGGTTCTTCCACATCGGCCTGAATGAAAATGGCGGTGCCACCGGCCGCCAATATCCGTTCAACGGTCTCGCGCCCGCGTTCCGCGGTGCGCGCAACGACGGCAACGCGTGCCCCCCGCTCGGCCAGATACTCGGCGGTGGCCTGCCCTATGCCGCTGCTTGCGCCGGTGACAAGGGCGACCTTGCCGCTCAGGTCCATGGGTGTGCTCATCCTTGGATATCCTGCAGCGCATCTGCATCCTTCCACCCGCCGGGACGGTAGGCGCTGGTGATCATCACAGAGACGTTGGGAAGATCGAGGAAGCGCGCGACATTCGCCATTTCTCGCGCATAATTGGCCTTGTAGACCTCCTCGGATCCATTCGCCTTCCAGAAGACAAGCGGATCAGTCATCGCCTCGATCGGATAGCATTCCTCGACAATCCCGTCCCACGCCGGCGCCCCTGGGGTCAGCACACGGGTTATGATATTCTGGCAATAATAGAATGTATCCTGCGTTTCCACGCCAACCCGGGTCTGATCCCGCATCCAGATTTCCATGTAACCCTCGCGGGTTATGCCCGGTAGCTTGAACAGGAATGCCAGTTGCGAAAAACCGCGTACGCGGCCGTCCGCATCCGGCGTCTCGGTGTTGGGCAACACGGTCGATTCTGCCACGGCATAGCCTGCGATGCGCGGAGCAATGCTGTTCAATATGGCTTCCACCGGCGCCCGTTCATGAGCAGCGTTCAACCAGAAGGCGACCATCGCAGTTGGGGCCGGCTGTACCGGCTCGGCCCTGAGCGGCGCGCCGGCGGCAACCGCCTCATCGACGATGTTGATCTGGAGCCGGTCGACCGGGAGCGAAAGCAACCTGTCCCGAACGTTTCCGAGCAACATCGCATTGAACTGTTCGATGGGCTGGGAGTCCGGTTTCCAGAGTACGTAGATTATCTTTTCCAAAGCGCTTCTCCATCCTCTCCATACGCGTGCAAATCAGCCAACGCATACGCAGCGCGCGTCTTTCTGGGACAGATTTTCCTAGGCAAGCAGGCGCACGGCGTCACCGCCATTGATGGTCGCAAACTTGCGCGCACGGATCATAAATATCGCCAGACGATCATCAATTTGGAGCATGCCCCTGCTCGGGGACGCAAGCACCTCTTTGAAGAAAACCATTGAGCAGCGTTCGGACAATGCGTGAGGCCTCGGCGGCGGCCGATATCTCCGCTCTAAAGCCCGGTCGAATCGACGCCATCATGACGACGGCGCTCGTGAGTTCGAGCAAAGTCATAGCCACTTCTTCAGGGCTGCTCGTCAGCATGGTCCGATCGGGATGCTGAGCAATATAGGTTACAAGACGCTGCTTCGTCTGGGTTTCCATGGTGACATGGAAGGCTTCGAAGATTTCCTCAAGCTTGATCGCTTCGCTCAGGAAGAGGCGGAAGATGCCGAGATAGAGAGGGTCGGTCGCCGCCGCGATGATGTTCGTCAGGATATCGACCAGCCCGATTTCCATCGGCTGGGGGGCGACATTGTCGGTTATCCTGGCAAGGTGATTGTCGAGGACATGCTGGATCACCGCCTTAAGCAGCTTCGCCTTGCTGCCATACCGGGCATAAATCGTCGGCTTGCCCACATTGGCAGCCTCGGCGATCCGGTCGATCGAGGTCCCCGCATAGCCATCGCGCGCAAAAATCGCGGCGGCCGTGTCAAGGATCCGCAAGCTCATGAGCTTGGCGTCCTCGCGTTTCGGCCTTCCGCCGCGTCCCATCGATTTCGTCAACTTCAGTTTCCCACGTTCGTCCGCTTGCCTCGTCTGTCTAGCCGATACGGCTTCCCATGCAATTCACATGCACAGGTCAACATCCACCTTCACGCGCTTTACAGAACTTAACGGTTAAGTTAATATGATTCGCAGAACAAAATACAGGCCAAGGGGAGAAGGTCAGTATGCAGGATGCGGTCATTCGCAATTTCACCACCGCGTCGGTTGATCGACCGGGCGCATGAGCATGTCCGCTGACCAGTCCAGGATGACCATATCCTTCCTGATTCAGGATCGGCTTTTCGAATTTGGCCGCGCCGTCGACAGCAAGCAGTTTCACAGGCTCGACGCGGTCTTCGATCAGGATGCTGTCGGAATCTATAATGGTGCGAACAGCCATGAGACGGCCGCCCAGTTGATTGCGGCGATGCATCACAATCTGGGCGTCAATTCGCACTGCGGCGTCAGCCAGCACAACATCCTCAATGTTCAGGTCGTGCCGGACGGTGACGTCGCGGCCGAGAGCCGGGCCTATTTCTACGCGATCCATGCCGGAGTGGGCGCCTATGACGGGCAGCTGTGGAAAACCTGGGGCGAGTATAACGACTTCTGGGTACTGACGGCGGCCGGCTGGCGTATTCGCGAGCGCCGCTACACGACATTCTTCAGTGAGGGCCCGGCCGAAATTGTGACCGCAAAACCAACCTGACAACAAGCACATTATCGGGGCCGTCGGAGAACGGTCGTCGATTTCAAGGAGGGGAAGATGCAGACCATGACGATCGCGCCCAATGGCGCGAGCGAACGCTCGACTATTGTTCCGAGGTTGCGGCTCGGTCGACCGAAGCGCAAAGGCGCATCAGCTATTAGACTGAGCCTCCTTGCGGGAATAGCCGCCATGGCTCCGACCGCGCCGTCCTTTGCGCAGGAGGGACCTGCGGCGTCGTCGAGCGAACCCGGTATCAGCGATATCGTCGTCACCGCCCAGCGGCGTGAGGAGCGCAATCAGAGCGTCCCCATCGCGATCACGGCCTTCTCCCAGGAAAAGCTGACACAGAACAACATCACCGGCGCACAGGATCTGAGCGGTCTTGTCCCGTCGCTCGTCGTCGGCGCGAACGGCTCGGGCTCGCGCGACACCCAGTCGCCGACGTTGCGTGGTCAGGGCGCGACATTTCAGGGGGCATCGGCGGTCGTCATCTATATGAACGAAGTGCCTCTGCCCGCTGCAGTGACGCTCAATCAGCAGGGTGGTCCCGGCAACTTCATCGATCTTGAAAATCTTCAGGTTCTGGCGGGGCCACAGGGCACCTTGTTCGGTCGGAACACGACTGGTGGCGCCATGCTGCTCGTCCCCCGCAAGCCGACTGATCAGCTTGAGGGATATGTTGAGGGCAGCATCGGCAATTACGATTTGCGCGGACTCGAGGGCATGGTGAACGTGCCCATTGTCGAGGACAAATTACTGGTCCGGGCCGTTGGCGCGTATAACGACCGCGCAGGCTTTACCCGGGACGTCGTCTGGAACAAGCGCCGCGACGATGTGCATTGGTATACCGGGCGCATCGGCATCATGATGAAGCCGGTCGAGCGCTTCTCGAATTACCTGATGATGTACGGCACACGGTCCAGCACCAATGGCACGGGCTTCATCAATACCGGCATCAATATTGCCGGCATGTCTGCATTCGGCCTGTGTCAGGAAGGGCCCTCCATTCCTGCTATGGTCTCTTCGTGCGACGTCTACAGGAAGCAAGCGGAACTGGCCAATGAGCTTGGTCCCCGCAAGACTCGGCTTGGCGTGGACGAATTCCAATATGTTCGAACCTGGGGGTTGACGAACACCACCAGTTACGAGCTGACCGACGAACTGACTCTGCGCAATATCGTAAGCTATCAGCGCTTCAAGGGGAGCTACAGCTACGACAGTGACGGTACCCCACTACAACAAAACGATCAGAACCCTACGCGCTATCCAGATTTTCCGGTGTCCGGCCTCTCCGAATTCGGGCTACCCTTGGCTGGCTTCAATAATTTGCCCGGCAACACAGCCCCCCGCGACAATCTTCGTGCGCTAACCGAGGAGTTGCAGCTTCAGGGCGCTATGCTCGACGACCACCTGAACTTTACGGTCGGTGGTTTCTACTATGATCAGAAGCCGGTCGGCCCGATGAATGGACCGCAGATCGTGTTCTGCCCAGCAGCCTTTACCGGCTTTCCCATCCCAGGCACGGCCGCGTGCAGTGCGCAGCAGGTTCAGGTCGGGATATCGACCCGTTCGAAGGCCCTTTACGGTCAGGCCACGCTTGATTTCGGCGTCGCCGCGCCTGAACTCGATGGTCTGCGGTTGACAGCGGGATACCGTTACACATGGGACACGGTGAAGGGCTTTGCCCGCTTGTACACGCCGGTAGAAGGCACGGGGAACGTCGTCTGCGGTAGCGACGCTCAGATGGTCCCGGTCGGCGAGGAAGCCCGCTGCGGCTTCAGCGCAACGCTCAAGAGCAGGGCACCGACATGGACGTTCGGCATCGATTATCAGGCAAACCGCAACCTCCTCCTATATGCAAAGGTGAGCCGTGGCTTCAAAGCGGGTGGCTTCAACACCTACTCGGTGCGTCCATCGACGCGGACGTATGAACCGGAAAAGGTGACATCCTACGAAACCGGGTTCAAATCCGATTGGCGCCTTGGGGCGATCCCTTTGCGTTTTAACGGAACCTATTATTACTCGGATTATAATAATATCCAGCGAGTGACCGGAGATTTCAATCCGGAGACGAATGCTGGTGGCGCGCAGTTTTTGGGTGCGTCAGCGCGAATTCAGGGAGTCGAGGCCGAAGTTACCGTTCGTCCCATCCCCGAACTCGAACTTGGCGGCAACCTCAGCTACACGGACGCCGACTATCGGAATTTCACCTACACGCCGCTTTCCCCCACGCTGGCCTGCAATGGCCTGGTGCCAGCCGGCGGCACGGCGGATGCCAGTTGCAATCCCTTCCAGTATGTCACCCCGTGGATCTACAATCTGAATGCGGCGCTGACGCTACCCGTTCCAGATTCCGTGGGTGAGATCAGCCTGACGGCGAACTATTCGCACCGTTCGGATCAGAACACCGAGGCGCTGTTGCCACCTTCACAGCAGCCCGGCTCGATCCTCACGGGCTATGGCCTGCTCAACCTTTCGCTCAATTGGCAGGACGTTGGCCAGAAGGGTGTCGATCTGACCTTCTTCGTGACCAACGCGACCAACAAGCTCTACCGGATCAGCAATACCAATCTCTACCAGTCCCTGCTGACGGCCGCATCGGTCTACGGGGAACCGCGCATGTACGGGCTCAAGCTCCGCTACCGCTTTGGGGAAGGCCGATAAACAAATTCGGGCGAACGGGGTGACGTCCTCGCCCCCCGCCCCTCCATTCAAATCATTGGTCAGTTCAGAGGAAAAACAATGAACAGTGAGCAAATCGCCTCGATCGAAGCCCGACTAGCGGAAGTCGAAGCCCGGCTGGAGATCATGGATCTCGAGGCCGAATATGCCCGGTCGTGGGACGCCGCCGATCCCGAGGGGTGGGCAGAAGTCTTCACCAGTGACGGCGTCTTTGAAATGAGCCCTGTCGGGATCCAACCCAATCGCCTTCAACGCGGACACATCGAACTGGCAGCATTCTGCCGCGAAACATCGACCCATTATCGCGGGCTCCACTACATGCACCTGCCGCGGCTCAGCATCAACGGTGATGTGGCCTATGCCCGGCTCCATTTTGAATGGATCGGCCTGTACAACCCCCGGGAAAATTACCGCGGTCGACGCGACGCCGCCGGATATTACGACGTCACCTACCGAAAGGAGAACGGCCGCTGGCGCATGGCGCACCGGCTTGAGAAGCAAATCACCGGGCAAATCGCGGACGGTTACGACATCTACCTGTCTGAGAGTTTTCCCTCCACGACAGCCTGAAGCCCTCCGGCACAGGATGGCGGAACAAGTGCTGCCACGCACGCGATGAAAGCGTGGCAGCACGAAACCTTTTCACCCGACATGGATGATCGCTCTGCCCTTCTCGCAGCGCGCAGCGATACTGACGGCACGGGGTTTAGGACTACTACGACCCGAGCGCGGGGTCGAAAGCGTCCCCTCGAGCGGACGGAATTCGCTATATTAGTGGTGCGCCCGACAGGATTCGAACCTGTGGCCCCCAGATTAGGAATCTGATGCTCTATCCTGCTGAGCTACGGGCGCATTTCGCAGTGCCTGTGGAGGCGACAGGATTTTCCTAATCTTGACCGGGAAGGCGGTCAACGTGCGAAGTCGCGTGTGACCTAGTTTCTTGCCTCGGGCGGGACAACGGGCAAGGGCAAGGCGGCGATCTCGACGCCTTCCTCGATCAGTTCGCGGGCCTGCTCGGGCGTGGCCTGTCCGTGGATCGACTTGCGCTCGATTTCGCCCAGATGCATCGCCTTGGCGCGGTCGGCAAAGTCGCCGCCCACCCAATCCGAATCCTTGAGCATTTCGGCCTGCGCCTGCGCGAGCGCGGCGTACACGGCCTTTAGCTTCTCGTCGTTTCCGCCTTCGCGTGCAGGCGCGACCTCCGACCTGCGGTTGCCTTTTGCCGCGACATTCGGCGCCATCACTGCCTTTTCAACCTTATTGTCCCCGCACAAGGGGCACGAAATAAGACCGCGCTCGCGCTGGCTTTCATAATCGGAGGAGGATCCGAACCAAGCCTCGAACACATGGCCGTCCCCGCATCGAAGATCGAAAACGATCATTTCGCGCGCTCCGGTGCCGGTATCTCACGCCGATGTGCAAGAACCGGAATCCGCGCACGCACATCGGCGATGCGCGCCAGATCGATCTCGGCAAAGCCAATGCCCGGCGCATCGCCCATGTCGAGCAGCACTTCACCCCACGGATCGATCACGAGCGAATGACCATAGGTTTCACGGCCATCTTCATGGATGCCCGTCTGCGCAGCGGCGACGACGAAACAGCCGGTTTCGATCGCGCGCGCGCGGAGCAGCGTATGCCAGTGCGCCCGCCCCGTCGGCACGGTGAAGGCGGCGGGCAAGGCGAGTATTTCGGCGCCGGCGGCCGACAGCGCCTGAAACAGCGCCGGAAAGCGGAGATCGTAGCAAATGGCGAGGCCCAGCACGCCTGCGGGCGTATCGATCAGCGTCGTGCCGTCCCCAGGCGCGTAAGCAGCCGACTCCCGCCAGCTTTCGCCTGTCGGCAGATCGACATCGAAGAGATGCATCTTGTCGTAGCTGGCGCGGACCATACCCCGATCGTCGATCACGAAGCCACGGTTGACGAGGCGTCCGTCGGCACGCTCGCCCGAAAGCGCGAGCGAACCGATATGGATCCATAGCCCCTGTTCGGCCGCAGCCGCCCGCGCTGCGCGCAGCACCGGATCATGCGCGGCATCACGCAGGCGCCCGCGCGAACGCTCCCTGTCGCGATCCAGAAGCCCGGTCATTTCCGGGGTGAACAGCATCCGCGCACCGCCGGCACGCGCCTCACGCGCAGCCGCGCTCAAAGTGGCGGCATTGGCCGCGGGATCGATCCCGCTCGTCATCTGCAACAGGGCAATACGCATGGTTTTTCCGATCAGGCCGCGAGCAGCGGATCGAGTCTGCCGTCGGCCTCAAGCGCATAAAGATCATCACAACCGCCAATGTGCCGGCCATCGATAAATATCTGCGGAACGGTGGTGCGGCCATGCGCGCGGCTGATCATCTCTTCCCGCTTCGGCCCGCCGTTGGAAATCTCGAACTCTTCGAAGGACGCGCCCTTCGCATCGAGCAACGCCTTGGCACGCGCGCAATAACCGCAGGTAAACTTGGTATAGATCTCGATCTTCGGCATGCGTTCCATCATCCTTTCCCTGCGAGGTGTGGTTCCGCGCCGCCATTGTCAACATCGGACTGCAGCACGCGCGCCCAGCACAGGAGGATAACCCTTTTCGCCCCTGCCCTTTTGAGCGCCCGCGCGCAGGCATTGGCGGTAGCACCGCTGGTGTAGACATCGTCGATCAACCAGATCGTTCGCCCGGTAATATTGGCGCGCGCGTCAGCCGCAACACGAAAGGCGCCCCGCACCGCCTTGGCCCGCGCCTTCGCCCCAAGGTTACGCAGAGATGGTGTGGCGCGCGTTCTTTTCAGCAATGCTGGCGCCAACGATACCCCCGTCTGTCGGGAGACAAGCCGTGCGATCAGCATCGACTGGTTATACCCCCGCGACCACAGCCGCCATCGGTGGAGCGGAACCGGAACGAGCAGACCCGATGGCCCATCCGCTTCCTCGGCAACGACAAAACGCCCAAGCTGACCGGCGATGATATGCGCCATGCCCGGACGCCTGCCATATTTGAGCTTGAGCACGACACGCCGCGCCATCTCGCCGTAAACCACCGCCGCGCGTACACCATCATGATCGGGCGGCGACGCGAGGCATGGGCCACAGTGTATTCCCGCCATTGCCGTTGGCGGCAATGGCACCCCGCAGGCCGCACAGCCCCCGCCCCCCAGAAATTCCATCTGCTGCCAGCAGGAGATGCAGAAGCGGTGATCGCCGTCGACCACCGTGCCGCAGCCCGGGCAGCGCGGGGGCAGCGCAAAATCGCAAATCGAACGCAGGAAGGAAGCTGCCGACCGCATCCGCCCCTTGTCCAACGCACGGCGCTGTTGCACAAGCGCCATCGTGTCAGCCCCCGAACTCTTTGATCGACGCCTGCGGCGGCTTCGCCGCGACCGCGCAACCGCAACATTCGCGGAATATGATTTTCTGCGCACGCACATGGTGGAGGAAATTCTCGATCGCCTCGACAGCGTGAAACGGGAATTTTCCTGGGCGCTTGATCTTGGATCGGCAGACGGATCGCTGGCAAACGCGCTGCGCGCGCGGGGCATGAAGGTTGTGCAGGCAGATCCCGGCTATGCTTCGGCGCAGCGCCTGGGCGGCATCCAGTGCGACGAAGACCGCCTTCCCTTTGCCGATGAGAGCTTCGATCTGATCGTTCAGGCCGGCGGGCTGGAAAGCATCAATGACGTGCCCGGTGCGCTGACGCTGGCCCGGCGTGCGCTGCGGCCTGATGGTTTGTTCCTCGGCACCTTTGCCGGTGCCGGTAGCCTCAGCGCACTAAAGGCTGCGGCGCTGGCCGCCGACATGGCGCTCGGCGACACGCTGCGTGCGCGGATCCACCCGCAGATCGACGTTCGCTCAGCGGGGGACCTGTTGTCGCGCGCGGGCTTCGCGCTTCCGGTTGCGGACAGCGCGGCGCTGACAGTCCGCTACGGCAGTCTGTTCGGCCTTCTGCGCGATTTGCGCGGCATGGCAGCCACCAATTTGCTGACGGCGGACCGTGCGCCGCTCAGCCGCCAATGGCTTTCCGCAGCAGCGGAAAATTTCGCAGCGCGCGCCGAGGCCGATGGCAAGACGAGCGAGACGTTCGAAATCATCTGCCTGACGGGATGGGCGCCCAGCCCCGATCAACCCAAGCCTGCACGCCGGGGCAGCGCCACCAAATCGCTCGCACAGGCGCTGAAAACCTCCGAAAAGGGTTAGATCAGGGCTTCCAGCAAGCCGATCAGGGGCTTGTCGGCGGGGGGCATCTCAAGCCCGTGCAACTGTACCGGACGAACCCATTTCAACCCGTCCGCATCCAAAGCCGCGGGCGTCCCTTTCCACTTGCGGCAGATATAGAGCAACAGCACAAGGTGTTTGCTACCGAGCGGCTCACTCGCGAACCCCGCTGGCGCCAGGCACGCGGTGTGCGTTTCAATGCCCAGTTCTTCGTGGAGTTCACGAACCAGTGCGGCCTCCGGCGTTTCGCCGGCCTCCACCTTGCCGCCTGGAAATTCCCACAACCCCGCCATGCTGCGATCCGCGCTGCGCTGCTGGACAAGCACCCGGCCATCGGCATCTACCAGCGCCGCCGCAGTCACAAACAGCATGTCCATCGCAATCTATTCCCGTCTTCTAGCAAATTATTAATTCAATTATGCCTAACCCTGTTTTAGGGAAAAACGCGTGGGGCAGGCAATGATGATCGGATCGAAGACGGCATTTTCCAATTTTCGGCGCGATCAACGTGCTGCAACCGCAATAGAATATGGCCTGATCGCGGCGCTGATTGCCATCGCCGCGGTTGGCGGTATGAACAGCTTTGGCGGGGGACTGAGGGGGATGTGGGGGTATATCTCGAACGAGGTTCTGACCGCTACCTCCTAAGCGGGGATTTTGTTTACCAAATTAAAACCCTCCCGCCATTATCATCACACATGTCGATGGGGGGCGACCCGGTCGACGGGACGCTGGACTATCAAGGAGACCGGATATGAAGTTCCTCAAGAAGTTTCTTCGCGACAACAAGGCCGCAACGGCCATCGAATATGGTCTGATCGCTGCCCTGATCGCGGTGGCTGGCGTAGGTGCATTCACCGCTCTGGGCGAACAGATCAACACCACGATGACGAACGCCAAGGACGCGATGGCTGGCAATTCCGCTGGTTAACATCTAACCGGGCGGCGGTTTCCCGCCGCCCGTTTTCATTTGATCAATACGTCACAATCTTCACACGCTGCCCCGCCTGCAGCCGCGCATTCGACTGAAGCGCATTGAGCGTCAGAAAACGCTCCTGCTGATAATCGGCATAGGCCATGCGCCGCGAGAGCGTCTGCACCGTATCGCCTGCCTTCACCGTCACCACCTGAACGCGGCGCGGCTTGATTGCGGCGACATCAGCGGCCGTCAGCTTCCGAACGCTTTGATACAGCGAATTGAACAGCCCGCTATTGTTCACCGGTGTGATCGCCACGAAGTGATAGGCCGTTTGCGGCCCGAACTGATAGGCGAAAACCGTGACGCCGACCACGCCCTGCTGGGTATTGGCGCGGGCCGACGCATAGGCCGCATCGATACCGTTCACGCTTGTGCGTTGAATTTCACCATAATCGACCCGCCCCTGCCCGCTGCCAAGCGCGCTGAACACGGAATCGATATAGGCGGGCAACCCGCCTGAAGGAATCGCGCCGCCCGCAAATTGCGCCTGCCCGCCCGACCCGTTGATCGTGACCGCCTGGGTTCCGTTGGCCATGGCAAAACCCTGCGGCACGGTGAAGCTGAGCTTCAGATCGGGATGGCGGAAGGTGCGGCCATCGACAATCCCCTGCTTGGGATCGTCCTCGTACAGCACGCCGTTCAATGCATTCATGAACGCATCGCGGTTGCGGACACCGCCTGCCACGCCCGTTTTGCGCGCCTGCGTAAGCGCGCGCGAGACGCGGCTTCCCGGATCGGGATGCGTGCTCGCCCATTCGGGGGCCGAACGCGCTTCGCCTCCGCGAACACGAGCTTCGAGCGCGGTCTGCGCCGCCAGCGATGCAAGCATCGACGACGAGGCTGCCGGGTCATATCCCGCCTTGGCGAGATAGCGGATGCCAAGATCATCGGCTTCATATTCCTGGGTGCGCGAAAAACGCAGGGTCAGTAGCTGACTGCCCGTGCCGATCCCCTGCTGCAGCATCTGCCCAAGGCCCGAATTGCCGGCCACCGCGCCCACCAGAACCTGCCCGAGAACGCCGAGGATCGAGTTTCGCGTGGCCGCCTTTTGCCGCTTCTGGGAATGCTGGGCGGCCACATGGCCAACCTCGTGTCCCAGCACTGATGCCAGTTCGGCCTCGTCATTCATCAGCGCCAGCAACTGGCGCGTGACATAGACATAGCCGCCGGGGATGGCGAAGGCGTTGTTCACCGGCGAATTGAGCAGCGTGATCGTGAAATCGCTCTGGCTGTTCGATAGCCCGGACTGAACGGCGATCTTGCGCCCAACCTGCGTCACATAGGCGGCCTGGCTGCCCGAATAAGGCCCGCCAAATTCCTGCAACAACTCAGGATGCGCCTTGGCGCCGACCTGCTTGTCCTTCGCCGAGATCGACTGGGCCTGCTGCGCCACTGAGGGGACGGCAATTGCGCCCCCTGCGACAGCCAATCCCGCGATTCCAGACAAAAGCCACTTCTTCGCCACGCACAATCCCCTTGCCAACAATAGCTGTCAAAACGGGCGAAAGATCGGAACGGTTCCGAAATCGGGGAGGCTTAAAGCCCCCCGATCGAAAGGAATTTCTGGCGACGATCCTTGCGGAGCGCATCCGGGCTCAGCGCACTGAGCGAATCGATCTCCTCGCCAATCGCGGTTCCGAGCGCCTTGATCGCCGCAGCGGGATCGCGGTGCGCGCCGCCCATCGGTTCGGCAACGATACGGTCTGCCACGCCCAAGGTTTTCAGATGCTGCGCGGTAATCCGCATCGCATCGGCCGCGTCGCTTGCCTTGTCGGCGGTACGCCACAAAATCGATGCGCAGCCTTCGGGCGAAATCACGGCATACACCGCATGTTCGAACATCAGCACGCGGTTGGCGGCAGCCAGCGCAACCGCCCCGCCCGAGCCGCCCTCGCCCACAATCGCGGCGACCATCGGAACGCCGAGTTCAAGGCACTTCTCGGTCGACCGCGCAATCGCTTCGGCCTGACCCCGCTCCTCGGCCTGAACGCCCGGAAAGGCGCCCGAGGTATCAACGAGCGTGACAACGGGAATACGGAAACGATCGGCCAGTTCCATCAGGCGGATCGCCTTGCGATAGCCCTCCGGCTTGCCCATACCGAAATTGTGACGGATGCGGCTGGCGGTATCATCGCCCTTTTCATGGCCGATAACCATGACGCGGCGGCCGCCCAGCATGCCAAGCCCGCCCATGATCGCCTTGTCGTCCGCAAAGGCGCGGTCGCCGGCCAGCGGCATGAAATCGTCGAGCAGCCCGGCAATATAATGCTTGAAATGCGGGCGCTCCGGATGGCGCGCAACCTGCGTCTTCTGCCAGGGCGTCAGCTTGGCATAGGTATCGCGCAGCATCTTGTCTGCCTTGGCTTCAAGGCGTGCGACATCCGCCTGAATATCGACGGCACCCGTTTCTGCGGTCTTCCGCAGATCGGCAATGCGCGATTCAAGTTCGGCGATCGGTTTTTCAAAGTCGAGAAAGCTAACCATCGGTGACGGGGGTTAAGCGCGCAAAGGGCCGCCGTCAACGCGTGCCTGCATTGCGCCGAGCGGATGATTGCGATTGACGAGTTCGACAAGCCGCCTGCTGTCGACATGCGTATATATTTGGGTGGTGCCGATATCGGCATGACCAAGCATCGCCTGAAGCGCGCGCAGATCCGCGCCGCCCTCAAGCAGATGCGTGGCAAAGGCGTGGCGCAGCACGTGCGGACTGATTCTTTCAGGTGGAATTCCGGCCCGCGCGCCAAGCTCACGAATAAGCTGGTACAATCGGATTCGGCTGAGGTGCGACTTGCCCGACGGAAAGAGCCACAGCGAATCATCGGACACATGATCGAGCCACGCAGAGACAGCATGGCGGGCACGATCCGAGATCGGCACCAGCCTTTCCTTCCCACCCTTGCCCTTCAGGATCAGGAACGGCCGATCCCCCACCAGCGCGTTGCGCGGCAGTGATACGAGCTCGCTGGCGCGCAGCCCCGAACCGTAAAGCAGTTCGATGAGCGCCGCGAGCCGCACGTCGAGCGGCCGGGGATGTTCGATACCCAGCGCCGCCTCGATCTCGCCGAACAAACGCGACACGTCCTCGTGGCCCAAGATGCGCGGCAAGGGGCGACGCGTGGCCGGGCGCGGAAGCGCTGGCGACGGATCATCCGCGCGAAACCCTTCGTCCAGCAGAAAGCCGTAAAACCGCCGGAGCGCCGCCGCCTTGCGTGCCACTGTCGACGAGGCAAGCGCCGCCCAGCTTTCGGACAAGATCGTCAGCATCGCCTGATCTGCCTCGACAAGGCGGCCGTCAAGAACGCCGGATGCCCCGCGCAGATCGGTGCGATAGGCAGCGAGCGTATTGCTTGCCGCCCCGGCTTCCGCCGCAAGCATCTCGAGAAAGCGGTCGATCAGCGCCGAATCCGATCCGGCAGGCGCGCTCACAAGCGGGTCAGCGCCTCTGCCGCGATCATCCGTGCCTCCGCCTCAAGCCCCACCTGCCGCAATGCGGAGACGATATGGTAGAGATGCGCCGCCGGCACATGCTGCCATTCGCGCGTCTGCATGCCGACAGCCGCCAGCAGCGCGACCGTGCCCTGCTGGCCATTCGCGGCAGCCCGGCCAAGCAGATTGCTCCACTTGCTGGTCCGCGCGATATCGGTGTTCAGATCGGCCGCGATGCCCTGCGCGTCTTGAAGGCTGATGCGCCCCAGACCGGCGAGCGCCGCGATAAACAACGCGCCCTTATGCGGATCGACGCTGCCCGCATAATCGCCCGCGCGCCCCGCATTGACGGCCACGCGGGGTCGCTGCGAACCGACCGCGAGCAACGCCCAACCATCGTCCGAATCCCCAACGACACGCGACCAAAGGTCCGCGCGGTTGTCGAGCCCGGCGGCATACATCGACGCCAGCAGCAACGGCGTGTCATCCGCCAGATCGGCGGACGCCGGAACGCGGCCCGCCGCTCGGGCGGTCAGGATCAGGCCGGCAAAACGCGCCTGCGCGTCTTCGCCATTGCCCCAAAGATCGCGCATCGCCGCCATACGATCATCGATATCGGCCGCTGCATAGGCATCACGCAGCTTGATCATCGGCGTGCCCGCGATTTCGGACGGATCGGTCCGATCGAGCAGGCCGCCATAGAGATCGACCAGCGCCGCGCTGGAAAGCACGCCCAGCACCGCCGCATCGCGCCCGGCGCCCAGCAATTCGCTGTCAGGCAGGAAAGGCGCGCGAATGCGCCAGCCCTGCACCTGCGGGCCCACCGTCTTGAACAGGCGCTCGGGGATAGGCACGTTCACCGCCGCGGCCAAGCCGTAGCGCCAGCTATTGAGCGTGTTGACCTTATCCCACTCGATCGTCACCGAGCGGCGGCCATTGGCCCCTGCCCCGACGACCTTTTCGGCCAGCAAAAGATCGATCGTCCGGCGCCCGCGCAGCCGTGTGTTGCGCGCCTGTTCGATGGCGGCGGTGGCCGTACCGGGTTCGCCCGACAGCGCCGCACACATCGCGCGTGCGAGCATCCAGCCGGTATCGCGGCTGACGGCGGAGGCCGGTTCGACAAGCGGGCAGAGCCCTGCCGGATCACCCAGCGCCAACTGGGTCTGCATCGCGACCGCGAACAGCCACGGCGAATATTGGTTCGCATCGACACTTTGGATGAGCAACCGGGCGGAATCCGCCTCACCCATGCGCAAAAGCAGCCATGCGCGTTCGGCAACCCAATCGGGCGCACTTACGCCCGAGGGCGTCGGCACATTGGAAAGCAGCGCCCGGCGCAGCAGGATCGATTCCCAGCGCGACGGCAGCGGCGCGTTCAGCCGCCGCATCAGATGAACGAGCGCGCGCCCATCGGTTCCGGCAAAGGCGTCGTCGCCCAGCCCGCCCGTGCTGCGATAAAGCGGCCCAACCGCGCCCAGCGGGCGCACAGGTTCGGGCGGAAGAAGCGATGCGAACGCATCTTCGGGCAGTGCCTCCCCATCAGCACCAGGTTCAGCGGCGGGAAGCGTTTCAGCGGGGTTCGCGGCATTGGACGGCGGTGCAACAGGCGCGGCCGGTGCAGTCGGAGAAGCCCCGCGATCGGGCGTGGAAGGCGCCTGCTGTGGCGGCGGCGCGCTTGCCGGATCGCCGAAGCCGGGCGGCAACAACGATTCGGGCGCTTCCTGCCCCAGGGCGGGAAGGCCGACCAGAATGCCGGCGCCGGCAAATGCCAGCGCGAATGCCGATGCCTTATTGCGCCAGAGTTTCATTCGCGACCGGCTTTTCCACCCGGGTTTGCGGCTTTTCGCTGGCAAGCGTGGACAGGAAATACAGCCCGCCGCCAATGACGACGAGGAGAATGACAAGGTTCCGGATCAGACGCGACATGAATTTCCTATGCGTTGCGGGGGCAATCACGGCAAGTGTGAAGCGATATGTCACGGCCTTTTGCCCCATGGCAACGGTGTGTGTATAGCCCCCGGTCAATGCAGACCGAACACGTCATCATCACGCCGCCGCTCGACCGCCCCATCGTGCTTGTGGGGCTGATGGGCGTTGGCAAATCGACCGTGGGCAAGCGGCTGGCCGTGCGCCTCGACATCCCCTTCGTCGATGCCGATCATGAGATCGAGGAAGCCGCCGGGCTGGCGATCCCCGAGATATTCGACCGTTACGGCGAATCCTATTTCCGTGACGGCGAACGCCGCGTGATCGCCCGGCTGGTCGACGGCCAACCCAAGGTGATCGCAACGGGCGGCGGCGCCTTCATGCAGGATGAAACCCGCCAGTTGATCCTCGAAAAGTCGCTGGCGATCTGGCTGGATGCCGACATCTCCGTTCTGGCCCACCGTGTGGGCAAGCGCGACAATCGCCCGCTGCTGCGCGGAAAGGATCCTGCCACGGTGCTTACCGAACTGGCCGCGATCCGGAACCCGGTCTACGCGCAGGCCCCGATCCATATCCGCAGCCAGCCCGCACCGCACGACATTACCGTCGACAAGATTCTGAACGCCCTGCAGGGAAGAAAAACAGACCAATGACCATCGTTCCCGTCGCGCTGGATGCGCGCAGCTATGACGTCCGAATCGAAAATGGTGCGCTGGACCGGGCCGGTGAACTGCTATCCCCGTGGATCCGCCGCAACCGCGCGGTCATCATCACCGATGCGCACGTGGCCGAACATCAGTTGCCCCGCCTTCAGGCCACGCTGGCCGGTATCGAACAGCATGTCATCACGCTGCCCGCCGGCGAGGCGACGAAATGCTGGGCGCAGCTTGAAGCGCTGACCGACCGGCTGCTCGAACTCGAAGTCGAGCGCGGCGACAATATCATCGCGCTGGGCGGCGGCGTGATCGGCGATCTTGTCGGCTTCGCGGCATCGATCCTGAAACGCGGCTGCGGCTTCATCCAGATTCCGACGACGCTGCTCTCGCAGGTCGACAGTTCGGTTGGCGGCAAGACCGCGATCAACAGCCGCGCCGGAAAGAACCTGATCGGCGCCTTTCACCAGCCGCGCTTCGTGCTGATCGATCCCGATGTGCTGGATACGCTGCCGCTGCGCGAACAGCGCGCCGGTTATGCCGAAGTCGTCAAATACGGTCTGATCAACGATGCGGAATTCTTTGGCTGGTGCGAGGAAAACGGCCCAGCATTGCTGGCCGGCGATGCCGCCGCACGCAGCCATGCGATCGAAAAGAGCGTGGCCGCAAAGGCGCGGATCGTGATCGCGGACGAGCGCGAGACCGCCGATCTGCGCGCGCTGTTGAACCTTGGCCATACGTTCGGGCACGCACTGGAAGCCGAAACCGGTTTTTCAGACACATTGCTCCACGGTGAGGGTGTGGCCGCCGGTATGGCGCTCGCATACCGCTTTTCCGCCGCACAGGGGCTATGCCCCGCCGAGGATGCGGAACGCGTGGCGGCACATCTGCGCGCGATGGGGCTGCCCGACGGGCTGAAAGCGGCGGGGATCAGCGCAAGCGGCGAAACGCTGGTCGAGCACATGCTCCACGACAAGAAGATGGCGGCAGGCACCCTGCCCTTCATCCTCGCGCGTGGGATCGGCCAGTCCTATGTCGACAAGCAGGTCTCGCTGGCCGACGTGGCGGCGTTCCTCAACGCGGAACCGCGCTGAGGATCAGTGCCGCAGCGCGGTGAAGGCCAGCCAGAGCCACCCGACAATCAACAGCGTGCCTCCAATCGGCGTGATCGCGCCGAACCAGCGGGGCGCGCCAAGCGCCATCGCATAGAGCGTGAATGCAAAGATCGCGGCCCCCACGAGGAAGGCGATCGCGGGCCCCTTGCTGCCCAGCCGATCGAGCACCGCCAGCGCGGCGACGGCGTGGATAAGTTGATAGCTTGCCCCGGTCTTCAGCCATTCGGCGGCTTCACCCGAAGCGCCGTGCGCGCCAAAGGCCCCCGCCGCCACGGCAATTCCCCCCGACAGGGCGATCAACGCCAGCCACATCAGCCACACTCCCCTCTGTTCATCGGATTGCCCGGCCGGAACATCATTTCCTTGGCCGCATAGAGATCACCCGCCTCCGCCTGCTTCTCCAGCCGTGCCAGATCGCGGCGGCGATATTCGACCTCAATCTCGTCGATGCGGTCGGACGCGATATCGAGTTCGCGGAGCGCCTCGCGCCCGACGGTTACCGCCGATTCGAAGATTTCACGCACGGTCCCGGCAGCGCCCGCCCGGCTGAACTGGATAAGCTGGCGCCGATCAAAGGCGCGCATCAGGAAACGCGCGTCCGGAAAGGCATGGGTGATGCTTTCGAGCTGTTCGCCATTGAAACTGCGGTCATCAATGCAGAAGACGATCAGACGCGCCTTGTCCGCCCCAGCCTTGCGCAAAAGATCGATCCGGCGACCATCGCCATAATAGACCTTGAGCCCGAAGGTGCTCGACAACTGGATCTGGCTGGGCTTGCGATCGATAAGCGTGACGGCGATCCCCTCCGCCATCAGCATCTGCGCGACAGTCTGCCCAAACCGGCCATAGCCGATGACGAGCGCGCGTGCCTGCGATGCGGCTTCGGGGCCATCGAGATCGTCGGTCGCGTCACCCGTCTTTTCAAAGCGGCGCGCGAGCGCGAGCAGGAACGGTGTCGTCGCCATCGACAGCGTGACCACCGCGCTGAACAGGCTGGCGGCCTGCGGCTCGATCAGCAGCGCATCCTGCGCCTGGGTAAAGAGCACGAAACCGAATTCGCCGCCCTGGCTGAGCAACAGACCAAGGCTGAACGCCAGCCGGTTGCCAAAGCCAAAGGCGCGCGCCAGCAGGAAGATGACCAGCGTCTTGGTGATGACGAGCGCGGCTGCCATGCCGATGACATAGACCGGATAGGTGAGCACCGCCTGGACATCGAGCACCATGCCAACCGCGAGGAAGAATAGCCCGAGCAGGATCGAACGGAACGGCTCGACATCGCTTTCAATCTCATGCCGATAGGGTGAATCCGCGAGCATCACCCCGGCCACGAACGCGCCTAGCGCGGCGGACAGATGCAGCATTTCCATGAGCGCGGACGCCGCAAAGACCGTGAACAGCCCGATCACGACGAAAAGCTCGCGTTCGCCGAGATGCCCGACCAGCCGCAAGAGCGGCGTCAGAATGAAGCGACCGGCAAGCACCAGACCGATGATCGCCACCACCGTATAGATGCCAAGCAGCCAGCCCGGCGGTGCGCTGGGATCCGCGGGCGCGCGCGACAGTGCGGCGATGATCGTGATCAGCGGAATGATCGCGAGATCCTGGAACAACAGGATCGAAAAGGCGCGCTCCCCAAAGGCGGTGTTGATCCGCCCGGAGGATTTGAGGCTGGGAAGCACCTGCGCGGTCGACGAAAGCGCAAGCGGCAGCCCGAGCGCGATGGCCGCCCCCCAAGTGAAACTGGACGACAGGTAAACCACGCCCGTGATCGCGATGCCGCAGAGCACGACCTGCGCCATCCCGATCGCGAAAATCTCCTTTCGAAGCCGCCACAGTCGCGCAAGATTGAGTTCGAGCCCGACGATGAAGAGCAGCAGGACGATGCCGATTTCGGCGATATCGAGCTTGGATTCCCCGCCCCCGACAAGACCGAGCACATGCGGCCCAATCACCACGCCCGCGACAAGATAGCCAAGCACCGCGCCCAGCCCCAGCCGCCGGAACAGCATGACGGAGAAGAGCGCCGCGCCCAGCAGCACTACCCCTTCCTTGAGAAGCAGGTCTGCAGGGGCTTCAGCGGTCATCAGTTCTTATCCCTTGCCTTGTGCGCCGCCTCGGCCGCTGCCTCGAAAGCAAGGCGGATGGACGCATGACGCGCGCTGTGCGGTCGCGCGGCCGCAAAAATATCAAGCCCCGGCCAGTCGCCCGGATCGTCCCGCTCGCCCGCCAGATAAGCCGCAAGCGCCGCGCTGGCGGTATCAAGTTCTTCGGCCGTGCGCCCAAGCACATGCGCCCCCATGAGCGCAGCAGAGGCCTGCCCCAGTGCGCACGCCTGTACCTGCTGGCCCAGGCGCGCAACGCGGCCGTCGCCGTCCAGAATGACATCGACGGCTATGCGGCTGCCGCAGACGGGAGAGCGTTTCTCGATGGTCGCATCGGGCTTTTCCAGCCGGTCGAGATGCGGAATGGTGGCCGCGAGGCGAAGGATGGCGCTGTTATAGAGCGGCGCGTTCATCCCGCCTCGGCCGTATCATTGCCAGCCGTCTCGCCGTCAGGATCGACCGCACGGCCGCGTTGTTCCTCGACAAAATCGACCAGCGCACGCCCCGAGGCGTGAAGCAGCGGATAGGTACGCGATTCCCGCATCCAATCGGGGCGCTCGGACGACATGCCGTAGAGCGTATCGTAAACAAGCGCGGCGGCCAAATAGAGCACGGTCGCGATGATCAATCCCTTGAGCATCCCGAAGCCCACGCCGAGTATCCGGTCAAACGGGCCCAGCACCGACTGGCGCGTCTGCTTGCCAAGGCTGCGCGCGAGCAGCCGACAGGCAATGAAGGTGACGCCGAATACCAGCGCAAAACCGAGCACCGAAGCGCCGCTGCCCTCACCCACCCAGTTTTCAGACAAGACGCGCGCGGGTTCGTAGAAGAACTTGACCGCAAGCACCGCGGCCACCCACGCCAGAAGCGACAGGATTTCGGTGGTAAACCCTCGCAGAAAACCAAGGATTCCGGCGCCGCCGACGAGCAGCAGCACGATGACATCAAGGGCAGAGAACGCAGCCATGACGCTGAGCTAGTCGCGGCGGAGCATATGGTCAACGAATTGACGCAGCGTACGGAATTCGGTGCAGCGCAGTGCCGATTTCTCTTTGCCCGTACCCGCCGGAACGACCGCGCGGGTGAACCCCAGCTTGGCCGCCTCCTTGAGCCGCAGATTGCCGTGCGCCACAGGCCGGATCTCACCCGATAGCGAGATTTCTCCAAAGGAGATCGAGTCCGAGGCGACCGGCGTCTCACTGAGCGCCGAAATCAGCGCCGCCGCAACCGCAAGGTCGGCCGCGGGATCAGACACACGGTATCCACCGGCAATGTTCAGATAGACTTCACAGGTCGAGAAGCTGAGCCCGCAGCGCGCCTCGAGTACGGCGAGGATCATCGCAAGCCGACCGCTGTCCCACCCCACCACCGCACGCCGCGGCGTCGCGCCGCTGGCGAGGCGCACGGTGAGCGCCTGAATTTCGACAAGCACGGGCCGCGTGCCTTCAAGCGCGGGAAAGACCGTTGCGCCGGTGACGGTTTCGTCACGGTGCGTGAGGAAGAGCGAGGACGGGTTGGAGATCTCGCTCAACCCCTCCTGCTCCATCGCAAAGACGCCGATTTCATCGGTGCCGCCAAAGCGGTTCTTGATCGCGCGCAGGATGCGGTATTGATGGCTGCGTTCGCCCTCAAAGCTGAGCACGGTATCGACCATATGTTCGAGCACACGGGGCCCCGCAATCGAACCATCCTTGGTGACATGGCCGACCAGCACGAGCGCGGTGCCACGCTCCTTGGCAAACCGGATAAGCTCCTGTGCGGACGCGCGCACCTGGCTGACCGTGCCGGGGGCGCCTTCGATCAGGTCGCTGTGCATGGTCTGGATCGAATCGATCACGAGCAGCGCGGGTGGCTTACCCTGCCCCAGCGTCGTCAGAATATCGCGGACCGAGGTGGCGGCGGCGAGTTGCACCGGCGACTTGCCCAGCCCCAGCCTGCGTGCGCGCAGGCGCACCTGATCGGCGGCTTCCTCGCCCGACACATAGGCGACCGAAAGCCCCTGATCGGCAAGCTTGGCAGTTGCCTGCAGCAGCAGCGTCGATTTCCCGATCCCCGGATCGCCGCCGATGAGCGTGGCCGATCCTTCGACAAAGCCGCCGCCCAGTGCACGGTCCAGTTCCTTGATGCCGGTCGATGCGCGTTCGGGCAGCGCGATATCGCTGTCGAGCCCGGTCAGTTCGAACGCGCGCCCGCCCGCCTGCAGGTTATGCTTTGCGGAAAAGGGGGTTACGACCGCACCGGCATCTTCGACCAGCGTGTTCCATTCGGCGCAATCGACGCATTGCCCCTGCCATTTCGAGGCTACCGCCCCGCAGGCCTGACACACAAATCGTTTCTGAACCTTCGCCATGCGCGAACGATTAGCATTGCTTCGGAGAGAAGCCACGCCTTAACGCGTTACAGCAGCACCAGACGCAGGACGCGGGAAAAACATGCTCGTTGTGGCCAGTTACAATATCCGCAAGGCCATCGGCACCGACCGGCGCCGCAAGCCCGACCGCACGCTCGACGTGCTGCGCGAGGTGAATGCCGACATCATCGCCTTGCAGGAGGCCGATCGCCGCTTCGGCACCCGCGCGGGCGTGATCCCTTTGGAAATGCTGGCAGAGCATAGCGACTATCAGGCCGTTCCCTTCGACATGCGGACGCACAGCATGGGCTGGCACGGCAATGCCATCCTCATCCGCAAGGCCGCGCAGATCCTGCACCGGGAAGTGATCCACCTGCCCGCGCTGGAACCGCGCGGTGCGGTGATGGCGGAAATCCGCCTCCACGGCCTGAAATACCGCATCGTCGGAATGCACCTCGATCTGTCGGGCCTGTGGCGGCGGCGGCAGGCGCGCGCGGTGATCGCGCATCTTGAGGCCTGTTCTGCCCGTCCGATGCCGACGATCCTGATGGGCGACCTCAACGAATGGAGCCGGATGAGCGGCTGCCTTCACGATTTTTCGCGCCATTTCAGCTTTGCCGATTGCGGCAAGAGTTTCCATGCGCAGCGCCCGATCGCGACGCTTGACCGGATCATGGTGTCCGAACAGCTGCGCATAGCCGAAGCTGGCGTGCATATCAGCACCGCCGCGCGGCGAGCATCTGATCATCTGCCCGTCTGGGCGCGGCTGAAACCCGCCTGAGGGGTCGCGATGCGCTCGACAATTCCGCCCCCCAATGCCAGTCTAAGCGCATGAGGGAAAAGGAATTGCGGCTGGCGTTGGTCTGTTATGGCGGCATCAGCCTTGCGGTCTACATGCACGGCATCACCAAGGAAATCTGGCGACTGGTGCATGCCAGCCGCGATTTCCACGACGGCGCGCCGGAGACGGAGGGCAGCCGCAAGCTCTACCGCGAACTGCTTGAAGTGATCGAGGCGGAAACCGGCACCAAGCTGCGGATCATCGCCGACATCATCGCCGGTGCGTCCGCGGGCGGGATCAACGGCATCTTCCTTGCCCAGGCGATCACTTCCGGCCAGTCGCTCGATCCGCTGACCGATCTCTGGCTCGACTGCGCCGATGTTGAGAAACTGCTGGCGCCCGACGCCCGCCCCCTCTCCCGCTTCTCGAAATTCTGGGCGCAGCCGCTGGTGTGGATGGCGGCGGGCAAGAGCGGCACGGTGGAGCGGACCGTGGAGCCGGGCACGCGCGATGAAGTACGGCACAAGCTGTCCAGCTTCATCCGGTCCCGCTGGTTCGAGCCGCCCTTTGGCGGCGCGGGCTTCACCCACCTGCTGCTCGACGCACTCGACGCGATGCGCAACGCACCGCGTGGCCCGCGCCTGCTCCCCGCCGACCAGCCGCTCGACCTGTTCGTGACCGTGACCGATTATCGCGGGCATCCGGAACGCCTGCGCCTGAACAGCCCGCCCGAGGTGGTGGAGACCGAACACCGGCTGGTGATCGATTTTTCCAGCCGCGAACATTCAGCCTCCGGCCTTGGCGAGACGCCCGAACTGGCCTTTGCCGCGCGAGCGACCGCGAGTTTCCCCGGCGCCTTTCCGCCCTTCACGGTGAGCGAACTCGATCAGGTGCTGGAAGAACGCGACGCAAGCTGGCCGGGGCGAAAACCCTTCCTCACCCGCATATTGCCCCGCCAAAGCGCGGTCGGCATGGTCGAGAGCACCGCGCTCATAGACGGGTCGGTGCTCGCCAACGCGCCTTTCGCGCCCGCGATCAACGCGCTGAAGCGCCGGCCGGCTCGGCGGGAAGTGGATCGTCGCTTTGTCTATATCGATCCCAAACCCGGCGTCCGCAGCTTCCGGATCACATCGCCCCAGGCCGACGGCCATGGCGAAACCGCGCCCGTGTTGCCCGGCTTTTTCGGTACGATCTTCGGCGCGCTGTCCGACCTTCCCCGCACCCAGCCGATCCGCGACAATCTTGATGCGATCGAACAGCGCTCCGCGCGCATCCGGCGGATGCGCGCGATCATCGAGGCCGTTCGCCCCGAGGTGGAGGAATCGATCGAGGCGCTGTTCGGCATCACCTTGTTCCTCGATCGCCCCACGCCCGTCCGGCTCGCAGGCTGGCGCGCCAAGGCACAGGACCGCGCCGCCAAAACAGCAGGGCACGCCTATCCGGCCTATGGCCATCTGAAATTGTCGGGCGTGGTGGAGGAAGTGTCCGCAATGCTGGCGCGCCTTGCCGGCCGCGACGATAACGCAGCGATTCAGGATGCCGTGTTGCACGCCGTGGCCACGCAAGGACTCAACCGGATCACCGGCAAGGGCAGCGGCGCCACCGACACCGCCATCGCCTTTTTCCGTGCGCATGATCTGCGCTTTCGGATCCGACGCCTGCGGCTGCTGGCGCGCCGGCTGGCGGAACTGCAGGACGAACCCGACGCGCCGCGCGCCGCACTCGATACACTCGCCAAGACCATTTATGAATGTCTTGCGCTCTATCTCGACCGCGAGCGCCCCGAATTTTTCGGCCCCGCGCTGCGCGAGGTGGCGGCGAACACCTGCACCGCGCCGCAAGACGCACTCGAAGCGCTTGCCCATGCGCGCGATCTGAAGTCGATCGACCGAATGACCGACGATCTGCTCGCGGATGGATTGGCCGGGCTTCCCAAGGCCGCGCGGCGACAGATGCTGCTCGCCTATCTCGGCTTTCCCTTTTACGACATGGCGACACTGCCTATGCTCCAGGGCGAAGGGCTGGACGAGTTCGACCCCATCAAGGTCGACCGGATATCGCCCGAAGACGCCACCTCGATTCGCGAAGGTGGCGCCGAAGCGACGCTTAAAGGCATACAGTTCAACAGCTTCGGCGCCTTTTTCAGCCGTGCCTACCGCGAAAATGATTATCTCTGGGGCCGTCTGCACGGCGTGGATCGGCTGGTCGATATCGTGGTGTCGAGCCTGCCGTCGGGGAGCGCGATGAAGGCAGGAACCGTGGCCACGATCAAGCGCCGGGCGTTTCTCGCGATCCTTGATGAGGAGGAGCCCCGGCTGCAGGCAATCCCCGAATTGTTCGCCTCGCTACGCCATGAGATTGGGCCCGATCCCTTGGCAAAGGACGCCAATCCGGAATAGTGTTGTATGCGCGCAACAATAACAGGGTCCGCTGCATGCAATTTTTGAGAACGATCTTCTGGGTGATCCTCGCCGTGATGGCGGTGATCTTCGCGGTTGGCAATTGGCACGCCGTGACGATCAACCTCTGGGGGGATGTCCAGGTCGATTCCAAGCTGCCCGTGCTGCTGTTCGGTGCGTTTCTGCTGGGGCTCGTCCCCACGCTGATCCTGTACCGCGCAACGCGGTGGCGCCTGAAACGCCGGCTGGAAATCGCCGAGCGCGCGCTGGCCGATGCCCGCGCGCAGCAGGTCGAGACGCCCGCCGTCCCCATTGCCGAGGCTGTGTCGGAAGCGCCGACGCCCGCCTATGTCCCAACCGCAGTTCCGCCCGGTGTATAATGAGCAATAACCCCATCTATGTCGCCATCGACACGCCCGAACTGGAGCGTGCGAAGCAGATCGCCAATTCCGTCCGCCATCATGTGGGTGGTATCAAGCTGGGCCTTGAATTCTTTTCGGCCAATGGCCGCGCGGGCATTCGCGAAATGGCCGCGCTCGACCTGCCGATCTTCCTCGATCTGAAGTTCCACGACATCCCCAACACCGTCGCCAAGGCGATCCAGGCACTCCGCCCGCTCGAACCCGCCATCCTGACGGTGCACGCCGCCGGGGGCCGTTCGATGCTGGAAGACGCCAAGGCCGCAGCCGCCAACGGCACCAAGGTCGTCGCGGTCACGATGCTCACCAGCCTCGACGGCAGCGACATGAAGTCGATCGGCCTGAATTCCGACCCGCATGAACAGGTTGTCCGCCTGACCGAACTGGCGCGGGAATCGGGCGTCGACGGCGTCGTGTGCTCCGGCCATGAAGTCGCCGCCGCACGCGAAATCTGGCCCGAGGGCTTCTTCGTGGTCCCCGGCGTCCGCCCGGCGGGCGCCGCCACCGGCGACCAGAAACGCATGATGACCCCGCGCGACGCGCTCGACAACGGCGCCTCGATCCTCGTCATCGGCCGTCCGATCACGCAGGCAGAGAACCCCGATCTCGCCGCGCGTGAGATCGAAGCCACGCTTTAAACGCACGACAAGCGACGCGCCGCCCGCTGCTCGGCAGCAGCGGCGCGCTTCGTAAAGGCACCGACATGTCCCGAATCACCGCCAAGATCTGCGGCCTTTCGACGCCGGAGACGCTCGACGCCGCCATTGCCGGGGGCGCAAGCCATGTCGGCTTCGTCTTCTTCGCCAAAAGCCCGCGCAATGTGGACTTCGATCAGGTCCGCGCGCTGGCGGCGCGCGTTCCCGCGCATGTCGGCAACGCGGGCGTGTTCGTCGATCCCGATGATGCCCTGATCGAAACAGCTACGGCCGCCGGGATGCTCGACGTCATCCAGCTTCACGGCAAGGAAACACCCGAACGTGCGGCCGCCATCAAGGACCGCACCGGCCGGGAAATCTGGAAGGCGCTGTCGATCCGCACGCGCGCAGACCTTGCCCCGGCAGGCGATTATCGCGGCGCAGCCGACCGGCTGCTCTATGACGCCAAGCCCCCGGTGGGCGCCGATCTGCCTGGCGGGCTCGGCCTGCGCTTCGACTGGCACCTGCTCGAAGGTTTCGTCCATCCCCTGCCCTGGGCACTGTCCGGCGGGCTCGACGCGGCAAATATTGCCGAGGCGGTTGGCATCAGCGGTGCCCGGCTGGTAGATATATCCTCCGGCGTGGAAAGCGCGCCGGGCATCAAGGATGTGGACAAGATCGCCGCATTCCTTAAAGCAACGGCCCAGCTATGAGCATCATCAACTCCCTTCGCAACCAGCCCGACGAGCACGGGCATTTCGGCCAGTTCGGTGGACGTTATGTCGCCGAGACGCTGATGCCGCTGATCCTCGATCTTGAGCGCGAATATCGCGCGGCCAAGCAGGACCCGGCATTCCAGGCCGAGTTCGACTATCTGCTGAAGCAATATGTCGGCCGTCCGAGCCCGCTCTACTTCGCCGAGCGGCTGACCGAGGAACTCGGCGGCGCGAAGGTGTATCTGAAGCGCGAGGAACTGAACCACACCGGCGCGCACAAGATCAACAACTGCATCGGCCAGATCCTGCTCGCCAAGCGCATGGGCAAAAAGCGGATCATCGCCGAAACCGGCGCTGGCCAGCACGGCGTGGCAACCGCGACGGTAGCGGCCCTGTTCGGCCTGCCCTGCACCATCTTCATGGGCGCGGTCGACGTCGCCCGCCAGCAGCCCAATGTGTTCCGCATGAAGCTGCTCGGCGCAGAGGTGCGCGCGGTGGAATCGGGTGCCAAGACGCTGAAGGATGCGATGAACGAGGCGCTGCGCGATTGGGTGGCGAATGTTCACGACACTTTCTACATCATCGGCACCGCCGCCGGCCCGCACCCCTATCCCGAACTCGTGCGCGATTTCCAATCGGTGATCGGCACCGAGGCGCGCGCGCAGATCCTGGAGGCCGAAGGCCGCCTGCCCGACATGCTGATCGCCCCCGTGGGCGGCGGATCGAACGCCATCGGGCTGTTCCATGCCTTTCTGGATGACGAGGGCATCGAGATCGTCGGCGTCGAAGCCGCTGGCGAAGGCCTTGATACCGACAAGCACGCGGCCAGCCTTGCCGGGGGCAGCCCGGGCGTGCTCCACGGCAACCGTACCTATCTGCTTCAGGACGAGGATGGCCAGATCGCCGAGGCACATTCGATTTCGGCGGGCCTCGATTATCCCGGCATCGGCCCCGAACATGCCTGGCTGCACGAAGTGGGCCGGGTGCGCTACGAACCCGTGACCGATGACGAGGCGCTGGCCAGCTTCCAGCGGCTGTGCAAGCTCGAGGGCATCATTCCCGCGCTCGAATCCGCGCATGCCCTGGCGGCCGCCGAACGCATCGTTCCGACGATGGACAAGGACAAGATCGTGATCGTCAATCTTTCCGGCCGGGGCGACAAGGATATCTTCACCGTGGCCGACGCGCTGGGAGTGCAATTGTGAGCGATCGTCTTTCCCGCGCCTTTGCCCGTTGCCGCGATGAAGGCCGCGCCGCGCTGGTAACCTTCATCACGGGCGGCGATCCGACGCCCGAGGCCACCGATAGCGTGCTCGACGCGCTGGTGGCTGGCGGTGCCGACGTGATCGAAATCGGCATGCCCTTCACCGATCCGATGGCTGATGGCCCCGCGATCCAGCGCGCCAATCTGCGCGCGCTGGCCGCCGGAACGACGACCGCCGCGATCTTCGATATCGTGCGCCGTTTCCGCAGCCGCCATGCCGACACGCCTATCGTGCTGATGGGCTATGCCAACCCCATGGTGCGCCGTGGCCCCGAATGGTTCGCCGAGACGGCGGCCGAAGCCGGTGTCGACGGCGTGATCTGCGTCGACATTCCCGCCGAGGAAGATGCCGCCCTTGGCCCGGCGCTGCGCGCAGCGGGCGTCCACCCGATCCGCCTAGCCACCCCGACCACGGACAAGGCACGGCTTCCCGCCGTCCTCGATGGTGCTGGTGGTTTCCTCTATTACGTCTCCGTCGCCGGAATCACCGGGCAGCAACAGGCCGCCCAGACATCGATCGAAACCGCCGTTGCGGCGCTGAAGGCCGGAACCACGCTTCCCGTGGCGGTCGGCTTCGGCGTTCGTGCGCCCGAACAGGCCGCTGCAATCGGCCGCGTGGCTGACGGTGTCGTCGTCGGCTCGGCGATCGTCGACATCATCGCCCAACATGGCGCAGCCGCTGGCGCGCCGGTACAGCAATTCGTCGCGTCGCTTTCCAGCGCGATCGCGACCGCAGGAAAGGAAATGGCCGCATGAGCTGGCTCGACCGCGTTCGCAACTCGCTTCCCTTCGCCGCCAAGCGCGAGACCGCCGACACGCTGTGGCACAAATGCCCGTCCTGCTCGCAGATGGTGTTCATCAAGGAATATCGCGAGAACCTGTCCGTCTGTCCGAAGTGCAACCATCACGGCCGCATCGGCCCGCAGGATCGCTTCACGCAGCTGTTCGACGATGGCAGCTGGACCCAGCTCCCCACCCCGCAGGTGGCGGACGATCCGCTTAAGTTCCGCGACTCGAAGAAGTATACGGACCGCATCAAAGCCGCGCGTTCGTCCACCGGCGATCATGACGCGCTGCTCAACGCCAGCGGTCGGCTGCTTGGTCACAAGGTGGTGATCGGCGTCCAGAATTTCGCGTTCATGGGCGGCTCGATGGGCGTGGGCGTCGGCGCGGCATTCGTCGCCGGCATCCGCAAGGCGATTGCCGAAAGCGCGCCCTATGTCATCTTCACCGCAGCGGGCGGCGCCCGCATGCAGGAAGGCATCCTCTCGCTGATGCAGATGCCGCGCACCACGGTTGCCATCGCCGAGCTGCACGAAGCGGGCCTACCCTATATCGTCGTGATGACCGATCCCACGACAGGCGGCGTCACCGCATCCTATGCCATGCTGGGCGATGTCCAGATTGCCGAACCCGGCGCGCTTATCGGCTTTGCCGGCCAGCGCGTGATCGAGAACACCATCCGCGAAAAGCTGCCCGAAGGCTTCCAGCGCGCCGAATATCTGCTCGACCACGGCATGCTGGACATGGTGGTCGAGCGCAAGGATCTGCGCGATGAACTCGGCCGCCTGATCGCCTATCTCTGCCCCGAAAAGGCAGCCGCCTGACGCCATGGCCGACAAGGCACGTTCTTCCGATCCGGCGGTCCAGAAACAGCTCGACCGCCTGACCATGCTTTCGCCCGGACGCGATGTCCTGGGGCTGGAGCGGATATCGGAACTGCTGCGTCGGCTGGGCAACCCGCAGGATCATCTGCCGCCCGTCTTCCATGTCGCGGGCACCAACGGCAAGGGTTCGACCTGCGCCTTTCTGCGCGCGGCGATCGAGGCGGCGGGCCTGCGCACCCATGTCTATTCCTCCCCGCATCTGGTGCGCTTCAACGAACGCATCCGCGTCGCGGGGCAACTGATCGATGACGCCGAACTCGCGCCGCTTCTCGCCGAAGTGCTCGACTGTTCGGAAGACATCCACCCCAGCTTCTTCGAAGCGACCACGGCAGCGGCCTTTCTGGCCTTCACCCGCACGCCGGCCGAGGCCTGCATTATCGAGGTGGGGCTTGGCGGCCGTTTGGACGCGACGAACATCATCCCCGCCCCCGTGGTGTGCGGGATCGCACAACTGGGTGTCGATCATCAGGCATTTCTGGGCGAAACCGAGGTAGAGATCGCGGGCGAGAAAGCCGGCATCGCCAAGCCCGGCGTCCCGCTCGTCACCATGGCCTATAGCGCGCCGCTGACCGAACGGATCGCTGAAGTAGCGGACAGCGCCGGCGCCCCGGTGTTTCGCCGTGGCCTGACCTGGGACGCGACGATCTACGCAAACCGGCTGCATTACCGCGACGACAAGGGCAAGTTCGATGCTCCCCTCCCGCGTCTGCCCGGCGAACATCAGGTTACCAATGCCGGGCTCGCCTTTGCAATGCTGCGCCATCAGAACGCCGTCGCGATCCCCGAAACCGCGCTGAAGGCGGCAACCGGCTGGGCGCAGTGGCCTGCGCGTCTCCACCATCTTTCGCCAGGCCCACTGACCGCGCTGCTGCCCGAGGGCACCGAATTGTGGCTCGACGGAGGGCACAACCCGGCGGCGGGTGAATCGATCTCCGGCTATTTCCGCGAGCATCTGAAGGGGCGGACGCTCCACATCGTGCTCGGCATGCTGGAGAATAAGGACCCGATGGGGCTGCTCGCCCATTTCGGGGGGCTTGCCGCAACGGTGCACAGCGTGCCCGTGCCGGATCATGCGCACCACAACCCCGAAACACTGGCTGCGATGGCCGCGCGGATCGGGGCGCAGGGGATTGCCGCGCGCGATGTGCGCGATGCTCTGATGCAGATTTCCGAGCAGTTGGACCCGATCGAGCCGGCAGCCGTGCTGATCCTCGGATCTCTCTATTTGGCGGGTGAAGTCCTGACCGCCAACGACCAGTTGCCCGAATAACCCGACTTTACGGAAAGCTGGTCCGCACGCGCGGATTCATCCGGCCTACCCAGGCCCAGAACGCATCGCTGAGAATCGCCAGCATGTCCGCAACCGCCGGTGAATGGATCGACAGGCGGATATCGGCGACCTTGCGCAGGAACAGCTTCGCGCTCGCCGCCGTGACAGGCAACCGCGGCATTGCACTTTCACGCACCTGATACAGGTAGATGTTGGGCGATGCGCCCAGCGCCTCCGTACAGCGCCGACGGTACAGGGCACGCAGTTCGCCTTCGGGGTCGATGCGATTAATCTGCCGGTTCAATATCCAGCGTGAAAGCCAGCGATCCGGCTCGGTCGTCGTTGCGTTGACGATGCCGACATGAACGGACCAGAGCACGAACGCCGCGCATTCGCGCTGAAGCGACGGCGTCGGGGCAATGCCGTGGGCATCAAGGCACGCAGCAACCCTGCCCTGCAATTGCGCCATGCTGCCCGGGATCAGCGGCGCATAGTGCCGGCCGCTCCGGCTGAGGTCGAACCAGCCCATGGCAAGCCCGCTCAGAAACGCGGCAGGCCGGCCACGTCGTCGGTTTTGGCGAGCTTGTAATATCCCCGCCGGGACCAAAGCCCCGCACCGACCGTGAAGCGCCCGCTTGCCGCCTCGAGCATCACGAATTCGCCCGGGCGGCCAAAGGCATCGGCAATGGCTTCACGCGCGGCGCGCACCGCGCCCTCCATGTCGGGCGCTTCGAGCGCAACCGATTCATTCGGGTCGTTTTCTTGCATGCGGATGTCGAGACGAAAGACGGTCAAGTCATGCTCCGAAAAAGGAAGCTGGCGGAATTTAATCAACAATTGTTGATTAATCATCCCCCCTGTGGCAGTCAACGGGCCAATGAAAGTCTGGCCATGAAAAATTCGGACGATCCGGGCCGCCGCAAAAGAGGGCGTCCGAAGCGTGAGCTGGCACCACCGCCAGGCGCTATCCTGAACGCCGCCCTGCGCGCCTTCGCACATGACGGTTTCGAGGGATCGAGCCTGAGGAGCATAGCCGCCGACGCAGGAGTCGACGTGGCGCTCGCCTCCCGCCAATTTGGCTCCAAGCTCGACCTTTGGAAAGCGACGGTCGACGCACTTTCGGAACGCATGGTCGATACCCAGGCCGAAATCGCCGCCCTCCACCGCGACGGTGCACCGATTGCTGAGCGCCTGCGCTCCGCACTCAGGCATTTCATCGCCTTCAGCATGGCGGTGCCCGAACTCGGCAAGTTCTTCATCGACGAGACCGCCAAGGCCGGCGAACGTCGCGATTATGTGCTGGCGCGGATCTGGCAGCCGCACCTTGACGTGATGCGGCCCCTGCTCGAGGAGGGCTTGCGCGCCGGGATCGTGCGCGGGCGCGATGCCGAGCTGCTGCTGCTCATGCTGATCGGCGCCGTGGCGATGCCGCTGCTGATGACCGACCTAGTGCCGCACGGCAGCGAAAGCGAGATGATGGAGGCATTGCAGGCGCATGTCACGGCGCTGTTTCTGATCGACTGAACGCACCCATTCATTATTGATATTGACTTGCAATAGTGATGCAAGCCACCATCACCTTCCAAGCCGAAGGGATGACTCATGCACGACAGCGCCGAACAGATTTTCGCGGATATCGCGGCTCACCCCACGCACCAGAACGGCCGTCTGCTTGTCTTTGCAATCCGGCGCATGGCCGTGGGCGGCCTGCACGATGCGCACGCGACGCATGCGGTGCTGGCGCATTTCGGGCTTGGATATAGGCGACCGCTCATCCTGATGCGCGCCATGATGGCGGAGATCGCGCGCGCATCGCAGCAGACGATCAAGATCGCGCCGTGCTGCTGCCTGCGCATGACCGGCGACGAAGCCGCCCTGCTGCAGGTGGTCGAGCAGGCATGCGGCAACCCGCACGGCGCGCACGCCATGCTTCAGAAGCTGATGGGCACCGATGCCTGCCTTGGCGTGCTCACCACCGCACAGGCGGTGGCGCAGGCCTTTCACGACTTGGGCCGCCCGCTTGCGCTGTTCGGCGCGCGCAACGTCTGACGCACATCAGGCGGAGGCTTTTTCGCCCTCGCCTTCAGCGTCACCATTCACCTTGCCCGCGCTGCCGATCGAACTGTCGATCAGGCCGCTGCGCATCATCAGCCAGAAGAGGAGGATACCGGGCACCGCCGCGAGCGTGGTGAGCAGATAGAAGTTCACATAGCCCATCGCCTCAATCAGCGCGCCCGCCGTCGTGCCGGTGAGGAAGCGGCCAATGATGCTCGCCGCCGCCGAGATCAGCGCATATTGCGAGGCGGTGAAGCGTAGGTCGGTGAGCGCGGAGAAATAGGCCACGACGGCGACGCCGCCGATGCCGCTGGCGAAATTCTCGAACCCGATCGCGCCCGCCATGCCCCAGTTGCTGTGGCCTGCCTGTGCGAGCAGCGCGAAGCTGAAATTGGAAACCGCCATCAGCACGAGGCTGAGCAGCACCGAACGCTTCATGCCAAGCCGCGCGTACAGGAAGCCGCCGATGAAGATGCCGATCAGATAGGCCCAGAATCCGACGCCGATGTCGTAGATCGCAATTTCATCGTTGGTGAAACCAAGATCGTCGAACAGCAGCCGAAAGGTGAGATTGGCGAGCGTATCGCCGATCTTGTGGACGAGGATGAAGAGCAGCACGAGCATCGCGCCCTGCCGCTTGAAGAATTCGACAAACGGCCCGGTGATCGATGCCGACAGTTCGGCCAGCCCCTTGCGCTGGCTGGCTTCGCGGTGGCGTTCGGGCTCCCCCATGAACAGCCCGGTCAGCATCGCCGGGAGTGCAAGCCCCGCACAGGCGAGATAGGCCGCCTCCCAGCCCATGCGTGAGGCGACGACAAGCGCCAGTGCCCCCGCCCCGGCAGATCCGATCCGCCAGCCATATTGCGACATGCCCGATCCCGCACCCAGCTGGCGCGGCTTGAGCAGTTCGATCCGGTAGCCGTCGATCACGATATCGAAGGTGGCTCCAGCCGCACCGACGAGGATCGCGGCATAGGCCGTCTGCAACAGACTTGTCTGCGGATCGACAAGCGCGAGGTTGATGACTGCGGCTATCACGAACACACCGGCAAGCAGCAGCCACGAAACGCGCTGCCCCAGCCGCCCGAGCACGGGAATGCGCACGCCGTCCACCACCCAGGCCCAGAGCCATTTGAGGTTGTAGACCAGAAAGGCGAGCGTGAAGGCGGTCACGGCCTTCTTGTCGATCCCGTCCTGCGCCAGCCGAGTCGTCAGCGTCGCGCCGATCATGGCGAACGGAAAGCCCGAGGATATGCCGAGGAAGAAGGACGCAATCGGCGCGGCTTCGGTATAGGGGCGCACCCCTTCGGGCAGGCGCGCGCGCCAACCCATGCTTTCCGTAGCGTTACTCATGCACACCCCCCGAAGACGCGAAATTTCGGAGAAACTAGCGGAAAATTGCGATATGCATAGAGGCAGTTGGCGGGTCGGTCGCGCCGAGGCGGCCGCCCGTCGCGAGAGGATGTGAAGGGCATGAACGCGCTTACCCCCACGCCCGGCCAATTGGCCCTTGCCGATGCGATTGCCCATGGCTGCCCACGCAAGGGCGAGGCGATGACCTTCGTCCCCGCCAGCGCCTATACCGACACGGCGCGCTTCGCGACCGAACAGACGCGCATCTTTGCCAGGCGCCCGCAGGTGATTGCGCCCTCGGCGCTCCTCCCCCAACCCAATATGGCGGTCCCGCATGACGGTTTCGGCAAGCCGCTGCTCATCGCGCGCGATGCGGACGGCAAGGCGCATGTCTTCCTGAATGTCTGCCGCCACCGGGGCACGCGGCTGGTGGAAGGCGATGATCCCGTCTGCGCCGCGCGGCTCGTCTGCCCCTATCATGCGTGGAGCTACAAGCTGGATGGCTCTCTGGTCGGCCTGCCCCGCCCCGAAAGCTTTCCCGGTTTCGACAAGGCGACGCACGGCCTGCGTGCGCTCCCCAGTTTCGAGGCCGGTGGCCTCATCTGGTTCTCGTTCGACGAAGCCGCCGATTTTGCCGAGGCAGAGACGCTCGCGCATGATTTCGACGCCTTTGCGCTCGGCCAGCAGCACCTCTTTGCCCGGCGCACGCATGATGTGCCCGCCAACTGGAAGCTGATCATGGACGCGTTCCTTGAAAGCTATCACGTCCAGCGGCTGCATGCGGGGACGATCGGCCCCTTTTTCCAGGACGGGGTGACGAGCGGCGACACGATCGGGCCGCACCAGCGCTCCGCCGTCGGGCGCGAGGCTACGGTGGCCGCGCTCGATGCCGCCGACTGGCAGGCGCTGCGCGCCTCGATCACCTTCGCCTATCAGCTGTTTCCCGCAACCGTGATCATCCTCAGCCCCGATTATGTGAACATCATGGTGCTGATGCCGCAGGCGGTGGACCGCGTGCTGGTGGAAGATTTCATGCTGATCCCCGAACCGCCCACCACCGACAAGGCGCGCGATCACTGGGAACGCAGCTGGAAGCTGCTCGATCAAGGCGTTTTCGCGGGCGAGGATTTCCGTGCCGCGGCCCTTGGCCAGAACGGACTTGCATCGGGCGCGCTCGATCGGATGACGCTGGGAACGCTCGAAACCGGCATTCGCCACTTTCACGACACGGTCGAAGCTGCTCTGACGCCGTAAACGCTTTGCATCCGGCGCAACTGGCGATAATGCGCTGATCAAATTCGCGCGCCGGGCGCCTTGTCGATATCGCCGCGCGCCGATCCTGTCTTACGTCGGAGATAAAGTCTTGGCACCGCCACCCAAAACGCCCTTCCGGGGGCCGAAAGCCAATGGTCCGCGCGGAACCGCTGCACGCCCCGGCCGCCCTGCCCGTCCAGCCCCCAATGGGCCGCGTGGCGCGGGCGCCAAGCCCGCCGCGCCCAAAAAGCCCGCCAATCCACGCCCCGAAAGCGAGCGTGACGGCAGCCGTATCGCCAAGCTGCTGGCCCGCGCCGGTGTCGCATCGCGGCGTGAAATCGAACGCATGATCACCGAAGGCCGCATCGCGCTCGATGGCAAGACGATCGACACGCCTGCAACAATCCTGAAATCGCTCCACGGCATCACGGTCGATGGCACGCCGGTGCAGCAGCCCGCGCCCGCCAAGCTGTTCCGTTTCCACAAGCCGCGCGGCGTCTTGTCCACCGAGCGCGATCCCAAGGGCCGCCCCACCATTTACGACCGGCTGCCTGCGGGGCTGCCGCGCCTGATGCCGGTCGGACGGCTCGATCTCAACACCGAGGGGCTGTTGCTCCTCACCAATGACGGCGAACTGAAGCGCCAGCTCGAACTGCCCAGCACCGGCGTCGTGCGCACCTACCGCGCACGCGCATTCGGGCAGGTTTCGCAGGAACAGCTCGAAGACCTGATCGAAGGTGTCGAGATCGACGGCATTCGCTATGGCTCGATCGACGCCAATCTCGAACGCCGCACGGGCGCCAATACCTGGATCGAACTCAAGCTGACCGAAGGCAAGAACCGCGAAGTCCGCCGCGTGCTCGAATATCTGGGGCTTGAGGTCTCGCGCCTGATCCGCACCAGCTACGGCCCCTTCGAGCTTGAGGACATGCCGGTGGGCGCGGTCGATGAAATTCGTCGCCACGACGTGATCACTTTCCGCAACACGCTGAAATCATGAGAATCGTTTCCGGCGAATGGCGCGGGCGCCCGTTAAAGGCGCCCGAGGGCAAGGCAACCCGTCCGACGAGCGACCGCACGCGCGAAGCACTGTTTTCGATGCTCGTAAGCCGGTTGGGGGATTTTGAGGGGCTGCAGGTCGCCGATCTCTTCGCCGGAACGGGCGCGCTGGGCCTGGAAGCGCTGTCGCGCGGCGCGGCGCACTGCACCTTTGTCGAAACCGATCGGCAGGCGGTGACCGCGCTCAACGCCAATATCGACGCGCTGAAGGCGAGCCATCGCACCAGCGTGCGAACCACCTCCGCCGCCGCCTTTACCGGCGGGCCGTTCGATCTGGTGATGATGGACCCGCCCTATGGCAAGGGGCTGGGGCAACAGGCGCTGAACCGGTTGGTCGAAAGCGGCTCGCTGGCCGCCGGCGCGCTGGTCAGCCTTGAAACCGGCGTAGGCGAAGAAATTTCGGCCCCGGCGCTGACGCTCGAGGCCGAAAAAAAATACGGCAAGGCGCGGCTCCTGCTGTTCCGCGCGGGCTGAGCCTGAGGCTCAGCCCCGTCCGCGCAGCGTGATGATCGCGATCAGGCTGACGAGCGCGGCCACGGCGAGATAGACGCCAACCCAACCAAGCCCGCCCTGATCGGCAAGCGCCTGCGCCGCCACCGGGGTCAGCGCCCCGCCGATGATGCCGCCGACATTGAAGGCGATCGACGATCCCGTATAGCGCACCCGCGCCGGGAATAGCCCCGGAAGCCAGGCGCCAAGCGGACCGTAGACAAAACCCATCACCAGAAGCGCGAACGACAGAAAGGCCCAGATCGCAAGCAGCGATCCGCTGGCGAGCGCGGGCGCGAGCAGCATCCCGGTCAGGATCGCGCCCACACAGCCCCAGCCGAGCACCCGGCCCGCGCTGGTGAGATCGGCGAACCAGCCCGACAGCGCGATGCCGAGTGCCATGAACAGGATCGCGGCGAGCTGCACGCCCAGAAACGCCTCGCGGTCATAGCCAAGCGAGGTCGTGCCATAGCCAAGCGCAAAGGCCGTGGTGAGATAGAAGATTGCAAAGCAGACGACCGCACCGAAGGTGCCACCCAGCGTTTCGCGCCAATGATCACGGAAAAGCTCCGCCATCGGCACCGAAGGCGGGGGGCCTTCTTCCATCGCCTCGGCAAAGGCGGGGGTTTCAGTGAGCTTCAGCCGCACCCAAAGGCCAAGGCCGACAAGGATGATCGAGGCGAGGAACGGCAGGCGCCAGCCCCAGGCTTCAAACTGTTCGGGCGTCAACACCATGCCAAGGATCAGGAACAGGCCGTTCGCGGCGATGAAGCCCACCGGCGCACCGAGCTGCGGTACCATGCCGAAGCGCCCACGCCAGCCCGGCGGCGCGTTTTCGACCGCGAGCAGGGCCGCCCCGCCCCATTCGCCGCCAAGGCCAAAGCCCTGGCCGAAACGCAGAACGCACAAAAGCAGCGGCGCCCACCAGCCGATCGACTGATAGGTGGGAAGGAAGGCGACAAGCAGCGTCGATCCGCCCATCAGCATCAGCGAGGCGACGAGCGTCGACTTGCGTCCGATCCGGTCGCCGAAATGGCCGAACACGCTGGCGCCGAGCGGACGCGCGATAAAGGCAACGCTGAGGCTGGCATAGGCGGCGAGCAGTTGCACCGACTTGGATTCCGCCGGGAAGAAGAGCGGGCCGAACACCAGCGCCGCCGCCGTCGCATAGATGTAAAAGTCGTAGAATTCGACCGAGGTGCCGACCAGACTGGCCAGCAGCACCCTGCGGTTCGAAGGCGCCTCAGCCCCTGCATTGATTGCACCCGTCGCCATCGTTCCTCCCTTGCTGGCCTGCCCTTAGCTCCGGCCCCGCCATTTTCGAAAGGGAATTTCTGAATTTTTGCGGCGAGCGCAATCTTGATCGCGCGTCATCAGCTCTGGGCGAACAATTTTGTGCCCACCACGCCGCAGACGATCATCGCCATGAACAGCATCTGCACCGTGCCGACACGCTCGCCGAACAGGATCGCCCCGCCGATGATGACGCCCACCGCGCCAAGCCCGGTCCAGATCGCATAAGCGGTGCCCGCCGATATGCCCTTCATCGCCAGCGACAACAGCCACATATTGACGAAGGAAAGCCCGATCGGAACGGCGGCGGCCGCAAATGTTTGCTGCACCTGCGCCCATTTCAGGCTGAGCGCCCAGATGATTTCGGTGACAACGGCAACAGCCAGGATAACCCATGCCATGGGGGAACGGCCCTTTCACGAAAACGGGCTCGTTCGATCCGGTGCAGCCGGAAACCCGAAAGAGGCGGCACCGCCAATCGCCTTAGACAGCGGTCATCGGCCGGTCAATTCGCCTTAGTCCGGCATCGCCGTCGCCTGCGCCGGGGCGATGGTGAGCGCCGCGCCGAGCGATGCTGCAATGATCGCGCCGATCGCCCCCCATTGCACCACGCTCAGCCGTTCGCCCAGAAACACCAGCCCCGAAAGCGCACCGATCGCCGGCTCCATGCTCATCAGCGTGCCGAATACGCGCGTGGGCAGACGGGTAAGCGCGATCATTTCCAGCGTATAGGGAAAGGCAGACGACAGGATGGCAACCGCCAGCCCCATCGGCAGCACCGCCGGATCAAGCAGCGCCGTACCGGCATGGGCGACGCCGATGGGCACGATCAGCACCGCCGCCACCAGTGACCCCCATGCCACCGTGCGCGTGCCATGATCCGCCCCCGCCTTTTGCCCGAAGACGATGTAGAGCGCCCAGCAGGCGCCCGCCGCCAGCGCGAACAGCGCGCCCACCGGATCGACGCCGTGCGCGCTGTCCCCGATCGGCAGCAGCAAGGCGATGCCGCCAAGCGCGAGCAATACCCAGAGGAAATCGACCGGCCGCCGCGATCCAAGAATGGCCACCGCAAGCGGCCCGGTGAATTCCAGCGCAACCGCGATGCCCAGCGGCACCGTGCGGAGCGCCATGTAGAAAAGCAGGTTCATCCCGCCAAGCGATGCGCCGTACAGGATGATCGGCCACCAGCCGCCCCGCGCAGGCATGTTGCGCCACGGCCGTGTCAGCACCAGCAGGATGGCCGCAGCAAAGAACAGGCGAAGCGCCGTCATCCCGGCCGGGCCCACCAATGGAAACATGCCCTTGGCGAACGATGCGCCGCTCTGGATCGAAACCATCGCGACGATCAGCAGCGCAATCGGGAACGCCACCTGTGCAAGCGCGCTTTTGCCCTGGTTCATGATGCGGGCGAGTCGAGGCGGAACTGGATCATGCCCGGGGCATCCGGGAGGCGTGGATTGCAGTCAAGCGCCATTGCCCTGGCGGCATTCGTTCCCTAACTGTTCACGCATGAGTCTTCCCGTCCCCTCGCCCGACCAAATGCCCTATCTTACCGGCCTCAACGATCCGCAGCGCGAAGCCGTGCTGACGAGCGAAGGGCCTGTGCTGGTGCTGGCGGGGGCCGGCACTGGCAAGACGGCGGCGCTCACCGCGCGGCTGGCGCACCTCATCTACACGCGCAAGGCATGGCCATCGGAAATTCTGGCGGTCACCTTCACCAACAAGGCCGCGCGCGAGATGAAGGAACGCGTCGGCCGGCTTGTGGGCGACGCGGTTGAAGGCATGCCGTGGCTCGGCACCTTTCACGCGATCGGCGCCAAGATGCTGCGGCGGCATGCCGAACTGGTCGGGCTGCAGACCAATTTCACCATTCTCGACACCGACGATCAGTTGCGCGTGATGAAGCAGCTGATCGCCGCGGCCGACCTCGATGAAAAGCGCTGGCCCGCCCGGCAGCTGGCCGGGCTGATCGATAGCTGGAAGAACAAGGGGCTGACGCCCGCCGATATCGATGCGGGCGACAGCGAGATGTTCGCCAATGGCCGCGGGCGCGAACTTTATGCGCTGTATCAGGAACGGCTGCGCGCGCTCAACGCATGCGACTTCGGCGATCTGTTGCTCCATATGCTCACCATCCTGAAGCGCGACCGCCAAGTGCTCGAGCAGTATCAGGAACGGTTCAAATATATCCTGGTCGACGAATATCAGGACACCAACGCCGTCCAATATCTCTGGCTCCGCCTGCTGGCGCAGCGGCGCAAGAACATCTGCTGCGTGGGTGACGACGATCAGTCGATCTATTCCTGGCGCGGCGCGCAGGTGGAAAACATCCTTAAGTTCGAAAAGGATTTCCCCGGCGCCGCGATCATCCGGCTCGAACAGAATTACCGCTCCACCCCGCACATCCTTGGCGCGGCATCGGGCCTCATCGCCCATAATGGCGGCCGGCTGGGCAAGCAGCTGTGGACCGAAACCGACGCGGGCGAGAAGATTTCGGTTCTGGGTGTGTGGGATGGCCCCGAAGAGGCGCGCCGCGTGGGCGACGAGATCGAGGCGCATCAGCGCCGCGGCGGCTCGCTCGACGATATCGCCATCCTCGTCCGCGCCCAGCATCAGACGCGCGAATTCGAAGACCGGTTCATCTCGATCGGCATGCCCTACCGCATCGTCGGCGGCTTCCGCTTCTATGAGCGGCAGGAAATCCGCGATGCGCTTGCCTATTTGCGGCTGGTCAACCAGCCGGCGGACGATCTGGCGTTCGAACGGATCGTCAACGTCCCCAAGCGCGGGCTGGGCGACAAGGCACTGGCCAAAATCCATATGCTGGCGCGAATGGAGGAAATTCCGCTCGCGCTGGCGGCAACGCGCATCCTCGACACCGACGAGCTCACCCCGCAGGCGCGGCGCGCTCTCGGCGGTTTCATTGGGGATGTCATGCGCTGGCGCGACATGGCGAACGACCTGCCCCATGCCGAACTGGCCCGCCAGATCCTCGATGAATCGGGCTATACCGCGATGTGGCAGGCCGAAAAATCGAGCGACGCGGCCGGGCGGCTTGAAAACCTCACCGAACTTGTCCGCGCGATGGAAGAATATGAAACGTTGGGCGCGTTCCTCGAACATGTCAGCCTGGTGATGGACAATGACGCCGCCGCCGAGGACACCAAGGTGACGGTGATGACGATCCACGCCGCCAAGGGGCTTGAGTTCGACACCACCTTCCTTGTCGGGTGGGAAGAGGGCATTTTCCCGTCGCAGCGCTCGCTCGATGAAGGCGGCAATGCCAGCCTCGAGGAAGAACGCCGCCTCGCCTATGTCGCAATCACCCGCGCACGGCGCAAATGCGTGATCATCCACGCCGCCAACCGGCGCATCTATGGCCAATGGACCAGTTCGATCCCCTCGCGCTTTGTTGCCGAACTGCCGCCCGAACATGTCGAGGCGGAAAGCTCGCTTTCGGGCGGCGAAAGCCTGTGGCGCGCCAATTGGTCCGAACACAGCGATCCCTTTTCCAACCTGGCACGCGGCGGCGGTCGCGGGCCCGGCTGGCAGCGCGCTGCTGCAGGCGGCCAGTTCTCGACGCATCCGCAGCGCGCGGCCGAAGCACGCGCCAGCGCGGTGAGCTTTGGCAACAAGGGGCGCAGCGACATGACGCTGGGCCTGCGCGTGTTCCACCAGAAATTCGGTTACGGCATCATCGCAGAAATCGAAGGCAACAAGCTGGAAATCGATTTCGATACCTCGGGCCGCAAGCGCGTGATGGACAGTTTCGTCACGATTGCGTGACGAAACCCGGCATCGCCTGTTTCGCGGAGGATGCTTCGCGGTATAGCTAGGCGATGTCCTTGAGCCTTTCCGAAGCCGAATCCCTTGTCCGCGACGGGATCGCCGATCTGCGCGGCGGCCGCCTGACCGACGCGAAGGCGCGTTTCGAGCGTGTGATCGCCGCCGATACGAGCCTGCCCAAACCCTGGTTGCTGCTCGCACAGGCCTGCCATCATCTGGGCGACGCCAGCGGCGAGGAAGACGCGCTTGACAAGTTGCTCTTGACCGACATGCGCAACCTTGCCGGGTTGCTGATGAAAGCCGATCTGCGTGCCCGCGCCGGGGACGACCGGGCGGCATCCAGCTTTTACCGCACCGCGCTCAACGTCGCCGGGATCACGGACAATGTGCCGCAAATGCTGGTGCCCATGCTCCAGCGCGCCGAGGCCTATCTGAACAGCGCCAGCGCACGGTTCGAGGCCCATCTGGTCAATCGGCTCGGCAGCGCGGCCGTGCAGCAGTCTGGACTTGGCGGGCGCGTACGCCAGTCGGTCGATCTGCTGCTCGGCAAATCCACGCTTTATCTGCAGCAGCCGTCCTCCTTCTACTTTCCTGGCCTGCCCCAACGCCAATTTTACGAGCGCGACGAATTTCCCTGGCTCGCCGAGATCGAGGCGGCGGTTCCCGCGATGCAGGAGGAACTGCGCGCGGTACTGGCCGAAGGGCATGAGTTCACACCCTATGTCGAGGGCTCACCCGATCGCCCGCGCCCGAACAACCACCTGCTTGGCGATCCAAGCTGGGGGGCGTTCTATTTCTGGAGGAATGGCGCGCGCGTGGCCGAAAACGCCGCGCGCTGCCCACGCACTATGGCTGCGCTCGACCATGCCCCCCAGCCCATCATCACCGCGCGTTCACCCATGGCGCTCTATTCGGTGCTCAAGCCCGGCACCCATATCGCGCCGCATCATGGCATGCTCAACACGCGGCTGATCTGCCATATCCCGCTCATGGTTCCCGGCGACTGTGCGCTGCGCGTCGGCAACGAGACGCGGGCGTGGGAGGAAGGCAAGGCGCTGATCTTCGATGATTCGATCGAGCATGAGGCATGGAACCGCAGCGACAGCACCCGCGTGATCCTGTTGTTCGAGGTCTGGCGCCCGGAAATCTCGGCAGACGAGCGCGCCGAACTCGCCGCCATCTTCTCCGCGATCGACGAATATCAGGGCGTGCCCGAAGAGGCGATCTGATCACCCGGCCCGCGATATGCGGCGGCTGGCCGAGCGAATATCCATTTGCTTCTGGATATTTGCCCATGCCCCCTGCATAGCGCGCCGATGCAGCAGTTCGTCGCTCTCTATGCCCAGTTCAAGACCAGCACCGCTCAGTGGATCGGCATCACGAACGCCGAATGCCATATCCATGCGGGGCTGCTCATCTATCTGGCGTCCTCGGTCATCCTCCGAAAGCCGCTGCGCTCGCCCGTCCCGCTCCTCATCGTGATCGCGGCCGAGGCAGCCAACGAATATTTCGATCGCCTGTCGACCGGCTCGTGGCGCTGGGACGACACGGTCCACGACATATTGTTCACACTGCTCTGGCCGGCGATCCTCTTCACGCTCGCCCGGCTGCGCAAGCTGAAGTCGGGCTGATCCCCCGTCTGGCCGATCAAGCGGCTGCCCCCTTTTGCCGCTACAACGCGGAACGCTATCGCGCGGCCATGATGGGTACCGCTCCGCTCATCGCGTTTCGCTGATTTATGTCGGTCATCACAAGAATGACATCGGGCATTTCAAAATTCACGCGGTATCTGCCTCTCTTTTCAAAGCGCGGGAGGCTTCGAAACTGAGGTCGCGCCAAGCCGGTAAAGCTATATATACTGTCCGCACCAACGGCCCAGACCGTGTCTCCCGATCGCGCCAAGCCAAAGAATGGCACCGTGTTCAATATATCATCTTCCTCGCTCGCCTTCTGGACAGCCGGCTGAGGCCCCAGCGGCTTAAAATACAGCCGCCGAACATTCGTGCCGCACACCTCTACAATGCGGCCATGGGACGATATGTGAACCAACCCAATCGCCGCGACCACGCAACCTGGCTTCGACGGCGACGCGACAAGTGCATTTACCGGATCACATTCGGTATTGAGTGGACCACCGCAAAGCGCACCAGAATGATTGCTTTCGATAATTTGGACCGTCCCGTCACTGCGGCTTATACGCCTCAGCCCACCGCCCCATTCACCGTCGTTGAAACCCACCCAGATTGAATCATCGGCAATCAGAGCCGTTCCGAAAGAGAATAGCGATTTCAATTCCGGCTTCAGCCTGACTTCCCGAATCCGCTCGCCCTCCATTTCAAGCAAACGGCGATTGGTGATGAGGGAGACGCCTCCCCTATCAGACGAACAGGCAAGCGCCTCCAGCCGCTCATTTTCAACCGCGACCGACGCCATGATTTTCCACGTCGATTGCAATCGACGCTGCACCGACCATGCGCCCTTCCCCGTTTCAACCAACGTGACCAGTTGTCCATCGGATCGGCAAATTTCCAATGCCTTACCACCAAGCTCCACACGCTTTGGCAGAGCCTCATTGGGTTTCAGGGAAACAAGCGTCCCATCACTGTGCAACACCCAAAGTTGACCGTCCGCAAATACGGCGCGGCTAATATCGATCCGTTCGCCCGTGCCGCCATCCGTGTAAGCCGCCTGACGGGACAGGAAATAAGCGGCGACGGCAATGCACCCGACAACAGCAACCGCTGTTCCCAAAGCAAGCCAGGGACGGCGCAACAAACTCGGCATCCCTAAAACACCGCCCGCCCATCGCCGCCGAGCATCATCTGCCGAACGAGCGGAATGGGCGGCCCGCCATAGCCAAGGAAGCGATTGTGGAATTCCTTCCATGCCTTGCGGCCTCCATTTTGCGTGGTCCAATCGTCGCGCAGCTTGCGGATCATGAGCTTGCCGAGCGTGTAGTTCAGATAGGCCGGATCATAGGTGCCGCGCGCCGCCTGCTGGCGGGCATTGCCCTCATCCTGATAGCATTGCTCGATGAAAAGCTTGCGCGCGCCCTCCTGGCTGAGCGTGCCCGAATGCAGCCCGATCGCCGAAACGAAGCGGCAATTGCGCAGAAGCGCATTGGAGAGTTGGCCGACATGGGTTTCAGCATCGCCTTCTCCCAGCCCCGCATCCCACATCATCTCCTCGGTATAATGCGCCCAGCCCTCGGCATAGGCATAGCCAACGAACACCTTGCCAAAGAGCGACTTTGCCCGGTTGGCATGGAGGAAATTGAGGAAATGGCCCGGCCACACCTCGTGCACCGAGGTGAACAGCAGATCCTTTTCCCCCGGAATATAGGCCTGTTGCACGGCCGGGCTCCATGCCGGATCGGGCGGCGAGATATAGAAAACCGAGGGCAGGCCTTTCTCATAGGGCCCGGGAATATCGATATAGGCCGAATTCTGCCGGTTATAGGGCGGTGATTCCTCGACCAGCGCCTCTTCGGCGCCTGGGATCGAGACGATATCCTTGTCGATCAGGAACTGTTTGAGCATCGGCAACTGCCGGCGCGCGCCGGCAACCGGGCCGCCCTCGGGCTTGTCGGCATTCAGCTTTACCATGCAGTCGGCAATGCTGGCGCCGGGCGCGAATGTGTCGCACGCCGATTTCAACGCGGCCTGATTACGGCGCAGATCAGCCCAGCCGATGCGTTCAAGTTCAGCAACCGGGGTATCGACCCGCTCGGTCGCGTATAGCATCCGCTGGAACCGGTCCTTGCCCAGCGCGAAATCCTGCGTCGCGTCCTTGCGGCCGCTTTCCAGCCAGACCGCCAGTTCCTGCATCGCCTTCGATGCAGCCCCCGCTGCCGTGTCGAATTCGCGCTGCAGTTCAGCGTTCTTGACCGATGCGAACGCCGCCTTGGCATCACCGACATAATAGCCCGCCAGCCCCTCAAAACCCGCCTTGCCGTAATCGATGAAGCTCAATGGCATCGGGGTGCGCAGATTGGCGCGGATCTGTGCCGCCGCGGCGGGCACGTTGCGTGCAAAGGCGATGAACGCCCTCATCCGCGTTTCGGCATCGGCATAGGGCCGCGCAATATAGACATTGGGGTCCAACCCGGCGCCCAGATAAAAGGCGGGGTTGTGGTGCGGCTGATCGGCATCGCTGAGCCAGAAAAGCTGCCCTTCGGCCACGGCGATCAGATAATCGCGCTCGAAGCGCTGCGGTTCGGTCAGCGCCTTGGCATCGAATTTGCGCGCATCGGCGATCGAACGCTTCAGGAAATCGGCCTGAGCGGCAAGCCCTTCGGCACTCCAGTCGGGCAGCTTGCCGTCAAACTCATGGCGCCCCTGATATACGGCGAAACCGGGGTTTTGGACGAAATAACCATCGATGAAGCGCGAGACGAAAGCATCCCATTCACGCTGGTTCAGCGCTTCAGCTTCGACATCGGCCGCGTTTCTGTTTTCAGGCGCGCAGCCTGTGGCGGCAAAAAGCGCGCAGGCCGAAGCCGCCGCCAAAAGAGCCCGTCGAACCATCGCCTCAGCCTCCCCTGTCCAACCCTCTGTCTTTGCCCGATCTTTGCACCGCGAAAAGCGACATGCCATGGCCATTCGACGAACGACGTCGGCGAATTTGTTCGTTGCAAGCTTTCCTCGGTTGAAACGGCGGTTTTTGCGGGCATAGAAGACCGCGTGGAAAAACAACGTCATCCCCTCGCCTACCGCGATTTCGCCTGTTACTTCACCGCGCGTCTCACCAGCACGCTGGCGCAGATGGCCATGGTGATCGTCATCGGCTGGCAGGTGTACGACATCGCCCGTACCCAGCTTGGCATGTCCCCCAAGGAAGCCGCCTTTCAGCTTGGCTTGATCGGCGTGGCACAGTTCGTGCCATTGTTGCTGCTCACGCTCGTCGTCGGCTGGGTGGCCGACCGGATGGATCGCCGCTGGATCGCGCGCGGGGCCGTGGCGCTGGAGGCCGGCTGCGCGCTCGCGCTCGCCTGGATGACGCACAACGGCACGGTCAGCCTGCCCGCCCTGTTCACGGTCGCCGCCCTTCTGGGCGTCGCACGCGCCTTTGCCAGCCCCGCGCTGCAGGCGCTTGCTCCCAATCTGGTGCCCGCCGCCGTGCTGCCCACTGCGATCGCGATGAGCTCGATTGCGTGGCAGACCGGATCGGTGTTCGGCCCGGCAATGGGCGGCTATCTCTATGCGCATGATCATGCGCTGTCCTATTGGGTCAGCACCGCGCTGTTCGCCGTCGCCTTTGTCGCGTTGACGCTGGTGCGGCCTGTCCCGATCCCCAAGATCCAGAACACCGCCAAACCATGGCAGCAGATGATCGACGGGCTGCGCTATGTTCGCCAGAACCGGCTGGTGCTGGGCGCGATCTCGCTCGATCTCTTCGCCGTCCTGCTGGGCGGCGCGACCGCGATGCTCCCCATCTATGCGCGCGACGTGCTGCATGTCGGCGCCGAAGGGCTCGGCCATCTGCGCGCGGCCCCGGCGGTGGGTGCGGTACTGATGGCGCTGTGGTTCTCGTGGCGGCCGCTGCGCAATGATGTCGGCGTGAAGCTTCTTATTGCCGTTGCCATTTTCGGGCTTGCGACCGCGATTTTCGGCATGTCGCGCACCATGCCCCTGTCACTTGCCATGCTCGCCCTTCTGGGCGCAGCCGATATGCTTTCGGTTTATGTCCGCCAGTCGCTGATCCAGCTTTACACGCCGGATTCCATGCGCGGCCGCGTGGGTGCGGTGTCGACGCTGTTCATCTCGGGATCGAACGAACTGGGCGAAGCGCGCTCTGGATTCCTCGCGGCGCTGGCCGGCCCGGTCACCGCAACGGTTGCAGGCGGCATCGGCGCAATCGCGATTGCGGCGCTGTGGGCGCGCTGGTTCCCAGAACTGCGTCTTGCGCGTACATTCTCGCAACCTGACCATCTTGACGATTTGCCTCTGAAGGAGAACGCGAAATGAAGGCCAATTCGATCCTGGAGACGATCGGCAATACCCCCCATATCCGGGTGCAGCGGCTGTTCGGGCCGGCCGAAGTCTGGATCAAGTCGGAACGCAGCAATCCCGGCGGGTCGATCAAGGACCGTATCGCGCTTTCGATGATCGAGGCGGCAGAGGCATCGGGCGAACTGAAGCCCGGCGGCACGATCGTTGAGCCCACCTCGGGCAATACCGGCGTCGGCCTTGCAATGGTTGCGGCGGTGAAGGGCTATAAGCTCATCCTCGTCATGCCCGAAAGCATGTCGCTCGAGCGCCGCCGCCTCATGCTGGCTTATGGCGCCAGCTTCGATCTCACGCCCAAGGAAAAGGGCATGAAGGGCGCGATCGAACGCGCCAGCGAACTCGTTTCGCAGATGCCCGGCTCGTGGATGCCGCAGCAGTTCGAAAACCCCGCCAATATCGATGTGCATGTGAAAACCACAGCGCAGGAAATCCTGAAGGACTTTCAGGATGCCCCGCTCGACGCGCTCGTCACCGGGGTGGGCACCGGCGGCCATATCACCGGCACCGCCGAGGTGCTGAAAAAGGCATGGCCGAACCTCAAGGTCTTCGCGGTCGAACCGACGCTGTCGCCCGTGATCTCGGGCGGCCAGCCGGGCCCGCACCCGATTCAGGGCATCGGCGCCGGCTTCATCCCGGCCAATCTGCACACCCAGCTGATCGACGGCGTGATTCAGGTGGACCCGGCCGATGCCAAGGAAATGGCACGCCGCGCCGCACGCGAGGAAGGCATGCTCGTCGGCATTTCGTCCGGCGCGACGCTGGCCGCCATCGCCCAGAAGCTGAAAGAACTGCCCGAAGGCAGCCGTGTGCTCGGCTTCAACTACGACACCGGTGAGCGCTATCTTTCGGTGCCGGACTTCCTGCCCGAAAGCTGAAGGGTTGGACGCCGCTTCACTTTTCGGTGAAGAGCCGCCACGCGCCGATCCACTGGCAAGGGCGCTGATCCTTGCCTTTGGGATCGGCACGGTGGCGGCGGGCTGCGCGGTTGCCTGGGCCGATCCACCCGCGCCTCCCCGCCTCCACAGCACCGCGCGGGCCGCGCCGCTTCCCAAACTCAGCGCGCCGCCCCCGGTAGAACCGCTCGAAGTGCGCGACCTGACACCTGCCGAGGCCGTCGCATTCAACGCGACGATCCCCTTTTCAACCGCCCCCAACCCGGCTGCCCGCCCGTTCAAGCTGGCGGTCACCGGCGTGGAACGCGAACGCGCCACCGACTGTCTTGCCGCCGCCATGTTGTACGAGGCGGGTTCGGGCGATCCGCCCGGCCAGCGCGCCGTGGCGCAGGTCGTGCTCAATCGGCTACGTCACCCGGCTTTTCCGAAAACGGTGTGCGGGGTCGTGTTCGAGGGCGCGGAGCGGACAACGGGGTGCCAGTTCACCTTCACCTGCGACGGCGCCATGGCCCGCCTGCCCGCACCCGATATGTGGGATCGTGTCCGCACGCTGGCGGCCAAGATTCTGAACGGCGAAGTCTATCGCCCGGTCGGCCACGCAACCCATTATCACACCGACTGGGTCGTTCCCTATTGGAGCGACAGCCTCGACAAGATCACCGCCGTCGGCACGCATCTTTTCTTCCGCTGGCAAGGCTGGTGGGGAACACCCCCCGCCTTTCGCCGCCAGTATGACGGGCCGGAGCCGGAAATCGCGAAGCTCGCAGCGCTTTCACCCGCCCATGCCGGCGCCGTGCAATTGGCGGATACGGGGACGACGGGCCTGGTCCCCGCCAGCGTACCGCGTGCGATGACGATCATCGATGGCAGCTTCATCGCCACGCTTGATCAGTCCGCCTTGCCCGAAAGCTTCGAAAGCCTGGCGCGCGAAACCTGCGGCACGCGCAGCTATTGCAAGTTCATGGGGTGGACCGATTCCGCCCAGGTGCCCGGCGCGTTGCCGCTGACCAACGAGGCGATGGCCGCGATGTCGTTCAGCTATCTGCGCGATGAGAAGACGGGCTTTGAAAAGGCGCTGTGGAACTGCGCCCAGTTCAAACGCGCGGAGCCGGGCCAATGCATGAAGCCCCGCGCGCTGGGCTGATCAGACGGACAAGAATTCGCCAATCGGCCGCGGCCGGCGGTGGTTGTCGATCGCAACGAAGGTAAAGATCGCCTGCGTCACCCGGTGTTCGGAATCGCCGTGGCGATCGCGCGCCCAAGCCTCCACCGCGATCCGCATCGAGGTACGGCCCACCTTGACCAGCCGGGTATAGACCGACACCTCGTCACCAACGAAAACGGGCTGGTGAAACGCCATGCCCTCGACCGCGATCGTCACCGCGCGCCCGCGCGCCAGGCGCGACGCAACCGACGACGCAGCAAGGTCCATCTGGCTCATCAGCCAGCCGCCGAAAATATCACCATAGACATTGGCATTGGCCGGCATCGCGGTGACGCGCACCGTCGGAGCGCCCTCGGGCTTCTCGTTGCTGGAAAAACTGTTTTCTTCAGACATGGACGCAACTTTCATTAAACTGCCGCGCACAGATTGCTGCAACGCAGCATAAATACGCAAGCGCAACTTTCAGCCAAGCGCATAACTGAAACGCAAGCATGGTTCTGCGCCAGAAATAGACCGATCCAAAACGAAAAGCGGGGCCGGTATCGCTACCCGCCCCGCGTTTGCAGAATGGTTTTTCAGCGCCTCAGAATGCCTCGACCGGCAATGCCATCAGCGAATCGGCACCGCCCTCAATCTTGCGGCGCAGCGCACCTGCATCGGGCAACATCCGCTCGCCATAGAAACGCGCCGTCACCAGCTTTGCTTCGTAATAGCCCTTGTCAGCGGGATCGCCTGCCAGCGCGGCGGATGCGGCCTTCGCCATACGCAGCCACATCAGCCCGACCGAAACGATGCCCAGAATATGCATATAGGGCACCGCTGCGGCCCCGGCATTATTGGGGTTCGCCATCGCGTTCTGGAGCAACCACATCGTCGCCGCCTGCAACTCGCCATTGGCCTTTTCCAGCCGCTGCGCGAAATCGGCCAGCTTCTCGTCGGCCTTGGCGGCGGCGACTTCCTCGCCCACGAGCTTGAAAAATGCCTGGACCGCGCGGCCGCCGTTCATCGCAAGCTTGCGTCCAACAAGGTCCATCGCCTGGACGCCGTTGGTGCCTTCATAGATCATCGCGATCCGGGCATCGCGGACATATTGCTCCATGCCCCATTCGCGAATGTAGCCATGGCCGCCATAAACCTGCTGGCTGTTGGTGGCGACGTCATAGCCCTTGTCGGTGCCATAGCCCTTGATCACCGGGGTCAGCAGCGAGATCAGGTCGTCGGCCGCCTGCCGCTCTTCCTCGGTCTGGGCGTTGTGGCTGAGATCGACGAGCAGCGCGCCCCAGAGGAAGAGCGCACGCAGCCCCTCGGTCAGCGCCTTGCCCTCCATCAGCATGCGGCGGACATCGGGGTGGACGAACAGCATATCGGCCTTTTCCGCCGGATCGGCGGGGCCGGTCAGCGCCCGCCCCTGCCGGCGGTCCTTCGCATATTGCACCGCGTTCTGATGGGCGACCTCGGCCTGCGCCAGTCCCTGCAGACCGACTCCCAGCCGCGCGGCGTTCATCATGATGAACATCGCCGCCAGCCCCTTATTCTCCTCACCGACGAGGAAACCGGTCGCCCCGTCATAGTTCATGACGCAGGTGGCATTGCCGTGGATGCCCATTTTTTCCTCGATCGAGCCGCAGCTGACCGCGTTGCGCGCGCCCAGCGAGCCATCGTCGTTCACCATGAACTTGGGCACGATGAAGAGCGAGATGCCCTTCACCGTGTCCGGCGCCCCCGCAACCTTGGCGAGGACCAGATGGATGATGTTGTCGGTCAGGTCGTGCTCGCCCGCCGAAATGAAGATCTTGGTGCCGGTGATCTTGTAGCTGCCATCACCCTGCGGTTCGGCGCGGGTGCGGATCATCCCCAGATCGGTACCGGCATGGGGCTCGGTCAGGTTCATCGTCCCGCCCCATTCGCCCGCGATCATCCTGGGCGTATATTTCTCTTTCTGCTCCTGCGATCCCTTGGCCAGGATCGCCGAAACCGCGCCGAGGGTCAGTCCCTGATACATGGCAAAGGCCATGTTCGAACTGATCAGATATTCCTCGAACGCGGTGGAGACGACATGCGGCAGGTTCTGGCCACCAAATTCCTCGGGCATGCTCAGCGTCATCCAGCCGCCCTCGGCGAACTGGCGATAAGCCTCCTTGAAGCCCGCGGGCGTCGTCACGCTGCCATCGGCATGGCGCGTGCAGCCTTCCGCATCCCCGCTCTGGTTGAGCGGGAACAACACTTCGGCCACGAACCGCCCGCCCTCGTTCAGCACGGCGTCGACGGTTTCGGGCGTCACATTCTCGAAACCGGGCAGATTGGCATAGCGATCCAGCCCGATCACCTCGTCGAGGATGAAGCGCGTATCGCGAACGGGCGCGGTGTAAATCGGCATGGTCTCTCTCCGAAGGGAATGTCTTTTTCTGAAGGGGCTCAGCGGTCTGCGCTGATATCGGCGTCTTCCACCGTCACCACGAAACGCGCGAGTTCGTCGATCGCGGCGTCGATATCGACGCGCTGGCGCTTGAGCAGATCGATCCGCGCCCGGCATTTCTCGATTGTCACACGGCGCTGTTCCTGCCGACCGTCGCCCAGATCATAGAGATCTATCATCTCGCGAATATCAGACAGGCTGAATCCGACCCGCTTGGCGCGGAGGATCCAGGCAAGCCGCGCGCGATCGCGCTTGGTATATATCCGCGTCGTCCCGCGGCGAACGGGGGAAATCAGCCCCTCATCCTCATAAAAGCGCAGCGCGCGGGGCGTAATTTCGAATTCCTCGGACAGGTCCGAAATCGAGTAGATATGCCGGTCCCGCACATCCGGCATATCGATCGTTGCATGAGTCGATGTCTGGGTCATGCCGGGCAGGCTATTTAACGCTCACGTTAACGTCAATATGTTGACGCTGCGTCAATCGACGCGAACAAGCCCCTCGCCCTCGATCCGGCGATAAAAGCAGCTGCGCTCGCCGGTATGGCATGCAGGGCCAGCCGCATCGGCGATCACCCAGATCGCATCCTGATCGCAGTCGATGCGCATTTTAACGACGCGCAGAACATTGCCCGATGTCTCGCCCTTCATCCACAGCGATTGCCGGCTGCGCGACCAGAAATGCGCGATCCCCGTTTCCTGCGTCCTGGCCAGTGCCTCGGCATTCATATGCGCCAGCATCAGCACCTGCCCGTCGCCAGAATCGGTGACGACGGCGGTCACCAGCCCGTTGGCGTCATATTTGGGATTGAGCGTTGCGCCCGTTTCACGATCGTCTGCCATGGCCTTGCGCATAATCGATCCACCGCCGCCGGGCACCCGATTTTTCGCGCAATCGTCATGAAAATATGAGAGATTACACAGGGCCGCTGCGCAATTGCATGTCAAGAGGGCGACAAAGCCGAACGCACTGCCTATATGCGCCCCGAACGCTGCTGAGCGACAGGCGAATCACATGCTTACCACCAATCCTTTCGACGACGACAAACTCCGCGAGGAGTGCGGTATTTTCGGCATTTCCGGTGCGGATACCGCCTCTGCCGTGGTGGCCCTTGGCCTCCATGCGCTGCAACATCGCGGGCAGGAAGCCGCTGGCATCACCAGTTTTGACGGCAACCATTTCCACACCCACCGGGCCATGGGCCATGTTGCTGGCAATTTCGACCGCGACGAAGTGATCCGTGGCCTTCCCGGCCGTGTCGCGTGCGGCCATGTCCGCTATTCCACGACCGGAGAAACCTCGCTGCGCAACGTGCAGCCACTGTTCGCCGATCTTGCCTCGGGCGGCTTTGCGATCGCACATAACGGCAATATCTCGAATGCGATGAAGCTGCGCCGCGATCTCGTGCGTCGTGGTTCAATCTTCCAGTCGACCTCCGACACCGAAACGATCATCCACCTGGTCGCCACGTCGGCGTACCGCACGCTGCTCGACAAGTTCATCGATGCGCTGAAGCAGGTCGAAGGCGCCTATTCGCTCATCGTCATGACCCCGGAAGGCATGATTGCCTGCCGCGATCCGCTGGGCATCCGCCCGCTGGTGATGGGCAAGCTCGACAAGGCCTATATCTTCGCGTCGGAAACCGTGGCGCTCGACGTTGTCGGCGCTGAATATGTCCGCAGCGTCGAGCCCGGTGAAATGGTCGTGGTGCGCGACGGTGAAATCCAGTCGATGCACCCGTTCGACAAGGTCGGTGCCCGTCCCTGCATCTTCGAACATGTCTATTTCTCGCGTCCCGATTCGATCGTCGACGGCTCGTCGGTCTATTCGGTCCGCAAGGCGATCGGCGCCGAACTCGCGATCGAAGGGCCGGTCGATGCCGATCTCGTCATCCCCGTTCCGGATTCGGGCGTTCCCGCCGCGATCGGCTACGCCCAGCAATCGGGCATCCCGTTCGAACTGGGCATCATCCGCTCGCACTATGTCGGCCGCACCTTCATCCAGCCGGGTGACAAGGTTCGCCACCTCGGCGTGAAGCTGAAGCACAACGCCAATCGTGCGCTCATCGCTGGGCAGCGCGTCGTGCTGATCGACGATTCGATCGTACGCGGCACCACGTCGCTCAAGATCGTGCAGATGATGCGCGAAGCCGGCGCGAAGGAAGTGCATATGCGCATCGCCAGCCCGCCGACCAAGCATAGCTGCTTCTACGGCGTCGACACGCCCGAACGCGCAAAGCTGCTCGCCGCGCGGATGGATCTTGAGGCAATGCGCCAGTTCATCCAGGCCGACAGCCTGTCCTTCATCTCGATCGAGGGGCTGTACCGGGCACTGGGCGAAAATAACCGCGCTTCCGGCAGCCCGCAATATTGCGATGCCTGCTTCACCGGCGATTATCCCACGACGCTGACCGATCAGGACGATCTGGGCCCTGACGACCAGTTCTCGCTGATCGCGGAGCGCGTAAACTAAACACTTCCTTCCACTTGTGCGGGCCGGGCGAAAATGATCGTCCGGCCCGCCAGCGTTTCATGGATTACAGGCATGTCGGCAAAACCGCTCGAGGGTAAACTTGCACTTGTCACCGGCGCCAGCCGCGGCATCGGCGCGGCGACGGCGGAGGCGCTGGCCGCTGCCGGCGCGCATGTGATCTTGACGGCGCGTACGACCGGTGGGCTTGAAGAGGTTGAGGAACGCATCCACAGCGCGGGCGGCCACGCCACCATCGCGCCGCTCGACCTGACCGAAGGCGACAGCATCGCACGCCTCGCCACGGCGATCTCGGGTCGCTGGGACGCGCTTGACGTCCTCGTGCTCAACGCCGCGATGCTCGGCACGCTCACCCCGGTGACGGCTATCGACGCCAAGGAATTCAACAAGATCCTCACGCTCAACCTGTTGTCGCAACAGGCGATGCTGACCGCGTTCGATCCCATGCTGCGCAAAAGCTCCAATGCCCGCGTCTTCGCGGTCACGTCCAGCGTCGGAGCCGCACCGCGCGCCTATTGGGGGGCTTATGGCGCCTCGAAGGCCGCACTCGAAACGCTGGTTCTCGCTTATGGCGAAGAGGTGAAGAACATCTCCAACATCCGCACCGCGATCATCGATCCCGGCGCCACCGCCACCGCCATGCGCGCCAAGGCGTTTCCGGGTGAGGATGTCAGCACGATCAAGCAGCCCGGCGCCGTGGGCAGCCGAATCGCCGCCCTCGCCGCACAGGATCTGGAAACCGGATACCGCGAGCGCGTCGAAGCCTGACGCACGCCTGAAGCAGCCCCGTTGCCCGCGCTATTCGGTCCGGGGCTCCTTCTCGACCATCCAGGTTTGCCCCTTGCTCAGCAGTTTTTGAAGATCGGCCGCCTTGCCGGTGGACGCCTCGGCATTTTGCGCGGCAACCGCCGTTTCGAAGGTGGGGCGTGGATCGTCATAGATCACGCCCAAGGCCATCGGGAAGCTGCCAAAGGGCAGTTCCACCAGCATGTGCGCCACCGATCGGTTGACGACGTCGTGCACCTGAACCCCGGCACTTTCCCAGTCACCGTCCGTTACCTCGACCACGTCAAGGTGCAGACGATCGAGGTTGAGCTTCAATCCGCGCGTGCCATTGGCGAAAAGCATCGGCTGCCCATGCTCAAGCCATAGCTGCGCTTCGGGCGCATTCGCCTTGTCTGTGAAGGGTGCGAAGACATCGTCGTTATAGACGATACAGTTCTGGAATATCTCGACAAAGGCGGCGCCTTTATGCGCGTGCGCGGCCTTCAGCACATCGGGCAGCTTCTTGTGCACGTCGATCCCGCGCGCCACAAAACGCGCCCCTGCCCCCAGCGCAAAGGCGCACGGACTCGCGGGCCGGTCGACCGATCCGAAGGGCGTCGAGGGGGAACGCGTGCCAAGCCGTGACGTGGGCGAATATTGCCCCTTGGTCAGCCCGTAAATCTCGTTGTTGAACAACAGGATCTGGCAGTCGAGATTGCGACGCAGCAGGTGCATGGTGTGATTGCCGCCGATCGACAGCGCATCACCATCCCCCGTGATGATCCAGACATCGAGCGCCGGATTGGCGAGCTTCACCCCCGTCGCAATCGCCGGCGCGCGGCCATGGATGGTGTGGAAGCCATAGGTTTCCATATAATAGGGAAAGCGGCTGGAACAGCCGATGCCCGAGATGAACACCGTGTCCTCCGGGCGCACGCCGAGTTCAGGCATGGTCCGCTGCACGGCCTTCAATATTGCATAATCGCCGCAGCCGGGGCACCAGCGAACCTCCTGATCCGTTTCCCAATCCTTGGGCGTGCCGATCTTCGTCATCTCGTTCATGCCAGCGCCTCCTCAATGGCGGCCTCGATTTCGGCGATGCGGAAGGGCTGCCCGCTGACCTTGCTGAGCGAGCGGGCATCGACGAGGAACTGATCGCGCAACAGCGTCTTCAACTGGCCGCTGTTCATCTCGGGCACGATAATCCGATCGAACCCGCGCAGCAGATCGCCCAGATTGTGCGGCAGCGGCCAGATATGGCGGAGATGGATATGGCTGACATCCTGCCCCTTGGCGCGTTGTCGGCGCACCGCCTGATGGATCGGGCCAAAGGTCGATCCCCACCCCACCATCGCCAGCCTGCCCTGCGCCTCGCCCAAACAGACCTGCTGGTCGCCGATGCTGTCCGCGATGCCGAGGATCTTGTTGCGGCGGATATCGGTCATCGCCTGGTGATTGGCCGGCGAATAATCGATATGCCCCGTCCCCACCGCCTTTTCGATGCCGCCGATACGGTGCATCAGTTCGGGCGTCCCGGGCCGCACCCAGGGGCGTTTCAGCCTTTCATCGCGGGCATAGGCCTGAAACCCGCCTTCGGGCGCATGATCGAGGAACTGGACCGGAAACGGCGCATAACCGTCCATATCGGGCACTTTCCACGGCTCAGCCGCATTGGCGATATAGCCGTCGGTCAACAGCATCACCGGCGTCATATATTGCGTGGCAATCCGGCACGCCTCGATCGCGCAGTCGAACGCATCCGCCGGGGAGCGCGCTGCGATCACCGCGAGCGGGGCATCCCCGTTGCGGCCATAGACCGCCTGGTACAGATCGGATTGCTCGGTCTTGGTGGGCAGCCCGGTCGACGGCCCGCCGCGCTGCGAATTGACGATCACCAGCGGCAGCTCGGTCATGATCGCAAGCCCAATCGCCTCGGTCTTCAGGGCGATGCCCGGCCCCGAGGACGATGTCACCCCCAATGACCCGGCATAGGATGCGCCGATGGCCGAGGCGATGGCCGCAATCTCGTCCTCCGCCTGAAAGGTGGTGACCCCGAATTCCTTCAACCGCGACAAATGATGCAGGATCGCCGACGCCGGCGTGATCGGATAACCGCCGAAGAACATCGGCAATCCCGCGAGCCTGGCGCCTGCCACCAGCCCCAGCGAAACCGATTCCGCGCCGGTGACCGTGCGGTACAGCCCCGGCTCGACGGGGGCCGGCGCAATATGATGCTGGCGAAATCCGGCATCGGCGAAATCGCCGCCGATCTCCGCCGTTTCGCCATAGGCATGCCCCGCATTGAGCGCGGCGATATTCGCCTCGGCCAGTTCGGGTGCCTTGGCGAACTTGGCATGGAGCCAGTCGATGATCGGCTTGCGGTCCCGCCCGAACATCCACAGCGCCAGGCCCAGCGTCCACATATTCTTGCAGCGCAACGCTTCCTTGTTGCCCAGCCCGAACGGCTTGACGGCCTCGAGCGTCAGCTGCGAAATATTGAACCGGATGAGGTTCCAGCGCGCGAGCGAACCATCGTCCAGCGGATTTTCGGCATAGCCCGCCTTGGCCAGGTTACGCGCGCCGAACTCGCCCTCATCGGCGATGATCAGCCCGCCCGGCTTCAGCACGCCGACATTGGTCTTCAGCGCAGCCGGGTTCATCGCGATCAGGACATCGGGCGCGTCGCCCGCCGTCTCTACCGATGTCGATCCGAAATTGATCTGGAAGGCCGATACGCCAAAGGTGGTTCCCTGCGGGGCCCTGATCTCGGCGGGGAAATCGGGGAAGGTGGCAAGGTCGTTTCCGGCCAGTGCCGTGGACAAGGTAAACTGCCCGCCCGTAAGCTGCATGCCGTCCCCACTGTCCCCCGCAAAGCGGACGACAACGGCATCGGGTTCGGGACTTGAAGCGGCCTCTTGCGGACCTGCCTCATGGACTGCGGATGCCATATGCGATCATCCTGTCTGGTCTCTCCTAAGCGCATGCTAGGCCGGGCAGGCCTTTGCCGCAAACGAGAAAATCGCGCCCCGCCCGAACTATTGGCGGTACCGCGAAAGCCCTAGCGGAAAGCCGGAGAGCAAACAGCGCCGATGGACGAACCGATCCCTCCGCCCTACACATTGCTGCTGCGCGGATGCTTTAGGAGAGCGATGTGACCCAAGCCTATACCCGACCCGACACCAAGGCCTTTCTCACCTATCTCAACGCCATGCCGGGTCCGCGCATGCACGAATTGCCGCCTGCCGATGCGCGTCAGGCGATGCGCGCCATGCGCGATGTGGCCGACGCGCCGATCGGCGATCTGGCGGTGATGCGCGATCTCATGATCCCCGGTTCCGGCGGCCCGATCCCCGCGCGGCTGTTCGACGCGCGGGAAAGCCGCGCGCCCGGCCCGGTCATCGTTTTCTTTCACGGCGGCGGCTGGGTACTGGGCGATCTCGACACCCATGCTCCTTTCTGTGCCGAGGCTGCCCGCGTGCTCGACCTGCCCGTCGTCGCCGTCGATTACCGGCTGGCGCCCGAACATGTCTGGCCGGCCGCGCCCGACGATTGCGAGGCTGCCGCGCGCTGGGTGGCGTCCGCCCCCGAAGCGCTTGGCCGCGGCGTGACGTCGCTCGTCCTCGCCGGCGACAGTGCGGGGGGCAACCTCACCATCGTCACCGCCATGGCGCTGCGCGATCGTCCGGCGGCGGTTCCGGTGATTGTTCAGTTCCCCATCTATCCGGCAACCGATTTCTCGCGCCCTTATGACAGTCATGACGCTTTTGCGGACGGGCATCTGCTGACCGACGAGGCGATGCAGTGGTTCGGCAATCAATATGCCGCCGATCCCGGCCATGTCCGCTCGTCGCCCCTGCTCGGCGATCTTGCCGATCTCCCCCCGGCACTCGTCCTGACCGCAAGCCTCGATCCGCTGCGCGATCAGGGACGCGCCTATGCGTCGGCTTTGGTCGAGGCTGGAATTCCCGTGATTTATCGTGAGGCCAAGGGTAATATCCATGGTTTCATCAACCTTGCCCGTGGCATCCCTTCGTCGGTCGGCGACATCGCTGGCGCGCTTGCCGTGCTGAAACAGCTCGTCAACGAAGCGGAAGCCGGGCGCACCATGATGCAGGCTGCCGCTGAATGACCGAATTCGATCACCTTCCCTATCGCCCCTGTGCCGGCGTGATGCTCGTCAATCACGCCAATCTCGTCTTTGTGGGGCAACGGATCGATAATCCGGAAGATGCCTGGCAGATGCCGCAGGGCGGTATCGATCCAGGCGAAGAGGCCGAGGCGGCCGCGATCCGCGAACTGGGGGAAGAAACCGGGGTTTCCGCAGGCCTTGTCGATATCCTCGCCCGCACGCGCGAAGACCTTGTCTATGATCTGCCGCCCGAACTGGTCGGCAAGGTCTGGAAGGGCCGGTTTCGCGGCCAGCGCCAGAGCTGGTTCCTCGCCCGTTTCAATGGCGCGGACAGCGATATCGACATCCAGACCGCGCATCCCGAATTCCGCGCATGGCGCTGGGTGGAACCGGTGCAGCTTCCCAGCCTGATCGTTCCGTTCAAACGCAAGCTGTACGAAGATATCGTCACCGAATTCTCTCCCTATCTCGCCGCATAGAAAGGCCAGCCCTTGAGCCCCGAAGAAGCCGTTCGCGAAGCCAAACTTCATGAATATGGAATATTCGGGACTCCCCCTGAAAAGCCGTTCGACGACATTGCTGAGTTCGCGGCCGAATTATGCGAATGCCCGATCGCAATCGTGAACCTCGTGGGCACCGAACGCCAATGGTTCAAGGCGATCCGGGGGCTCGACGCCCGCGAGGCCCCCACCCGCAATTCGTTCTGCGCGCATGCCATGCACGAAAAAACGCTCATGACGGTCGAGGATGCGCGGCTGGACCCACGCTTCAGCGCGCACCCCTTCGTCACCGGCGCACCGCATATCCGCTTTTATGCGGGCGTGCCGCTCACCTCGCCCGAAGGCTTTCCGCTCGGCGCACTCTGCGTGATCGACACCAAGCCCCGCGCGCCGCTCAACGCGCTGCAGACGCAAGGGCTGAACGTGCTCGCGGCGCAGGTGATGAACATGCTCGAACTCCGCCGCCGCCTGCTCCGCAAGGAAGAGGAAGACCGGCATCTGGCGGAAACCGACCAGAAATTCCGCCTCATCGCAGACACGATGCCCCAGATGGTCTGGTCCACCACGGCAGAGGGACGTGTCGATTTCTACAATAGCCGCTGGTACGAATTCACTGGCGCTTCCCGGCAGGACGCCTTTGATGTCGCCGTGCCGCCCATGTTCCACCCCGATGACCGGGAACGCGTACGCCGTGCCTGGCACGCGGCCCTCGCCGAGGGCGGTTCCTATGCCATCGAATATCGGCTGCGCCATCACAGCGGCGATTATCGCTGGACGACATCGCGCGCTCTGCCCCTCCGCGATCGGGAGGGCAGCGTGACACGCTGGCTCGGCACCACGACCGATATCCACGACACAAGGCTGGCGCTCGAGGAACGCGAGTTGGTGGCGCAGGAACTGAACCACCGGATCAAGAATATTTTTGCGGTAATCGCGGGGCTGATCAACCTTTCCGCGCGCAAGCATCCAGAGTTTTCGGCGTTGGCAGAGGATCTGCGCGATCGGGTGACCGCGCTTGCCCGCGCGCATGATTATGTCCGCAAACCGCACGGTACGGCGGCCGAAGAAACGCGAACGCGAACCAGCCTGCATGGCATGCTGGGGGAATTGTTCGCGCCCTATAACGACGCACAATCCGGCCGCATTTCGATAGAGGGCGACGACACCGAGATCGACGACCGTTCCGCCACCCCCATCGCGCTTCATTTTCATGAACTTGCCACCAACGCCGCCAAATACGGCGCCTTGTCCGCCCCGGGCGGAAAGGTTCGTGTCCGGATCATCGCCGATCCCGCCAACTGCACCATCCAGTGGCAGGAAACCGGCGGCCCCCCGGTCACCACTCCGCCCACGCGCGAAGGTTTTGGGGCGCAGCTTATCCGCCTGAGCGGAGAGCATCAGCTGCGCGGCACGATCGCGCGCGACTGGCACCCTGAAGGGTTAAGGCTTGCGATTTCTATCCCGCTGGAATCGCTGTCGCGAACCTAGCCCAAAAGAACCGAAGGCCCGCATGCACACCGCAATCGAAGATCTTTTCGACCGCTATGAAAAGCACACAAATGCGGCATTGGCGGGCAGCCCGAACATGGACGCGATCCTCGATATGTATGACGCGGCGTTTATCGGATCGTCACCCATAGGCGTCATGGCGGGCACCAACGACAAGGATTTTCACAAGGCGCTTGCCGCTGGTTTCGAGCGCAATCGCCAGATCGGCGCGAGACGTATGGAGATCGAAAACCTGCGCATAGAGCAGGTCGACGCAATCCATGCGCTCGCCCATATCGATTGGCGCGCAATCTATGACAGCAAAGCATCCTCGAAAATAATCGCCTTTTCGAATGCCTATCTGGTCCGCATCGAAAATGGGCAGGCACGCATATTCGGATGGATCACCGGCGATGAAAACGCTGTGCTGCGCAAGCACGGCATCATTTGATCGTTCGCCGAACAACCCGACGATACCGCCCTAGTTCAGGGCTTAATGGAATACGGGTGGATGTTCCCCGCGCGCTTCGGTTCGCTGATCGACATAATCCATCATCGCGCCAAGGCTTTTACAGGTGAAGGGCTTGGTCATCACACCGATCGCGCCATCAAGCCCGCTCCCGATCTGCGCCGGATTGGCGGTCACGAACACCACCGCGACGCCGTAACGGCTTGCCAGTTCCCGCCCGATATCCGGGCCGGTCGCGCCGTCACGCAGATTGACGTCGACCAGCGCAAGATCTACTTTTTCTGCATAGGCGAGCGCATCCTTGCGATCCGCCGCGATCGCCACAACCTCTGCGCCCATATCGTTGAGACGCCATTCGAGATCGAGGGCGACCAATATTTCATCTTCGACGATAAGTACGCGGCGTTGCATTTCAACGACAATCCTGTTGCAGACCGATAGCGTAATGCACGACCACCCACTTTGTTTCCGATGGGGCGATATGGTTTGCCCCCACGATCAATTTTAGGAATCATGGGTTGCCTTTCGGCAACAGGACGCGAAAAATAGGGCTCCCCCTTTGCAATGCCCCCGCGATCCGAGATGATTTCAACCAACCGACTTGTCGTCCCCGCCCTGTTCCTGACCGCCCTTGCCTCCGCAACCGCGCAGGCCACCCTGCCCGATCCCGCGCGCGTGATGGTCGAGGCGGCGCTGGCCGGCGGCGATGACGCCGAGATCGCGACCGTCCAGAAATATGCGCAAAAGGCGTGGCCGGAAAATGCCGCCGAGATCGAGGCACAGGTCAATGCCTGGCGCACGGCCAAAACCGCAGCGGCGCTCGCAGTTGCCTCTCCCGAAACCAACACGACCGATGCGGGCACCACCGCCAATACGAAGACGGCCGAAGCCGACGAGAAACAGCGCGCTGAACGCAAGCCCGTCCCATGGAAGGGCAAGGGTGAGCTGGGCGGCTATCTGGCCAAGGGCAATTCGGATTATTTCGGGATCAATGCTGGAGTCTCGCTCAAGCATGAGGGCGAGATCTGGCGCCAGACGGTAAAGGCGCAGGCCGATTATCAGGAGAATGACGGGGAGGCGACACGCCAGCGGTTCGTTTTCGCGTATCAGCCCAATTTACGCGTCAACGACCGAACCTATGTCTACGGCCTCACCCAATATGAACATGACCGGTTTCTCGGCTATGACAGCCGCTATTCGCTGTCGACCGGGATTGGGTATCGAAGCCCCACCGACAAGAAGGTAAGCCTCGAACTGGAAGCAGGCCCGGCTTATCGTTTCACCAATTTCGTCGATGGCGGTTCGGAATCAACGCCTGCCGCGCGCGGATCGATAAGCCTCGAATGGAAACTGGCGCCCACGCTCACTTTTGCGCAGAACGCCGCCGCCTATCTCGACGGTCTCAATAACACGGTGAACACAACCAGCGCGCTCAATGCCAAGCTGTTCGGACCGCTTTCCGCGCGGCTCAGCTACAACGTCCAGTACGAAAGCGCCCCGCCCGATGGCAAGGAAACCACCGACACGATGAGCCGTGTCTCGCTCGTCTATGATTTCTGAGCGGGCCGTGCCTGCGGATCAGCGCTCGTAGAAATTGAACATATCGGGCGTGATCCAGCCCTGCATATAGTTCAGATAGAAAAGCGCGAAGGCAACCGCCGAAACGATCGTGGTATAGGCGATGACGCGACCGGGGCGGAAATTGGCGGGCGCGCTGTCCGCCTGCCCCGGAATTTTCGGAACGCCGGCCTCGTCATGCGTCTTCACGCCAAAGGGCAGCACCACAAAGGCGCTCATCACCCAGAACAGAAGATAAATGGCGACAACCGACGTCCATTTCATTGCGTTCAGACCCTTATAATCAAAACATCCACAACCGGCTTCTTGCCTGTCCAGTGCACCGCACGGCGGCGTACGCCCAGCCTGATCTGCTCACGCAGGCTATCTTCATCGCGCGCGCCCTTTTCAACCGCAAGCCGCGCCGCTTCGACCGCATCTTCAAGGAACGCGGCTCGATCTTCCTCGACGGGCACGCCCTGAAGCCGAATCTGCGGCGTACCGCGCAGACTGTCCTGCGCATCGAGCGCGACCGCGACCGAAATCTGGCCGTGCATCGAAATCTTGCGACGATCGTTCATCGTCGAACCGTCCGACGGCAGGATGACATCGCCGTCCAGCACAAGCCGTCCGACATGCTCGCGACCAATCCGCAGCGGGCCGTTGGGCGCAAGGCGCAGCACATCGCCATTTTTCTGAACGATGCCGCGCGGCACCCCTTCCGACAGCGCAAAGCGCGCCTGCTCCACCATGTGGCGCATTTCACCGTGGACGGGCAGGATGATTTCCGGCCGGATCCACTTGTACATCTTGGCAAGCTCGGGGCGGCCCGGATGGCCCGATACGTGCACATCGGCCTGGCGGTCGGTCACCATGATGACACCCGCCTCGGCCAGCGCGTTCTGGATGCGCCCGATGGCAATCTCGTTACCGGGGATCTGCTTCGACGAGAAGACGACCGTATCGCCTGCGCTCAGCTTGATGACATGCGATCCTTCGGCGATGCGCGACAGCGCAGCGCGCGGCTCGCCCTGCCCGCCGGTCGCCACGATCATCACTTCGCTGGGCGGCAGCCCCATAGCGGTGTCGAAATCGACGACCTCGGGGAAATCCTTGAGATAGCCGACGCTCTTGGCCACGCGCAGAATGCGGTCGAGCGACCGTCCGGCCACGCACAGCGTGCGTCCGGTATCCTTGGCGACACGACCCAGCGTCTGCAGACGCGCGGCGTTGGATGCAAATGTGGTGACGAGCACCCGTCCCTTGGCGCGCGCAATCGCCGCATCGAGCCCGGCGCGAACCGAGCCTTCGGAACCCGATGGCTCGGGATTGAACACGTTGGTGGAATCGCAAACGAGCGCCAGCACGCCCTTGTCCCCAATCGCGGTCAGTTCTTCCGGGGTCGAGGGTTCGCCAAGCTGCGGCGCATCGTCGAGCTTCCAGTCGCCGGTGTGGAAAATGCGGCCATAAGGCGTGTCGATCAGGACGGCGTTGCCTTCGGGGATCGAATGGGCGAGCGGCACATAGGTGATGCCGAACGGCCCAATCGTGAAGCTCCCCTCATTCTCGATGATGTTGAGCTCGATCTTGTCGCTGATCCCCTCTTCATCGAGTTTTCCACGGATAAGCCCGGCGGTGAACGGCGTGGCGTAAAGCGGCACGCCAAGCTCGGCCGCCATATAGGGCAGCGCGCCGATATGGTCTTCATGGCCATGCGTCAGCACGATGCCGAGAAGATCGTCGAGCCGTTCCTCGATAAACGCCAGATCGGGCAGGATCAGTTCGACACCGGGGCAGGACGGATCGGAAAAGGTAATCCCGCAATCCACCATCAGCCACTTGCCCTTGGTGCCATAGAGATTGACGTTCATGCCAATCTCGCCAGACCCGCCAAGCGCCAGAAAAAGCAGTTCGTCTCCGGGCGTCGTCACGTCGATCCATCCATTCTTCAATTCGGCGGCAGAGGCCCGGTGTCAGGCCGCTGCACCACCCTTATTTATCGTTCAGGCCGTAGCGCGCTCGTAAAGCATCGCGAGGCCACGGATCGTCAGATCCGGCTCAATACTGTCGAAAACATCGCTATGCGCTTCAAACAGCGCAGCCAGCCCACCGGTTGCAATCACGGTGACGGGGCGGCCGATTTCGGCCTTCATGCGGGCAACCAGCCCTTCCATCATCGAGACATAACCCCAGTAAATGCCGATATGCATCTGGTCTTCAGTCGTGCGGCCGATGACGCTGCGGCTTTCGGGTGCCTCGATCGCAATGCGCGGCAGCTTGGCGGCTGCCGCCACCAGCGCGTCGAGCGACAGGTTGATGCCGGGCATGATGATCCCGCCCTTATACGCACCGGTATAGTCGACGACCTCGAACGTGGTCGCCGTGCCGAAATCGATCACGATCTTGTCGCCCTTATGGGCGGCATGCGCGGCGATCGAATTGAGCACGCGGTCGGCCCCCACCGTGCGGGGCTCGACAACGTCCAGCGTCACGCCCCATTCGGCGCTCCCCTGCCCCGCGATCAGCGGTTCGACCTTGAAATATTTCTCGGACAGCACCGACAGATTGTGCAACGCGCGGGGCACCACCGTGCCGATGATGACTGCTGTCACATCGGCAAGGGCATAGCCCTCCAGATCGAGCAACTGGCGCAGCCAGACGGCATATTCGTCGGCGGTGCGGCGCGGATCGGTGGCGATGCGCCAGCGCGCGCGAATATCGCCGTCCTTGATCAGCGCAAAGACGACATTGGTGTTTCCGGCATCGATTGCGAGCAGCATGGAAAACCTCAGATCAGGAAAATATCGGCGGCGTGAATGACACGAGATGTGCCATCCGCCAAGCGCAGGATAAGCGCGCCATCGCCGTCGAGGCCGTCGAAAAGGCCGGGGACCGATTCCCCGTCAGGCAGATTGGCGACAAGCGCGGTGCCCTTGGGGTGCGCCCATTCCAGCCAGCGCGCGCGAATGGGGCCAAGCCCCTCCCCACGCCAGCGCCCCAGCCAGCGCGCGAAAGCGGCGGCCAGTTCCTCCAGGAACAACGCGGCATCAGGCGCGCCGTACGGCGCAAGGCTGGCAATGGCGCGGTCGGAGATGTCGACCGCCGTCACCAGATTGACACCGATACCGAGAATGACCGCGTCGCCCGAGCGCTCGAGCAGGATGCCCGACAGCTTGGCCCCGTCGATCATCACATCATTGGGCCATTTCACCGTCAGCGGCGCGCGCCCGGTCCAGAGCGAGACGACCTCGGCCAGCGCGATTGCCGCGACAAAGCCGAGCGTTGCCGCTGTCGGATCGCCGGGGCGCAATCGGATGATCGTGCTGGTGAAGAGATTGCCGGGGGCCGAAAGCCAGGCCCGGCCCTGTCGCCCGCGGCCGGCGGTCTGCTCGACCGCCCGGAGCCAGACTCCCTCGGGCTCGCCTTGTGCGGCGAGCCCGAGCATGTCCTCATTCGTCGACCGTGTCGACGCAACGGTTCGTATGACTGTCAGAAAAGTGCCTGCGCAGCATTCATCGTCGCGACGCCCAGCGCCGGGATGAGGAAGTAACCGAGCGGCGAAACGAACAGCGCGGAAACCGCGATAATGCCCGTTTCGACGACGCTGTCCGACGGTGCATAGGCCGAGGCCGGTTCGTCGAAGTACATCGTCTTGATGATCTTCAGATAATAGAAGGCACCAATGACCGAGGCGGCGATACCCAGCGCCGCGAGCGGCCAGAGGCCGGCGCCAACGGCGGCATCGAACACCAGGAACTTCGCCCAGAAACCGAGCAGGGGCGGAATGCCAGCGAGCGAGAACATGAAGATCGCCAGTGCCGCCGCAAGCGCCGGACGCGTACGCGACAGGCCCGAAAGGCTGGCAATGGTTTCAACATGATTGCCCTCGGCATCGCGCATCTGCAGCACGCAAAGGAAGCTGCCGATGGTCATGACGACATAGACGATCATGTACGTCATCACCGCGGCAACGCCTTCGGCGGTGCCTGCGGCAAGACCGATCAGCGCAAAGCCGACATTGTTGATCGACGAATAGGCGAGCAGGCGCTTGATGTTGCGCTGGCCAATACCGGCAACCGCACCCAGAACGATCGACGCGAGTGCCGCGAAGATGATGATCTGGCGCCATGCATCCGATGCCGGGCCCATCGCTTCGATCGCCACGCGCACCAGCAGTGCCATCGCGGCCACCTTGGGCGCGCTTGCAAAGAAGGCGGTAACCGGGGTCGGCGCGCCTTCATACACGTCGGGCGTCCACATGTGGAACGGCACCGCGCTGACCTTGAACGCCAGGCCCGCAAGAACGAACACGACGCCGAACAGTTCGCCGGTCGAGAATTCGTCGCTGATCGCAGCGGCGATGCCGTCGAACATGGTGGTGCCGGTGAAGCCGTAAAGCAGCGAGACGCCGTAGAGCATCATGCCCGAGGCGAGCGAGCCAAGGACGAAATACTTCAGGCCCGCTTCCGCCGAACGCGTGTCGCGGCGCATGAAGCTTGCGAGCACGTACGAGGCAAGGCTGTTGAGTTCGAGGCCGACATACAGCGTCAGCAGGTCGTTGGCCGAAACCATCATGCCCATGCCGACAGCGGCAAGAACGATCAGCACCGGATATTCAGCGCGAACCGCCCCGCTCTGCCGCGAGAAGAAGCCGGGCGCAACAACCACGGCAACGGCCGCCGATATATAGATGAGCACCTTGGCCAGAGCGCCGAAGGCATCGGCGCGGTACAGACCGTCAAAGGCGAGGCCGCCATTGCCGGCCGGGCCGGTGAGCGCGAAGCCCGCCGCCACGAACAACAGGACCGAGAGCCAGCTGATCGCGCGGGTCGAGCTGTCGCCGACGAAAGCGGCGACCATCAGCATGACCAGTGCGCCGAGGGACAGGATGACCTCCGGCAGCACCATCATCAGGGAGCTTGCATAATCCATTAGTGCGCTCCCTCATGCGCTTCAGTTTTCACAACGGGTTTGCCTTCCGTAACCAGGGCGTCGCCAGCGGGCTTCGCGCGCTCGATACGTTCGACGAGGATACCCACGTCCTTGCGCATCGGGGCGAGGAAGCTTTCCGGATAGACACCCATCCACATCGTCACGGCTGCGATCGGAGCGAGCAGCCAGAGTTCGCGTGCCGACAGGTCGGGCATGGCGCGGACGTCTTCCTTGTCGAGCGGACCGAAGGCGATCCGACGATAGAGGTAGAGCATATAGGCCGCACCCAGGATGATGCCGGTGGTGCAGATCAGCGCCGCCCAGCTCGACACCTGATAGACGCCGGCGAGCGAAAGGAATTCGCCGACAAAGCCGCTCGTGCCCGGAAGGCCGATCGACGCCATGGTGAAGAGAAGGAAGAACAGCGCATATTTCGGCATGTTCTCGGCAAGGCCGCCATAGCGCGAGATTTCGCGGGTATGGAGACGATCATAGATCACGCCGACGCACAGGAAGAGCGCGCCCGAGACCAGACCGTGGCTGAGCATGATGATCAGCGCACCTTCGATGCCCTGACGGTTGAAGGCGAACAGGCCGATCGTCACGATCGCCATGTGCGCGACCGACGAATAGGCGATCAGCTTCTTCATGTCTTCCTGCACCAGCGCGACGAGCGAGGTGTAGACGACGGCAACCATCGACAGGCCCAGAATGACCCAGACCAGAAGGCTGGAGGCTTCGGGGAACATCGGCAGCGAGAAGCGGAGGAAACCATATCCGCCAAGCTTCAGCAGAACGCCCGCCAGAATGACCGAACCTGCGGTCGGCGCCTGAACGTGCGCATCGGGAAGCCAGGTGTGCACCGGCCACATCGGCATCTTCACCGCGAACGAGGCGAAGAAGGCGAACCAGAGCCAGGTCTGCGCATGCACCGGGAAATCATAGTTCAGCAGATCGGGGATGTAGGTGGTGTTGGCTTCACGGGCCATCCACAGCATCGCGATCAGCATCAGCACCGAGCCGAGCAGCGTGTAGAGGAAGAATTTGTAGCTCGCGTAGATCCGGTCCGCGCCGCCCCAGATGCCGATGATCAGATACATCGGAATAAGGCCGGCTTCGAAGAAGATGTAGAACAGGAACAGGTCCTGCGCCGCGAATACGCCGATCATCAGCACTTCCATGAACAGGAAGGCCGCCATGTATTCCGGCACGCGCTTCTGGATCGCTTCCCAGCTGGAAAGGATGCAGATCGGCATGAGGAAGACAGAGAGCATGATAAGCATCAGCGAGATGCCATCGATACCGAGCGCCCAGGCGAAACGCCCAAAGATCGGCAGATGTTCGACGAACTGCCACTGCGCGGCAGTGGCGCCCTGATCGAAGTTCACCCAGAGCATAATGCCAAGGGCAAAATCGATCAGGGTTGCGCCCAGTGCGATCCGCCGGGCGTTAGCCGCGCTGGCGAAAAGACAGGCGATCGCGGCCGCCATCGGAATGGCGAGCATGATCGAGAGAATGGGAAAGCCTAGCTGGTTCATTTTGTGATCGCCCACACGGCCCAGGTCGCAGCGGCGGCAAGGCCGATCAGCATCACAAAGGCATAGCTAGCAAGGAAGCCGGACTGGAGCTTGGCGGTAAGGCCATTGCCCTTCACGACCAGGTCGGCGACGCCATTGGGGCCGAACCGATCGATCGTGCCCTGATCGCCCTTCTTCCAGAAAAGACGGCCGAACCAGAAAGCAGGCTTAACGAAGATCAGATTATACAGCTCATCAAAATACCATTTGTTGAGCAGGAAGTCATAGAGCGCGCGGAACTGGGCCACGAACTTCTCCGGAATGTCGGTGGAACGGATATAGGCGCGCCACGCGATGAACAGACCGATCAGCATCACGCCGAACGGCGTGAACTTCACCCATGTCGGCACTTCGTGCGCGGCATGCATCAGGTGCGCGTCGAACGACAGGGCACCGTTCCAGAACGCGCCACCTTCTTCAGAGCCGATGAAGCTGTGATGGAAGGCGAAACCGGCGGCAACCGCACCCACGGTGAGCACACCGAGCGGAACGAGCATGCTGAGCGGGCTTTCATGGGGATGATAGCCGCCCGTGCCTTCCTTCGGCAGTGCGTGATGCGGATCTTCGGCGTGCTCGTTGCTTTCGTGTGACGTGTCCTCATGTTCGTGGTGCAGCGCGTGCTGGATGTGCTCGGAGGCGGCCCAGCGCGGCTTGCCGAAGAAGGTGAGGAAGATCAGACGCCACGAATAGAAGCTGGTGAGCAGCGCGGCGAACGAACCGACGAAGAAGGCGATCTGGCCGTTCGAGCCCGACGCGAACGCCGCCTCGAGGACCATGTCCTTCGAATAGAAACCGGCAAAACCGATGCCAAGGAGCGGCAGACCAACGCCGGTGATGGCGAGCGTACCGGCCATCATCGCCCAGAAGGTGAGCGGGATTTCCTTACGCAGGCCGCCATAATAGCGCATGTCCTGTTCGTGGTGCATCGCGTGGATCACCGAACCCGCGCCAAGGAACAAAAGCGCCTTGAAGAATGCGTGGGTGAACAGGTGGAACATCGCCGCTCCATATGCGCCAACGCCTGCGGCGAAGAACATATAGCCCAGCTGCGAGCAGGTCGAATAGGCGATGACGCGCTTGATGTCGTTCTGCACGGTGCCGACAGTGGCTGCGAAAAGGCAGGTGGCGGCGCCGACAAAGGTGATCACGCCCAGCGCGACCGGGCTCAGTTCGAACAACGGCGAAAGACGGCAGACCATGAAGACGCCGGCGGTGACCATCGTCGCCGCGTGGATGAGCGCCGACACCGGGGTCGGGCCTTCCATCGCGTCGGGAAGCCAGGTGTGCAGGCCGAGCTGCGCCGACTTGCCCATCGCGCCGATGAACAGCAGCAGACAGATGACCGTGATCGTGTCTACGCGCAGGCCGAGGAACCCGATGGTCGACCCCGCCATGCTGGGTGCGGCTTCGAGGATCTCGGGGATCGAAAGCGTGCCGAACACCAGGAACAGGCCGAACATGCCCATCATGAAGCCAAGGTCACCGACGCGGTTGACGACGAATGCCTTGATCGCCGCGGCGTTGGCCGAGGGCTTCTTGAACCAGAAACCGATCAGCAGATACGATGCCAGACCCACGCCTTCCCAGCCGAAGAACATCTGAACCAGATTGTCGGCCGTCACGAGCATGAGCATCGCGAAGGTGAAGAGCGAGAGATAGGCGAAGAAGCGGGGCTGGTCGGGATCTTCCGACATATAGCCCCAGCTATAGAGATGGACGAGCGCCGACACCGAGGTGATGACGACCAGCATGACCGCCGTCATCGTGTCGACACGGAGCGACCAGCTGACGTTCAGGTCACCCGACTTGATGAAGTCGAGAACGGGAATAACCTGCGCCGGAACATCGCCGCCAAGATGCGCGATGAAGATCGGCCAGCTCAGAAGACACGAGAGGAACAGGGCGCCCGTGGTGACCGATTTGGCCGCCACATTGCCGAGCGCCTTGTTGCCGAAGCCCGCGATAAGCGCCGCGAGCGCCGGCAGGAATACGATTGCGTGGATGGACGACACTGGAGCGTTACCCCTTCATCCGGTTGACGTCGTCGACGGCAATGGTGCCGCGGCCACGGAAGAAGATCACCATGATCGCAAGGCCGATCGCGGCCTCGCCAGCGGCGACCGTAAGGACGAACATCGAGAAGATCTGGCCGACCATGTCACCCAGATGGGCGCTGAACGCGACGAGATTGATGTTCACCGAAAGCAGAATGAGCTCGATCGCCATCAGGATGATGATCACATTCTTGCGGTTGATGAAGATGCCGAGCACGCCCATCACGAAGAGGACCGTGCTCACCACCAGATAATGCTGGATGCCGATCACAGCTCTACCCCCTGCCCGATGGGCTGATTGATGTTGCGGATGGCGTCTTCCGGACGGCGCTTGACCTGCTCGCTGATGTTCTGCGGACGGGTGCCGCCACGCGTACGGTGCGTGAGCACGATCGCGCCGATCATCGCTACGAGAAGCACAAGGCCTGCCGCTTCGAAGACATAAAGATAACGGGTGAACAGCACGCCGCCGAACGCCTGAATGTTGGGCAGATCGCCCGCCATCGGCGCCGCGCGCTGTGCGAGCTCAATGCCGCCGGCCTTCCAGGCGCCCATCGCGAAAATCATTTCGCCGGCAAGAACCAGCGCGATCAGCACACCGAACACCGCATATTTGGCGAAACCCGCGCGGAGTTCGGCAAAGTCGATGTCGAGCATCATGACCACGAAGAGGAAGAGCACCGCGACCGCGCCGACATAAACGATGACAAGCAGCATCGCGATGAATTCGGCGCCGGCGAGCAGCATGAGGCCTGCCGCATTGAAGAAGGCCAGGATCAGCCACAGCACGGAATGCACCGGGTTGCGCGACAGGATCGTCAGCGCAGCACTGGTGACCAGTACAATGGCGAACAGGTAAAAGGCTAATATCTGTATCACGTCAGCTTCTCGTTTCCCGTTCGTTTCGAACCCCGCCTGCGGCGGCAATTTCAGATGCGCGGGCCATCAGCGGTACGGCGCATCAGCGGCGATGTTGGCAGCGATCGAACGCTCCCACTTGTCGCCATTCGCGAGCAGCTTTGCCTTGTCGTACATCAGCTCTTCGCGGGTTTCGGTTGCGAACTCGAAGTTCGGCCCTTCGACGATGGCGTCCACCGGGCAGGCTTCCTGACAGAAACCGCAATAGATGCACTTCGTCATGTCGATGTCGTAGCGCGTGGTGCGGCGGCTGCCGTCTTCGCGCGGTTCGGCCTCGATCGTGATCGCCTGTGCGGGGCAGACGGCTTCGCACAGCTTGCACGCGATGCAACGCTCTTCCCCATTGGGGTAACGGCGCAGCGCGTGCTCACCGCGGAAACGCGGGCTGAGCGGGTTCTTCTCATAGGGATAGTTGATCGTCGCCTTGGGCTTGAAGAAATACTTCAAGGTCAGGGCGTGGGCCTTCACAAACTCCCAGAGCGTGAAGGTTTTTACGATATGCGCGAGGCTCATGCTACGCCTCCATAACGGGTAAGCATCAGATATCCGGACACGAGGAAGACCCAGAACAGCGAGATCGGGAGGAAGACCTTCCAGCCAAGCCGCATGAGCTGGTCATAGCGGTAGCGGGGAACGGTGGCTTTCACCCAGGAAAAGACGAAGAAGAAGAACAGGATCTTGGCGAGGAGCCAGAAAATGCCCGGCACGGCGTACAGCGGCGCCCAGTCGATCGGCGGCAGATAGCCACCCCAGAACAGGACCGCGTTCAGCGCGCACATCAGAAGGACGTTGGCATATTCGCCAAGCCAGAAGAGCGCGAAGGACATCGACGAATATTCGGTCTGGTAACCCGCGACGAGTTCCGATTCCGCTTCGGTAAGATCGAACGGCGCGCGTGCGGTTTCAGCAAGCGCCGAAATCAGGAACATCACCGCCATCGGGAAGAGCAGCGGGTTGAAGCCGAAGGCGTTCACCACCCCGAAAATATGCCCCTTCTGTTCCTCAACGATCCCGCTCAGGTTGAAAGTGCCTGCGAAGAGAACGACCGAGATCAGGATGAAACCGATCGAGACTTCATAGGAAACCATCTGAGCAGCACCGCGCAAGGCGCTGTAAAAAGGGTATTTTGAGTTCGACGCCCAGCCCGCCATGATGATCCCGTACACCCCAAGCGACGAGGCCGCGAGAATGTAGAGCAGGCCGACATTGATATCGGCGAGAACCATGTCCTGTCCGAACGGAATGACCGCCCAGACGATCAGCGCCACCGTGAAAGTGATGATCGGCGCGAGAAGGAAGAGGCCCCGGTTCGCGGCCGACGGGATGATCGTTTCCTGAAGGAAAACCTTCAGGCCGTCCGCGAACGACTGGAGAAGACCGAGCGGACCGACCACGTTCGGGCCACGGCGCAGCGCCATAGCCGCCCAGATCTTGCGGTCGGCGTAAATGATCATCGCAACCGCCAGCATCAGCGGCAGCGCGATGAACAGGATCAGGAGGAGCGTGGCGACAAACCAGCCCAGTCCAAAACCCAGATAAGTCTGGAAGAATTCGGTCATTCCGCGGCCTCCAGGAACTGCTCGCCATGGATCAGCTCGGAAGAGCAGCGCTCCATCGTCGGGGACGCGCGGCAGATCGCATTCGTCAGGTAGAAATCCTTGATCGGATAGGCCGCCAGCGTGCCTTCCGCCTTGGTGTCGAGCGCCGGCGGCGCCCAATCATAATTCGCAAGCCCTTCGACGCCGAGCGCCGGAACTTCCGAAATCATCGCAGCGCGCAGTGCGTCGAACGTATCGAACGGCAGCGCCTGACCGATCACGCCCGAAAGCGCGCGGAAGATCGTCCAGTCGTCGCGGGCGTCGCCCGGTGCGAACACCGCGCGTTCGCCGTGCTGCACCCGGCCTTCGGTGTTCACATAGGTGCCCGGCTTTTCGGTATAGGCCGCACCCGGCAGGATGACGTCCGCCACATGAGCACCGGCATCGCCGTGATGGCCGACATAGACCTTGAAGCTGTTTTCGAACTTCGAGAAATCGACTTCGTCTGCGCCAAGGAAGAAGCTGAGCTTCGGTGCCTTGGCAACGATGTCGGCGATGCCGCCCTTCTGGGCGTAACCGAGCATCAGGCCGCCCATGCGCGCCGCTGCCATGTGCAGCACGTTGAAGCCGTTCCAGCCTTCGCGCACCAGGTTCAGCGACGAAACGAGGCCAAGCGCCGCGCCATGCGCGCCCTTGAGCGCTGCACCGCCGACGATCACGACGGGTTTTTGTGCATTTGCAAAGGCTTCTGTCACTTCCTTGGGAAGTGCGTTCAGCACTGCCAAGTCGCTGCCCAGCCATTCGGTGTGATAGGTGAGATCGATTTCGGGGCCAACCGCGAACACCTTGGCGCCGTGCTTGCGCACAGCCTTGCGGATGCGCGTGTTGATCAGCGGGGCTTCCCAACGCACGTTCGAACCGACGACCAGAATGACGTCGGCTTCTTCGAGGCGGGCGATGGTGGTGTTGAAATTGACCGCGCCGAGGTTCGACACGTCATAGGCCATGCCGGTCTGGCGGCCTTCGAGCATGTCCGAACCAAGCGAACGGACCAGCGCCTTGGCGGCGTACATCGTTTCGCAGTCGACAAGGTCGCCCGCAATCGCGGCAACGCTGCCCTGTGCGGTCTTGGCGACCGACGCGATCGCGTCGAACGCTTCTTCCCAGCTCGCGGCAACCAGCTTGCCATCCTTGCGGATGAACGGACGATCGAGACGGCGGCGGATCAGACCGTCAACGGCGTGGCGCGTCTTGTCCGACGCCCATTCCTCGTTGACCTCTTCATTGATGCGCGGCAGCGCGCGCAGAACCTGGCGCCCACGGCTGTCGAGGCGGATGTTGGTGCCAACGGCGTCCATCACGTCAATCGCGAAGGTCTTCTTCAGCTCCCACGGACGCGCTTCGAAGGCATAGGGCTTCGAGGTGAGCGCACCGACGGGGCAGAGGTCGACGACATTGCCCGAAAGCTCGCTCGTCACCGCCTTTTCAAGGTACGAGGTGATCTGCATGTTTTCGCCGCGGTACAGCGCGCCGATTTCCTCGACGCCGGCCACTTCTTCGGCGAAACGGACGCAGCGCGTGCACTGAATGCAGCGCGTCATCGTCGTCTTGACAATGGGGCCCATATATTTTTCGGTAACCGCGCGCTTGTTCTCGTCATAGCGCGACTGGCCCTTGCCGTACGCAACCGACTGGTCCTGCAGATCGCATTCGCCGCCCTGATCGCAGATCGGGCAGTCGAGCGGGTGGTTGATCAGGAGAAACTCCATCACCCCTTCGCGCGCCTTCTTGACCATCGGGCTGTCGGTACGGATTTCCTGGCCCTCGGCGGCCGGCAGCGCGCACGAAGCCTGGGGCTTCGGCGGTCCGGGCTTCACCTCGACCAGGCACATCCGGCAATTGCCGGCGATCGACAGACGTTCATGATAGCAGAAACGGGGAATTTCCTTCCCCGCGAGCTCGCAAGCCTGCAGGACGGTGGCGCCCTGCGGGACTTCGAGTTCGATGCCGTCTACTGTTACCTTAGGCATAGTTACTCTGCCGCCTCCATAACGGCTGCGCCGCCCTTGTTGTCGTTGATCCGACGTTCGATTTCCGGACGGAAATGACGGATCAGACCTTGGATCGGCCATGCGGCCGCATCGCCAAGGGCGCAGATGGTGTGGCCTTCGACCTGCTTGGTGACTTCGAACAGCATGTCGATTTCCGAGACGTCGGCCTTGCCTTCGCGCAGGCGTTCCATCACGCGCCACATCCAGCCCGTGCCTTCGCGGCACGGCGTGCACTGGCCGCAGCTCTCATGCTTGTAGAAATAGCTGATCCGGCTGATCGCGCGGACGATGTCGGTCGACTTGTCCATCACGATGACAGCGGCGGTGCCAAGGCCCGAGCCCAGACCGCGCAGACCGTCAAAATCCATCGGCGCGTCCATGATCTCGGCTGCGGGCACCAGCGGAACCGACGAACCGCCCGGGATCACCGCGAGCAGATTGTCCCAACCGCCGCGAATGCCGCCGGCATGCCGGTCGATCAGTTCACGGAAGCTGATGCCCATGCTTTCCTCGACGACGCAGGGCTTGTTCACATGCCCCGAAATCTGGAACAGCTTGGTGCCCTTGTTGTTCTCGCGCCCGATGGAGGAGAACCAGGCCGCGCCGCGACGCAGGATCGTCGGGACAACCGCGATCGACTCCACGTTGTTCACCGTGGTCGGGCAGCCGTAAAGGCCGGCACCGGCCGGGAATGGCGGCTTCAGGCGGGGCTGGCCCTTCTTGCCTTCGATGCTTTCGATCTGCGCGGTTTCCTCGCCGCAGATATAGGCCCCTGCCCCGCGATGCACGAACAGGTCGAAATCATAGCCCGAACCGGCGGCATTCTTGCCGAGCTTGCCCTTGGCATAGGCTTCGGCAACCGCCGCCATCAGCGTTTCGGCCTCGCGGATGAATTCACCGCGAATATAGATATAGGCTGCGCGCGCGCGCATCGCATAACCGGCGATCAGCGCGCCTTCGATCAGCTTGTGCGGATCGTGGCGGATGATTTCGCGGTCCTTGCACGAACCGGGCTCGGATTCGTCGGCATTGATGACGAGGAAGCTGGGACGGCCGTCCTTCGATTCCTTGGGCATGAAGCTCCACTTCATGCCGGTCGGGAAGCCTGCGCCCCCGCGCCCACGCAGACCCGAGGCCTTGATCTCCTCGATGATCGCGTCCTGGCCGCGCGCCATGAGCGTCTTGGTGTCGTCCCAGTCACCGCGCATCATCGCAGCGTCGATATTCCACGGCTGGAAACCGTAGAGATTGGTGAAAATGCGGTCCTTGTCCGCCAGAGGCGCGATGGTCACTTCCATTCCCCCCGGTAGTCGTGATTGGCCGAAGCCATTTCCTTCAGCGTCGACGGGCCACCTTCAGGGCAGCTCGTCTGACGATCGATCTGCGGGCCGGCCTTGGGGCTTTCGCCGCGCGCCAGCGCATCGAGCACCGCCGTCATAGTGTCGAAGGTAAGGTCTTCGAAATTGTCGTCGTTAATCTGAACCATCGGTGCGTTGGTGCAGGCGCCCAGACATTCAACCTCGGTCAGCGTGAACAGGCCGTCGGCGGTCGTGCCGCCCTTGACCATGCCCTTCGCCTTGCACGCCGCCATCACATCGTCCGAACCACGCAACATGCACGGCGTCGTGCCGCACACCTGAACGTGAAAACGGCCAACGGGTGCCAGATTGTACATGGTGTAGAAGCTGGCGACTTCATGGACGCGGATGAACGCCATGCCCAGCTGCCGGCCGATATATTCCATCACGGGAACGGGCAGCCAGCCCTGGGTATTGGTTTCGGCGCCCACCTGGCGCTGGGCCAGATCGAGCAGCGGCATCACCGCCGACTGCTGGCGCCCGTCCGGGTAGCGACCGATGATTTCCTTCGCCTTTTCGACGTTGGCGGGGGTCCATTCGAATTCCCCCCAGCGGGCGCGGACCTCGGCCTCGTCGGGAATTTGGGGTGCGTCAGCCATTAGCGGTCACATTCTCCGAACACCACGTCGATTGCCGAAAGCACCGCGGTGGTGTCGGCAAGCATGTGGCCCTTCATCATGAAGTCCATCGCCTGAAGGTGCGAAAAGGCCGTCGGGCGGATCTTGCAGCGATAAGGCTTATTGCTGCCGTCAGACACCAGATAGACGCCGAATTCGCCCTTGGGGCTTTCGGTCGCGACATAGACCGAACCCGCAGGCACGTGGAAACCTTCGGTATAGAGCTTGAAGTGGTGGATGAGCGCTTCCATCGAACGCTTCATCTCGCCGCGCTTGGGCGGAACCACCTTGCGGTCGAGGCTGGCGATCGGCCCTTCGGGCATCTGCGCCAGACACTGTTTCATGATCCGGGCCGACTGGCGAACCTCTTCGATACGGACCATGATGCGGTCATAGCAATCGCCGCGCGTGCCGACCGGAATGTCGAATTCCATGCGGTCGTACACGTCATAGGGCTGCGCCTTGCGGAGATCCCAGGGGATGCCCGCCGCACGGATCATTGGGCCCGAAAAGCCCCATTTCAGCGCATCTTCCTTGCTCACCGTGCCGATATCGACATTGCGCTGCTTGAAGATGCGGTTGTCCGCGAACAGCGAAACCGCGTCCTCGAACAGCTTGGGCATGCGGTTGTCCAGCCAGTCGCCGATATCGGCGAGCAGTTCCAGCGGTGCATCCTGGTGGACACCGCCGGGACGGAAATAGGCCGAGTGCATGCGCGCGCCGCTGACGCGTTCGAAGAAGTTGAGGCAATCCTCGCGGATTTCGAACAGCCACAGGTTCGGCGTCATCGCGCCCACGTCCATGACGTGCGCGCCGATGTTGAGCATGTGGTTACAGATGCGCGTCAGTTCGGCGAAGAACACGCGCAGATACTGCGCCCGCAGCGGCACTTCGATGTCGAGCAGCTTTTCGATCGCGAGCACATAGCTGTGCTCCATGCCCAGCGGCGAGCAGTAATCGAGGCGGTCGAAATAGGGCAGCGCCTGCAGATAGGTCTTGTACTCGATCAGCTTTTCGGTGCCGCGGTGCAGCAGGCCGACATGCGGATCGACGCGTTCGACGATTTCACCGTCAAGCTCCATCACCATGCGCAGCACGCCGTGCGCGGCGGGATGCTGGGGACCGAAGTTGATGGTGTAGTTCTGGATCTCGACTTCGCCGGAAGTCGTCGGTGCGGCTTCGAGTTGCTCAGCCATTATTCCTTGCCTCCCGCGGCCTTTTCATCGCCGGGCAGCACATATTCTGCGCCTTCCCAGGGCGACATGAAGTCGAACGAGCGGAAATCCTGTGCCAGCTTGACCGGCTCATAGACCACGCGCTTGGCTTCTTCCGAATAGCGCAGCTCGACATAGCCCGTGAGCGGGAAGTCCTTGCGCTGCGGATGCCCGCGAAAACCGTAATCGGTCAGAATACGACGAAGATCGGCGTTGCCGGTGAACAGCACGCCGTACATGTCGTACACTTCGCGCTCCAGCCAGCCCGCAACGGGCCAGATGCCGGTGACGCTCGGCACCGGCTTGTCCTCGTCGGTCCAGACATGAACGCGGATACGATGGTTCTTCGTCACCGACAAAAGGCAGTAGACGACCTCGAAGCGCTCAGGATTTTCCGGCCAGTCGACGCCGGCGATTTCCATCAGCTGCTGATAGCCGCAGGTTTCGCGCAGCGCGTCCATCGCCGCCACCAGCGCATCGCGCTGGACGGTGATGGCCACTTCGCCATTCGCCTCGACGCCGTCGACAAATGCCGACCCGATTGCGGCGCGAACCGCGTCGATCACGCCTTCGTTGCTGGCATATTTTGGTGCACAATTTGCCATATCAGCGCTCAATCGTCCCCGAACGGCGGATCTTCCGCTGCAACTGCATCACGCCGTACAGCAGCGCCTCCGCAGTCGGCGGGCAGCCGGGGACATAGATGTCGACCGGAACGACGCGATCACAACCGCGCACCACCGAATAGCTATAGTGATAATAGCCGCCACCATTGGCGCAGCTACCCATGGAAATGACGTATTTGGGCTCCGACATCTGGTCGTAGACGCGGCGGAGCGCGGGCGCCATCTTGTTGCAGAGCGTGCCCGCAACGATCATCACGTCCGACTGGCGCGGCGAGGCGCGCGGCGCGGCGCCGAAGCGCTCAAGGTCGTAACGCGGCATGTTGACGTGGATCATTTCCACCGCGCAGCATGCCAGGCCAAAGGTCATCCACCAGAGCGATCCGGTGCGGGCCCATTGGAACAGTTCCTCGGTCGAGGTAACAAGGAAACCCTTGTCGTTCAGTTCGCCGTTAAGATCGTTGAAGAAAGCCTGATCCGGCGCCGTTCCCGGCGCGGGCATGTTGCTTGCTTCGGCGGGATTAAGGATCACTCCCATTCCAGCGCTCCCTTCTTCCACGCATAAACAAGGCCGAGCGCAAGCTCGCCCAGGAATATCATCATGGCGGCCCAGCCGGCCCAGCCAATTTCACCCAGCGAAACTGCCCAGGGGAACAGGAACGCCGCTTCGAGATCGAAGATGATGAAAAGGATCGCCACCAGATAGAAGCGCACGTCGAACTGGCTGCGCGAATCTTCGAATGCGGGGAAACCGCATTCATATTCGGCAAGCTTGTCGGGACTAGGCTTATGGCTTCCGGTGAGTCGGGACACCGCCATGGGCGCAAAGACGAATACGCCCGAAAGGACGATTGCCACCCCGAGAAAAAGCAGGATGGGCAGATATTGCGACAGGTCGACCAAGGGACTCTCGTTACAGTCAGAGTTTGATGGGGCGGCTTTAGGACTGCGGGCCGCGAAGGGCAAGGCTGCGGCGGCTGAGAATGATTCGCAAATAGCCGGTTTTCCAACCTTTTGTCGGTGGCAAAGTTCCGTTGACTCGCGAAATTTAGCGGAACAGGGTCGCCGCTTCACGTTACCTAAGGGGAATCCATGTCTTTGAAATATTTCGCAGCTGCAGCACTGGCCGCCTGCGCGCTGGTGCCGGGCACCGGTTTTGCCCAGATGATCTCGGCCAAGGAGCCGGCCAAGATGGTCTCGCTGCTGCAAAAGAAGGGATACCGCGCAGAGATCGAAACCGATGAAAGCGGCACGCGCATTCGCTCCGCCGACTCAGGCCGCAATTTCACGATTTTCTTCATGAGTTGCGACGATCAGGAAAAGAACTGCACCACCATCCAGTTCTATGCCGGCTTCAGCGATCTCAAGAGCACGCAGCTGTCGCAGATCAACGAGTGGAACAAAACCCGTCGCTTTGCGCGCGCCTATATCGATGGTGAGGGCGATCCGGTCATCGAGATGGACGTGGATCTCGATTTCAACGGAATTCCGGAAGAGAACTTCATGGCGAATCTCGAAATTTTCACGGATTCGCTGTCGGCCTATGTGCCGTTCCTCAAGGAATGAGGCCATGGCGCGCGCCCCGGATCACCGGGGCGCACGCAACGATCAGCGCGCCTTGAGCGCGTTTGCGACGAGCTTGTGCAGCTTCGAATGCAGCGCGTCATTCGCCGCCAGAACCTGCTTGCGCTCCATCGCGCGGTCGGCGCCGCGATAATCGGAAACAAAGCCGCCTGCCTCGCGCACGAGCAGGATGCCTGCGGCGACGTCCCAGGGCTGCAGCCCGCTTTCCCAGAAGCCGTCATACCGGCCGGCCGCCACCCAGGCGAGGTCGAGCGCGGCTGAACCAAAGCGGCGAATACCGGCAACCTCGGGCGCAACCGCCGCAAAGATGCGAGTCCATTCGTCGAAATCGCCATGACCAAGGAACGGAATCCCGGTCGAGATCAGTGCTTCGTCAAGGTGGCGGCGCGACGAGACGCGCAGGCGCTGGTCCTGCAGCCACGCGCCCCGGCCCTTTTCGGCCCAGAAGCTTTCGTCGGTGAGCGGCTGATAGATCAGCGCGCTGGTCACTTCGCGCGTGCCATTGGGGCGCGGTTCTTCCACCGCGATCGAGATCGCGAAGTGCGGAATCCCGTGCAAAAAGTTTGACGTCCCATCAAGTGGATCGACGATCCAGCGCGGCTTGGTCGGGTCACCGGCGATTTCGCCGCCTTCCTCGAGCAGGAAGCCCCAATCCGGGCGCGCCTTCAGCAATTCGTCGTACAGCGTGCGCTCGGCCCGCTGGTCGGCCATCGACACGAAGTCGGCCGGCCCCTTTTTCGAGACCTGGAGGTGCTGCACCTCGTTGAAGTCGCGTCGCAGCCGGGGCGCGGCCTTGCGGGCTGCGCGTTCCATGACGGTGAGGACGCCGGAATGGGAAACCAAGTCAATTCTCCGTTGGTGCGGGCAGGAACCCGAATTTTTCGCGCCCCTGCCCGTAACTATCAAGCCGGCCGAAAGATCAGTCGGCGCGCTTTACATATGCTTGTTCGTAAACGTCGACGATGACGCGGGTGCCCGAGGTGATGTGCGGCGGCACCATGATGCGCACGCCATTGTCGAGAAGCGCGGGCTTGTACGACGACGAGGCGGTCTGCCCCTTCACCACGGCATCGGCTTCGACGATGGTCGCTTCGATCTGATCGGGCAGCTGCACCGAGATCGGCTTTTCGTCGTACAGTTCCATGACAACGTCCATGCCGTCCTGCAGGAAGGCAGCCGCATCACCGAGCAGGTCGCGCGGCAGCGTGATCTGGTCGTAGGTATCCTTGTCCATGAAGGTCAGCTCTTCACCATCGGCGAACAGGAACTGGAAATCCTTCGTGTCGAGACGCACGCGCTCCACCGTTTCAGCCGAACGGAAGCGGACGTTGTTCTTGCGGCCGTCGATGAGATTCTTCATCTCGACCTGCATGAATGCGCCGCCCTTGCCGGGCTGGGTGTGCTGAATTTTCACGGCACGCCAGATGCCGCCTTCATACTCGATGATATTGCCGGGACGAATGTCCACGCCACTGATCTTCATGGGTGTTCTCGCATGTCAAAGAAAATTGCCGTCGCGCTCTATAGTGTGCCGAGAAATCTGGCAAGCGGGGCGCGATGATCGCCATCAAAAGTGGTATCTGGCGCCGATGAGCCCGCCAGAGAGCGCGGCGTCGAAAATAAAGCCATCGCGGCTGCGGTAATCGACGGCCAGATGACGGTATCCGACTCCCAATACCCAGTGCCGGTCGAGATGGTAGCTGACCGATCCCGCAAGCCCCAGCATCCAGTCCGAAGCGATCCCGAAACCGCCCGTGGATGCGCCGAACTCCACCGACCAGCGGGGTGCGAGCTTGGCCGCCATCTGAATCCCGACCACCGGGTCCACCCATTGCTTGCGCGCCTTGGTCTGGAGCGAGAGCGCAGGGATCGGCGATTTCAGGTCGATCTCGGTTTCCATCGACCAGGCCCGCACCCCCGCTACCGCCTGCACGGTGATCGGGCCGGGCGGGGTCAGCACATAACCCGCGCTCAACAACCCGCTAAAGGTTTCGTTGCGCACATTGACACCGGTGAACAAAGGCGACGGGATCTCTTCGCTCGTCCGGATGCGCGCATAATAGACATCGGCAAAAATGACGAGGTTTTCGCGCCGCGCCGCCACGCTGCCGATGATCCCGAAGCTCAGATCCCGAACAACGTCCTTGAACGACATGTCGACATCGACCGCTGGCAGCCCCGGCAGGGTCGCCGCCCTGCCCTTCATCCCGGCGGACCAGATATAGGGGGCAACCTCAACCCGCCAGCGGCTCCGATCCTGTGGCTGTTCGGATGCCGGCAACACCGCCGGATCGATGTCCGTCACCGGCACATCCTGAATTTCGGGCGTGCCCGGAATGTCGCCCGATGCGTGCGCCGCAATGCTCATCGACATCGCGGCCAGCACGACCATGGCGGTGCAACACCGCTTGAAAATCAGAGGGGATAGCCCCCTCAGCTGAGAACTCCCGCGAATTTCTTGATTGCGGCGGCGGGCCCATCGGGATCGTTCCAGACAGCACCCGATACGGCGAGGAAATCGGCCCCGGCCTCAACCAACGGACGCGCATTGTCCGGCGTGATGCCGCCAATGGCGACGCAGGGCAGTTCGAACAGCGTGACCCACCAGCTCAGGATTGCGGGTTCGGGCCGGTGTTCGGTTTCCTTGGTCGTGGTCGGGTAGAATGCGCCGAAGGCGACATAATCGGCGCCGGTTTCGCCGGCCTCCATCGCCAGATGGCGGCTGTCGTGGCACGTCACGCCAATCTGCGCATCACGCCCAAGCGCCTCGCGCGCTTCACGCGGATCGCCATCACCCTGCCCCAGATGCACGCCGTCCGCGCCCAGTCGCTTGGCGAGCGAGATGCTGTCGTTGACGATGAACGCCACTTCATGTGCGTTGCAGATTTTCTGCAGCGGCTCGGCAATGCGGACGATCGCATGTTCGTTGAGGAGCGGATCCTTGATCCGCAGCTGAAAGGCCGCGACGGGCCCGGCCGACAATGCGGCCTCAAGCTGCTCTGCAAAGCCTTCATCGATCTTGGGCGGAGAGATCAGGTACAGCTGGCAGGCGGGGCGCCGGGGATCGCGTTCGAAGCGGCCGGCAAAATTCGGGTCCAGGCGAAGGTCGTCATCGTCAATCATGATGACGCCCTAGCGCAAAATGCCACCCCCGCGAAAGCGGGGATGGCAATTTGAACGAAAGGCTTATTCTTCGCCCTTGTAGATGCGGACGAGCTTGTCGAGCATCGCCAGCGCTTCACCACGTTCGCGCTGGAACGTGTTGCGGCCGATGATCGAGCCGTTCCCGCCGCCGTCGCGGATGTCGATCGCGTCCTGATAGACTGCGTCGGCGCCCTTGGCCGCGCCGCCCGAGAAAACGACGATGCGACGGCCGTTGAAGCATGCCTTCACGACGTGCTTCACGCGGTCCGACTGCTTCGACCAGTCAGTGCCGGCATAGGCCTTCTTGGCGTCTTCCTGTTCGATGTGATCGCTGGGCAGCTTCACCTTGATGATGTGCGCGCCGAGCAGCGCCGCCATGTGCGCGGCATAGGCACCGACGTCGAGCGCCAGTTCACCCGACTTGGGCAGATTGCCGCCACGCGGGTACGACCACAGCACGGTGGCAATGCCGACCGACTTTGCTTCGGCGGACAGTTCCTTGATTTCTTCCATCATGTCGAAGCAGTCTTCGCTGCCCGGATAGATGGTGAAACCGATGGCCGAGCAGCCGAGACGCAGCGCGTCTTCGACGCTGCCGGTGAGCGCCTGGTTCGCGCCGCCGGCCCAGCTGTTCGAGCTGTTGAGCTTCAGGATGGTCGGGATCTGGCCGGCAAAGGTGTCGGCGCCCGCTTCGAGCATGCCGAGCGGGGCGGCATAGGCCGAAAGGCCTGCGTCGATCGCCATCTGGTAATGGTAGTGCGGGTCGTAAGCCGGTTCGTTGACCGCAAAGCTGCGCGCCGGGCCATGTTCGAAGCCCTGATCGACCGGCAGGATGATGAGCTTGCCCGTGCCGCCGAGGCGGCCCTGCATCAGGATGCGGGCCAGATTGGCCTTCACACCCGGATTGTCGCTTTCATATTTCGACAGAATGTCCCGTACGACAGGCGTCATGCTCATTTTTCCTCCAATCGGATGATAGCCTTGTTTCTCGCGCGCGCTGTTAGGCCAAGGACGTTCCAAGGGCAACTCTTGCGCGGCGGGAAGTGGATGCAAATCGGTCAAGCGCCGCGGCGGTTTTTACGCAAGTGTTTCAAACCGCGCGGCTGGGCGGCCATGGCGGGCCTTTCAGCTCCAGATGATTTCCCTCCGGGTCGGTCAGATAGATGCTCGGCCCCTCGCCTTCCGCGCCGTAGCGCGAAACAATCTCGACCTCGGTTATACCGTGGCGGGCAAGATGCGCGCGGATCGCCTGCTCGTCCCAGGGCAGTACGCGAAAACAGACATGGTCGATATTATGGCCTTCGCGGCCCGGCGCCGCGCCGCCCATCCGGCCAAGCTTGCCGGAAACGGGGATAAGGTCGATCAGCGCATTGCCGATGCGCAGCTGATACAGATCGACCGCTTCCTGATATTTCTCGAAACGCGCGCCCAACACATCGGTGTAGAAGCGCGCCATCGTCTCGAGATCATGGACCCGGAACACGACATGATCGATGTCCCGGATCGTGATCATCTTACTTCTCCAGCGCCGTCACGCCGGGCAGTTCCTTGCCTTCCATCCATTCAAGGAAGGCGCCGCCCGCGGTGGAGACAAAGGTGAAATCCCCCGCAACACCCGCATGGTTGAGCGCGGCCACGGTATCGCCGCCGCCTGCGACGGAAACCAGCGAACCTTCTTTGGTGAGCGCAGCCGCCGTCTTGGCCAGCGCCACGGTCGCCGCATCGAAGGGCTCGATTTCGAAGGCGCCCATCGGGCCGTTCCACACCAGCGTGCGGCAGGTCTTGAGCACATCGCCCAGTGCTTCGGCCGCCGCCGGGCCGACGTCGAGGATCATCTCGTCGGCGGCCACCTCGTGGACGTTCACGGTGCGCGTCGGCGGGTTCGCGGCGAATTCCTTCGAAACCACGACGTCATAGGGAAGGTGCACGGTGCAATCCGCCGCATCGGCCGCGTCCAGAATGGCTTCGGCGGTATCCTTCAGATCATGCTCGCACAGCGACTTGCCCACATCCACTCCGCGCGCGGCAAGGAAAGTGTTGGCCATGCCGCCGCCGATGATCAGGTGATCGACCTTGGCCACCATCTGCTTCAGCACGTCGAGCTTGGTCGATACCTTGGCGCCGCCAACCACGGCCGCAACCGGGCTCTCGGGCGTGCCCAGCGCCTTTTCCAGCGCATCCAGCTCGGCCTGCATCGAGCGGCCGGCAAAGGCGGGCAGACGATGCGCGAGGCCTTCGGTCGACACATGCGCGCGGTGCGCAGCCGAGAAGGCATCGTTCACATACAGATCGCCCAGCTTCGCCATCGCATCGGCAAGCGCGGGGTCGTTCTTTTCCTCACCCGCATGGAAACGGGTATTTTCGAGGATGGCGATATCGCCGCCCTTGAGGGCGGCAACCGCCGCCTCGGCCTCAGCCCCCTGGCAGTCCGCAATGAACTGCACCGGGCGGCCGAGAACCGCGGCATAGGGTTCGGTGAGCATCGCGAGCGACATGTCGTCGCGACGTTCCCCCTTCGGTCGTCCGAAATGCGCGAGGATCAGGACGATCGCGCCCTTGTCCGCAAGTTCGGTGACGGTGGCGAGCGTGGCACGCAGCCGCGTATCGTCGGTCACCTTGCCATCGGCCATCGGTACATTGAGATCCTCGCGAACAAGCACGCGCTTGCCGGCGATGTCACCCATGTCGTCGAGAGTCCTGAAATTCCTCACGCTTTATCCTCCGACGCTCAGATCAGCTTGCCGATTGCGCCGGCCGTGTCGACCATGCGGTTCGAGAAGCCCCATTCGTTGTCGTACCACGAAACCACGCGGACGAGCTTGCCTTCGAGAACAGCGGTTTCAAGGCTGTCCACGGTCGACGACGCCGGGTTGTGGTTGAGGTCGATCGAAACCAGCGGCTCGTCGGTATAGGCGAGCACGCCCTTGAGCGCGCCTTCCGAAGCGGCCTTCAGGAGCTGGTTGACTTCTTCCTTCGTGGTGTCGCGCTTCGGCGTGAAGGTCAGGTCGACGAGCGAGACGTTCGGGGTCGGCACGCGGATGGCTGAACCATCGAGCTTGCCCTTCAGTTCGGGAAGCACTTCGCCAACCGCACGGGCGGCACCGGTGGTCGTCGGGATCATCGACATGCCGGCAGCGCGCGCGCGGCGCGGATCGCTGTGGATCTGGTCGAGGATCTTCTGATCGTTGGTGTAAGCGTGCACGGTGGTCATCAGGCCGCGTTCGATGCCGATCGCGTCGTTCAGAACCTTGGCAACCGGTGCAAGGCAGTTAGTGGTGCACGACGCGTTCGAAACGATCGTGTGCTCGGCGGTCAGCTTGTCATGGTTGACGCCGTACACGACGGTCAGGTCGACACCCTTGGCCGGTGCCGAAATCAGGACGCGCTTCGCGCCTGCGTCGAGATGCTTCTGCGCCGAGTCACGGTCGGTGAAGAAACCGGTGCATTCCAGAGCGATGTCAACGCCCAGATCCTTGTGCGGCAGCTTCGCGGGATCGCGTTCTGCGGTCACACGGATGCGCTTGCCGTCAACCAGGATGTCGTTGCCGTCGACTTCGACGGTGCCGGGATAGGCGCCGTGGATCGAGTCGCGCTTGAACAGCATCGCGTTGAAGTTTGCGTCGGCCAGATCGTTGATCGCGACCAGCTCGAGGCCGCTATCGGCGCGCTCGAGGATCGCGCGTGCCACCAGACGGCCAATGCGGCCAAAACCGTTGATCGCGACTTTCACTGCCATGTGCGTAGCTCCTTGCTTATTTGCCGAGTGCCGCAACGATCTGCGGCGTGATCTTGTCGGCGGTCAGACCGAAATGGTCGTAAAGTTGTTCTGCGGGGGCCGACGCGCCAAAGCCCGTCATGCCGAAATTCAGGCCCTTGCGGCCGGTATAGCGTTCCCAGCCCATGGTCGTGCCGGCTTCGATCGAAACCAGCAGCGCGTCGTCGGGCATGATGTCCGCCTGATAGGCGTCGGACTGCGCGTCGAACAGCGACCAGCAGGGCATCGAGACGACATCGGCACCAATGCCCTGGGCTTCCAGTGTGTCGGCCACGCCCAGCGCAATCTCGACTTCCGAACCGCTGGCCATCAGCACGACCTTGCGGCCGCCCTGTGCGGCGCGCAGGCGGTAAGCGCCCTTGGCCGACAGGTTTTCACCCGCATCGGCGCGAACCTGCGGCAGGTTCTGACGGGTCAGCGCCAGCAGCGACGGGCCGTCCGCACGGCGGAGCGCCAGTTCCCAGCACTCGGCCGTTTCGATCGTGTCGGCGGGGCGATAGGTGTCGAGCCCAGGGATCAGGCGCAGCGACATCACATGCTCGATCGGCTGGTGGGTCGGGCCATCTTCGCCAAGCCCGATCGAATCGTGCGTCATGACATAGACGGCGCGCGTCTGCTGCAGCGCCGACAGGCGGATCGCGGCGCGGCAATAGTCGGAGAAGACAAGGAAGGTGCCGCCATAAGGAATGACGCCGCCGTGCAGCGCCATGCCGTTCATCGCAGCCGCCATGCCGAACTCGCGAATGCCGTAATAGACATAACGGCCCGAATAATCGGCGCTGGTGAGCGGGCCGGTGGCCTTGGTCTTGGTGTTGTTCGAACCGGTAAGGTCGGCCGAACCGCCAATGGTTTCGGGAAGCTGATCGTTGATCGCTTCCAGCACCATTTCCGATGCCTTGCGCGTCGCCACCTTCTTGGGGTCGGCGATCAGCGCGGCCTTATAAGCGTCGAGCGAGAAATCGGCGGGCAGGTCGCCGGCCATGCGGCGATTGAATTCGGCGCCCTTGTCGCTTGCAGCAACGCGCGCAGCCCAGGCGGCGTGCGTTTCGGCACCGCGCGCACCGGCCTTTTCCCATTCGGCGCGGATATCGGCGGGCACGTCGAAGGGGGCGTGCGTCCAGCCAAGCTCGGCGCGGGCGGCGGCGATTTCGTCGGCGCCCAGCGGGCTGCCATGCGTGGCCGAGGTGCCCTGCTTGTTGGGCGCCCCCTTGCCGATGATCGTGCGGCACGCAACGAGCGTCGGACGCGTATCGGCAACGGCTTCATCAAGCGCGCGGGCGATGTCGGCAAAGTCATGGCCGTCGCACGAAACGACATGCCAGCCAGTGGCTGCATAACGCGCCTTCACGTCTTCGCTGGTCGACAGATCGGTCGCGCCGTCGATGGTGATGCGGTTGTCGTCCCACAGAACGATCAGGCGGCCGAGGCCCAGATGGCCGGCCAGGCCGATCGCTTCGTGGTTGATGCCTTCCATGAGGCAGCCGTCACCGGCAATCACCCAGGTGCGGTGGTCGACGATATCGTCACCGAACACGGCGTTCAGGTGACGCTCGGCAACCGCCATGCCCACTGCGGTGGCAAGCCCCTGCCCCAGCGGACCGGTGGTGGTTTCAATGCCGGCCAGTTCGAAATTCTCGGGGTGCCCGGCGCAGGGGCTGCCCAGCTGACGGAAGTTGCGAATGTCTTCCATCGTCGGGCGCTCATAACCGGTCAGGTTGAGCAGCGCATAAATCAGCATCGAGCCATGGCCGGCCGACAGCACAAACCGGTCGCGGTCGTGCCACTTCGGCGCCTTTGCGTCGAACTTCAGATAGTTGGTGAAAAGGACGGTCGCCACATCGGCCATGCCCATCGGCATGCCGGGGTGTCCCGAGTTCGCAGCCTGAACGGCATCCATCGACAGCGCCCGAATGGCGTTGGCGAGATCATTGGGCGTTACGGTCATCGTTTTCCCCGGTAGTACGGCAATATTCGGCAAGCGCGAACGCGAGTCGCGAACGCGCGCGTTCCTTTGTCCCGTGGGGGACATAACGTCAACCTTGGCGGGGAAAACCACCGCTTCGGGGTTGCCCGCCGCGCCATCCATGCTATTCCGCCCCTTATGTCAGAAGAGGGACTTGTCCTCGCCATCGAGCGGCTTGAACGCGCCTTGTCGAGAGTGGAAGCAGCAGCCGATCGCCCCGCGCCAGTGACAGACAACAATGGCGCGCACGCAGCGGAAGAAGCACTGCTTTCGCTCCAGCATCGTCACGACCATCTTAAACAACAGGTGGATAACGTGATCGGCGCGCTGGACCGGCTGATCGAAAAGGGCTGAAACCATGGCGGAAGTAACCATCCAAATCGCAGGGCGCGATCATACGGTGTGGTGCCGCGATGGCGGCGAAGAGCATCTGCGCGATATTGCTCGCCTGGTCGATGCCAAGGCGCAGGACGTCCAGCGCGCCGTGGGCGGCGTCAACGAAACGCGCCAGTTCCTGCTGGCCGCAATCCTGCTGGCTGACGAACTGAACGACCTCAAGAAAAAAGCCGCCGCCGCCGAGGCCCCGCCCCAGGAGAGCGGCATTACGCATCAGGCGCTGCTCGAGGAATTGCCCCCGATCATCGAAAAACTCGCCGAACGGCTCGAATCCGTCGCTGAAAGGCTTGAGCAGGACGCGCCGAGCGCCTAAATTGTGTCTCGACGGGCACTGCCCGGTGCGAGCCGCATGAACATCCCTGAGGCTTTCATCATCCAAGGGGGCTGTCCCTGGTTGGGCTCTGGCCTGACACACATGGTCCCCACCTGACGTTACCGGCGTCAGAGGATATTCCGGCAAACGGCCATGGCGGTCCCGTCACCGCCGCATGAACAGAGCGGCACCCATGGACAAGAAGGCCCTGCGCAGCGAACTCAAAGCCCGGCGGGGCGCGTTCGCCGCCGCGCAGCCGGCCTTTCTACCCGCCGCAGCGCCCTTCGCCCTTCCCGCCCAATTCGCGGCATGGCTCGAAACCGCGCGCTGCATCGCCGGCTATATTCCGATCCAGAATGAGGCAGACCCCTTGCCGCTGCTCGCCTGCGCCGCAGCACAGGGGCACGCGACCGCCCTGCCCCATATCACCACGCGCACCGCCCCGATGCGCTTCCTATATTGGAAACCCGGAACCGCGCTTGCCACCGGCCCAATGGGGCTCAGCCAACCCGCAGAAGGTACGGCCGAGACTGCGCCCGACATCATCATCACCCCGCTCGTCGGATTCGACCGGCGCCTCCACAGAATCGGGTACGGCGCCGGTTTCTACGACCGCGCCTTTGCAGAATTTCCGCACGCGAAGCGGATCGGGCTTGCATGGTCGGTTCAGGAAGTGGATGCGGTGCCCAACGATCCCTGGGACATGCAGCTCGATGCGGTGTGGACCGAAAGGGAATGGATCTACAACGGAGACGGAAAAGCATGACGCCCAGTTGGCGCAAACCCTTCGGTACTTTCATGATGCTCGCGCTGATCGCGCTCTGGGCTGTGCTGATCGCCAGCCTGTCAGGCTGGATCGGCAAGGCACATATTCTGGTGCAAGCCGTTTTCTACATGATCGCTGGGATTGCCTGGATATTTCCGGTGCGGCCACTCCTGCAGTGGATGGAAACAGGAAAGTGGCGCGAGTGACGGGGCTCGAACCCGCGACCTCCGGCGTGACAGGCCGGCGCTCTAACCAACTGAGCTACACCCGCGTATAGCGGTGATGCGATCAACAACAGGCACCGGAAAGAGCATGTTGTCAAACAATCCACAGATCGTTTGTGCGACCAACTTTCCCACTGCATCGAGGCAGGAAAGTGGCGCGAGTGACGGGGCTCGAACCCGCGACCTCCGGCGTGACAGGCCGGCGCTCTAACCAACTGAGCTACACCCGCGTTCTGCGGTGAAGCGGGCTCCTAAGGTAGGGTCGGAGCACTGTCAAGCGATGGAGAAGAGGTTTTTGCAACTTATTCCGCCCCACCCCCTCTAAACCCAGAAAAATGGCACTTTTCTGCGCGCTTCATGATTTCAGATCCCGGGCGATCGCCTTGCGCGTCGCGGCACCATAAGGCGGTTTGAATCCCGCCAGCTTCGCCACATCTATCTTTGGCTGCCGATAAACCGCCTTGGCGTGGCTGAATGTGCGAAATCCATCGAATCCGTGATAGCTTCCCATCCCCGACGGCCCGATCCCGCCAAAGGGCAGGTCCTCCATGGAAACATGGAACACCACGTCATTGACCGTCACCCCACCCGAGATGGTCCGATCCAGCACCATCCGCTCCTCCGCCGGATCGGTGCCGAAATAATATAGGCCAAGTGGCCGGTCATGCGCGTTCACATGCTCGACTACATCGTCGATGCGCGCATAACGCTTCACCGGCAGCAGCGGCCCGAAAATCTCCTCCTGCATCACCCGCATGTCGTCGGTGACGTTCCGGAGGATATGGAGCGGCATCTTCCGCCCGTTATAGCTCCCGAAATCCTCCCCCGCCGGATTGACGATCGTCACCTCCGCCCCCTTGGCGCGCGCATCGTCGAGATAAGCGTTCAGCCGCGCGAGATGGCGGTCGTTCACAACCGATGTGTAATCGGGATTGTCGATGATCGATGGGTACAGCGCCGAGGCCGCGCCCGTCAGTTCGCGGACGACGTCGGCCTCCTTCTCCTCGGGAACCATCAGATAATCAGGCGCGAGGCAGATCTGCCCCGCATTCAGCATCTTTCCCAATGCGATTCGCTCGGATGCCTGGGCAAGGTTCGCACTGCGCCCGATGATCGTCGGCGATTTGCCACCCAGTTCCAGCGTCACCGGCGTCAGATTATCCGCCGCCGCATGCAGGATATGCCGCCCGATCGCGGTGGCGCCGGTGAAAAGCAGATGATCGAAGGGCAGCTCGGAAAACGCCTTGCCCGCTTCCGCGCCTCCGCTGAAACAGGCCAGCTCGCTCGCATCGAAATAGCGGGGCGTCACGGTTTCGAACAAGGTCGATACGCTGGGCGTATATTCGGATGATTTCACCATCACGCGGTTGCCCGCCGCAAAGGCGCCCGCCACAGGCCCCATTGTCAGCTGCACGGGAAAATTCCACGGCACGATCACGCCCACCACGCCCTTGGGCTGATATTCCACGGCCGCCCGGGCCCCCAGCAACCCCAGCGGAAAATCCAGCCGCCGCTTTTCGGGGCGAGCCCAGTGCTCGACCTGCTTCAGCGTCGATTTGAGCGTCCGGATCGATGCGGTGATGTCGGTCATCATCGATTGTTCGCGGCTGCGGTGGCCAAAATCCTCGGACATCGCGTCGCAAAAGGCCTCGGCATTGTCGACAAGCATCGCGACCGCGCGTTTCAGCCGGTCCTTGCGGATCGAGGTTCCAACGGGCAGCTCCGCCATGAAGGCGGCGCGCTGCGTCTCCAGCACCGTCCGCATGTCCAAAAGGCTCGCATCCGTCACTGCGCCGTCTCCCGCAATTCGCTTTGCGGCGAAACCTATCCGTAATGATCGCGGCTTGTCGACTCAGATGTAAGCAAGGCCGATCACGCCGCCTGCCGACAATATCCAGAGCGGCCAGGCCGCAACAGCCATCATCGCGCCCAGCGGCACCTGCGCGTCGGCCGCAAGCGCCACCCCGCGCGCGCGGGTGGCCAGCGCGTATAACAGCCCGATCAGGCTCGCGACGAGGAGCACCATGGGCAGCAATTGCCAACCCAGCCATGCGCCAATGGCGCCCAGCATCTTGGGATCGCCGCCCCCCAGCCCTTCGCGTCCGCGCAGGCGCCTATAGGCCCATGCAAGAAGCGCCAGCACGCCATAGCCGGCCGCAGCCCCGATCACACTGTCGGCTAGCGCAGGGCCATGCCCCATCAGCGCGACGAGGAGCCCCACGGCCAGCAGCGGCAGGGTCAGCAAATCCGGCACCCAGAAATGGCGCATGTCGAGCGCCGCGAGTGCAATCAGGACAAGGCCAAACGCCATGCCCGCCACCCCGCCCCATCCGGGAACCACAAAAAGCGCCGTGGCGCCGACCAGCGTGGCCGCCAACTCAATCAGGAAATGCGCGGGGTCGATGGCCGTGCTGCAACGGCGGCACCGGCCGCGCTGGACGATGAAGCTCATGAGCGGTACCAGCTCACCCACGCCCAAAATATGGCCGCACTGCTCGCAGACCGAGCGCCCCCTGACAACCGACCGCCCCTGCGGCCAGCGCATCACCAGATTGGCGACGAAGCTTCCCAACACCGCGCCCGCCCCTGCGCCCAGAAGCGGGAGGATCAGCTCATTCACCGGCGCTCGCCAGTATCCGTTCTGCCTGTTTCACATGCGGCCGGTCGATCATCTTGCCGTCCAATGACAGCGCCCCGGCATCAGGATTTTCGGCAAAGGCCGCGATCACCGCACGGGCATGTGCGATCTCGTCCGCGCTCGGGGTAAAGGCCGTGTTGATCACCGGCACCTGCGCCGGATGGATCGCCATCATGCCGGTAAATCCATCCCGGCGCGCCCGGGCGGCATAAGCGCCCAGTCCCTCCAGATCGCGAAACGCCGGATAGACCGTTTCGATCGGTGCCACGCCCGCCGCCGCCGCGCCGAATAACGTGAGCGACCGCGCCAGCGCATAGGGCGCGGTATAGCTGCCATCTTCCTCGCGCGAGGTCGCGGCGCCGATCGCCGCAGGCAGATCCTCCGCACCCCAGGTCAGCCCGATCAGCCGGTTGGTCACGCCGCCATAGGTGCCAAGCTGGAACATCGCTGCGGGCGTTTCGGTGGCGATGGGCAGGATGCCCGTATCCCTTGCCCCCGCCCAGTCGAGCTTCGCATCGAGCGCTTTGAGCGATGCCCTCCCTTCCGCCTTGGGCAGCATGATCGCATCGGGAAGCCCCGGCAGCACCGCCGCCAGATCCTCGTCGATCATCCCGCTGTCGAGCGGATTGACGCGCACGACCAAAGGCACCTCGCGGGGCTGCGTCAGAAAATCGGCCACAGCGCTGCGCGCCCCCGCCTTTTGCGACAGCGCAACCGCATCCTCAAGGTCGAGGATCAACGCATCAGCACCTGTCGTCAGCGCCTTTGCCATGCGATCGGGGCGATCGCCGGGGACGAACAACAGTGAACGCAACCGCATCTCAGGGCCTTTTCTTCAACAGCGCCATGCGCAGGCACGAACAGACATCCTGATCGCGCTGGTTGCGCATCACATGGCGGAAGGTGACGATGCCCGCATCGGGCCGCGACCGGCTTTCGCGCAGTTCGACGATCTCGGTCTCGGCGCGCAGCGTGTCGCCGATGAAGACTGGGTTGGGCATCACCGTCTTGTCGTAGCCAAGATTGGCAATGAGCGTCCCCAGCGTCGTATCCCCCACCGAAATGCCGATCATCAGCGAAAAGGTGAAGGTGCCATTGACGAGGATACGGCCGAATTCGCTGGCCTTCGCGGCCTCCGCATCCAGGTGCAGCGGCTGCGGATTATGCGTCATCGTCGAGAACAGCAGATTGTCCGTCTCGGTAACGGTGCGCCGCAGTTCATGCTCGATCCGGTCGCCCAACCGCCATTCGTCGAAAAACCGCCCTGCCATTTACCCAAGCCCTCCGAAACCACGGCCCACCGTCCAGCCGCCATCGGCGGGCAGGACGACGCCTGACACATAACGCGCCGCATCCGACGCCAGGAAAAGGCACACATCGGCCACATCGTCCACCGTGCCCAGCCGCCCCAGCGGCACCGCCCGGGCGGATCGCGCCTTGTCCTCGGGCGTGGGTGCCAGCCGTTCCATCCCCTCGGTCCCGTCGATCGGGCCGGGCGATACCGAATTGACGCGCACACCTTCCGCCCCCCATTCCATCGCAAGCGTCCTGGTCAGCATGTCGACGCCGGCCTTCGCCGCGCAGACATGCGCCTGAAACGCCATCGGGATAAAGGCTTGGGGCGCCGAAATATTGATCACCGACGCTCCGGGCTTTGCCAGCGCCTCATGCGCCGCGCGCATCACGTGAAAGGTACCGATACAGTCGATATCGACCACCGATTTGAAGCCATTGGGGCTGAGCGCGGCCGCTGCCGCGGGGAAATTGCCCGCCGCCCCCGATATCAGCACATCGATCTTGCCGCGCTTCGTAACATGGTCATCCACCGCCGCCTTCACCGCGTCGAAATCACGCACGTCGAGCACATAGCCCAGCGCCTCATGGGTATGGGACAAGGCAGACCGCGCCGCCTCTACCTTTTCGGGTTTCCGGCTGGCCACCGCCAGTTGCGCCCCGCACCGGGCAAAGGCGTGCGCGATGCCCAGATTGATCCCGCTCGTCCCGCCAAAGACGAAGACATTCTTTCCCGAGAAATCGAAAACCGGCATCGTCATCGCGTCTCTCCCTGTTCGGCCCGCGCGATGCGCACGAGCAGCGCGCCTTCGGACACCTGCCCGCCGGACACGGCGTTCAGTTCCTCGACGATGCCATCAAATGGGGCGACGAGGCTATGCTCCATCTTCATCGCCTCGAGCGTGACGAGCTTCTGCCCCTTGGTCACACTCGCCCCTGCCGCAACATCCACGGCGATGATACGGCCGGGCATGGGGGACAATATCGTGCCATCGGCCACGCCGCCTGCTCCCGCGCCATCGGCGCGGAATGGCCGCAACTGCCACACCGTGCCGCTCTCGGCGAACAGCATTGAGGAAACCGGCGCATCCGCGCCAACACCTTCCAGCGTAACCTCCACCGCGTTCCCATCAAGCAGAAACGCCGCCTGCCGCCGCGCTGGCGCGTTGAGACGGAAACCGGAGAAGGGCGAACGGGGCACGATCTGCATCGCCGCGCGCGTCAACGCCTCTCCCGAAGGCTGCGGCGCAACCGTCATCTCATCGCCCTCGCGCGCGATCAGCCCGGTGTCGACGGTCCCGGCCGCGAAATCAGGGTGTGCCAGCGCCTGGATCAGAAACGCGGCGTTGGTGCGTACGGGCCACACCGCGCTATCCTCCAGCATATCCGACAGCAGTTCGCGCGCCTCGTCGCGGTTATCGCCATGCGCGATCAGCTTGGCGATCATCGGATCGTAAAAGGGCGAAACCTCGGCGCCCTCATACACGCCGGTATCGATCCGCCCGCCCAGCCCTTCACCCAGCTGGAACAGCTCGAGCCGGCCGATGCTCGGCAGGAACCCCTTGGCCGGATCTTCGGCATAAAGCCGCGCTTCCATCGCCCAGCCCTCGATCGAAAGCTCGTCCTGCTGGCAGGGAAGCGGTTCGCCAGCGGCCACGCGCAGCTGCCATTCAACCAGATCCTGCCCGGTGATTTCCTCGGTCACGGGATGCTCGACCTGAAGCCGCGTGTTCATTTCCATGAACCAGATGCGGTCGGCCCGCAGCCCGTCCGACGCATCCGCGATGAACTCGATCGTCCCCGCACCGACATAGTCGACGGCTTTCGCCGCGCGGACGGCCGCCGCGCAGATCGCCTGCCGCGTCGCCTCATCCATGCCCGGCGCGGGCGCCTCCTCGATCACCTTCTGGTGGCGCCGCTGGAGCGAGCAATCCCGCTCGAACAGGTGGGCGATATTGCCGTGCGTATCGCCGAAAACCTGCACCTCGATATGGCGCGGGCTGAGGATGTATTTCTCGATCAGCACGCGGTCATCGCCAAAGGACGAAGCCGCCTCGCGCTTGCAGGAGATGAGCGCGTCCGCAAAATCCTCGGGCGCATCCACGCGGCGCATGCCCTTGCCGCCGCCGCCCGCCACCGCCTTGATCAGCACGGGATAGCCGATCGCATCGGCTTCGGTCTTCAGTCGCTCGGGGTTCTGGTCCTCGCCCAGATAGCCGGGGGTCACCGGAACGCCGGCATCCGCCATCAGCTTCTTGGCCGCGTCCTTCAGCCCCATCGCGGTGATGCTCGACGGCTTGGGGCCAACCCAGATCAGGCCGGCGTCGATCACCGCCTGCGCGAATGTCGCATTTTCCGACAGGAAACCGTAACCGGGGTGGATCGCCTCGGCGCCGGTCGCCTTGGCGGCGGCAATGATGTTTTCGCCGATCAGATAGGATTCGCGCGCCGGCGACGGGCCGATATGCACGGCCTCATCGGCTTCACGGACATGGAGCGCCCTCGCGTCGGCGTCCGAATAAACCGCAACCGTACGGATACCCATGTCGCGGGCGGTACGAATGATGCGGCAGGCGATCTCGCCACGATTGGCGATGAGGAGGGATTGGATCATCGCAATTACATCCTGAATACGCCGAACGCCGGGCGTTCGGAGATCGGGGCTTCAAGCGTGGCGGCAAAGGCAAGGCCAAGGACGTCGCGGGTCTGTGCGGGGTCGATGATGCCATCGTCCCAAAGCCGCGCGGTCGCATGCCAGGGATTACCCTCATCCTCATAACGTTGGCGGATCGGCGCCTTGAAATGCTCGGCCTCTTCGGGCGTCCATTTCTCGGCATCGCGGTGCACGGTCGCCAGCACCGACGCAGCCTGCTCCCCGCCCATCACCGAAATGCGGCTATTGGGCCAGCTGAACAGGAAGCGGGGGCTATAGGCGCGGCCACACATGCCGTAATTGCCCGCGCCAAAGCTGCCGCCGATCAGTACCGTCACCTTGGGCACGGTCGCGGTGGCAACCGCCGTCACCAGCTTGGCGCCGTGCTTGGCGATCCCCTCGGCCTCATATTTGCCGCCGACCATGAAGCCCGAGATGTTCTGGAGGAACAAGAGCGGAATGCGGCGCTGGCAGGCGAGTTCGATGAAATGTGCGCCCTTCACCGCGCTCTCGCTGAACAGCACGCCGTTATTGGCAAGGATCGCCACCGGCATGCCCCAGATATGCGCAAAGCCGCAGACGAGCGTGGTGCCATAGAGCGCCTTGAACTCGTGAAATTCACTACCGTCGACAATCCGCGCGATCACTTCGCGCACGTCATAGGGGGCACGCACATCCTGCGGGATGATGCCGTAAAGTTCCTGCGGATCATATTTGGGCGGGCGTGGATCGATGCGCTTCACGCCCGGATCATGCGGATCGTTGAGCGTCGAGATGATGTCGCGCACGATGGTGAGCGCATGCTCATCATTCTCGGCGACATGATCGACTACGCCCGATTTGCGGCCATGCAGATCGCCGCCCCCCAGATCCTCGGCAGAGATCACCTCGCCCGTCGCCGCCTTCACCAGCGGCGGGCCGGCAAGGAAGATCGTGCCCTGATTGCGTACGATCACCGTCTCGTCGGACATGGCGGGCACATAGGCGCCGCCTGCGGTGCAACTGCCCATCACACAGGCAATTTGCGGGATGCCCTTTGCCGACATGTTGGCCTGGTTGAAAAATATCCGCCCGAAATGTTCGCGGTCAGGAAACACTTCGGCCTGATGCGGCAGGTTCGCGCCACCGGAATCGACCAGATAGATGCAGGGCAGATGGTTCTGCTCGGCAATCTCCTGCGCGCGGAGATGCTTCTTCACCGTCATCGGGTAATAGGTGCCGCCCTTCACCGTTGCGTCATTCGCCACGATCATGCACTGGCGCCCCGAAACGCGCCCGATACCCGCGATCATGCCCGCGCCCGGCACTTCGCCATGATACATGTCGCACGCGGCCAGTTGCCCCATCTCGAGGAAGGGCGACCCCGGATCGAGCAGATGCTCAACCCGGTCGCGCGGCAACAACTTGCCGCGCGCCACATGCTTGGCGCGCGCCGCCTCGCTGCCGCCCAGCGCGGCCGTCGCAACATCGGTATAAAGCTTGTCGACCAGCGCGCGATTATGATCGGCATTGGCGCGAAAGGCCTCGCTCTCGGGAGAGACCTTGGTGTCAAGAACAGGAGCGCTCATTAAGCCTCGGCTTTCTTGCGGATGAGATAGCGATAAACGCCGAACAGATTGATCGCGAGCAGGACAAGGTTCTGCACCGCAAGCGGCGGGGTGCCGTTGACGACACCCGAAATGATCCACGCACAGGATGCGAAAACGAACAGTACGAAGCCCCAGCCGGTAACCCGGCGGCTATGATCCCAGGCGATCATCATCGCCGCGATCATGCCGCTGATGCTTGCGAACCATTCGATCGCGCCGTTCATGCGCCGATCAGTTCCCGGCCGATCAGCATACGGCGAATTTCATTGGTGCCGGCGCCGATGTCGAGCAGCTTGGCATCGCGCAGATAGCGTTCGACCGGCCAGTCCTTGGTGTAGCCCGCACCGCCCAGCGCCTGAATCGCCTCGAGCGCGGCCTTCACCGCATTCTCGCTGGCCAGCAGGATCGCGCCCGCCGCGTCAAACCGCGTCGTCCGGCCGGCATCGCACGCCTTCGCCACCGCATAGACATAGGCCCGCGCCGATTGCAGCGCGACATACATGTCCGCCACCTTGGCCTGCATCAGCTGGAACGAACCGATCGCCTTGCCGAACTGCTTGCGCTCGCGAACATAGGGAATGACGACGTCGAGACAGGCCTGCATGATCCCGAGCTGGACGCCCGAAAGCACCGCGCGTTCGTAATCCAGCCCCGACATCAGCACGCCGACGCCACCGTGCAGCGGCCCCATCACCGCGCTTTCGGGCAAGAAACAATCGTCGAACACCAGTTCGGCGGTCGGGCTGCCGCGCATCCCCATCTTGTCGATCTTCTGACCGATTGAAAAACCGGGCATGTCCTTTTCGATGAGGAATGCGGTGATCGCCTTCGATCCCTCCCCGCCGGTCTTGGCATAGACGACCAGCGTGTCGGCATAGGCCGCGTTGGTGATCCAGAATTTGGTGCCATTGAGCACATAGCCGCCGTCACGCGGCTCGGCGCGCAGCTTCATCCCCACCACGTCCGATCCGGCACCCGTTTCCGACATGGCGAGCGAACCGACATGCTCGCCGGAAATCAGCCCGGGAAGATATTTCGCCTTCTGCTCGGCCGTGCCCCAGCGGCGGATCTGGTTCACGCACAGGTTGGAATGCGCGCCGTAGGAAAGGCCGATCGATGCCGATGCGCGGCTGACTTCCTCCACCGCGAGGACATGTTCGAGATAGCCAAGGCCAAGCCCGCCATCCTCTGGCTCGACAGTGATTCCGTGCAGGCCAAGCGCCCCCATTTCGGGCCACAGGTCGCGCGGAAACCAGTCTTCGGCGTCGATCTTCGCGGCCAGCGGGGCAATGCGGTCATCGGCGAAGCGGCGCGTCGTATCGCGGATCATTTCCGCATTTTCGCCCAGCGCAAAATCAAAATCGGGGGTGGCTATGACCATGTCTCGTCTCTCCTTGGGACAAAGGCATAACGCCGTTTCAGCCATCGCAAAAATTGAAATCCATCCAATTTATCCATAGATTTTACCTATGATAAACCGGACGCACCTTCGTCAGTTCCTTGCCGTTGTCGATACAGGCAATTTCACCCGTGCCGCCAATCGCATCCATGTCGCCCAGCCCACTTTGTCCGCCGGCATCAGCGAACTGGAAAAACGCTTGGGCGCGAAATTGTTCACCCGCAGCAATCGGCGTGTCCAATTGACCGAGGCCGGAAACCGGCTGCTCGCCCATGCAAGATCGATCGAGCGTGAATTTCAATTGGCCGAACAGGGCATCACCGGAATTGCGGCGCCCCGCCGCCCGATCAAGCTGGGTCTGCTCGCCTCGCTCCCCACCGAAATGATCGCACATACAGTGCAGGCCTATCACGCCCCCGATCCGCTCGAGCTGATGGAGGGCAGCGAACGCGAACTGGCCACCGCGCTTTCCGCCGGCCGGATCGATATCGCCCTCACCTTGCTCCGTCCCGGCGACACCAGGCTGACGCGCGAGCATCTGTTCGACGAAGGCTATCGCCTCGCGCTCTCCGATCGCCACCCGCTGGCCGGGCGGGCCGAGATCGACCCGGCGGAGGTCGCGGGCGAAACGATGATCGCGCGGCGCGCGTGCGAGATGCTGGCCGACACCAGCCGCTTCTTCACCGAACGCGGCGTCCGTCCGCCCTTCGCCATGCGCACCGCGAATGACGACCGCGCACTGGCGATGGTCCGCGCCGGGCTTGGCATCACCGTCACCCCGGAATCGCTGGCGCGCGAGGGCATCATCCTGTCGCGGCTCACCGGTTTCGACGGCCGGCGCGAAATCGGGCTTGTGTTCGGCCCGCATTGGACCGAGCATTATGGGCAGGACCATGCGCTGATCGCCGCGATCCGCAGCGGCATTGCCGTTCGCACGGAAAGCGAGGCGCACAGGGTTGATTAGGGATGCCCCGGATCGGCCTGAACTGAACAACAAGGATATCGTAATATGACCGCAGATCCCGTCGTCATCATTTCCTATGCGCGCACCCCGATGGGCAGTTTCCAGGGCAGCCTGGCGGGTGCCAGCGCCACCGAACTCGGCGCCGCGGCGGTGAAGGCAGCCGTCGAGCGCGCCGGGGTTTCGGGCGACAAGGTGGAACGGATCTATATGGGCTGCGTGCTTCCCGCCGGGCTCGGCCAGGCGCCCGCGCGGCAAGCCGCGATCAAGGCGGGCCTGCCGAAGTCTGTCGAGGCGACCACCGTCAACAAGATGTGCGGTTCGGGCATGCAGGCCGCGATCATGGCGGCGGACGCGCTGGCCGCCGGATCGGTCGACCTGCTCATCGCCGGGGGCATGGAAAGCATGACCAATGCCCCCTATCTGCTCCAGAAGCATCGCGGCGGCGCCCGCCTCGGGCATGACCGGGTATTCGATCACATGTTCCTCGACGGGCTTGAAGACGCCTATGAACCCGGCCGCGCGATGGGCAGCTTTGCCGAGGAAACGGCGACCGAATATCAGTTCACCCGCGCCGCGCAGGACGATTTCGCAATCGCCTCGCTCACCCGCGCACAGACCGCCCAGCAAAGCGGCGCGTTCGACCGCGAAATTGTCGCCGTCGAGATTTCAGGGCGCAAGGGCACGGTCACCGTCGACAAGGACGAACAGCCTTTGAAGGGCGATGCGTCGAAGATCCCCAATCTGAAGCCCGCTTTCGCCAAGGACGGCACGATCACCGCCGCCAACGCCTCGTCGATCTCGGACGGCGCAGCCGCCCTGGTGATGACGCGTCAAAGCGTGGCCGATGCGCTTGGGCTGAAGCCGGTAGCCCGCGTCGTTTCCACCGCCGCGCATGCCCATGAACCCGCGCGCTTCACCACCGCCCCCGTCGGCGCAATGCAAAAGGCGCTCGACAAGGCCGGCTGGGCGGTCGGCGATGTTGATCTGTTCGAGGTGAACGAAGCCTTTGCCTGCGTTTCGATGATCGCGATGCACGATCTCGGCATCCCGCACGACAAGGTGAACGTGAACGGTGGCGCTACCGCGCTGGGTCATCCCATCGGCGCGTCGGGCGCACGGATCATGGCCACGCTCATTGCCGCGCTTCAGAACCGCGGCGGCAAGAAGGGGCTCGCCTCGCTCTGCATCGGCGGCGGCGAAGCCACGGCCGTCGCGCTCGAACTCATCGACTGAAAATGAAAAAGGGGAGCCGCAAGGTTCCCCTTTTCAATCCATACAGTGCTGCCGGTTCAGTTGCCGGGGTCTTCGTCACCCCAGATATGACTGGTCTCGATATAGCCAGCCTTGCCGCCCACGCGCAGCAGGCACCAGCCATTGGCGCATTCCTCGATCTTGCCGATCACGCCCGGTTCCGCTCGCCAGCTCACCTTGGCTGAGCCATCGGGGGATGCCCGCATCGGCCGCACGCCGCCCTGCACGATTGCGCTGCGCTCCTCGCTCAGCAGGTTGGCCTGCATCCAGCCGGTAGCACCCTCAGGGTCCTGCACCTTGCGCCAGTTCGGAAAGGTCTCGACCACCTTCACGGGTAGGCCGGCGCGCTGGTACAGCCAGCTTGCCGGGAATTGCCGTCCGGGTCCGGTGCGCGTGCGCGCCTTGCCCGCCGAAATCGAGGCCCAATAGGGCGGCGCCTTCTGGGCTTGGGCCGGGGCACCGGCTCCCGAAGCAACCATAACCGCCATAGCCAGCACAACGGCCAGCGACTTTCCTGCGCGCATGATTCCCCCCATGGTCGAAACAGTTACCCTTTTCGCAAATGCAGCAGGCACCTTCAAGCCGCTCCGGCATCGCTTCGTCTTGACGGATCGCCCCCGCCGCGCCTAGCGCAGGGGACATGACACGGATCGAACGCCCCCAGCAGCCGAAAATCGTGGTCACGCGCCGCCTCCCCGCGCCCATCGAGGCGCGGATGACGGAGCTGTTCGATACCACGCTGAACCCCGGTGATACGCAGATGGGGCGCAGCGATCTGATTCGCGCCGTCGCCGAATGCGATGTGCTGGTCCCCACGCTCACCGACGCGATCGATGCAGAGGTAATCAATGCCGCAGGCCCGCGCCTCAAACTGATCGCGAATTTCGGCAACGGCATCGATCATATCGATCTCAAAGCCGCGCGCGCACGCGGCATCATCGTCACCAACACCCCCGGCGTGCTGACCGAGGATGCCGCCGACATGGCAATGGCGCTGCTGCTCTCGGTTCCGCGCAGGCTGGCCGAGGGCGAACGGCTCGTACGCTCGGATCGCTGGACCGGCTGGACCCCCACCGGCATGCTCGGCCGCCGGATCAACGGCAAGACGCTGGGCATTGTCGGCATGGGGCGGATCGGTCAGGCGATCGCGCTGCGCGCGCGCGGCTTTGGGCTGTCGATCATCTATCATAATCGCCGCCGCCTGCCCGATGTGGTGGAACGCGCCGTCGGTGCCCGCTGGCATGCCGAACTGGACGAGATGCTGGCCGAGGCGGATTTCGTCTCGATCAACTGTCCGCACAATGCGGAAACGACCAAATTGATCGATGCCCGGCGCATCGCGCTGATGCGCCCCGATGCCGCGCTCATCAACATCGCCCGCGGAGAGATCGTCGACGAAGCCGCGCTGATCGACGCACTCGAAAGCGGCCGGATCGGCGGCGCGGGGCTGGACGTCTTCACCAACGAACCCGGCATTTCCCCGCGCCTGCGCGCGCTCGATAATGTCGTGCTACTGCCGCACATGGCGTCCGCTACGATCGAGGCGCGCGAGGACACCGGCAACAAGGTGATCGCCAACATCCGCATGTGGGCCGACGGGCACCGTCCGCCCGATCAGGTGCTCGAAGGCTGGGCCTGACCGGATTCAGCCTCTGGTCAGCGGGTGCACGGCGCTCAAACGCCCGCACAATAGCGCGCTCAATTCCAGCTGCTCCGCGCAAGCCAGGTCGTCAGCTTGCGCTTGAGGCTGCGGATCACCAGCCCGATATGCAGCGCATAAATCGCGGCAAAGCCGCCAGCCCATGGCAGCCAGCTGCTCCGGTCGAATAGCGCCAGCTTGGCGCAGACCAGCAGCACCAGCCAGAAGATGATGATAACGCGCATGTTGAGCGTGAAGCGGATCGCGCGATACCCCGCCGGCAGAACGACAATATTGTCGGCGGGTTCATCCAGCTCGGCGGTGCTGGCGCGCAACCGCTCCACCGTTCCGCCGTCGACATAGCCAAAGGCGTCCCAGCGCTCGAGGCGCGTATACCCCTCGCCGCGCCGAAAGGCGAAACCATCGGGGGACAGCCATTCCACCTCGTAATGCGTGCCAAACCCCGAGACGATCCGACGAAACCGCTCATCGTCCAGCGCCGGCCACGGCATTTCATAGCTCAGCGTCCCATCCGCCAGCCGCCGCCAGTCAATTTCCACACCGCCGCGAATCTTCGCCTGTCTCCGCAGATCAGCGCGCGGCAATGGCCGCGGCAACCGCCACGGCCTGCTCGGCCTGCACCAGATGAAGCCGCTCGGTCATCTTGCCATTCACACGGATCGCGCCCTTGCCCGCGTTTTCGGGATCGGCAAAGGCCGCTATGATCGCCTGTGCCTCAGCCAGTTCGGCTTCGCTCGGGGCAAAGGCGGCATTGGCAATCGCGATCTGCGCCGGGTGGATCAGCGTCTTGCCGTCAAAGCCAAAGGCGACTCCTTCCGCGCACGCTGCCTGCAATTGCGCCACATCCTCGATCGCGTTGCACACACCGTCGAGCACCGCGATCCCTGCCATGCGCGCCGCCGCAACCGACATTGACAGAAAGGGGTGAAAGGGCGTGCGATCGGCCGTGAGGCGGATCCGCATTTCCTTGGCGAGATCGTTGGTCCCCATCACGAAGCATTCAAGCCTGGCGGCGCGTGCGGCAGAGGCAATCGGCGCCAGCTGGAACATGGCAGCGCACGTCTCGATCATCGCCCAGAGCGGCTTGCCACCCAGCCCGGCAGCATAGCGTGCCACATCCTCGGCGGAGCTGACCTTGGGGGCAAGCACGGCATCCGCATTCGAATGCGCCACGGCGGCAAGGTCATCCCGCCCCCATTCGGTATCGAGCCCGTTCACGCGGATCACCAGTTCGCGGTTTCCAAAACCGCCTTCGCGCGCGGCCGCCACCGCAGCATCGCGCGCCGCCAGCTTCATTTCCGGCGCCACCGCATCTTCCAGATCGAGGATGACGACGTCGGCATCAAGCGTGCGCGCCTTTTCAATCGCGCGGGCGTTGGAAGCGGGCAGATACAGGGCGCTGCGGCGGGGGCGGATCATGGTCATGGATCGCTAAAAGCCCGAATTGGCGCGCGGTGACAATGAAAATGTCTCCCGCCCCACCGAATAAAAAAACCGCCCGGGCATTGCCCGGGCGGTGCAGTTTTCCCTCCACAGGGCAAAAGGTTGATCAGGCTGCCCTGCGTGCGCGAATTGCGGCAGCTTGCTCGTCCGTACGGAACTGGTTGGTCTGCGATGCCAGTACGCTCACCTCATCGGAAAGGTTGCGCGCGGCGGCCGAAGTTTCTTCCACCATCGCCGCGTTCTGCTGGGTCGAACGATCCATCACGCCGATCGTCTCGGTGATTTCGGAAATCGCGTTGGACTGGGCGGTATTGTCGCTCGACATCTGGCCCAAAAGCCCGTGCACCTTGCCCACTTCGGACGAAATCCCCTCAAGCGCGCGGTCGACCCGCGTCACCGCATCCACCGCCGAAGCGATCTCGGCCTGGGTTGCCGTCAGGCCACCGCGCGCACGACGAGCTTCCTCTTCCGAACGCATGGCAAGCGAGCTGACCAGATCGGCTACCACGGCGAAACCGCGCCCGGCCTCACCTGCACGGCCCGCCTCGACTGCCGCGTTCATGGCCAGAACCCGCGTCTGGAACGCGATCTTGTCGACACCCTCGATCACCTGATCGATCCCGCGTGCGCTTTCGCTCACCCGCGCCATTGCCTGCACTGCGGTTTCCGCGATCGAACGGCCTTCCTCCACGGCATTGATCGCAAGATCGGCGCCCTCGGCGGTCGAGCGCGCATTGGCGGCAGTCACCTTCACCCGCTCCTCAACCTGAACCAGCGTCGCGCTCGCCTGCTCAAGGCTCGCGGCGTTGCTTTCGGTGCGGCGCGCCAGATCTTCCGATGCCTGCGCAATCTCGCGCGATCCCGTCTGGATGCCCTCGGCGCTGCGCGACACCGTGTGGATCGTCTGGCGCAGCTTGGCGATCGCATCGTTATAAGATGCCGAAAGTGCCGCGAAATTGGTCGGCAGCCCGTCCAGCGCATCGACAAGATTACCGTCAGCAAGACCGGCAAGCGCCCGCCCCGCGCGGCTGATTGCCTCCTGCCGCTCATTGTCCGCAACCTCGAAATAGATCGAGATCGACAGTTCCATATCGAGCAGCGCCGCCTTGACGACGGCGGCCGCCACAGTCGCCGGACCGGGGCCACGCCCCAGCCGGAAAAGCTGGCGCAGCGGCGAATAGCCCCGCTCGATCCCCTTGATCAATTCCTCGACGATCAGCGAATATCCACCAATATACCAGCGCGGCGACAAGCCGATGCGCGCATGGACCGATCCGATGCGGCGCACGCTCTCATAATATTCCTCGTCGAAGCGGCCGCTCAGAATCGTCTGCCAATGTCCCACCTGCGCCGATTTGGCGCGGCTCATATGATTGTGGTCCTTGAAGAACTTCGCAGTTTCTGGCGTCCGTGCGGCGCGCGCATAGAAACGATCGAGCGCCGGACCGATGCATTTTTCCAGTACCGGCTTCGCAGTCGCCAGAATGGCACGCTGGCCCTCGCCCATTTCGCAAAATTCAAGGCGATCGGCCACTTCCCGCGTGCTCATAACATTCCTTTCATAAGCCACACCCTCAGCCTCAGCGAGGGAATACTACTGCGCTTATTCTAGGAATTTTTTCCCGCTGATCCGTAATTTCCCGAGGTTTTTTTACTGTGCGACAAGGTTCACCGGCTCGCCGGTGCTCAGGGTGCGAACAGCCCCCTTTCTTACATCGGCGTCGCGGTTGGAAAACACCATCGTGCCGTCATCCACCTTGCCCCATTTGAGCGCGAACACATCGAGCACATAATTCTGGTACAGCTTCCACGGCTTTTTCGATCCCTGCCGCGGGAATTTCTCGAGCGCGCGCTGGACATAGCCCGAGGTGAAATCGAGGAACGGCTCCTCGGTCACGCTCGGATCATCAAGCATCGGCGTGCATTGCCGCCAGCCGCTGCGATCCATGTGCTGGAGCAAGCGGCAGACATAAAGCGCGGTCAGATCCGCCTTCAACGTCCAGGACGCATTGGTATAGCCAAAAGTCGATGCCAGATTGGGAATACCGCTGAACATCATTCCTTTGTAGTTCAATGCCTTCGACGCATCGACCGGCTTGCCGTCGACGCTCAGCGCGATATCGCTCATCAACTGAAGGCTCAGCCCCGTCGCGGTCACGACAAGGTCAGCGGGCAATTCTTTTCCCGATTCCAGCAGGATACCATTTTCGGTAAAACGCGCGATCCGATCGGTCACCACCGATGCCTGACCGTCGCGAATGGCGTGAAACAGATCGCCATCGGGAACCAGGCAGACACGCTGGTCCCACGGGTTGTAGCGCGGCGTGAAATGCGTCTCGACATCGTAATCGGGCCCAAGCGCACCGCGCGCGGCCTCGACGATCTTGCCCTTCACCTTTTCGGGCCGCGACCGCGCCAATTTGTAAAGCGCCATGCCCAGCAGCACATTCTTCCAGCGGGTTATGCCATATGCCAGCTTCGCCGGAAGGTGCCGCCTCAGGCTGTTTGCGATCTTGTCCTCGGCCGGGCGCGAAACGACATAGGTGGGCGATCGCTGCAGCATCGTGACATGCCCGGCCTGTTTGGCCATTTCGGGTACCAGCGTCACCGCCGTCGCGCCGCTGCCGATCACGACGACGCGCTTGCCCGAATAATCGATATCGTCGGTCCATTTCTGGGGATGGACGATCCGCCCGCGAAACGCCTCCACACCTTCGAATTCGGGCGTATAGCCCGCCTCGTAATTATAATATCCGCTGCACATGAAAAGGAAGTTGCAGGTCACCCGCTCGACGGCGCCGGTATCGCGGCAGGCGATCTCCACCGTCCAGCGCGCCTCGGCGGTGGACCAACTCGCGGCCTTGGCCTGCCGCTGGTAACGAATATGCGGCGCAAGGCCATTTTCATCAACGGTTTCATGCAGATAGTTGAGGATCGCTGGCCCATCGGCAATCGCCTTGGCGTTGGTCCATGGTTTGAACGCATAGCCAAGCGTGTACATGTCGGAATCCGAACGGATGCCGGGATAGCGGAACAGATCCCAGGTCCCCCCCAGATTGGGCCGGCCTTCAAGGATCAGGAAACTCTTGTCGGGGCAGTTCGCGCGCAGGTGGCAGGCGGCGCCAATACCGGAAATGCCGGCGCCGACGATCAGGACGTCGAAATGCTCCACAGGCTTCATCCTTTCCCGAACCAAGGCTCTCACCGCGCCTATTATTTACACATGTGTAAATATAATATCCCTTGCCCCAATGCAATCGAGCGTGGCGCGTCGGTCATGCTGAAGCGTTATTCCGGCGCGATCAAGGCCATCGCCGCCCCCTGTCCCCCGTCACAACGCCTGCTAACATGGTAAAATTCATGGTCAAATGCGCTGGATCGCGATCAAAGGCGCAAAAATCCGGCATTCGGGGCTTCGTAGAGGCTGGACCAGCGCCCCGACACACCGCTAGAGAGCGCCCACAATTAATGAGAAAGGACCTTTCGTGAACAACAGCGACCTCGCCGAGAAAATTGCAGCCGACAACGGCCTGACCAAGGCTGATGCCCGCAAGGTTGTCGACGCTGTCTTCGCCGCGATCACCGATGCAGCTGCCGCTGGCGAAGAAATCGCCATCAACGGCTTCGGCAAGTTCAAGGTCAAGGAAAGCGCCGCCCGCGAAGGCCGCAATCCCGCGACCGGCGAAACCATCCAGATCGCCGCTTCGAAGAAGCTGGGCTTCACGGCTGCCAAGGCCGTCAAGGACAAGCTGAACGGCTGATCCCGTCCGGGTCGGATCGGGCTTCCTGAACGCAGGGGGCCCGCCGATACCCGCAGATAGTATTGCCAAATAGATTGCGCGGCATCGGCCGCCATCCGGCCCACCGGCCTTTTCGCGCCACCCGAACGGGCAGTGCGCGCCCCGAAAAACGGATCGTCAGGCCGCGCGTGAGGCGAGGTGCGGATCATGCTCAAAGGTGCGGTTGCGCCCTTGGGCCTTGCCGCGGTAAAGCGCGAGATCGGCATGGCGGACGAGCTTGTCTAGCGTCATACCCGGCTCGTGCACGGCGATCCCAAGCGTCACCGATACGCGAATTCCGCTCCTGTCACCCCAGCAGCCATGCGTCGCAACCCGTTGCCGCACCCGCTCCGCCAGCGCGCGCGCGCTGGCACGGTCGCTTGCGCGCAGCAGGATCGCGAATTCATCGCCGCCCAGCCGCCAGAAATAGTCAGGCTCGTCTAGTTCCGCCGCGATGATGGCAACCAGCCCGATCAGCAACTGGTCTCCCGCCTCATGGCCGTGCCGGTCGTTCACCGCCTTGAACCCGTCCACATCGAGCAACAGCAACACTACGGGCGCAGCCTTCTCATCCGCCAATATCGCGGGGGCGACGCTGTTGAAATCGCGCCGGTTGGCAATGCCGGTCAGCGCGTCGGTCGCCGCCAGCCGCCGTGCGGCAAGCCCCGCGCGCTCGCGCGCCATCGCAAAGACGAGCATCGCGAGCGCGCCTGCGAACAGGATCGCCTCGAACGCCATGATCGCGCCCCACAGGCTCAGCGCATTCTCGTTCCACCTTATGCCCAGCCCGAAATGCGGGCCGAAAAGCGCGCGGCCGATATAAAAGCCGCCATGCGCCAGGCACAGCCACATCGCGACGCGACGCGCAGGCTCATCGGGGTCCGCTCCCCGACGGAATTCCGCCGCGATCCCGAATGCGTAAAGCGCGATGATCGCGGATGCGATCGGCATGCGCAGCGCCGGATCGATATCAATGCCCCAGCTCAGCACGGCCCAGATCACGCCACCCGCAACCGCAACGCCGGGCTGCGGTGCCCGTCCCGCCATACGCCGCGCGGCGGCATGCCCCATGCCATAAGCCAGCAGAAAAAGGATGTTGGAACAGACCCGCCCAATCGCCCGCGATTCCGCCGGCGCCACCAGCAACAGCACAAAGCCGAGCGCGGCCAGCAGGAACGTCCCGCTCCACAAGAGATGGTCGATCAGCCGGCGATCGCGCATCCGCGCGACAATGCTCACCAGCGCAAACATCAGCAGCGCGCCCGCAGCCGCCGTCAGCAAGGTGGCAGGATCGAACTGCATTGCCTGCAATATCGGCACGGGGGAACTCATACGCCGGACAATAAGGCGTCAGGGTTAAGAATTCTCAAAACCCTGACGCAGTTTGATCAGTTGACCGACGGTAACGGCTTATTGCGCGTCGGGCGACTGACCCGCCAGAACCTGTTTGAAAGCGTCTTCGCCGAACACATGCGCGACCATGGGGCTCAGGTCGGGATTGCGGCGCAGTTCATGCCCGCCATCGACGGCAAAGCTCTGCCCGGTCATCCAGCCCGATTCCGGGCCTGCCAGGAAACGCACCGCCTGCCCGATGTCAGACGGTACGCCCGTGCGCTGAAGCGGGATCTGCTCGATAAAGCCGTCAATCACGTCCTTGGCGTCGAACATGCCCGCCGTCGCGTTGCTCTTGGTCATGCCCGGCCGCACGGCATTCACGCGGATGCCCGCATAGGAAAGCTCGTCCGCAGCGGTGCGGATCAGCCCCTCAAGCCCGGCCTTGCCCGCGCAATAGGCCGAAAGCCACGGGAATGCGGTAACCCCGGCGGTCGACGAAATGCACACGATGCTCCCGCCGCGCGGCATGTGCGGCGCGCTGTAGCGCATCGCGATGAATGCCGAGGTGATGTTGAGGTCCAGTTCGTTTCGCAGGCCATCCACGTCCTGCATCAACAGCGGCTTGAAACCACCGCCGCCAATGGTGCTGACGACGATATCGATCGTCCCCGTGATGCCGCGCGCAACGTCCACCGCCCGTTCGAAATCGGGCACGCTCAGCGCATCGCCCGTCACCATTTCCACCCGAGCACCGGGAACGGCGGCTTCCAGCCCGGCCTTCGCCCTGGCCAGCGCATCCGCCGTTCGCCCCATCAGCACAACGGCAGCGCCGTCGCGCACCAGTTCCAGGGCCGACGCCTCACCGATACCATGGCTGGCGCCCGTGACGAGCGCGACCTTGCCTGCAAGCTTTGCGGATTTTTCCGTCATCTGTGCATCCTCTCCTATGAATCGCGCCTTAGAGCGCGCGTTTTTCCTCCCAGTCGACAATCAGTTCGCGGCGGCTGAAGCGCCACGCCCCGTCCACCTTGCGCCACTGATCCTGATAGCGGATCGACCAGCAAAGCAGTTCACCCTTGCCGTCGGTGATGGTGAGGTGATCGGCGGTGCTATAGGTTTCGCCCGTCGCGCTATCGCCATCGATCGACACGATCTGGTTGTGCACGCGGTGCTGCGTCTTGGCATAGAATTGCGCGAGATAGTCGAGGCTCTTCAGCACATCCTCGATCCCCTTCGAGCCGAAGCCGGGACCGGTAATCTCGATATCGTCGGTCAGCACCTGCGACCAGATCGCCTTGTCGCGGCGATCCGCGCCAACCGCATAAAGCTCGGCGGTCTGCCGCAGCGCGAGATGATCGGCGACTTCATTGGGAGACATTGGCATCCTCTTCCGTTCCCTGGTTTCGTTTCGTGACCTTGGTGCGATAAGCGACCACCCGATGCAATCAGGCACTTGCGGGTGTGGAGGGCACTTTAAGGAAACCTCTGTGCACTCGCCCGCGTTCCGGGGCAGGATGGATACCGACCCTGCTCGAAAGGAAATCGATATGCCGGTCTTGGGAATAGGTGGCCTGTTCTTCCGCGCCCGCGATCCAAAGGCGCTGGCGGCCTGGTACCGCGAACATCTGGGCGTCGGTGGCGGTTGCGTTGCTGAGGGTTCGGATGGCGAAGCCAATGAATGGATCTGGCAGACGCTGGGCGGCCCGGTGGTCTTCTCCCCCTTCCCGCACAACTCCGATTATTTCGCCGCGGACAAGCCGTTCATGGTCAATTTTCGTGTGTCGGGGCTTGATGCGATGCTGACGGCGCTGAACGCGGCGGGGATCGAAGCGATCACCAAACCCGAATGGGACGATCCCGTCGTCGGCCGCTTTGCGCGGATCCACGATCCGGAGGGTAATGCGATCGAGCTATGGGAACAGGCCGGGCAGTCCTGAACCACCCGGCCCCGATCCTCGAACCGCGCCTTATTCGGCGGCGATCCGCATCGCTTCGTCTTCGGCGGCCGGGGAAAGGAACTCGCCTGCCATCGCGCCGGTGAAGCGGCCATCGATAAAGGTAGGCACACCGTTCACCATCGTCATCCGCATGGGCGCGGCGTCGCGGGTGTAGCGCCAGCTGACCTTGTAATCGCCCATCGGCACATCGAACCGCTTATATTCCTCGCGGCGGTCGATTTCATCGAGGTGGAAGACGGTGATGTCGGCGCGCTTGCCCACCGCGATCACGCCGCGATCGGCAAGGCCGAAGAAATTGGCGAGCTTGCCCGTCATCACATGGATCGCCTGCTCCAGCGAAATGCGGCCCTCGGCCACATATTTCGTCAGCAGCAGGATATTCTCGCCCGCACCACAGAACATCTGGAGATGCGCGCCCGCGTCGGAGATATTGCCCACCGTCTGCGGATGGTTGAGCAACGCAACGGTCACATCCTCGTCCTTGGCGAACGGCGCCATGTGCACGGTCGATCCGAGCCCGTTGTTGAGGATCCATTCGGCCATCGCGTCCGATGCATGCAGCCCACGGCTCGCGGCATATGCCTCAAGCGTCAGGTTGATCGGGCCATAGCCGTTTTCCGAGTTGCGCAGGTGCAGCGACTGCGGATTCGCGAAGGGCGAATGCTTCCACACTTCATTGTCCCAGCTTACCCGGGCCCGCGCGCGCCAGTCGGCATCGTTCAGCAAACGGGTCTTTTCGGCCGGATCCTTGGCCAGCACCACTTCATGCCAGACATAGTCGTTCGACTGGGCAAAGATCAGCGAACGGTCGATCGAGATCGTCTGCGTGGGCGACACGTGCGAGTAACCGGGCCAGATGTCATAGCCTTCGGCCTGCAGGCGATCGACCTGCGCCTGCATGACGGGCAGCACATCCTTCTGGAATTCGAGCGTCGGGATCGCGCCGGCCACCTGCATGCGGATCTTGCGGCCCTTGGTCAGGCGGGCCAGGCGGTCGATCGATTCCGGGCCGGTCTTGCGCATGAAGATGTCGACGATCACCTGGTAGGTGGTGCCGGGATAGCGCTCGATCACCTCGAACAGCGCCTCGAACTCGGCGTCGTCGGCCACCAGCGTCGGGATCGGTCGGCCTTCGCCGTCATAATCGAGCAGATTGTCCGACAGCCCCAGCGCACCGGCGGCCAGCGCGTCATCGAGCAGCTCGGCCATCTTGGCAATTTCGTCGGGCGTGGCCACGCGTTCCCAGGCATCGAGCCCCATCACCGCCAGGCGGATTGCGATATGACCGACAAAGGCCGCGTAATTGGCCGGAACGCGGACATGCTTCTGCATCGACTGCTTATATTCAGACCATTTGCGCCAGTCCCAGGGCATGTTCTTGATGAACAGCTGCTCGGGGATATCCTCGAAGAACGAGAAGATCTTGATCATTTCCAGCTGGGCGGCCTGGTCGTTGGAGATCGGCGCCGGGCTAAAGCCGCAATTGCCCAGGATCACGGTCGTCGCGCCATAGCTCGGCAATGGCTCAAGGTCGGGTTGCCACCACATGGTGCCGTCATAATGGGTGTGGCTTTCGATGAAGCCGGGGGTGACCTGGCACCCATCGGCCTCGATCACGCGGTTGCCATTTACATCGAGATTGGCGCCGATTTCGGCGATCAGGCCGTCAACCACGCGGACATCGGCCTTATAGGCCGGCGCGCCGGTGCCATCGACCACGGTTCCGTTGCGAATAAGAATGGACGGCATTTCGCTCTCCTCTTCACTGGGGTTTCACAGTGCGCCGCCGTTCAACCGGCCGGCGCCTGCCCTTCGCCGTCAAATTTACCAGCGGCGCTTGACCGAACAATCGAGGCCATGGGAACAAGGCTGCCAGACGGGCCACAGAAGCCCGCAGTACGGACCAATGGAGATTTGCATGAGCGCCCGCCAGAAACGCCAGCTTCCTGCCCTGCTTTCGCAGCTGAAAAGCGATCTGAAGGTGGCGGGCCACGGAATACGCTCGATCGCGCAAGCGCTGGATGTCGGCGAAACCAGCGTCAAGCGCTGGCTCGCGGGCGACGGGCTGTCCGCTGACCGGCTGGAGGATCTCTGCCTGCTGGCCGGCACCAGCCTCAGCGAGCTTGCCGAACGCGCCTGCCGTCCCCCTGCCGATCTGTCCGAACAGCTTACGCTCGCACAGGAACAGGCGCTCACCGAAGATGCCTTCCTGTCCTTCATCTTCTTCCACATATTGGGTGGCGGCGCGCCCGAGGATGCGATTGTCGATTTCGGCATCCCGCGCCGGGCGGTCGAGGAAAAGCTCGAACGGCTCGAACGGCTCGCCCTCATCGATCGGCTGCCGAGCGGACGCACCCGCGCGCTCATCCATCGCCAGGCGGCATGGCGGCGCGGCCCGATGCGCGCGCATTTCGACCGCCATCTGAAACGGCAGTTCGTCGAGATGGACTATATTTCGGCCGATGCGATGTACACGTCGAACACCTTCAAGCTGTCCCCGGTCGGCCTGTCGCGGCTCGACGAGCTGATGGAATATGTCCGGCTCGAACTCTTGGCGCTGGTCGAAGAGGATCGTCCCAATTCACGCCTTTCGGGCAAATGGTACACCAGCCTGTTCGCCGCGCGCGAAATGGATACCAGCCCGCTGCGCAACATCGCCCGGCCGCGAACGACATAAAAAAGGCCGGAAGCGGAACCGAACTCCGCTCCCGGCCGATTTGACCACCCTTCCGAAGGGTTAGAAGGCGGCGGTCAATTCAATTCCATAGCTGCGGTCGCGGTCGTAAATGCCGGTCAGGCCGATCGCGGGCGCGCCAAAAGAATAATATTTCTTGTTGAACAGGTTCTGCCCGAATGCGGATACATCGACCTTGATGTTGCCGAGCGGGATGGACGAAACCCCAACGCGCCCATCGACCAGCCAATAGGCCTTGGTGATCGCAATATCGGCAAGCACCGGATCGGCGGGCAGCGGGTTGACGAGCCGCGAGTCCGAGCGCCATTTCGCATCGATGCGTGCAAACGGGCTGGCACCGCCGTCCATCTCGGGCAGCGTCACCTGGCCGTAAAGCCGGGTGGTCCATTTCGACAGGTAAACCGGCTTGGAAATATCGGCGATATCCACGCCGCCGATCACATATTCCTTATATTTGAAGTCGGCATAGCCGACGCTGGCACCGACCGAGAGCCATTCCGTGGGCAGTGCATCCAGTTCCATTTCAAACCCGGGGATCTCCGCCTTGCCTGCATTCAGGAGCGACTGGACACCATCGATGAAGTTCGTAACCTGGATATCCTTGTAATCACTGTAGAAGAACGCCGCATTGGCGCGCAGGCGATTGTTCAGCCACTGCGATTTCACGCCGACTTCATAGGACGTTACCGATTCCGGGCCGAATGGGATCGCGTTCATGATGCCACCCGCCGCATAGGCCGTCGAAACACGCCCATAGGCGGTCAGCGCGTCGTTCGGCTTCCAGGTCAGGATCGCGGCATAGTTCAGCCGCTGATACGAACTCTTATAAGTGCCCGGCTTGAGGTTTCCGCCCTGTGCGCCCGACACCGAAATCAGGTTGGTCTGGCGATCGTCGGTGGTGAAGCGAAGGCCCGCAGCGAAGTCGAGCGTATCGCTGAGATGCAGCGTGCCTTGCCCATAAAAAGCGAGCGAATCGTTGATCGCCACGGTGCGTGTCGTGCCGCTTCCAAACGCCATGTCCAACCCGGCATTGGGGATCACGACACCATCGGTGACCGGCTGAAAAACACCAAGAACGTCCACCGCCGGCGCTTTCTCATGGAAATAAAATGCGCCCGCCACCAGGTCGAACGCTTCCTGCGTCACCACGAACTGCAGTTCCTGCGTGAACTGCTTCTGCGAGGCCGAACGCCCGGTCAGCAGCGAATAGAAGGTATCATCCTCGCCAACCGGAAGCCCGGCAATCGCGCCGACCTGTCCGCCCAGCAGCGCTCCCCACTGCGCCGCCGAAAAACGCAACCCACCGGTTGCCGCCAGATCGTGCATCACCGGGCGCTGCTTGAACTTGCGGAACGCGGTGATGCTCTTCACGCTCACCGCATCGCTCTGATCCCAGGTGACTGTGAGGTTATGGCCCTGCACCGTCAGATGATCGACGCTGGTACCGTTGGCGACTGCATCAAGGCGATCATGCGACAGGTTGGTGGTGCCGCCGGTGATGGGCTGAAACCCCAGAACAGCATCGTGCAGCGCTTTCGTGGTCCCCATCGTGCCGAACAGCTGCACCGCGCGGCCACTGGTGCGGGAATCGGTATAATCGTAATTATAATCGATGGTCACATTATCCGCCGCCTTCAGCCGTGCGGCAACCTGCAGCGCGTCGGTGTTCTTGGCGCCCAGCGTATCGGCAAAGCGCAGCGTTCCGAATTCCGGCGCGCGCAGGCTGAGATCGATGGTCTTGCCGCCGATCAGGTTCTTCACATCGCCGTCGATCTCGTCGTGCAGATAGGCGATCTTGAGGCTCAGCGCGCCCAGTTCGGGCAGGTTCAGCACCGTGCGGGCGCGGAACGCATTGTCGTTGCCGTAAGATACAAGCTGCTTCACGCCGAATTCGCCGGTCGGCGGCGCAGTGACGATGCTGATCGCGCCTGCGGTCGCGTTGCGGCCGAACAGCGTGCCCTGCGGACCGCGCAGCACTTCGACGCGCTCGATATCCGCGAGGTCGAAAATCGCACCCACCGAACGGCCGACATAGACGCCGTTCAGATACATGCCCGCCTTCGGGTCGACCGAGTTGGTGGATGATCCCGAGGTGATGCCGCGAATGCTGATCAGCGGAATCGTCTGCTGGCCCTGCGCGGTCACCTGCAAATTGGGGGCGATACTTGCTAGGTTGCGGACGTTGGTGACGCGCAGCGTGTCGAGCGTGTCCGCCGAAAGCGCGGTCACCGCGACGGGAACCGACTGCAGCCCTTCTTCACGCCGCTGCGCGGTCACAACGATATCCTCGAAACCGACCGAAGACGCATTGTCCTGCCCTTCGACCTCCTGCGCCAGAACCGGCATGGTCCAGGCAAGCGCCGTCGTGGCAAGAACGAACTTGCATACATTCTTCACTGAAAATCCCCTCACAACTTTTTGTTTTAAATTATGTTTTTAATTGGCGTTGACGCTCCGAGTGCCTCGTCACCGAGGCACTCGGGTAAAATCTATCCGCCACGCCAGAGCAGACAATCGAATTCATGGAGGAAAGGCCGCGATGCGGACCATGAAGGCCCATGTGACGGCCCATCAAGGAATTGAAACGCGCCTGACTACCGCAGGAACGAACAATTAATTCAATGCAGTAGATGCGTTTCCGTCATCCTCCCCAGCCTTTCCCCTCATGGCTTATTTGCAGGTAAACCCGCCATCCACCGGCAAGGCGACACCGGTGATGTACGATGCCTCGTCGGACACGAGGAACAGCGCGGCATTCGCCACCTCGATCGCCTCGCCGGGGCGCGCCAGCGGGATCGATTCCAGATAACGGCGCTGGAATGCGGCGGCCTCTTCGGCATTGCCGCGCGACGAGAAGAAATGCGGCATCATCGGCGTGGCGGTGATGCCGGGGCACACCGCGTTGACGCGAATATTGTCCGCCGCCACGCGCTGCGCCATACCCTTGGTATAGCCGACGATCGCGAATTTCTGGGCCGAATAGAGCGGGCTCCCCATCGAACCGACAAGCCCTGCGGTCGATGCCGTGAACAGGATCGAACCGCCGCCGCGCTTGCGGATATATTCGGTCGCCTCGGCCGCGATCAGGATGCTCGACGTCATGTTGAGCTCGATCGTCTTGTCATAGGCATCAAGGTTGATCTGCTCGACCGCGCCGGGCGCGGGCATGCCTGCGTGGCTCCACAGGATATCGATCCCGCCCAGCATTTCGGCTGCCTTGTGGACAAGGTCTATGCACTGCTGGCGGTCGGTCAGGTCGGCGGTGATCGTCTGCACGGCGGGGCCGACAGAGGCCGCGAGATCGGCCAGCGCCGCCTCATCGATATCGACGGCGACGACGCGCGCGCCCTCGCGCACGAAGACCTCTACTCCCGCACGCCCCATGCCCGAGGCGGCGGCGGTCACCACCACCAGCTTGTCCTTCAATCGCATCGCATCGTCCCCTTCATCTGTTCAATATCTTGCAGGGAGGTCGAACGGCCGTTCAGCGGCCCAGCCCGATCACCCCGTGGTTGAGATAGGTCGTCTTCATTTCGGTGAAGAATTCGGCGGCGCCCGTGCCCTGCTCGCGCCCGCCATAGCCAGACGGGCGGCGCCCGCCGAAGGGCGCGTGATAATCGACCCCGGCGGTCGGCGCGTTGATCATCACCATGCCTGCGGGCGATGCGCGGCGGAACCGCTCGGCAGACCCCAAATTCTGCGTGCAGATGCCCGAAGACAGCGCCAGTTCGCAGTCAGATGCCACCGCAATCGCCTCGTCCAGATCGGCCACGCGGATCACCGAGGCGACCGGCCCGAACACTTCCTCGCGGTTGATGTGCATCGCATTGTGCGTGCCGGCGAACAGCACGGGCGCCATGTAATTGCCTTCATGCGCCCAGTCGGTCGCATCCTGACCGGTCAGCGCCTCGGCCCCTTCCGCCTTGGCGGACTGTACGAAACCCTGATTGCGCGTCAGCTGCGCTGCGGTTGCCACCGGCCCCATCTGCGACTGCGGATCAAGCGAATGGCCAACGCGCAGCGCGCGCACCTTCGCGGCAAGCCCCTCGACAAAGGCGTCATGGATGCCCTCGGCCACGATCAACCGGCTCGAGGCGGTGCAACGCTGGCCGGTCTGGGCAAAGGCCCCTTGCAACGCAACGTCGATCGCCAGATCGAGATCGGCGTCATCGAGCACGACAAGCGGGTTCTTGCCGCCCAGCTCAAGCTGCACCTTGGTCATGTACGGCGCCGCCTGCTGCAACAGGATCTGCCCGACAGTGGTCGAGCCGGTAAAGCTCAGCGCGTCGACATCCTTCACCAGCGGTTCGGCCATCACGCGGCCATCGCCGACGATCAGGTTGAACACGCCCTCGGGCACGCCCGCCTCGGCCAGAATTTCGGCCAGCAGCACACCGCATCCCGGAACGGCTTCGGAAACCTTCAGCACAACCGTATTGCCATAAGCCAGCGCCGCCGCCGTCTTCCACGCCGGGATTGCGATCGGGAAATTCCACGGCGTGATCAGCGAGACAACGCCCACCGGCTCATAGCTCACCGTCACGTCCATGCCGTCGCGCACGCTCGGCAGCCATTGTCCCGGATGGCGCAACACCTCGCCCGCATAATAATGGAAGGACTGTGCCGCGCGCACGGCCTCGCCAATGCCCTCGGAAAGCAGCTTGCCTTCCTCGCGCGCCAGCAGCGTGCCGATCTCGGTGGACCGCGCCAGCAGCGCATCGCCTGCGCGGCGAATGATATCGGATCGCTTCTGGATGTTGCCGCCCGCCCAGTCACCAAAGGCCTTGCGTGCGGCGGCTACGGCCTCTTCCGCGTCGGCGCGGCTGGCGTTCACATATTCGCCCACCACATCGTTGCGGTCGGCCGGGCTGCGGGTCTCGAACCTGTCCGCGCCGTCGCGCCACTGCCCCGCGATGAAATTCGTTCCGCGCTTCACGATGCCTTCTCCACCTGCGATCCTCCAATCACGCCCGCTTGCCGCAGGCTTTCCATATCCCCGGCGCCAAGCCCCAGCCGCTCGGCAAGCACCGTCTCGGTATCCGCGCCCAGCCGCGGCGGCGCGGTGCGGTAGCTTGCCGGCGAAGCCGACAAGCGCGGCGGAAAACCTGGCACCTGCACGCGCACGCCGGTATCGCGCGTCATCGTCTGCACCACGCCGCGCGCGGCGATCTGCGGGTCGGCGAATATCTGCGGAATGGTGTTCACCGGGCCACCCGGCAGCCCCTCCGCCTCCATCGCGGCGATGAGCTCGGCCGAGGTCCAGTGAACAATCGTCTCTTCAAGCGCGGCCATCAGCGCGGGGCGGTTCGCCGCGCGCGCCGCATTGCTGCCAAAGCGGGCATCCTCCGCCAGATCGTCGCGGCCGATCAGCTTGCAGAAGCGGAAAAACTGCCGGTCATTGCCCAGCGCCACCAGCACATTGCCATCGGCGGTCCGGAAATCGCGGTACGGGATCACATTGGGATGGTCGTTGCCCAGCCGCCCGGGCGTGACGCCGCCGTTCAGCCAGTTCGACGCCTGATTGGCGAGCATCGCCACCTGGCTGTCAAGCAGCGCGCAATCGATATGCTGCCCCTGCCCCGTCGCGTCGCGGTGCCGCAGCGCCGCGAGGATCGCGATCGTCGCGTTCAAGCCGGTGAACAGATCCGCCACCGGAACGCCCACTTTCATCGGCCCCGCACCCGGCTCGCCGTCCGGCCGTCCGGTCACGCTCATCAACCCGCTCATCCCCTGAACAAGGAAGTCGTAACCGCCGCGGTCCGCATAGGGCCCGTCCTGCCCAAATCCGGTGACCGAACAATAGATGAGGTCGGGCTTCAGCCGCGCAAGGCTGGCATAATCCAGCCCATATTTGGCCAGCCCACCAACGCGGAAATTCTCGACGACGATGTCGCTTTCCAGCGCCAGCTTGCGGATGATCTCGGCGCCTTCGGGCTTGGCGATATCGATTTCCAGCGAGCGCTTGTTGCGGTTGATCGCCAGATAATAGGCCGCATCGCCCGAGCCATCGTCCAGAAAGGGCGGGCCCCAATGGCGCGTATCGTCGCCCTTGCCCGGCTGCTCGATCTTGAGCACTTCCGCCCCCAGATCGCCCAGCACCTGCGTCGCCCATGGGCCCGCGAGCACGCGCGACAGGTCGAGCACGCGAATACCGGCCAGCGGTCCGCAAGCACCAACCGATTCGTTCATCCGATCACCATTGTCTGAGAGCCTTTGAAACGGGGCGCCGATTCATGGGGATTGAGTGGAGCCCGGTAGGAAGGCCCCAATTTCTCCCGATTTTCGACGAGGCGGCAATCCATCACCTAAAAGACCGTTTCATCTGTTGAAATCTTATTTCATTTGTTATGGAGCAATTGACGGGCTTGTCCATCGCTAATTTCGAAACGGGGTTCCCAAATGCCATCCTATCAGCCGGTTGAAGCGTTTCTGCGGGGGCTTTCGGTGCTTCGGCACATAAGCATGAACGGTCCGTGCTCCGTTGGAGACGTTCACCGCGCGCTGGGGCTGAACAAGGCGACGATCGTGCGGATGCTCGAAACACTGGTCGCAGCCGGCTATGTCGTGCGCGACGAGCGCAGCGTCAGCTATGCAGTCACCGGCAAGGTGCTCGAGCTCAGTTCCGGCTACAGCGCGACGCGGGCGATGGAACGCGTCGCCGCCCCGATCTTGGCGACGCTGCAAAAACAGATCGGCTGGCCGTCCGATGTTGCCGTGCTCGACGGCTGCGACATGATCGTCGCGGTCACCAGCCGCGGCCAGGGCCAGTTGTTCTTCAACCGCAAGCCCGGTTACCGCGCGCCTTTGATGGGCACATCGCTTGGCCGCGCCTATCTCGCCTTCGCCCGCCCCGCCGAACGGACCCGGCTGCTCCAACAGGTGTCCGATCTCTCCGAAAGCTGGAACCAGCCCGCGCGCGACGGGCGCGGTGAAGAGGTTCTGGCACAGGTTCGCGCCCAGCATTTCGCAACGATCGACCCTGCCTATGCCGGCCGCGAATATGACAATACCGTCGCAACACTCGGCGTTCCGATAGTGAAGGACGGCCACTCGATCGGCGCGCTCAACGTGATGTATCTGCGCGATGCGATGGAGCAGGACGAGGCCGTCACCCGGCTATTGCCTCCATTACGCGATGCCGCAGATCGGATCGCAGACGCGCTGCGCTAACCCCAAAAAGCGCGTATCCCCCTACCCCTTCTTTGCCCCGGTTTAGCAAAACTTGGATTGACCGACTCATTCTCTACCATTTAAGTTGATTATATCGAGAGACGGTCTGGCCGGCCGTCCTGCAAAGGGCTTTCAGCCCCCAATCCGGCCCGCGGCTTTTGAAGGGATGCAGCTTGCTCCGCGTCATCAACGGCTAAAGCGCGATGCAGGGTCAGCGTGACACCCGGCTTCGTGATCCCCCCAGAAACAAGGGGCAAGGACGAATGCAGAACAGCGTTTGCACAACAGACTGACGAACCGGCCCGTCTTGCGGGGCTGAACGACGCACCTTCGCACTGAAGGGCGCGCGTCCCCGCACGCCTGCCGACATTCAAACGACATTTTCGACGGCGCGAAACGCGTCGGCGTCCGGGCCACGCATGCCCGACGATGGGGGATTTTGACCGACAATGACCAGGAAAAGTAGAGGGTTCGTGATCTGGCGTACGGGCACCGCGCTCGCCACAGCACTTCTTGCAGGGACCGCGCAGGCGGAAACGCCTGCCCCCGCCCCGGCCGAAGCGGCGGTGGATTCCGCCGATGCGGCGGAAATCACCGTCACCGCGCGCCGCCGAGAGGAAAGCGCACAGGATGTACCGATCGCGCTCAGCGTGGTCGACGCCGCCACGCTCGAGGCGACGGGCAATTTCTCGATCGGCCATATCCAGCAGCTGGTGCCCAGCCTTCAGGTGTTCAGCTTCAATCCGCGCAACACCAACATCAACATTCGCGGGCTCGGCTCGAACGTCGCGCTCACCAATGACGGGCTCGAAAACGGCGTCGGCGTCTATGTCGACAATGTCTATTACGGCCGCGTCGGCCAGTCGCAGTTCGATCTCGTCGATCTGCAGCAGATCGAGGTGCTGCGCGGGCCCCAGGGCACGCTCTTCGGCAAGAACACGACCGCCGGCGCCATCAATATCAGTTCGCGCGCGCCCAGCTTCGAACCCGAATTTTCGGGCGAGGCGACGATCGGCGACTATGGCTACCACCAGCTGCGCGGCTCGGTCTCCGCCCCGCTGATCGGCGACAGCGTCGCCTTTCGCCTCAGCCTTGCCGACACGCACCGCGACGGCTTCCTCACCAACATCACCACCGGCGCCAAGGCGCAGGATTACGACAATTTCACCGCGCGCGGCCAGTTGCTGATCGTGCCCGATGATCGGGTCACGGTCCGGCTGATCGGCGATTACTCCCGGCAGAAACAGCACCATGTGCTCAATATCTTCGCCAATTATTTCGGCACCTACGAAAACGGCGCGCCGATCGCGAACAACTTCTACGATCGCGCGGCCCGCGCCGGATATACGCCGCCCGCCATCGATCCCTTTGCGCGGATCGGCGATTCCGACGCGCATTATCAGGCCGAGATGCAGGGCTACGGCGTCTCGGGCCAGCTCGACTGGGATTTCGGGGGCGCTGCGCTGACCGCGATCACCGCCTACCGCTGGTGGGATTGGGATCCCGCCAATGACGGGGACTCGACCGCGCTTCCCATCGTCACCAAGGCCGAACAGGCGAACCGCCAACGCCAGTTCAGCCAGGAAATCCGCCTGGGCTCCACCGGTGCAAACCATTTCGACTATGTCGTCGGCGCCTATTATTTCTGGCAGCGCGTCCGCGGCTATGGCACCACGGCCTACGGCGCAGCCGCGGCAGACTGGAACCTGCCGACCGTCCCCGCGGCCATCGGCAATGCCGCGCTCAACGGGTTCGAGGCGGATTCGATCTCGACCCCCGAAACCAAAAGCTACGCACTGTTCGGGCAGACCGACTGGAAGATCAGCGACGCCCTGAAACTCACCACCGGGCTGCGATTTACGCATGAGGTGAAATCGGGCGCGTACAGCCAGTTCCATGTCGCGGGTGTCGATCTGTCGACGCTGGCACCGGCACAGGCCGCCATCGCCGCCGCGATCCGCAACCAGTTCAACCCGGTGACCGATTATCGCACGCGTTTCAGCGACGACAGTCTCTCCGGGCTGATCAGCCTTTCCTACAAGGCCGCCGATAGCGCGCTCCTCTACGCCACCTATTCGCGCGGCAGCAAATCGGGCGGGCTCAACCTCGCCGCATTGCCCGCGGGCGTCGCTCCCGATGTGAAGCCCGAAAAGGTCGATCATTTCGAACTGGGGCTGAAATCCAATCCGTTCGACGGGTTCACCGCCAACCTTGTCGGCTATTGGACCGAGGTCAGCGACTATCAGACGGCGGTCACCGAACAGGTCGAAAACACCGTCAGCTACCGCCAATATATCGCCAACATCCCCAAGGTGCGTTCACGCGGGTTCGAGGCGGATCTCGTCTATGCGCCCAGCCGCCAGATCAGCCTGTCGGCATCGGCCGCCTATAACGACGCCACCTATCGCAGCTATGCGAACGCCCCGCAGGCGCCCGAGCGCGCAAATATCGGCGGCGTGCAGGATCTGTCGGGCGCCCAGCTCGCCGGTGCCCCCAAATTCACCTACACGCTGGGCGCCGATCTCTCCCAGCCCGTGGGCGACTGGGACGGCCGCGGGGTCGAGATCTATGGCCACGGCGATTTCGCGCATCGCTCCTCGTTCAATTCCTCGTCCAGCAATTCGGCCTATGCGCAGGTCCCCGCTTACGGCGTGCTCAATATTCGCTTCGGGCTGCGCACCGACGATGGCCGCTGGGACCTCTCGGTCTGGGCCCGCAACCTCACCGACGAACAGTATTTCCAGACGCTCAGCCCCGGCAACACCGGGCTCGTCACCGGCCTGATCGGCGACCCGCGCACCGTCGGTGCAACCCTCCGGACCAAATTGTGAGGCGCTCATGGCAACCGTGATCCCCATCCACAGCCCCCTGCCCGCCCCTGCCGAACCGGCGCGGGCCCGGCCGGCCGAACAACCCGCTCGGCTGAGCGGCTGGCGGCTCGCGGCCTTTTCCTCCTTCGCGGTTCCGGTGGCGGCCGCCCAGATGCCGGTCGGTGTCTATCTGCCCGCCATCTATGCCCAGCATTACGGCATTCCGCTCGCCACGCTCGGGCTGCTTTTCCTCGCCGAACGGCTGTGGGGGGCGGCCGCCGATCCGGTGATCGGGATCCTGAGCGATCGTACGCGTAGCCGCTTCGGCCGACGCCGCCCCTGGATCGCGGCGGGCGGGCTCCTTTTCGGGCTTTCGGCGATCGCCCTCTTCTTTCCCGGCGACGCCGTCTCCGCCTGGTCGCTCGGGCTCACGCTCTTCGTCTTCTATCTCGGCTGGTCGATGATGCAGATCCCCTATCTCGCCTGGAGCGGGGAGATTTCGGGCCAGTATCACGAGCGCACCCGCATCGCGACCTATGGCACGGTCGCCGGCTCCTCCGCGCTGCTCCTCGTCCTCATCCTCCCCACAATCGCCGACCAGCTGCGCCCCGGCGACGGCCCGCTGAAACTGGCGGCCATGGGCACGGTCGTGCTCGTCACGCTCGCCATCGCGCTTGTGCTCACGCTGCGCGCCTTTCCCGAAGCGCCCGCCCCGGCAACGGCGCCCCGGCCCGTTCCCTTTGCAGAGGCGCTCCGCGTCATCCTGCGCGATCGGCTGTTGCTGCGCGTCATGGGATCTGACTTCGCCGTCACCTTCGGCCAGCTCGTCCGCAGCACGCTCTTCGTCTTCTTCGTCAGCAGCTATATGGGCCTGCAGCACTGGGCGAGCGGCCTCTTCCTGCTCCAGTTCGTCTTCGGCATCGCGGCGGGTCCGATCTGGATGAAGGTGGCGCTCAAATTCGGCAAGCACCGCACCGCCGTGCTGGGCGAGGGGCTTCAGGTCGCGATCAACCTCGGGCTGCTGCTCGTCACCCCCAGCGCCTTTCCCCTGCTGATCGCGCTCACCGTGGCGCAGGGACTGGCGCAGGGATCGGGCAATCTCATGCTCCGCGCCATCGTCGCCGATGTCGCCGACCAGCACCGGCTCGATACCGGCGTCGATCGCACTGCGCTCTTCTTCTCGGTGTTCAGCCTCACCACCAAGGCCGGGATGGCCGCCGCCGTCGGCGTCGCCCTGCCGCTCGTCGCCTGGCTCGGCTTCAACCCGCAAGGACACAATACGCCCGAAGCCCTGACCGGCCTCCTCCTCGTCTTCGCGCTTGGCCCGGCCATCGCCCATGCAGTGTCCGCCTGGCTGATCCACGGCTTTCCGATCGACGAGGCACGCCACGCCGAAATCCGCCGTGCGCTCCATGCGCGCGACGCCGCCCCCTCATCCCCCGCAGAATGAATGGAGACCAGCCATGACCGCCTATGACCGTCATCTTGAAATTGACGACACCCTGTTCGACATCACCCCGCTCCAGCCCAGCCTCGGCGCGCTGATCACCGGGATCGATCTCACCCAGCCGCTCAGCGATGCGCAGCGCAACGCGCTTCACGCCACGCTCCTCAACTACCGGGTGCTCTTCTTCCGCGATCAGCATCTCAGCCGCGAACAGCATGTCGCCCTCGGCCGCGCCTTCGGGGATCTGGAGGTGCACCCCGTCTTCTCGCATCCCGATCATCCGGAAATCCTGCCGCTCGTCGCCCGCGACCTTGCCGAACGCTATCGCCGCACCACCGACAGCAACTGGCATGCCGACACCACCTTCCGCGAGGAACCGTCCGCCGCCTCGATCCTGCTCGCGCACGTCTCTCCGTCGCTGGGCGGTGACACGGTCTTCGCCAATGCCGTCGCGGCCTATGAAACGCTCGACGAAGACACCAAAAACCAGATCGACGGGCTGACCGCGATCCATGATCCCAGCGTCTTCATCCAGTTCCTCAATACCGAGGAAAAGAAGGAAGCGCTGCTCGCCCAATACCCCCCGGTCGAACATCCGGTGGTGCGCATCCATCCCGAAACCGGCGAAAAGCTACTCTACGTCAATTCGGTCTTCACGCGGCGGATCGTCGGGTTCGATGCCGCCGAAAGCGATGCCCTGCTCGCGCGGCTCTTCGATCAGGTGAAGCGCCCCGAATTCCAGGTGCGCTGGAGCTGGCGCCCCGGCTCGATCGCCTTCTGGGATAACCGCGCCACCCAGCACTACGCCGTGCCCGACTTCAACGAACCCCGCCACATGGAACGCGTCACCGTCATCGGCGACCGCCCGTTCGGCCCTGCCTCCGTCAACTGAACCTCAAGCGCAAAAGGAAAACGCCATGACTGCACTCAATCAGCACTTCGTGAATGCCCGTGATCCCCAAAGCCCGCTCGATATCGTTCCCGTGGGCGGCCGCATCGGCGCCGAGATCCGCGGCGTCGCGCTGTCGGGCGATCTTGACGACGCAACCATCGCCGCCATCCGCGCCGCCGTCGTCCGCCACAAGGTCGTCTTCTTCCGCGATCAGGACACGCTCGACGACGCCCGGCAGGAAGGCTTTGCCGAACGCTTCGGCAAGCCCGTCGCGCACCCGACCGTGCCCGTCGCATCCGGCTCCAAATATCTGCTCGAGCTGGACTCGCGCGAAGGCTATGCCGCCGCCAGCTGGCACACCGACGTCACCTTCGTCGATGCCTATCCCGAGGCCTCGATCCTGCGCGCAATCACCATTCCCGAAGCGGGCGGCGACACGCTCTGGGCCAACGGCGTCACCGCCTATGAAGAACTGCCCGACGCGCTGAAGACATTGGTCGACGGGCTCTGGGCGCTCCACACCAACGCCTATGACTATGCCGCCACCTTCTCGGGCGTCAGCCGCGCCCAGCTGGATCAGCACCGCAATGTCTTTGCCTCCACCGTCTATGAAACCGAGCATCCGGTCGTCCGCGTCCATCCCGAAAGCGGCGAACGCGCGCTGCTCGTCGGCCATTTCGTCAAGCAGTTCGTCGGCCTGAACGGGCAGGATTCGCAGCGCCTCTTCGCGATCCTGCAGGATCACATCACCAGGCCGGAAAACACCGTGCGCTGGCGCTGGCGCGCGGGCGACGTCGCGATCTGGGACAACCGCTCGACCCAGCACCGCGCCATCGCCGATTTCGGTTTGCAGCGCCGCACGCTGCGCCGCGCCACCATCGCGGGTGATGTGCCGATCGCGATCGACGGCACCCGCAGCCGCGTGATCAAGCCCGAACCGGCCCCGCTGCTCGAAGCCGCCGAATAACGTCTCGTCCCGCATTCTCTCCGCGGGCCAAACTCGACCACGCCCCTGTTCCTCCGGGGGGCGTGGTCGCTTTTCGTTCGACTTTTCGCTTTTCGGCCCCGGCCAAAAGATTATCGTCCTGCCCAAATTATAAGATTTGGGGAGAAGGATGGGGGCAAGGTTTCCGGGCGCAGGATCGTTTCGCGCCATCATTCTGGCGGCCGGCTGCGGGTTGCTGCTGGCCAGTTGCTCGAACAACGCCAACCCGGCGGCGCACGACGCCACCGCATCGGACAATCCGGATAATTGGACCGGCTATGGCCGCACTGCGGGCGAACAGCATTTCAGCCCGCTTACCGATATCAACGACGGCAATGTCGGTCGATTGGGGCTTGCCTGGTCCTTCGATCTCGATCCCGGCAACGCCGTCTCCGCCCCCGTCGCGGCGGATGGCATCCTCTATATCGCCACCGGCTACAGCGTCGTGCGCGCGTTCGAGGCGGCCACCGGCAAGCTGCTCTGGGAACATGATCCCAAGGCCGCGCGCGCGGCGGGGCGCAAGCTGCGTCAGGGCTGGGGCATTCGCGGCCTCGCCTATTCCGACGGCGCGGTCTTTGTCGGCACGCATGACGGCCGCCTGCTCGCGCTCGACGCCAAAACCGGCAAGGAACGCTGGAGCGCGATGACCGTCAGCGCCGATGATGGGCGCTATATCACTGGCGCACCGCGCGTCTTCGATGGCAAGGTCATTATCGGCCACGGCGGCGCCGACGTCGCCGATATTCGCGGTTATGTCACCGCCTATGACGCGCGCACCGGGCGCCAGCTCTGGCGCTTCCACACCGTGCCCGGAAACCCCGCCGACGGGTTCGAGAACAAGGCCATGGAAATGGCCGCCAAGACATGGTCCGGCGACTGGTGGAAATATGGCGGCGGCGGCACCGTCTGGAACGCCATGACCTATGATCCGGGGCAAAAGCTCATCATTCTGGGCACCGGCAACGGCGCGCCGTGGAACCACAAGATCCGCAGCAAGGGCGAAGGCGACAACCTCTTCCTCGCCTCGATCGTCGCGCTCGATGCCGCCACCGGCGCATATCGCTGGCATTATCAGGTCAATCCGGGCGAAAGCTGGGATTATAACGCAGCGATGGACATGCAGCTCGCCGATCTCGAAATCGGCGGCGCACGGCGCCAGGTGCTGATGACCGCGCCCAAGAACGGCTTTTTCTATGTCATCGACCGGACGAACGGAAAGCTGATCTCGGCCGAGCCTTATGCCCATGTCAGCTGGGCCAGCCGGATCGACACCAAGACCGGCCGTCCCGTCGAAACGCCGGGCGCGCGCTATCCCGATGGCCAGCGTTTCACCATGTGGCCCGGCCCGATTGGCGCGCACAGCTGGCTGCCCATGGCGTTCAGCCCGCGCGCCGGGCTTGCCTTTATCCCCGCCATCGAAATGGGCGCCACCTATAGCGATGCCGGGATCGAAAAAATCGACTGGAAACGCACCCCCGGCATGGTGATGGACGGCGGCACCTTTCCCGATTTCGCGGTCAACGATCCCGCCCGCCGCCACGGCAGCAGCGAGTTGGTGGCCTGGGATCCCGTCCGCCAAAAGGCCGTCTGGAAGGTCCGCACGCTTGGCCCATGGGGCGGCGGCGTGATGGCAACGGGGGGCAATCTCGTCTTCCAGGGGCAGATCGACGGCAAGTTCACCGCCTATGCGGCTGACAGCGGCAAGCCGCTGTGGCGCTTCGACGCGCAGGCCCCCGTCCTCGCCCCGCCGATCAGCTACCGCTCAAAGGGCCGGCAATATGTCACCGTGCTGACCGGTCTCGGCACCAGCGGCGCCTCCTACGGCGCACTCATTCCGGTCCGCGCGGATTACCGCACACAGGCGCGCCGCGTGCTGACCTTCGTGATCGACGGCACGGCCAAGCTGCCGCCCGCCGAAAAGGCCGATCTCACGCCGTTCGACGATCCCGATTTCCGCGCCGATCCGGCGCTTGCGCAGTTCGGCGCGCTCCAGTTCGCCAATCATTGCGGCATCTGCCATGGCGGCGGCGCGGTGGGCGCGGGTCAGGCGCCCGATCTGCGGATGTCGGCCATCGTGCCGGTGGGCGAAGCCTTCACCGATATCGTGCGGGGCGGCGCGCTGGTCGATAACGGCATGCCCCGGTTCGAGGAACTGGACGACCGCACGATCGAAGCCATCCGCCACTATGTTCGCAGCGAGGCCGCGGTCGCGCGCGGCAAATAATCAGGATGCGCGGACGCGCCTAGCAGCAGCGCCCGCCATTCTTCCCGCCATAACGGGCTTCCTGCCGGTTGCGGAAAAACTCGGTCCGATCCATCGGGCGCGCATCGGGATGATGCTCGCCCATATGCTTCAGATAGGCGTCATAACTGGGCAGGCCGACCATCAGCCCGCCCATTTCGCGCAGCTTTGCCCAGACGCCCATCACTCGGCCGCCACCAGTTCGGCAGGCGTCTCGCTCACCGTGGGGTGACTGATCTTGCGCGCGGCGAGGCAGCTACGCACCGCAAAGACGAAGATCGAGATCACGACGAACAGGAACAGGCCGCACAGCGCCGCATCGATGCGGTCGTTGAAGATGATCTGCTCCATCTCCGCCATCGATTTGGCGGGCGCCAAGATCTCGCCCCGTGCCTCGGCAGCGGCGAACTTGCTTGCATGCGCAAGGAAGCCGATCGCCGGATCGGGCGAAAACAGCTTCAACCAGCCCGCGCTCACCGTGCAGACGAGCAACCAGGCGGTGGGCAGCATCGTCACCCAGGCAAAGCGATCACGCTTCATGCGGAACAGCACGACCGTTGCCAGCATCAGCGCGATCGCGGCGAGCATCTGGTTCGAAATGCCAAAGATCGGCCAGAGCGTGTTCACCCCGCCCAGCGGATCGGTCACGCCCTGATAAAGGAAGAACCCCCAGGCCGAAACGCACAGCGCCGTCGCGATGAACCCCGGCAGAAATGATGCCGTGTCGCGGAATTTGGGCACCGCAAGGCCCAGCAGATCCTGCAGCATGAAGCGCCCGGCCCGCGTGCCCGCATCCACCGCCGTCAGGATGAACAGCGCCTCGAACAGGATCGCGAAGTGATACCAGAAGGCCTTCATCGCCGGTCCGCCCAGCACATGGCTGAAGATTTCGGCCATGGCGACGGCCAGTGTCGGCGCGCCGCCGGTACGCGAGATGATGCTCGCCTCGCCCACATCCTTTGCCGTCTGCGTCAGCAATTCGGGCGTCACGGGAAAGCCCATGGCGGTCACTGCCGCCGCCGCGCTCGCCGGGTCGGTCCCCAGCACCGCCGCCGGGCTGTTCATCGCGAAATAGATGCCGGGATCGAGGATCGAGGCACCCACCAGCGCCATGATCGCAACGAACGCTTCCATCAGCATCGCGCCGTAACCAATCAGCGGCGCGTCCCCCTCGCTGGCGATCAGCTTGGGCGTGGTGCCGCTGGCGATCAGCGCGTGGAAACCCGAAACCGCACCGCATGCGATGGTGATGAACAGGAAGGGGAAAAGCCCGCCCGACCACACCGGTCCGCCGCCGTCCACGAACTGGGTGAGCGCGGGCATCTTGAGCGGCGGCGCCATGATGACGATGCCGATCGCCAGCGCCATGATCGCGCCGATCTTGAGGAAGGTCGAAAGATAGTCGCGCGGCGCCAGCAGCAGCCACACCGGCAGGATGGAGGCCACCCCGCCATACAGGATCAGGATCCAGCAAAGCTGTTCGGGCGTCAGCGTAAAGATCGGGCCCCATACCGCCGATTCAGCGATATTCTGGCCATAGACGATCGCCAGCAGCAACCCGATCAGCCCAAGGATGGAAACCTCCCCCACCCGTCCCGGTCGGATCCAGCGCGAATAGGCGCCCATCACCATGGCAAGCGGTATCGTCGCGGCCACGGTGAACAGCCCCCATGGGCTTTCCGCGAGCGCGCGCACCACGATGAGCGCGAGCACGGCCAGGATGATCACCATGATCATGAACGCGCCGAAAAGCGCGATCGTCCCGGCCACCGCGCCCATTTCCATGCGCACAAGTTCGCCCAGCGAGCGCCCGTCGCGCCGCATGGAAATGAACAGCACCATGAAGTCCTGCACCGCGCCCGCCAGCACAACGCCCGCAAGTATCCAGAGCGTTCCGGGCAGATACCCCATCTGCGCTGCCAGAACCGGGCCCACGAGCGGCCCTGCACCCGCAATCGCGGCGAAGTGATGGCCGAACAGCACGGTCCGGTCGGTCGCCACATAATCCAGCCCGTCGGCGCGGCGCACTGCGGGCGTCGCGCGGCGCGGGTCCAGCCCCATCACCTGCCGCGCGATGAACAGCGCGTAAAACCGGTAAGCGACCAGGAAAATGCAGACCGCCGCGATGACGATCCACAAGGCGTTGATCGGCTCGCCGCGCGCCGTGGCGATGACGCCAAGCGCCAGTGCGCCCACCGCGCTGAAGCCGGCCCAGGGTAGATATTTTGTCATGCATCCTCCGGTCTCGTGGCCAATCCCGGCCCGGACTATCGCGGTCCTTGCTAATCCCGGCGGCTCCCCTCCTGCAAGTCGGGAAACTTGCGAAAATCGCAAAGGCACGCAAAAGGCGGTGCATGACGTCAAGCGAACTGCAGGAACTGATCATCGCCACGCTGCTGCGCGAACGCGGCGGCACCCGGCGGCGCTGGCGCACGGCGCTGGGCGCGGTGCGCGTCTATTCGGTGTCCACCCACCCGCATTGCAACTGGACGGTCACGCCCTCGGGCAGCGCGCATGACATGGCGGTGATCGAGGAAATGCTCGATACGATGCGCGCACGCCACCCGCTCGTGTCGGGGCGCTGACCCGCGACGCCTCTGCCAACGCTCAGGCGCGCCAGCGGCAATATGTCCAGCACTGCCGTCACCCCGAGCATCGACGCCGTATCGAACCATTTGGCGATCTGACGCTTCGCCCATCGCACGCATATAGTTCCCCCAGTCCCGTCGGCTAGGCGCCCATTCTCTCTGGCCATCCGTTCCGCTCCCCCCGCTCTGGGGACGCCATCCCCTGCGCTGCACGGATCGCCCTGATCGAAAGTGGCCACGCGGCACCTCCCCTATCGCTTCCGCTCCGGTTTCACCCCTGTCTCGCGTCAACCCTGTTGACCTTCCCGCTAGTCCGCATGATACTCGCTACTGAGAATCAGTCGCATGATCAAAAGGGGGTTTTAATGAGTGATGGCATAAGGTGCGGATCGACGGTCGGGATCCGCCCTGCAATACAAAGCGCAGGCGGGCCGGAGGGCGTACGCAACAGGGCGCGGCGTCATGCCCGCCCCGCCTGCGCGTCGCTCGCGCTCGCCTTCGCGCTGCTGCCCGTGGCGGGCCATGCGCAGGATAATGACGGCCAGTTCTGGCTCGAACGGAAGAACCAGATCGTCGTCTCGGCCACGCGCACCCCGCTCAAGGTGGAGGATGTTCCGCTCACCATCTCGGTGAAAACCGCCGAAGATATCGCCGACGAACTGGTGACCGACATCCGTGATCTCGTACGCTTCGAACCCGGCGTCAGCGTCCAGCGCCAGCCCGCGCGCTTCAACGCGGCGGGCAGCGGCACGGGCCGCGCGGGCAATGAAGGCTTCAACATCCGCGGTATCGGCGGCAACCGCGTCCTCATCCAGGTAGACGGCGTGCGCGTTCCCGACGGCTTCAGCTTTGGCGCACAGGCGGTCGGGCGCGGCGACTATGTCGATCTCGGGCTGGTCAAATCGGTCGAGATCCTGCGCGGCCCGGCCTCGGCGCTCTATGGCAGCGACGGCCTTTCGGGCGCGGTCAGCTTCGTCACCGCCGACCCGGCGGACTTCCTCGAAGGCGGCAAGAATTTCGGCGGCCTCGTCCGCGCCGGCTATGCCAGCGCCGACAATGAATTCAGCGAAACCGCCATCCTCGCCGGGCGCAGCGGCGATTGGTCGGCCATGCTCGCCTATACGCGGCGCGATCATGAGGAACTGGACAATAAGGGCGATGTTGGCGGTCTCGGCGCGGAACGGACGAAACCCAACCCGCAAGACGGCCGTTCGAACGCCGTGCTTGGCCGCATCGTCTATGAGCCCGCCGGTGGCCACAAGTTGCGGCTGACCGGCGAATATCTCGACACGCGCCTGTCCACCGAGGGGCTCACCGGGCGTAGCGCAACCGTCGAGTTGCTCGAAGCAGTCGATACCGGCGAACGCAAGCGCCTTGGTCTCGACTGGAGCTGGGAAGGCAATGGCACGATCGATTTCGCGCGGGCCGCCATCTATTGGCAGAACGGCGAAGACGTCCAGTTTACCGATGAGGATCGTACCCCTGCGGTCGACCGTGAACGGCTCAACACCTTTGAAAACCGCGTATTCGGCGCCGCCGCCGATGCGCGGGCCGATTTCATCACCGGCGCGATCGGCCACCGCCTCGTCTTTGGCGCCGATGCCAGCATCACACGTCAACGGGGCCTGCGCGACGGCACCGTGCCACCGATGGGCGAGGTCTTCCCCACCCGCGCCTTCCCCTCCACCGATTTCACCCGCGCGGGCGCTTTCGTGGCCGACGAGATCAGCATCGCGGGCGGGCAATTGATGCTCTACCCCGCGCTCCGCTTCGATTATTACAAGCTGTCGCCCGATAATGATCCCCTGCTCCCCGCCTTTTCCGGCGCGGGTCAGGATGGATCGCGCGTCTCGCCCAAAATGGGCGTGGTGTGGAAAATCAACGACACCATCCGCCTGTTCGGCAATTACGCCACCGGCTTCAAGGCGCCCGAACCCGGCCAGGTGAACCAGTTCTTCGAAAACCTCGCCTTTGGCTACACCTCGGCGCCCAATCCCGATCTCGGCCCCGAACGCAGCGAAAGCTTCGAGGGCGGCATCCGCATCGCCTCGAACGCGGTCAGCCTCGAAATGACCGCCTTCACCTCGCGCTACAAGGATTTCATCAGCCAGGAAGTCGTTGGCGGCTCGTTCACCCCGGCCGATCCCGCGATCTACCAGTTCGTCAACCTCGATCGCGTCCGCGTGAAAGGCGCCGAAGCCCGGTTCGAAGCGCGCGCCGACAATGGCCTCTCGGGTACGCTCGCGCTTTCCTATGCGAAGGGCAACGAGATCGATCCGGACGGCAATCGTCGCCCGCTCTCGACGGTCGATCCGCTCAAGCTGGTCATGGGCGTCGGCTACCGGGATCGCGCCGGCCGGTTTGGCGGCCAGCTGATCGCGACGCACAGCGCGCAAAAGGAACTCGGCCGCACCACGGGTATCTGCACCCCGGCCTGCTACCGCCCCGGCGCGTTCACCATCCTCGATGCCACCGCCTTTCTGAAACTCGACAAGGCGCTCACGCTGCGCGCGGGCATCTTCAACATTCTCGACAAGAAATATGCGTGGTGGAGCGACGTTCGCGGCCTCTCCAGCACCTCCACTGTCACCGATGCCTATACCCAGCCCGGCCGCAACGCGAGCGTGTCCGCCAGCTATCGCTTCTGACGTATTCAAGGGAAACCCATCATGAAATCCATTCACACGCTGTTTTCCGCCGGGCTCTTGGCACTGGCGATGACGATGTCCCCCGCCCTCGCCCACCCGCCGATTTCGGCGACAAAGGCCGCCGCCGGGTTCGAGCAGGATCGCGCCGACATTCTCGCCATGGCGGGCAATTACCGCGTCCATTTCGACATGCAGGAAACCACGCGCTGGGATCCGGCCTATACCCCGCTCGAAAAAAAGCGTTCGGGCGGCAATGAAGTCGTCCGCGTGATCGAGGATACCGGCAAAAAGATCGCGCTCCAGCATATGCTCGTGATCGAGGGAGACGACGGCAAGGCGCATATCATCAAGCATTGGCGTCAGGATTGGGAATATGAGCCTGCCCGCGTGCTCGTCTTTGCCGATCGCAACAGCTGGAAATGGGAAGATGTGCCCGAAAAGATGCGCACCGGCCGCTGGTCGCAAACCGTCTATCAGGTCGACGATTCCCCGCGCTATGGCGGCTGGGGCCAGTTCGAAACGCAGGGCGGCGTCCGCCGCTGGCGCTCCAACTGGACCTGGCGTCCGCTCGCCCGCCGCGATGCCGTGCGCAACCCCGTCTATGACCGCTATCTCGGCATCAACCGCCACCAGAACGGTCCCGATGGCTGGGTCCACTGGCAGGACAATACCAAGATGGGCACCAAGGACGGCAAGCTCGTTCCCATCGTCCAGGAATATGTCCTCAACAGCTATACCCGCTACGATGATTACGACGTGAAGGCGGCCGACGCCTATTGGGATGCCACCAGCCGTTACTGGGCCGCCGTCCGCACCGCATGGGACCGCGTCGCCGCCACCAAGAACGGCATCGGTATCACCGAAAATGCCGAGACGGGAACCGTCATCAGCGCCCGCCTGCTCGAACTCGCCGACGAGATCATGGAGGGCAAGGTCAAGGAAGCGCAGGCCATCGCCGAAGCGCGCAAGCTGATCGATACCAACACCCGCCCGCTCTGACGCTCCTGCACCACGATCGGGGATAGGCGCCCCGCGCCCTTTCCCCGATCGTGGATGCTGCCTGAACGAAGCCTCGTCACCAGAGCGCCAATGCGCTAAAGGCTAGCGCCATGGCAGAACGATTTGAACGACACCGGCAGCCTTGGACCTCCGCCGAAATCCAGAAGCTGCATACGCTGGCGAAGAAGGGGATGGCGCTCAAGGCGATCGCCAAAGCGCTCACCCGCAGCGAGGAATCGGTGAAGGACCGTGCCAAGGCTGACGGACTGACCATCGCAAAGCTGCGCTAAAACAGGCGCCCAGCCGCGCGAGATCATGCCATTGGGCATAGCCGCATGCGCATCTGACTCACTGCCTAAGTCTTCGTAAAATCTCTCCTTCTGAAGGAGGAATGATATGGCAGGCGGGTTAGCCATGGTGTTGAGCGGCGGCGGCGCCAAGGGCGCCTTTCAGGTCGGCGTTGTCCACGAACTTGTCGTCAATCGCGGCGTCCGGATCGACATCGTCGCTGGCGTTTCAACGGGCGCAATCCAGGCACTGGGCGTCGCGCAAGACGATGTTCCCGGCCTGCTGGATGCATGGCTCGGCCTCAAGGGCAACGGCTCGATCTACAAGGAACGCCCGCTGGGTGTCGTCGGCGGGATTCTCGGCGAGGATGCGATCTACGACGCTGCCCCGCTCAAGCGACTGCTCAAGGGCTTCGCCAATGAAGAGAAGCTCATGAGCAGCGGCCGCAAGCTGCGGCTGGGCGTCGTCAATCTTGGCACTGGAGCCTATCGCAGCATCGACGAAAGCGTGCCTGGTATTCACAATTGGGTTTATGCCAGCTGTGCCATGCCGCTCTTCTTCGATCCCCTAAAGACGCGCGCCCGCGACGGGGTCGAGGAACAATGGGTCGATGGCGGCGTACGCGACGTGACGCCGCTTGGCGCCGCGCTCGACCTGAACCCGCGCGGCGTGATCGCCGTGCGTGCGTCCCCCGCCCCACAACTCGGCCGGGTGCGAACCTATGGCAATCTGATCAAGATCGGGTTGCGCGCGGTCGACATCCTGCAGTCCGAAGTATCGGTCAACGATCTGGCCGGCGCGGCGCTGATCAACGATATGATCGCCGCCCGCGAGGCGCAGCTTTGGGCGCTGCAAGCCGAAGGCATTGGCGGCACGCAAGCCGCAAGGATCCTTCGGCCGCTCGACGTGCAGATCGCCCGCTATCGTTTCGCGCCGATCCGGATCATCGAGCCCGAACAGGAATATTCCGAAACGCTTGAATTCGATCCTGCGAAAATCCGCACGGCGATCGACGCCGGACGCCGCGCCGTCGAGCATGAATGGGACGCGCTCGAACCGCTGCTCAGCTGAGGTGCGTTGGTCGTCGGGGCAAGCTACATCGTCTGCAAGACCGTCATTTACCCGCGCTTCCCACGGCTCCATATTAAACTGCCGCTCCAATGGCCCGGCGCGCAACCCGCCCGGGGACCAATTGAGCGCACCTTCCTGTTGAGCGGAGGCATATGAATGAGCGCGAATGACAAGTATCTCGCGGTTTTCACCAGCAACAAGGCCAGCGCGCGATGGCAGGCCTGGTATGCGATGTCAGACGCAGAACGCGACGCCCGCGACGAGGCCGGGCTTGCCGCGCTCAAAGCCTGGGACGAGACGCACAGGGATGCCATCGTTTATGCAGGCGGACCGCTCGGCCCAACCAAACGGACATCGCCGGATGGCGTGGCGGACGTCGTCAATGAACTGACCGTTTTCGTCGTCGTGCGCGCGCCCTCGCACGAGGCTGCGGCAAAGCTGTTCGAAGGCCATCCGCACTTCACCATCTTCCCGTGCGATTCTGTCGACGTGATGCCGCTTCTCGGCCCCGAACCGGGTGCATGAGGGGCGATCATGACACAGCATCGTATCTTTTCCATGAGCTTCGCCAGCGTCTATCCGCACTATGTCGCCAAGGCGGAAAAGAAAGGCCGCACCAGGGCCGAGGTTGACGAGATCATCCGCTGGCTGACGGGTTACACCCAAAAGGGGCTTGAGGCCGAGCTGGAAAAGAAATCCAGCTTCGAGGATTTTCTGAGGCGGGCGCCCCGGCCAAACCCTTCACGCAATCTGATCACCGGGCTAGTCTGCGGTGTCCGCGTCGAGGATATCGAAGACCCGCTGATGCAGGACATCCGCTATCTCGACAAACTGATCGACGAACTCGCTAGGGGCAAGGCTATGGAGAAAATCCTGCGTGCCCATTAAAGCCATTTAGCCGGTAGGCGCGCGCGCGACGCACCAGTCCACACCGCGACGCGCGCCATATTCAAAGTGTTATTCGGCCGCTTCGGCCTGAACCAGCTGCGCCGACTGCGCGCCTTCGCTCCACACATCCGACGCGGCAGTGGTGTCGACTTCCTCGACCCCTTTCATCCCGATATAGGCCCGCGCATCCGCCTTGGTCATCCCCAGGATCGGCTCCATCTTGCGCAGGAACCAGGGGTCGGATTCGCGGCCCACGCGCATGCCGTTGGTGATGTGACGCGACATCGCCGGCCAGGTCGACGGGTAATGGATGATCGTGCGCATCAGCGTGGGCAGCGCCATGATCGCCAGCAGCGTGCTGAGCTCACCTGCCAGTTCCGGATCGTCGAAATAGGCGAAATAGCCTTCGATCCGCATGAACAGCGGCGTCGTTTCGCCAAGGAAATCGAACCCTGCACCTCCCAGAAGGTGATCGAAGTCATGCGTCTGGCCTGTGCGCAGATCCCAATAATCAAGCATGGTCTGCGGCTGCCAACCGGGGTTCATCTCGATGCGCGGGTCGAGCACGATCTCGAAATTGTTCGCGGTCAGATAGTGGTAATATTCCCCGCCCGCAGTGTCCGGCGCATAGGCCTTCAGGTCTTCGCGGGTGTAGGTCGAAATGAAGCGTTCCTCGAAATAGTCGCCCAGTTCGGTCTTGGTCTTGCACTGATCGGCCAGCATCTCGTTGATCCGCTTTTCATCGCGGATTTCATAAAGCGCCTGGAACAGCCGCGGCAGCGCATAGGTCATCGGCATATCGCGGCCGTTCCGCCGCAGCGATTCCTGCATCACATATTCACGGACCACGGGGTGGTTGAGGAATTTCGACGAGCTGACGAGGCGCGACGATTCCGTCGGAATCTCCTGCAGCCCGCGCATGAAATAGGGAACATTATCGTTCATTTCAGACCTCTCCATTCTACGCTTTAACTGTGCCCCGGGGACTTTCCTGTTCGGGTTTTTGGAAAAAGGCGCCGGGGCCCAGCGCCTTTTTCGTCCCGGTCCTTATTCGGCCGCCTGCGGCAGCGTGCGCCCCCGCTCCGCCGCCAGCGCGGCTTCAACATCATGGCCGATCAGGCGATCATAATTGCGGTGCATCCGCGAGACATTCTGTTCGCGGCGGCCAAAGAGCAGCGACGGCACCGCCCCCGCTTCCATCATGACCTGCGAATTGGATTGCACCTTCATATCCTCGTCCATCGCCACGCGGATGAGCAGGTCGGCGACATAATCATCGCGCTGGCGCTCTTCCTCGGTCGGGTTGTGCCCCCAGCCATAGACGCGGAAGATGTAGTCGCATTCGCCCGGTTCGTTGCCCGGATCGCTGCGCTGGAAGAAGGCGATCATCTCGCCCACGCCAACCACGGTGTTGGGGAAGATCGCGTTGGTGGTCGAGAAATTGCAATATTCCGGCCACTCGTCTTCCGGCAGGTCCTTCAGCTTCACGATATCGGGCTGGGTCGTGATCAGCGTGTGGTGCAGCCCGCAATCGAGATGGAGGAATTGCGGCAGCGTCATCGGCCCCACCGTTTTCGGGTGCAGGAACGGGACGTGATAGCCTTCCACCCCGCCATCAACCGCGTGTTTCCAGTTGATCCGGGCCTTGGTGCGGAATTCCTTGATGAAGCGCAGGTTCTCATAATGATACCCCGCCATCACATCCTTCATCGGCCCCATGAATGCGTCGAAATCGAGCGCGCCATCGGGCTGTGGATGGATGAGGATCAGGCCGATTTCCTCGTGCACCGGCAGCGCGACCAGCCCGCGATCGTTCAGCACGCCTTCGAACGCGTCGCGGCTCGGCACCCCGATCAGGTCGCCATGCGAATTGAAGGTCCAGGCGTGATAGGGACAGGTAAAGGTGTGGCCATGGCCGCAGCCTTCGGCCAGTTGCACCCCGCGGTGCCGGCAGGCGTTGAGAAACGCCCGCGCCTTGCCGTCCTTGCCGCGCGTCAACAGGATCGGCTTGCCCGCCAGTTCCGTCGCGTAATAATCGCCATTATTGGGGATGTCCGCCGTGTACGCGATGACTTGCGGGCGGTTATGAAAGAACTCTTCCTTTTCCTTCAGGAAACGCGCCTTGTCGGTGAAGCGGCCGATATCCGCTTCCCAGGCCGGCTCTTCGCCATATTCGGTTACATCCCGGTCAATCATGTCGAGCAATTGCTTCGCTATCGCGATCCGCCGCGCACGTTCCATGGCATCCTCTCCTCCGGACAGCGCGATTCTTGTCGGCGCTTGCCTCTGCCCGCCATTATCCCGGCGGGACGCGCAGCGGTCAATAATTTATACCATAGAATAATTCAAAAATGCCGAAAACACGGGCTTTCACGGCCGTTTTGCAATCGCCCTAAGCGCGTCGAGCAAGCGCTCGACATGATAGGCAAAGAAACTGTCGAAATGGTCGGGCTGCTCGGCGAGCATGAGCATGTCGCGCACCGGCTTGTGCAGCCGCGGATCAAGGCTTTCAACCTGCGCCGGGCTCAGGCTGTGCGGGGCCGTTCGGTTGCGGATCTCTTCGCTGATCGCGCCCATCACCGAAGTCCATATCCAGATAATCGCGCGCGAAAGCTCCGCGTCCTTGAACCCCAATTCCTGCAACGCTTCGATCAGCACCACCGAACGATCGAACCAGGCGACCGATGTGTTGCCGCCTTCCCAGGTCAACAGGCCAAGCAGTTGCGGATATCCCAGGAAAAACCGCCGCGCCGCAAAGCACCAGGCCTCGACCCGCCGGATCGCCGGCATATCCCCGTCCACCACAGTGACGAAACCGCTGAGCAGCCTTTCAGTCAGCGCCTGAAGCAGATCATCGCGGCTGCCGAAATAGGTATAGAGCGCCATCGGCGTCACCTTCAGCGCGCGCGCCAGCCCGTTCAGCGAAAAGGCAAGGTCCGGCTCGCGCTCCAGCATATCGAGCGCGGCCATCAGGATCGCGTCCCGCGAAAGGCGCGGCGGGCGCCCCCGGCGCACTTCTTTTCCAACTAGCGTCATCGTCGCGCGGCCCCGGCGCTTGCATTACCGACCTCACACCTCATCAAGGACCACCCTCGCCACGCCGCCCGCAGAATCCCCTGATACCCCGCAGCGACGAAATTACCATGCTCAGGGTGCGCTCGGCGTTTCGCGCTCATACTCATCGGTCGCCGGCGCCCCCGGCGTCATCCCGGACAGCGCCCCCGTAAGGACAGGGGCGCTCCATTTTCAATGTGTTGCGGTGTAAATTTCTGTGCCGTCGCTAATCGTGCGATCGATCTTGATGCCGTCCAGATTCTTTACGCTTATCTTTAACGGATCCGCGTCGAGTACGACGAGATCGGCCTGTTTACCGACAGCGATCGTCCCCTTTTCCTTCTCCTCGTGGATTTGCCAGGCGGCATTGCGCGTCGCCATCAGCACGGCCTCATACGGCGTGGCCGCCTCGGCTGCTCCAAGCGTAACGCCCGACCGCGTCGTCCGCGTGACCGCCGCCCAGATCAGGCGCATCATGTCCGGTGGCACCACGGGCGCGTCGTTGTGTATCGATGGCACAAGCCCGCGGTCGATTGCGTCGCGCATCGGTGAAATCTGGGCCGCGCGGGTTTCACCAAGTGTCACATCACGGTGCCAGTCCCCCCAGTAAAAGGCGTGGGTCGCAAAAAAGCTCGGCTGGATATCGAGGTCTTTCATCCGCGCCAGCTGCCCTGCCCCAACCACCTGGCTGTGGATCGCGATCGTGCGCTCTACCGGCTTTGGCCGCGCGGCATCAGCAGCAGCCGTCACATCGATCAGCTGCTGCATCGCCGCGTCACCGTTGACGTGTGCGAAGAGCTGCCAGCGATGATCCGCCGCACGGTCGATCCAGCCGCGAAGCTCGGCATCCTCTATCTGGCGATAGCCGTGATAATCAGCCGCAAGGCCATCCGGAACGCGATGATAGGGCTCCTTCAGCCAGGCCGTCCGTCCTTGCGGCGATCCGTCGAGCATCAGCTTGATGCCCAGAATCCGCAAGCGCGCCTGCGTCTGCCGTGGCGCGCCGATGGGCATGGCCTCAAGGTTCTGCCAGGGCGCTCGGAAAAACAGCAACGCCCCCACGTCGATCTTAAGCGCGCCCCGTTCGTCTGCCGCCTTGAGCAAGGCATAGTCATCCGGCGAAGCGGCGCCATCCTGCGCGGTCGTGATACCGTAGCGGGCATACACGTCCTGCGCCTTCTTCAGGGCAGCCAGACGCTGCTCAAAGGTCAGTTTCGGCAGCAAGGCCATCAGCCGGTACATCCCGGCTTCTTCCAAAACGCCGGATGCGGTTTTTCCGTCCGCCTCGCGCCGGATCACGCCCCCGGCCGGGTTCGGCGCGTCGCGCAGCAGGCCCGCCAGTTCGAGCGCGCGGGTATTGGCCGCCGCGATATGACCAGATGCATGCAGCAGCATGATCGGCCGATCGCTTGAAACGGCATCGAGTTCCTGGCGGGTCGGATGACGCCGCTCGGAAAGCACGGCATCGTCATAGCCAAAGCCCTGCACCCATTGCCCCGCAGGAATTTTTCGCTGGGCGATGTAACCCCGCAGGGTCGACTGGAGCGAGGCGATATCGCGGACGCCAGCAACCGGCGGCGGCGACAAATTAGCAAAATCGATCATCCCCGCCAGCATCGAAAGATGCCCATGCGCGTCGATGAAGCCCGGAAGCATCGTCTTGCCCTTGAGATCGACGATGCGGGTTCCCGATCCACGGTGCGCGAGCACCGCCTGCGTCGGCCCGACCGCCACGATCCGCCCCTGTCGGATCGCCACCGCCTGAGCAACATCCTCCGGCGCTTCCATCGTTCGGATCACGCCATTGGTGTAGATCGCATCCGCAACCTGTGCGAGCGCGGGTGCCGCCGATGTCAGCAGCATGGCCGTGACGGCGCCCATACCCAGCCATCGTAGCCGATTTTCCGAAGCAGCCTTTGGTGCGAACATAATGTTCTTTCCCTTGATCAGAGCACGCACACAGGAACGGCCTTACCGCCGTGAACTGGTCAGTCGAGCACCGACGGATCCAGGCGAATCTCGCGCCGTGCCATCGCCTCCCACAGGAACGGAAACCCCATCGGATCAGACATTTGGACGACGCGCAAGGCCTCCGGATTGGTGATCGGCTGCCCTCCCCCCAGCATCTCGACCTGCCAGGCCAGACGGCAACGATGCTCCAGCGTGATCGCGCGCAAATGCGCCTGGCGGATATTGTCGGCGACAATGAACACGCCGTGATTTTTCAGCAGCGCCCATTTTCCCTGGCCAAGCGCATCGGCGGCGGCCTGCGCCTCTTCGGCGCCATCGACGGTCCCGGCATATTCATCGTACAATACCGGATCCTCATCGACCTGACCGGATGTCTGGTCATAGACCGGCGGCACCCGCCCGGATGCCGCCCAGACCGACCCCAAGCGCGAATGATTGTGGATCACGACGCGCAGACTATGGCGACGCTGGTGCACGGCCAGATGGAGCCCGATGGCCGGCGTCACGTTCCATGCGCCTTCAATAACCCGCCCACTGGCATCCACGCGGATGATGTCGGATGCGGTCAGTTCGTCCCAGGCGAGTTCCCAGGGATTGACCAGAAAGCTGCCATCCGGCTCGGCCAGCGTGATGTGCCCGGCAATATGATCGTCATAGCCTTCGCGGTGCAGCGCGCGGCATAGCAAGGCCACTTCCTGACGGGGCGTCAGATCCGGGATCAGCGGGTAACGGCCCGGCATCGGCGCCAGTTCTTCAAGTGTCGGGATGCGCCGCTTCGACATTTCCATTTCACCCTCTCCTAAACGCTTAACACCACTGGGCCGATGCCGCAGCCGTATCGGCAAGCTGGACGCCCTTGATGCCCAGTGCTTCGCGCGCGGCTTCGGGGGTTAGCCCAAGCACGTCTTCGTAACGCATCATGTATAGCGGTGCCGATTCACGACCCACCTTCGCACCGCGCTCGACGGCGTTCTGGGTGATCAGCCAGGTCTGCGGGTAATGCAGCACCGCGCGCGTGATGATCCGCGTCGATCCGAGGATGGAAAAAGCCGACAGCTCGCCCGCCAGCTCAGGGCTCATATGGACGAACAAATTGGTCAGCCGCATATAATAGGGCACGAGTTCGCCGATGAAATCGAACCCGCCGCCGCCAAGGATATGCTCCAGATCATGCGTCTGCCCGGCGCGCAGCTGGAAATATTCATAATCGTTGCGCGGCGTGAACGGCGGGACGATATCGACCTGCAGATCATTGTCGGTCAGCTGCGCGTAGAAGATGCCCCCAACCGTCTCGGGGCCGTACCCCTTCAGGTCATCAAGGCCGAAGGTTGAGATAAAGCCTTCCTTGAACCACGCGTCGAGCGCGGGATTCTGTTGGCGCTCGGCTGCGAACAGCGCGTTGATATGGTCGATGTCCTGCACCTCGCGCAGGATCTGGACGAGCTGGATCGAATCCGATGGCGTCGGAATATCGGGGCCGTTCCGGCGCAACAAATGCGTGGCCACCCAATCGCGCACCCGCGCGTCATTCAAATAGCGGGATGAACTGACCAGCACGCTGCTGTCGGTCGAAACCGTCTCGATGCCTTTCATCAGGTACGAATAATCAGCCATGTCCATTTCCTTTGTCGGATGAAGCGGCAGCGCCCAGTTCGGCGGCCAGTGCAGCGGGAACAGGTATTGGGAAGCGCAGCAGCATCTGCGCCATCCCCTTGGCGGCAGGGTCGAGCCGCGTGCTCGCATTGATCCCGCCGGCAAGCGCGTCGCGGACCACGAAGTTGAGCGCGTGAAAACCGGGCACGTCATAGCGATCGACACGCGGACGCTGCCCGTCCGGCCCGAGATGGCGATACCATTCGGCCACCGCCTCCGGCGTCAGCGCGGCGCGCAGATAGGGCAGATATTCGGGCTGACGCGCGATGACGGCGACGTTGAACAAATGGCCCTTGTCGCCGCTGCGCGCCCAGGCCAGCCGGACCAGATCGACAGCAACACTGCCCGGTTCGGCCGGGGTCATCGGTGCCCGCTCCGCGGCCGGGGCACCTGTCGCAATCGGCACGCCCGCTGCCACCGCCACATCCTGCGTGACGCCCGCAAAGGTCATGCGCGAGGGCACGGTCTGCTTGTCCAGAAGGAACAGGAAAGTCCCCGTCATCGGCAACACATGCGTGGCCAGATTGATCGAAGTGCCGACCGACATCCCCGAAATCCCCGCCCATTGTTCGCGCGCGAAGATTTGCGCCCCCTGCTGGTCGGGATGGTCCACCACCAGCTTGCAGATCAGTTCGCGCGTCTGCCCTTGTTGGCCGTGCGCGCCAAAGCTGGCTTCGCCACCGATCATCACCGTGTCGGTCAACGAAAAGTCGGGCAGGTTGCGCGCGCGCAGCAAAGCCCGCCCGCGCGCAAACAGCGCCTCGGCCTGGCGCGCCGCCTTTTCGGCCGCATCCTCGCCGATGATCGGCTGATAGGCGATGCTGCGCCAGCCCCCGTCAAAGGTGACGCAGACCTTGTAGCTGTCGGTCGGTGCCCGCCCGCGCGCACCGGTCACGCGCACCCGGTCCTTGCCGATCTGCTCCAGCTTCACGTCGCTGAAGTCGCAGCGCACGTCGGCGACGATATAATCGGCAGGGTCGCTGACTTCGTAAAGCAGCTGCTCGGCCACCGTGCCGACCGACACCAGGCCACCCGTGCCTTCGGGCTTGGTGATCACCACGCTGCCATCGGCATGGCATTCGCCGATCGGGAAACCGATATTCGCCCAGTCAGGCACATCGCGCCAATCGGTAAACGTCCCGCCGCTAACCTGCGCGCCACATTCGAGCAGATGGCCGGCCAGTGTCCCGGCCGCCAGCAGGTCGAGATCATCAGGCCCCCAGCCGAATTCATGCACCAGCGGCCCCAGCACCACCGCGCTGTCGACCACCCGTCCGGTGACGACGATATCCGCGCCCCTGGCCAGCGCCGCTGCGATCGGGAATGCACCGAGATAGGCGTTGGCGCTGATGATGTTTTCGGGAAAGGGCGCGTCCGTGAACATGTCGCGGTGGCCGGCCGCGCGCAGTTCCTCCAGCCTTGGGCGCAGGTCGTCCCCGTCGACATAGGCCACGGTGAGCGACAAGCCCGCTTCAGCGATCATCCGCTCGAGCGCCGCCGCCAGCCCGGCCGGATTGACGCCCCCGGCATTGGCAACGACCTTCAGGCCCTGCGCCGCAATCTCATTGAGATAGGGGCCGACATGCACGGTCAGAAAATCGGTCCCATAGCCTGCTGCGGGATCGGCGGCCTGCATCCGGCCGAATATCCCCATCGACCCTTCGGCGAGATAGTCGAAGATCAGATAATCAAGCCGTCCATCAGCCAATAATTGGGGTACCGAGAGCGCAGTGTCGGAAAAAGATGCCGTCGCCCCACCAATACGTATCACCCTGCCTTCGCCAGCAGCTGCCATGTCCCATCCGCTCCCATATTTTATATGGCGCTATGGGTAACAATTTTGCTGGCGGCAGACTGTCACACAAGTTACAATCCAAGCATGAAAAAAGAAGAGCGAGCCTTGGCCCTTCATGTGCTGCGACAGGTTGGATGGCTAAAGGATTACTCCTCCGCGCTCGCTGAGAATTTAGTCGCAGAAGGCAGCCTCGTGCGGCTCAACACCGGGGAATGGGCCCAAGCCGAAGGAGACGACCGGAGCGGCCTGTTCGTGGTGATCGAAGGCGTGCTCCATTCCTATTGCGCGGCACCAGGCGACAAGGAGGTCATGATCGGCCTTGCCGGGGCGGGATCGGTGCTCGGTCATGCCACGCGCTTCAGTGGCGGCCCCCGCCTTGTCACAGCCGTTTGTGTGGAACCCTGCATCCTCTTGGAAATATCGGAAGCGGCGCTCGAACGGGTTGCCGAATGCCAGCCCGAAATCTGGCGCGCCATCGCCGGCTTCGCCTACGCCAATATGCGCAGCGCCGTCCGCATGGCGGCGGAAGTGATTTCGCTGCGCCCACGCGAACGCATCGCCGCGCGCCTGCTGGCCGCCGCCGACGGCCATCGCGCAACAGTCATGGAGCCGACCCCGATTATCCGCCTTAGCCAGGAATTGCTGGGCGAAATGACCGGCCTCACCCGCAAGACGGTGAATGTCCATCTGTCGGCATTCGAACGGGATGGGCTGATCGAGGTCGGCTATGGCCAGATCAGCCTGTGCGATTTGGAACGCTTGCGCGCCGTCGCCAACGGTTAGATTCCGCAAGCAAAATACCGAGACCGGCGATTAGCGCTGCGACGGTGGTCTCTCGTTTTCCCATTGCGGCATATGCCGGGCATAGGATTGGGAAACCTTCTCCCAATGCGCCGCGTCATTGCCCTTGAAATGGATGTTAAACTGCGCCGCATTGCGGAATTCCAGCAGTTCACATCCCTCATTGCCGACTTCCAGGACATAGGCTTGCTCGGCCGGGACATATATCCCGTCACCCGGGCCGAGACGCGCTGCGCCAAAGCGGGCTTCGCCTGCCAATATATAATAAATGCAATCGGCATTGTGGCTGTGGCGCGGCGATATGAAACCGGTTTTGAACCAGGCATGGCTCAGGCTGACACCCTCCTCACCTCCCGATTGGAAGAGGATTGTCGTGTGCGAGGCATCGGCTGCTCTCGGCCCTGAACCCATGATCCGCGCCAGACCGGCCATGGTTTCCGGATCGACACCATCAAAAGGCATTGTTTCGTGATCGAGAGCGACACCCTCGCCCGCACGGAACAAGGTCATACGCTTGCGGGCGGACACAGGCGCGCCAAGGGGCGTCTCGTTGTTCATCGCTTGCACGCCTCGATTCCTCTCTCCGATGGTCATGTAGAGTGGAAAATAGCGCAATCCATTGCCGATGAATGTAACCAGAGTTACTTTGCACGAAGGAAATGCATCGCGCAGGCCGGAATCACATCTCCGCTCGCTACAGCGAAATCGGCCTGCCTGGAAACGGCATAACGGCAGGGAACGCGTTCGATGCCAGGCTGAAAGAGGGCATATGACGCCGCCCCAACCGGGCACGCCAAAATCCTTTATTTACATACCGGTTACGGACGCAAGCGGACGTCCCCGGAAAGATCTCTGGTGCCCCTGGCCGGACTCGAACCAGCATGCCTTGCGGCGTTCGATTTTGAGTCGAATGCGTCTACCAATTTCGCCACAGGGGCAGCGATTTTTTGGCCACTAGCGGACACACAGCGCCACCGCAACTCCCTGTTTCACAAACGCCTGCGAAATAATCTGCTCAATTGCGCGGCGGTTGACGGCGATAGCCCAGCGCCTCGGCGATATGCGCTCTGCCCACCCCCTCGGCCCCGCTCAGGTCGGCGATGGTGCGCGCGACCCGCAATATCCGGCCATAGCCACGCGCCGAAAGCCGCATCGCTTCGGCCGCCTGCGCGAGCAGCGCCCGCCCCGCCTCGTCGGGCAGGGCATGGCGTTCGAGCACCTCGCCATCGGCCTCAGCATTGGTACGGATGCCGTGTGCGGCATAGCGCTCGGCCTGCACACCGCGCGCCCGCGCCACGCGCGCGGCCACCTCGGCCGAGCCCTCCGCCGGCGGCGGGAGCATGAGGTCGGCCGCACTCACGCCTTGCACCTCGACATGCAGGTCGATGCGGTCGAGCAGCGGCCCCGAAATCCGCGTCTGATAATCCGCCGCACAACGCGGCGCGCGCGCGCAGGCGAGCGCGGCATCGCCCAGATGCCCGCAGCGGCACGGGTTCATCGCGGCAACGAGTTGCACGCGCGCCGGAAAGGTCACATGCGCATTGGCGCGCGCCACGCTCACCCGCCCGGTCTCGATCGGCTGGCGCAGCGAATCGAGCACCGCGCGCTGAAATTCAGGGAGCTCGTCGAGGAAAAGCACGCCGTGATGCGCCAGGCTCACCTCGCCCGGCCGCACACGAAGCCCCCCGCCCACCAGCGCCGCCATCGACGCCGAATGGTGCGGCGCGCGGAAAGGCCGGGTCCGCAAGAGCCGCCCGTCGGTGAGTTCCCCCGCCACCGAGGCGACCATCGACACCTCAAGCGCCTCCCCCGCATCGAGCGGCGGCAATATCCCCGGCAGGCACGCCGCCATTAATGATTTCCCCGCCCCTGGCGGGCCGATCATGAGCAGATTATGAGACCCAGCTGCCGCGATCTCAAGCGCGCGCTTGGCGCTTTCCTGTCCCTTCACCTGGCGCAGATCAGGGCCCTTATACCCGGTTTCGACCTCGCCCGGCACGGGGGCGGCAAGCGGGCCGGTGCCGCGAAAATGGTTGAGCAGCGCCAACAGGTCGGGCGCGGCGAGCACCTCTATCTCCCCCGCCCATGCCGCCTCGGCCCCTTGCGGCGCGGGGCAGATCAGCCCCATCCCCTTTTCCATCGCGTGGAGCGCGGCGAGCAGCACGCCTTGTGCACCCGCAACCCGTCCGTCGAGCGCCAGTTCGCCGACGACGACATAGGATGCCAGCGTCTCGGCATCGATCACCCCCATCGCCCCCAAAAGCGCGAGCGCGATCGGCAAATCGTAATGCGATCCTTCCTTGGGCAGATCTGCTGGGGAGAGGTTTACCGTGATCCGCTTGGGCGGCAGCGACAGCCCCATCGCCGCGATCGCCGCGCGTACGCGTTCGCGGCTTTCGGCCACCGCCTTGTCGGGAAGCCCGACGACAATGAAGCTGGGAACCCCCGGCGCCAGCTGCACCTGTGTTTCGACCGCGCGAGCCTCCAGCCCGAGATAGGCCACCGTCGAGACGATCGATACCATTCCCCACCCCCTTTGTCGGGGCCCCCACCCCGTCAGTGCGGCGGATAGTGGCGCGGCTTCGTTGCCTTGTCGACACGATTGCAACGCCTTGCAGATCCCACCGCCCTTCCCACATGGGGACGATGAGTTGGAAGGAACGCCTTGCCGCCTTCGGGAATGATCCGCGCGTGCGCTATGCGCTGTTCCTCATCGGCCTCGCCTGTATCCTGCTCTCGCCGCTGCTCGGCGTCGTGCCCGGCCCGGGCGGGCTGGTGCTGTTCGCGGTGGGCGCCGGGCTTGCGCTCAAGAATTCGCACTGGGCCAAGAAGCGCTATGTTGCGTTCAAGCGGCGCTGGCCCAAATATGGGCGCTGGGCCGATCACAGCCTGCGCCGGCCCAGCGCACGCCGCCGCGCGGCCATTCGCCGCGCCGAAACGGCCAAAGACGATTGACTCGGGCCATGGATTTCAATATCCGCCCCTCGCGTACCGGTCGCCCGCGTTGGCGGCCATTTTCTGTTTTGACGTTTGAGGTAATGAGCGATGAAGCGCACCTTCCAGCCGAGCAATCTCGTTCGCGCACGCCGTCACGGCTTCCGTGCACGCATGGCCACCCCCGGTGGTCGCAATGTGATCCGTGCCCGCCGTGCACGCGGCCGCAAGGTGCTTTCGGCCTGATCACCCTTAGCCGCCGGGCCGACTTTCTGGCGGCAAACGGCGGCAAGCGCGTGCCGATGCCGGGATTCGTCCTGCTCATTCGGCCGCGCGAGGATGGCGAATCGATGATTCGCATCGGCTATACCGTGACGAAAAAGATAGGCGGCGCTGTTGTCCGGAACCGGATGAAGCGCCGTTTTCGTGCGCTTGCTCGCGAAATTCTGCCCGAACAGGGCATTGCGGGCGCCGATCATGTGTTGATCGGTCGCGCAGGCGGAATCGAACGCGATTTCGACGTCCTGCGCCGCGATCTTGCAAAGGCACTGGCAAAGGCAAGGCGGTGATCGCCCGTTTGCTCATCCTGATCGCCCGTTTGTGGCAGATCGGCCCTTCCGCCATATTGCCGCCAAGCTGCCGCTTCGCGCCGAGCTGTTCGGCCTATGCAATCACCGCCATCAGCCGCTATGGCGCCTTGAAGGGCTCCTGGCTTGCCGCCAGGCGCATCGCCCGTTGCCACCCATGGGGCGGCTCCGGCTACGACCCTGTACCTTGACCTGGAATCTGTATCATGACCGGGACTGAATCGATGATTTGGGGGAATGACGTTGGATAATAATCGCAACATGATCCTGGCGATCGTGCTGTCTGCGCTCGTATTGTTCGGATGGAGCTTCGCCTCCGAGCGCTGGTTTCCAACCGCAAACCCGCCCGCGACTCAGGTGGTCGACGGCAAGCAGGTTCCGGTTGCCAATCCTGAAACGGGCAGCCCGCTGCCCAACACGCCCGCCATCATGCGCGACCGCGCCGTTGTGCTGGGCGAAAGCGCGCGCGTCGCGATCGACACCCCCGAACTGAAGGGGTCGATCAACCTCAAGGGCGCGCGGATCGACGATCTCACCCTCACCGCCTATAACGAAACCATCGCGAAAAATTCGCCGCCGGTGCGCCTGCTGTCGCCCGCTGGCGCCAAGCACAGCTATTTCGCGGGCTTCGGCTGGGCCGGTCAGGGCACAGCGCTCCCCAATGCGGACACCGTCTGGACGCCCAGCGCCGCGACGCTTACGCCCGCCGCCCCCGTCACGCTCAGCTGGGACAATGGCCAGGGCCTGCGCTTCGAAATCGAGGTCGCGGTCGACAAGGACTATATGTTCACGGTCAAGCAGAAGGTGTCGAACACCGGCCAGGGCGCCGTCGCCACCCAGGCTTATGGCTATGTCAGCCGCGACGGCGTTTCCGCCGATCCCGACAGCTGGACCATCCACACCGGCCCGATCGGCGTGTTCAACGCCAAGGCGAACTACAGCATCAACTTCAAGGACGTGGACGAAGCCGGCAATAACGGCGTCCAGAACGCGTCCAAGGGCGGCTGGCTCGGCTTCACCGACAAATATTGGCTGACCGCGCTCGTCCCCGATCAGAACGCCAACATGACCGGCACCTTCCGCGTCGGTACCGACAAGAATTATCAGGCAGACTTCACCAACGAAGCCGCCATTGTCGCACCCGGCAAGGCCGTCACCACCACCAGCCGTTTCTTCGCCGGCGCCAAGGAAGTCGGCGTGCTCAACAAGCACCAGGAAGCCGGCGTTCCGCTGTTCAGCTATTCGATCGACTGGGGCTGGTTCTGGTTCTTCGAAAAGCCGTTCTTCGGCCTGCTCGACTGGCTGTTCAAGCTGTTCGGCAATTTCGGCGTCGCGATCATCTGCCTCACGCTCATCATCCGCGTGCTGATGTTCCCGATCGCGCAGAAGCAGTTCAAGTCGATGGCCGGCATGCGCGTCATCCAGCCCAAGATGAAGGCGCTGCAGGAACGCTACAAGGACGACAAGCAGAAGCTGCAGCAGGAAATGCTGGCGCTCTATCAGAAGGAAAAGATCAACCCGCTGGCAGGCTGCCTTCCGATCCTGCTGCAGATCCCGATCTTCTACGCGCTCTACAAGGTGCTGATGCTGACGATCGAAATGCGTCACCAGCCCTTCGTGCTGTGGATCAAGGATCTGTCCGCGCCCGATCCGCTGACCCCGGTCAACCTGTTCGGCCTGCTTGATTTCACGCCGCCCAGCTTCCTTGCGCTCGGCGTGCTCCCGATCCTGCTCGGCATCTCGATGTACCTGCAGTTCAAGCTCAACCCGGCACCCGCCGATCCGATCCAGCAACAGGTGTTCGGCATCATGCCCTGGGTGTTCATGTTCATCATGGCGCCGTTCGCGGCGGGTCTGCAGCTTTACTGGCTGACCAACAACATCCTTTCGATCGCCCAGCAAAAGTGGCTCTACAGCCGCCATCCGGCGATGCAGGAGGCTGCGTCCAAGTGAGCACCGAAGAACGCACTCCGGAAATGATCGAGGCCGCGCGAAAGGTTTTCGCCGGCCCGGTCACCTTCCTGAAATCGGCCCCTGCCCTCAAGTTCCTGCCCGATATGGACGCGCCCGAAGTCGCGTTTGCCGGGCGGTCCAATGTCGGCAAGTCGTCGCTGCTCAACGCGCTCACCAACCGCAACAGCCTGGCGCGCACCTCGAACACGCCGGGCCGCACGCAGGAACTCAACTTCTTCGACATCGGCGATCCGCTCATTTTCCGGCTCGTCGACATGCCCGGCTATGGCTTTGCCAAGGCGCCGAAGGATCTGGTCAAGCAGTGGCGGTTCCTCGTGAACGACTTTCTGCGCGGCCGCACCACGCTGAAGCGCACGCTGGTGCTGATCGACAGCCGCCACGGCATCAAGGATGTCGATCGCGACATCATGAAGATGCTCGACGACGCCGCCGTCAGCTACCGCCTCGTCCTCACCAAGGCGGACAAGATAAAGCCCACCGAGCTGGCCACCACGATCGAAAAGACCGCGGCCGAGGCCCGCACGCGCCCCGCCGCGCACCCCGAGATCATCGCCACGTCGAGCGAAACCGGCTTCGGCATGGCCGAACTGCGCTCGGCCGTCCTCGAATCCCTCACCTGATCCTCAGGCAACAGGGGCTTGCCCTTTCCCGGCTTTCCCGCAAAAGCGGAAAAAAGCCGGGATAAGGGCGGACACTTCTCCGCACCCCGGCCGTTAACCGGCAAAGCGTCAAGGGGTGCGATGATCAAGCTCTTCATCGGAAACAAGGCCTATTCCAGCTGGTCGCTGCGCGGCTGGCTCGCGGTCCGCCAATCGGGCCTTGCGTTCGAGGAAAACGTCGTCCCGCTTTACGATCAGGATTGGGACAAGCGCCGCGAGGGGGACGAGTTCGCGCCCTCCTCGGGCAAGGTGCCGATCCTGTGGGATGACGAGATCGTCGTGTGGGACAGCCTCGCGATCGTCGAATATCTCGCCGAAAAGACCGATCCCCGCCTCTTCTGGCCCGAAGACCCCGCCGCACGCGCGATGGCGCGGTCGATGAGCGCCGAAATGCATTCGAGCTTCGCCGCGCTCCGGCGCGAGCACAGCATGAACATCCGCCAGATCTACGAACCCGTCCCGCCGTCCGACGCGGTGATGCAGGATATCGTCCGGATCATGCAGCTCTGGGCAGAGGCGCGCGCGCGCTTTGGCGGCACGGGCGATTTCCTGTTCGGCCAGTTCGGCGCGGCGGACATCATGTTCGCGCCCGTCGTCACGCGCTTCATCACCTATCAGCTTCCCGTCGCGCGCTTCGCCCAGCCCTATATGCAGGCGATCATCGACCATCCCTTCATGCAGGACTGGATCGCCGGCGCGCAGGAGGAGGAATGGGTGATCGAGCGTTTCGAGCAACTGCCCCCGCCCAAGGGGGCCTGAGGACCGCACCGGTCCGATACGGGCGGCCAGTTGGCCGCCCTTTTTCGTTCAGGCCGCCTTGGCCACCGGTTTCAGCACCGCGCGCAGGCGATAGCCCATGCCGTGCACCGTCAGCAGATATTTGGGCGTCTTGGGATCGGTTTCGATCTTCTCCCGCACCTTGTGGATCAGGACGCGCAGATGGCGCTGGGCGGCGGCATCGGCCTTGTCCCACAGCGCGTTCAGTATCTCGTCGGCCTCCACCGCCCGGTCCCCGCCCTTGGCGAGGATGGTGAGCAGCCGGTGTTCGTTCGCCGAGAAATAGACCAGTTCGCCGCCCACGATCGCGCACGGCTTTTCGGGGTCCAGGTCGATCATCTCGCTGCTGCCCTCGGGGCCGGGCGCCACCGGCGCGCCGGTGCGGCGCAGCGCCGCGCGGATACGCGCCAGCAATTCGCCGGGCAGGAAGGGCTTGGGCACGAAATCATCGGCGCCGCGGTCGAGCGCGGCGATCCGGTCCTTTTCGGAATCGAAGCCCGAGACGACGAGGATCGGCACCGGCGAATGCGCCCGCATGCGCGAGAGCAGCGCTTCCCCGTCCTGATCGGGCAACCCCATGTCGAGCAGCACGGCGTCGAACCCACCGCCTTCGAACAGGGCCAGCGCTTCACGGCCGGTCTGCGCGGTCGTGCTTACGAAACCGCCAAATTCCAGTGTCGCCTCAAGCACATGCTGCAAGGCGGGATCGTCTTCGACGATGAGGACACGGGTATTCATAAAAAATATGATTCCTGAAGGGATTAATCTTTATATCACATTCAAACCAAAAATACGCATCCCCGTTGGGAATCCTCCCAATGGAAATGACCATTTTCCGAAACGCACTCGTCACGAAAAAGTCGCACCCTTTCAGAATTCTGTCCCGTTTTTTCGCCGTTGCCGTCCGGTTCGCGCGTCAAGGTGCATGTCGATATCGGGGTAATGGCAGTCGCTCGCGGACGGTCGGCCGACCGCCACGAACACGCAATCGCATTCGCTTTCGTTAACAATCACATGGCCATTGCCGTCCATCTTGGGAAAGGCGGCCACATCGCCCGCGCGCAGCATATGCCGCCCGAAATCGTCGATCAGCACCGCCTCCCCCAAAAGCATGACCACCAATTCGTCCTCGCCCTCATGCCAATGGCGCTGCGCAGACCACGCCCCCGGCTTCAACGTGACATGGCTCGCCCCGAAATCCGTAAGCCCCGTCACCGGCGCCAGCCGCCGATACCAGCGCCCCTCAACCACCCCCGCATATTCGGGCGGATAGCCCGTGGCATTGGTCTGCGGGATCGCATCGAGATCGATCTTGGGCACGGCACCTCTCCTGCTCCGGGGGCGCCCAGGCTACGCCCTTTTCGTAAGCGCGTTAATCGGGCACCACGGCACGCGAAGCCGCGCTCGGCTCGGCCTGCGTGTACGCCTGTGTGTTTGCGCTAGGCAAAGCGGGCAGCCCAAGCTAGTCGGCGGGCATGACCGCCAGCATCGATCCCGTCGCCCTCGCCGCGCAGCTCATTGCCTGCCACAGCGTCACCCCCGCCACGGGAAGCTCGTTCGACATATTGGAAGCCGCGCTGCACCAGGCCGGTTTCTCCACCCACCGCTTCATCGCGGGTGAGGCGCCCGACGGGCCGGTCGAAAATCTCTTCGCCATCCGCGGCACCGGCGCGCCGCATTTCGCCTATGCCGGGCATCTCGATGTCGTGCCGCCGGGCGAAGGCTGGAGCAGCGATCCCTTCACCCCCGAAATCCGCGGCGACATGCTCTATGGGCGCGGCGCGGTCGACATGAAGGGCTCGATCGCCGCATTCGTCGCCGCCGCCGCGCGCAAGCCGCAGCATGACGGCACGGTGAGCCTGATCATCACCGGCGATGAGGAAGGCTCCGCCGTCTACGGCACCGTCGCGCTCATGGACTGGATGGCCGAAAACGGCCACCGCCCCGATATGTGCCTCGTCGGCGAGCCCACCTCGGTCAACCGGCTTGGCGACATGATGAAGATCGGCCGGCGGGGTTCGGTCAATATGTGGATCGAGGTCGCGGGCACGCAGGGCCATGTCGCCTATCCGCATCTGGCCGATAATCCCATTCCCGCGCTGGTGCGCATCCTGTCGCGGATCGAGGCGATCACGCTCGATACCGGCAATGACTGGTTCCAGCCCTCGAATATCGAGATCACCGATATCCATGTCGGCAATCCCGCCACCAACGTCATCCCCGCCAGCGCCAAGGCGCGGATCAGCATCCGCTTCAACGACGAGCATAACGGCGCGGCGCTGATCGCGCGGATCGAGGCGATCTGCACCGAGGAATCGGCGCGGGCCGCGCTGGTCGGCAAGATTTCGGGCGAGGCGTTCCTGACCGCGCCGGGTCCTCTCTCAAGCCTCGTCTCCGACGCGATCGTCGCCGTCACCGGCGTCACCCCCGAACTGTCGACCACGGGCGGCACCTCGGATGCGCGCTTCCTGTCGCGGCTGTGCCCGGTCGTCGAATTCGGCCTGCCCAACGCGACGATGCACAAGCTCGACGAAGCCGCCTCGGTCGAGGATATTCGCGCCCTTGCCGATATCTTCGAAAAGGTGATCGACGCGGCCCTCACCCCCGCCTGATCGGCGCTCGGGGGGAACGGCCGGAACCCGGATACGGCAATGACCGACCATCGACGGCTCTCACCAAAACCTGACTGTCCGGGCTCGCCGACATTGCGGACTTTCAGCATCACGATAAGGTGAGCGGATGCAGCGCCGCATCACCAATCTCACGCTCAAAATCGGCTTGCCCGTGCTGACCGGACAGTTTTTATTTGACTGGTTGAGCAGCGACTTATGGTCGGCAACGGATCATCTTCCCGAGCGAGCCATCCTTATTTTTGCTGTGTTGCTATTATGGGCAGTGTTCCGGGAACGCCGCGACCGCAAGAACCAGACCTTTTGCTAACCTGACTTTCCGGACGTCCCGCCCCTTCATGCTTTCGCCTAAAACCGGACGGTCACAAGTTCCGAAACCCCTCCACGCCGCCTAGCTCCGATCCCGCCGGAAGATGATATACAGCGCGCCCGAGCCGCCGTGGCGCGGGTGCGCGCCGCGTACCGCCGCGATCTGCGCGGCGAAGCGCGATGCCCCCAGCCAGTCGCCCACCGCCGCGCGGATCGCGCCGCGCCGGTTGCCGCCATCGCCCCGCTCGCGCGGCGGCTTGCCGGTGATCAGCAGCACGACGCGCGCACCGCTGCGCACCGCGCGGTCAAGGCTGGCGTCGAGCAGGCGGTAAGCGGAATCGAGCGTATGGCCGTGCAGGTCGACCGCGAAATCGGGCATCACATTGCCGCGCGTCAGCCTTTTGTCCCATCCGCCATCGAGCGTCTCGCCGATCGACGGGCGCGGTGCCGGGGGCGCCATTTGCGGTTGCGGTGCCGGCGGCACGCGCCCTTTCACCCGGCGCAGCGGCTGGCCCGCCGCTGGCTCGGGCGCGGGCGGGCGCGCATCCTCGATCGCGGGTGGGCGATGAACGAGCGGGGTTACCGATGCGATCACGCGCTCCCAGAGCGCGCGTTCCTCAGCGTTTAGCTGCCGGGCCGCCATCGGCACTGCCCCCGGCCTGTGGCCCCTGTTTCAACCGCGCCAGCACGCCGCGCGGCAACAGCACCAGCGCCTTGCCCTTGGCGGTCATGCTGCCCGCAATTTGGCTGGCCTCGGCGCCGGCACCCCAGAATGTATCGAAGCGATTGGCGCCCTTGATCGCGCCGCCGGTATCCTGCGCCACCCACAGCCCGTTCGCCTCGGCCCGGTCCATGGTCAGGAACACCGGCGCGCCCAGCGGCACAAAGGCGGGGTCCGCCGCCACGCTCGCCCGCGGGGTCACCGCCACGCCCAGCGCGCCCAGCGGGCCCGCCCCGGTCAGTTCGCGGAAAAAGACATAGCTCTTGTTCTCGCGCATCAGCGCGACGCCCTTTTCAGGGTTGGCGCGCAGCCAGGCGACGATCTCGGCCATCCCCGCCTTGCCCGCTTCCAGCTCGCCGCGTTCGCGAAGGAGCTTGCCGATCGCGGTGTAATCACGGCCATTTTGCGCATCATAACCGATCCGCATCACGCCGCCGCCGGGCAGCTTCAGCCGCCCCGATCCCTGGATCTGCAAGAAGAAGAAGTCGATTGCATCGGCCGCCCAGCCAATCTCCAGCCCCTGCCCCGAAAGCGCGCCCGTCTCGATCGCGGTGCGATCATGATAGGGCACCAGCGCGCCCTGCTCCACACGGCCGCGCACGCGGCGCCCCTTCAGCTTGTCGCTGAACGTGCCAAGATCAACCTCAACCAGATCCTGCGGCCGCTTGTAGACGGGCACGGCATAGTCCGCCGACGGCGTCCGCGCACCGGCAATCTCGGGCTCGTAATAGCCCGTGGCAAAGCCCGCACCGTCGCCAATCACGGCGCTCTCGAAATGGTCGCGGAAAAACGCGGTCGCACCGTTTGCGGGCATGCTGGCCGCGGCTGCGCATGCGGGTTGCCAGTCGGCCCCGGTGGTCAGGCCCGATCGGTCGGTGCGCTTCAACAGCACGGGGCAGCTCAGGCGAAACGCCTCCAGCGCGCGCGCCGCGCCCGGTTCGGAAATCGCCAGCCCCCCGATATCGGGGCCAGCAACAAAGCCCGCGGCCAGCGCATTGGCGGGCGCTACGGGCTTGTCCTGCGGCTTTTCAGCAGTCGGGGTTTGGGGCCGGGTTGTTGCCACCTGCGCTGCGCAGGCCGAAAGAACCAGCGCCCCCAGCGCCGGCCACGCCATGCGCAGCATCATGTTCAGGCAGCCTCGTCGGTTTCTACCAGCAGCCAGTTGGGATCGTCGGAACGGACATGGCGGCTGAACGTCCAGACATCGTGCGTCGGCACGGCATCGGTCAGCGAGCCGGCAATCACATTGCCCTCGGTGTCGCGGGTAACCGCGGCGATATCCGCGTCGAAACGCACGGTCACGCGCGCCATCTGGCCGTCGAGCTGCGCTTCGGAAATCACCGCGCGCTCGATGCTGACCAGACGGTTGTCGAGCACTTCGCCCGCGTCGCGGCGATCGGCGATCGCTTCGGAAAAGGCGGTGCGCACTTCGTCGCCCGCCAGCTCGGCCAGCTGCGCCTCGTCGCCCTGCCAATAGGCTTCAAGCACCATGCGGTACGCGGCCTTCGCGCCTTCGACGAAGCGTGCGGGCTCAAAGCTCGCATCGGCCGCCGCAATCGCCTTTACCCCGCGCTCGGCGGTCGGGCCCACAATGGGGTCGGCTTCCAGCTTTGCTTCGGGGGCGATGTCGGCCATCTGGCCACCAATCGGTGCGGCACCCACGCGTTCCTCGGCGGTGCGCGGCATGGGCTGCTGCTCATGACCTGTGCGCTTGCCGAGCACTGCATAGAGCCGCAGGGCAAGAAACACCGTAATCAGCGCAAGGACAACAACCGTAACCACGAGACCTCCGTCAGAGCAGCAGAACCCAACATAGGCGCTCCGCCCCCTAGTTTCAAATGGCGCCATAGCTGCGCTTCCATATAAAAGCGAGCGAAACCGCGCAGCCGCGCATTGCTCTCGATCTTTCCGGCTGCTACTCGCCCCGCACGCTGCGCGTATTGCGCGGCATCGGATCACCCCAATAACGACCAAGGCAGGAAAAGATGTCCGAAGAAGAAGGCGTAGCTGGCGCACCGCTCGCAAATGGCGAGGATTCGCTTCCCCAGGTTGGTATCATTTCGCAATATGTTAAGGATCTGTCGTTCGAAAATCCGAACGCGCCGGCCGTGTACCAGTGGCAGGGCCAGCCCCAGATCGACGTCCAGTTCAACATCGGTTCGAACAAGGTCGGCGACGATGTCTATGAAGTCGTCCTGAAGATCGACGTGCGCGCCACCTCGGCCGACAAGGTCGCCTTCCAGGTCGAGCTCGCTTATGGTGGTCTTTTCGGCCTGCGCAACGTGCCCGAAGACCAGCTTCAGCCCTTCATGCTCGCCGAAGCGCCGCGCATCATCTTCCCCTTCGCCCGCCGCGTCCTTGCCGATGCCGTGCGCGATGGCGGCTTCCCGCCGCTGATGCTCGAACCCATCGATTTCGCCGCGCTTTATGTCGGCCAGCTGCAGCAGCAGGAACAGGCGCTGCAGAACGCGGACGTGGCCGGCCAGGCCTGATCCCGGATCGAAACTGAGGCAAAGAGGCCGAACGCGTGAACCTCATCAAGTCCATGGGCACGATCGGCGGCCTGACGATGGTCAGCCGCGTTTTCGGCTTTGCGCGCGAAATGCTGATGTCGCGCATCATGGGGGCTTCGGGGGCGGCAGACGCCTTCCTCGTCGCGTTCCGCCTCCCCAACACCTTTCGCCGTCTGTTCGGCGAAGGCGCCTTTTCCGCCGGGTTCGTGCCGCTGTTCAGCCAGCGTTTTCACGGCCCCGGCGGAATGGCCGAAGCCAAGCGCTTCTCCGAAGAGGTTCTCGCCTTCTTCATCCCGACGCTGCTGCTCTTCACGCTGCTGTTCGAAGTGGCGATGCCGCTGTTCGTCTGGGCCATCGCGTCCGGCTATGCCGATGAGCCCGAAAAATTCGCGCTCACCGTGTTCCTCAGCCGGATCACCTTTCCCTATCTCCTGCTGATCAGCCTGGTGTCCTTCTTCTCGGGCATCATGAATTCGTTGACCAAGTTCGCCGCGGCCGCCTTTGCGCCTGCGCTGCTGAACGTCGCGATGCTGATCGCGCTCCTCATCGTCCCCACGGGCGGCGTGGCCAGCGCCACCGCGCTCGCCGTCGGCGTCACCGCGGGCGGCGTGCTCCAGCTGGTCTTGCTCTGGCACACCGCGCGGCGCGAGGGGGTTTCGCTGAAACTGCGCCGTCCGCGCATGACGCCGGGGGTGAAACAGTTCTTCATCGTCGTCATCCCGGCGACGCTGGGTGCGGGCGTCTATCAGATCAGCCAGCTGATCGACACCTTCTTCGCCACGCGCCTGCCCGAAGGCTCGATGTCGTATCTCAACTATTCGGATCGCCTCAACCAGCTGCCGCTCTCGGTGATCGGCACCGCGCTCGGCACCGCGATCCTGCCGCATATCAGCCGCTTCATCGCCAAGGGCGAACCCGAAGAGGCCGCGCGCGTCCAGGCGCAGGCGGTCGATCTCTCGATGCTGCTGTGCCTCCCCGCCGCGCTCGCGCTGGCGGTGGTCGCCGGCCCGCTCGTCTCGGCGATGTTCCAGGGCGGCCGCTTCACCGCAGAGGATGCGCTGATCACCGGCCATGTCCTCGCGATCGTCGCCTCGGGCCTGCCCGCCTATGTGCTGGTCAAGGTCATCACCCCGGGCTTTTATGCGCGGGAGGACACCAAGACGCCGGTCAAGACCGCCGGGATCGTGCTCCTCGCCAATATCGTGCTCAATTTCGCGCTGATCCCGCTCTTCGGCATTTACGGCCTCGCCGCCGTGATCAGCTTCTGCTCGTGGCTCAACGCCGCGATGCTCTATGTCATCCTCAACCGCCGCGGTCATTTCCGCATCGAAGCGTGGCTCTGGGGCCGTATCGCGCGCCAGTTCGTCGCAGCGCTCGCCATGGCCGGCGCGCTCTTCGTCGTGCGTGAGATGCTCGCCGGCTGGTTCGACGGTTCGGTCGTCGAACGTCTCGCCGGCGTGGTCGCGCTGGTCGGCGTCGGCGGCGCGGTTTATTTCATCGTTGCGTTCCTTGTCGGTGGCATGGATCGCAACGCCATTCTCGTCCTCATGCGAAAGAAAAAGGCAGTCTGATGCGCGTCCTCTCCGGAATCCAGACCACGGGTAATCTCCACCTCGGCAATTATCTGGGCGCGATCAAGAATTGGGTGAAGATGCAGGATGAGGCCGAATGCCTCTATTTCCTTGCCGATCTTCACGCGATCACCGTCCATAACGACCCCGCCGAGCTGCGCCGCAACACGCGCGAAATGGCCGCCGCGCTGATCGCCGCGGGCATCGATCCCGAACGCTCGACCCTGTTCAATCAGGCGCAGGTTCCTGCGCATGCCGAGCTTGCCTGGTTGCTCAACGGCACCGCGCGGATCGGCTGGATGAACCGCATGACGCAGTTCAAGGAAAAATCGGGCAAGAACCGCGAAGCCGCCAGCGTCGGCCTTTACGTCTATCCCGTGCTGATGGCAGCCGACATCCTGCTCTATCAGGCCACCCACGTCCCCGTGGGCGACGATCAGCGCCAGCATCTCGAACTGACGCGTGACATCGCGGTCAAGTTCAACGCCGATTTCGGGCGCGAGGTGTTCACCATGCCCCAGCCCTATTTCGGCGCCACCGCCACGCGCGTCATGTCGCTGCGCGATGGCAGCGCCAAGATGTCCAAGTCCGATCCGTCGGACATGAGCCGGATCAACCTCTCCGACGACAGCGATTCCGTCGCGCAGAAGGTCCGCAAAGCCAAGACCGATCCCGAGCCCCTGCCCGATACCGTCGAGGCGCTCGAGGCGCGGCCCGAGGCCCGCAACCTCGTCAACATCTATGCCAGCCTCTCCGATCAGACGCTCGAACAGGTGCTCGGCCAATATGCGGGCCAGGGCTTCGGCCAGTTCAAGCCTGCGCTCGCCGATCTGCTCGTCGAAACGCTGCGCCCGATCACGGCCCGCTTCAACGAGCTGCGCGGCGAAGGCGCCGAACTCGATGCGATCCTGCAGCGCGGCGCCGAAAAGGCACGCGCCCTTGCACAACCGACACTCGACGCGGCATATCAGGCACTTGGCCTGGTCCACGCGACCAGCCGTGCAACCTGATCGACAGGCCGTGCGTTCAACGCCTATTCAGCCATAATCGGCTAAGGAATGGACGTATCGGTCTGAAAGGCAAGGATTTGGATATGACCACCCGTCGCAATTTCCTCGCGCTGGCGGCTCCCGCAGCGCTTCTCATATTGGGCGGGTGCGCCACGGGCTTCAAGGCCGATGTCGCGCGCTTTCAGGCAATGCCTGCCCCCGCCGGGCAAAGCTTCACCGTAAAGCCTGAGGATCCGAAGCTCGACGGCAGCCTCGAATTTGCGCGCTACGCCTCGCTCGTCAGCGACAACCTCGTCGAACAGGGCTATCAGCCCGCCCCCGCGCCCGACAGCGCCACGCTCGTCGTGAAGCTCGATTACGGCGTCGACAAGGGCCGCGAAAAGATCCGCAGCTCGCCCTCCACCTATGGGCCGGGCTGGTATGGTGATCCCTTCTATTGGGGCCCGTATCGCCGCTGGGGCCGCCATGGTTATATCCACGGCTTCTACGATCCCTTCATGTTCGGCGGCGGCTATAACGACGTCCAGAGCTATACCGTCTATACCGGCGGCCTCAGCATGATCATCGAACGCAAGGCCGACGGCCAGCGCGTGTTCGAAGGCAAGGCCGAAGCGATCTCGAGCAGCAACAAGCTCACCTATCTCGTCCCGAACCTGATCGAGGCGATGTTCACCAACTTCCCCGGCAATTCGGGCGAAACGGTGAAGATCACGGTGCCGCCGCCAGCCAAGGACTGAGCCGGCACAGCCGCTTTTCAGCCAACAAAAAAGCCCCGGTTTCCCGGGGCTTTTTTTTATCTTTCCTGCGACCGGAAAGGCCGATGCTCTGGCGTGTCAGCCTTCGAGCATCCGGAGCAATGTGCGCACGTCATTGTCGATCTCGGTATCGGCTGCGCGCAGCTTCTCGATCTGGCGGACGGCGTGAATGACGGTGGTGTGGTCGCGCCCGCCAAACTTGCGGCCGATTTCGGGCAGCGAGCGCGGCGTGAGCCGCTTGGCAAGGTACATGGCAATCTGGCGCGGACGCGCAATTGCCCGCGAACGGCGCGCCGACAGCAGGTCGTTGTGGCGCACGTCGAAATGGGTGCAGACGCGGCGCTGGATATCGTCGATCGTCACGCGCCGCTGGCTGGCCTGCAACACCTCGGCCAGCACTTCCTGGACGAAGGGCAGCTCGATCGCGCGCGCGTTGAGCATCGAATAGGCGATGACGCGGTTCAGCGCGCCTTCCAGCTCGCGGATATTGGTGGTGATCTTCTGCGCAAGGAACTGGACGACATCCTCGGGGATCTCGGCGCTCGACGCCGCCACGCGGCGCTGCAGGATCTCAAGGCGCAGCGCATGGTCGGCGGGCTTGATATCGGCCACCAGGCCCATCGCCAGACGCGACAGGATACGCCCCTCGACGCCGTCCAGCGCCTGTGGGCTGCGATCCGCACCAATGACGAGGCGACGGCCGCTGGCCATGATCTCGTTCACGGTGTGGAGGAATTCCTCCTGCGTCGATCCCTTGCCGGCAATGAACTGCACGTCGTCGATCATCAGCAGGTCAGCCGAGCGCAGACGCGTCTTGAAGCCCAGCGTGTCGCGCGCGCGCATGGCGGAGACGAACTCGACCATGAACTTCTCGGCCGACATATAGACGACATTGGCCTTGGGGTGGCGCGCCTTGAAGGCATGGCCAATCGCATGCATCAGGTGGGTCTTGCCCTGCCCGGTGCCGCCATGGATGAACAGCGGGTTGAAGGTGACATCGCCTTCCGAAAGCGTCCGCGCGGCCCGGCATGCGAGCGCGTTGGATTCGCCGATGACGAAATTCTCGAAGGTGAAGCGCGGGTCGAGCGTGCTCGCCTCGGTCGCTGCAACGCTGTCCTCGATCGCGGGCGCAATGTCGGCGTCGGCATCCGACCGCGCTTCCATCTCGGCCGAATAGACGGCGGGCGAATCCGAATCGGCGGCAACGATCTCGACGGCGCGCACTTCGGGCGCGTGCGTGCGCCACGCAAGCGCCAGGCGCTCGGCAAAGTGCGATTCGACCCAGCGCGCCATGAACGGCGACGGCAGCACCATTTCCACGGTGCGGTCTTCGGCGCGGTAGCGGCCGAGCATGATCGGCTTCAGCCAGTGGTCGAAGGTACGGGCGCCGCAATCCCGCCGAAGCCCGGCGCGCACGGCGGACCAGGCGTCAACCAGCGCGTTCGCCACGCCGTCGCTCTCACCGCCTTGCATTTCGGGTTCCGCCATCAGGTACACGCCTTGTTCCTTGCCCCCAGAGTGCGCTTTTGCGCGTTTCCAACACACAACACGGCCCTGCAGCCGAAACACTGGATTTCAGCTGAAAAACTCTTTGATTACCGCTGCCCCCCGCGAACGATTCGGCTCATCGGGGACCTGTTTTCTAGGAAGGGAACCGGCTCCCGATCAAGGGCGGGACTGACAAATAAATGAAATAAACCGGCTTGACTCCGGAAACGCTGGACTTGCCGCCAAATCCAGGAAAACCGCCATTTTTCAGCATGTTCCGAATCATTCTGCACATTGATGTAAATTGCGAATCGCGGGATTTCCTAGACCGCCGATCGTCATCGTTCGGACACGAAAAAATACCCGCCGTTCCGCTTGGAACGACGGGTATTCATTTTGTTCTCGAAACGGTCGAATCAGCCGAGGGCTGCAACCCGCTTCGTGAGGCGCGAGAACTTGCGCGCCGCAGTGTTCTTGTGAAGCACACCCTTGGCAACGCCACGGGCCAGTTCGGGCTGCACGCCGGCCAGAGCCGTGACTGCCTCGTCCTTGTTGCCCGATGCCAGCGCGCTCTCGACCTTCTTCACGAAGGTGCGGATGCGGCCGACGCGGTTGCCGTTAATTTCGGCGCGACGGGTGTTCCGCCGGATGCGCTTCTTTGCCTGCGGCGTATTCGCCATTCGTCCTGCCTCATTTATACGAAAAGAGAAGGCGCGGATTCGCCCGCACCCGGAAAGCCGCCCCAATAGCGTTCGATCGAAAGACCGTCAACGCCCTTAACGCTGGCACTTCCTGCAATAAAAGGTCGATCGGCCGGAGTCGACCCTGCGCAGCACCGGGCCGCCGCAACCGGGGCAATTTTCGCCCTCGCGCCCGTAAACGCGCCATTGTTTGAAAAAATAGCCCAGCTCACCATCGGGCCGGGCATAGTCTCTGAGCGTCGATCCCCCCGCCGCGATCGCCGCGTCCAGCACCTCGCGGATCGCTACCACAAGCGAATCGAGTCGCTTGCGGCTGATCGTTCCGGCCGCCCGCGTCGGCGAAATCCCCGCCATGTGCAGCGCCTCGCACACATAGATATTGCCGAGCCCCGCGACGATCTTCTGATCGAGCAGCATCGCCTTTACCGGCGCCTGCCGCCCTGCAAAGGCGCGGTGGAGATGCGCGCCGCCAAACGCCGCGCCCAGCGGCTCAGGGCCCATCGCGGCAAAGGGCGCGAACTGCGCCACCGCCGCGGTCTCCATCAGGTCGAGCGATCCGAATCGCCGCGGGTCGTTGAGCGCGAGCATCCGTCCACTCGCCGTCTCGATCACCAGATGGTCATGCGTGCCGATATCCTCGGGGTCGATCCGCCAGCGGCCGGACATGCCAAGGTGAAACACCAGCGTGTCCCCCCGGTCGGTGTCGATCAGTCCATATTTAGCGCGTCTCGACAGCCCGATCACGCGCGCGCCGGTCAGCCGCTGGCGCAGGTCGACGGGGATCGGGCGCCTCAGATCGGCGCGGCGTGGCTCCACGCGCACCAGCTGCTCGTCCTGCAGAACCGTGGCCAGGCCGCGCACGGTGGTTTCGACTTCGGGTAACTCGGGCATGGGAAACAGCTAGAGCGATTTCGGGCCGGGTGGAACCACCCCGCGTCCCCGAAATCACGCCATGACGCATCCGGGACGGGTTTTCGCATCGAAATCAGTCGAGTCAGCGTTTGCTCCCGCACCCGGCGTTGGTTAGAGGAGTGCGCCATGAGCGAGACCGTATCCTTCGGCTATGAAGACATCGATGCGAACGAGAAGACCGGCCGGGTCCGGCAGGTATTCTCGAGCGTGGCCCGCAATTATGACGTGATGAACGATGCCATGTCGGGGGGCATGCACCGGCTGTGGAAGGATCGTTTCGTCCGCCGTGTAAAGCCCCGGCCCGGCGAGATGATTCTCGACATGGCGGGCGGCACCGGCGACATCGCGTTCCGCATGCACCGTCACGGCGCGCAGATCACGGTGTCCGACATCAATCCCGAAATGCTCGGCGTCGGCATGGAACGCGCGGCCAAGCGCGGGCTTGAGGGCCTGGTCTGGTCCGAACAAAATGCCGAAACGCTCAGCTTCGATGGCAATCGCTTCGATGCGTACACGATCGCCTTCGGCATCCGGAACGTCACCCATATCCAGCAGGCGCTGGGCGAGGCGCACCGTGTGCTGAAGCGCGGCGGCCGCTTCTTCTGCCTCGAATTTTCGACGACGCTCTGGCCCGGCTTTTCGGACGTCTACGACGCCTATTCGCACAAGCTCGTCCCCAAGCTCGGCAAGCTCCTCGCCAAGGATGAGGAAAGCTATCGTTATCTGATCGAATCGATCCGCCGCTTTCCCGACATGCCCACCTTCGAGGGGATGATCAAAAAGGCCGGTTTCGTGCAAACCAAGGTCGAGCCGCTTCTGGGCGGGCTCGTCGCCATTCATAGCGGCTGGAAGATTTGACCCAACCGATCGTACACACTTGGCGGCTGCTCAAATGGGGCCGCACGCTCGCTCGCCACGGCGCGCTCAAGGGGATCGAGCATGATCCGCTAACCCCGCCGCGCGTCCGCCGGCTGGTCAAGCTCGCCCGCTTTGGCGCGCGCGTGCCCGAGCATCCGCAATATTCCGAAGCCTTCCAGGCGCTCGGCCCCGCCGCGATCAAGCTCGGCCAGTCGCTCGCCACCCGCCCCGATCTCGTTGGCGAGGTCGCGGTGCAGGATCTGCTCAGGCTGCAGGACGCGCTTCCCCCCGCCCCGTTCGAACAGATCCGGGCGAGCATCGAGGAATCGCTCGGCAAGCCGCTCGAAGAGGTTTTCACCTCGATCGAGGAAACCCCCGTGGGCGCCGCCTCGATCGCGCAGGTCCACAAGGCCGTCACCACCGATGGCCGTACCGTCGCGGTCAAGGTGCTGCGCCCGGGCGTCGAGGAAGACTTCGCCGCCGCGATCGAGACCTATGAATGGGCCGCCGCCCAGGCAGAGGCGATCGGCGGCGAGCTGAAGCGGCTGCGCCCCCGGCTCGTCATCGAAACCTTCCGCCAATGGACGATGCGCGAGCTCGATCTGCGGCGCGAGGCGGCCTCCGCCTCCGAACTCGCCGAGGCGATGGAGGCCGAGCCCGGCTATCATATTCCCGAGATCGACTGGCAGCGCACCGCGCGCCGGGTGATGACGCTCGAATGGCTCGAAGGCATCAAGCTGTCGCGCCGCGACGATCTGATCGCCGCAGGCCATGATCCCAAGGAACTGGCCGCGCGCCTCGTCCGCGCCTTTCTGCGGCAGGCGATCTCCGAGGGTTTTTTCCACGCCGATCTGCATCAGGGCAATCTCTTCGTCCTGCCCAATGGCGATATCGCCGCGATCGATTTCGGCATCATGGGCCGGATCAACCGCCAGGCGCGCGTCTGGCTGGCCGAGATCCTCTATGGCCTCCTCACCGGCAATTATCGCCGCGTGGCCGAGATCCATTTCGAGGCGGGCTATGTCCCCTCGCACCACAGCGTCGATGAATTCACCACCGCGCTGCGCGCCGTGGGCGAACCCATTCGCGGCCTGTCGGTAAAGGACGTCTCGATCGGCCAGATGCTCGACGGGCTGTTCGGCATCACCCGCGATTTCGACATGCAGACCCAGCCGCACCTGCTGCTCCTGCAAAAGACGATGGTGATGGTCGAGGGCGTCGCGCATTCGCTCGATCCCGATATCAATATGTGGGAAACTTCCGGTCCCTTCGTTCAGGACTGGATGCGCACCGAGCTTGGCCCGGAATCGGCGATTGCAGACCGGCTGATCCGCGATTTCCGTACGCTGCGCGATCTGCCCGATCTCGTTCGCCGCATCTCCGCGCATTTCCCGGCGCCGGGCGCAGCCCCGCCCGCGCCGCCGCTCAAGGAAATTCAGGTGGTCCGCATCGGCGGGGGCTGGCGTTATGCGGCAATTGCCGCCGCGTCCGCGCTGGCGGGGGCCGCGGCCATGTTCGTCCTGGGGTAAGCTTATGTCCGGCAAGCGCATTCTTCTGATCGTGGGCGGCGGGATCGCGGCCTATAAGGCGTGCGAACTCATTCGCCTCATCCGCAAGGCGGGGATGGCGGTACGCTGCGTCCTCACCGATGGCGGCTCGCAGTTCATCACGCCGATGACGCTCGCCGCGCTTTCCGAGCAGCCGGTGCACACCAGCCTCTGGGATCTGAAGAACGAAGCCGAAATGGGGCATATCCGCCTCAGCCGCGAGGCTGATCTGGTCGTGGTCTGCCCGGCCACCGCCGATCTCATGGCCAAGATGGCGAACGGCATTTCGGATAGCCTGGCCACCACGCTGCTGCTCGCCACCGACAAGCCGGTGATGGCCGTCCCCGCGATGAACGTGCGCATGTGGCAGCACGCCGCCACCCAGCGCAACGTCCAGCGCCTGCGCGATGACGGGGTGATCGTTCTCGATCCCGATCAGGGCGCCATGGCCTGCGGCGAATATGGCCCCGGCCGCCTGCCCGAACCCGAAGCGATCATGCGCGCCATCCTCGCGCAGTTCGACGGCGGCCATGCCGCTGCCGCCCCGCGCGCCGATCTCCCGCTTGCCGGGCGTCATGTCCTCGTCACCGCCGGGCCGACGCACGAACCGATCGATCCGGTGCGCTACATCGCCAACCGCTCCTCGGGCAAACAGGGCTATGCGATTGCCGGCGCGCTCGCCATGCTCGGCGCACGCGTCACGCTCGTCTCGGGGCCGGTCACGCTCTCCACCCCGGTCGGGGTCACCCGCGTCGATGTCGAAAGCGCGCGTGAAATGGCGGCTGCGGTCGATGCCGCCCTTCCCGCCGACGCCGCGGTCATGGTCGCCGCCGTCGCCGATTGGCGCACCGACAGCGCCGCCGCCACCAAGATCAAGAAAACCGGGGACGGCGTTCCGCCCACCCTCAGCCTTGCCGAGAACCCTGATATTCTCGCCACGCTCTGCCGGTCGGACAAGCGCCCCGGCCTCGTCATCGGCTTTGCCGCCGAAACCAACGACGTGATCGCCCATGCCGAGGCGAAGCGCCTGCGCAAGGGCCCCGACTGGATCATCGCCAACGATGTGTCGGGCGATGTCATGGGCGGTGATCGCAACAGCGTCCATATCGTCACCGCAGCGGGTGTCGAAAGCTGGGACGATCAGCCCAAGGACGTCGTCGCGATGAAGATCGCCGAACGGATCGCCGCCGCGCTCGCATCCTGATCGCGCTTAGCGCCCTTGGGGGATCGGGCGCGGGGCGCTATGTAGCGCTACGATTCTCGAAAGGCGAAAATGACCATCTCCATTTCCATGAAGCGCCTCCCCCATGGTGAGGGGCTGCCGCTTCCCAGCTACGCCACCGAACATGCCGCCGGCCTCGATGTCGTCTCGGCCGAAGACGTCACGCTCGCCCCCGGCCAGCGCCACCCGGTCGAAACCGGCTTCGCCATCGCGATTCCCGATGGCTATGAAGTGCAGGTCCGCCCCCGTTCGGGCCTCGCGCTCAAGCACGGCATCACGCTGCCCAATTCGCCCGGCACGATCGACGCCGATTATCGCGGCGAACTCAAGGTGCTGCTCGTCAATCTCGGCAACGAAACCTTCGAGATCCGGCGCGGCGATCGCATCGCCCAGCTCATCCCCGCCAAGGTCCAGCGCGCAGTGTTCGCCGAGGTCGAGGAACTGGGTGACACCGTTCGCGGCGATCGCGGCTTCGGCTCCACCGGCGTCGCAGCGCTCTAAGGCCCGGTCATGACGCTCAGCGACGATCAGCTTGATCGCTATGCCCGCCATATCATCCTGAAAGAGATTGGCGGGCGGGGCCAGATGAAGCTGCTCGGCGCGCATGTCGCGGTCATCGGTGCGGGCGGGATCGGCTCGCCCGCGATCCAGTATCTCGCCGCCGCCGGCATCGGGCAGTTGACGGTAATCGACGACGATGTCGTCGCGCTGTCCAACCTTCAGCGGCAGACGATCTTTGCCACCGCCGATATCGGCCGCCCGAAAGCAAATGTCGCGGCGGAGGCGGTCGCCCGCCTCACGCCCGATACGCAGGTAACGGCCACCGCGCGGCGGATTGATGCCGAAAACGCGCCCGAACTGCTCGCGGGCGTCGATGTCGTGCTCGACGGCTGCGACAATTTCGGCACGCGCCTCGCGGTTGCCGACGCCTGTCTTGCACTGCGCATCCCGCTCGTCTCCGCCGCGGTCGGCCAGTTCGAGGGCCAGCTCGCCACCTATCGCGGCTGGGAAGCGGACAAGCCCTGCTATCGTTGTTTTGTTGGAAACGATCCCGACCGCCCCGATATCAGCTGCGCCGATCAGGGCGTGCTCGGCGCGCTCACCGGCGTCATGGGCAGCCTCGCCGCGCTTGAGGTCGTCCGCGCCGTCACCGGTCTGGGGGAGGACAGCGCGGGCAAGCTCCTTCTCGCCGATCTCCTCCGCCTTTCCTTCCGCACGCTAAAGCTGCCCAAGGATCCCGGCTGCCCCGCCTGCGGGGCCGCCTGATGCGCGGCCTCACCCTCCTCATCGCCACCGCCGATGCCGATCGCTTCCACGCCGCGCTTTCGGTCGGGCTGGCCAGCGCCGCCACCGGCGCGCGCACGCGGGTCTATCTCCACGGCGATGCCGTTGCGCTCGCCGCCCCGCCGCACCACGCACCTGGCGATGCCCGCTACGCCACCGCCGGCCTTCCCACGCTCGCCCAGCTTCTGGACGAAGCCCGCGCGCTCGATATGCAACTGATCTTTTGCCAATCGGGCCTTGCGCTCGCCGGGCTCGAAGCCGATGCGCTCGCCCCCGATTTCGAGGCGGGCGGGCTTGTCGGCCTCATGGCCGGGCTCGGCGAGGATCGCCTGCTCGCCTTCTGAGGCTATTCACCAAAGGCGACACTGGACACGACCGCACGTCGCCCATGTCGCGTAAAGCACCCATGAAAAACGCCCGGCCTCCTCTGCGGAAACCGGGCGTTTTTTTCGTGCACTGCGTGCGCGATCAGCCTTCGGCGTCGGCTGCCTTTTTCTTGGCAGGGGCCTTCTTGGCCGCAGGTTTCTTGGCTGCAGGCTTTTTCGCCGCGGGCTTCTCGCCCTCGGCCTCGCCATCCGCCTTTTTGGCCGCAGCTTTCTTGGCCGGCGCCTTTTTCGCGGGCGCTTTCTTGGCGGGTGCCTTTTTCTTGCCCTTGGCCGGGCCCTTCGCCGCCTTGTCGTCGATCAGCTGCACCGCCTGTTCGAGCGTCAGCGCATCCTTGTCCATCGTCTTGGGCAGCGTCGCGTTGGTCGTGCCGTCGGTGACATAGGGGCCAAAGCGCCCTTCCATCAGCTTGATCTCGCCCTCGGTCTGCGGGTGCTTGCCGAACACCTTCAAGGGCTCGCGCGATCCGCGTGCCCCGCGCCCGCCGCCGGCGGCCGCCTCGGCCAGCTTGACGACGGCGGCGTTCATGCCGGTCTCGAACACGTCCATGGTCGATTGCAGCCGCGCATATTTGCCGTCATGCGCCAGATAGGGGCCGAACCGCCCGATCGACGCCGTGATCGGCTTGCCGCTTTCGGGATGGTCGCCGATCGTGCGCGGCAGCGACAAGAGCTTGAGCGCCCAGTCGAGGTTAAAATCCTCGCGCGGCACGTCCTTGGGGATCGACGAACGCTTGGCGTCCTTGCCGTCGCCCATCTGGACATAGGGTCCAAAGCGGCCCGAACGCTGGGTCACCTTCTCGCCCGTCACCGGATCCTCGCCCAGTTCAACCGGGCCGGTATCCTCGCCCGCCTCGCCGCCGCCCGGCTGGGCAAAGCGCCGCGTGAACTTGCACTCGGGATAGTTCGAACAGGCGACGAACGCACCGAACCGCCCGCCGCGCAGCGCCAGCCGGCCTTCGCCGCACGCCGGGCACATGCGCGGATCGCTGCCATCGCCCTTGTCGGGGAACAGATAGGGCTCAAGGAACTGGTCGAGCTCGGCGGTAATGTCCGACGGCTTCTGCTCCATCACCTGCGCGGTCTTGGGCTTGAAGTCGCGCCAGAACGCTTCGAGCACCGCCTGCCACTGCGCCCGCCCGCCCGAAATCTCGTCCAGCTCGTCCTCGAGCCCGGCGGTGAAGTCATACGAGACATAGCGTTCGAAAAAGCGTTCGAGGAACGCCGTCACCAGCCGCCCGCTCTCCTCGGCGAAGAAACGGTTCTTCTCGATGCGCACATAGGCGCGGTCCTTCAGCGTCTGCAGGATCGAGGCATAGGTCGACGGACGACCGATCCCCAGTTCCTCCATCCGCTTGACTAGGCTCGCTTCCGAAAAGCGCGGCGGCGGCTGGGTGAAATGCTGCTCGGCATGAACTGCCTTCTTGGCCGGCGCATCGCCCTCGTTCATGCGCGGCAGGCGGCGGCTGTCCTCGTCTTCCTGGTCGTCGCGGCCTTCCTCATAGAGCGCGAGGAAACCGGGGAAGAGCACCACCTGCCCCGTCGCGCGCAGCGCGGTCTGGCCGGTGCCATCGGTCAGCTCGACGACGGTGCGCTCCAGCCGGGCGGATGCCATCTGGCTCGCCAGCGCGCGCTTCCAGATCAGGTCATACAACCGCGCATGATCGCCGCTTCCCACCCGGTCCTTCGAAAAATCGGTCGGGCGGATCGCTTCGTGCGCTTCCTGCGCGTTCTTCGCCTTGGTCTGATACTGGCGCGGCTTGTCGGGTACATAGCCGCCGTCATAACGGTCGGCGATGGCCTTGCGCGCGGCGGAAATGGCGCTGCCGTCCATCTGCACGCCGTCGGTACGCATATAGGTGATCGCCCCGTCCTCATAGAGGTTCTGGGCCACCCGCATCGTATGGCTCGCCGAAAAACCGAGCTTGCGCGCGGCTTCCTGCTGCAGGGTAGAGGTCGTGAACGGCGCGGGCGGATTGCGGCTGAGCGGCTTGGTCTCGACCGAAGCGACGCTGAAGCGCCCGGCCTCGACCGCGGCCTTGGCCTTTTCGGCATCGCCCTGATTGCCCAGCGACAGCTTCTCGACCTTCTCGCCGTTCAGCTTGACGAGGCGCGCCAGGAACCCCTGCCCGTCCTGCTCCATATCGGCATAGACCGACCAATATTCCTGCGGCTTGAACGCCTCGATCTCGCGCTCGCGGTCAACGACAAGGCGCAGCGCCACCGACTGGACTCGCCCGGCCGATTTCGCGCCGGGCAGCTTGCGCCACAGCACGGGGGACAGCGTGAAGCCGACAAGATAGTCGAGCGCGCGGCGCGCGCGGTACGCATCGATCAGATCCTCGTCCAGCGCGCGCGGCGCCTTCATCGCATCGGTAACCGCCGCCTTGGTGATCGCGTTGAAGGTCACGCGCTCCACATCCTTGGGCAGCACCTTCTTGGCGCGCAGCACCTCCTGCACGTGCCACGAAATCGCCTCACCTTCGCGATCAGGGTCAGTCGCGAGGATCAGTCGGTCGGCCTTCTTCGCCTCATCGGCGATGGCTTTCAGTTGCTTGCCCTTGTCGGCATAATTTTCCCACTCCATGGCAAAGCCCTGGTCGGGGTCCACCGACCCGTCCTTGGGCGGCAGGTCGCGGATATGGCCGTAAGACGCGAGAACGCGAAAATCGCTACCAAGATATTTTTCGATGGTCTTCGCCTTGGCGGGCGATTCGACGATGACAAGCTGCATGGAAACTCGTTCTGGTCCTGTTACACGTATACGCGTGAAGCTGATGACTGCGGGCCCCTGCCGTCAAGGGCCTTTCTTCTAGCCCGTTCGGCTTACCTTGCCACCGGCATGTCGTTCAAGCCGTCCCGCAAGCTCCAGCTCAAGCAATATCGTCTGCACGATCGCCGCCGGCACGCCCGACTGGCGAATGATCTCATCCACCGCCACGCCCACCGTGCCAAGCAATCCGGTCACCACGCGCCGGGCCTCGTCATCGGCCTCCACGGGTACGGGTACGGGTGCCGGTTCGCGCAGCACCGGCGCGGTGGTCGGCGCCAACCGCGCAAGGCCCTGCCCCATCGGCCCGATCGCCTCGATCACATCGGCGGCGGACTGGATCAGCGTCGCGCCCTCGCGGATCAGCCCGTTGCAGCCTTGCGCACGCGGATCGAGCGGAAAGCCCGGCACCGCCATCACCTCGCGCCCCGCCTCATTGGCCAGCCGCGCGGTGATCAGCGATCCCGATCGCGGCGCGGCCTCGACGACGACGGTCCCCGCCGTCATTCCCGCGATGATCCGGTTGCGCCGTGGAAAATGGCGCGCCAGCGGCTCGCGCCCCGGCGGCTGTTCGGCGATCAGTACGCCCTCGCCCGCAATCGCGTCCTGCAATCCGGCATTTTCGGGCGGAAAGGCGATGTCGATCCCGCTCGCGATCACCCCCACCGTCCCGGTCTTGAGCGATCCGTTATGCGCCGCGGTATCGATGCCGCGCGCCAGCCCCGAAACGACCAGCATCCCCGCCTCACCCAGCGCCTGCGCCAGCTCGCGGGCGAACTTGCACGCCGCCGCCGAGGCATTGCGCGCGCCGACGATCGCCACCGCCGGCCGCTCCAGCAGCGCCAGATTGCCGCGCACGATGATCGCGGGCGGCGCATCCTCCAGTTCATTGAGCAAACGCGGATAGAGCCCCGTCCCGCAGAACAGATAGCGCGCACCCAGCGTGCGCACCGCATCCACCTCGGCCTCGATCGCGGCTATCTCGGCCAGCCGCGGCGCACGGCCGCCGCCCCGCGCCGCCAGTCGGGGCAGTTCCTCGATCGCGGCCTGCGCGGTGCCGAACCGCGCGAGCAGCTGGCGATAGGTGATGGGGCCGATATTGGCGGATCGGATCAGGCGCAGCCGGGCCAGGCCGTCATCAGCCGAAACCCGGGCCGGGCCATCAGCCATGCGTTGGCGTGTCCTTGCCCGCAGCCTTGCCCGCGCCGATGCGCGGTTCGGTCCCGGCCAGCAGCCGGCCGATATTCTCGCGGTGCTTCCACAGCACCATCAGCGTGAAGATAAGGAACAGGATCACCAGGTCGAACCGCCCGATCGCAGCCGCCGCCACGGGGAGCACGATCGCCGCCGTCATCCCGCCCAGCGACGAAATGCGCGTCACCGCGATCGTCCCGATCCACGCCACGGCGAACACCAGCCCGCAAATCCAGTTACAGGCCACCGCGATGCCGAACAATGTCGCCACGCCCTTGCCGCCGCGAAAACCCAGCCATGCCGGGTAAAGGTGCCCGAAAAAAGCGCCAACCGCCGCCAGCGGGCCGCCGCCGTCGAACAGCGCAGCACCGATCAGCACGGCCACCGCGCCCTTTACCGCGTCAAGGATCAGCGTCGCCGCGGCCAGCCCCTTGCGGCCGGTGCGCAGCACATTGGTGGCCCCGATATTGCCCGACCCTATCTTGCGCAGGTCGCCCGCTCCAGTCAGGCGCGTCAGCACCAGCCCGAAGGGAATGGATCCAAGAAGATAGCCGGTCAGCAGCGCCGTTGCCGGCGCGATCCAGGGTGCCACGAAACCTCCATTATTTGGCAGTAGGCCGCAAAACATAGAGGATTATGGCGGTCCCGCAACATAATCACGCGCGCACCGTCATGGGCGCGGACCGGCGCCTGCGCTCCTCGATTGCGCGGCCTTCCAAGCCCCCTTATGTGACGGGCATGACCGACAGCCGCCCGATCCTATTCTTCGACTCCGGTGTTGGGGGGCTTTCGGTGCTCGCGCCGACCCGGCTTCTGCTGCCGCAGGCCCCCTTCGTCTATGTCGCGGACAATGCGGGCTTTCCCTACGGCATCAAGACCGAGGCCGAGATTGCGGCGCGCGTGCCCGCGCTCCTTGGCCGGCTGGCCGAACGCTATGATCCGCGCATCATCGTCATCGCGTGCAACACCGCCTCCACCATCGCGCTCGCCCATGTCCGCCATGCGCTCGAGCTGCCGATCGTGGGCACGGTGCCGGCCATCAAGCCGGCGGCGCAAAGCTCGAAATCGCGCGTCATCGGCGTACTCGGCACCGACGCCACCGTCCGCCAGCCCTATGTCGATCGACTCTCGGCCGAATTCGCGTCCGATTGCACCGTGCTGCGCCACGGCTCGGCCGATCTCGTCCAGGCCGCCGAGGCGCGGCTGCGCGGCGAAGCGCCCGATCCTCGGATTTTCGCGCGTGCCATGGCGGGGCTTACCGATCAGCCCGGCGGCGATCGGCTCGATACCGTCGTTCTTGCCTGCACGCATTTCCCGCTGGTCGAGGCCGAACTGCGCGCCGCTGCCCCGCACCCCATTGATTTCGTTGACGGCAGCGCCGGGATCGCCCGGCGCACCGCCTATCTGACGCAGGGCCAGTCCTGGCCCGATGTCCCCGGTGACGGGCTCGCAGTCTTCACCGCCCCGCTCCCCGGCGCCGATGCGCTGGCCCCGGCCCTTGCAGCCTACGGATTATCCCGTATCGTCACGCCCTGATCGTTCTGCTCTTTCGCTGTAATCGCGATTATCGCACAATTTGCGAAGCGTTCGCGCTGGAAATACCCGCCATGGAAGGGTAAAGCCGGCCGGACGACAGCCAGAGGCAGACACGAACGGGTCTGAAGGGCAGAACATTGGATTATCAGCGCGTATTTTCCCAGGCGATCGATCGGCTCCATGCCGAGGGGCGTTACCGGGTTTTTATCGACATCCTGCGCAACAAGGGCATGTTCCCCAATGCGCGGTGCTTTGCGGGGCATAACGGGCCCAAGCCGATCACCGTCTGGTGCTCGAACGACTATCTCTCGATGGGCCAGCACCCCAAGGTCATCGCCGCGATGGAAGAGGCGCTGCACGATGTCGGCGCCGGCTCGGGCGGCACCCGCAATATCGGCGGCAATACGCACTATCATATCGATCTCGAATCCGAACTTGCCGATCTGCACGGCAAACAAGGCGCGCTGATCTTCACCTCGGGCTATGTCTCGAACGAGGCGACGCTCGCCACGCTCGGCAAGATCCTGCCCGGCTGCATCATCTTTTCGGACGAACTCAACCACGCCTCGATGATCGCGGGCATCCGCAATTCGGGCTGTGAAAAGCAGATCTTCCGCCACAATGATCTCGCGCATCTCGAAGAACTGCTGGCCGCCGCCGATCCCGAGGCGCCCAAGCTCATCGCCTTCGAAAGCGTCTATTCGATGGATGCAGACGTCGCGCCCATCGCCGAGATCTGCGACCTTGCCGACAAATATAACGCGATCACCTATCTCGACGAGGTTCATGCCGTCGGCATGTACGGCGCGCGCGGCGGCGGCATTTCGGAACGCGACAATGTCGCCCATCGCCTGACGATCATCGAAGGCACGCTGGGCAAGGCCTTTGGCGTGATGGGCGGCTATATCGCGGCCGACAAGACGATCATCGACGTCATCCGCTCCTATGCGCCGGGTTTCATCTTCACCACCTCGCTGTCGCCGGTGCTGGTCGCAGGCGTGCTCGCCTCGGTCCGCCACCTCAAACAGTCAAGCGTCGAGCGGGATGCCCAGCAGGCATCGGCGCAGATGCTCAAGGACATGTTCGCCGAGGCCGGTCTCCCGGTCATGCCGTCGACCACGCATATCGTGCCGCTGATGGTGGGCGATCCGGTCAAGGCAAAGCGGATCACCGATATCCTGCTCGCCGAATACGGCGTCTATGTGCAGCCGATCAATTATCCCACCGTACCGCGCGGCACCGAACGCCTGCGCTTCACCCCCGGCCCCTCGCATGACGCGGCCATGATGCGCGAGTTGACCGATGCGCTGGTCGAAATCTGGGAACGGCTGGAGCTGCGCAAGGCCGCCTGATCGCATCCCTTCGATACGCTTCCACTATGGCGGTCCCTGGCACAGGGGCCGCCATAGTGCGTTTGGGCGCCCGCCCGCAGCACTCATCGGAAATATTTCAGAAACAAAATGAATTGATCGATCGGCTCGATATCTGTCAGCCCGTCAATTCGTTTCTTTTTCGCGCCCCCATTTCTTAGGCCCTCCCTAGGGCGCTGATGCGCCTCGGCTTTTTTATCAGGGGAGACCGAATGTCCCGTTTCATCATCGCGGCACTGGCCGCCAGCGTTTCGACCGGCGCCATCGCTGCCGACCCGCAATTCACGCGCGACAATGGCGCGCCCATCGGTGAAAACCGCAACTCCAAAACCGCCGGCGATCACGGCCCGGTCCTGCTGGAGGATTCGCACCTCATCGAAAAGCTCGCGCGCTTCGACCGCGAACGCATTCCCGAACGCGTCGTCCATGCGCGCGGCACCGGTGCGCAGGGCAGCTTCAAGGCCACCGCAGACATTAGCGGCCTCACCCGCGCCTCGCTCTTCGCGCCGGGCAAGGAAACCCCGGTCTTCGTCCGTTTCTCGACCGTGATCCACGGCCTGCACAGCCCCGAAGGCATGCGCGATCCGCACGGCTTCGCGACGAAATTCTATACCGATGAAGGCAATTGGGATCTGGTCGGCAACAACCTGCCCATCTTCTTCATCCGCGATGCGATCCAGTTCCCCGACATGATCCATGCGCTCAAACCCTCGCCGATCACGAACAAGCAGGATCCCAACCGGGTCTTCGACTTCTTCTCGGCAACGCCCGAAGCCACCAACATGATCACCCATGTCTGGTCGAACCTCGGCACCCCGGCCTCGTACCGCACGATGGACGGCAACGGCGTCCACGCGTTCAAGCTCGTCAACGCCGAAGGCCAGACGATCTTCGCCAAGTTCCGCTGGATCAGCAAACAGGGCGTGAAAAACCTCAGCGGCGACGAAGCCGCCAAGGCGCCCTTCAACTATCTGACCGACGATCTCTACGGCGAGATCGCCAAGGGCAATTTCCCGAAATGGGATCTGATGGTCCAGACGATGAAGCCCGAAGAGTTCACGGATCTGAACTACAACCCGTTCGACGATACCAAGGAATGGCTGGGCAAGCCCTGGACCAAGATCGGCGAAATGACGCTCGACAAGATCCCGCCCAACTTCTTCGAATATACCGAACAGGTCGCGCTGGCGCCGTCGAACATGGTGCCGGGGATCGAGGCCTCGCCCGATCGCATGCTCCAGGGCCGCCTCTTCTCCTATGCGGATACGCAGCGTTATCGCCTCGGCGCCAATGCGCAGCTGCTGCCGGTGAACAAGCCCCGCGTCGCGGTCGTAAACAACAACCAGGACGGATCGCTGAGCAGCGCGGGCCGCAATGCGGAGGTGAATTATTTCCCCGCCGCCACCGCACCCAAGGCCACCGCGAACCAGTATCGCCAGTCGCCCTATGACGTGAACGCCACGGTCGATGCCAAGCCGATTTCAAAGACCAACAGCTTCGAACAGGCCGGCATTTTCTATCGCGGGCTTTCCGCCGACGACAAGGCGCACCTGATCAAGAACCTCACCGGCGATCTCTCGCAGGTGAAATCGGCCCGCACGCGCACGATCATGGTCAGCTATTTCTATCAGGCGGATGCCGATTACGGCACGCGCGTCGCCAAGGGCGTGAGCGTCCCGATGGCCGATGTGATGAAGGCCGTCGCCGAATATAAGGCTGCGAACCCGCAGGAATATTCGAACTAACCCCAGATTGCGCGGGAGGCACCATGCCCTCCCGCGCAAAGGCTCCGGCTGCCGGGCCCTCGCGCCTACCGCCTGGATCGCGGCATCCGGGGCCACCCCATCCTCTTTCGCGAAGGACGCCCTCCATGCTTGGTTTCATCATGGCCGCGCTGGCCGCTGCCTCTTCTCCCGCAGCCGAAGTCCAGCCGGTTGCGCTTCCCACCCCCGAACGGCGGCAGGAACTGCTGTTCGACGCCGCGCGCGAAGGGCGCGTGGACCTTATTCCGCTGCTCATCCGTGGCGGCGCCGATGCCAATGCGATGAACGCGCGCGGCTTCACCCCCGCGATCCTTGCCGCCTATAACGATCAGGTCGCAGCCCTCGACACGCTGATCGCGGCGGGCGCCGATGCCTGCCGCCCCGATCGCGGACAGGGCAATACCGCGCTGATGGGCGCGGCGTTCAAGGGCGCGGATGCGGTTGCTGCCCGGCTGCTCAAGGCCGGATGCGATGTGAACGCGCGCAACAAGGCGGGGCAGACCGCGCTGATGATGGCGGCGATGCTGGGGCGCGCCGAACAGGTCAGGATGCTGCTCGCCGCCGGTGCCGATGCCGGTCTTGTCGATTTCGAAGGGCGCACCGCCCGCGCGGTGGCGGCGGTTCAGGGCCATCAGGCCGTGATCGACCTGCTCGGCGAAACGGCCCGCTGAAACATGGACCGGGCCGGCGCTTCGCAGCGAAGCCACCGGCCCGTCATTTGGCTATATCAGGCAACAAGTTCCTTCAGCGGAACGCCCGCATCGGCCAGCTTGTCGCGGTCGGGCGAAATCCGGTCGATCACCAGCTTGCGGCCCTGCACATAATCCTTGGTCGCGTTGACGCAGTCGAGCGCGATCACCCGGCCCTGCTTCAGATAGACGACCGAGAAATTGCGGCTCGCCGGCTCGCCCCGCACGACGATATCGTCATGCCCGGTCGAAAGCCCCACGGTCTGCAGCTTCAGATCATATTGGTTCGACCAGAACCACGGCACCGCGTGATAGGGCTGGCGATCGCCCATGATGCCCTTCGCCACGCACGAGGCCTGGTCATTGGCGTTCTGCACCGATTCCAGGCGGATATGCTCACCGTCGCAGAAGTCGTTGGCATGCGCCGCGCAGTCGCCGATCGCATAGATGTCGGGCAGGCTGGTCTGGCAGAACTGGTCGACGTCAACGCCGTTGCCGCCAGTGGCGCCGGCTTCCAGCAGCGGGGCCACCGCCGGGATGATGCCGATGCCCACGATCGCCATCTGCGCGGGGATGATCTCGCCGTCTGCCATGCGCACGCCAGTGAGCGCGCCGGCTTCGCCGACAAAGCCCGCCATCTTGGCGTCCAGCCGCACGTCCACGCCGTGCGCGCGGTGCTCTTCTTCATAGAAACGCGACAGCGGCTCGCCCGCCACGCGCGCCAGAACGCGCGGCAACGCTTCCAGAACGGTCACCTTCTTGCCGAACTTGCTGAGCACCGCCGCCGCTTCCAGCCCGATATAGCCGCCGCCAACCACGACGACATCGGTCACATGGTCAAGCGCGTCCTTCATCGCATCGGCATCGGCGCGGGTGCGCACGACATGGATGCCCTTCAGATCGGCGCCCTCGCACGGCAGCATGCGCGGCGAACCACCGGCGGCCCAGATCAGCGTGCCATAACCGATCTGCTCGCCCCCGGCGATCGTCACGGTCTTGGCGGCGGGGTCGACCTGCGTCACGCGGCGCCCGGTCAGCATCTCGACCTTGCGCTCGCCCCAAAAGGTTGCGGGGCGGATGAGGATGCGTTCGAACGCTTTCTCGCCCGCCAGATAATCCTTGGACAGCGGCGGCCGCTCATAGGGGATTTCGGGTTCGTCGCCGACGATCGCCACCGTGCCTTCATAACCCTGCTGGCGCAGAACAACCGCTGCCTGCGCCCCGGCATGGCCGGCACCGACGATCAGGACGTCATAGGAAGTCATTGAATTTCAATCCCCTCTACCAACCGAAGGCAAATGCCGGCGATCGGCCGGCATGCCGCTTATGAATCTTCAGCGTCTTCTGGACCAGAAAACCCTATCGGTCTGCAACCGCCATTTGCGGTCCTCAGTCGCGGCAAAAGCCCTCGCCCGCCACAATCATCAGGCAATCCGCCTTGTCAGCAAGATATTTCAGCCCCGTTTCGGCGCCCTTGGCCCGCCGCACGCGTTCTTCATGCCCACCGCGCATGAAAGTGATCGTCTCGCCAGACGCCATGCCATTATACACGCTGGTACCGTCGAGCAGGCTGATCTTCAGGACATAATGGCCCGGCTTGTCGCCCTTCGCGATATCCAGCGCCAGCCCTTCGACGCCCACCCATTTGCCAACCCAGTCATCGGTTGGGAAACTTCCCTCCGCCGCATCGCCCGACATGTCATGGCCCGCCATGTTCGCCATATTGTGCGGCATCGCCTCCGCCGCGGCATTGCCGCTATCGGCCGCTGCCCCCGGCTGTTCGGTCTTTTGCTGGCACGCCGCGAGCAGCAACGAAGCGGCCAGCAGTGCATATCCATGACGGCGCATAACGGCTCTCCTTGCATCAGGGTATTTGATTGCCGCGCGAACAGACCAAAGCACGGCGCCCCTGTCCATATGCTTCGCTATGCGGCATTCTTAGCGGGTGGTGTTTCCGGCCCGGCTGGCCTAGAGAGCCCGCGTCCGACTCATCAGATTTCTTTGCAGGAGCGCAGCCATGCGTATCGCCCTCGCATCCGATCATGCCGCTGTCGAGCTGAAGACCCTCCTTGTGGAATGGGCTCGCGCGCAGGGGCATGAGGTTGCGGACCTCGGCCCTGAAACCGCCGATCGCGTCGACTATCCCGATTATGGTTACAAGCTGGCCGATCACATCGCCGCTGGCAAGGCCGATTTCGGCGTCGCGCTGTGCGGCTCGGGGATCGGCATCTCGATCGCCGTCAACCGCAACCCCGCCTGCCGCTGCGCATTGGTGTCGGACAATCTGTCCGCCCGCCTCGCGCGGGAGCACAACAACGCGAACGTGATCGCGATGGGCGCGCGGCTGATCGGCCCCGATACTGCCAAGGACTGCCTCGCCGCATTCCTCGCCACCAATTTCGAAGGCGGTCGTCATGGCGGCCGCGTTGACAAGCTTTCCAATCCCACCCTCGTGAAGGAGCCCGCATGAGCACCAATCCCGCCCCTTTGAGCGACGTACAGCCCGCAGGCTATTTCACCCGCACCCTCGCTGAATCCGATCCCGCGGTGTTCGCCGGCGTCCGGCACGAACTGGAGCGTGAACAGCACCAGATCGAACTGATCGCCTCGGAAAACATCGTCTCGCGCGCCGTTCTCGAAGCGCAGGGCTCGGTGTTCACCAACAAATATGCCGAAGGCTATCCGGGCAAGCGCTATTATCAGGGCTGCGCGCCGTCGGATGAAGTCGAAACGCTCGCCATCGAACGCGCGAAAAAGCTGTTCAACTGCGGCTTCGCCAACGTCCAGCCGCACTCGGGCGCGCAGGCGAACGGCGCGGTCATGCTCGCGCTCACCAAGCCCGGCGACACGATCATGGGCCTCTCGCTCGACGCTGGCGGCCACCTCACCCACGGCGCGCGTCCGGCGCTGTCGGGCAAGTGGTACAATGCCGTGCAATACGGCGTGCGCGCCGACGATCACCTGATCGATTTCGATCAGGTCGAAAAGCTGGCCAAGGAAAACAAGCCCGCGCTTATCATCGCTGGTGGTTCGGCCTATCCGCGCCACATCGATTTCGCGCGCTTCCGCGCGATTGCCGATGAAGTCGGCGCGCTGTTCATGGTCGATATGGCGCATTTCGCCGGCCTCGTCGCGGGCGGCGTCCACCCCAGCCCGTTCGAACATGCGCATGTCGTCACCACCACGACGCACAAGACGCTGCGTGGCCCGCGCGGCGGCATGATCATGACGAACGACGAAGCGATCTCGAAGAAGATCAATTCGGCGGTCTTCCCCGGCCTCCAGGGCGGCCCGCTGATGCACGTCATCGCGGCCAAGGCGGTTGCCTTCGGTGAAGCGCTGCAGCCCGACTTCAAGAACTACGCCGCAGCTGTCGTCGAAAACGCCAAGGTTCTGGCCGCGACGCTCAAGGAACGCGGTGCAGACCTCGTTTCGGGTGGCACCGACACGCACCTCGCGCTCGTCGATCTGCGTCCGCTCGGCGTCACCGGCAAGGATGCCGACGAAGCGCTCGAGCGTTCGGCCATCACCTGCAACAAGAACGGCATTCCGTTCGATCCGCTGCCGCCGACGAAGACCAGCGGCATCCGCGTCGGTTCGCCCGCCGGCACCACGCGCGGCTTCGGCACCGCCGAATTCCGCGAAATCGGCAACATGATCGCCGATGTGCTCGACGGTCTGAAGGCCAAGGGCGAGCATGGCGATCCGGCGGTCGAAGCCGACGTCAAGGCCCGCGTCCGCACGCTGTGCGATCGCTTCCCGATCTATCCGGGGGCGTAATCGTTGAAGTGTCCCTTCTGCAGTCATGATGACAGTCAGGTGAAGGACAGCCGCCCGACCGAGGACGGCGCCGCAATTCGTCGGCGCCGTCAGTGCGAGGGCTGCGGCGCGCGCTTCACCACCTTCGAGCGCATTCAGTTGCGCGAACTGACGGTGGTGAAGAGCGAGGGACGCCGCGAAGCGTTCGACCGCGACAAGCTCCAGCGGTCGCTCATGATCGCCTGCCGCAAGCGGGCGATCGATCCGTCGCGGCTCGAACGGCTCGTCTCCGCGATCCAGCGGCAGATCGAAACCAGCGGCGAGAGCGAGGTCAGCGCGGCCACGCTCGGCGGCATGGTGATGGATGGGCTGAAGGCGTTGGACAGCGTCGCCTATATCCGCTTCGCCTCGGTTTATAAGGATTTTACCGAGGCCAAGGATTTCGAAGATTTTGCCGGCAGCGTGAAAGACATAGGCAGCAAGTGACGATGACCGAGACTATATCGGCGGCCCCCGTGCCCGCAATCGTGCTCGTGCGCCCCCAGCTGGGCGAAAATATCGGCAAGGCCGCACGCGCCATGCTCAATTTCGGGCTCGCCGAAATGCGTCTCGTGTCGCCGCGCGATGGCTGGCCCAATCCCGCCGCTGGCCCCGCCGCCTCGGGCGCGGATATCGTGCTCGAAGGCGCCAAGGTCTATGAAAGCGTCGCCGACGCCGTGGCCGATTGCCAGAATGTCTACGCTACCACCGTGCGCAAGCGCGGGGTAACCAAGCCGGTGGTGACGCCCGAGGTCGCCGCGCGCGAGATCCGCGCCACCACGGGCAAGTCGGCGATCCTGTTCGGCCCCGAACGCTCGGGGCTCGAGACCGACGATGTCGCGCTTGCACGCACGATCATCACCGTTCCGATCAATCCCGAATTCGGCTCGCTCAACCTTGCCCAGGCGGTCATCCTGTGCGCCTATGAATGGTCGAAGGGCGAAGCGCTCGCCAGCCCGCCCAGCGTCGAACTGGATCCCCCTGCCCCGCAGGACGAACTTGAGGGCATGATCGGCCAGCTCGAAACCATGCTCGATGGTGCAGGCTATTTCTTCCCGCCCGATCGCATTCCCGCCACCAAGCGGACGCTGCGCACGCTGCTCACCAAGCCCGGCTGGAACAGCAACGAAGTGCGCACGCTGCGCGGGGTGCTCTCCAGCCTCGCCAATCCGCGCGCGCGCTAGGCTTCCTGCACCAGCCCCTTGGGGATGCACCAGCCCCAATCGGCATAGCATTTGCGGATCGCGTCGTGGAGGACATGCAGATTCTCCGAATCATCGTCCGCCCGGTCCACGCGCCCGTTTCTCCGGTCAGCTCCGTTCATCAAACCGGTCCATCTCATAAGCGATGGACGCTTCCACCAGTTCTTCCCACAACATGCCTGCAATTTCGGGCGGATAGCCGAGTTCGGCCGCGTGCGCGCGGACATTGGCGATCACCTGCGCCTTGCGCGGCTCGTCACGCACCATGCCGCGCTCGGGCTTGATGCGCGCGGCCGCCTGCATGAAGCGGAAACGTTCGGCCAGCAACTCGGACAGGTCCCGGTCAATCGAATCAACGCCGGCGCGGACCTCCGCCATCGTGGTGCATTCTTCGGCTGCTTTGCGAGTCTCGGTCATGCGCGTCTCTTAACGCGGGACACGCCCCTGTCCATCTTCCCCTGCCTATCTTGACGTCCCGAGGGGGATCGGCCATAGGCGCGGTTCGCAATTGGCCCCGCACCCCGGTGAAGCGGTGGCCCTACCCTTTGGGTAGCGCGGTTCCGGGGACATTTGAAACACGCAATTGAAGGACAGATCATGTCGAAGCGCAACAGCGCCAAGTACAAGCTCGACCGCCGCATGGGCGAAAACATCTGGGGTCGCCCGAAGAGCCCGGTCAACAAGCGCGAATACGGCCCCGGCCAGCACGGTCAGCGCCGCAAGGGCAAGATGTCGGACTTCGGCATTCAGCTCCGCGCCAAGCAGAAGCTCAAGGGCTACTACGGTGAAGTCACCGAAAAGCAGTTCAAGAAGGCCTATTTCGAAGCAGCCCGCATGAAGGGCGACACCGGTCAGAACCTGATCGGCCTGCTCGAACGCCGCCTTGACGCGATCGTCTACCGCGCAAAGTTCGCGCCGACGATCTTCTCGGCTCGCCAGCTCGTTTCGCACGGCCACATCTTTGTGAACGGCGTTCGCTGCAACATCGCTTCGCGTCAGGTTAAGCCCGGCGACGAAATCACCCTCGGCAAGAAGGCGCAGGAAATGGCGCTCGTTCTCGAAGCACAGAGCCTCGCAGAACGCGACATCCCTGACTACGTCGCTGTCGACGGCGCCGCAAAGGTCACCTTCACGCGCGTCCCGACGCTCGACGAAGTGCCCTATCCGGTGAAGATGGAACCGAACCTCGTCGTCGAATTCTATTCGCGCTGATCGGTTCTTCACAGAACAGAGAAAGGGCGGCCATTGGCCGCCCTTTTTTTGTGCGTCTCGCCGCGACACTCCCTTCATTCTCATGTCGCCTGTGTCCCAGCACCCATGCGCTTGCGACCGCGGCCACGGAATGCCATGAGGCGCTCAACATTTTCGGCTGAACGCCAGCCGCCTGCACATCTATTGGGATGAAATTCATGACGCTTCGCCAGCCGCCCGAATGGGCGCCGCATGACCGTGTTTGGATCGGCTTTCCAAGCCATGAAGAAGAATGGCCGGGCGTGATCGACGCCGCCCGCCGCGAAGTGGCTGCCTTCGCAAATGCGGTGCATGCCGGTGGTGCAGGCGAAACCGTTCACCTCGTGGCGGCGGATGCCCCATCGGCCGAGGCCGCACGCGCGCTTGTCGAAGACGGTGTCGTGGTTGAGCAAAAGCCCTTCGGCGACATCTGGTTGCGCGACACCGGCCCCATCATCATCGGCCAGGGCGCCGCGCGCCAGGCCCGTGATTTCGGCTTCAACTGCTGGGGCGGCAAGTTCGAGCTTCCGGGCGATAATGAAATCGGCGGGCTGCTGGCGAACAGCATCGGCATGCCCCCGCTGCGCTGCGATTGGGTGTTCGAAGGCGGCGCCATCGACACCGACGGCACGGGCCTTGTCGTGACCACCGAGCAATGCCTGCTCAACCCCAATCGCAACGCCGATCTCAGCCGCGCCGATATCGAAGCGCGACTGGCAGCCGAACTGGGGCTGGACCGGGTGCTCTGGCTGGGCGACGGGCTCGTGAACGATCACACCGACGGCCATGTGGATAACCTTGCCCGCTTCGTCGGCGAAAACCTGCTCGCACTCCCCGTTCCAGCAGGTGACGACGATCCGAACATCGCCATTTACGCCGATGCGCGCACACGCGCCGAAGCCTTTGGCGTGCAGGTGGTGGGCATCCCCTCCCCCGGTCGCCTCGAACGCGGTGGCGAGGTGATCCCGGCAAGCTATATGAACTTCTATATCGGCAACGCCGCCGTCGTCGTGCCGGTTTACGGCGCCCCCAATGACGATGCCGCTATCGCGGCCTTTGCAGAGCTGTTCCCGGGCAGAAAGGTTGTCGGCCAGCGTGCCGATCATATCTTGACCGGTGGTGGAAGCTTCCACTGCATCAGCCAGCAGGTGCCCGCATGACCGAGATGAAAGTTGCCGCGCTTCAATTGCCGCTGACCGATGATATCGACACCAACATCGCCGCCGTCTCCGCATTGGTGCGCGAAGCGGCCGCCAAGGGTGCCAATATCATCCTGCCGCCCGAATTGTTCGAAGGGCATTATTTCTGCCAGGTCGAGGACGAGGCCCTGTTTTCGCGCGCCCGGCCGACCGAGGAGCACCCGGCCGTGCTGGCGATGCAAAAGCTCGCCGCCGAACTGAAGATCTATATCCCCACCAGCTTCTTCGAAGCCGATGGCCCGCACCATTATAACAGCCTCGCCATGATCGACGACGAAGGCGCGATCATGGGCGTCTACCGCAAAAGCCACATTCCCGATGGCCCGGGCTATGAAGAAAAATATTATTTCCGCCCGGGCAACACCGGGTTCAAGGTGTGGAAAACCCGCTACGGCACCATTGGCGTCGGCATCTGCTGGGACCAATGGTATCCCGAATGCGCGCGGGCGATGATGCTGATGGGCGCAGAGGTACTCTTCTATCCCACCGCCATCGGCTCCGAGCCCTATGACGCCGATCTCGACACCAGCCGGATGTGGCAGCGCGCGATGATCGGCCACAGCGTATCGAACGTCGTCCCCGTCATCGCCTCCAACCGGATCGGCGATGAAAACGGCCAGAAATTCTACGGCCACAGCTTCATCACCAATGAATGGGGCGATTTCGAAGGCAATTTCGGTCCCGACGAAACCGGCGTTCTGGTCGCACGCATCGATCTGGAGCGCGCGCGCAAGCACCGCGCGGGCATGGGCTTTTTCCGTGATCGCCGCCCCGAACTCTATCACAGGCTGGCACAGGACATCTGAGCCCGGATTTTTTCGTGCTTTTCTAAATCGGTTGATCCATCCTGCAGGCAAATCATCGAAGAACCTGCAGGGAGGATCACCGAATGACCGTTGCCCGCCATTATATCATGCACGCCGCCGAAGGGCAGGATGCGATTCTGGAAACCGCGCTGCGCCAACTGGCCGATGTCGTCCGTGGCATTCCCGGAAATGAGGGCGTCGAACTGCTTCGCGACATCGGCAATGAACGCCGCTTCGTCTTCATCGAAAAATGGGAAAGCGTCGACGCGCACAAAGCCGCCGGCCAGCACGTTCCCAAGGAAACCTTCGCGCCGGTGATGGGCGCGCTCGATGGCCCGCCGGACGGCAGCTATCTGGATTATCTCAGCACGGTCTAAGGGCCATAGCCTGCTCGAACACGGCTTCGAACATCTCCGCCGTAAGCCGCCCGGTCCCCGTATTGAGGCGCGAGCAGTGATAGCTGTCGATCAGCCATTCCCCGCGCGGAAGGCGATGCACGGCGCCGTGTTCAAACCGCAACTTGGGCAGCTTGCCGCCCAGCATCTTGACCGTTGACTGGTGCGCGATCTGCCCCAGCGCGAGAAAAACCCGCGCCTTTGGCAAAGCTTCTCGCTCGGCCCGCAGGAATGTTCGGCAGGTCCGGATCTCCTCGGGCATCGGCTTGTTGTGCGGCGGCACGCACTTTACCGCATTCAACAACATAACGCCGTTAAGCCTGATAGCGTCCATCGGGTCCGCGCCATATTCGCCATCGACAAAACCGAATTTCGCCAAGGTCGCGAACAGCAATCTACCCGCCTCATCGCCCGTAAAGGCCCGGCCAGTTCGGTTCGCGCCGTGCAACCCGGGCGCAAGGCCAACAATGGTCAGCCATGCCTCCGGGTCGCCAAACGCTGGAACGGGGGCGTTCCACCATTTGGGTTGGGCAATGCGCTGCTCTTCCCGATACGCAGCAAGGCGGGGGCATAATGTGCAGTCCGGTGCAGGCTGGACCGCGTTCAGGGGGTTTTCTTCAATCATCATTCCGCGATAAGCGCATGGACGTGACCCTTACAAGCTATGCCATCGCGCTGGGATCGAACCGGGCCTTCAAAGGCTATCACAAGCCCCGCCACGTCCTCGCCGCAGCAATCGCAGCACTCCGCGGACAGGGCATTACGATCCTTGCCCTTTCACCGATCATGGAAACCGCTCCGATCGGCCCCTCCTCCCGCAAGTTCGCCAATGGGGCCGCACTTATCGAAACCCGCGACACTCCCGACGCGCTGCTCCGGCGCCTCAAGGCGCTTGAACGTTCCTTTGGTCGCCGCGCCGGCCAGCGCTGGGGCGCCCGCACGCTCGATCTCGACATCATTCTCTGGAGCGGCGGAGCCTGGCGCTCGCCAGGCCTTATAATTCCGCACCGCCTCTATGCCGAACGGCTGTTCGTGCTGGCCCCGCTGGCCCATGTTGCCCCACGCTGGCGCGATCCCCGCAACGGTCGGCACGTGCTGCAAAATTTTAAGCGCCTGGAGCGTAAAACCCCGGTTGACCGCAGCCGCCCATCCCCCTAGTGGAGACCGCCTTGGTGAGGGCCGTTAGCTCAGTCGGTAGAGCAACTGACTTTTAATCAGTAGGTCGCTGGTTCGAATCCAGCACGGCTCACCAAGGAAATCAACGAATTGAGCGATTTCACCCTAACCCCGACAATATCTAGCAACCACATAGCAACCACCGCAGGTAGTAAGGGAGAGCAATCCATCTTACCCTGTCGACAAAGGTTCGCGGGGCCTTGAAAAAGGAGTAAACTAGAGGTGTGGGGGCCGTAGGTTAGAATCCCTTCGCCCAGACCAATAAATCAATATTTTAGTGTGAAATTGTGCCGTCCATCTCTGCCCACATTTGACACCCTTCGCTCACATCGTCATTGCGAACTTCTGAGCCCCGAAGCTGATCAATCTGATCACGGCGCGAACCAATCCAACCCCATGCAGCCTCACAACAAAGCGAGAGTCAACGCGGCGCAAATTATTGCTGATACGCTCGCAATCCCTTGAATCCGTACAGGCGTTCACCGTGGATAAAGATTAACGCGCTCAGGCTGGCGCAAGGCGATGCTTTCTATTCTTGCCAGCGTCTCCAGCCCGGGCCTGATCACCTCGAACGCACGAAGCCTTCATAATTATTCTCGATCGCATCCGTACACGCGGCTGAATATTGTGGGAACCCACCAACATAGATCATGAACCCGCCCTTCTTTCCTTCGATATTTTTGCCATTATACCAAGATTCGGCGAGTCTATGCACAGTGCCCTCGGATATCTTATCGACATGGTCATGCCATCGATTTTCGGCCTCAAGAGTCGCCTCGATCCTCGCATAACCCTCCCTCCCCATATCGTCGATCACGCAGGCAGCCCAGTTGACCTGCCATTCACCCGTCGTGATCATCTGGGCCTGGGCTGCCGGAGTGGTCGGGCCATGGATCATGAAAAGATTGGGGAAACCGGCAATCATGGCACCAAGATAGGTAGTAGGCCCGTCGGACCATTTTTCCGCCAGCGTTAACCCTTCAACGCCTTCAATATCGATCCGCAACATGGCCCCGGTAATTGCGTCAAAGCCGGTGGCGGTAACGATTACATCGAGATCATACTCCGCTTTGGCCGTGCGCAGACCCAATGACGTATATGCGATGATCGGATCCGATTTCACGTCCACAAGCGTGACGTTGTCCCGGTTGTACATCTCATAATAGCCATTATCGACACAGAGCCGCTTGCCACCGATGGGATAGGTCGTAGGGCAAAGTAACTCAGCTGTGTGCGGAGACTTCACTGTCTCTCGAATCTTCTTGCGAACGAATTCGGACACGACTTCGTTCGCCGCCACATCAGTCATTACATCCTTGAACACCACGAGCAGTTGCATCGCCTTCTTCGAATTCCATGCCTGCTCCATCATCGCCTCCTGCTGCTCCGGCGTGCAGTCGTGCGCAGAAACATCGGAATATTCTACCAGGGAAGCGCCATAATAACCCAGCATCTGCTTTCGCCGCTCGGCATAGTCGCTCTTCCATTCCCTTTCATATTCCGTATCCAGCGGTCGGTTACCCGATGGCATGCTGAAGACGGGCGTGCGCTGGAAAACAAATAGATGCTCGGCCTGTTCCGCTATGAGGGGCGCGGCCTGAATGCCCGTCGAACCCGTACCGATCAGGCCGACGCGCTTGCCCGACAGATCCAGTCCTTCTCGCGGCCATTGCGTCGTGTGATAGATGTCACCGGTGAACGCCTCGCGTCCCGACCAGTTGGGGGTATTGGGGACGGTCAAGCTGCCGGTCGCCGCGATCACGTACCGACAAATAACCTCGTCCCCGTTGTCAGAATGAACATGCCAGCGGTTCGTCGCCACGTCGAACCGCATCTTCTTCACCATCGTGGAAAGCCGGATATGCTCGCGCAACCCAAAACGATCCGCGACATGGTTGGCGTACCGCTCGAGATCGGGCTGAGCGGAAAAATATTCCGGCCAGCGCCACTCCTGCTGCAAGGCCTCGTCAAAACTGTACGAATATTCGACGCTTTGAATATCTACCCGTGCGCCGGGGTAACGGTTCCAGTACCATGTGCCTCCTACACCATCGCCGGCTTCGAAACACAGGACATCATAATCCTTCCGCAGACGATGGACAGCATACATCCCCGAAAAGCCTGCACCGATGATAACAATATCGACATTCTTGACCGAAGCATTGTCTTGCACGTCTTCACTCCAGGGAATCTGACTATTTATTCGCGATGTACGACGGCGGCCTCATGCACCGACGCCTTCAGTTGTTCGTTACCATTTGAGCAGGCGTATTTTTCCAGCGTCCAAAAGCGCAGGCTACATCCTCCAGACGCCCCGTTTTCGCTTGAGCGCGATGGCACCCCTTATCGCCCGCGCCGGGAACAGTCGTGCGCTAAGGACCACTCAATGGAGGCTGCCATCAGCCCCTAGGGACGACTTCGAGTCTGTGGATTTCGCCCTTGAATGCGGCGTGACCTTCATATTCGCCCGTCACCAGCGTCCCGGAGTCCAGACCGACGTCAAAAGTGTCCGTCACTTCGGCTGGCATCACCAGCGCCCGTTCGATCCGGCCCGATGCGACTTCTCGGTCGTTGACGCTGATGCGCATCTGCCCGCCGCTCCCCGGCCCCTTGTCCGCCGCGAAATCATAGCGGACGATCGCCGTGCCCGCGGGAATGCGGTCACGCCCAGCGACGCGGAAGACGCGGTCGGCCTGGGTCGATCCGGCCATGGTGACGGTCGGCCGCCCGTCCTTCAGATAAAAGCTCCAGCCGCCGAAATGGCCGCCCAGCGCCGCCAGCACACCGTCCTGCGCGCCGCTTGCAGTCCGGATGTCGGCGGTCAGGGTGAAGCTGCCCGACAGACGCGGCGCGTAATCGCTGGGAATGCTTATATTCTTGCCCCAATAGACATAGCGGCTCTTGGGTTTAGCCGCGCCCATCACAGCCGCCGCGCGCTTGTTGACCTGATCGTCGACCGGGAAGACGTTGTTGCGTTCGGCTTCCGTCGCGAACAGCGCCTTCATCTCGGCCAGTTTCTGCGGATAGACACGGGCGAGATCGCGGCTCTGCGAGAAATCCTTGTCCAGATTATAAAGTTCCCACGGCCAGTCCGGGATCGGCGTGCCCTTGCGGTTATAGCCGATATTCTGCGGCGTGGTGCCGGCCCACCAGCCGTCATGATAGATGCCGCGATTGCCGATCAGCTCGAAATATTGCGTGTGCCGCTGCCCCGCCGCCCTGGCGTCGGCAAAGCTGTAGCCCATCGCCACGCCGTCCATCCGCCGTTGCCGCGCGCCGTTCACGACATCGGGCTGGGGCAAGCCCGCCGCCTCCAATATAGTCGGCGCGATGTCGACGACATGGTGGAATTGCGTGCGCAGCCCCCGTTCCTTGATATGGTCCGGCCAGGAGATGACCAGACCATTGCGGGCACCGCCCAGATGCGAGGCATAGGTCTTGGTCCATTGGAAGGGCGTCCCCATCGCCCAGGCCCAGCCCGCCGGATAATTTTCATTGGAGCGCGGCCCGCCCAACTCGTCCAGCCGCGCCAGCAGCTCCGGCTCGCTTTCCTTCGCGCCGTTGAAGAAGGTGCCGATCATGTTCACGTCGCCGTCGACGCCCGCTTCAGCCGAGCCGCCATTGTCGCCCTCGATGAAGATGACGAGGGTGTTGCCGAACTCGCCCATGCGTTCCAACTCATCGATGAGGCGGCCGAACTGCGCGTCCTGATAGGCGAGCATCCCCGCATAAACTTCCATCATCCTCGCGCTGATCTGTCGCCGCGCGGGCGTCAGGCTCGCCCAGGCGGGAATATAGGCGGGGCGCGGCGTCAGGCCTGTGTTGCCCGGAATGACGCCCATCCGTTTTTCCCGCGCCAGGGTTTCGGTCCTGACCTGGTCCCAGCCCTGGTCGAACATCCCCTTGAACCTGGCGATCCAGTCGGCGGGGGCCTGATGCGGAGCGTGCGCCGAGCCGGGGGCAAGGTAGATGAAGAAGGGTTTGTCCGCATCGGCTGCCTGCTGGTTGTGAATCCAGTCTAGCGCATCGTCGACCAGCATCTTGTCCAGCAGCTCGTCCTTCGCGCCGTGGACCGGCGTGGTGCCACGATAGAGGGTCGGCGAGAACTGGTTGGTCTGCCCGCCGACGAAGCCGTAGAAATATTCAAAGCCCAGCCCGGTCGGCCACTGGTCGAACGGCCCGGCGCGCGAGGTCGCGCCTGGCTGGATATTATGATGCTTGCCGAACATCGCCGTGTTGTAGCCGTTCAGGCGCAGCGTTTCGGCCACCGTCGCCGCGCTTTTGGGGATCACGCCGTTATAGCCGGGGAAGCCCATGGCGAAATCGGTGATCGCGCCCGTGCCGACCACATGGGAATTCCGCCCGGTCAGCAGTGCCGCGCGCGTGGGCGAACACATGGCGGTGGTGTGGAAGCGATTATATTTGAGCCCGCCCGACGCCAGCCTGTCCAGATTGGGTGTCGGGATCGGCCCGCCGAAGGTCGACGCCGCGCCAAAGCCGACGTCGTCGGTCAGCACCAGCAGCACGTTGGGCGCGCCCGCCGGGGCCTTCACCGTCTCGGCAGCGGCGGGAACGGACTCAGCGGCGGTCGGACCGATCTTGCCCGCGAAGGGTTGCAACGGCCTGGGCAGAATGACTTCGCCGCCCGGGGCCGCGCTGCCCTGAACGGGAACCCCGACGCAAACCAGGCCAATCAACGCCGTCGGCACGAACCATTGCCGTGAACCCAAACTGTGCCGCATTCGCCTCTCCATATTATCGCTTTGCCCCTTCAGCTTTTATTGGGGGGGCGGTTATGCTCTTGTCGGGTCGATCAGCACCTTGCACTGGCCGGTGGCCGTGCGCAGCGCCTCGAATGTCTCGGGCAGCTGCGCAAAACCGACCGTCTGCGTGTGCATCGGCGTAACCTTCGCCTCTCCGCGCGCGATCAGATCGATCACCTGCTCGAAATCCCTTTCGGTATAGCATTGGGCGAACTGGATGCTGACTTCCTTGCTGAAACCGACCAGCGGGGTAATGCTGTCCTCACCGAAACACACGCCGGCCACCACCACCCGGCCACGGACGCCCGCCAGCTGTATGGCCTGCTGGATGAGGCCAGGAATGCCGACGCATTCGAACACAACATGCGGGGAGCTGCCGGTCAACGCGCGGAAACGGGTGGCGACATCTTCCGCCTTTGGATCGATCGTCGCCGTCGCGCCCAGTTCCGTCGCCAGCGTCCGGCGGGTCACGGCGGGTTCGCTGACGACGACATGCGCCGCCCCCGCCAGCCGGGCGAACAGCGTGACCGCCGCGCCGATCGGCCCAGCGCCGATTACTAGGACCCCTTCGCCCTTCTTGATCGCTCCCATTTCGACCGCGTGATACGCGACCGCGAGCGGCTCGATCATGCCCCCTTCGTCGATCGAAACTCCGCTCGGCAACCGCTGGAGCATCGACGCGCGAGCAACGACGAACTCCGCATAGGCGCCAGGTCTGTTCGCCTGCGTGCCAGTGAACTGCACTTGCGAACAGAGCGCGGGCAAGTCCATGTCGCAAGCATCGCAATGACAGCAGGCGTGGATCGGCAGCGCCGTCACCCGGTCACCAACCCGCCAGTCGCCTTTGACCTCGCGACCGAGAGCGACGATCTCGCCCGCGAATTCATGCCCCAGCACGGTGCCCGTCGCTACCGCGCCGTACTGAGTGATATGGAGGTCGGAGCCGCAGATGCCAGCGCGCCCTACCCCAATGATAACCTCATCCGCTTCGGGCGTGGGATCGGCCATCGACCCCACCAAAAGCGGTTTCCCCATTTCCTGAAAGAAGGCAGCGCGCATGATCTCACTCCTCTATCTTAGCGCTGATACCCGACGCGCGATCACAGACCGCCATCAGCGGAAGTGCCACGAAATTGACGTAGTTTGTGTCGGCGGAGGCAAGGAGCAACATCCCGTCGCGGTCTCATCGGGGGGAGTCACAACGCGCATAGGATTCGATTTCTGCGCGGGTCTGCTTGCCGCTTTCGGTCGCCTCGCACCGGGTGAGCAGAACTTGGTGGCGGCGCTGCCGTGTCGGTAGGATTGATACCGACCGGAAGAACAGCGCCCGTGAAGCCTTGCTCGTTCACCCTCGCAGCGATCAGTTCGTCCGTCGCCACGTCTCGCGAGGCGGAAATGACGTTGCTACCCTCACATGCGAATTTGACGATGATGCCGCAGCCAATCTCATCACTGCCACCGGTCGCTATGACCGCCTTGCCCTTCAAGCCGCAATCCATCTGAGTATTCCCTTCAGAATTTCATGCTGATATCGACGCCCATGCTGCGGGGCTCGCCGAACATTGCCGCCGCGACATCGCCGAGCGCGAAATGGTTACGGTAATAGTTCACGTTGGTAAGGTTACGCCCCCACACCGCCACCCGCAGACCTTCGACGCCCAGCACATTGGTCAGACCCAGACGGGCGCCGAGCAGACCATAGGCATGTGTGATGATCTTGGGATCGCTGGCGACGCCGAAATATTTATCCTGCCACGCATAGTTGACGTTCGCCTCAACAATGCCGACAGACGTTTCTGGAGACTTGTAATCGGCACCTAGCGTGAAGCTGTTCTTGGGAGCATGCTGGAAATTGAAATTTGACGTTATGTCGTTACCACCCAGATCGACGACCTTCTTATATTTCGGGTTCGTGTATCCGTAGCTGCCGCTTATGGTCATCCCGTCGAACAGAAGCGCCATCAGATCAGCTTCGAAGCCCTGCGTTACAGCACTACCAGCATTGATGATATCGAAGATACGCGGGTTGAATGGATCGAAGACGTTGGTTTGGATATCCTTATACTTGCTATGATAGGCTGCGACGTTGAACCGAATGCGGCGATCGAAAAATTCTGATTTGAAGCCAGCTTCGTAAGACATCAGCGATTCAGGCTTGAATCCTGCTGCAAATGTCGCGGGTGTGCTAGCGGTCGGGTTGAACCCACCGGTACGGTAGCCCCGCGTGATTTTCGCGTAAACATTGGCGTCCTGATTGACGTCGAACTGGATCGTACCCGTGGGACTGAAGTCGTTGAATCCCTTTTTACCGCTGCCTTCCAGCACGAGCACGGTCGCACCGCCCGGCGGCGTGCGTGTCGACAGGACGGTTGCCTCCCGTTCATCGCGTGACCAGCGGGCGCCGACCGTGATGTGCAGCCGTTCGTCCATGAAACGAGGCGTCCAAGTCGCCTGGCCGAAGACCGCATAGGCCGTGTTCTCCCATGTCGAGTGCCGGGGATTGTAACCGCTTGGCATCAGGGAATTGTCGTCACCGAAACCGGATTCTCTGAAATAATAGAGGCCGCCGACATATTTGACGCTGTCATCGAATAAGTCGCCGATCAACTGCAACTCTTCACTGAACTGCTCCTGATTGGTCGAATTGGTATTTGAAAATGGCAGAAACGCTCGAACCGGACCGGGGTTATAAACCTGATTTGTATTGTCGTTCAGCCGCCGGTAACCGGTGATGGACTTGATCGTCAGGCTGGAATTGATGTCATAGATCAACGTCAGATTATGCCCCTGCACCTGCGTGTTGCCGGGTCGCAGGACGAAGAGGCCGGAGCTTGCAGTGCGAGACAGCGTTCCTTCGGCGGGGTAGAGCGGCACCGACTGGCTGAAGGTCGATGTGTCGTCGATCCATGACGAGTCGTAAGTGTAGCGCGCCTCGAAGGCGTCGGTCGGCTGCCACCGCAGCGCGGCCCGAACAGCCTCGCGGTCAACATCGCCGAAACGACCCTCGCCAGGACCTAGATTCCTGACAAATCCGTCCTTCTTCACGCGTAGATAGGTAAGTTCGGCGGCAGCCGTTTCGCCGAACGGGATGTTTATCGAGCTGCGCGAGCGGAACTCGCTAAAGCTGCCGAAACTTAGGCTCTGCTGGGCGCTAAAGTCACCGAGCTGCGGCGCCTTTGAGATGAAATTGATGGCACCGGCGGTCGCGTTTCGGCCATAGAGCGTGCCCTGCGGACCACGCAGCACTTCGATCCGCTCCAGTTCAGCCAACTCATTGGCTAGCCCTTGCCCCTTGGCGACATATACGCCGTCCACATAGACTGCGACGGGGTTATCACGTGTCTGGGTCGCCGCCGGTTCACCGATGCCACGAATAGTGACTCGCAGCGTCGTACCCGTGTTTGGATGCGGGGAAACCTGCATATTTGGCACCGCAGAGCTTAGGTCCGCGAGCGAAACGACACGCTTCGCTTCCAGAGCTCCGACATCCAGCGCCGAGATCGAGATCGGCGTATCCTGTAGCGATTCAGCGCGCTTTTGCGCCGTCACGACGATATCGGCCAGACCGCGGCTGTCGCCGTCCGCCTCTTGCGCGGCCAAGTCGGCGGATTGCGCGAGCGCCGGCGCCTGAAACGCAGCCGTCACCATCAGAGTCATCAGAAACCGCTTCATATCACCCCCTCCTCAGGATTTTTTTCCTCCGCCCAGTGTCTACGCTTGGGTCGGACGCTTAGTGACCATGCCGCTGATCCTATAAAGCGTGATCTCCTCCAGCATCCCCAATTATGATTATTCAAATTTTTATAAATTTCCGAAATTTTCTGATGAACGTATTATTAAATCTATCTTTTCATATCATTTGTAATGATCAGAAACTTCTATTTGTTTGTGAGTTACAAATATTGATCGCATGATCGATGATGAGACCCAATTTGCCGCGGAGGACAAACGCACATGGCGAGCGATTTCCAGCTTAATGACGACGAACGAGCGCGCCTTGAGGAGATTGCAAAATCGCCGCATTCTCCGCCGTCACTCGCGCAGCGATCGAAGATCATCTTGGCCTCGGCGCTTTCCAATGCGTCCGCCATAGACATTGCCCAACAGCACGGCGTGTCACCGGCAACCGTCCGCCGGTGGCGGCGGCAATTTTCAATTCTCGGATCGGAGGGCCTGGCCGATGCGCAACGATCCGGCGCGCGCCGCCAGATCAGCGATGCCATGCGGGCGAGAATAGCCGAGCTCCATGCCGCCGGGCGCGATACGCGTCGGATCGCGCGGAACATCGGAGTTAGCCAAAGCTCTGTCTCCCGTATCCTCCGACAGATGAAACCCGCCGTCGGTGCGAATACAGAGGCTCCCGCGCCGGACATCAGCGCACTAATACGGGAATTATTCGAGAGCCTTGCCGACACCACGCCGTTGGCCAGATTCCTCAAATCTCTCCAAAATAAAACAAATTCATTTTATTGCGGACTACTTGTTTTTTCCAATAAAAGCATGAAACCCAGCTTCATACTAGCCGATGGTCAACCATTGGAAGGTGAATTGCCGTATATTGAAAAATATTATAAGAAAGAATTACTATTATCACTTCCAGAAGGAAAAGTCATTACTTCAAGTGACTTATTTTCATACGATGAATTTCATGGAAGTGAATTATATCAAGAATATTTAAAGGAATATGGCGTTGGCCATATTCTCGGCATGGATATCGGTACAGTTCGCGGCGTTGCCGGAAATTTCCGGCTCGCGCGACTGGAAAGCGACGAAGACTTCGGGGCACGCGAACGCGCGTTGTGCGAGGCGCTGATTCCCTATTTGAGGGCCGCGCTGAACATCCTCGTCATGCGTCTCGACATGGAGGCGGAAAAGGAAGCCCTGTCGGCCACCGTGTCCGGGATGTCCGTGGGCAGTATTCTGGTCGATCCGGACGGCGTGGTCTTGGAGGCGAATCCACCTGCCTTGGCGATATTGGATCAACACGACGGCCTGATACTAACGAACAACAGGTTGGTCCTAGATGAACCGGCCAAATCCCGGCTACTTCATGACCTGATCCGCAAAAATGCTGAAAGGAAGAATAATTTCTCGGCATCGGGGTCCGCGCGTGCCATGATGGTTGAGCGCCCGTCAGGACGAGAAAGCATCAGCCTAATCGTCCGGCCCGGTTCTGGCGCGAAGCAATTGGCGATCCGGCAGACCGCACTTATCCATCTGGTCGATCCGGCGCGGCCCCGCACTTCCGTGATCGACGCCCTGATTCATTTGTACGGACTAACCCCCGCCGAAGCAAAGGTAGCGCTGTTCCTTTCCAACGGCAATTCCATCGCCGAAACCGCGCGCGCTAGCACGACGAGCCAAAATACGACCCGGTCCCATATCCGATCGATCTTCTCAAAAATGGGAATCAATCGTCAGTCGGAACTTATCAGAACCGTTCTGATCAGCGTTGCCATGCTTCCCATGCAGACTCAGCCCTAGAGGCTCACTCCTAGCCATGCCCCCTCACGCAGCCCATGACGGCGCCCGTCTCGTCGCGGTCCTTAGGCGGCGTGGACAAATTTGAGCCAGTATCTGGCAGTGGCAAGATGGACCATGCCGAGGAAGCTGTTGGCCAGTTGGTCGTAACGGATGGCGATCGCACAGTTGATCTTGAGGTGGCCGAACATGCGCTCGATGTGGTTGCGCTGCTTGTAGAGCGCCCTGTCGTATTCGATCTTCACACGGCGGTTTGACCTGCCGGGGATGACGGCATCGTCCTTCCGTTTAGCGAGGTCGGTCCGGATCGCGTCGGCATCGTACCCCTTGTCCGCAAGCAAGGCATCGGGAGCGCGTTCGGGTAGGCCGATCAGGACATCATACGCCTTGCAGTCTGCCGCCTCACCGTGCGTCAGGTGGAAGGCGACTGGTCGTCCGAGGGCATCAGCCAGGCAGTGAAGCTTACTGGTGAACCCGCCCCGCGAGCGGCCAAGAGCGCGTCGATGAGTCCCCCTTTTCCGCCCGCCGCCCGGACTGTGGTGCTGTCGATGCTGTAGTGACCGCTGTCCGCCATAATCTCGGCGAGCGTCACCGCCACGGTTTCCCAGACCCCGGCTTCGCTCCACCTCCGGAACCGGCGATAGATGGTGTTCCAACTACCGTATTTGGGCGGAACGTCGCGCCAAGGAGTACCGCACCGCAGCCGCCAGAGTATGCCGTTGACGATCGAGCGATTCTGCTCCGGCGGCCTGCCTCGTCCACGGTTCGCAGGCTCGATCGGCAGCAAGTCCTTCAGAACCCGCCATCCCGCCTCTGCATCGCGCCATCCTAATGATCGGTTTCATTCTCGGCGCAGGGGTCGCGTCGCGATGGATTATGGTCCTCGATATCAAGCGCAACATGGCAAAAGTAAAGCGCATCCGGTCAGGCCGGAAGTCGAACACCACCGCTCGCTGTTAGGTGCTGAATTAGGCGCCCCTCCAACGCCGCCGAATTTGTCCACGCGGCCTAGTCGCCAAGGCGAGGAACAGTACCGAAATGACAGAGAAGATTTGACCAACACCGTACTTTACGACGTCGCTGAGACCGAACATGCGCCCGATGCGGCTGCGCTGCTTGTAAAACGCGCACTTGCAGGCGACGGCTTGATCGGCCGGAATGACATCGCCCTTCCGATCAACAAGGTCGGTATGCGCTCAGACAAGCCTGATCAGGGCGCCATAGGCCCGGCAGCCCGCTGCTTTTCCGCCTCTCAGATGGAACGCAAGCCGAAGCCGTTAACATGCAGAATGTGAACGAATTGGGCCTCTATATCCCCGCCTCCGAGCTGAGCGGTGAACCGTGCTGTCCCCATGACAAAATAGCAATTTTGTCATGGGGACATAGGCGCTAACGGCGCATGAAGAGCTATTCAGCTTAACCTCTCTCTACGACATCCGAAAAACCTGGCTCAATCTCGCCCTGTTTCAGCCTTTGCGAAATCGGCGTTTGTTTGCCGCACTGGTAAATGAACCCAATAAGCAAATGAGGCGGAACCTTGTGTCGGTCCGCATACAGCATTTGATAGGCAAAAAGGCTGCGCTCGCGACGATCTGGGCCATCTCCCTGTTCTGAAAAGACTGACAGCAGCGCCCAATGGAACGGGTTCTCCTCGAAGGTTGGCCCCCTAGCTGGAGCATTACCGTCCTTTTCGACCACCTTTTTTATGATCTCAAGTTTGCCGCAGTCACGGTACGATAGGACCAACGCATATACGGCCCGCAGGAATTCTCCATTGCGACTGGTCTGTGGCGACAGTCCCCTACCTGTCGCCCCGCTGTGCCTTAGCCAATCATCGCAGATGCTTTCTATGCTCCGCATATAATCTTTTAACTGAAAACTCTTGCGCATTTTCAACGCTCCACTCCCCACATCGTTATCATCCTCAATCTCAGCACAGCATTTCAAAGGCGACATTATGTCGCATTTAAATACGCATTACTGTCACATTTAAATACGACAATTTCGGCATATTTAAATACGACGGAACTAGCATTACTGAACTGATATATAATCATTTTTTCCACCATGAAGGGCGAAAACAGAGAGTTGTAAATCCTGCGTTGTCAGTATTTTCTGACAAAAAAAAATGGAAATTTATATGAATAAACAAACTGCCAACGCAGCATTTCCTCTCGAGTTCGCGTCGAAAGCCTATCTCACGGAACGAGAAGTCTCCGAGCGCCTGAACGTGTCGATCAAATGGCTACAAAAAACGCGCTGGGCTGGAGGCGGAATCCCGTTCGCCAAATTCGGATCGAATGTCCGCTACCCTGTCACGGAGGTCATGGCGTTCGAACAACGCTCGCTCCGAGCCAGCACTAGCCACACGTCGGGCCAATAACCTCACCCACAATAATTTTATTCGCCTCGGAGCAGATGCGCTCCGGGGCGCAATGCAGGATGATATATATATGAAAAATGCCATGAAGCAGGCAATCCAGAGCCCCTCCGAACGTGCCACCAAGCGCAAACGCTTATGTAAAGCCAATAGCATAGCGAAAAACAGTGGATCTAATGGGGTAACCATATCCACCATTGATGTAATCAGCGATTTTGATGGAAAAAAATTTTCCAAACGATGCAGTGATTACAGTGTCGAAGAGTTGAATGATATTGCTAAAAGCGACTTTGATTTTTTTGAGAAAAAGGCCAAGACCGCTTGGGAGAAATACAACCCTTCTCACAAGAAAATGAAGCCGTTCCATTTGATGTTAAGGGATAGCAATATCAGCCTGCGCTCCCGTCTGTCCAATCGAAAGGCGCTCCTCGCATCATCAGCGGCAATGATGGAAACATATCAGGAGGCAATAGCCACTGCTCCTGGAAATGTCTTTTTCCTCACTTTCATCGTCCCGGAAGGGGTCACTGAGCAAGATAACCCGAACCCAAACATTAACGGGGTCCGGAGCAAAATATATCGGGCCATCAAAAAGCTCGGCGGTGATGCATTCATCAGCCTACAGGTTGAGACGTTTAGCAAAAAATTCAGCGGAGAGGATTTCAGGAGAATGGACCTGCACGGACACGGTCTCCTCTTCACCGATATGTCGCTTTCAGAGCTAAAAAGGGCAATCAACGAATTGAATGCACGAAAGGCGTATCGCCACTCTCATGGCGTGCGGGCAATTGTTGCAAAAGAGATCACTCCAAACACCGCCGCATATCTCGGGAGCTACACCACTCGCCCCCCGCGCTATGTTAAAAATATTGTTCATCTCAAAAACGATCCGAAAACCTTCAAATTAAGAGGAACAACGCAAGGTTTCACGGATGAAATGTCACTGAAAATTCTATACGCCCTCCATCAAATACCCATTAAAGATAGTGTATTCTCATGCGGAAATCATGGACGGAAAATAAAAGATATCTGGAAGGAAAAATATTTAGCAAACTCAAGTTCACGTCCATTAGATCATCCATCATATGACGTAGATCTCTCCACAAGAGTTCTAAAAAGAACAATCTTAAATATTAATAATCATTGATTTAATTTGACAAATTGCGCTGCATGTGCCATTATAGCATGCAGCGCAATACTGCGCCGATCATCAGAAAAATTTGGAATTCATATGGGGAGCCCTGCCAAGGTGCTGTCCGAAGCCGATGTCCGTCGGCTGTTGCAGCACGTCACCAATCATCGAAATGCACAGCGCAACCACGTCATCATATTGCTGAGTTTCAAGGCGGGATTGCGGGCATGTGAAATCGCCGGACTCACCTGGCCCATGATCCTCACCGCCTCCGGCAAGCTGGCGGATCATATCGATATCGCCAGCAGCATCGCCAAAATGGGATCGGGCAGACGCATTCCGCTCCACCCCCAGCTCAAAACAGCGTTGCGGCACTTGCATCAGACCATGGCCAAGCCGCTGACCGGCCCCGTCGTCCGCTCCGAACAAGGCGGACATTTGACCGCGCGCAGCGTCGTCAATCTGTTTGCCGAAATCTATGCCGCACTTCGGCTTGATGGATGCTCATCGCATTCGGGGCGTCGTACTTTCATCACACAAGCAGCGCGGCTTTTGGCCAAAACGGGTGGGTCACTGCGCGACATTCAGGAACTCGCCGGCCACCGCGCCATCACCACCACCGAACGCTACATCCAGGGCGACCGCGCCATCCAGCGCCGCTTGGTCAGCCTGCTCTAATTTCACCCACATTCTATAACGAAAGGAACCACGGTATGAACGACCGTGCATTGGAGACGTGCGCCCGCATCGCACAGCTCAACGACGCATTTCGCAAGACGGGGCGCGGCGGGCGCATATTGATGACCCAGGGTATCTATGCGCTGGGCGTCCTCGCTGGCATTGAGATCCTCCTGCTCATCCGCAATTTCGACGACTTCTCCGGCGAAAATGATCCCTATTTCGAGCGTGACATGGGCGCGTTTAGCTATGCTGGTCAGCGCATGCTGTGGAAGATCGATTATTACGACAGTGACATGCGTTATGGGTCCCCCGACCCCGCCAATCCCGATGTCACCACGCGCGTGCTCACCATTTTGCTCGCGTCCGAATATTGACCATGGACGCCGCTCTCACACAGGCGGGGCAGCGCGTTTCGCTAGCGGCCGCTGATGCCATGGCGCCCTTAGCCCAGGGCAAGCTCGACGGGTTGTGCGGCTTGTACGCCATCATCAATGCGCTGCGTCTGACGGCGTGGCCGCATAAAGTGCTGACTTACACAGATTCAAAAGCACTGTTCAGTTTTGGAACCAAATTTCTGCACCGCCGACGCCAGCTTAAACACGTCATTCGTGACGGCATGCCAGCTTCGCTATGGCGCGAATTGGCAGATGCGGTTGCTGCAGAGGCTGAACCGCGCGCGGGCATAGCACTGGCGGTGTTGCCCTATGATGCAGAGCCTAACAGCACCGACACGACGCAATTGTTCGATTTCATCCACTCGATGCTAATGGCCCAGCGCCCCGTGCTCATCGAGCTCGGCAACTGCTACCGCCATTATACCGTGATCGCAGGGATAAGTGCGGCGCGATTGGAGCTATTTGATAGCTGGGGTTATGCCCATATCCACCGCAACGCTTGTGGCTACGGGCCAGTGGCGCGTCAGCGGCACGCATTGGCGCACGCTATGGCCATCTACTCAGCTTACCCCACCCCGCTTCCGTCCTTTAGGTAAGCCATCAACAAGCTTTACGTTTTCGTGAGAAAACAGATCAGCCAACTGCACGTGCAGTACGCTAGCAAGACGTTCAAGCACATCGACCGTGGGATTTTCTTCACCACGTTCGACGCCACCCAAATATGATCGGTCGACGCTCGCGTCAAAAGCCAAGCGCTCCTGTGAAATGCCACGCTCAACGCGCAACCGCTTCAAGTTCAAACCGACAAGTTTGCGTGCTCGCATAATGAGACATGCAGACTTTTGACGGCCATTAAACCACTGCCTATATCCATCATATTAATTAGGAAATGCTGATCGGCTTTCGGCCGCTCAGCGACCATGGGGGACAAAATGAATACCGACGAAAAGCGCTGCCCAAGCTGCGCTGAAACCATCAAGGCGGCCGCGTTGATCTGCCGCCACTGCCAACATCCCTTCGATGCCACCGAAGTCGCGGCGCTTGCCGCCGAAGCGGAACAGGCACGAGCAGCGCACACTGCGTTGCTCAAGAAACGGCTGCTCATCGCCGCGGCGATTGCCGCTGTCGCCGTTCCCGGCGGGATCTATCTGGGCAAGTCGCTCTTCCCCGCCCCCACTCCGAGCATTGCGCAAGCTGGCCAGTGCGCCGCCAGCGACATTGCCGTCAGCCTCGCACCCGGCATGACCACCGGCGTGGTGGAGCTCAGCGCAGGGCACGGCAATCAAATCGTCAAAGCTGCAATGCCCGTTCTCTGTGTCGAGACGTCCGCGCTGAACCGTATCCATGGCAATGCCACCGGCCGCTTGGAAATGGACATCTCCTTCGACCCGGCGGGAACGATCCAAAGCTATCGCCGCTTCACCGATTTTTATAACCCACAAAAACCGGTTCCGGCGCCAGCCATGATGCGCTTTGGCACACTGCGCTGGGATCCCCAGTCGAAGCAGGACGCGTTGTCGGTAACCTGGCTGAGCAAGCAGGAACTGACCGCGCGTTACGGAATTGCAGACGCCCTCCCCGCCGCACAGCCCTTCACCGTCACCGACATGCCCGAGCAGGGCGAAAACGATGAGCCTGGCGAAGAGCGGTCCGCGGAATATCAGCAGTGCATGGACGAGAGCGAAGGCGTGACCGTCACGATGATGGACTGTATTGCGATCGATCTCGGCCCCAAGGACGACCTTCTCAACACGCGCTACAAAGCGGTCATCGCGGCTTTGCCCGATGCTAAGGCCGAACAACTGCGCGCGCTCCAGCGCGATTGGATCCGGCAACGGGACCGGCTTTGCGACGAAAAGCTCGAAGAACCGGGCGGCACGCTGGGCCAGGTCATTCGCCGCGAATGCCTGCTCACCGAGACCAACAAGCGCATCGCGTTTCTGAACCGCTACCGCTGAGCGTCAGCGCCCCACTCCATCACCGGGCATTCGCCCCAATGAGGATTTCCATGAAAAAGAAATGGCTTTTGGCCGCTGGTGCGGCTTTGACGATCCCGCTTGCCTGGTATTTTGGGTCACCGCACTGGACCGTCTATCAAATGACGCGTGCCGCCGAGGCTGGCGATACCGACCGCCTCTCGGCCTATGTCGACTATCCTGTCCTGCGTGAAAATATCAGTCGCGACTTCAAGACGCATCTGGCCCAGCGCGCCATCAACGAGGACATGTCGGGTTTTGCAGCGCTCGGTGCCACGCTCGTCATGGGGATGACCGAGGGAATCGTCGACACCCTGATTTCACCAGACACACTTCAAGCGGTCATGCGCAAGGAACCTGGCAGCGAAGCGCCGGCACCTTTCGGGCTTCAGATCGGCGATATGTCCTTGACCCGCGACAGCCTCAATCAATTCCGCCTGCGTCAGAGCGATGGTGGAGCGCTAATCTTTTCCCGCCAAGGATTGGGTTGGCGTCTTACCGGCATCCGTCGTTCTGCCGATGGCGCCGCGCCCGGCAATGCTACGGTCAATGCGGCGCCCAGCGCCCCGCCCGCCACATCGTCCACGGACGCACAGGATCTCTCGGCCATCTTGCGCTTTGCGGATCCCGCCAATTGTCGACCGGGCAAAGAGCTTGAGGCAGCATACGAGAAAATCCTCACGGCGGACGGAGAGGTCCACACCCAGCCGGTAACGCTCGCGGCGGGATGGACGCCCCTCCCGCTCAACACGCGCTATCCGCAGATGCCCGACGATGAGCCCGGAACCCGGCGCGTGGAAACCACATTGCATCTGCCCGCAGGAACGATGTGGAACGGGCTTCAACTGAGCGCCTTGGCAGCCTCATATATCGGCATCCCCGATATCGATTCCTCCTATACCCGCGAGCTTCACTTCAAAGGCGATGCCGCCACGATCCGCAGCACGCTCAACGGTCTCGGGTTCAATATCGCGCCAGGATCCGCGCCGACCCATATCGAGGATGATGTCTGCGGTGGCAGAATCCAGCTCAACGACACCGGCAATGGTGCGGTCCTTCAGTGCAGCCTTGGTTGCTGAACTCTACCCTTGATGAGGTAAACCATGATCAAGACGATGATGATCGCGCTGCTCTTGAGCGCCCCTTCGCTTACCCTGACGCACGCCGATCCCACGCCCGCAATCACTGCGCGTTATTCTCAGGCCTATGACGATTGCATCCATCACGGCGAACGAACCGGCGAAATGGCGATGCCTGGCTATGTCTGCAACGAGCGCGAATATGCGGTGCAGGATGCCCGCCTCAACCAAGCCTATAAGATGGTGATGACGCGGCTGACCGAACCACGCAAAGCCGAACTCCGGACGCTTCAACGTCAATGGATCGGGCAGCGGGATATGGTCTGCGCGCGGCGCGAGATCGCGGAAGGCGATGTCGAGGGCTATGTCGGCGTCAAGCTCGAGTGCCTGATGAACATGACCATCGCACGGACGATCTTTCTCGAACGGTACCGTTGATCAACGGACGAGGGTGCGATCGCACCCTCATCTCCTTCACACAGGTAATCAGCCTTCGCTTTCGGTGTCCATGGGACTTTCGCGACGGTCGGCTTCGGAGCCGCTTAGCATCGATTCCGGACATTAAGCGGGAGCTAATCTACCGTAGGCAGACGCCAACAACGCAGTCATCTTCCACGTCCATTTCGATTATCGAAAACACCGACAAAGCCGTGTCCCGGAGCCTTCACCGAGACACGGTCTCCGATGGAAAGCAGGTTGAGCGTGTTGCTATACCAGCTACCGCCTCCCGCGCAGATGAAGCCATAGCGGCGGCCTTCATCCCAGCTGCGGGTACTGCCGTGCCCGAAACAGGCATAGAATTCGCCATTCCATGGCTCCCGCTCGCGCGTACCACGCTTGGTCTGCGTTACAACATTGACCTGCGTTTCCACCGGATCGAGCAACCATGCCCGGCTGAGCAGTTGCTGATCGCCGTGAACGAAAATCTGGAAGCAGAGGACGTTGATCGGGATGCCGCGCTGATTGAGGTATTCGACAATGCGTTCGCTGCTGTCATCGAGGTGCGTGGCAACGATGACAATCTCGTGGTCTTGGTTCGTCGAGCGGTTGGCCGAAGTACGCCTGGAAATCAGCAGCCAAGTTACGGCTCGGCGCGAAACGGGCGTAGATCGCGGCTATCTCGTCCGCTTCCAGCCCTTCCACCCAGCAGGCATAATCAATGGCTTGCGCAACCACCTCGCGGGGCGTGCGGTCGCGCTTCAGTTCGATCAGCACGAGCGCGCCGTCCGGGGCAATGGCGAGCAGATCGATGATCCCGCCGTTACCTGTCCGCCCCTGCCGTCCGATCAACATCCATTCGTCCGAAAGGATACGCGACGCAGCGACGATCATGTCTTCCAGCGCGCGCTCGCTGGACAAGCGCGCTTCGGCGAGCGGCTAGGGTCTGTCGCTGACCGTCCAAATGGCATTGCGGATGGGCATCAGGCTCCCTCCAGCTCGTCTTCGATCTGGGCCAAGGCGGCAACTTCAGCATGTAGCCCTGTCATCACGTCTTGGCCGGGATGGTCTCCCAATGTTGCAACATCAAACGTTGAACAATGGCGAAGATCGGCCATCGACATGTAAGCCTTGTGAATGAAGTTGGCGGAAAGCTCCTCGGCAAAGGTGCCATATTGAAGTTCTTCGGCCTGAGCGCTTTCAGTCAGGAAGCGCCGATAGAGTTCGGAGATGACGGGCTGCATATGGTCCTCGATGTTGCGGACCTCGCGCATCATGTCGGCAATTTCATCATCGATCGCTTGCTGGTCGTTGAAAAACACCGTGCCGGTCGGGTGAGCGATCTTATTGCGGCGCTTCACGAATTTGGCAAACTCGCCGACCTGCTCGTTATTGCAGCCGATCAGCTTCAGGAACCGGAAGATCTGCGATTCCTTCAGCTTTTCATAGAACTTGAAGGGGCTGTCGCACTCTGTGATCTTGCCCTCGTCCTCGGCACGAAAGCCAACCATGGCCATGTGGAAAGCCTCAGGGCGGGCAAGCCTGATTTGCCAAATCGAGAAGCTGACAAAGCTCATGTAAAGCAGGTGGAATGCCAGACTGGCGAACTCGTAGCGGCCCTGCTCATAGTTGCTTTGAAATGCCGACCACAGAAATTGTAGGTAGCTCCCTTCGCCCTCAGCTGCCATCGAGTAGGGCAGGTAATCGTTGAGTTCGAGCGCCTCTTCCATCAGGCAATGCCCTCCTCAGCCCCGCCCCAGACCCGGGCGATGGCGGCTTCTATCTTCTTTTCGAACCGGGCAATCAGTTCGCGGTTGGCATCGACAAGCCCCTGCTCGTCCTTAAGTTCAGCCACGATCGCTTGCTGGGTTTCGAGCGATGGAAGTGGCACTTGGTGGTCTTTAAGAAGGCTAAAATGCCTTCGGTAGCCATCCGTCGGCAGCGGGTACGCTTGAAGATAATAGGCGAGGTAGGCTGCGCTCAAATCGCCGACTGGTTTCAGTATTTTGATGCCGTCTGCGCCCTGCACAAACGGTTGATCGACGAACTTGATGACACAAGTATGATCACCGAACACCACTAATCCATCGGCAGGTTCGATCACCGCATCGGCACTGTCAGTCCAACCCGCAATGAACTCCTGCGACTGGTCTATGATCGGAAACTGGCCGGATTCGCGATACTCGCTGGTTTGCAGCTTCGCAGGCGGCGTGACCGTTGTTACGATTTCCTTGATAGCGCTAACTGGCCAGGCGGAATCGATGGGGATGTGGGGGCGGTAGTTTTCGAGGACGGTTCGGGCGCCGTCGATGACCTTCTGATAGCCCTCAATCTCCGCCACAATTTCGCGCTGCATCTCAAGCGGCGGAAGGGGTATCTCGAAGCGTTCGACGAAATCCCTTGGGACACGCTGAAGCCCGCCTGTGCCCGTCATATTGGAGATAGCTGGAGTGCGAAAACTCGGGTGCATGACGCAATGATAAACCCATTGAGCAAGAACTTGCTCGCTAGGACGAAGGACGTAAAACTCGCTGGAGCCGAAGCCGACACCATTCGTCAAACCTCGCGCAATCCCGGCTTTCCCGTTCTCAAAGCACGGCGTGACTTTCGCCAGCAATACATCGCCATTAGCAAAATAGGTGTAGCTCGCGCCCACTTCACCAAGTGGCTTCATTTCGCCGGGGACGAAGTTGATCCGGTGCTCATTAAGAACGGCCATGGGGACGAATGAGACCATTGTCTCAAGGGGAAGGCCGCCAATTTGCGATTTGCGCGGGTTGATGACGCAGACATCGCCGATCGGAACCCGTGGAACTGCAAATTCAGCCCGTGTTGCTTCCCGATACCGTTCCCCGCTCAGATTGTATTGACCGTCCTCACCGATCCGCGCCCTCTTGACTGCAAATCCCAGTGACGATTCCAGCGCCACCTCGTCCCCTCCGCGCACGGCATCCAGCCAAGAGCCCAGCCCGGCTTTTACCTGTGGCAATTGGCTACCCTTCACCGCGCGGCGCTGCGCGCCGAGGCCAAAGCCGTCATTCTCGATCTTGAAGAAGGCAATGCTGTCGCTTGCCTTGGCCACGGCGCGGTCGAGGATCAGGATCGAGGTCTTTACGCCCGAATAAGGATTGAAAACACCGGCGGGTAGCGAGATGACGGCGGCCAGATATTTTTCCACCAGCATCCTGCGCAGGTCGCAATATGCGCTCTGGTTCTGGAAGATGATGCCCTCGGGTACGACGATCGCGGCGCGGCCTTTGGGGTTCAGATGCTCAGCGATATAATCAACGAAAAGCACTTCGCTGCGCTTTGACGGCACGCCGAACCGGTTGTGCGGCTTGATCCCGCCCTTCGGCGACATGAAAGGAGGATTGGCGAGGATTACGTCAGCTGTTTCGCTCCATTTGCCTTCGCTGCTTAGCGTGTCGTATTCTTCCACCTTGGGATCGGCAAAGCCGTGGAGATAGAGGTTGACGAGTGACAGCCGCACCATGTCAGGCGATATGTCATAGCCCTTGATGTTGCTGGCCAGCCGTTGCCGGTCTTCAGTCGTCAACAAGTCTCCGGAATAGCGTAATGGGCTGTCTAGCGTCGCTTCCGCCACGTCCACTTCCACGCCCGTGCCATTGCCGCTCGCATCGGTCGAATTGGCTTTCAGGATATGCTTGTAGCTGGAAATCAGGAACCCAGCGGTGCCGCAGGCAGGGTCAAGGATCACCTCGTCTTTTGTCGGATCGATGATCTCCACCATGAAATCGATGATGTGGCGCGGGGTGCGGAACTGTCCCGCATCGCCCTGACTGCCCAGTACCGACAGTAGATATTCGAACGCGTCACCCAGCCGTTCGCTGTGGTCATATGTGAAGGCGTTAATCTCGCGCAGAAAACTGCGCAGCGTTTCTGGATCGCGGTAAGGCAGATAGGCGTTGCGGAATATTGAGCGGAACAGCTCTGGGATGCCCGGATTCTCGACCATCTTGGTCAAGGCCTCGGTGTAGATATTGAGCATTTCCTGCCCGCCGACGCCGGGCGCAACGAGCTTGGCCCAGGCATACCGCTCGAATTCCCCCGCGAAGAAAGTGCGCGCGCCGCCCATTTCCTCGGATTCGAGGTCCATGTCGTCCATGAACTTGTAGATCAGGGCGATAGTGATCTGCTCGACCTGACTCTTAGGGTCGGGCACCTTGCCGACCAGAATGTCACGGCAGGTGTTAATGCGGCGTTTGGTATCACTGTCTAGCATGGGGCGCTCTTAGGGGAGGAAGCGGTTAAGGGACACATAGTCCTTGATATATTCCGGTATGCGCTTGCGCCATTCTGGCGGCACTTCCTTCAGGTCTTTCATTCCAAAGATCGGATTGACGTTGAGTTGGGTAAAGTGACCTTCGTCGATGGTTTTACGGACGCCCGCATCCTTGATGTAGGCATCAAAAAAATACCGCATCTGAGCGATCCGGTCGGCCTCTTCGGGCTTCTGGTCGAGCAGGAACTTCTGGAACTCGTCGTCGATCAGCTCGTCCTTCGATTTGAAGCGCGGGATGTGGCCGAACGCCTTTTCGATGATTTCGCGCACTGTCAGGCGGCGATCCAGCCCGGCAGCACGGCGCAACTTGTCGAGCGTGAAGAACTCGTCGGGCTTGTCGAACAGATGATCCATGACCCGGCGGACAGCAGCTTCCCAGTTTTGCTGCTCGACTATGGCGGCAAGCGCCGGATCGGCGCGGGCCATGTCCTCGAACTTCTGGAACAGCTCGCGGTCCACCCGCATGCCCTCTAGGCCGATTTGCTGCTCGTTTTGGCTGGTGATGCTATCAGGCTGGAATGTTTCGAAGCCCTTGAATGTGCGGCGTGACGATTCAACCGTTGATGTGAACGGCTGGGCACCGGGTTTGGGCAGCTTCAGCTCTTCATTATAGTCAAACTTTTCTTCGAAGAATTCGCAGTTGGCGAAGAAGTCGAACAGCCGGAATTCGGTCTTCTCCAGCGAGGCGATTTCAGCCTTGCGGGCGGGATCGCGCATCTCCTCAGCGAAGCGATGCTTGCGGGTACCGCGACCTTTCATCTGCACGAAGTCCGAAGGGCTGAAGATCGGCCGCATCATTGCTAGGTTCAGAATGTCCGGGCAATCGTAGCCGGTAGTCATCATGCCAACGGTTACGCAAACGCGGGCCTTGCTCGTGGCATAGCTTTCATCGAAAGTACTACGTCCGCCAAGGTTGTTGTTCGCGAACTGGACCGTCATGGTCTGGGCAGTCGGGACCTCGCTGGTTACCTGCATAGCGAAGTCGGACTGGTATTTTCCCGGCCAGATATCATCGGCCATTTCATTCAGAATTTGCGCAATCTTGGCGGCATGGTTCTGGCTGACGGCGAACACGATGGTCTTGCCGAATTCCCCGGTGACTGGGTCACGCAGTCCGTGGGTGAGAAGGGTCTCGCACAGAACGTCATTGGTCGCGTCGGCGAAGAACTTCTTCTCGAAGTCCCGACCGGCGAAAGCCTCCTTTACCTCGTTACCGTTCTCGTCGGTCGCTTCTACGACGAAGCCTTCGTCGGACAAGAGCTGAGTGGTAATCTCGGTTCTAGCATCAACGACATAGGGGTTGATCAAGAACTTGTCGCGGACTCCATCGAGCAGCGAATAACGGAAGGTAGGCTCGCTTCCTTCGCATCCGAAAATGCGATAGGTGTCGAGCATCATGCGGCGTTCCGTATCACGCGGATCACGCGTGGCGGTGCTGCTCCGCGACTGCTTCAGATAGTCCTTTGGCGTGGCCGTGAGTCCGAGCTTGTAACCTACAAAATACTCGAAAACCGCGCGCGCGTTTCCGCCTATGGATCGATGGGCTTCGTCCGAAATCACAAAATCGAAATCTGTCGGCGCGAAAAAGCGCCGGAACTTGTCATTGAACAACAGCGATTGAACGGTTGTAACGACAATGTCCGCTTTTCGCCAATCGTCGCGCTGCTCCTTATAGATTACGCTGGTGAAATCATTCTTCAGAAGGGCCTTGAAGGCCTTGTCGGCCTGAACTTCCAGCTCGATCCGGTCGACGAGAAAGAGAACCCGCCGTGCATTGCCAGTCTTGAGAAACAGCTTGATGATCGCGGCAGAGGTCAACGTTTTGCCGGTACCGGTCGCCATCTCGAACAAGAAGCGCACGGCGCCGCTCTTGGCCGCGCGCTGCACAGCCTGAACTGCCTTCCTCTGGTACTCACGCAGAAGACGCAGCTTGGTTTTTTCGATGAATGAAGGGCGTTCAGTTTCATTTTTCCAGCCCGCTTCGTTGGCATAACCGGGCATCTGCGTCAGCGCTATGTAGTCGCGACCGACGATCTCGCTCGCTAGGCGCTCGGCATCAGGCTGGAAGGCGTGATGATCCTTTATCGCGCCTGGGCCAGGAAACTTTGTGATGACGCTCGGATTGCCCTGCTTGAGGTCCCATAGGTAGTGAATGTTGCCATTGGACAGGATCACGAAGCGTGCGTTCTGCTCGCGTGCATAACGCCTCGCTTGCTCTTTCGCTGCCAGTGGGTTTTTCCCCTCGGACTTGGCTTCGAGAACGATCAGAGGGCGACCATCAGTGTCGAGCAGGAGGAAGTCGATGAAACCGTTCTTGGTTGTCTCAAAATCCTGTCCGAGCGCATTGATCTGGACCTCTGTAATCTTGGTGTTGGGTTCCAATACGATATTTGCAGGACCCGCATCGCAGTCGAAGAAGCGCCATCCAGCCTCCTCAAGAAGCCGATTAATCTTGATCCTAGCAGTCGCCTCTTTCGCCCCCACAGATCCCTCACGCAAAATAGCCAGCCGTCTCCTACGCTGGGCTCTCTTTTGCGGCAAGCGATCAAATTCCTCTCTAAAGGCCGTTGTTTTTTCGAGACAATGCACTTCTAGTGCGCTTTATCGGGGAATGACTTTGGGTTGGTCAGGTGCGAAACCGAACGGTTGACGGCAGCATGAGAAACTCTTTGGCGAACCCATCTCTCCAAGCGTTCGCTATTGCGATCTGCGCTACTGAAAGGGGCCGTTCCAGATTGTCCGACTTTCCTGCCAATGGGCGATCTAAACGGACGCAGAAAATATACCTGCTTTCGGGAAACCAAAAAATCGCCTTGAACTGCAAAGAGGGGGCGCCTGTGATGGGCAGTGCCTAGGACAAAGCCACCCAGTCTTGAGCATCGAGGATGATAAAGCTGACGGACAGCAGCTGGGAACGGAAAATCGGAGGCTGAGCGACTGAAATGGGTCGGCCGCTGCCGGAAACGAACGCCGCATCGTGGGACTTTGCCGGCTGGCAGGTTCGCCGCAATGTGCGCCCCTGGCTCTGCTGCGCCCACAACCAGAGACTGGCACGCCGTTCCCCCTGTAGCCCCCCTCTCGATGACTTTCCACAAAGCCACTAAGAATGAACCCCTTGCATTCATATAACCTTCAAGAAACTTAGGTTTTTATCTCCGGTCGCGCGGATAGAAAAAGAACCAATACATAATCGAGAGGGGAGCCTAATGAACATGAAGTACGCTTCGGTAAGCTTGCTGGCGTTCAACCTTGCTGTTGTTGCCTCCAGCGCGTCGGCCCAAGGTCTGGGCCTTGCCGATCTCAAGAAGGTCGGCCAGGTCGACGAGCGCTACCAAGCTTATAATGTCGAGATGGTCGAGGTCACCGGCGGTCGGTTCTGGGCTCCCTATGGCGGGCCAGCCGGCGAAGTTTATCGCGAGCGCCCACCAATCGACCTCACGGATCAAAGGTTGATCCATCTCGCTCAGCATTTGGGGCCCAGCCTCATGCGCGTCAGCGGCACATGGGCGAACAACACCTATCTATTGGCGGACGGCGAAAAGCTGACCACGCCGCCCAAAGGCTATATGCAGATCCTGACGCGCGAGCAGTGGCGCAATGTCATCGCCTTTTCCAAGGCAGTCGATGCGCCGATTGTGACGAGCTTTGCGGTTGGAGCGGGCACGCGTGGCGTGGATGGCGTGTGGAAGACTGATCAGGCGCAACGGTTGGCCGACCTGACCCAGGCATTGGGCGGCACGATCTACGCCGCTGAATTCTTCAACGAACCCAATATGCCTGCCGCCACCATCGGCATGCCCAAGGGGTATGGCGCCACCAACTACGCAACGGATTTCAGGCTGTTCAAGGATTGGGCGAAAAAGACCTTGCCTGATATGAAGATTCTTGGCCCCGGAGGCGTCGGGGAAGGAGGGCTTATGCACCAGCCCCCCGTTAACGCTTTCGGCACACCTGTCCGCACCGAAGACATGATGAAAGCCAATCCGAACAGCGTCGATGCGGTGTCGTATCATTTCTATGGCACCGTTTCGCAGCGGTGCGCCGGGATGAATATCGGCACGGCCGTGAAGGAAGAGGCGCTTACGCCTGCATGGCTGGACGCAACGCTGCGCGATTACAATTTCTACAGCACGCTGCGTGACCAATATGAGCCGGGCAAGCCAATGTGGAACACCGAGACCGCACAGGCGGCGTGCGGCGGCTCTCCCTGGGCGTCGACCTTCCTCGACAGTTTCCGCTATGTGAACCAACTTGGTGCGCTGGCGCAGAAGAGCGTCCAGGTCGTTATGCACAATACGCTGGCGGCGTCGGACTATGCCCTGATTGATCAGGATACGCTAACGCCCCGCCCCAATTACTGGGCGGCGGTGCTATGGCGCAAGACCATGGCCAAGACCGTACTTGAAGCGCCGCAATCGCCCATGTCGAATTTGCGCGTTTATGCTCAGTGCCTGCCCGGCACCAAGGGCGGTGTGGGTCTGGTGGCGCTGAACACTGGTGGTGCGCCGCAATCGCTGGCGGTTGGTCGCAAGGCGCGCAGTTGGGTGATGACCGGGCAACCGCTTGATACGCGCAATGTGCTGGTCAACGGCCGGGCGCCGTCTATCGACGGCAGGGGCATGCTGCACGGGCTTGATGGCGTGCCGGTGCGCGGCAAGCTCTCCATCCCCGGCCAGGCGATCGCCTTCGTGGCGGTACCCGACGCCGCCAATCCCGCTTGCGGTTAAGCCTTTACCATCAACCGCATAGGAAATGCCCTTCCCTCGGCGGGACCGCAAGCGGTTTCCCGCCGGGGCGTTCCTGATAACCAGAGGCGGGCAAGGACGGAACTACGATCGGGAAGGGTCGAGAAGCGTTGTGCCCCTAACTGTGGATGGAGGATCAGATGGGGCTGCATGGACCGCGTGACGAACCGGACGCCGTACTAAAGGGCGGTGTTAGATTAGCAGACGGTCGGCTGCTGGGGAGCGAAATTTGGGCGCGGAGCGGCCGGAAAGGGTCGGCTGCTGCCGGAAACGAACGCCGCATCGTGGGACAATGGCGACTGTCGGCTCAGCGGCGAGTACCCCAGGAAAGCCGACGCTCGCTTCGCAGCGGCGCGAATTCAGGTTGGCGGCTTGCCCTTGGACAAACCGGCCGTATATCCCCGCGGCTCAGAGCGTCTGGCTAAACCGAAACCGGTTACTGGCCAACCTGCCAAACATTCATCGTCACAAACGCCGGACCAGAACGAACAAGAATCGACGTCACCATTGGATTAGAGCTTGTCGAAAACGGAGCCCAAACGGGGTGCAAATAACCGTTCGTAGGTCTTGAGAAGATAGTTGTCTGTCATTCCAGCAACATGATCGCAGATTACCCTTAAGTCGCCTCCCGACTGCTGGTATTTCTTCAGCGCATCGGCAGGTAGCAAGCGCTTGGGATCCGATTGCAAGGCCTCGAAGACCGCCACCACCATGCCTTGTCCCTTAAATTCAAGGTGCTGCACATTGGGGCTTTTGATGACCTCATCGACGACCAGCTTCTGCAAGACATCCAAGAAAGCGCGTTCCGGCTGACGAACTCTGGCGCGATATTTCAGGAGCGGCTCGATGAATTCCGTTCGCTCATCATATTCCACGGCAGCGATAAAGTGGTGCACCAGCCGGCCAATATAGCGTTTGCGCTGCCCGCTCTCGCCAAATAGGCCTTGGACCATGCGCGAAAAGACGGTGTCTTCATTTTCGTCTGGATACCGTTTTTTCAGCTCTTCGAGGAGCGAAGGGCATTTGCCTTCCACGGCTGAAACGAACCGCTCCTTGGAAATGAGATGCAGCGCAATGGCGTCTTCAAGGTCGTGGACGCCGTATGCAATGTCGTCAGCGGCATCCATGATGCTGCAATCGAGCGATTTGTGGCGTGGCTTGTTATGCTTGCTTTTGTCCCCGTCCCATGTCTGAAACTCGCGACGGTCATGGTCGGTCAGCGGCTTGAGAATCCAATCTACAATCTCTTGCTCGCTGTCGAGATAACACTTGGGGGGCTTGCTGGCATCGGTATCGATGATCCGCAGCGTGGTTGGCTTTTCGGCCAGTTTGGGAATGATATCGGGATTGCGAGCCTGAAAGAATGGCACAGGATATTTCAGAACGCCCAGCATCGCCCGGCGAGTTAGGTTTGCGCCGGCGCCCTTGGAAAAATCCTCAAGCCGGGCAAGGATACGCAAGGTTTGCCCATTGCCTTCAAAGCCCTGATCTGCGGGCATGCAGTAATTGAGCGCGACTTCGCCGCCATGCCCGAACGGCGGGTGACCGAAGTCATGAGTCAGGCCGATGGCCTGAATCAGAGCGCGGTCCGGCAGAAGGCTGCTTGCCGGATGCTGGGGGAAGGAAAAGCCCAACTGTTTGGCGATGCCGCTGGCGATCTGCGCCACTTCCAGCGAGTGAGTCAGACGGGTGCGATAGAAGTCGCTATCTCCGAGATTGAGGATCTGGGTCTTCCCCTGCAGCCGGCGGAACGAGGCCGAGTGCACAACCCGCGCATAGTCAATTTCCTCATCGCTGCGGGAATCGTCAGCCTGACGCGGAGAGGTCTCACGCCGCTCGCTCCAACTCATATGGTCTCCAACCTGCGCTGCGGCTACACCTTTGCCCACTCGGACAGTTCAGCGAACGCAATCTTAAAATACTAGCTCAAGTTGCGGTCGAACTGCACCAGACTCACGAGACCAAACCCAAGCATCGAACTCTCTTCGCGAAATTGAGAGAAGGTCGGCCGCAAAGCAAAATGAGAGTTTTAGGAAATCGTAATCGCTATCTCGCAAGCCGGCTTTCGCAGCAAACGTTCTGATGTGCCTATCCACGGCGATGGAATCGATGCCAACCAGGCAGCACATATAATCAACTGTCTTTGGTCCAACACCGCTTAACGACTGCAAATCGCTTCTGAATCGAGTTGTTCCGAGGGCCTCGCGAATATCAGCCGTCGTATCCAGTCCCTCGCGGTGCATGAATCTGACCAGCCGGTCAAATCGAGATATCTTCACGGGATGTTGCCAATCCAGGAAGTCACCGCCGCGCCCGCCCTCAACGAGAGGCAGCAGGGTGCTGATCGTGTCGACGTTCGGGAACAAGCGCAAAATGCGTTCCACGCGTGGCAGAACCACCGCACGATAATTCAACCCTGCTTGCAATATCGAATCCGCGAGGACTGCGCCTACATGCCCGTAATCGGCGCGTCGTGCGCCAGAGGCAGACGGAGCCCCTTCATTCGAAGCGAAATCAGCGACCTGCCGCGCCGCCTGCAAGATTCTTCCTCGATTGGGCTGCGCTTGAGTCACTACGATAGTCCCGTTTGGTGGAGGGCGCTTAGGCGCTCAACGCAATTAGGGCAAGCTCCGCAAGGGAGTGTGCTGGCTGCCTGGCACGAGAATGTCCGCCCGATCGGAACGCCGAGCCGTAACGCTTCTTGCGTGACGTCAGCTTTCGATGCGTAGCGGAACGGCGACGTAAAGCGCACTGGCCCGATGTTCTCGGTCAGCCCGTCGAGCTTGTTCATGAATTCTGCCGTACAGTCTATCTCTTTAGCATGATTGCTATTTATGAAACCGGTAAACACATCGACGATGTTTAGGGTTTGAGCTCTTGCTGCTGACGCGGCATAGAACAAAAGGGTTCTATATGGAACGTAAAGATCGTCATCTTTAACGTCGTCATGCCACAGATTTGCCTCTTCAATCAGACGTGAAGTGGACCCTCGAAAAATATCGGATATGTCAATCCTTTCGGGACATCTCATATCGCGCGGAAGCACCTCGTTAACTCGGATCCACTCCGTTTCCACGCAGTGCTGACCGTAGTCAAAAAACAAGGGATAGACAGCCTTCCCACTAGCATGCAGCGAATATGCGACAGTAGTAGAGTCCAGCCCACCCGATGCAAGGAGCATTACTTCTCTATTCATCCAGCAGAACCCCTTTCGATCCGCCCCAGAGCTTCGAAGACCGCGTTAAGGCTAATATCGAGATCAGCTGAGTAAGAAGCGCTGCCATGGACGACCATCGTATTGCGATTTTCGTGACGAGGGTCGTATGTGATGACGGGCTTACCCATTTCCATGGCCATTCCAATCTCCACCAACGTACCGGGGTCTCGATCGATGGGAATCGCGAAAACCGCAGCACATTCCCGGAGTAGTTCAACATCGTTGAAGAAAAAGGAGGCAAGGGATTCGAGAGGCGCATCGGGGGCTGCCTCCCCGTTTTCCTGAACAGGTCGTCTCACTCGAAAATTGTGATATCGCAATGCCGAAAGAGCGGCATCTATGTCTCGATGGTTGGCGTACGAAAAATCCGGTGCAGCGAGGTATATCGGGAACATCGGTCGCACGTGCCATGGCAAGGTCACGCCCCCCAGCTGCCGCACATTGTCGACGGTGAGCCTGAATGCGCGCTGCACGTCGCGCCGGAAGTCGTCAGGCCAAGTTGTCTGGGAGTAAACCGTTGCAACTTGCATGCCGCGCCAAGCAGCGTCCCGCACGGTGCCGTCGAAGCAACCGAAAACGGCTGTGAACGCGTCCCCCACGCCCACAGAGTTGACCGTTACATCGAGCGTTGCGGTTATGCGCTCCACTGTGCCGTTTCGAAGGTCGAAAAGTCTGCTTCCACCTCGATTCTCTTTCAAAAGAAGATGAGCAACTCCGACCTGTCGCGCGAGTTCGAGAAGGGGGGATACGTCCTGTGACGCTAACCGCATGAATAGCTCGGATGAAGTAGAAAGGACGAGACGGCTTACACGCCCGTTTGCAAGCTCCCGTAAACTGGCCTCTCCCATGTCGTACGCCGCGTCCAAGGTGACGCACGCGTTAGGATCAGCCGCTTGCAACACCTTGCTGAGATCGTAGCGCCCCGGGAATACCACAATCCGTTCGAATTCCATCAGCGTTGCAACATCACCGATGGAAGAGATTATTCGTTCGCTACGAAGAATGTCTTCGTATCCTTGATGCCCCACTTCTTGGACGTCAGCGATTGCAATTAGATTGGGCGCGCCGGTCACTTCGCCAAGCAGAACAAACTCTTCGCAGCCATGCTCCAAGAGATATTTTCGTGCCTGCTCCACCAAATATGCGGGGCAAAATGCACCGACCGAGTACGATTGGCCAACTGCCCAAAGACCTCGTGCTGCGTGGACAATGCCGCCTAGCCTAACTTTTGCTTCGACGTTTCGGCTGGGCATGGTGAAGTCGATCGTGACTTCACCTACGATGATGGGAGTCGACGCCGGCATTTAGTTAGCCACAAAATCTGCGTGTACCTTCGGGTTTGCGCCATTTGACGAGTGGGTCACTACGCCGGTATAAGTGAAGCCATCTTCGATGCAGCCAGCAAGATAGTTAAATCGGGTAGGAATCGATCCTACGGTTTCCGTTCCTGCGACAGCTACAACTCGCCCTCTAACCTCAATTGTCAGTTTGGTGCCAACGGGAGGAACACTTCCGTGATTTGCATAGAATTGATGGCTCGCCACATCTTCTAGAATCGCGGCAAACGCTTGGCCGCATTTATCGGATCCGCTTGCGCCGCCTGAAGCTCCAGCACCCAAATCGGATTTAGGAGAACCGGAATAATCACTGAAATTTCCAGATCCGCTGCTACCCATCGCCCCCTCCTCTGTGGATTTTGTGACGCTATCCGAGGGAGTAATATAAAGGCAACAGCTAGTTAGCGGCACAGCGCTTAGTTGGCGACTGCTGACGTGACCCCGTCTAATTCCTCCAGATAGGTATCGAAAATACGGTGCATGGGATGCCCGCTGCCGGAGTGCGGACAGTCCACACCTGGGCTTCGGGATTTGCCGTCTGAACGGCAAAGAAGGGTTGCCCCCTGCCCAGCACCATCACATCCAAAGCCACCAGCGAGCCATCCTCCCTTCCCCATGTCAAAAGTCAGAAAATGTCATGGGCGCGCTTGCACCTTCACTGGCACGTTTGGAGGAAGTTCAGCGGGCGCACGCTCGACAAAAATTTACGGAAAGGAATGTAATCCGTCACATAAGATCCTCTACAATTTCTCCGATTTGATTAGCTGCTGCTAAGGCGGGATCCGCATCCACATGCGCGTAACGCAAAGTAGTTTGCGCCTGTGAATGGCCCAACAACCTCCCAATTATTGGAAGGCTTGCACCTTGCCCTACCGCTATGCTCGCCGCGGTATGCCGGAGATCGTGTAGCCTCACTCCCTCAACCCCAGCGTCTTCACAGACCCTCATCCATGGCTTACGTAAATTTACCATCGGCTTGCTCGCGACTTGACCAGGAAAAACAAAATCAGATCCCGCAGCAATCTCTCTTTGGCGCTGGAGCAATGCCAAAGCGGCATGACTCAAATAGATCGCCTTTTCTCCAGTTTTGCTATCAGGCAAAATGAGAATCCGGCGCTCCCAATCAATCCAGGACCATTGAGCCGTTAGCAACTCGTTTAGACGTGCTCCGGTCAACAACAACAAGTGCATGACATTCGCCGACGAAGGAAGTAATTTACCTTGCGCCACAAGCTTTTTAATAGATATTCCTACCCGCTGAATTTCTTCAGCTGCTAAGTATCGAGTTCGAGGCTTTTCATCATATCGCTGTATATAGCGACAGGGGTTACTCCCCGCCTCGCGCCATTCCCAGACCTCTGCGAGCGTCATTAGACGCGAACAGAGTGCAAGAACGCGGTTTGCACGGTACGGCGCATGTTTCATGCTTTTGTGAAATTGATCAATTTCTCCGCGTGATATCCCATCGACCGTCCGCCTTCCAAATTTAGGTCCGATAAGGTCACGCCACTGACTTTGATATTCCTGTCGCGTTTGCGGCTTTCGAAGCTGAAGATACTCGCCCTCAAAGCGAATCCAGACATCATTTAGCGTTGGTGCGCTACGACGCTTAAACTTTTCCCCTTGCGGATCCTCCCCACGCGCAACGGCTGCCAAGACCTGTTGCGCCATCCCTCGGGCCTGGTCGCAAGTAACCTGCCCATGTCCACCCAACGAAATCCAGCGCTGTTGAGCTCCCCTTCCGCCCCCGTTCGCACGATACTTCACGACGTATTTCTTACTACCGCTAGGCAGAGCCTTAACCCCAAAGCCAGCGATCAGATCGTCCCAGAGAAATACTGGCCTAGCCCCAACACACTCCAACGTATCGACAGACCTTTTCGTTATCTTAGCCACGCACCCCTCCGCCTACAGCGAATTCTTGCTACCAAGAGCTCAGCCATCTAGCAACCACATAGCAACCACCACCAAGAGAAAAGCAGATATGAAAGTGGGAAGCCCGAGGATGAGAGATTAAAATAAATTATTCATTTTCTGCATGTTATGCTATTTTATAGAAAGCTGTAGAAACACAGAAAAGCGAGAAAAAACTGACTTTTAATCAGTAGGTCGCTGGTTCGAATCCAGCACGGCTCACCACCATTTCCAAGGGCCTCGCAGCGATGCGAGGCCCTTTGCTTTTGCAGTGCCCACCACATTCCCCTTCGCACTCACTCTTGCGGGCAGGAACGTTCGCTAGGCGCACTTCTTGGCCGCTTAGGAGCTCGATCGCGACGTCCAGAAGCTTGACACTAGCTAACAGCCATCGTCGACCGGCCTGAAGGGCGGCGCCTAGAACTTTCCTACCGTCCCGTGCACTGCAGAGAATGACGGCTACCGTCAGCAGCGTACCTTCATCCGCGTTCCATCTCGTACTCGTCGAGCATGCGATAGCGGATGCGGATCTCATCCGCATCGCTTCGCAGCTTGCTGCGGTCGCTGAAGGGCGTGGCTGGGTCCTCGGCTCGCGCTTCCAAGATGCGGGCGCGCAGCAACTCGTCCGGACCACTAAGCGTGCCGACCGCTTCTAGCTCTTGTTCCGCACCATCGTAGTCACTCTGGGCGAGTTTGATTCGCGCCTCAAGGCCGGCAACTGCACCCACCGCTCCTCGCGCCTTCAGGAACTCAATGTCCTCACGTGCCACGCGAAGGTCACCCGCCTCGGCCGCTGCGACCGCGCGTAACCGTCGAATGAAGGTTTGCCCGCCCGAGCCCCGTTGCAGCACGTCGGTCAGCATTGTCTTAGCTCGACTAAAGTCTTGGTCGCGCCGCATGATCAACATGGCCTGCCTGCCGTCGGCATAAACCTCCTGGCGATTGAGCGAGCTAAGGGTGCGAATGACCCGCTCCGCCCCGCTCCAGTCGCCCTGTGCAATAAGCATACCCGCTTGCACGTCGAGCAGGACCGGATTCCTGCCGATGTATGCCTCCTGGCGCGCGAACTGCCTGAAGCTCATGCGTTTATAGAGTTCCTAATTCCACGAATGGGCCGGCGTGCGGACCTAATCCTGTTGGTCGATGGCGTTGTCTTTGTCATTGAATACAAGCTCGGGGCGATCCAATATGACCGTTCTAGTCTTGACCAAGTCTATGGATATGGGCTCGATCTCAAGCACTTCCACGAGCCAAGTCACAACCGGACGATTGTTCCCATATTGGTCGCCACCCACGCGCCTGATAATTACGGGCGACCGTTTCAATGGGATGATGACAGGCTAGGACGACCATTGGGCGTGAACCCTGAAGGGCTCCTGCCGGCTATTCATCATATGTGCCGTGTCTATGGCGGCGCCGATAATGATGCAGTGGCCTGGGAGGCCGGGCGCTATCGGCCGACGCCCACGATTGTTGAGGCGGCCCAGGCTCTCTATCGCGGTCATGCGGTTGAGGAAATTTCCCGCTCGGAGGCCGGGGCGGAAAATCTTACCCATACAGCCGACTATGTTGCCAACGCGATCGAGTTAGCCAAGCGCGACCGTCGTAAGATCATCTGCTTCGTTACAGGGGTGCCAGGCTCGGGAAAGACCCTCGCCGGCCTCAATTTAGCTACTGCGCGACAGCGCGCGCACAGCGATGAGCACGCAGTATTCCTTTCGGGGAATGGCCCCTTGGTCGATGTATTGCGTGAGGCACTTGCATTGGATGCAGTGGCAAGAGCACGCGAGGACGGCGTCAAAACATCCAAGACCCAGGAAGATCGTCGCGCCGCCGCATTCATCCAAAACATCCATCATTTTCGCGATGACGCGCTCGCCTCGCGCGATGCCCCGGTTGAGAAGGTTGCGGTATTTGACGAGGCCCAACGCGCTTGGGATGTCGAGCAGACGTCAAAGTTCATGCAGCAGAAAAAGGGACAAATCGGCTTTTCCATGTCAGAGCCGGAGTTCCTGCTTTCCGTAATGGACAGGCACGAGGATTGGTGCGCGATCATCTGTTTGGTTGGCGGCGGCCAAGAGATCAACACCGGGGAAGCCGGCATCGAGGAATGGCTGCGCGCGCTGGAGCGTAGCTTCCCGCATTGGCAGGTACATCTTCCCGAGAGCTTAGCTCATCCCTGCCAACTGACCGACGAGGTATCGACGCCCGCGCTTCATCTAGCTACTTCGCTGCGATCGTTCCGTGCAGAGCGCCTGTCTGATTTCGTGGGTCATGTGATTACCGGCAATGCCTCGGCTGCGAGACAGGTCAACAAGGAGCTGACCAACTTTCCGCTCTACGTCACCCGCGACTTAGATCAGGCGCGGCGTTGGCTACGTTCCAAGCGTCGCGGCGCCGAGCGAGCCGGGTTGTTGGCCTCGTCTAATGCGGCGCGTCTCAAGCCTCATGGCGTGTTCGTGAAAGCTAAAATTGAGCCGGCTAAGTGGTTCTTGGCCCCCAGCGACGACGTGCGATCTTCCGATGCGCTAGAGGACGCGGGAACAGAGTTTGACGTCCAAGGACTGGAGTTGGATTGGACGTGCTTGTGCTGGGATGCAAATTACCGCCGCGTTGGTGATGGATGGCGGGCTTTACAGTTCAAGGGCACGCGCTGGCAGGCGGTCAATGACGAGGCGCGTAAGGCATATGTTGCAAATGCCTATCGTGTTTTGCTTACCCGTGGCCGGCAAGGGATGGTGGTGTTTGTACCCGAAGGTTCAGATGAAGATGCCACACGGATGCCAACCGTCTATGACGACGTCTATTCCTTCCTGGTGGAATGTGGGTTTGCCCCCTTGTAAGGGGGACGGCCCTCCGCCTCGGTGCTTGAAGGTGTTGGCGATTGTTAGCCTTTAGCGCCCCTAAGTCGCCCCACCTATTTCCCCTCGCATGCCTTCGGGGCTGGTAGGGGTGGCTACGGGGGATCGGGTTTCGCAGGGGCGCATTTTGGACGATCACCTATTACGAAAATCCCTGTAATCGGCTAAATTCGGGCTTCTGCGGGGTTCTACGAAAAGCTGCAAACCGGGCTTTTAATCAGTAGGTCGCTGGTTCGAATCCAGCACGGCTCACCACCATTCCCAAGGGCTTCGCAGCGATGCGAGGCCCTTTGCTTTTGCAGCACTCATGTTCGCATGCGCTCTGGCTGAGATCAGGCCTTAATTGACGCCCTTTCGGCGGCGGGTTCAGATCAATGAAAATCGCGCGATTTTGGGATGACGCGAACATCGCGGGGGTGCTTGCGCAACTGACGGGGCGCCTGCGGATGGCGAACTTCGTCCCCTGGCGAAGCGCAGGCTGTCTTGCTTCCGCGATCGTCGAGCATCTCCAGCATTGCGCTGCGGTCGAACACGCGGTTGACCATGAGATGGACCACATCTTCCTTGCTGCGCTGGATTACCCCTTCGATCACCATCAGCCGTGCAGACATGACCGCACGGCGCTGACGCTCCATGTCACGTGACCAGAGCAGGGCATTGGTAATTCCGGTCTCATCCTCGATGGTGATGAACACCGCGTTGCCCTTGCCGGGACGCTGGCGGATCAGCACGACACCGGCAACACGCAGTTTGCGACCATCCGGCGCATGATTGGCGGCGTTGCAGCTTGTCACACCTTCGCGAGTGAGGACTTCGCGCAGGAACTGCAGTGGATGCCCTTTCAGCGAAAGCCGGACGGTCTGATAGTCTGCCACAACCTCTTCAGCGCGTGTCATTGCAGGCAGGTTTGCATCCGGCTCACGTCCCAGTTCAGGGGCTTGCGCGGCGGTAAAGAGCGGGAGTTGGTCGGGAGGATTGCGACGCGCTTCCCACAAGGCCTCGCGCCGGGTGAGGCCAAGCGAACCCAATGCATCGGCGTCGGCCAATTTGCGCAACGCTGCCGGGGGAAGCGCGGCCCGCGCCGCCAGATCCTCCAGCGACACGAAACGACCTGACTGCCGCCCGGTCTCAATCGATACGGCCCAGTCCCGGCGAAATCCGTCGAGCCGCGAAAAGCCGAGCCGCAGCGCCAGCCCATTATTATCGTCGCGCGGTTCGAGCGTGCAGCCCCATGCGCTAGCATTGGCATCTACGGCGCGCACATCCACGCCGTGATCGCGGGCATCACGCACCAGTTGGGCGGGGGCGTAGAAGCCCATGGGCTGGCTGTTTAACAACGCGGCGGTGAACACCGCCGGATGGTGACACTTGAGCCATGAGGACACATAGGCCAGCCAGGCGAAGGCCTGCGCATGACTTTCAGGAAAGCCATATTCACCAAAACCACGGATCTGTTCGAAACACCGCTCGGCGAAGTCCTTGCTATAGCCGCGCGCAGTCATGCCACCGACCATCAATTCATGGTAACGATCAACCGTGCCGCGATTGCGGAAAGTGGCCATGGCGCGCCTGAGTCCATCGGCCTGCGCGGGTGTAAATTCGGCTGCCACCATCGCCAGCTTCATGGCCTGCTCCTGAAAAAGGGGGACGCCGAGCGTCTTGCCCAACACCTCGCGCAGTTCATATGGATCGTGGGGAGGTGCCGGCTGCGGATAACGCACCGCCTCTTCCTCGTTGCGGCGACGCAGATAGGGATGGACCATCCCACCCTGGATCGGCCCCGGCCGCACGATTGCCACCTGGATCACCAGGTCATAGAGTTCGCGCGGCTTCATGCGCGGCAGCATGGCAATTTGCGCGCGGCTTTCGACCTGAAAAGTGCCGATGCTGTCTGCGCGCTGCAACATCCTGTAGGTATCTGCATCCTCGCGCGGGACAGTGGCAAGGCTGAGGTCGCCAAGATCATGTCGGCGCATGAGATCGAAGCTCTTGCGGATGCAGGTCAGCATGCCGAGCGCTAGTATATCGACCTTCATCAGGCCGAGCGCGTCAATATCGTCCTTGTCCCATTCGATGAAGGTGCGGTCTGGCATGGCCGCATTGTGGATCGGCACCAGTTCATCGAGCCGTCCCTGGGTCAGAACAAAGCCACCGACATGCTGGGAAAGATGCCGGGGAAAGCCCAGAAGCCGATCGACAAGCGTCTTGAGGCGGGAGATCTCAGGGTTGGCGCTGTCGAACCCGGCCTCGGCCATACGGCTCTCGGGCACGTCGTCACCCCAACTCCCCCAGATCGTGGAGGAAAGCCTTGCGGTCACGTCTTCCGTCAGGCCCAGCGCCTTGCCCACCTCGCGCAGCGTGCTGCGTGGACGATAATGGATGACGGTGGCCGCGATCCCGGCGTGCTCACGTCCATAACGGGCATAGACATACTGCATGATCTCCTCGCGTCGCTCATGCTCGAAATCGACATCGATATCGGGCGGCTCGTCACGTTCTTCGGAGAGGAAGCGAGAGAATAAGAGTTTTTCGTGAACCGGATCGATTGGCGTAATGCCTAGGAAATAGCAGACCAGCGAATTGGCGGCACTGCCACGCCCCTGGCAGAGGATCGGCGGATCAAGGCTGCGCGCATAACGCACAATGTCGTGAACAGTGAGGAAATAGCAGGCATAATTGCGCTTGCGGATCAGCGCGAATTCCTGATCGAGCACGACGCGGTACGCCTTGGGCAAACCGTCCGGAAACAAGGCAAGCCCGCCCTCCTCTACCAGATGCTCCAGCCAGCCTTGCGGCTCCCATCCGGCAGGAACGGGCTCAAGCGGATATTCGTAGCGCAAGTCATCAAGAGAAAAAGAAATCCGAGCCAGAAACGCGGTGGTGGCCGCGATCGCTTCGGGGCAGGCGCGAAACAAGCGGGCCATTTCATCAGGCGACTTCAAATGTCGTTCGGCATTGGGCGCAAGGCGCTTTCCCGCCGTGTCGATGGTCACACCCTCGCGAATACAGGTGAGGATATCGTGCAGCGCGCGCCCACCGGAATCGGCATAAAGCGCATCATTGGTGGCGATCAGCGGCACGCCGAGCGAGGCCGAAACCATCCGCGCTTCTTCCAATCTGCGCGCATCCGTGCCCGCCCGCAGCATCGTCACCGCAAGCCATAGTCGATCAGGACAGGCGGCCTTCAAGGCGCCAAGGGTCCTGCGATCCGGCTGCGTGACAATCAGCGCAATGTCTTGCGCGTGCTCCAGCAGGTCCGATAGGTAAAGCGTACAATCACCCTTGCTCGTGCGTCGGTTGCCCAGCGTCAGCAGGCGGGTCAACTGCCCCCAGCCATGCCGGGTCATTGGATAAGCGACGATATCTGGTGGGCTCAGCCCACTTTCGGGATCAGGTGCAAAGACCAGCCTTGCTCCCACGGCCAGCTTCAAATCGCTCGCCGCGCCACCAATCTCACGCCAGGCCATATGCGCGCGGACCACTCCGGCCACCGTGTTGCGATCGGCAATGCCGATGCCCGCCATACCCAGTTGCTGCGCGCGCGCGACCATCTCGGCGGGATGCGATGCCCCTCGCAGGAAGCTGTAGTTGCTGGCGGCCAGCAATTCGACGAAAGGCACAGCACCCTGAAGGGAGCCCCCCGCCCTCATGCGAAGAGGCCGTGCATGTACCAGTGCGGATCAGGCTTTTCATCGTAGAGCCCGTGGCGGAAGATCCAGTATCGCCGCCCAAGAACATCTTCCACCCGGTAATAGTCGCGGGTCAGCCCACCTTGGTCAGCACATTCCCCGCCTTTGTGACGCCACCACTCGTTCGCAATCCTTTCTGGCCCTTCGTAAAGCCGCACCTCATGCAACTTGCGCCGCCAGCGAAAGCGGTGGGGCGGCCCATCGGGCACTTCAGCCAAGACCTCCACGCGCTGGGGCGGATCGAACAGGAAGAGCGGGCGCATCGGCGGCTCGCCTTCGGGCGGACGTGGCCATGGCACTGGAACGCGCTCACTCATCGCAGGCAAGGCCAGTTGCGCCTGTTCGGGCAAGTGGCTCTCATGCGGCGCAAGGCGGCGCAGGCTGCCTGCCCCAAGCCGGGTGCTGAGCCGCTCGACCAGTTCGGTCAGCGCAGCGTCGTCCTTTTCCCCGCCGCCAAGCTCAGGCTGGCTGGCGGCCAGAGGGTCGGTCGCGGGCAGGAACAGGCTTATGCGCTCATAGCCAAAGCCAGGATCGAGCGGATCGGCCAGGCTGGCAATACGCTCATCAAACAGACGCAGAACCAATGCAGGATCGCGGCTCGGGCGCCCGGTTTCGATGTCCAGCCGATGACGCGCACCGTCACTTCGGTAAAGGGTCAATGCAAACCGGCGACCACCCAGCGCGCGTTCTGCAAGGGCGCCTGCCGCCTCTTGCAACAAGTCCATGAAAACCGCGCTGATCGTACTTTGCAGTGCGACGGGTTCGGCGAAACGGCGCTCGAAATGAAGCGGCTCGGGATCTCTCAGGGCATCGATGGGGGCCTGTTCCGCGCCGGTCAGGCGTTGCAGAGCGCTGACGGCGCCTGCCCCGAAACGCGCGGCAATGCTGGCCGTGGGGCGCACTACCAGATCGCCGATACATCTGAGCCCCGCCCTGTTGAGCGCAAGGATGGAATCCGGATCGAGCCCCAGCGCGATCACCGGCAGGGCGCGAACGGCCGCCCGTTCGTCGACAACAGGCAGAGTGCCGTATCGGGCCAATGCCTGCGCTGCTTCCGCCGTAGAAGCGACTGCCCAGCGCAGCGTCATGCCCATGTCCGCCGCAGCGTCCTCGACCTGAGCACATAGCCCTGCCTCACCGCCGAAAAGATGATCTCCCCCTGCAATGTCGAGCGTAATCCCATCGAACGAGGCCAGCGTAACGCGCGGCGACCAGTCAAGGCAGCGGCGCGCCATGCGTTCGAGCCAGTGGCGGTCTGCCCCTTCGTCCATTTCAGTGACGATCAGGTCAGGCTCAACGGCTCGTGCATCGGCCAGTGTCGCCCCCGGCACGATGCCCAGCGCCTGCGCCTTGGCGTCCACCGCCGCGAGCCTCAATGCCCCTCTGACCTTGGCGACCATGGCCAGCGGCAAAGGTGTATCGCAGTCTGCCTCAGGCGGCGCGGGGTTTTCTCGCCCATGCCGGCGCATCTCCCCGATCCGCCAGCGGTCGGTCGAGAGGAACGGAAACCATAGCGCGAGATACCGGCGCTTCACGGAACTTGCATCGATCACGGTCCCACTCCAGCCGCCAGTCGAGGCCGCAAGGGCCGGATCGCTGGCGCAACAGGGTCAAGTCGAACGTCGGTTGTCCTGGGGCATTGCCGGGCAATGCCCGCGACGGCGCGGCCGCCACCTGCCAGCGCGTACGTGCGGCACTGGGCGAAGGGACGGCATCCATGCGCAGCAACAGCAGCGGCACGCCGGATTTCTCGGCCGCCAGAACCAGTTTGCGACTAGCGGTCAGGTCAAGCGTGCGCATGGCGCCCCAGCCTTCGAGAATAACGGCCCCCAATCTGCCGCAGTGCAAGGCCTCGGCTGCGGCACGCAGCAGCGCAAGCGTGTCAGGCACCACGCCCACCAGCCCATGCTCAGGCGCACCGCCCAGTTCGGCCCAGCCGCCTGCCTGCAGGATGCCCGAGGTCTTGAGCCAGCGCCGCTCCCGCAACCAAAGGATGGCCTGTTTCGGACTGTTTGTGCTCCCACACATTCCCATGGCAACTGCCATGGCGAAGCCCGCCGCAGAACTGGCATCGTCAGGCTCCGCTGCATAGATTTCATGCACCTGCCCATAGCCCAGCCCGCCTGCCAGAGCCTCGTCCAAAGACGTGACGCCGCTCGCCCAGAAACCTGTTCCGGGCGTGTCAGGTGGCAGAGGAAAGGCAGGGGCGACTCGCATATGTTCTTATTATGTTCCACGTGAGCGCCAATCAAGAACTACTCGGATGATGACGCATCTGAGAAACACCGTGACGATATCCAGAACCGTTCCAAGGGGTGCATCTGTTCGCTTTTATCGCTATCCCGCCCCCTGTGTCGGACTGGCAAACAAGTTTCTTCGGGGAGCCGGAATCATGAATCGAACAATATTGGTCACAGGCGCCACTGCAGGCATTGGCGCTGCGACGGCTCGCAAGTTTGTGGCGAATGGATGGAAGGCGATCATCACCGGGCGCCGCGAGGATCGGCTGCAAAATCTGGTCGCCGAACTGGGCCAGGAGCATGTGCACCCGGTCTCGTTCGATATTCGCGATGAAGCCGCGATTGCACAGACGCTTGCAAAGCTGCCCGATGGATTTCGCGATATCGACCTGCTGATCAACAACGCCGGGCTTGCGCTCGGCACGGCCCCTGCGCAGGAAGCCCAGCTGGATCAATGGCGCCAGATGATCGATACCAACATCACCGGCCTGGTAACGATCACCCACGCGCTGCTTCCCCGGCTTATCGAGCGCAAGGGGATGATCATCAACCTCAGTTCGGTCGCCGCAACTTACCCTTATCGCGGTGGAAACGCCTATGGCGGCACAAAGGCCTTTGTGCGCCAATTCTCGCTCGGTCTTCGGTCCGATCTGCACGGCACCGGCGTGCGCGTCACCTCGATTGAACCCGGCATGGTGGAAACCGAATTCACGCTGGTGCGCACCGGCGGTGACCAGACGGCATCGGATACGCTGTATCAGGGCGCCAATCCGATGACGGCGGAAGACATCGCCGATACGCTTTTCTGGGTGGCAAGCCAGCCCAGCCATCTCAACATCAACACGCTGGAACTGATGCCGGTGACGCAGTCCTTTGCCGGTTTTCAGGTCGCGCGCGACAACTGAAACGCTCAGTCGGGTGTGAGCCGGAGCAACTGCTTGCCCCGGTTCGCACCGCTGAACAGTCGCAAAAACGTATCGGGAATATTCTCGAACCCCTGCTGAATATCGGTGCGATACCGCAATTCTCCCGAAGCGGTCCACGACGTCAGATCCGCGCTGGCTGCGGCGATCCGATCGAGATGGTCGAGCAGGATGAAGCCGCGCATCGTTCCACGCCTGGTCACCAATTCCATCAGATTTCTTGGGCCGGGCACGGGTGCTTCCGCATTATAGCCGGACACACCCCCACACAGGACGATCCGCCCGAACCAGGCAAGATTGGCAATCGCGGCTTCGAGGATAGTCCCACCAACATTGTCGAAAAACAGATCGATACCATCGGGGCATAGCGCCTTCAGGCGCTCCTCAACATTTTCCGCCCGGTAATCAATGGCCGCATCGGCACCATACTCATCGACCAACCATCCGCATTTTTCGGTGCCGCCGGCAATCCCGATCACCCGCGCGCCAGAAAGCCGGGCAACCTGAAGCGCCACGGAACCGACAGCGCCCGCAGCCCCGGAAACCACAACCGTATCGCCAGCGCGAACCGCGCCGACATCGCGAATCCCGACATAGGCGGTGAAACTGGCCCCGCCAAAAAGGCCGAGCGCCTGTTCGGGCGTTACACCGGTGGGCACGAGCGAAGGTGGCTCCTCGCCTGCGCGACAGGCAACCGCATAGTCCTGCCATCCATAGAGGCCGCGTACCAGCGCGCCTTCCGGATAGGCCGGATTTCGTGACGCAACCACCTGATTGATGCTGCTGCCACGCACCGGCTCTCCGATCGCGATCGGCGGCATATACCCCGGGACATCATCCATCCAGCCGCGCTGCGCGGGATCGAACCCGAGCATGACGGTTCGAAGCAGTATCTCGCCCGCATCCAGATCGACGATCGGAACCGGCTCATCACGCCGCTCGAAATCGGCCGCCGTAACCATCCCGTGCGGGCGCCGCGCAAGGCGCCACTGCCGGTTTATCAAATGATCTGTCCCCACCGTCACCCCCTCCGTATATATTTTACGGCACAGTGCGGCATGCGCGCGACGCTGACCAGCACTGAAACGGAGTGAGGAGAGACAGTGTGTTTATGCGCGTGGCCTGATATTATTTCCCCAGCCAGAACGCCCGCGACTTCGCGGAATCCGGCATCTCGACGACAGAGCGGATTTTGCCGTTCTCGATTTCGAAGATGAAGACGATGGCGTTCCGATAGACACGGCCGTCGAGCAGCTTGCCCGTGACATGGGTGAAAACGACAACGCGGTCTTCCTCCGCCGTCACCGATTGATGCTCGAACTCCAGCCCGCTTTCAAAGACGTTGAGTTCTGCCAGCATCGTCTCAAGCGCCGATCGATCCCGGACGCCTGCCATCTCCCAGTCTCCCGGAACGGTCCAGGTGACGTCCGGCGTCATCAGATCGAGACTCTTTACAAGGTCACCGCTCCGCTGGCACTCGAAATAGCGCGCAACTACCTGCTTCGGCGTGTCCAACTGATCGCCCAACGCATCCTCCCCTTATTGTTTTGATTATGCTGTCGCTGATGGCGGGCAGGCAGACACACACTACCCACCCCCACCTCAGCGATTATTCGACGGTAACAGACTTCGCCAGATTGCGCGGCTGATCGACATCGGTGCCCTTCAGGACCGCGACGTGATAAGCAAGCAACTGCACGGGCACCGCATAGACCAGCGGCGCGATCAGCGGATGGACGACAGGCATTTCGATCGTTGCCAGAACGTCATCCCCCGCCTGCGCAATACCGTCGGCATCGGAGATCAGGATCACCTTGCCGCCGCGTGCCTGCACTTCCTGCATGTTCGAGACCGTCTTTTCGAAAAGCGGGCCAGATGGTGCAAGGACGATCACGGGCACATGTTCATCGATCAAAGCGATCGGGCCGTGCTTCATTTCGCCGGCGGCATAGCCTTCGGCGTGAATATAGCTGATTTCCTTGAGCTTCAGCGCACCCTCAAGCGCCATCGGATAGTCGGGACCACGGCCGAGATAGAGCACGTCGCGCGCGGGCGCGACGAGAGGAGCGATCGCGAGAATATCCTCATCATATGCAAGCGCCTGGTTGAGCGCCGCTGGCGCCTCGGTCAGGTGGCTCACAATCTCGCGTTCCTCGTCCGCCGACAAACGCCCCTTGGCGCGCGCAAGATTGGCAGCCAGCGCCGCGAGCACCGCCAACTGGCAGGTAAAGGCCTTGGTCGATGCCACGCCGATCTCGGGCCCCGCATGCGTTGGCAAAAGCAGATCGGCCTCGCGCGCCATGGAACTGGTGGGCACGTTGACGACAACCGCAATCTTTTGCCCCTCAGTCCGTGCATGACGAAGCGCGGCGAGCGTATCGGCCGTTTCGCCAGACTGCGAAATAAACAGCGCAAGACCGCCTGGTTCCAGAACAGGCTGGCGATACCGAAATTCCGACGCGACATCGAGGTCGACGGGCACGCGCGCAAACTGCTCGAACCAGTATTTGGCGACCATGCCCGCATAGAAGCTCGTGCCGCAGGCCACGATCGTGACGCGGCGGATCTCACCAAGGTCGAAATCCATGTCAGGCAAGGCGACCTGATTCTCGAGCGGGCGCAGATAGCTCTGCAGGGTCTGCGCGACGACCACCGGTTGCTCGTAGATTTCCTTCTGCATGAAATGGCGATGATTGCCCTTGTCGATCATCGCTCCCGTCACGCCGGAATGCGTGACCGGGCGCTCGACGGGATTATTGTCGCGATCAAAGATCTGGACCTTGTCGCGCTTGACGACCGCCCAGTCCCCTTCGTCGAGATAGGCGATCTTCTGCGTCAACGGCGCCAGCGCAAGCGCGTCCGACCCCAGATAATTCTCCCCCTCGCCATAACCGACGACAAGCGGAGCCCCCAGTCGCGCCCCGATCAGCAGATCAGGATATTCCCGGAACATGATGGCGAGCGCAAAGGCACCGTGGAGACGCGGCAAGACCGCAGCCACCGCTTGTTCGGGCGTTGCGCCGCGCTCGATTTCGCGGGCGACGAGATGACCGACCACTTCGGTGTCGGTCTGGCTGGCGAAATGGCGGCCTTCGGCGATCAGTTCGTCGCGCAGTGGCTTGAAGTTCTCGATAATGCCGTTGTGGACCAAAGTGACATCGCCCACGACATGCGGATGCGCATTATCTTCGGTCGGCGCACCATGCGTCGCCCAACGGGTATGGGCGATGCCGCTGCTTCCCGGAAGCGGATTGGCGGCCAGCTTTTCAGCCAGATTGTTCAGTTTGCCTTCTGCGCGACGCCGGTCGAGCGCGCCATTATTGATGGTGCAAACACCTGCGGAGTCATATCCGCGATATTCAAGCCGACGAAGCCCGTCCACCAACCGACCCGCCACATCGCCCTGGCCGAGAATCCCGATAATTCCGCACATATTACGCTTATCCCGCCTTCTTTGCCTGCATTGCCGCACGGAAACGTGCGGCCCAGCCGGGCTTAACATCCTGTTTGCCCCGCGCAACGCCGAGTGCATCCGCCTCGACATCGCGGATTACCACCGAACCTGCGCCGACAATGGCACCATCGCCGATCCGAACCGGCGCAACGAGCGCGCTATTCGATCCGATAAAGGCGCCTTTGCCAATTTCGGTCCGATATTTGAAATAGCCGTCATAATTGCAAGTGATCGTACCCGCGCCAATATTCGCGCCCTCGCCAATCTCCGCATCGCCAAGATAGCTAAGGTGGTTCGCCTTGGCGCCCTTGCCCAGAACGGCCTTCTTGACCTCGACGAAATTGCCCACCTTCGCCTTTTCACGAAGTACGGCACCGGGACGCAGGCGCGCATAAGGGCCTACTTCCGAACCTTTTTCAACAACAGCGCCCTCAAGATGCGAAAAGGCGCGGATCGAAACGTGATCCGCCACATGGACACCGGGGCCGAAAACCACATTGGGCTCGATGGTAACGTCGCGGCCCAGCACCGTGTCATAGGCGAAATATACGGTGTCGGGTGCCGTCAGCGTAACACCGTCGGCCATGGCCGCGGCGCGGCGACGTTGCTGCCAGCTCGCCTCGACCGCCGCTAGCTCAGCCCGGCTGTTGACCCCTGCGACTTCCCAGGCTGCACCCTCGATAACAGCGCTCTGGCGACCATCAGTCGCCGCGAGCATGACAATATCGGGAAGATAATATTCCCCCGCCGCATTGTCGTTGCCGACCCGCGCCAGCAGCGCAAACAAATCGCGTGCGCGAACAGCCAACAATCCCGAATTGCACAGCGTGACGGCACGCTCCTCGGCAGAGGCGTCCTTGAACTCGACCATCTTGGCAATGGTGCCGGCATCATCCGCGACAATTCGGCCATAGGCTGCGGGATCGGTCGGTCGAAACCCTAGGACGACCGCAGCCGGAGCATCCGATGCGTTCAACCGCTCGCGCATGCGCTGCATCGTATCGACCGAGACAAGCGGCACGTCCCCGTACAGGATCAGAATATCACCATCGAACTCCTGAAGCGCCTCTTCCGCCTGCTGAACGGCATGCCCGGTGCCAAGCTGCTCGGCCTGCACCGCAATACGTACGCCGCGTCCTGCAAGGGAGGCCTCGATCTGATCGCGCCCCGAGCCGACGACGACGACCTTCTCCGTCGGCGCCAGCGTATCGATGCTCGCCAACAGGTGATGCAGCATCGGACGGCCCGCAATCGGATGCAGAACCTTGTGCCGGTCCGATTTCATCCGCGTCCCCTGCCCTGCGGCAAGAACGATGGCGGCAATCGGCGGCAGCGACATGCATTTTCCTCTCAACAGAAAGTCAGAAGCTGCGCATTGCCATGACTTGCTTGCCAACGCCACCCTAGGCGCGGCATGAGGCGGGCATGAACGATTTCCCCTTCGACATTGTCGGTTTCGATCTGGATGGCACGCTGCTCGATACCAGCGTCGACCTTGCAAATGCGGTCAACCACGCCCTTGCCCATGCCGGGCGCGCGCCGCTGAGCGTCGAAGAGGTAAAGCCCATGATCGGGGGCGGCGCCAAGAAAATGCTCGAACGCGGCCTGGAAGCAACGGGCGGCTATACGGAGGAAGAGATGGAGGATCTCTACCACCGGCTCCTCACCTTTTACGAAGCCAATATCGCGGTGGGAACGGTGCCCTTTCCCGGCACGCTTGCCGCACTGGACCAACTCGACGCCATGGGCGTGAAGCTGGCCGTCGTTACCAACAAGTTCGAACATCTTGCGCAGAAGGTGCTTGTGCAACTCGGCCTGCGCGACCGGTTCGTCGCGCTGATTGGCGGGGATACGATGGGCAAGGGCAATTCCAAGCCAAGCGCAGCGCCCATTCACGAAATGATTGCCCGCGCGGGCGGCGGACGTGCGGCCTTTGTCGGAGATTCCATTTTCGACACGCTGGCAGCGAAAAATGCCGGTATTCCTTCGGTCGCCGTCTCTTTCGGTTTCCTCATGCAGCCGATTGAAGAACTCGGCGCCGATGTCATTATTGATCATTATGACGAACTGATCCCCGCGCTTGCGAGGTTGATGCCGCAATCTGCCTGAAAAGCCCAACGCACGAAAATTGCGGTGACACTCTGCCAAATCCGCTAAGGGAAGCAGCATGAAGCTGCTCGATTCCCCGTGGACCACCACCGCAGTCGTCATCGTCATATTGGCCGCAGGAGTCGGTTGGGGCGTGGGAGGCAACTGGGAATCAGCGCTCGTCACGCTGCTCGGCGGAATGGCCGCGATCCTGATCGCACAATATCCGTTCAAATTCGAAAATGATAACACAACGCCGATATTGAACGCCGAAGAAAGCGCGGGCCGGGCCCGCGTCAAGGTGATCGAGGCGCTGAACGACCCCGCGCTCATCATCCGCCGCGGGCGCATCATCATCGCCAACCCGGCGGCACTCGCGCTGTTCGGCAACCATATCATGGGAGAGGACGTCCGCGTCGCCATTCGTCACCCCGCCGCCGCGGAACATCTGATGGCGAGCACCCTGCCCCGCGACGATCGTGGGATCGAGTTGGTCGGCCTCGGATCGCTTGACCAGCACTGGCTGATGCGTGTGGTCGACATCGGCGATGAACGCCGGCTGGTGCACCTCATCGATCGCAGCGAAGCCTATGTCGCCGAGCGGATGCGCGTGGACTTCGTTGCCAATGCGAGCCACGAACTGCGCACGCCGCTTGCCGGCATCATCGGTTTTATCGAAACGCTGGACGAGCCGGAAGCCGGTAGCGACGCCGGAACCCGCAAGCGCTTCTTGGGCGTGATGATGAAAGAGGCCCGGCGTATGCAGACGCTGGTGGATGACCTCATTTCCCTCTCCCGCATCGAAGCGGACAAATATCGTGCGCCCGACGATGCGGTCGATCTGGTACCACTGGTTCAGGAAGTCAGCCGGGTGACGAAGGATCGCCCCGGCGCGGATCAGCGCGAAATCCTCGTCGAGATTGACGAGAAAACGCCTCCTGTGGCCGGGGACCGGGCACAGCTATCCCAGTTGCTACACAATATCGTCGGCAATGCGTTCAAATATGGTCGTCCAGGCACCCCCATCCGCATCTCTATGGCAGGAAACGGTAATGCGATGGTGAGACTGTCGGTCGAGGACGAAGGCGAAGGCATCGCCCCACACCATATTCCGCGCCTCACAGAGCGCTTCTACCGCGTCGATTCGGGGCGAAGCCGTTCACTCGGAGGCACCGGCCTTGGCCTTTCAATTGTTAAACATATTGTCGAACGGCATCGCGGAAAACTCGATATCGCAAGCATTTCCGGTAAGGGCACAACGGTGACAGTCACGCTTCCTGCCGCTTCGGAGCGCATGTCATAAAAGTGAAATACATCTGCAACAAAAGGCCAACCTGACGCTGCTAGCGCGGCGCCGCGCCACAAACGTGGCAAGGAGATCAGAATGTTGAAGAAGTTTGCACTCATCGCTGTTTCAACGCTCGCGCTGTCCGCTTGTGGCGATCAGGGCGCGACCGGTGCGTCCGCAGCCCGCGACCAGATCAAGGTCGTCGGATCGTCGACTGTCTATCCCTTTTCAACTGCGGTTGCCGAACAGTTCCAGCATAAGAATACCGGCTTCAAAGCACCCGTTATCGAATCGACGGGCACCGGCGCTGGCATGAAGCAGTTCTGTGCCGGGCTCGGTGCCACGCACCCCGATATTGCGAACGCATCGCGTCGCATCAAGAAAACTGAGTTCGACGATTGCCAGAAGAATGGCGTGAAGGATGTCGTCGAAGTCCAGGTGGGCATTGATGGTCTGGCATTTGTAGAATCGGTCAAGGGACCGGCGATGAAGCTGACCCCCGAAGACATCTACAAGGCGCTCGCTGCCAATCCCTATGGCAAGCCCAACACCACCAAGACCTGGAAAGACGTGAACGCGGCACTGCCGGCGATCCCGATCCAGGTGTACGGCCCGCCGTCGACCTCCGGCACGCGCGATGCTCTCGCCGAACTGATCCTCGAAAAGGGTTGCGACGCAAATCCGGAAATGAAGGCGCTGAAGTCCGAAAACGCTGACAAGCACAAGGATCTGTGCACCCGCGTCCGCGAAGACGGCGCCTATGTCGACTCCGGCGAAAACGACAATCTCATCGTGCAAAAACTGGGCGCCAACCCGAACGCCATCGGCGTCCTTGGATACAGCTTCCTTGAGGAAAATCTGGCAACCGTCCGCGGTATCGAGTTGAACAATGTGAAGCCGACCTACGACACGATCGCCGACTTCTCCTACCCCGGCGCGCGGCCCCTCTACATCTATGTGAAGGCCGGTCACTTGAACGCCATCAAGGGCCTTCGCGAATATGTCGGCGAATGGGCAAGCGCCTGGAACACTGGCGGCTATCTGGCCAAGCGCGGTCTGATCGCATCCCCCGAAGCGGTTCGCAAGGCCAATGCGGACACCGTCGCCAATATGACGCCGCTCGACGGCGCTTCGCTCAAATAATCAAACCGAACTTTTTGCGGGTCGGATGGATATCCAGCCGGCCCGCATAATTGCAAGAAAGGCTGAACCCCACAGTGTCCACGCTCGCACTCCTGTTCCTAGTGCTGGGGCTCGGCCTTATCGCCTGGGTCAGCGCCCGGATGCGCGCCGCGCGGTTTTCCGTCAGCGCTGGAAGCACGCGCCCGCATTCATTGCCGGCCTATCATGGCTGGTATGTATGCCTTTGGGCGGTCATCCCGACGCTGATCTTCCTGGTCGCGTGGTCGATTGTGTCGCCGGGGCTGGTGACCGATTCAGTCCTTTCCACTTCGGTGGCCGCAAAGCTACCCGAGCTCGCGGTTGAGCGCGCCTCCATTCTCGCCGAAGCCCGCGGCATTGCCCAGGGCACGATCACGGCAGCGTTCAATCCGCTGTCGACCGAACTCGCGCCCGCTTATCGCCAGGCACTGACGCTTTACGGCTCGATCGGCACCGCGATTGCGCTGATCCTGGCCTTCGCCGGCGGCGCCTATGCCTTTACCCGGGTGAAACCAGACTTCCGCGCCCGTACGCGCGTTGAGCGGCTGGTGATGGGTGCACTGCTTCTCGCCTCGCTCATCGCGATCCTGACCACGATCGGCATCGTCGCATCGCTGCTCTTCGAATCCGTCCGCTTCTTCAGCATGATTTCGCCCGTAGAGTTCCTGTTCGGTACGAAGTGGAGCCCGCAATCGGCAGTGCTCCCCGGCCAGCAAAATGCCTTCGGCGCGGTTCCGCTCTTCTGGGGCACGATCTTCATCGGCGCGATCATCGCCATGGCCGTCGCCATTCCGCTCGGCCTGATGAGCGCGATCTATCTCACACAATATGCCAAGCCCTCCACGCGTCGCTGGATGAAGCCGATTCTCGAGATTTTGGCGGGCGTGCCGACCGTGGTTTACGGCTATTTCGCGGCCCTTACCGTGGCGCCGGCGCTCCGCGATCTGGCGGTCGCCATAGGCATCAGCAACGCATCGTCGGAATCCGCGCTTGCCGCCGGTGTCGTAATGGGCGTGATGATCATTCCTTTCGTGTCATCCATGGCAGACGATTCCATCGCAGCGGTTCCGCAGGCGATGCGCGACGGCTCACTCGCCATGGGCGCAACCTCCTCCGAAACCATCCGCAAGGTGCTGCTGCCGGCCGCCCTGCCCGGCGTCGTCGGCGGTGTGCTGCTCGCGGTAAGCCGCGCGATCGGTGAAACGATGATCGTGGTGATGGCTGCTGGCCTTGCTGCCAATCTGACCGCCAATCCGTTCAGTTCGGTCACCACCGTCACCACCCAGATCGTTCAGTTGCTGACCGGCGACCAGGAGTTCGACAGCGCCAAGACGCTCGCCGCCTTCGCGCTCGGCTTGGTCCTGTTCATGATCACCCTCCTCCTCAACATCGTCGCCCTGCGCGTCGTGAAGAAATATCGGGAAGCTTATGACTGACATTACGGCAAATTCCGCGCCGATGTCGGATGCGCCAAAGGCTGCACGCCAGCCGACCGACTGGAACACGCCCGCAATGCGGAAGCGGATCCAACGGCGCTATGCGGCGGAACGCCGCTTCCGGGCGCTCGGCTTCATCTCGGTCGTCATTTCGGCCGCGTTCCTTGCCTTCCTGCTGATCACGATGGTCGGCAATGGCGCACGTGGCTTCACCCAGACCGAAGTGCGCCTTCCGGTGAACTTCGCGGCGTCGACGCTGATGATCGACCCGGCAACTCTGCGCGGAGACAAGGCCGACGAGGCACTGGCAGCTGCCGATATTCAGGGCGCCACAGATGCCGCCGCCAAGGCCGCCTTTGGCGAGAATGGCGACACATATATTTCGGAAAGCGCCTGGCTTGCCGTGCGCGATGCGATCAAGGCGGATCCCGATATCCTGTCGAAGCAGGTGGAGATCGAAGTTCCGGCATCCACGGCGGTCGACCTCGCGGCAAAGAGCAAGGGCGATGCTGTCGGTGAGGCAGCCTATGCCGCGCTGCAAGCGCAGGACCGGGTCAGCACGGGCTTCAATGCCGGTTTCCTGACTGGTGCCGATGCAACCGATCCGACCCGCGTCGGCGTCTGGGGCGCGCTCAAAGGCTCGCTTCTGACAATGGTCGTCACGCTCCTTCTGGCCTTTCCGATCGGCGTTCTCGCGGCCGTCTACCTGGAAGAATATGCGCCGCGTAACCGCTGGACCGATCTGATCGAAGTCTCGATCAACAATCTGGCTGCGGTGCCGTCGATCATCTTCGGATTGCTTGGTCTCGCCGTGTTCCTCAATGTCATGCATCTACCACGCTCGGCCCCGCTGGTGGGTGGCCTGACGTTGGCGCTGATGACCATGCCTGTAATCGTGATCGCCGGCCGCAACGCCATCAAGGCCGTGCCGCCATCGATCCGCGACGCAGCACTCGGCATCGGCGCTAGCCCCGTGCAGGTTGTGTTCCATCACGTTCTGCCGCTTGCCCTGCCCGGCATTCTGACGGGTACGATCATCGGCATGGCACGTGCCCTTGGTGAAACCGCGCCACTGTTGATGATCGGCATGCGCGCCTTCATCGCGACCTCGCCCGGCGGTATCACCGATCCGGCAACCGTGCTTCCGGTCCAGATCTTCCTCTGGTCAGATGAAGTGAGCCGCGGCTTTGTCGAAAAGACCTCTGCCGCGATCATCGTTCTGCTCGTCTTCCTCCTGACGATGAACGGGATCGCAATTTATCTCCGCAACAAGTTCGAACAGCGCTGGTAATGGATATGACGATGACCAACCCCAAGATGACCGCGCGCGACGTGAGCGTTTTCTATGGCGAGAAGCGCGCGATCAACAATGTCTCCATCGATGTGGAGATGGATAATGTGACCGCGTTCATCGGCCCGTCGGGCTGCGGTAAATCGACCTTTCTGCGCACGCTGAACCGGATGAATGACACCGTTTCTTCGGCACGGGTCGAAGGCAGCATCACGCTAGACGGTGAAGACATCTACGAATCCTCGATGGACGTCGTGCAACTCCGCGCCCGTGTCGGCATGGTGTTCCAGAAGCCGAACCCCTTCCCCAAGACGATCTATGAGAACGTGGCTTACGGCCCCCGCATCCACGGGCTTGCAGCCGGACGCGCGGACATGGACAACATCGTCGAGAACGCGCTTCGCAAGGCCGGCCTGTGGGATGAAGTAAAGGACCGGCTTTCGGACAGCGGCACAGCGCTTTCAGGCGGCCAGCAACAGCGCCTGTGCATCGCGCGCGCCATTGCAGTGGATCCGGAAGTGATCCTGATGGACGAGCCCTGCTCGGCACTCGACCCGATTGCGACCGCCAAGATCGAGGAACTGATCCACGAACTGCGTGGCCGCTATGCGATCGTTATCGTGACGCACAACATGCAGCAGGCTGCGCGCGTTTCGCAGCGCACGGCCTTTTTCCACCTCGGTACGCTGGTGGAATACGGCGAAACCTCTGAAATTTTCACCAATCCGCGCGAAGAGCGCACCAAGGATTACATTACCGGCCGGTACGGCTGAGGAAGGCGGGGATATGGGTACGGGAAGCGAACATACCGTAAAGGCTTTCGACGAGGATATCGGCAAGCTGCGCGGGCTGATCTCTCAGATGGGCGGCTATGCCGAGGAATCGATCAACGGCGCCATCGAAGCACTGGTGAAGCGCGACGATGAAAGCGCGCGCCGGATCGTGGCCGCCGACCGCAAGATTGATGCGCTTGAGGTCGAGATCGAACGACTTGCCGTGCGCGTGATCGCACTGCGCGCGCCGATGGCCGATGACCTTCGCGAGATGGTCGCTGCGATCAAGATCGCCGGCGTGATCGAGCGTATCGGCGATTATGCCAAGAACATCGCCAAGCGCGTGCCGCTGATCGAGAACCACCGATCGATCGAGCCGGTTTCGCTCATCCCCGCAATGGCGCGGACAGCAACCGAGATGGTGCATGATGTGCTGGATGCCTTTGCTGCGCGCGACGCAAAGAAGGCCGCCGAAGTGGTCGAGCGTGACCATATCGTCGACGACTTTTACAACAGCATCTTTCGCACGCTTGTAACATTCATGATGGAGAACCCGAAGATCATCGGGGAGGCTGCCCATTTGCTGTTCGTGGCGAAGAACCTCGAACGCATTGGCGATCACGCAACCAATGTTGCCGAAATGGTCTATTATGCGGCCACCGGCGATTATCTGGGGGACCGTGAGCGCGGCGAAGACCCCACAACTGTCACGGAGTAAAACGGGATGCGCGCCGACATGCTTCTGGTTGAGGATGATGCGGCGCTCGCCGAACTCCTCATCTACAATTTCGAACGGGAAGATTTCACCGTTCGCCATACCCCCGATGGCGAGGAAGCTTTGCTCCTCGCCCGGGAATCGACGCCCGATATCGTACTGCTCGACTGGATGGTCGAAAGCCTGTCGGGCATTGAGGTATGCCGTCGCCTGCGCCGCGCAACCGACACAGCCAATGTACCGATCATCATGCTGACCGCGCGCGGCGAGGAAGAAGACCGCGTACGCGGGCTCGAGACCGGCGCCGATGACTATGTGACAAAGCCCTTTTCCCCGCGCGAACTCGTTGCCCGTGTCGGCGCGGTCCTGCGGCGGGTTCGCCCTGCTCTGGCGGGCGAAACGCTGAGCTATGCCGATATCGAAATGGATACGGTGGGCCATAAGGTGAAGCGCGGTGGCGAGATCGTGCCACTGGGGCCGACGGAGTTCAGGCTGCTCAAGCATTTCCTCGAACACCCCGGCTGGGTCTTCTCGCGCGAACGCCTGTTGGATAGCGTCTGGGGGCGTGACAGCGAGATCGAGCCGCGCACCGTGGACGTTCATATCCGTCGTCTGCGCAAGGCGATCAATGTGGGTGGGCGCAGCGATATCATCCGCACCGTCCGTTCGGCGGGCTATGCGCTCGACAGCGAAGGCGCAGCCTGAACCAATTGCCCCCGAAATAAAAAGACCCCGGAGCCATGGGCCCCGGGGTCTTTTTTTATGTCTGACACTGCAGCGTTCAGAACAGCGTAGTGAGTTCCAGAAACAACCAGCCGATCAGTGCCGCCATGGGAAGCGTGACAAGCCAGGCAACAAGGATGCTGCTGGCGACGTTCCAACGAACCGCCGACACGCGGCGCGCAGCGCCCACGCCCACGATAGCCCCCGTAATGGTGTGCGTCGTCGAAACCGGGATGCCAAGCCACGTCGCGCCGAACAGCGTGATCGCCCCACCCGTTTCCGCACAGAAGCCCTGTGCCGGGGTAAGGCGCGTGATCTTGGAACCCATGGTGTGCACGATCTTCCAACCGCCCATGAGTGTCCCGAGCCCCATCGCGGCCTGGCAGGTGATCACCACCCAGAAAGGCACATGGAATTCACCGTTGAGCATGCCCTGCGAATAGAGCAGCACGGTGATGATCCCCATGGTCTTCTGCGCATCATTGCCGCCGTGTCCGAGCGAATAGAGTGAAGCCGACACGAACTGCAGCTTACGGAAAGACTTGTCCGCCGCCTGGGCAGAAGCGCGCTTGAACAGCCAGGACGTGATCAGCACAAGGACAAGTGCAAGAACGAGACCGATTGTCGGCGAGACAAAGATGGCAAGCGACGTCTTGATGACGCCGCTCCACACCACACCGTCAAAACCGGCCTTGGCAACACCCGCACCAAGGAGGCCGCCAATCAGCGCATGGCTGGACGAGGACGGAATACCGAGCGCCCAGGTGATAACGTTCCAGACGATCGCGCCCATCAAAGCGGCGAAGATCACTGCGGGGGTGACGATATCAGCGGATACGATCCCCTTCCCGACGGTTTCGGCGACATGAAGGCCGAAAAACAGGAAGGCGATGAAGTTGAAAAAAGCGGCCCACATCACCGCATATTGCGGACGGAGCACGCGCGTCGCGACGATGGTTGCGATCGAATTGGCCGCATCGTGCAAGCCGTTCAGAAAATCGAACAGCAGCGCAATGCCGATCAGCGCAACCAGCAGCGGAAAGGCGATTGTCGGATCCATCAGGCGTGATCGATCACAATGCCCTGAATCTCATTGGCGACGTCTTCGAAGCGATCGACGACCCGTTCGAGATGGCGATAGATCTCACGCCCAACGATGAAATCCATCGCATTGGCGGTGCCGTCCTTCTGCGCATGGAAGAGGGCCTTCACCCCGGCTTCGTGCACAATGTCCGATTCCGCCTCGATATGGACGATCTGTTCGGTCAGCGTGTGAAGCTGTGGGCCATTGGGACCGATCTTGCGCATCAGCGGCATGGCTTCCTGCGTAAGGCGAGCCACACGCGCGATCTGCAAGCTCATTTCGCGCATCTGCGGCTGAAATTCGGTGACTTCGAAAAGCTGGATGGCGGTTGCCGTCTTGTGCATTTCGTCAATGGCGTCATCCATCGAACCAATCAGATCGGTAATCGCACTGCGATCGAAAGGGGTGATGAACGTACGGCGCACCAAGCGCAGCGTTTCCCGGATAATATCATCGGCCGCGTGCTCGTGCGCGTGGATTTCGTCGCAATATTGACCGATTGTGTCGCCACCCTCAAGCAGCTTGACCAGCGAATCGGCGCCCTTGACCAAAGTTTCCGCATGTGCGTCGAACAGGCCGAAAAACCTGTCTTCCTTAGGCATTAGCGCCTGGAACCAGCTCAGCATTGGATACCTTTTGTTTGTTGATTGCGTCGCGAATAGCGCCTCAATGGATGAGCGCAAGTGCGCGCATGTGGATCAATCTTCCGTGAGCGACGTTTCCTACCAGCGCTTTGGTCGCGTTTACCGCGGCAAAGCTTCGATGCGGCGACACCGGCCGCACCAATAAGGAGGTTGCGATGAAAACATTCCTGATCAGCGCGGCACTGCTGCTTGGCAGCGCCGCCATGGCGCAGGAGTCTCCCCCGACTGAGCCGGCACAACCGCCTGAAGCGACCCAACCCGCGTCGCCCGACATGATGCCCCCCCCATCCCCGGATGCTATGCCGGCGCAAGATCCTATGGCAGCCCCGCCATCGCCCAACGAAAGCGCGATGCCTGCAGCGGGCGCCAAGCAATTCGGCACTCCACCGACTGTTGACCAGAAATATCCGCCGCCGCCGGCTAAGGCTGAATATCCTTGGTGCTCAAAAAGCGTGACCGACGGCTGCAAGCAGCGGCGCAATCCGAAATAAGGCCTGCCGGAAGGGCAATGCACTTCCGGATGTGCTGCCGACGCCCCTCCCTTCTTCCTCTCGGGAGGGGCGTTTTATGCCTTCCAGACAAACACGCTTGCCTTCACGTTCGCAACGAATAGTCTCTCGCCCGCAAAAATGAGGGGGAGATGCCGCAATGACCATCAACTTCAACGACCGCGTAGCGATCGTTACCGGCGCAGGCGGGGGCATTGGACGCATATATGCGCTCGAGCTCGCAAAACGCGGAGCGAAGGTTGTGGTCAACGATCTGGGCGGCGCGCGCGATGGAACGGGCCATTCCGACGCCGCGCTGCAGGTGGTGGAAGAAATCCGCGCTAATGGCGGAACGGCCATGGCCAATGGCGGCAGCGTTACAGAATTCGCTCAGATGCAGGAAATGGTGGCCAAGGCGCGTGAAGCCTGGGGCGGCGTTCATATTCTCATGAACAATGCCGGTATTCTTCGCGACAAGAGCTTCGCCAAGATGACGCCGGAAGATTTTCGCCTGGTCGTCGACGTCCATCTCATTGGATCGGCAAACTGCGCCAAGGCGGTGTGGGACGTGATGAGGGATCAGAATTATGGTCGTATCCTCATGACGGCCTCTTCCACAGGGCTGTACGGAAATTTTGGCCAAGCCAATTATGGTGCCGCGAAGCTGGGACTTGCAGGGTTGACCAAGACGCTCCACCTCGAAGGCGCGAAGTATAATGTCAGGGTGAATACGCTGGCGCCCGTTGCAGCAACGCGAATGACCGAAGACATTTTCCCCGAGGAAGCCTTTGCCCAGTTCGGTCCCGAAAATGTGGCACCAGCAGCGCTATTTCTCGTTTCCGAGGATGCGCCCAGCAACGTGATCGTCGGCGCAGGCGGCGGGGTTTATCACGCCGCCTATATTACCATGACACCGGGAGTTGCGCTGCCGGAGCAAGAACGCACTCCCGAAGGCATTGCCGCCGCGTGGGACCGCATTATCGACCGCGAGGGTGAAATCGTGCCGCAATCGGGCATGGAGCAATCGATGGCGATATTGAATGCATTGAAGCGCGGCTGAGAAACGCGTCAGTCGGCAACCAGTTTCAGGAGGCGTCGTTCGACGGGAGCCAAGACCGAAGGCAATTCATGGCCCCTTTTGAGCATCAGCCCGGATTCCCCGACAAGCGCCCACATGCCCTGCCGCTGCCGTAGTGCCGGACGCTTTTCGATACGGAACTCCGGGCGCTCGGATGCACGCCTAAATGCCGCAAACACAGCGACATCATGACCAAGATGGATCGCATAATCGCGCCAGTGGCCGGCTGCGACCATTCGACCATAAAGATCAAGGATACGCATCAGTTCGAGCCGCTCGAAGCCCACTTGCGTGGGCGCACGCCCGGATATCGGAAAGGGCGTGACGATCCCCGTCATGCGCTGTCGCGCTGCGCTCCGTTATCCGCCTTGCCCTCTCGCTCGGCCATCAGCAGATCAAACCGCTTCTGCAGCGTTTCGAGTTCGCAGCGCATGATCTCAAGCTTTTGCGTAGCCGGATCGAACAGATCGCTGCACGGCGTGCCATAAGGTACAAAGCCGCGCTGATATTCGGTGGCATCGACCAGCGTTTGCCGCGCTGGAATACCAACCATCACCGCCCCTTCGGGGACATCCTTGGTGACCACGGCATTGGCACCGACGCGACCGCGCGGACCAACGGTGATCGGTCCCAGCACCTGCGCGCCCGATCCGATGATCACACCGTCCTGCAAGGTCGGGTGCCGCTTGCCCGCGACGCCATTTGCCGGATTCGTGCCCCCCAGAGTCACGCATTGGTAAATGGTCACATTGTCCCCGATTTCGGCGGTTTCACCGATCACCGTAAAGCCGTGATCGATGAAGAGGTTTTTGCCGATCCTGGCACCGGGATGAATGTCGATGCCCGTGAAAAAGCGCGACAGATGGTTCACGAAACGCGCGAGGAAAAAGAGATCGGCTTCGAACAGCCAATGGGCAATACGATGCATGCCCACCGCTAACACGCCGGGATAAAGCAGAATTTCCCATCGCGACCGCGGCGCAGGATCGCGCGCCTTGATCGAATCCAGATAGGATATGAGCTGTGCCAGCATGTGGCATACCTTCCCTGTTCTTAATCGCCGCAATTTAGTAGCCGACGCGACAGAATACCAGTGGCGCTGAAAGTTGACCTCCCCCTAGGTGATAGGGAAAGTGTCTTGTGCAGACAGGCACCGTCAGGCAGCAGGGCGCCCGTTGCGTATAAAGTGGGGTGGGCATGATCGAGCTAATCACCGAAAATTGGAGTGCGGTGCTGCCGTTCATTGCCATCGGCTTTGCCGCACAGATGGTGGACGGCGCGCTGGGCATGGCATTTGGCGTGATCTCGAACACCCTGCTCGTCAGCTTCATGGGCGTACCGCCCGCACGCGCATCGGCTGGCGTACACCTCGTCGAGATGTTCACCACCGCCGCATCGGGCATCAGCCATGTCATCCACCGCAATATCGACTGGAAGCTGTTCGCGCGGCTCGTGATCCCCGGCATCATCGGCGGCTGTCTGGGCGCTTATGTGCTCACCAATATCCATGCCGATGCGGCGCGCCCCTTTGTCATGGCGTACCTGACCTGTATCGGCCTCTATCTGCTTTGGCGCGCATGGGATTTGCCCCGCCCGCACAAGCGCCCTAAGGTGATTGCGCCGCTTGGACTCGTTGGCGGTTTCCTTGATGCCGCAGGCGGTGGCGGCTGGGGTCCGGTTGTCACGTCCAACCTGCTCGTCCAAGGCGCGACACCCCGCACGACGATCGGCACGGTCAATCTGTCCGAGTTTTTCCTGACCACTTCGGTGTCGCTGATCTTCATCTGGCAGCTTGGCTTTGCCGCCTTCACCACAGTGACGGTCGGCCTATTGCTGGGCGGTTTGCTGGCTGCTCCCTTCGGCGCCTATCTGACAAAGCGCGTATCCGCACGTACGCTGATGACGATGGTGGGCGTCGTGCTGACGCTGACCAGCCTCTACAGTGTGTACAAGGCGCTGAGCTGAGCTGAACCGAGCGGGCGCCACGGCTGGCTAGAAAAATCGATCAAAGCGATTATATTCGCATGATTGATCGAGAAGGTGACTGATGTCGACATATCTGCCGACGCTAAAACAACTGCAATATCTGGTGGCATTGCGCGATCATGGCCATTTCGGGCGGGCCGCAGATGCTTGTTTCGTGACCCAGTCGACACTTTCGGCCGGGCTGCGCGAACTGGAATCGCTGATCGGCATTACGCTGGTGGAACGGACCCGGCGTGTCGTGCGGTTTACCCCCCTAGGTGAAAAGATCGCCGACAAGGCGGTGCGCGTATTGCAGGAAGCCGAGGAACTGTCGGGCATGGCACGCGCTGCCGGGAAGCCTTTATCGGGCGACCTGCGCATGGGCGTCATTCCGACCATTGCGCCCTTCCTGCTACCCAAGATTCTTCCACGCATTCGACAGGACTGGCCCGAACTGAAGCTCTACCTGCGCGAGGAAACCAGCCGAAGCGCGTGCGAATCGCTGCATCATGGCCAGGTAGATTGCGTGTTGCTTGCCCTTCCCTATGCCTGTGGCGATGTGGAAACCGCCGCGCTGTTCGAGGACCGGTTATTCGTGGCCTTTCCACAGGGCGAGCGCGAACATCTCCCCGCCCTGGTCAACGCCGATGCCATCGATGAAAGCCGGCTGTTGCTGCTCGAAGACGGCCACTGCCTGAAAGATCATGCGCTGGCGGCCTGCAACCGCCCCGAACTACGCGCCGAAGCAGCGATGCTTGGAACCTCGCTGCACACGCTGGTCCAGATGGTCGACAACGGGCTTGGCGTTACGCTGCTTCCCGAAATGGCGGTGGATGCAGGCATTCTCGACGGAACGACGATCGAGGCGCGACCACTCGACGCGGCCAACCCGTCCCGCCGGATCGCATTGGTATGGCGCAAGGGCAGCCCCCGGGAGCGCGATTTCCAGCTGTTGGCCGATGTCTTGAAAGACGCCAAGGCAACGACGGAGTAATATCTCCGAAGCCGCGTCGGCCTCAATCCATGTGCTTGAGGCCGACGCGCAGGTAATCCCAGCCGGTGACCATCGTCAAGATCGCCGCCGCCCAAAGCGTGACCACGCCAGTGCTCATCACAAACGGCCATTCGGGCAGCGCGCCGCCCAGAATTAGGGCACCTAGCGACACCAACTGAAAGGTCGTCTTCCATTTCGCAAGGCGGCTGACCGGTACGGAGACGCTGAGCCCGGCCAGAAATTCGCGCAGGCCCGATACCATGATCTCGCGCAGCAAAATGATGAGCGCGGCAATCATGTTCCACCCCTCGATATCGTCGATGAAGATCAGCATCACCACGACCGCCGCCACCATGATCTTGTCGGCGATGGGATCGAGGAAGACGCCGAGGCGCGATACCGTGCCCTTGGCGCGGGCCAGATAGCCGTCGAAATAATCGGTAATGCCCATCAGGCAATAGAGCGCAAAGGCCAGAAAATAGTCGAACGGCTTTGGGCTGGGCCAAAGCAGAAATACGAGCAAGGGTACCGCGAAGATTCGCGACAGCGTCAGAATGTTCGGAAGCGTCAGCATGATCGTCCCCTCCATAGCGTGCATATTTGCAACTGTGGAGAGATTGATTGGTTTTGCGGCATCGGTCCGCTATGACCGCGCCTCCTGTGAATTACGGAGCTTCCATTCCGTCCCATGCAAACCTCGCTCCGGCTCCTTGCCCGCCGTCGTTTCCTACCGCTTTTCGTTACGCAGCTGTTAGGCGCTTTCAACGACAATCTGTTCAAACAGGCGATGATCCTGTTCGTTACCTTTCAGGTCTATTCGGACCCGATGCAGGAAACGGCGTTCAACGCGGTGGCGACAGGGATTTTCATCCTGCCCTTTTTCCTGCTTTCGGCGCTGTCAGGGCAGTTGGCCGATGCGCGCGACAAGGCGATGATCATCCGCTGGGTGAAGACGGCCGAGATATTGATCATGGTAGTGGGTGGAATCGGGCTTCTCCTCCCCTCGGTTCCCTTGATGCTCGTGGCGCTGCTCGCGATGGGCGTGCACTCGACATTTTTCGGGCCGATCAAATATGCGATCCTGCCGCAGCACCTGAAACATAATGAGGTTCTAGGCGGCACCGGACTGGTCGAAGCCGGTACCTATATCGCGATCCTTGCCGGCACGATCACGGCAGGCGCGCTTGGATATCTTTCGGCCCATACCGCCAATGCCAGCGGCGGGCTGATCAATGATACGGCCAAGCTTGCGACCGCCCTCGTGCTACTCGTTGCGATCTTGGGCTGGGTTGCCGGACGACAGGTTCCGGCCGCGCCCCCGATCGGTGAACCGGACCCGATCGATTTCAACGTGCTGCGATCCTCGTGGAAGCTCGTGTCCAGCACGATGCACATTCCACGCCTGTTCCTGGCGATCTGCTCGATCAGCTTTTTCTGGACGATCGGATCGGTACTGTTCATCGAATTCCCGCCAATCGTGAAAAATGTACTGACCGCGGACGAAGGCGTGACCAGCCTTCTCCTCTCGATCTTCTCGGTGGGCGTCGCCATCGGATCGATCGCGATCAACCGCTTGCTGAAGGGTGAGGTATCCGCCCGTTACGCGCCGGCATCCGTGGTCGCGATGGGTGGTTTCATCGTCGCTTTCTTCTTCGTCCTGCGCGGTTGGACGGGGATGCCCGAAGGCCAGCTTTACGATTTCTGGACCTTTTTGAACCTGCCGAATGCCCCAATGCTGCTGGGATCGCTTTTGATGGTGGCGGTCACCGGCGGCATGTTCGTGGTGCCGCTCTATGCGTTTCTGACGACCACCGTCGCGCAAAGCGAAACCGCGCGGACCGTCGCCGCGAACAACATCGTCAATTCGGGTGCGATGGTGATCGGCGCGGTGCTGGCGATGGCGCTTTCAGCCATCGGCGTCAGCGCGGTCGATCAATTGCTGATGGTTGCGGGCATGTGCCTGATTTCAGCCTGGCTTGCGCTCAGGTTGATCCGGGCGTGCCGCCACGGTTAAAGGATGAAACCGTAAAAGGCTGTGAATGCGACGCAAAAGGTAATGCCTGCGTCGCGCCAGTCCGCCGCGACAAGGGCATAGCGTGAGGCCGCAAAACGGGAGATCGGTCGCGTCCTTGGCGCCACCGGCAAACGATCAAGCTTGTTATCGCCCCTTGCATCACATGGGTTTTCCACAGGCAAAGCCTCCGCTAACTGGTCGGCAACACAATCAAATGCAGGGCTGGCGGAATCGGCCTGCGCGTGTATCGTGCCGCCCAAAAGCCGGGCTGGCGGACACGCGTCCGTTCCGACAGGCATTGGCTACCTATCAGGGAGTGAAACCTGATCCGGGCGATCGGGTTCCTCGGGGGAATTAGAAAAGCGGATGACAAAATTTCTTATCGGAATTGCCGGCATTGCCGTGATTCTGGCCATTGCTGTCGCGCTATCGAGCAATCGCCGCAACATCCGCCTTCGCGTGGTTGGGGCCGCTTTCGGCTTGCAGGTCGCGATTGCCGTGCTCGTTCTGTACGTTCCGGCGGGGCGCCAGGCGATCAACGCAATGTCGCAGGGTGTTTCGAACCTTCTGGGCTATGCCAATGAAGGCACGAATTTCCTGTTCGGCAAGTTTGCCACCGACGAGCTGGGTCAGAATTTCGCGGTGCAGGCACTGCCCGTGATCATCTTCTTCGCGGCGCTGGTATCGATCCTCTATTATCTGGGGATCATGCAGCGGCTGGTTCAGTGGATCGGCGGCGCGATCGAGAAGGTGATCGGCGTATCCAAGGTGGAATCGCTGTGCGCCGCGGCGAACATCTTCGTCGGGCAGAGCGAATCGCCGCTCGTGATCCGCCCCTATCTGGCCAGCCTTACCCCGGCGCAACTCTTCACGGTGATGACATCGGGTATGGCGGGTGTCGCGGGCACCATATTGGCCGCCTATGCCGCGATGGGAATCCGGATCGACTATCTGCTGGCCGCGAGTTTCATGGCAGCACCAGGCGGCATCCTGATGGCAAAGATCATCATGCCCGATGATCCGCGCGACGGCCCGATCGATCCAGTCGTCGTTGTCGATGACAGCCACGGCGAGGAAAAGCCCGCCAATATCATCATGGCAGCGTCGCAGGGCGCACAGACCGGCGTTCGGCTGGCGGTGGCGGTCGGCGCGATGGTGCTTGCCTTTGTTGCGCTGGTGGCGCTTGCCAACGGCCTGCTCAACGGGGTTGGCGGCTGGTTCGGGCTGACCGACCTCAGCTTCCAGAAGATCCTCGGCTATGTCTTCGCGCCGGTGATGTACCTGCTCAACGTGCCATGGGACGAAGCGCTGCGCGCGGGTGGCATGTTCGGCGAAAAGGTCGTTCTCAACGAGTTCGTCGCCTATATCAGCCTGGGCGCGCAACAGGGCGCATTGTCGCCGCACACGGTGGCCATTGTCACCTTTGCGTTGTGCGGCTTCGCCAATTTCAGCTCGATCGCCATCCAGATGGCCGTAACGGGCAGCCTTGCGCCCAATCAGCGATCGACAATCGCGCGACTGGGGGTCAAGGCGCTGATCGCCGGTTCGCTCGCCAACCTGATGAGCGCGGCACTGGCGGGCATGTTGCTCGCCCCCTGAGCCCACCCGACGGCCTAAATGCCGAAGTGCAGCGCCATCACGTCGCGATAATAGAAGAAGGCAGCGCCCAGCGCCGCAAGCGACAATATCACGCCCGTGGCCGTCAGCAGGCGGCCACGGCGCGGCGGGGGAGCCACTGCCTCCTCGTCCTCCAGATCATCGCCAGCATCCGCCTCATCGCGATCCGCAGACAGGCCGACCACGCCCGGCCCGGACACGCCGGACATCAACGCCAGCTTTTCGCTGTCGAGCGCCTGCTTCTGGCGCGCAACCATGTCGGAAATGGGCGCAAGTTCCGGCATGTCCTCTGCTGCACCGCCAATCGCCTCAATGAAATGTTCGAGTTCGCGGTCCATTTCACCAAGCCGATCGAGCGATTCCAGTGCTGGACGCTGTTCCTTTCGCATCACCGCCAATTGAAAGCGGGTCGACTGCATCGACACGGCGCGCATCAGTTGCATGCCGGCGACAAGTTCTTCCCGGGAAATCGGATCGTGAGGGTGCATTCCCCCAACGGAATAGGAATAGCTGCGCATAGCCCCGCCCTTGTCCACATGCGCACCGGCCAAGGATTCCGGCAGCGCAGGCCAATGGCTAAACCCAAGTGGGAAACAAGCGGAAGCGCTGCCGGGGCATTTAGCGCCGAAATGTGCCCATGGATCGGCACATGCCCCGATTCCGGACGATTCACCCTCAGAGAGCCGCGACACACAGGAGAACGCGCCCATTAGCTTGCTTTAAAATAAAATAGACCTAATCACTAAACCATCGAAATAATTTTTTCGAAGAGCAAATATCCAACGCGCTCTACAGAATTTTATCACAGGAGATTTAATTGAAGGTCGGCGATCAGATTCTTTTTCTTGAAGTCGATGAAAACGAAAACATCACGCGGCACGAAGCGCATATTTCCAGCATGATCGATTTCAAGGTCACGGTAGCGCACAAGAGCCGCAACATCACGCTGCACCGGCGTCGGCTTGTTCCGATCAGCAGAGATCGTTTTGCACTGATCCAGCCGGCCTGAGGGCGTCCCGCGCCCCTCCCCCAAATTTCGTTTTGAAATCTCAGCGCCTCCTCTCTGCGCCGACGCCTGACAGCGGCCGGGACGATCGGGCTGCGTCCAACGTCAACACTGGGGCGCTGGATCGAACATCACACCAGTGAAGCCCGATAATGTCAGGATGGCTCTCGCCGGCAGATTGTTGCCGGCGAGAATCGCGGAACCGAATCAGTGAACGCGACAGCAAGGCTGATTCGCGAATCACCGGTTGCCGCGATTCGGCAAATTCATGGTATCGCACCTCAGGAACGGCTCCGACGCACGAAAAAGGCGCCGGACCTTTCGGCCCCGCGCCTATCAAATATAGTTTGCTCTGAAATCTATTCAGCGCCTAGCGCTTGAGGGTTGGTGGAGCCGAGGGGGATCGAACCCCTGACCTCTACAATGCCATTGTAGCGCTCTCCCAGCTGAGCTACGGCCCCGTTTCCAACCTCGCCGCTCTGGGTTAGCGGCGTCGTGGGGCTGCCTTTACGGAGGCAGCTCCCACTTGGCAAGCACTGATTTTAATTATTTGAATCGTCGCTGTCGTCAGAGGTGTCGACGCCCAGATCGTCGTCGCCACCGAGGTCGACGTCGTCGTCCGGAGAATCGGCGTCTTCGGAATCGACGTCGATGTCCAGATCGTCATCGCCAAGGTCGGAATCGACCTTGCCCTCGCCGTCCTTCTTGGGCGCTTCATAGGGAAGCGGCTGCTTCGACTTCAGTACGGGCTCAGGATACCAGGCATTACCGCATTCGATGCAGTTGACGGGTTCATCCTTCGCAAGATCGTAAAACCGGGCCCCGCACTTCGGACAGGTCCGCTTGGTGCCCCATTCAGGCTTCACCATGTGCCGCCTCGCCTCCAATTCAAGTGAAAACAGCGAGCCAACGCACCTTGCGGCGGCTCGCAAACTGGAGCGGCGCCTTGCCATAGCCGGGGGCCGCTGTCAAAAGCCTGCGTTCCTGCAAGCCGGAATACAAGCTTTCTTCATGATTTCGAACACGCCTTTGCCCGCATCCTTCTCCGCACCGGTCCCGCTGAAGGGCACCATCAAGGTGCCTGGTGACAAATCGATCTCGCACCGCGCACTGATGCTATCCGCGCTGGCGGTCGGCCGCAGCACCGTGCGCGGCCTTCTGGAAGGCGAGGATGTACTGGCCACCGCCGCCGCAATGCGCGCCATGGGGGTTACGATCGATCGATCGGACGATGGCGTATGGACGATCGACGGCGTGGGCGTCGGAAGCCTGCTGCAGCCCCAATCTGCCATTGAGATGGGCAATAGCGGCACCTCTACCCGGCTGTTGATGGGGCTGATCGCAAGCCACCCGATCACCGCCACCTTTACGGGTGATGCTTCGCTTTCGAGCCGCCCGATGAAGCGCGTGATGGAGCCGCTGTCGCGCATGGGCGCGGAATTCACCGCCACCAGCGGCGATCGGCTGCCGATGATGGTGCGCGGCATCTGCCCTGCGGTTCCGATCGAATATCGCCTGCCGGTCGCCTCTGCGCAGGTGAAATCGGCGGTGCTGCTGGCGGGCCTCAATACGCCGGGCATTACCCGCGTCATCGAACCGGTGCCGACCCGCGATCACAGCGAACGCATGTTGGCAGGCTTCGGCGCGGAGCTGACCGTCGATGTGGAAGCGGATGGCACGCGGATCATCTCGCTGACCGGCGAAGCCACCCTGCGCGCGCAGGATATTGTCGTTCCCGGAGACCCCTCCTCCGCCGCCTTCCCCGTGGTGGCGGCGCTTCTCGTTCCCGGATCGGACGTGATCGTCGAGAATGTCGGCATCAACGCAACGCGCGCGGGCCTGTTCGACATACTCCGCGCAATGGGCGGGCATGTTGAGTATCTGAACGAACGCGAAGTAGGCGGCGAACCCGTGGCGGACATCCATGTCCGCCATTCGGTGCTGAAGGGGATCGCCGTTCCGGCCGATATCGCGCCGTCGATGATCGACGAATTCCCGGTCCTGTTCGTGGCCGCCGCGCTGGCCGAGGGACGGACGGTGACGACCGGGCTGGAGGAACTGCGCGTCAAGGAATCGGATCGTATCGCGCTGATGGCCGAAGGCCTTGCCGCGATCGGTGCGCGCGTGACCGAAACCGAAGACGGCATGATCATCGACGGTACCGGCGGCGCGCTGCTCGCCGGCGGCGCCAGTGTTGCCACCAAGCTGGATCACCGCATCGCGATGAGCTTTGCGATCGCGGGCCTGATGACGAAGGCGCCGGTCACGATCGACGACATGACCCCGGTTGCCACGAGCTTTCCGCAGTTCACCGAACTGATGACTGCGCTTGGAGCGGTGCGCGCATGATCATCGCCGTCGACGGCCCGGCGGCATCGGGCAAAGGAACAATCGCCCGCGCGCTTGCCGCGCATTATGGCCTGCCCCATCTCGACACGGGCCTGTTGTACCGCGCGGTCGCCTGGCGCGTACTGCAGGACGGCGGCGATCCGGAGAGCGAAAGCGACGCGCTGGCCGCCTGCTCGTTCGAGGACGCCGTCCTGTCGAATCCCGCGCTGAAGGGCGAGGAAACCGGGCGCGTGGCCTCGATCGTCTCGGCCCATCCGCTGGTGCGCGCGGCGCTGATCAAGCGGCAGAAGAGCTTTGCCCAGCAGCCCGGCGGTGCCGTGCTCGACGGCCGCGACATTGGCACGGTCATCGCGCCCGAGGCCGATGCCAAGCTGTTCGTCACCGCAACGCCCCAGACGCGTGCGCGGCGCCGGCATGACGAGATGCAAAAAGCGGGCAGCGACGGGAGCTATGACAAGGTGCTGTCCGACATCCGCGCACGCGACCGGCGCGACATGGCTCGGGAGAGCGCACCGCTGGCGCAAGCTGCCGATGCGCACTTGCTCGATACCACCTATCTCTCTATAGACGCCGCCGTCCAGCGGGCGATTGCGCTTGTTGATGAACGGACCGGCGCAAAGCCCCAAGGCTGAGGCCGGACGGGCAGTTTTGATGGTGCGCAGGGGCCTTGGCTAAGGGCCAGGGCTTTTGGCGCGCCCTTTTTTGCTATCCGCAACGTTCGTCATCTTGTCTCAACCGCACGCGGGATGCCGCAGAGGCATACGGCCGCTGTGGCAGTTCTGGTCAAGACCGCCGGAGACAACCGGCTGGCCGGAAAAAGAGACAGGAAACTATTTTTATGGCTTCTATGAATCCCTCGCGCGACGAATTCGCCGCGCTTCTCAATGAAACGCTCGGTGGCGAAAACGAAGGCTTTGAAGGCCGCGTCGTCAAGGGCACCGTCACCGCAATCGAAAACGATCTGGCTGTCATCGACGTAGGCCTGAAGTCGGAAGGCCGCGTGCCGCTGCGCGAATTCGCTGCGCCGGGCCAGAAGGCCGACCTCAAGGTTGGCGACGAAGTCGAAGTCTATGTCGACCGCGTCGAAAACGCCAATGGCGAAGCCATGCTGTCGCGCGACCGCGCGCGCCGCGAAGCCGCCTGGGACAAGCTCGAAGCTGAATTCAGCGAAAACACCCGCGTCGAAGGCGTCATCTTCGGCCGCGTCAAGGGCGGCTTCACGGTCGACCTCAACGGCGCCGTCGCCTTCCTTCCCGGTTCGCAGGTCGACATCCGCCCCGTGCGCGACGTCACCCCGCTCATGGATATTCCGCAGCCGTTCCAGATCCTCAAGATGGACCGTCGTCGTGGCAACATCGTTGTGTCGCGTCGCGCGATCCTCGAAGAAACCCGCGCCGAACAGCGTTCGGGCCTGATCCAGACGCTGGCCGAAGGCCAGGTGATCGAAGGCGTCGTCAAGAACATCACCGATTACGGTGCGTTCGTTGACCTTGGCGGCATCGACGGCCTGCTGCACGTCACCGACCTGAGCTACAAGCGCATCAACCACCCGTCGGAAATGATCAACATCGGCGACACCGTCCGCGTGCAGATCATCCGCATCAACCGCGAAACGCAGCGCATCTCGCTCGGCATGAAGCAGCTTGAGAGCGATCCGTGGGAAGGCGCAGCCGCCAAGTACCCGGTTGGCGCGAAGCTGACCGGCCGCGTGACGAACATCACCGAATATGGTGCGTTCGTTGAACTCGAACCCGGCATCGAAGGCCTGGTCCACGTTTCGGAAATGAGCTGGACCAAGAAGAACGTCCACCCCGGCAAGATCGTTTCGACGAGCCAGGAAGTCGACGTCATCATCCTCGAAGTCGACGAAGACAAGCGTCGTATCTCGCTGGGCCTCAAGCAGGCGATCAACAACCCCTGGGAAGCGTTCGCCGCAGCGCACCCGATCGGCAGCGAAGTCGAAGGCGAAGTCAAGAACGCCACCGAATTCGGCCTGTTCATCGGCCTGGACGGCGACGTGGACGGCATGGTCCACATGTCGGACATCGCATGGGGCATCTCGGGCGAAGACGCACTGGCTCTGCACCGCAAGGGCGAAGTCGTGAAGGCAATCGTTCTCGACATCGACGTCGAGAAGGAGCGCATCTCGCTCGGCATGAAGCAGCTTGAAAAGGGTGCACCGGCAATCGGCGGCGCAGTCACCTCGGGTCTGGCGAAGAACAGCGTTGTCACCGTCACCGTTCTCGAAGTTCGCGATGGCGGCCTCGAAGTGCAGGCTGGCGACGATGGCGCAACCGGCTTCATCAAGCGCACCGACCTCGGCCGCGACCGCGACGAACAGCGTCCGGAACGCTACCAGGTTGGCCAGAAGTTCGACGCGATGGTCACCGGTTTCGACCGTTCGAAGAAGCCGACCTTCTCGGTCAAGGCAATGCAGATTGCCGAAGAGAAGCAGGCAGTTGCACAGTATGGCTCGTCCGACTCGGGCGCGTCGCTGGGCGACATCCTCGGCGAAGCGCTGAAGGCGCGCACCGAAGACAAGAAGTAATCGATAAATTTTCCAGTAAGGTGCCGCCGTCGCTTCATGCGACGGCGGCATTTTTTTTCGTCTTTCCAATGGCCTGCACAAATTGACGTTTTCAGGCCCCGAAATGCCCGTGCTTTCTGGCCGAAGCGCATTCGGGCAAGGGCTTGCAAATGCACCGCAAAACGTCACATTTGGGACGCCGATCGAATGGTGTGGGGCCATTTTCCGGCGCTTAAGCGTTACAACAGCCCAACCCGGCGTATCGAGGCCTGTGGCCTCGACACCCATTTATGGGGATATTGCCATGATCCGTTCCGAACTTGTTCAGAAGCTCGCTGCGGAAAACGCCGATCTGTCGCTGAAAGACGTGGAACGCATTGTCGACGTCTTTTTCGACGAGATCACGGCACGCCTTGCCGAAGGCGGCCGCGTGGAACTGAGGGGCTTTGGCGCCTTTTCCACACGTGCACGTGCATCACGCCAGGGCCGCAACCCGCGCACGGGAGATCCGGTGGAAGTGGACGCCAAGCGCGTCCCCTATTTCAAACCGGGCAAGGAAATGCGCGAACGACTGAACATGGACGACCATTGATAGGAGCGGAGCCTGGCTCCGCTCCTTATCCTCGCCGTGCTCCTGCTCAGCTTTTGAGACGATAGCCGGTCCGGAAAATCCACCAGATCACGACCAGGCACAGAAAGAAGAAACCGAGCGTCGCCGCGAGGCTGAGCGTGATGCTGACATCCCCCTTCCCAAAGAAGCTCCAGCGAAACCCGCTGATCAGATAGACGATCGGATTGAACAGCGTGACCGTGCGCCAGGCCGGCGGCAGCATGTCGATCGAGTAGAAGGCCCCGCCGAGAAAGGTGAGCGGCATCACCACGAGCAACGGAATGACCTGAAGCTGTTCGAAATTGCGCGCCCAGATGCCGATGATGAAGCCGAACAGGCAGAAGGTGGCCGCGATCAGGAGGAGGAACGCCGCCATCCAGAACGGATGGGCGATCGTGACATCGACGAAGAGATGCGCGGTCGCGAGGATGACGAGCCCGACGATCACCGATTTCGTTGTCGCCGCGCCAACATAGGCGAGCACCGTCTCGAACGCCGAAATGGGCGCCGAGAGCAGTTCATAGATCGTGCCGGACCATTTGGGCATGAAGATGCCGAAGCTGGCGTTGAAGATGCTTTCGGTAAACATCGAGAGCATGATCAGCCCCGGGACGATGAACGCGCCGTAAGGGACGCCGCCGATTTCGGTCATCCGCGATCCAATCGCCGAGCCGAACACGATGAAATAGAGCGAGGTGGTGATCACCGGCGTGACGAGGCTGGTGAGCGCGGTGCGCATGAAGCGGTGGATTTCGAACTTGTAGATCGACCAGATGCCGCGAGCGTTGAAGTTCACTGGCCTTCCCCCTTCCCGTCGCGCACGAGCCCGACGAAGATTTCCTCGAGCGAGCTTTGGCGGGTGTTCAGATCCTTGAACCCGATGCCGAGATCGCCCAGCGCGCGCAGCAGCGAGGGCACCCCCGTCCGTTCGGCATTGATGTCGAATTCATATTGCAGCTCGTTGCCGTCGGCATGGAGCGTGAGCGGCCATTCGGCGAGCGTGTCGGGAATGGCGGCCATCGGCTCGCTGAGATTGAGCGTCAGCGTCTTGCGCCCCAGCTTCTTCATCAACCGCGTCTTTTCCTCGACAAGGATCAGTTCGCCCTTGCTGACCACGCCCACGCGGTCGGCCATTTCCTCCGCCTCCTCGATATAATGGGTGGTGAGGATGATGGTGACGCCGCTTTCGCGGAGTTCGCGGACGAGCTGCCACATGTCGCGCCGCAGATCGACATCGACACCCGCGGTGGGTTCGTCGAGGAACAATATCTCGGGCTCATGCGCGAGCGCCTTGGCGATCATCACCCGACGCTTCATCCCGCCCGAAAGCTCGATGATCTTGGCGTTGCGCTTTTCCCAGAGGCTGAGATCGCGCAGCACCTTTTCGACGAGCGCGGGATTGCGCGGCTTGTTGAACAACCCGCGGCTGAAGCTGACGGTATCGACCACGCGTTCGAACTGGTCGGTATGCAGTTCCTGCGGCACCAGCCCGATCCGCGCACGCGCCGCGCGGTAATTCTGGACGATATCGTGTCCGGCCACGCTGACCGTTCCCGAACTGGGACGGACGATGCCGCAGACGATACTGATCATCGTCGTCTTGCCCGCGCCATTGGGGCCGAGCAGCGCGAATATCTCACCGCGCCGGATATCGAGGTTCACGGCCTTGAGCGCCTGGACCCCGCCCGCATAGGTCTTGGTGAGACCGGCAATGGAAATGATCCCCTCACCCGGTGGGACCGCGCCATCGGCACGCCCCCCGCCATTGGATTCCGGAACTACGCCGCGCATCCTCTACTCCTGTTTTTATTATATCCCAGCTATCGGACGGGAGCGGCGCAACCGCAAGCCGGCGCAGCGCGAAACGCTCTTTTGCGCGACCAGAGGCGAACAACCCGCTTGACCGAAGGGCCGTTATCCGCCTTTGGTCAGCCATCACGCGGATGTGGCGAAATCGGTAGACGCAGCGGACTTAAAATCCGCCTCCCTCTGGGAATGCGGGTTCAAGTCCCGCCATCCGCACCAGAACACTTGCCCCCTACCCTCCCCATCGTCCAAAGGCAGTATGTGACTGCCAGAATCGACATTGGAACAGATGGCACCGGACAATCGGTGCAAATGGATCTTGAAGAACTGCTCGCGACCCGGCTGCTCGTGCAGGGCAATTCGGGATCGGGAAAGTCGCACCTTTTGCGCAGGCTGCTCGAGGGTAGCGCCGGGCTGGTCCAGCAGGTGGTGATCGACCCCGAGGGCGACTTCGTGACGCTTTCCGAACCCTTCGGGCACGTCGTGCTGGATGCCGCCGAGCACAGCGAGGGCGAGATTGCCCGCATCGCCGCGCGAATCCGCGAGCACCGCGCCTCGGTGGTGCTGAACCTTGAAGGGCTGGACCTTGATGCGCAGATGCGCTGCGCGGGCGGTTTCCTGTCCGCGCTGTTCGATGCCCCGCGCGATCATTGGTATCCCGCGCTGGTGGTGGTCGACGAAGCGCAGATGTTCGCGCCCGTTGCCGCGGGCGAATTTTCCGAAGATGCGCGCCGATCCGCGCTGGGCGCGATGACCAACCTGATGTGCCGTGGCCGAAAGCGCGGGCTGGCCGGCGTGATCGCGACGCAGCGTCTGGCGAAGCTGGCCAAGAACGTCGCGGCCGAAGCCTCGAACTTTCTGATGGGGCGTACCTTCCTCGATATCGACATGGCGCGCGCGGCCGACCTGCTGGGCATGGACCGGCGCCAGGCCGAGCAGATCCGCGATCTGGAGCGCGGGCGCTTTCTGGCGCTTGGCCCGGCGGTGTCGCGCCGCCCGCTTTCGGTGAAGATCGGCGAGGTGAAGACCGGCGCGCGCGGCGGCACCCCCAAGCTGACCCCGCTGCCCACCGCGCCCGAGGATCTGGAAGACCTGCTGTTTTCCTCGTTGGAAGTGGCGCACCCGCCGCCGCCTCCCCCGCCGACACCGCGCGTGACATCCGAGGAACTGATCCGATCGATCGCGCGGCCGGTGCTGACGCCCGCATCCCCCACACCCGCCGCGCCGCCGATGGAGGAAGGGCCGCGCAACGCAATCATCTCTGCCGTGCTGGCCGAGATCTGCGCCGATCCCGACGCGACCTACCGGACGGCGGCCGTGCTGTATCAGGATTTCGGGCTGCGCTGCCGCATGCGCCAGCTCAATGATCCGGGCATGGACCTGGCCGATTTCCGCCGCCGCCTTGCGATGGCGCGCGCCGGGATTTTCGACGAGGGCGATGAGAGCTGGACCGAGGCGCTGGAGCTTTCGACCCGACTGCCCGAGGACATGCTGGGCGCGTTTCTGTTGATCGCCCGCGCGGCGAAGGATGTGCTGCCCTGCCCATCCGACGCCGAACTGGCTGAGGTTTACGGCACGCGCTCCCCCGGGCGCGTCCGGCGCCTGCTGAGCTATATCGAGGCGCGCGGGCTGCTCGTCACCCGCATCGACCTTTCGGGCAAGCGTACGCTGACCCTGCCCGACCTGGGCTGGACCACCGCGCCCGCCATTCCCGAACCCGAGCAGCCGAGCGCGACGCCCGCGCGCGGGACGGCCGATATGGGCTCGCTGCTCTAAGGATCGCCCCATGGACCTCGACACGCTGATCCACCATTATTTCGGCACCGACGACCTCGATGCGCTGTCCGACGACGCACTCGCGCGCGGGCAGGAAGCGCTGGCGATCGATTTCGGCATCGCACAGGAACCGGGCCGCCGCTTTGCGCTCTGGGCGCTGATGCAGATGATGGGATGCGCGCCCGATCCGGACACGGCATTCGAGGACGCGGAGGAGCGCCGCGCTGCGTGGCGCTTTGCCCGGATGACAGAGCCGCCGCGCGACTGATCCGGATCATAAAGGCGACATGACGATTGTCCCCTTTGTCGCGCGTGCATCGAAATGTTGCCCTTGCACACAAAATGATAATGATTATCAAGAGCGCGCAATGACCCGTCGCGCCGCCCTTTCCGATTCGCATTTTCGGCAGATCGACCGGCGCGGCACCGCCTGGCCCGCCAAGGCCGATCGGATGCGCATAATGCCGCCATACCCGGCATTGCCACGCCAAGACGCACGCACCGGCGGATTTTTGCGGGTTTCGCCAAAGGCGCGCACCGATGCCTGCCCGCACCCGCCACCGACGCAGCCCAGCCTATTCACGCCAAAACAATTCTTACGTTGCTCTTGGCGAACAAGGTTGTATCGACGCGCTGCAGGCGTTTTGCCCCGGCATTGGCGCGTTTGGCGTGCCCGACACCTGCCCCGTTTGATCAAATGAGAGTTTTCGAATGAGCGACCGTAACGCTGCCGCATCGCTGCTTGCCCCTTCGGCCAGCCTTTCCGTCGAGGAAGTGCTGAGCGTGCGCCACTGGAACGAGCATCTTTTCAGCTTCACCATCACCCGCCCCGCAAGCTTCCGCTTCCGTTCGGGCGAGTTCGTGATGCTGGGCCTGCCCGATGGCAACCGCCCGCTGCTCCGCGCCTATTCGATCGCCAGCCCGTCTTATGCCGAGGAACTGGAGTTCCTGTCGATCAAGGTGCCCGATGGCCCGCTGACCTCGAAGCTGCAGCTGATCCAGCCGGGCGACCAGCTGTTCCTTGGCCGCAAGCCGACCGGCACGCTGGTGGCCGATGCGCTGCTGCCGGGCCGCCGCCTTTTCCTCTTGTCCACCGGCACCGGGCTTGCCCCGTTCCTGAGCATCATCCGCGATCCGGAAATCTATGACCGGTTCAACCAGATCGTGGTGGTCCACAGCGTGCGCCGCGTATCCGACCTCGCCTTCCGCGAGGAACTGGAATCGCAGCTGGCGGGCGATCCGCTGGTGCAGGACCAGGCGCTGGTGCAACTCAGCTATCTGCCGACCGTAACGCGTGAGGAATTCCGCACCACGGGCCGGATCGACAAACTGATCAGCGACGGCACGCTGTTCGAAGGCCCGCTGGCCGGCCCCAAGAATTTCGATCCCGAGCTGGACCGCATCATGCTGTGCGGCAGCATGGCGATGATCAAGGAAACCGCCGCGATGCTCGACGAATTGGGCTTCGAGGAAGGTTCGAACAACAAGCCCGGCCATTATGTGATCGAGCGCGCCTTTGTCGGCTGACGCCCGCCGCGCATAACAACCGCGTACAAACGCCGCGCCGCCCCTCAAAGGTCGGCGCGGCGTTTTGCTTTTCAGCCCTTTGCGCGCCCGATCGGGCTTGGCAGCACCGCGCCCACGCCATACACCCGTGAATCAGAAACACGGACACCATGGCCTTGAAATTCCGCGCCCTCCTGACCGCTGCCCTGCCTGCACTGCTGCTTGCCGGATGCAGCGAGCCCGCCAATGACGGGCCGCTGCGCGTGGTGGCGATCGGCGGCGAGCCCAAGCTGGAAGCCGCCGAGGGTGCGCTGAACCTGCCAAGCCAGATCCTGCGCATCTCGGTGGCGCAAGGGCTGGTGGCATTTGACGAGAGTGGCCATGTTGAACCCGCCCTGGCGCAACGCTGGGTCGTTTCGGACGATGGGCTGAGCTATATCTTTCGCCTGCGCCGGGCCGAGCTTTCCGACGGCAAGCCACTGACCGCGCAGATGATGGCGCGCCGGATCCGAACGATGGTGGCGCATGGCAGCAAGAACCCCCTGGCGCCGCTGTTCAACCCGGTGGAGCAGGTGAGCGCGGTGACGCCCGAGATCATCGAGCTGCGCCTGCGATCGCCGCGACCACAGCTGTTGCCGCTGCTGGCCCAGCCCGAGGCGGGGCTGACATTCGGCAATGCTGGGGGTGGGCCGTTCAAGATGGCGCGCGAGGAAGGCGGGTCGATCCTGCTGACGCCACTGGCCGAGGCGCAAGACGAGGAGGAACCGCAACAAGCGCGCTATGCGGTGCGGCTGCGCGGCGACCGTGCGGCGGCTGCCGTGGCGCGGTATGACAAGGGCTATGCCGATCTTGTGCTGGGCGGCAGCTTTGCCGACCTGCCCTATGCCCGGCTGATCAAGCCCCCCAGTGCACAGCTGCGTTTCGACCCCGCGATCGGCCTGTTCGGACTGGCGGTAGAAAAGCGCGAAGGCTTTTTGGCGAGCGCGAAGAACCGCGAGGCGATTGCCATGGCAATCGACCGCGAGGCGCTGATCCAGACGCAGAACATCTCAGGCTGGCGCCCCGCCTATACGATCGTGCCCGAGCGGCTGGATCTGGCATCGGACCCTGCCCAGCCCGGCTGGATCGGACTTGGCCGCGAGGAGCGGCTGACGATCGCGCGCCAGCGCGTGGCCGAATGGAGCGCGGGCCAGACTGCATTTCCGCGCGTGCGGATCGCGCTGCCCGCCGGCCCGGGATCGAAGATATTATTCGCGCGGATCGCCGTTGACCTGGGCCAGATCGGTATCATTGTGGAACGCGCCGAGGGCGACGATACCGATCTGCGCCTGATCGACGAAGTGGCGCCGCATGACAGCGCGAGCTGGTTCCTGTTGCGGCTGGGCTGCGGACGCGGGCTGCCGTGCAGCGAGGCAGGCGCCGCCGCACTGGAGGCTGCGCGTGCGGCGGACACGCTGTCTGCGCGGTCGAACCAGTTGACCAATGCCGAGGCCGCCTATCTGGCCGAATTGCCCTTCATTCCGATCGCATCGCCGGTCCGCTGGTCGCTGGTGCGGCCAAAGCTTACGGGGTTTCGGACCAATGTCCGTGCGGCGCACCCGCTCAACCGATTGTTGAAGGACTGATCGGGGCTTCCCATATCCGGGGCTCCCTTTTTGGAGACACGGTTCCAATGCGTATTTCCCCCGACCAGTTCGACGCGATGATGCGCGACATGCCCGGCATGGGGCGCGACGCGGATTCGATCCGCCGCCGTATCGAGGCGATGGAGGGCATATTGGAACGCGCCTTCGTCATCCCCGGCCTGAACCGGCCCGTGGGGCTTGATTCGATCGTAGGCCTTATCCCTGTGCTCGGCGATGTCGTGACCGCAGCGATGGGGGCGTGGATCGTGTGGGAAGCGCGCAATCTGGGCATGTCGAAATTCCAGATCGCCCGCATGGCGGCGAATGTCGGCTTCGATACGCTGCTGGGCGCGGTGCCGCTGGTGGGCGATGCGTTCGACTTCCTGTTCCGATCGAACAGCCGGAACCTGAAAATCATCAGAAAGCATCTGGACAAGCACCACCCATCCACTGTCGTAATAGACGGGTAAGGCGGCGTCCGTCGCCTGCTTCCGGATTCCCGCGTCTGACCAGGGCGCCAACAATATGACAGGAAGATGCGATGCCCGTTCAGACCGACGCCTATGCCGTGAAAACCGCCGGGACCCCGCTGGCGCCGTTCAGTTTCGAGCGGCGCGATCCCGTGGGAGACGATGTCGCGATCGACATCCAGTTCTGCGGGGTGTGCCATTCCGATCTGCACACCGCCTATGACGAATGGGGCCGCACCACCTTTCCCTGCGTGCCGGGCCACGAGATCGTCGGCAAGGTGACCGCGATCGGCCCCGATGTCACCAAGTTCGCCGTGGGCGATACCGTGGGCGTAGGCTGCATGGTCGACAGTTGCGGCACCTGCCCGTCCTGCGATGCGGGCGAGGAGCAATATTGCGAAGGCAGCGGCTTTGTCGGCACCTACAACAGCAAGGACGCCAAACATGGTGGCCACACGCTGGGCGGATACAGCACGCATATCGTCGTGAAGCAGGATTTCGTGCTGGCGATCGGCCATGACGACGCCGATCTGGCGGCGGTTGCCCCGCTGCTGTGTGCGGGGATCACCACCTATTCGCCGCTGCGCCACTGGAAGGTGGGGCCGGGCAGCAAGGTGGGCATCGTCGGGCTGGGCGGGCTTGGCCATATGGGCGTGAAGATCGCGCACGCGATGGGCGCCGAAGTCTATGTGTTCAGCACCTCCCCCTCGAAGCGCGAGGATGCGAAACGGCTGGGGGCGACCGACCTGATCGTATCGGGCGACGACGCCGAGATGCAAGCGCATGCGGGCAGCTTCGACTTCATCCTGAACACCGTGGCCGCGCCGCATGATCTGGACCGTTTCCTCAACCTGCTGAAGCGCGATGGGACGATGACGCTGGTCGGCGTGCCCGCCGAGCCGCATCCCTCACCCGCCGTCGGCAACCTCATCTTCCGCCGCCGCGCCATTGCCGGCTCGCTGATCGGCGGGATCGCCGAAACGCAGGAAATGCTCGATTTCTGCAAGGAGCACGGGATCACCGCCGATATCGAGACGATTCCGATGGACGCGATCAACGAGGCTTATGACCGGATGCTGCGCAGCGACGTGAAATATCGCTTCGTGATCGACATGGCGTCGCTGAAGGCGGCCTGAGCCTGAAACCCCGGCCGGGCGCTGAACCGATCAGCGCCCGCGCCAGATCTTGAGCCGCGCGCTATCGGCGAGCCCCTTTTGATGCGTGGGGCAGCGTGTCCATTTGCGCTGGCGGTTCATGCAGATCCACACCTCATCCAGCCAACCGCGCGCGCCGGTGACGCGGAACATCGCAGTGGTGAGCCCCGGATTGGCGGCGGCAAAGGCGTGCGCAAACTGCGCCACGGTGAGGTTAGGCAGCCGCGATAAGGCATCCATATCGGGATAGCGGATCTTCGCATAATGCGCGCGCGCTTCGGCGAAATAGGTTTCGGGCCGCGTCGTCATGCAGGTGCCGTGCTTGGCCCATTCATGCTGGATCAGCTGCGCCGACGGCGTGGCGCAGAGATTGGCGCGGATCGTGCTTTGCGGCAGGATGCGGGCCGGACGGCAATATTGCGGCCATTTCCCGCCATATCCATCGGGCCAGAGCCCGTGGAGCGTGAAGCCGAAGCGGTTGCCGCTGCCGCACTGGAACCGATCCTCGGTGCTGTTCTGGCGCGTCCGGCAATATTCGGGCGACCAGGTGAGCGCGAGCGTATAGCTGCCGATCGCAAGATTGCGCTGCGGCTGAGAGGGGGTGGGGTTATCCGGTAAGGGTCGCGCGACATGGCGTGGGATGGCGCAACTGATCGCCTGCGCACCCGCAGCCCCCGGCAAGGCAGCGCCGATCAGCGCCGCCGCAAGGGCAAGATCATGCGCTTTCAAAATCGAGCCCGATATCGGCCGCCGGTGCAGACTGGGTGAGACGGCCGACCGAGATATAGGTGACGCCGCTTTCGGCAATCGCGCGGATGGTATCGAGGCGGACGCCGCCCGACGCCTCGGTCGGCACACGGCCGTTCACCAGCGCCACGGCCTCGCGCAGCGTGGCGGGGCCCATATTGTCGAGCAGCAGGTGCGTGGCCCCGGCGGCGAGCGCGGGCTGGATCTGATCAAGCCGATCGACCTCGACGATGATGCGTTCGATCCCGGCGGCGACCGCGCGGCCGACGGCCTGGGCGACCCCGCCCGCAACGGCGACATGATTGTCCTTGATCATCGCGGCGTCCCACAGGCCCATGCGGTGGTTGGTCGCGCCGCCCATGCGGGTTGCATATTTTTCGAGCGCGCGCAGGCCCGGAATGGTCTTGCGCGTATCGAGCAGCGTTGCGCCCGTGCCGTCGATCGCATCGACATAGTCGCGCGCCATCGTCGCAATGCCGGTGAGGTGCTGGACGGTGTTGAGCGCCGAACGCTCGGCGGTAAGCATCGCGCGCGCGCTGCCCTTCAGCCGCATCAAATTGGTGCCCGCGGCCACCCGGTCGCCATCGGCAACGAGCATCTCGATTTCCACCGACGGATCGAGCGCGCGGAAAAAGGCGGCGGCGATGGGCAGCCCCGCGATCGTCACGGCATCGCGACTGTCCATCACGCCTGCGAAGATCGCATCGGCGGGAATGACCGCAGCCGAGGTGATATCGCCCCCCGGGCCGAGATCTTCGGCGAGCGTGGCGGCAACGAAAGCGTCGAGGTCGAAACCGGAAAGCGAGAAAGTCATGCGCGCTGCCTAGCCGCATTCAACGCGCTGGAAAAGCCGGAATGGCGCGCGAGCGCGAATGGATGCGGCGAGATCCGAGCAGGTTCAGCGCAGATTTTCGTGCCGTCGCCCCTCGTCCCGCCCGCCATCCCCACCGCCTGTACGCGGGGTTTCCCTCCGGGGTGCCTCGGTACGTGGAGTTTCGACGCGCGGCGCATTCCCGCTATCGCCAGCACCGCTGCGTGGTCCCTCGCCAGTCGGAGAAGAAGACGGCGGTGCCCCGCCCCCAGTTTCGCCGCCACCCCCAGGCGTACCGCCGGTAGACGCGGCGATGGCGGGCGAAGACAGCGATGTGGACAGCAGCACGGTCATGGCCGGCGGCACGGTCAGCGCGAAACGGCCACAACCTTTCAGGAAGGTTCGCCGATCATCCCCCGCAGTGTCCGCCAAGCGTTCGTCGTGCTGCATCGGATTGCCCTCCTGCCCTGCGCGTTCAGGGCAGAATGCAGCGGGGGTGCGGGAGGGTCAAATGCGCGGGCGGCTTATGCCGGGGCGCATAGATCATTGGTCAGAGGGTTCTTCCACGCACGAAAAGCGCGGGGTACGCCAAGGGGCGTGCAGGCCGCACGCCCCTTGGTGATCGTTAGTCGCCCGTGGGGCGCGCGCCGAGATCGCCCATGCCCACCGTGCCGGAGGCCATGGCGAGCATGCGATCGAGCGACGTCTTCGCGGCGAGACGCACATTTTCGTCGAGTTTGATGCGCGGCTCCAGATCGCGCAGCGCAATATAGAGCTTTTCCATCGTGTTGAGCGCCATATACGGGCAGATATTGCAGTTGCAGTTTCCGTCCGCACCGGGGGCGCCGATGAACGTCTTGTGCGGAACCGCCTTTTCCATCTGGTGGATGATGTGCGGTTCGGTGGCGACGATCACCACGTCATGCTCGGTCGTCTTCGCGAATTCGAGGATCGCGCTGGTCGACCCGACCATATCGGCATGGTCGAGCACGTGCGGCGGGCATTCGGGGTGCGCCGCAACCGGCGCGCCCGGATACTGCGCCTTGAGCTTGAGCAGTTCGGTTTCCGAAAACGCCTCGTGCACGATGCAGACGCCCGGCCACAGCAGCATTTCGCGGCCAAACTTGCGCGCCAGATAGCCGCCAAGATGCTTGTCGGGGCCGAAGATGATCTTCTGATCCGCGGGGATCTGGCTGAGGATCTTTTCGGCCGACGAACTGGTGACGATGATGTCGCTGAGCGCCTTCACCTCTGCCGAGCAGTTGATATAGGTGAGCGCGATGTGATCGGGGTGCTGTTCGCGGAACGCCTTGAACTTGTCCGGCGGGCACGAATCCTCGAGGCTGCAGCCGGCGTCCATGTCGGGCAGGATCACGGTCTTTTGCGGCGAGAGGATCTTTGCCGTTTCAGCCATGAAGCGCACGCCGCAAAAGGCGATCACGTCCGCATCGGTTTCCGCGGCCTTGCGCGAAAGCTCAAGGCTGTCGCCCACGAAATCGGCCAGATCCTGAATCTCAGGCTTCTGGTAGTAATGGGCCAGAATGACGGCATTGCGCTCCTTGCGCAGACGGTCGATCTCCGCCTTCAGGTCGAGCCCGGTCAGGCTCCCGCCAATTCCACCACGTGCATCCATCTTCCTCAACCTCCGGATTCGTCGCTGAAACGCGCGACGACGTTGGCCTCTACGCCCGCTGCCTTCAAAGGCATAGAGAAACTGTTGGCGATTGCGCGCCGGGTGGCTTCCCGGGCGAGCTTCATCGGAACGTCTTCGCGCGCCTGCCGCACCAGCTCAACCTGACCGGCCTTGCGATTCGCGGCGTCGAGCGTCTTTTCCGCATCGGTCAGCGCCAGCAATATGCCGCCGCCATCATATTCCCTTATCGCGGTCATATCCACTTCCGGTCCGCTGATCTCGACGGGCGGAAGCGTGATGCTGAGCGTCTTGGTCGCTTCGTCCCAGCGCAGGTCCTTGTCTGCAAGCTTGGACAGATCGACCTCGTAACGCACCAGCCCGGGCATGATCAGCGTCTTCTTCGCGCTCAGCCCGAAGCGGTTCTGTTCGGAGGTGACGACCGCGACGAAGCGCGCGGCGAAGGCCGACAGGCGGTTCTGTTCGCGCAGGCCCTGAAGGCTCGACGCAGCGATCGTCTCAAGGCTTCCCTGCCAGCGATTTTCGGCGGTGCGCTGCACGAGAAGGAGCGCACCGAGCCCCAGCGCAATCGCAAAGGCAATTGCGATCAGCCATTTTCCAAGCGGTTTCATTGCGGCAGCAATTCCCAATGCTCATCGTGCGCGCGGACCTGCCCGCGGCGTTCGAGATCGATGAGATGCGCAAGGACCGAGCGTCCGGCGGCGCCGTGTAGCCGCGTGTCGAGCCCCTTGTACATGCTGGCGACCATCGCCGGGATATCGTGCGTGCCCCGGCCGAGCAGGCGCAGTATCTGCCCTTCGCGCTGCTTGCGGTGGCCGAGCAGCCCGCGCACGAAGCGGCGCGGGTTTTCCACAGGATCGCCGTGCGCGGGATAATAGACCGCGTCGGGACGGCCGAGCAGCAGTTCGAGGCTGGCCATATAGGCCGCCATGTCGCCATCGGGCGGGGAGACGACGCTGGTGGACCAGCCCATCACATGATCGCCCGTGAACAGCGCCTGTTCCTCTTCCAGCGCGAGGCAAAGATGGTTCGACGTATGCCCCGGCGTTGCGACCGCGCGCAGCGTCCACCCCTCACCGCTCAGCGCTTCGCCATCGGCGAGAACCCGGTCGGGATGGTAATCGGCATCGAACGCGGCATCGGCGCGCGGGCCATCGTCATCGAGCGCGAGCGCGGCGCAGCCCACGATCTCCGCCCCCGTCGCCGCCTTCAGCGCGCGCGCGGCCGGGCTATGATCGCGGTGGGTGTGCGTACAGACGATATAGGCAACCGTTTCGCCCGCGACCGCAGCGAGCAGCGCATCGACATGCGCGGCATCGTCCGGACCCGGATCGATCACGGCGACGCGGCCATGCCCGATGACATAGGTCTGCGTGCCCGAATAAGTATAGGCGGAGGGGTTGGGCGCAAGCACGCGGCGGATAAGCGGCGTCAAGGCGATGACCTGTCCCGTCGGGAAATCTTCCATGCCCCCCATGTGGCATATTATCCGCGAGAAACAAGATTTCGAGGCCCACAAACGTGATCGGGCGAAACGGCCTGTAAGCGTTTCGCCCGATCCCCTCCCTGAATGCGTCCCTCAGGTGGAGCTGGATAAGCATAGCAGAGCGGCCAGCCCCAGTCACCACCGCTTGGCATCGGCCGAGAGGCGCGCGATCTGCGCGTCGATCGAGGCGACCGCCTGCCGCCGCGCGGTGGCATCCATCGCGCGATCGGCGTCAAGATCCGAGCGCACTTCCTTGAGCGCATCGAGCGTCTGGCGCCGGATCTGGGCCCGATCGGGCAGGCAATATTCGGTGCGATCGATGACCGCGCCCGTGCCATCGGTGGTGACCATCGCCCGCGCCGAACCCTTGCAATCCGCCGATGCACTGATCTTTACCGAGCGGGTGACGATCCGCGCCTGGGCATCCGCCAGCCGCGCCTGAGCATGGGCCACGCGCATCGCTTCAGCGACATGGCGCTCGGCATCGGCATGCGCGGCGCGGGCTTCGCGGATCGCGGCATGGGCTTCGCGCAGATCGGGGGCGACCGGGGGCACGGGGGGAACCGGGGGCACCGGCGGCTGCGCCGGATCAGCGTTTGCCACGGGGGGGAGCGGCGCAATCGGCGCGGGCACGGCGCCCGCATGATCCGCGACTGCCGGCGGCGCAGGCACAGCGAGCGTGGCGATCGCAGCTATATTTGCGGGCGCCGGAATTGCGGTTTCGATGGCCTCTACCTGATCGGCGACGATATCCCGTGTGGTATCGGCGGCAAACCCGCCCGAGGCGGTAAGCCCCAGCCCGCTGCCGATAAGCGCGACGGCGAGCGCGCGCGAGCCAACGCCCGGTGCCGACACCTGGCGCATCATGCGCAGGCGCAGCTTCAGCTGATCGCGCGGGTTGAGCGCGCACACGGCCACCGGCGTTCGGCTGCACGCCGATTTGACGAGCGCAAGGCCATAGCTGTGCTTGGCATCCCCGCCAGCGCCAGCGAGCACGATCGCATCGCACGCCAGTTCCTGATCGGCGCGGAAGGCGCGCCAGGCGCGGTGTGCGACCGGGTTGAACCAGTGGAGCGAGAGCATCGCGAGCGCGAGATAGTTGACCGAGAGATCGCCGCGACGGTGATGTGCGGTTTCGTGGAGCATCGCGAGGCGGAGTTCGGTTGCGTCGTAACGGGTGCGCCAGTCGAACGGCAGGACGATGCGCTGAAGGAGGACGCCGGTGGCCACCGGCCCGTCCACAGCCTTGCTGGCGCACACCTCAATCCCATGGCGATCAAGCTCGGGCAGCTGCAGCGCATTGTCCAGCGCGGTGCGGACGAAGCGGTGATAGGCAACGAGATGCCAGGCAAAATAGGCGAGCGCCCCGGTGAGCCAGATAGCGAGCACCAGCGTGAGCCAATCCACCCCGCCCGTGCCCTGCACCGGCGTCTCGGCAAGCGCGATCATGTCGACGGGCATTTCGAGCACGGCGAGATCGAGCATCTGGGGCAGATGGCTTGACGGCACATCGGCCACGGTTTCGGGGATCGGCGGCAGCACCATGCGCAGCGCCGGCAGAAGCCAGAGCATATAGGCAATGCGCGGACCAAAGATGCGCGCGACGGGCGCGCGGACAAGCAGGACGGCGGCCATGAGCAGCGTCGATGCGATGAGGGTTTCGGCGATCCAGTTCATGGTTTCAGCGCCTTCAAAAGGGCTTCGATCTCGGCGACATCTTCGGCGCTGAGTTCATCGCGTTCGGCCAGATGCGCGACCAGCGGCGAAAGACGGCCGCCGAACAGGCGATCGACGAGCTTGCGCGATTCCCCGCTGACATAATCGTCGCGCGCGACCGCCGGGCGATAAAGATAGCGCCGGCCCTCTTCCTCATGCGCAAGCGCGCCCTTGGTGAGCAGCCGCGACAACATCGTCTTGACGGTGCGATCGGACCAGCCGCGTGCCGGATCGATCCGCTGGTGGACTTCGGCGGCGGTGAGCGGGGCCTCTTCCCAGAGCACCTCCATCACCACATGTTCGGCATCACTTATGCGTTCGTGCACCGGCTCTCTCCCCGTCCGACTACAACTGTAATTAACAGTGACTACATCTGTAGTCAATTGACTGAACGCGAAATGAACATGGGGTGCCGCCGGCGACGGCGGCGGTTTTTACCACACGGCCAGACAAACAAAAAGGCCGCGCCACCGGGGTGGCACGGCCTTTTCAAGCTATCGGCCCCTTAAAGGGCGAAGGATCAACCGGCCTTGGCGACGCCGGCTTCGTCGACGAGCTGCTGCAGCTCGCCCGCTTCGAACATTTCCATCATGATGTCCGAACCGCCGACAAATTCGCCCTTCACATAAAGCTGGGGTATGGTCGGCCAGTCGGAAAATTCCTTGATGCCCTGCCGAACGCCCTGATCCTGAAGCACGTCGACGCTTTCATACGCCACGCCGAGATGATCGAGAATCGCCACCGCGCGGCTGGAAAAGCCGCATTGCGGGAAAAGCGGCGTGCCCTTCATGAACAGCACCACATCGTTCGAAGAGACGATCTGGCCAATACGGGCCTGGGTATCGTCGGTCATGTCATTTGCTCCTTAGTCGGGCGTGGCCGTGGTCAGCTGGAGAGCGTGGAGAACCCCGCCCATCCGACCGCCCAGCGCGGCGTAAACCGCCTGGTGCTGCTTCACACGGGGCATGCCCCGAAAAACTTCGCTCACCACGCGAGCGGCATAATGATCGCCATCCCCAGCCAGATCGGTGATTTCCACCTTGGCATCGGGAATAGCGGCAACGATCATCGCCTCGATGTCTTCTGCCGCCATAGGCATGATCAGAGCGCTTCCATGAACTGGCGGCGGGCTTCGACGGTCATTTCGTCGAGCGCGGCGCGGACAACGGCTTCGTCGACTTCGACGCCGGCCGAGGTGAGATCACCCAGCACCTTGCGGATCACGTCTTCGTCGCCGGCTTCCTCGAAATCGGCCTGGACGACAGCCTTGGCATAGGCGTCGGTTTCCTCGGCGGTCAGCTTCATCTTTTCGGCGGCCCACTGACCCAGCAGACGGTTGCGCCGCGCGGTGATCTTGAACTGGACTTCCTGATCGTGCGCGAATTTTGTTTCGAATGCGCGCTCGCGCTCGTCAAAAGTGGTCATTGTGGTCCCTTGATTAGTCAGCGTTTCGAGCCCGAGATAAGGCCGCGCGCGCCGAACCGCAACGGGGACGGCCGATCAATCTCCGATATCGACCACAAGCTTTCCAATGACCTTGCGCGCGGCCATCTGGGCGATCGCGTCTCCCGCCCGCTCGAGCGGGAAGCGGCCGGTGACGCGCGGCGCGATCTTGCCATCTTCCCAGAGCGCGAAAAGCCGCGCGACATTGGCGCGGTTGGCCTCGGGATCGCGCGCGGCAAATGCGCCCCAGAAGACGCCGCGCACGTCGCAGCTCTTGAGCAGGGTAAGGTTGAGCGGGAGCTTGGGAATACCGGCCGGGAAGCCAATGACGAGATAGCGCCCCTCCCACGCGATGGCGCGCAGCGCGGGCTCACAATAATCGCCGCCGACGGGATCGTAGATAACATTGGCGCCGTCTGGCCCGACCGCCTGCTTAAACGCATCGGCAAGCGCCTTGGACTGATCGCGGTCGAACGGCGCGCGGCCATAGATCACAACGTCATCGGCGCCCGCGCGGCGAACGGCCTCAGCCTTTTCTTCCGACGAGACGGCGGCAACCACGCGCGCGCCGAGCGCCTTGCCCAGCTCGACAGCAGCCAGCCCTACCCCGCCCGCAGCGCCAAGCACGAGCAGCGTTTCGCCCGCCTTGAGGCCACCGCGGTCGACGAGCGCATGGATCGTCGTGGCATAGGTGAGCAGAAGCGCTGCACCCTCGGCGAAATCGCGATTTTCGGGAAGCTTGAAGGCCTTTTCGGCGGGGATCAGCACTTTCTGCCGCATCCCGCCCGAACCGGGAACCGCGACCACGCGGTCCCCCACCTGCCAGCCGGTGACGCCGGGGCCGATGGCTTCCACCACCCCGGCGATTTCACCACCGGGCGAAAAGGGCCGCGGCGGTTTTACCTGATATTTGTCCTCGATGATGAGGACGTCGGGGTAATTGACCGCACAGGCCCTTACCGAGACGAGGAGCTGCCCTGCCCCGGCCTCCGGATCCGCGATGTCTTCGACAACCAGCGTTTCCGGCCCACCAACGGCCTTGGACAGCAATGCCTTCATCCAGTTACCCCTTTTGAGATCCATGGCCGTTCATCGCCGACCTTCTGCTCAAACTGCGCAATCTGCGCGTCCATGGCAAGGGTCAGGCCGATTTCGTCCAGACCTTCCATCAGGCAGCGCTTGCGGAAGGGATCGATCTCGAAGCTGAAACGATCCTGGAAGGGGGTCGTCACCGACTGGTTTTCCAGATCGATATGGATCGGATGCGTCCTGGCGACTTCGAGCAGGCGGTCCACCGCGTCCTGCGGCAGGACGACCGTGAGGATGCCGTTCTTGAACGCATTGCCCGAATAAATGTCGGAAAAGCTGGGGGCGATCACCGCCTTCAGCCCCATGTCGAGCATCGCCCAGGCAGCGTGTTCGCGGCTGGAGCCGCAGCCGAAATTATCGCCCGCGATGACGATCGGCGCGCCCTGATATTCAGGATCGTCGAACACATTGTCGGGGTCCTTGCGCAGACGCTCAAACGCGCCCGCGCCGAGGCCTGAGCGGCTGATCGTCTTCAGCCATTCGGCCGCGATGATCATGTCGGTATCGACATTCTTCAGACCGAGCGGATAGGCCCGCCCCTCGATTACAGTAACCTTTTCCATAAGTCCTCAGTCTAGCGCCGCCGGAAAGACGGGCAGTTCTGCCAGATCGCGCGAATCATGCTGGATGACGACGCGCGCGTTCAGATTTTTCGCAATTTCCTCAAACCGGTCGTGCGAGGCGAGCGTCTCGGCACGGCTGGTATTGGGGATGGGAACACCGCGCACCGCGCGGTTTTCCCGGAAATGATATTGATCGCCGCTGATGAGCACCGCGCCCGTCTTGGGCAGGCGCACGAGCAGCGCGCTGTGCCCCGGCGTGTGCCCCGGCATGGCGAGCATCGTGACGCTGCCATCACCGAAAACGTCGAGATCGCCCTTCACCGGACGGACGCGCCCCTTGCCCGAAAGCCAGTGGGTGAGCATCTGCGCCTGTGGGTTATCGGGCTTCATCGCCTGAACCGCGTTCCAGTCGCCCGCGCCGATCAGCAGTTCGGCATCGGGAAACTCGGCCGCGCCGCCCGTATGATCGGGATGATAATGGCTGATGCCGACATGGGTGACAGAAGTCGGCTGGATGCCCGCCTGCGACAGGCGATCGGTGATGCTTTGCGACACGACCACGCCCGCCGGGCCATCCTTCGCGCCGACCAGCGCCTTGGTAAAGCCGCTGTCCCAAAGCAGCACGCCCTTGGGGTGGCGGATCAGGAAACAGCCAGCGACGAATTCGCGCTTTTCGCCCTTGAAACGCATCGTGTCGGAGAAGATCCCGAGATCATTTTGCTGGAAGCGTCCACATTCGAACGCCTGCAGCGTAATCCCGGGATTTTCCTGCGCCATGGCGTTCCACGCCGCGACCCCGCTCAGGATCGCGCCGCCGAACAGCAGGACCATTACCCTTTTCATGGCGCCCCTTCCCCCTTGTTCAGTCCATCAGTTCGCGCACGTCCGTCAGACGCCCGGTCACCGCCGCCGCCGCCGCCATGGCCGGCGAGACGAGATGGGTGCGCGCACCCGGCCCCTGCCGCCCCATGAAATTGCGGTTCGACGTCGAGGCGCAGCGTTCGCCCGAAGGCACCTTGTCCGGGTTCATGCCGAGGCACATCGAGCAGCCGGGTTCGCGCCATTCGAAGCCCGCTTCGATAAAGACGCGGTCGAGCCCTTCCTGTTCGGCCTGATATTTGACGAGGCCCGAGCCGGGCACGACAAGCGCCTGCTTGACGCCCGCCGCGACATGGCGGCCACGCACGATATCGGCGGCGGCGCGCAGATCCTCGATCCGGCTGTTGGTGCAACTGCCGATGAAGATGTTTTCCACCGCCACGTCCTGCATCCGCTGACCGGGCACGAGGCCCATATAGTCGAGCGACTTGCGTGCGGCATCGCGCTTGGACGCATCTTCGAAGCTGTCGGGATCGGGCACGACACCGGTGATCGGCACGACGTCTTCGGGGCTGGTGCCCCAGGTGACGCTGGGGACGATGTCGGCGGCGTCGATGATGACGGTGCGATCATAGGTTGCGCCGGGATCGGTAGCGAGCGACCGCCACCAGGCAACCGCCTTGTCCCAATCCGCGCCCTTCGGCGCCATCGGACGCCCCTTCAGATAGGCGAAGGTCTTGTCATCGGGCGCGATCAGGCCAGCGCGCGCGCCACCCTCGATCGACATGTTGGAGACGGTGAGACGCCCCTCGACCGACATGTCGCGGAAGACCGAGCCGGTATATTCGATGACATAGCCGGTGCCGCCCGCGGCGCCGATCTTGCCGATGCTCGCGAGGATCACGTCCTTGGGCGTGACGCCCGCGCCGAGCGTGCCGTCGACGCGGATTTCCATCGTCTTCGACTGTTTGAGCAGCAGCGTCTGCGTGGCGAGCACATGCTCCACCTCGCTGGTGCCGATACCGAAGGCGAGCGCACCGAGCGCACCGTGCGCGGCGGTGTGGCTGTCACCGCAGACAAGCGTGCAGCCCGGCAGCGTGAAACCCTGTTCGGGGCCGACGACATGGACGATGCCCTGTTCGCGGTCGGTGGCGCCGATATAGCGGATGCCGAACGCAGGCGCGTTGGCCTCAAGCGCGGCAAGCTGCCCGGCGGACATCGGGTCCGCGATCGGCAGGCGGTTGCCCGCCGCATCGAGACGCGCCGTGGTCGGCAGGTTGTGATCGGGGACCGCGAGCGTCAGTTCGGGCCGGCGCACCTTGCGGCCGGCGGCGCGAAGCCCCTCAAAGGCCTGCGGGCTCGTGACCTCGTGAACAAGGTGACGATCGATATAAATCAGGCAGGTGCCATCATCGCGACGTTCGACGACGTGCGAATCCCAGATCTTTTCGTACAGTGTGCGTGGCATAGTCATGCCACCGCCCATAGACCCATTCCGCGTTGCAGCGAAAGCCAGAAATGCGCAATTTTCGTGCGTATCATCCGCTGACGACTAGCGCGCAACGACCGGTGCGCCGCCACCGCCGGCAGGCGCCTTGCCCAGATCCATCCAGTCGGTGAAGGGCTGGCCGTAAAGCATGTCCATCACCTCGAGCTGCATGCCGACCGGGCGGTTGCTCTGCGAGTTCCAGAGCATCGCGATCCCCGATTTCTGGGCACCGTCGAACAGGATGAGCGAGCGATAGCCGTTCACTGCGCCGCGGTGCCCGGTGATCTTGTGGCCAAGATATTCATAGTCGCGCCAGCCAAGCGCATAATGCGCGTTCTTGAGCTGGGCATCGACGCGGCCGCCGCCATGGCGCGTGCTGACGACCATCGGCTGGTGGACGCGGTCGAGCACCTCGTTCGACAGCACGCCGGGAGCTGCGCCCATCTGCGCGCGCATCCATTTGGCGAGGTCGAAGATCGAGGAATTGACGCCGCCCGCTGCGGGCACGCGGTAATAATTGTCGTTCACTTCAAGCATGTGCTGATTGACATGCGGGCGCGCCCAGCTGGCCGCGTGCTGCAGCCCGGCGCGGCCGATGCTGGCATTCGCCATGCCGAGCGGCGCGAACAGGCGTTCCTGCACGACCTGCGCATAGGGCTTGCCCGTCACCTTCTGCACGATTTCGGCGGAGGTGTCGTAGGCGACATTCTGATAGCTGTAGCAGGTGGGGATCGCGCAGGTTGCACCGACGGTGGCGAGCATGCCGCGCAGCACGCCCGCATCCATGCCCTGTTCGAGCTTGTCGTCATAGGCATTGCGGGGAAGCCCGGTGCGCTGGGCGAGAATATCCTCGACCGTGACGCGGCTTTCGGCGCCGCCGGGCAGGCGCAGCGTGGTGTTGAACTGGGCGACCGGGGCCCGGAGCGAAAGCATGCCCTTGTCGGCAAGGCTGGCGACGAGCGTGGAGGCGACACCCTTGGACAGCGAGGCCCAGCGGAAGACCGTCGTGGGGGTAACGGGTTCGGTGCCGCCGGAAGTGGTGACGCCGTACCCCTTCACGAAGCGGATATGGCCGTTCTCGATGATCGCCACGGCAAGACCGACCATGTCGCGGCCGTGGACGAGTTGCTGAAGGCGCTGGTCGACGCGTTCATAATCGACGCGTTGAGGGCCGCTAAAGGCGATCGGATCGGCGACCACCGCGCTGTAGGTGGAGGTGAGCTTGAAGGCGTCGCCCTTGTCATCGGCCGCCTTGCCCGGCCCCGCCTGCGCGAATCCGTAAAGTGCGGCCGCTGCCATGCTGATGGCGGCTATCGGATAGCCCAGCGCCCAACGACGCGATCCCGCTGATTTCATCTCGTTTCCGACCCCCGCAAAGCCTGACTGGCCCGCTCATTCATTATGGTAACAAATGTAAGCGTGTCATAGGGGTTTCGCCAAGACTCCGCAGATTCACCCGGTCCCGTGTCACGGTTCATTCATCGTAAAAATTCAGCGCTTTTTCGCGACACCCAGCCGTTTCCGCACGATCGGCGGGACGGCAAGATCGCTGACGACCGAGGCGGTATCGGCAAAACCGCACAGTTCGCGCTGCACCAGATATTCCCACACGCGCGCGGCTGCGGCATCGCACAGCGCATCATGTTCCGTGCCATCAACGTCCCCGGCAAAGGCGGCGAGATCGGCCAGCGCCTTTTCCGCCACCCGCGAAGCGCGGGTGAGCGAGGCGACCTTTTCGTTGAGCAGTTCAGCCTCGAACGCCGCATGGGCGGCGTCTCCGGCCTGCAGATTCGTGGCACCGTGGGGAAGACGAATGGCCATGGTATGGATGCTAGCGCCTGACGCGCGCCGCGCCAGTCAATTCGTGCGTCGATAATCTGCCGTGATGCGCCCCGCCGCCAGCAATTCGGCCTCGTGCGCCGCCTCGCGCCAGCCTTCGGCAAGCGCGGCCTCTTCCCATTCCTGCATCGCCGGATGGGCGAGGATGCGGTCTACCCAGGCCTGCCCGGCGGCGCCGACATCCAGCCCATAGGTGCGCACGCGGTAGGCGACCGGCGCGTAAAAGGCGTCGGCGGCGGTGAAGCTGTCCCCGGCAAGCCAGGGACCGCCGAAACGCGAAAGCCCCTCCGCCCAGATTTCGGCGATCCGCGCGATATCGCGCTCGAGCGCGGCGCGCTTGGGATTGGGCGCGACCCGCACGCCGATATTCATCGTGCAGTCGTTGCGCAGCGCGCCGAAGCCGGCGTGCATTTCGGTAACCACGCAGTAGGCCCAGGCCCGTGCATCGGCGTGGGCAGGCCAGACGCCGGGGTGGCGTTCGGCCAGATAGAGCGCGATGCCGAGCGAATCCCAGATGCGGGTTTCACCATCAACTAGAACGGGCACCTGCCCGGTGGGCGAGAAGCTGCGAAAATCCTCGTAATTTTCAGGGCCAGTAAAGGGCTCTAGCCGATCGGTGAAGGCGAGCCCCAAGGCCTTCATCAGGATCCACGGGCGCAGCGACCAGCTCGAATAATTCCGGTTTGCGGTGATCAGCGTATAGGCCATGCGCACTCTCCCGTGATTGCCGGGCGCGCCATGAAAAAAGCCGGCCCCGCGCGTGCGGAGCCGGCCTTATCACAGCCAAAGCGGTTGTGCGATCAGCTGATGTAATGCGCGCTTGTCTTGGCGGCGACTTCCTCGGCGGTTACGCCGGGGGCAAGCTCGACCAGCCGGAACGGGCTGGCATGATCGGGCCGCTGGAACACGGCGAGATCGGTGACGATCATATCGACGACATTCTTGCCGGTGAGCGGCAGCGTGCAGGCGGGAATGAACTTGGGATCGCCGTTCTTGGAGGTGTGTTCCATCACGACGATGATCTTTTTCACCCCCGCGACGAGATCCATCGCACCGCCCATGCCCTTGATCATCTTGCCCGGGATCATCCAGTTGGCGATGTCGCCATTTTCGGCGACTTCCATCGCACCGAGCACGGTGAGATCGATATGCCCGCCACGGATCATGGCAAAGCTGTCCGCCGAGCTGAAATAGACCGACGACGGCAGTTCCGAAATGGTCTGCTTGCCCGCATTGATCAGATCGGGATCGACATCCTCGGGATAGGGGAACGGGCCGATGCCAAGCATGCCGTTTTCGGACTGGAGCGTGACCTCGACCCCGTCTGGGATGTGGTTCGCCACCAACGTCGGGATGCCGATGCCGAGATTGACGTAGAAACCGTCCTTGAGTTCCTTTGCCGCACGCGCGGCCATTTCATCGCGCGTCCAGCCTTTGGTTTGCTCAACCATGATTATGCCCCCTCCCGCGCACGCGTGGTCGTGAATTCGATCTTCTTGTCATAGGGCGCACCCACGATCATCCGCTTCACATAGATGCCGGGCAGATGGATCGCATCGGGATCGAGACTGCCAACGGGGACAACCTCTTCCACCTCGGCCACGCAGATCTTGCCTGCGGTGGCCATGGGCTGGTTGAAGTTGCGCGCCGTCTTGCGGAAGATGAGGTTTCCGGCCTCGTCGGCCTTCCACCCCTTGATGATCGAGACATCGGCACGGATGCCGCGTTCGAGGATATATTCCTCTCCGTCGAAGAGCTTCACTTCCTTGCCCTCGGCCACCAGCGTGCCGACGCCCGTCTTGGTGTAGAAGCCGGGAATACCCGCACCACCAGCACGGCAGCGTTCGGCGAGCGTGCCCTGCGGGCAGAACTCGACCTCAAGCTCGCCCGAGAGATATTGGCGCTCGAACTCCTTGTTCTCGCCGACATAGGACGAGATCATCTTCTTCACCTGCCGCGAGCGCAGCAGCTTGCCCAGGCCTTCATTGTCGATGCCGGCATTGTTGGAAGCGATGGTGAGATTCTTGACGCCCGATGCCTGGATGGCATCGATCAGGCGTTCGGGAATGCCGCACAGGCCAAAACCGCCCGCGCAGAGCGTCATGCCGTCGAACAACAGCCCCTCAAGCGCAGCCTGCGCATCGGGAAAAAGTTTTTTCATTCAGGGTCCTCCCCAAGTTTTATGGGCGGAGGATGTAATCGGTTTCCCAAAGCGTCAATCGCGCGCCGCTTGCAAAGCCCGAAGCCGCGATTGCCATTCTTGCACCTTGGGCGCGTTTCAACCGATCAGCCAGCACACCCCGCAAGCCGCAGACCGGGGCGTGGCCAATCCATCCGCACCAGCCGCCCCGTGCCCGACAGGGTGATGAAGGCCGTGGCCATATCCACGCCGCCCCAGCAGATATTGGTGGTGAAGGGATCGTCCATCGGCACGAAATCGATCAGTTCGCCTTCCGGCGAGATCACGGTAATGCCGCCCTGCCCCACGGTCGCGACGCAGATATTGCCGCACGCCTCGACCCCAAGGCTGTCGAAATAGGTGTAGCCGGCAGGCGAATAGAGGAAGCGGCCACCGCCGCCGGTGAGCCCCGGGGTGCTGCGAACCCGGCCGGGGCCGTCGAGATCAAACGCCCAGAGCTTGGAGGTATAGGTTTCGGCGACATAGAGCGTGTTGCCATCGGGAGAGAGGCCGATGCCGTTCGGGTTTTCGAGCGGGAAGATCACTTCCTCGATGTGGCTGCCGTCAGCCCGGGCATAGAAGACACCGACGACATCGCGTGAGCGCGGGCCGGTTTTGCCATGATCGGTGAACCAGAAGCCGCCATGCGCATCGAAGACGATGTCGTTCGGACCACGCAGGGACACATCGCCCGCATGGGTGTAGAGCGTTTCGACCGCGCCCGTGGCGATATCCACGCGCTGGATCGCCCCGCCCGCATAATCGGACGCGGTGCCGTGGGGAACGAGCAGTCCGCCCGCCTCCGCCCAGCCGAAACCGCCATTGTTGCAGACATAGAGATGCCCGTCCGGCCCCAACGCCAGCCCATTGGGCCCGCCCCCGGTTTCGGCGACGGCGGACAGGGAACCATCCGGTTGCACCCGCGTGATCCGGCCCGCTGCGATCTCGACCAGAATGACGCTGCCATCGGCCATGGCCACGGGCCCTTCGGGAAAACGCAGGCCCGATGCGACCTGATGGACTGCGATCATCCTGCCCCTCCCCTCTGCGCGCCCGGCGGCTGTTGACTTGGATGAGAGCAAAGGCCACCCCTTTCGACAAGGAAAAAACAATCCGGAGAGCGAGTGCCATGCCAGCCAGAACCGGCGGCCGCATCCTTGTCGACCAGTTGATCGCGCAGGGCTGCGATCGGATTTTCACCGTGCCGGGCGAAAGCTTTCTCGCCGTGCTCGACGCGCTGCACGATACCCCTCAGATCGAAACGGTGATCTGCCGTCAGGAAGGTGGTGTCACCTTCATGGCCGAGGCGGACGGCGCGATGACCGGGCGACCGGGTATCGCCTTCGTCACGCGCGGGCCGGGCGCCACCAATGCATCGATCGGCGTGCACGTCGCGATGCAGGATTCGACGCCAATGATCCTGTTCATCGGCGACGTTGCGCGCGGCGACCGCGACCGTGAGGGATTTCAGGAAGTCGATTTTCAGGCGATGTTCACCCCACTCGCCAAATGGGCGGCGCGGATCGACGATGCGCGGCGCATTCCCGAATATGTCGCGCGCGCCTATGCCACCGCGATGTCGGGACGCCCCGGCCCGGTGGTGCTGGCGCTGCCCGAAGACATGCTGTGCGATGCGGTGGAGGCGATCGATCGCCCGCGCGTCGTGCCGCCTGAACAGGCGCCCGATGCCGAAGCGCTGATGACGATGGTCGACCTGCTGAAGGACGCGTGCGCGCCGATTGCAATCGTGGGCGGCGCGGGCTGGTGCGCAGGCGCCGCGCATTATTTCAAGGAATGGGCCGAACGCGTCGGCATTCCGGTGGCGGCCGCATTCCGCCGGCAGGATGCGATCGACAATGACAGCGCCGTTTGGGCGGGCAATCTGGGCTATGGACCCAACCCCAAGCTGGTGGAGCGCGTGCGCAATGCCGACCTGATTCTGGCGGTAGGCGCGCGATTGGGCGAGGCGACGACTGATGGTTATTCGCTGATCACGCCCGATCACCCCGACCAGATACTGATCCATGTCCACCCCGACCCCAATGAGCTGAACCGCGTGTACCGCGCCGATCTGGCGATCTGCGCGGATATGCGCGAATTCGCCGAGGAGGCGTCGCTATGGGAGGATGATCTGCTCGATTTCGACGCGGGCAAGGAGGCGCACGGCGAGTGGGAGGCGTGGAACGAGCCCGTGCCCGTCGACGTGCAACTGGACCTTGGCATGTGCGTGAAGGCGATGCGCGAAAAGCTGCCCGCCGACACCTTCATCTGCAACGGCGCGGGGAATTTTTCCGGCTGGTGGCATCGCCACTGGCGCTACAAGCCGGGCAGCCAGTTGGCGCCGACCGCAGGCGCGATGGGCTATGGCCTGCCCGCCGCAGTGGCCGCGTGCCTGCGCCATCCCGACCGGCAGGTGGTGGCGCTGGCGGGAGACGGCGACTTCCTGATGAACGGACAGGAACTGGCGACCGCGATCCGTTATGGCTGCAACATGCTGGTGCTGGTGATCGACAACGGCGCCTATGGCACGATCCGCATGCATCAGGAGCGCGAATATCCCGGCCGTGTTTCGGCAACCACGTTGGTCAACCCGGACTTTGCGGCGCTGGCGCGCGCTTATGGTGCCTGGGCGACGACGGTGGACAGCACCGACGCCTTCCCGGCCGCGCTCGACGAAGCGCTGGAGCAAACCGGCGTGCGGCTCATCCATTTCCGGACCGAGGTGAACAATATCGCCGCAGGCGGCCTGACGCTGGACAAGGTGCAGGCGCTGGGCCGCAAGGCACGCGGCGAGGGCTGACGCAAGAAAAGGGCCTCGCTCCGATGAGGGAACGAGGCCCTTCCTGCGACCCTCGGCAGGCCCCGAGCTCCCGCAGCCCGAAAGAGGGAGTAAACTTCCGAACTGCTGCTGAAGCGACAACGACCGCCTTGCGTTCGGGTTTCGGAAGGTGCGACAGACGGTTGCGTCGTACCGACAATCGGTGGGCTCAGGCGATATCGTCGGCAAGGCCCGGATCAACGCCGCTGAGAAGCGGGACGAAGCGCACATCGCAAAGGCCGTGCGCGGAAAAATCGCCCTTCCCCATGCGCCGGTAGAGCATCAACGCCTGACCATCGCCCGGTTGCGCCACCGGCATGACGAGGCGTCCGCCGATTTTCAGCTGGTAAAGCAATGCGGAAGGGACATGGGTGCCAGCAGCCGAGACGATGATCGCGTCATAGGGTGCGGCAGCAGGCCAGCCCGACAGCCCGTCTGCGGCAATGATATGGACATTGCCCAGATGCAGATCGGCGATCCGGCCTGCCGCCTCCGCCGCAAGCGGGGCGCGGCGTTCGAGCGCATGGACCGAGGCGGCGATCTGCCCCATGACGGCGGACGCGTAGCCCGATCCTGCGCCCACTTCGAGCACGCTCGCCCCCGCGTCGATCTCCGCCGCATCGATCATCAATGCGACGATATAGGGCTGGGATATGGTCTGCCCCGCCCCAATCGGGAGCGGGCAATCATCATAGGCGTAAGGGCGCTCTTCCTCTGGCAGGAAGAGGTGGCGCGGCACCGTGCGCATCGCCGCCAGCAGGCGCGGGCTGTGAATACCCCGCGCCTCGATCTGGCGGGCCACCATGTGATCGCGTGCCGCTGCATCACCCGGCATGTCCGGCCTCCGTTACCCCCGCACGGGGATAACGCAGCGCCGCGCGATCAGATCAATCCGGCAAGCGGGCTCGACGGATCGGCATAGCGGCGCTTGCCCATGCGGCCGGCCAGATAGGAAAGACGCCCCGCCTCGACCGCCGCCTTCATCGCGCGTGCCATCATGAGGGGGTTCTTCGCCTCGGCGATGGCGGTGTTCATCAGGACGCCGTCACACCCCAGCTCCATCGCGACCGCCGCATCCGACGCGGTGCCGACGCCGGCATCAACCAGCACGGGCACCTTGGCGCCCTCGACGATCAGGCGAATCGTGACGCGGTTCTGGATACCGAGCCCCGAGCCGATCGGCGCGCCCAGCGGCATCACCGCAACCGCGCCCGCATCCTCAAGCTGCTTCGCCGCGATCGGATCGTCGACGCAGTAGACCATCGGCTTGAAGCCTTCCTTGGCGAGGACCTCGGTCGCGCGCAGCGTCTCGCGCATGTCGGGGTACAGCGTCTTGGCCTCGCCCAGCACCTCGAGCTTGACCAGATCCCAGCCCCCGGCTTCGCGCGCAAGGCGCAGCGTGCGGATCGCGTCATCGGCGGTGAAGCAGCCTGCGGTGTTGGGGAGATAGGTGATCTTTTTGGGATCGATGAAATCGGTGAGCATCGGCGCCTTGGGATCGGCGATATTCACCCGGCGCACGGCAACCGTGACGATTTCCGCCCCCGACGCCTCAACCGCGGCGGCGTTTTCGGCGAAGTCCTTGTACTTGCCGGTGCCGACGATTAGGCGCGAGCGGAAGGTGTGGCCCGCCACGGTCCAGCTGTCATCGTCCGACTGGCCGCCGCCCACGAAATGGACGATTTCGAGCTGGTCGCCATCCTCGACCTTCACATCGGCGAGAGTCGAACGGGGGACGACCTCGAGATTGCGTTCGACCGCGACCTTGGCGGGATCGAGCCCCAGTTCGGCAGCGAGATCGGCAATCGACATGCCCGATACGATCCTGCGATGTTCGCCGTTCACCTCGATCGAAACCGTTCCGTCCGTGCTCATTCAACTCAAACCTTTGCGTGTTTCCGTCGCGGGCCATATAGGGAGCCCCTTGGCAATGCCGCAACCGAAAGGCTCGTAATGGCAGATACAAAGACCGTGTTCGTGCTCAACGGCCCCAATCTCAACCTGCTTGGGCTGCGCGAACCGGAAATCTACGGATCTGACACGCTGGACGACATTGCAGACCGTCTGGAAGACCGGGCACGCGAACTGGGGCTTGTCATCGACATGCGCCAATCGAACCATGAGGGGCATCTGATCGACTGGCTGCACGAGGCGAATGCCGAGGGCGCACAGGCGGTTATCCTCAATCCGGGCGGTTACACGCATACTTCGGTGGCGCTGCACGACGCGATCAAATCGATCACCGTGCCCGTTATCGAGGTCCATCTTTCAAACCCGCATGCGCGGGAAAGCTTTCGCCATGTCAGTTATGTAGGCCGCGCGGCCAAGGGAACCATTGCGGGCTTCGGCGCGCTCTCCTATTCCCTTGCGCTGGACGCGGCCGCCCGTCTCTGACAATAGCGCTCGCTTCAAGGGGTAAAATGAGGGTCGGATGACGACTGAAAAAACCAACGACACCATGCAGATCGACCCGGCGCTGGTTCGCCAGCTGGCAGAACTGCTCGACGACAGCAAGCTGACCGAAATCGAGGTGCAGGACGGCGATCGCCGCATCCGCGTTGCCCGTAACGTCACGATTGCGGCAGCAGCCCCCGTGGCGATGGCCGCGCCGGTGGCAGCAGCGCCTGTTGCAGCGGCAGCGCCCGCAGCCGAGGCACCCGCAGCGGCAGCGCCTGCCAATGCAATCAAGTCGCCCATGGTCGGTACCGTCTATCTCGCGCCCGAACCGGATGCCGCGAGCTTCGTGACCATCGGCAGCACCGTGAAGGCCGGCGACACGCTCCTCATCGTCGAAGCGATGAAGGTGATGAACCCGATCACCGCGCCGAGCGGTGGCCGCGTGACCGCCATCCTCGTCGAAAATGGCCAGCCGGTCGAATACGACCAGCCGCTCGTTGTCGTCGAGTAAGCGACCATGAAGATCGAGAAGCTCCTGATCGCCAATCGCGGCGAGATCGCGCTGCGCATCCACCGCGCGGCGCACGAAATGGGCATCCGGACGGTAGCCGTGCATTCGACCGCAGACGCGGACGCCATGCACGTGCGCCTGGCCGACGAGGCGATCTGCATCGGCCCGCCGCCGGCGGGCGAGAGCTATCTCAACATCCCCAACATCATCTCGGCTGCCGAGATCAGCCATGCCGATGCGATCCATCCCGGCTATGGCTTCCTTTCGGAAAACGCGCAGTTCGCCGAGATCGTTGAATCGCACGGCATCGTCTTTGTCGGCCCCAAGCCGGAACATATCCGCACGATGGGCGATAAGGTCGAGGCCAAGCGCACCGCGGGCAAGCTGGGCCTGCCGCTGGTTCCGGGTTCGGACGGCGCGCTGACCGGCATTGAAAGCGCCAAGATCATCGCCGAACAGATCGGGTATCCGGTGCTGATCAAGGCGGCATCGGGCGGCGGCGGCCGCGGGATGAAGGTGGTGCCAAGCGCCGATCAGCTCGAAAGCCTGATCGGCCAGGCCAAGAGCGAGGCCAAGGCGGCGTTCGGCGACGACACCGTCTATATGGAAAAATATCTCGGCAACCCGCGCCACATTGAATTCCAGGTGTTCGGCGACGGCAGCGGCAACGCCATCCATCTGGGGGAGCGCGACTGTTCGCTGCAGCGCCGCCACCAGAAGGTTCTGGAAGAAGCGCCCTCCCCCATCCTCAGCCACGCACAGCGCGACGAAATGGGTGCGATCTGCGCCAAGGCCATGGCCGAAATGGGCTATCGCGGCGCTGGCACGATCGAGTTCCTGTACGAAAATGGCGAGTTCTACTTCATCGAGATGAACACCCGCCTGCAGGTGGAGCATCCGGTGACCGAAGCGATCACCGGCCTCGACCTCGTCCGCGAACAGATCCGCATCGCCGAAGGCAACCCGCTGACCCTGCGCCAGCAGGATGTGCAGTTCCGCGGCCATGCGATCGAATGCCGTATCAATGCCGAAGACCCGCGCACCTTTGCCCCCTCGCCGGGCCTGGTGAAGAGCTTCCACGCGCCGGGCGGCATGCACGTGCGCGTCGATAGCGGGCTGTATGCCGGGTACAAGGTGCCGCCTTATTACGACAGCATGATTGCCAAGCTGATCGTATACGGCACGACCCGTCAGGGCGCCCTTCGCCGTCTGCGCCGCGCGCTGCAGGAATTCGTGATCGAGGGCATGAAGACCACGATCCCGCTGCATCAGGCGCTGCTCGACGATCCCGAATTCCAGTCGGGCGACTATACGATCAAGTGGCTGGAAGAATGGCTGGCCAAGCAGGACGACGCCTGAGCGCATTTCGAGCATAGACTAAGGAGGTCCGGATGCCTGATCTTACCGCGTTTCCGATTACGAGGCGCTGGCCGGCCAAGCATCCGGACCGTATTCAGCTTTATTCGCTACCCACGCCCAATGGCGTGAAGGCTTCGATCATGCTGGAAGAGATCGGGCTTCCCTATGAGCCCCATCTGATCGATATCGGCGCGAACGAGACCTGGACGCCCGAATATCTGGCGCTCAACCCCAATGGCAAAATCCCGGCGATCATCGATCCGGACGGCCCCGGCGGCCAGCCGCTGGCGCTGTTCGAATCGGGCGCGATCCTCCTCTATCTGGCCGACAAGACCGGAAAGTTCATCCCGCACGACGTCCACCAGCGTTACGAGACGATCCAGTGGGTCTTCTTCCAGATGGCGGCGATCGGGCCGATGTTCGGTCAGGTTGGTTTTTTCCACAAATTCGCGGGCCGCGAATATGAGGACAAGCGCCCCCTCCAGCGCTATGTGGCCGAAAGCAAGCGCCTGCTGGGTGTTCTTGAGAGCCGGCTGGACGGGCGCGACTGGATCATGGGCGAGGATTACACCATCGCCGATATTTCGATGCTGGGCTGGGTGCGCAACCTGATCGGTTTCTACGATGCGGGCGAGCTGGTCGATTTCGCCAGCCTGAAGCACGTGCCCGCATGGCTGGAGCGTGGACTTGCCCGTCCGGCCGTGCAGCGCGGGCTGAACATTCCCGCACGCGGCTGATCCCCCCATCGCCATCGTCAAGGAACAGATGCGCCGCGCGGCGCATTGGACCACTATATCAAACCCAAGGAGCAGGCCGTGAAGGCAACCATCTGGCACAACCCGAAATGCGGCACATCACGCAAGACGCTGGAAATTCTGCAGAACCAGCCCGGCGTCGAGGTTGAGGTGATCGAGTATCTGAAGAACCCACCGTCCCCCGAAAAGCTGGGTGCGCTCTACGCCCGCGCCGGCATGACCCCGCATGACGGGCTGCGCCGCAAGGAAAAGCTGGTGCAGGACCTCGACCTTGATCATGTGAGCGAACCGGCGGTGCTGAAGGCGATGGTGGCCGATCCGATCATCATTGAACGCCCGATCGTCGAGACCGAAAAGGGTGTCCGCCTGTGCCGCCCGCAGGAAAAAGTGCACGAAATCCTGTGATCCGGCGCTAATCGCGCCAACTGCAACATCCCTGTCACATTTCGTGCGTTTACCCCGGGGCGAGAAAGCCAGAAGGGGTGGCGCACGATATGGGCACGGTTGCTGTTTACAGTTTGAAAGGCGGGGTCGGCAAAACCACGATCGCAGTGAACCTGGCCTGGGCGGCGGCGCAGCAGTCCGCCCGGCGAACGCTGTTATGGGACCTCGATCCGCAAGGGGGTGCCAGCTATCTGATCGGCGCCCCCGCGACGCCCGGCATTTCGGCCGAGGCGATATTCTCGAAATCGGTGGCGCCTTCCCATTATATCCGCCCCTCGACGGTAGCGGGCGTAGACCTGCTCGGTGCCGGCGCGTCGCTGCGCGGGCTTGACCGGTTCCTTGAGGATCTGGCCAAGAAGAAGCGGTTGGCGCGGCTGATCGAGGGGCTGCGCAAGGATTATGACCGGATCATCCTCGATTGCCCGCCCGGGCTGCACGAGACCGGCGAGCAGATATTGCGCGCGGCGGATATCATCGCCGTACCCGTCATCCCCTCTCCGCTTGCCGAACGCGCGCTGGACGAGATGATCCAGACGCTTTCTCGGCTAAAGGGCGCGGACGGTGCGATCATCCCCATCTATTCGATGGTGGACCAGCGCCGCGTGCTCCACCGCACCGCCACCGACGCCCGGCCAAGCTGGCCTGCCATTCCCATGGCGAGCGCGGTCGAACAAATGGGTGTCGAACGTGCCCCGGTGCATGCATTTGCCCCTCGTTCCAACGCCGGGCAGGCCTTCAGCGAATTATGGCGCGTGATCGAACAAAGGCTGAGCGGCGCAAAACCAATGCGGGGCCATTGATAAGGCGGGGTTAAAGCCGCATATTGAGGGCGTGCAACCACTCGACACAACGATGCTGCTCCGCGCCTATGCCTGCGGCGTCTTTCCGATGGCGGACGACCGCGATGCCGACAAGGTGTTCTGGGTCGAGCCCAAGAAACGCGGCGTGTTGCCCCTTGACGGCTTTCACCTCTCCCGCTCGCTTGCCAAGACGATCAAGTCCGACCGGTTCATAGTGACCGCCGACCGGGCGTTTCGCGAGGTGATCGCCACCTGCGCGCAGGAAACGAGCGACCGGCCGGGCACGTGGATCAACGCGCAGATCGAATCCGCCTGTGTCGAGCTCCACGCGCGTGGCCATGCCCATTCGGTGGAAGTGTGGCACGAGGATGCGCTGGTCGGCGGGCTTTACGGGATCAAGCTGGGCGGCGCGTTTTTTGGGGAGAGCATGTTCAGCCGGATGCGCGACGCCTCGAAGGTTGCGCTGGCGCATCTGGTGGCGCGGTTGCGGCTGGGCGGATTTACGCTGCTCGACTGCCAGTTCATCACCGATCATCTGGCGTCGCTGGGCGCGATCGAAATACCGCGCGACGATTACATCGCGTTGCTGGATTCGGCGTTGGTCGGCGGTTCGGGCGTGGCTTCCTCACCCGACTTCTCGGCGCTCGATTCCCTGGCGGCGGAGGCCTTGCGCGGCGCCGATGACGCAGCTTCGGAAACAACCGTATCGGGCCCGGTATCGGGGAAATTCATCGTGCAGGCCTTGGCCCACACATCATAGACCGGGTGCTCGACGACGTTGAGCGAAGGCGACTCCTTGAACAGCCAGCCCGAGAATACCCGGCCCCATTTGTCCTTGGCGTCCTTCACATCGACCTGGACAAAGGCGCCGGTCAGTTGCTCGGGCTCCCAGGGCGCGGTCTTTTCACAGGCGCGCAGGCGGACGATGACATCGCCCAGCCGCAGCGCCTGGCCGGGCTTCATCGTGAGATCGCGGGAAATACCATTGCGCTTGTTGAGCACGCCGATCACGGCCACGCGGTCGGCCATCGGCGTCGTCCCGGCGACCGCCGGGGCATCGACCTGCTCGACCTTTTCGGTGGGCAGGGCTTCAGCCGCGGCGCGGGGCGTTGCGGGCGCCTGCGGCTGTTGATCCTGAAGCGCCGAGACAGCCTGCCAGCCAGCCGCGCCAAGCACGACCGCGGCCACACCGCCCAGCACCCAGCGCTTGCTCACGCGCCGGGCGTCCATGCCTCATAATCGCCAGTGGCCTTGGCCCGCTGACCACCCTTTTCAAGCGCGCCCGCAGGACGATAGGCCTGCGGCGTGCCGGTAAGGTTGGGCATGGGCTCCACCTGCCAGGCGCGCGCCGGGGGCATCACTTCATCGGGCGTGCCGCTGATCGTGCCGTGGAGCCAGCTGTGCCATTCGGGCGGCACGCGGCTTGAATCGTTCAAGCCCTTGTAGATGACCCAACGACGACCGCGACGGCCATCCTGCGCGCGCCCTTCGTAATAGACATTGCCCAGATGGTCCTCGCCGACCTTGCGGCCATTGCGCATCGTGTTGAGCGCGGTGCCGAAGGTCGCGCCTTCCCACCAAGTGAAAATATTCTTGAAAATGCCCATAGGCGCTCCGTTACTGCAAAGCAGGCCGTTAGCAAACCGCTTTTCGCCCGATCGCGGCGTTCAGCGGGGTTGCGGGCCGCCTTCCCAGCTTACCTTGTCGCCTTCGCGGATGCCGAGCGCGTCCGAGCGGCCACCGGCGATCTCGAAAACGGCAATGACCGGCTCTCCCGAGTCGACAGGCTCCAGCGAGTGGGGTGTGGCCTCCCGCGCTATGCGCGCAATGCTACCGTCCTGCCGGATGAAGATCATATCGAGAGGGATGAGCGTGTTCTTCATCCAGAACGACGCCGGGCGCGGCGTTGCGAAGGGAAAGATCATCCCGCCATCGTCGGGCAGCTGGGTCCGGAACATCAGGCCCCGCTGCTGTTCCTCAAAGCTGCGCGCAACCTCGACGCGGAAAGCGATCGTGCGATCGGCGGTTTTCACCGAAAGCGGGATGAGAACGGCCTCTTCGGCCTGATTCGCGGCCACGGCAGACGTCGCCCCACTGCAGCCGCCCAGCATTGCAGAAAGCGCCAGCACACACGCCAGATATGTCTTCATCGGTTCAGTGAGGCCTTTCAACGACCACGGCGAGCAACCCCTTGTTGCCCTTCACACTGCGTGCGTGAAGCGTATCCCCGGTTTCAATGTCAATGAGGCCCGCGCGCCGAAGCGTTTCCATATGGACGAAAATGTCGCTCTCATCATCGTCGCGAACAAGGAAACCGTAGCCCTTGACCCGGTTGAACCATTTCACCGTTACCTTTTCGAAAGGCCCGGCTTCGTCGACGAACTCCATCGGATCGACACGGCTGGCACGATCACGCGCCTGCTTGTCGAAATCGGGCCCGATCGCGGTCGACAGGTCGAAGGTCAAAATCTTGCGCGCCTGAAGCCCGCGATTGCGGCGCACCGCAAGGCAGACGAGCCGCGTCCCTTCGGGCAGGCTCCTACGGTCATGCTCACGCAGGACCGAGAAATGGATGAGCACATCGCCCGATCCGTCCTCGGCAACCATGAAGCCGAAGCCCCGCGTTGCATCGAACCATTTGATGGTGCCCGAATGGCGTTCCAGAACCTCCAGATCGGCCGATCCGGCCGAAATGGAATTTGTGTGAGCAGTCTCATGGCCGGCCCCAAAAGCCGAACCGTGATCTAATGCCTCCAAGCGACCAGTCTCATGCACGCGAGCGGTCCCCTCCATTCATGTGCTTCCCCAGTTGAAGGTAACATAGGAACCAGAAATACCAAACCTTGAGAAGAGGAATGTTTCACAACGGTTCTTCAAGTTCATCGCCGGGAGCGGCCGAGACTATTCTTTTCGAGAATTCAAAGGAATGACCTGCGCGCAACATCGCGGAAAACTGCCGTTTACGCGTAGGTTCATCAGCGGGCGAAGCGCCATAGGGGCCGATCCGGCGCCGGCTGGCAAAACGCATCGCGGCATCCCATGCGCCCTCCTCCGCCACCGTGCGCGCAGCCCCTGCGTCCGAATCCTCGATCCCCGCGAGTCGCAGCGCCTCTTCCACGCGGCGGCTGCCATAGCCGCGCCGGGTGAGTGCGGTCGCGCGCATTTCGGCAAAAAGCGCGTCGTTGACATAGCCGAGCTCTGCCATCCGCTCGGCGAGCTGTTCCACCGGCGGCGGCGCCTCCCCCGCCCAGCCGCGCTCGCGCAGCTTGCGATGCAAATAAGCCTGCAATCTGGCCCTTGAGGTGGCGTAGCGTTCGACATAATGGAGCGCCAGACGTTCAAGGTCAGCCGCCTGTAGCGCCGGACGCCCGGTTTTTGGTTGTTTTCCCGTCACCGCCACGTTTGTGCCACAGTCGGGCCGGATTTTGAACGCGCCTTTATCGTTAGAAGGCGAAACTGTGATAATTCGCGCCGGTGCGCCTGCTGGGTTCAAAACCACGGCAATTCCGGCAACAAGGGACGCTGTGACATGCTTAATATAGCAAGGAATGCCGCGCCCGGCTCAAAGGTCGCTGATATGCAAATTCTTGAACCGACCCCGACCCAGGATGGGCTGGCGCGTCGTTTTTCCGACTTCAACACGCTTGGCGACGCGCTCGACTATGCCGCCACCGGCAAACGCGGCCTGAATTTTCACGATGCGCGCGGCAATCTGGCGCACCCCTATCGCTACTCCGAACTGCGCGAAGATGCGCTCGACTATGCCTATCGTCTGATCGCGCACGGAATCGCCCCCGGCGACCGTATCGCGCTGATCGCCGAAACCGGCCCCGAGTTCGCTGCCCTGTTCTTCGGCACCGTCTATGCCGGTGCATGGCCCGTGCCGCTGCCCCTGCCCACCTCGTTCGGCGGTCGTGACAGCTATATCGACCAGCTCAAGGTCCAGTTGCAAAGCTCCGACCCGAAGATGCTGCTCTTCCCGGCCGAACTGGCGACGATGGCCGGTGAGGCAGCGACCCAGTCGGATGTCGAAGGGATGGCCTGGGAAGATTTCGGCGCGCGCGCCGCAACGCCCGCCCCGCTTCCCGAAGCCAAGCCGGACGATATCTGCTATCTGCAATATTCCAGCGGCTCCACCCGCTTTCCGCACGGCGTGGCCGTGACCCACCATGCGCTGCTCAACAATCTGGCCGCGCATTCGCATGGCATGGAACTGGCCCCCGAGGACCGCTGCATTTCGTGGCTGCCCTGGTATCATGACATGGGTCTGGTCGGCTGCTTCCTGTCGCCGGTCGCCAATCAGGTTTCGACCGACTATCTGAAGACCGAGGATTTCGCGCGCCGGCCGCTCGCCTGGCTCGACATGATCAGCCGCAACACCGGCACCTCGATCAGCTATTCGCCGACCTTCGGCTATGACATCTGCGCCCGTCGCATGTCGAGCCAGACGCGCGCGTCGGACCGTTTCGACCTGTCGCGCTGGCGGCTTGCGGGCAATGGCGCGGACATGATCCGCCCCGACGTGATGCAGAGCTTTGTCGATGCCTTTGCCGAAGCCGGCTTCAAGGCATCGGCCTTCCTCCCCAGCTACGGCCTTGCCGAAGCAACGCTTGCGGTGTCGATCATGCCCCCGGGCGAAGGCATCGTCGTCGAACTGGTCGAGGAAACCGAATTGTCGGGCGGCGCGGGCGCCGAAGACCGGCCGCAGCGTTACCGCGCCATCGTCAATTGCGGCAAACCCTGCCGCGACATGACCATCGAGATCCGCGACGAGGATGGCGGCGCGCTGCCCGACCGCACGATCGGCAAGGTCTGGTGCAAGGGGCCGTCGGTCATGGCGGGCTATTTCCGGGATCAGGAAGCCACCGATGCGTGCATGCGCGATGGTTGGCTCGACACCGGCGACATGGGTTATATGTCCGATGGCTACATCTATATTGTCGGCCGCGCCAAAGACATGATCATCATCAACGGCAAGAACCACTGGCCGCAGGACATTGAATGGGCCGTGGAGCAGCTCCCCGGCTTCAAGCAGGGCGACATCGCGGCGTTCTCGATCACCACCGCCGGTGGCGAGGAAACCCCCGCCGTGCTCGTCCATTGCCGCACGTCGGACAATGCCGAACGCGTCCGCCTGCGCGAGGAAATCCGCGAAAAGGTACGTTCGATCACTGGCATGAACTGCGTCATCGAACTGGTTCCGCCGCGGACGCTGCCGCGCACCAGCTCGGGCAAGCTCAGCCGCGCCAAGGCGCGCAACCTGTATCTGTCGGGCGAGATCCAGCCCTTCGATCTGGCCGCCTGACCTTATCCGGCAAGACTGATAAAATTGTTCGGGCGGCAGGACATTCCTGTCGCCCGAACTGCAATTCGGCATAGCCCGGCCGCCTCGGCAACTTCTCGCTAACCTGTCTCCGCTATGTCCGCCCATGTGGACCAGAATCGGATGATAGGGGGAATTGCGCCCGATATCGGGTGGCTGACCATATTGGGGCTGAGTGATTCGGCTGCCCGCAATCTGGGTGCCGTGCGCGCGGCCCAGTTGAGCGTGCTCCACCGCACCGCACTATTTCGCTTTGCTGCCAATATGTTCGCCGCGCTGCTCCTCATCATCGCGTTCCGGGAGCAGATCGGTGCTCAAACGCTGTATGGCTGGCTGGTGCTGACCATCGCCACCACCGGCTTCAACGCGCATGACCGGATAAGCGCCCGCCACTGGGCGGACCGTTCCGCAACGCTGGTAAACCTCCACCGCGAAACCATTGGTTCGCTGCTGACCGGCCTTGTCTGGTGCATCCCGATCATTTTGTTCGCGCCGCACGCGGATACGGGCGGGTTGCTCGCGCTCTGGGCGATATCGGCCTTTCTAATGGCGGTATCGACCGCAATCCTCGTTACCGTTCCGGTGGCGACGATCACCTTCCTGCTGCTGATCGGATTCACATGGGCGGCGCAACTGGCGGCGCTCGGGCATATCATCCCGATGGTGGTGACGCTCTGCTACACGGCCATACTTGTCGTCTCCGCCATGCGAAGCGGCCGCGCCTTTGTGCTGAACCGCGTCGCCACGCTTGAACTCAGCGAGAATAAGGAAGTCGTGAGCCTGTTGCTGCGCGAATTCGAGGACGAAAACGCAGACTGGCTATGGCAGACCGACATGCAGGGACGCATGACCTCAATCGCGCCCCGCTTTGCCGCGGCCCTCGGCAAACCGGCCGAGGAACTGATTGGAATGACGCTGCCATCGATGCTGATGTCGGCGTCGGAAGATGGCAACGCCGCCGCCCTTGCGCCGCTCATCGACCGCTTGGCAACGCGGACGAGTTTCGCCAACCTGATCGTGCCGATCGATCGGCAGGGCGAAATACGCTGGCTGGCGCTGTCCGCCGCGCCCAAGACCGATGTGCATGGCAATTTCATGGGGTTTCGGGGTGTCGGGTCTGACGTGACCGCCGAACGCACCTCCGCCGACCAGATCAACCGGCTGGCCCGATCCGACATGCTGACAGGCCTGCCCAACCGACTGAGCCTGAACGAAATGCTGAGCCGGGCACTGGAACCGTGCGGGGCCATTCCGCCGCGCTGCGCCTTCTTGATGATCGACCTCGACCGATTCAAGGCGGTCAACGACACGCTCGGCCACCCGCTCGGAGACCGGTTGCTGGGCCAGGTGGCGGCACGGCTCAACGCCCTGATGGCCGCGCAGGATCTGTGCGGGCGCCTGGGCGGCGACGAATTTGCGGTGGTGATCCGCAATGTCGCCGTGATCGAACATATCGACGAACTGGCTCAGGCGATCATCGAATCGCTTTCCGCGCCCTATGAGGTGGACGGGCATTCGCTATACATAGGCGCGAGCATCGGGATCGCCGTGGCCCCGGAAGACGGATCAACGCCCGAGACGCTCGTCCGCAGCGCCGACCTCGCCCTGTACCGATCCAAGGATGCCGGCGGCGGGCGCTATCACCGGTACGAGCCGCAGCTTCATGCGGATGCCGAAGAGCGCCGCGCGCTTGAAAGCGCGCTGCACGGCGCGCTGGAAGCCGGACAGATGCGGATCGTCTATCAGCCGGTCATCTCGACGAGCGCGGCCGCGATCGAGGCGTTCGAAGCGCTTTTGCGCTGGGACCACCCCGAACTGGGCGCTGTTCCGCCCTATAAGTTCATCCCCGTCGCCGAGGACACCCGGCTGATCACGCGGATCGGTGAATGGGTGCTGCGCACCGCGTGCATCGAGGCCGCGCGCTGGCCCGCCCCCATCCGCGTCGCGGTGAACGTCTCCCCCGAACAACTGAACGATCCCCACTTCGTGTCGTCGGTGGTGTCGGCCTTGTCGCACAGCGGGCTTGCGCCGGAACGGCTTGAGCTTGAGGTGACCGAGAGCATTTTTCTGCGCGAGGGCACGGGGGCGATCAATATTCTCGATCAGGTGCTCCGCCTCGGCATTCGCCTGACGCTCGACGATTTCGGCACCGGCTATTCAGCGCTCGGCTATCTGCGCAAGACCCGGTTCTCGACGATCAAGATCGACCGAAGCTTTGTCGAGGGTGCGGCGCGCAACAACAGCGAAAGCCTCGCGATCATCCGCGCGGTGGTGGCGCTGGCGCAGAGCCTGGGCATGAGCACGACCGCCGAAGGCGCCGAAACCGAGGAAGAGGTGAAAATCGCCCGGCAATTGGGGTGCAGCAAGGTGCAGGGCTATTATTTCGGCCATCCCATGAGCCCGGCCCATGCCGCAGCGCTGGTGAATCAGGACGCATCGCCGATTGCTGCCAGCGCCTGACAATCGCGCCCGAGCCAGTTAAGCTCACCCAATGCAAACGCCCCCTGCCCTGATCCTGATCGACCTGCAACGCGCGATCGACGATCCGCTCTGGGCGCAACACGGCCCGCGCAACAATCCACAGGCGGAGGAGCGCGCAGCCACGCTGCTGGCGCACTGGCGCGCAAAACACTGGCCGGTAATTCACGTCCGGCATGATTCGACCGAGCCCGATTCCGCCTATCGGCCGGGACAGGCAGGACATGATTTCAAACCCGAACTGTCGCCCTTGGCGCAGGAAACGATCGTCCCCAAGCACCGCAACAGCGCCTTTATCGGCACCGGACTGGAGGACGCGCTGCGCCGCGCGGGAATCGAAAGGCTCGTGCTGGCAGGGGTGCTCACCAACAATTCGGTGGAGGCGACCGCCCGCATGGCCGGCAATCTGGGGTTCGACGCGATTCTGGCTGAAGATGCCTGCTTCGCCTATCCGGTGCGCGACCGACGCGGCAGGATATGGCCCGCCGAGGATGTCCATGCGCTTTCGCTCGTCAATCTCGACGGCGAATATTGCCAGATAATGCTGACCCAGAACATCGTCGCGGACGATTTTTTCACCTGAAGCGCGCAGCAATCCGCGAATAAACGCATTGAAGCACTTGCGCTTCCCCGCAGCGGCGGCTAATGGCCGGGCTCTTCCCGAGACTAGGGGTATAGCTCAGTTGGTAGAGCATCGGTCTCCAAAACCGAGGGTCGTGGGTTCGAGTCCCTCTGCCCCTGCCACGCTTGCCACAACAGGCGGCGCGGATTAGATCGGGATCTGAAATTGAGGTCGGCAGGCGACTCTGGTCGATGAGGCCGGACGGTTGCCTACGGCCTCATTTTCGTTGTCTATTGGATTTTGAAGGCGAGCAGCGTGGCGAAGATCAATCCCGGCGAGTTCATCCGGCAGGTCCGAGCGGAAACGGCGAAAGTCGTTTGGCCGTCCAGCCGTGAGACGATCCTGACCACGGTCATGGTTCTCATCATGACCACCATTCTTGCGCTGTTCTTCTTCACGGTCGATACGGTATTCAGCCGCATCGTTAAGGCACTGCTCAGCCTCATCGGCTGACAAGTTTTTAGGGACGAGAATGTCGCGCTGGTACATCATTCACGCCTATTCGGGCTTTGAAAACAAGGTTCGTGACGCGATCATGGCGGAAGCCACGCGCATGGGTCTCGAACGGCTCGTGGAAGCGGTCGAGGTTCCGACCGAGACGGTGACCGAAGTCCGCCGTGGCAAGAAGGTCCAGTCCGAACGCAAGTTCTTCCCCGGCTATGTGCTGGCGAAGCTCGAGATGAACGACGACGTCTATCACCTGGTGAAAAACACCCCGAAGGTGACGGGCTTCCTCGGATCGTCGGGCAAGCCGCAGCCGATCAGCGAAGCGGAAGCCGCGCGAATCCTCAACACCAAGGAGGAAGCCGCCGCAGCACCCAAGCACAAGATCAAGGTCGATTTCGAAATCGGCGACAGCGTCAAGGTTCTCGATGGCCCGTTCGCGAGCTTCAACGGCCTTGTCGAGGAACTCGATTTCGAAAAGAACAAGGTCAAGGTCGCGGTATCGATCTTTGGCCGCGCCACCCCGGTCGAACTGGATTTCGAACAGGTCGAGCGCGCGAAATAAGAATTTGGCCCTGGCGACGGCCAGGACCAGAGTACCCCGGCTTCGGCCGGGGTACGAACTTGCGGGAGGCCTTTGGGCTGCAAGAACCGCTAAACTTGAAAGAGAGTGAACCATGGCAAAGAAGATTACGGGCTATATCAAGCTCCAGGTGCCTGCTGGCGCCGCCAATCCCTCGCCGCCGATCGGCCCTGCACTGGGTCAGCGCGGCGTGAACATCATGGAATTCTGCAAGGCTTTCAACGCCGCCACCGGCGACCTTGAAAAGAGCATGCCGATTCCGACGATCATCACCGTCTATGCCGATCGCAGCTTCTCGTTCATCACGAAGACGCCGCCGGCCACCTTCCTCATCAAGAAGGCCGCCAACCTGAAGTCGGGCTCGAAGGAACCCGGCAAGGCGAGCGCTGGCAAGATTGCCCGTTCGAAGCTGGCTGAAATCGCCGAGCTGAAGATGAAGGATCTGAACGCCAACGACATCGAAGCGGCGACGAAGATCATCGAAGGCAGCGCCCGCTCGATGGGCCTCGAAGTGGTGGAGGGCTGAAACCATGGCTAAGCAGACCAAGAAGGCAAAGACCCTCGCCCAGAGCATCGACCGTGACAAGCTGCACGGCGTTGATGAAGCGATTGCACTGATCAAGGCAAACGCGACCGCCAAGTTCGACGAAACCGTCGAAATCGCACTGAACCTGGGCGTTGACCCGCGCCACGCCGACCAGATGGTCCGCGGCGTCGTCACCCTGCCCAAGGGCACCGGCAAGACCGTTCGCGTTGGCGTTTTCGCCAAGGGCAACAAGGCTGACGAAGCCAAGGCTGCCGGCGCAGACGTGGTTGGCGCAGAAGACCTGCTCGAAATCATCCAGGGCGGCAAGATCGAGTTCGATCGCTGCATCGCGACCCCGGACATGATGGGCCTGGTCGGCCGCCTCGGTAAGGTTCTGGGTCCGAAGGGCCTGATGCCGAACCCGAAGCTGGGCACCGTGACCCCGAACGTCGCCGAAGCCGTCAAGGCAGCCAAGGGCGGCCAGATTGAATACCGCGTCGAAAAGGCCGGCATCATTCACTCGGGCATCGGCAAGGCATCGTTCTCGGCCGAAGACCTGCGCGCGAATTTCGACGCGCTGGTTGACGCTGTCGTCAAGGCAAAGCCGTCGGGCGCCAAGGGCAAGTATCTGAAGAAGATCGCCCTCAGCTCGTCGATGGGCCCGGGCGTGCGCGTGGACACTGCGGAAGTCGCAGTCGCCTGATCGCACGACAGGACAAACGGAAAGGGCTGGAGGAAACTCCGGCCCTTTTTGTTTTAGATCAACCGATCGATCGGACTGGACTCCCCCGCCCCACTGCGCACAATGCCGACATGCAGAACCCTGATCTATATCTTGAAGACCTGACGCCCGGCGAAAGCTGGACGGGCCAGCCCTTTCAGATCACCGAGGCGGAGATCCTGGCCTTTGCCCGCGAATATGATCCGCAACCCATGCATGTGGACGCCGAAGCCTCCGCCAAGGGACGGTTCGGCGGGATCATCGCGAGCGGATGGCATGTCGCATCGCGCGTGATGCGCGAATATGTCGACACCGCACCTTTCGGCAACACGCCGATGCTGGGCGTGCGAATCGACAATCTCTGCTGGCTTCACCCGGTACGCCCCGGCGACTGGCTGACGGTGCGCCGCGAGATCGTGGAGGTCAGCCGGTCGAAAAGCCGCCCCGACCGCGGCATGCTGCGCACCGCGACGAGCGTGACCAACCAGGACGGCGTGGCCGTGCTGACCTTCGAAAATCTGATGCAGATGCCCGCCCGCGCCGCACCCTGACCGCGCCAAAGCTTGACGGGCGAGCCGAATCTGCTATGCGCTCGCCCTTGATCGGAAGGCTTTGCCGCCCGATCGCCGTCCGAGACAGTTGGTGCAGGGATTTGCCTGCTTAATTTCCAGCCTAGACGGGGAACAGTTTCATATGCCCTGAGCCACGCTTTCGCGCTGATTTCAGGGTCTGCCACTCAGGCAGGCGATACATTCCCCTCGGACCAAAACACCCCGCGCCTGGGCGCGTGCGTTTCGGCGCATGCCCTGATCGCGGGATTTGCCGGTTTTGCGTGGTGCGAAACCGGAATTACGTGGAGAATGGCATGGATCGTGCTCAAAAAGCTGAGCTGGTCGCCGAACTGAACAGCGTCTTCTCCGAGACCAGCGTGGTGGTTATCACCCGCAATCTCGGCCTCACCGTCGCCCAGTCGACGGATCTGCGTGGGAAGATGCGCGAAGTTGGTGCCAGCTACAAAGTAGCGAAGAACCGCATTGCCAAGATCGCGCTCGAAGGCACGCCGTATGCACCGATCAGCGACCTGCTGACCGGCCCGACGGCGATCGCCACCTCCGCCGACCCCGTGGCCGCCGCCAAGGCAGCTGTGGAATTCGCGAAGACCAACGACAAGTTGGAAATCGTGGGCGGCGCGATGGGCGAAACGTTCCTCGACGCCGATGGCGTGAAGGCGCTTGCTGCGCTTCCTTCGCTCGACGAACTGCGCGCAAAGATCGTGGGCCTCGTTCAGGCTCCCGCTCAGAAGCTCGCTTCCGTCACCCAGGCACCCGCAGGCCAGCTGGCCCGCGTGTTTGGCGCTTACGCGGCCAAGGACGCCGCCTGAGTTACCTAATCAATCTGAAACTTTCGGGGCACAGCCCCAATTGGAGATTACATCATGGCAGACCTTAACCAGATCGTTGAAGACCTTTCGGCTCTTACCGTTCTCGAAGCAGCTGAGCTCTCGAAGCTCCTCGAAGAAAAGTGGGGCGTTTCGGCCGCCGCAGCAGTTGCAGTTGCAGCTCCCGCCGGTGCCGCTGCTCCCGCAGCTGAAGAAAAGACCGACTTCGACGTCGTTCTCGTCAACGACGGCGGCAAGAAGATCAACGTCATCAAGGAAGTCCGCGCCATCACCGGTCTCGGCCTGACGGAAGCCAAGGCACTCGTCGAAGGCGCTCCGAAGGCTGTCAAGGAAGGCGTCAACAAGGACGAAGCCGAAAAGATCAAGAAGCAGCTCGAAGAAGCTGGCGCGACCGTCGAACTCAAGTAAGTTCGCGATCCGCGTGGTTGGCCCCGGCCAACCCGATCGAAAAGGAAGGGCGGTGCTTCGGCGCCGCCCTTTTCTTTTGGGCTCAGAGCCCGCCCGGCACCCAATTGCCGTGAAACCCCGGCGGAATGCGGTGCGGAATGTGGATAACCGCGACCGGCGCCCCCGTGAAATCACCGGCATCGAGGATCTGAAGCTCGGTCCGCTCACCGGGCAGATCGACGACCATCCCGATCAGCCAGCCATCCCCCTCTGCGGCTTCGCCTGAACGCGGCACGAAGACGAACTCGCCCGGATGGCGACCGGGGCCGCAATCACGAATATCAGTTTTCGCCGCCTCGACATCATGACGGAAGAGCCGCGTGTCCGAGATCGATAGCTCGCCCCGGCCATCCTGCGGCAGCGCGACCGAATAGAGCCATTTATAGGGCCTGCCCGTCTGCCGTTCATCGAAACGCGGAAATTCCTGCGGATGCTCGTGGAGCACCGCGCGGGTGACCGCCCCCGCCACCGGATCGATCGTCCAGCGCTCAAGCCGCGACGCGGGGGAATCTGGGCCAAAGACGCTTTGCGCAAACATGGTATCGTGCGCGACGACATCGACGATGACACACCCGTCCGCGCGTTCGAACGCATTGCCCGGATGGAAGACATAGCAGGGATCGACATCGCACCAGATGGTGTCGGCGCCGCGGCCGGTGCGCGGGCACAACCCGACACGCGCACGGTGCGCGGGGTTCCACTGATAGGGGAAACGCCGACCGCCGAGCATCGCCTTCATCGAGAAAGTAACGGGCAGATCGAAGACCAGCACATAGTGTTCGGTAATCGCGCAGTCATGTATGCTTGGCCCATGTTCGACGGCGATCGCTTCCTGCCGGACGACATGCCCCGCCGGATCGACGACGACGTGCCAGACCGTGTCCATGACGGGCGCGTCATAGCAGATGGCGTGGAGATCGCCGGTGGCCGGATCGCGGTGGGGATGCGCAGAAAAGGCGGTGGTGAGCGTACCGCCGAACGGATTGTGCGCGACCGTATCGAGCCCGTCGGAGAGTTCGACCGGATAGCCGCCCGCCTCGACAATCGCCCAGGTGCGCCCGGCATGGCCGATGATATTGGTATTGGCGGTATCCGTCCGGGGATTACGGGAGCCCGACGCGCGCGGCTCACCCAGTGCATCGCTGACGGCATTCGAGCGGATCCAGCGATTGCGATACCACGCGGCGCGCCCCCCCGCGATGCGAATGCCGTGCGCCATGCCATCGCCGGTGAACCAGTGATAATCGGCCGGATTGGGCGGCGTGACCGGATTGGGCCCGATGCGCAGATAGCGGCCATCGAGTTCGGGCGGAATAGCCCCCTCCACCACCAGATCCGAAAGGCTTTCCTCCGTCGTCATCGGGCGGTGGATGCCAGTGAGATACGGATGCGGGCGATCGGGTGCGGCCATGCGGCCCCGATTGAACTCCGCCACCATGCCAAGGCCTTTTCCAACGGCAGACCGGATCGTGCTTTCAATGCTGTTGGGCATATCGCTCTCCTGACATTCCGCATGGATGGCTTTTGCTCCATGCAATGTTTACAGTGAAAACATGACAAGAAATGGTAACAGCGTCAACATTGAACCGATAAGGCCCTATCATCACGGCGATTTGCGCGCGGCGCTGATCGCTTCGGGCCTTGAATTGCTTGCCGAACATACCGCCGACGCCCTTTCCCTGCGCGAAGTGGCCCGCCGAGTCGGCGTAAGCGCCACTGCGGTCTATCGCCACTTTCCCGACAAGCAGGCGCTGCTTTCGGCGCTGGCGGCCGAGGGGATGGAGCAGCTGGGCGAGATGCAGCGCGCGGCCAGCGACCGTGCGGGCGGCGGCCCCGACGGATTTGTCGCCTCGGGCGCCACTTATGTGCGCTTTGCGGCGGAAAACCCCGCGCTGTTCCGGCTGATCTTTGCCTCGGCCGCTTCGATCAGCCTGCTCGATGCCGCGCCGGACAAGGTGGGCCGCGCGATGCGCGGTCTGCGTGAGGACATTGCCCGGCTGATACCGGCCGATCTGCCCGACGCCGCCCATCGCACCGCCGCGCTCCACGCCTGGTCGCTGGTGCATGGGCTCGCAATGCTGATCCTCGACGGCCAAGTGTCATATGAGCCCGACGAGATCGAGGCCGTGATCCGTGGTGCCGGGCTTGCCGGAAAGGCTGGCTGAGCCCCTTCCTTCCCCTTTGACACGGAACCAGCCACAGCCTATATCCGGTCGATCACCACAATCGTTCGGGAAATGATGTGCCGTCGCGCAGTGCATCGTACGTATGGAGCGATTGGGGTTCCAGTGACGCTGAAGCTGCGGCCTTCCAGGCGGGAAGGCGCGCGGCTTTCGGCGTTTTGCGCGCCTGAATTCTTGAATACGAGGCGAAAATCAACATGGCGACCAAGGAAGCACCCGCGACCGTCAAGAAGCGCATCCGGAAGGTCTTCGGCAACATCCACGAAGTGGTGCAGATGCCGAACCTGATCGAGGTTCAGCGCGAATCATACGAACAGTTTCTTCGTTCCGATTCCAGCACGGGCTATGTCTCGGGCCTGGAAAAGACGCTTCGCTCGGTCTTCCCGATCCGCGATTTCGCCGGCACCGCCGAACTCGACTTCGTGCACTATGAGCTTGAAGACCCCAAGTTCGACGTCGAAGAATGCCGCCAGCGCGGCATCACCTATGCAGCGCCGATGCGCGTCACGCTGCGCCTGATCGTTTTCGAAGTCGACCAGGACACCGAAACCCGTTCGGTGCTCGATATCAAGGAGCAGGACGTGTACATGGGCGACATGCCGCTCATGACCGAGAACGGCACCTTCTTCATCAACGGCACCGAACGCGTCATCGTGTCGCAGATGCACCGTTCGCCGGGTGTTCTGTTCGACCATGACCGCGGCAAGACCCACGCCTCGGGCAAGTATCTCTTCGCCGCGCGCGTCATTCCGTATCGCGGTTCGTGGCTCGATTTCGAATTCGACGCCAAGGACATCGTCAACGTCCGTATCGACCGCAAGCGCAAGCTGCCGGTGACGGCGCTGCTCTATGCGCTTGGTCTGAATTCGGAAGAGATCCTCGGCCACTTCTACAACAAGGTCACCTTCGTTCGTGGCGAAAATGGCTGGGTTGTCCCCTATGCCGCCGAACAATGGCGCGGCCAGAAGCCCGCGTTCGACGTCGTCGACGCGCAGTCGGGCGAAGTCGTTTTCGCCGCCGGCCAGAAGATCAGCCCCCGCGCCGCCAACAAGGCCGGCAAGGATGGCCTTGAGCAGCTGCTGATCCCGACCGAGGAAATCTTCGGCCGCTATTCGGCGTTCGACCTGATCAACGAAACCACCGGTGAGATCTATATCGAAGCCGGCGACGAAGTTTCGCCCGAAAATCTGGAAAAGCTGGACAAGGCCGGCATCGAGAAGCTCGAACTGCTCGACATCGACCATGTCAACACCGGTCCCTGGATCCGCAACACCCTGAAGGCAGACAAGGCCGAAGACCGCGACCACGCGCTCGCCGATATCTACCGCGTCATGCGCCCCGGCGAACCGCCGACGCGCGAAACCGCCGAAGCGCTGTTTGCTGGCCTGTTCTTCGACCCCGAGCGCTACGACCTGTCGGCCGTGGGCCGCGTCAAGCTGAACATGCGCCTTGACCTCGACTGCGAGGACACGGTGACGACGCTGCGTTCGGAAGACATTCTGGCCGTGGTGAAGACCCTCGTCGACCTGAAGGACGGCAAGGGCGAAATCGACGACATCGACAATCTCGGTAACCGCCGCGTGCGTTCGGTGGGCGAACTGCTTGAAAACCAGTACCGTGTCGGTCTGCTGCGCATGGAACGCGCGGTGAAGGAGCGCATGAGTTCGGTCGACGTGTCGACCGTGATGCCGAACGACCTGATCAACGCGAAGCCGGCCGTGGCCGCGGTGCGTGAATTCTTCGGCTCGTCGCAGCTGTCGCAGTTCATGGACCAGACAAACCCGCTGTCGGAAGTCACCCACAAGCGCCGCGTTTCGGCACTTGGGCCGGGCGGTCTGACCCGCGAACGCGCAGGCTTCGAAGTCCGCGACGTTCACCCGACCCATTATGGCCGTATCTGCCCGATTGAAACGCCGGAAGGCCCGAACATCGGTCTGATCAACTCGCTGGCGTCGTTCAGCCGCGTCAACAAGTACGGCTTCATCGAAACCCCGTACCGCAAGGTCGTGGACGGCAAGGTGACGACCGACGTCGTCTATCTGTCGGCGATGGAAGAAGCCAAGCACACGATTGCACAGGCGAACGCCGAACTGAACGCTGACAACAGCTTCGTCGAGGAACTGATCTCGGCGCGTGAAGCCGGCGAATTTCTCATGGCGCCGCGCGATCACATCACGCTGATGGACGTCAGCCCCAAGCAGCTCGTCTCGGTTGCAGCATCGCTCATTCCGTTCCTGGAAAACGATGACGCCAACCGCGCGCTCATGGGCTCGAACATGCAGCGTCAGGCCGTGCCGCTGGTGAAGGCGGAAGCGCCCTTCGTCGGCACCGGCATGGAAGAAACCGTGGCCCGCGATTCGGGCGCAGCGATCGCCGCCAAGCGTGCGGGCATCGTCGACCAGGTCGACGCGACCCGTATCGTCGTCCGCGCAACGGGTGATGTCGAAGCCGGCAAGTCGGGCGTCGACATCTACACGCTGATGAAGTTCCAGCGTTCGAACCAGAACACCTGCATCAACCAGCGTCCGCTGGTGAAGGTGGGCGATCCGGTGAACGCGGGCGACATCATCGCTGACGGCCCGTCGACCGAACTGGGCGAACTCGCCCTCGGCCGCAACTCGCTCGTCGCGTTCATGCCCTGGAACGGCTACAACTATGAGGACTCCATCCTCATTTCCGAACGCATCGTGAAAGACGACGTCTTCACCTCGATCCATATCGAGGAATTCGAAGTGATGGCGCGCGACACGAAGCTCGGGCCGGAAGACATCACGCGCGATATCCCGAACGTCGGCGAGGAAGCCCTGCGCAACCTCGACGAGGCGGGCATCGTGTACATCGGCGCCGAAGTCGAGCCGGGCGATATCCTCGTCGGCAAGATCACGCCGAAGGGCGAAAGCCCGATGACGCCGGAAGAAAAGCTGCTCCGCGCGATCTTCGGTGAAAAGGCCAGCGACGTGCGCGACACCTCGCTCCGCCTGCCCCCGGGCGTCGCCGGTACCGTTGTCGAAGTCCGCGTCTTCAACCGTCACGGCATCGACAAGGACGAGCGCGCGATGGCTATCGAGCGCGAGGAAATCGAGCGCCTGAAGAAGGACGCCGACGACGAACGCGGCATTCTGAACCGTGCCACCTGGTCGCGCCTGCGCGAAATGCTCCTCGATCAGGTGGCGACCGCCGCTCCGAAGGGCATCAAGAAGGGCACCGAGATCACGCCGGAGCTGCTCGACGAAGTCGAGAAGCATGAATGGTGGAAGTTCGCCGTTCAGGACGACAAGCGTCAGGCCGATCTCGAAGCCGTCAAGGCGCAGTATGACGATGCCGTCAAGGTCATCAACGAGAAGTTCGAAGACCGTCGCGAGAAGCTCGAGCGCGGTGACGAACTGCCCCCGGGCGTTCTCAAGATGGTCAAGGTGTTCGTCGCGGTGAAGCGCAAGCTGCAGCCGGGCGACAAGATGGCAGGTCGCCACGGGAACAAGGGTGTCATCTCGCGCATCCTCCCCGTCGAAGACATGCCGTTCCTTGAAGACGGTACGCCGGTCGACCTCGTTCTGAACCCGCTGGGCGTGCCTTCGCGTATGAACGTCGGTCAGATCTTCGAAACGCATCTTGGCTGGGCAGCCCGCAACCTGGGCATGCAGGTGGCGAGCGCGCTGGAAGATTGGCGCGAAGCCAACCCCAATGCGCAGGCAGGCGAAATGCCCGCCGCCGTCAAGGACCGCCTGAAGGCGATCTATGGCGACCATTATGCCGACGACATCGAAGCCCGGACGCCCGACCAGGTGGCCGAGCTGGTGCACAATGTCCGCACCGGTGTGCCGATGGGCACCCCCGTGTTCGACGGCGCGCGCGAAGCCGATGTTTCGGACATGCTGGAACTGGCGGGTCTCGACACCTCGGGCCAGTCGACGCTGTTCGACGGCCGTACGGGTGACGCGTTCGACCGCAAGGTGACCGTGGGCATCATCTACATGCTGAAGCTCCACCACCTTGTTGACGACAAGATCCACGCACGTTCGATCGGGCCCTACTCGCTCGTCACCCAGCAGCCGCTGGGTGGTAAGGCGCAGTTCGGCGGCCAGCGCTTCGGGGAAATGGAAGTCTGGGCGCTCCAGGCTTACGGTGCCGCGTACACGCTGCAGGAAATGCTCACGGTCAAGTCCGACGACGTGGTCGGCCGTACCAAGGTTTACGAAGCGATCGTCAAGGGCGACGACACCTTCGAAGCCGGCATTCCCGAGAGCTTCAACGTGCTCGTCAAGGAAATGCGCTCGCTGGGTCTCAACATCGAGCTGTCGTCGGTCACCGACCAGGACGATGGCGACGTTGCCGAGGCCGCGGAGTGATCCTGCCCGGGCCAGGTGCTGACCGCACCGGGCCCGCCAGCCGCCCCGCCAGAGATTTGCCCTCCAGAGGGAAGAGAAAATGAACGAACTGACCAATTTCGCCAATCCGATGGCCAAACCGGAAACCTTCGACCAGATACAGATCGGGATCGCTTCGCCCGACCGCATTCGCAGCTGGTCGTTCGGCGAAATCAAAAAGCCGGAAACGATCAACTACCGCACGTTCAAGCCCGAGCGTGACGGCCTGTTCTGCGCGCGCATCTTTGGCCCGATCAAGGATTACGAATGCTTGTGCGGCAAGTACAAGCGCATGAAGTACAAGGGCATCGTCTGCGAAAAGTGCGGCGTGGAAGTGACCGTTTCGAAGGTCCGTCGCGAACGCATGGGCCATATCGAACTGGCCGCGCCGGTTGCGCATATCTGGTTCCTGAAGTCGCTGCCGTCGCGCATCGGCCTGCTGCTCGACATGCAGCTGAAGCAGCTGGAACGCGTCCTGTATTTCGAAGCCTATATCGTTATCGAGCCGGGCCTGACCCCGCTTGAGAAGTATCAGCTTCTGACCGAAGACGAACTGCTCGACGCGCAGGATGAGTATGGCGAAGACGCCTTCTCCGCCGGCATCGGCGCAGAAGCGGTCCGCATCATGCTCGAAAACCTCGACCTCGAGGGCGAGCGTGAAGTGCTTTTGAAGGACCTGGCCGAAACCAAGTCCGAACTGAAGCCCAAGAAGATCATCAAGCGTCTGAAGGTCGTCGAAAGCTTCATCGATTCGGGCAACCGTCCCGAATGGATGATCCTTGAAGTCGTCCCCGTCATTCCGCCCGAACTGCGCCCGCTGGTTCCGCTGGACGGTGGCCGCTTCGCGACGTCGGACCTGAACGACCTGTATCGCCGCGTCATCAACCGTAACAACCGCCTGAAGCGCCTGATGGAACTGCGCGCGCCGGACATCATCGTCCGCAACGAAAAGCGCATGCTTCAGGAATCGGTCGACGCCCTGTTCGACAACGGCCGCCGCGGCCGCACCATCACCGGTGCGAACAAGCGTCCTCTGAAGTCGCTGTCCGACATGCTCAAGGGCAAGCAGGGTCGCTTCCGTCAGAACCTTCTCGGTAAGCGCGTCGACTATTCGGGCCGTTCGGTCATCGTGACCGGTCCCGAACTGAAGCTGCACCAGTGCGGTCTGCCCAAGAAGATGGCGCTCGAACTGTTCAAGCCGTTCATCTATGCCCGCCTTGACGCCAAGGGTCTGTCGATGACCCTGAAGCAGGCCAAGAAGTGGGTCGAGAAGGAGCGCAAGGAAGTCTGGGACATCCTTGACGAAGTGATCCGCGAGCACCCGGTTCTGCTGAACCGCGCGCCCACGCTTCACCGTCTGGGCATCCAGGCGTTCGAGCCTGTCCTCATCGAAGGCAAGGCGATCCAGCTCCACCCGCTCGTCTGCTCGGCATTCAACGCCGACTTCGACGGTGACCAGATGGCCGTCCACGTCCCGCTCTCGCTGGAAGCTCAGCTGGAAGCGCGCGTGCTGATGATGTCGACCAACAACATCCTGTCGCCCGCAAACGGCAAGCCGATCATCGTTCCGTCGCAGGACATGGTGCTGGGTCTCTATTATCTTTCGATCATGAAGGAGAAGGAACCGGGCGAAGGCATGCTGCTCGCCGACATGGCCGAAGTGCATCAGGCACTGCACGCCGGCGCGGTGACGCTGCACACCAAGGTGATCAGCCGCGTTCCGCAGACCGATGCGGACGGCAACACCTATCTGAAGCGCTATGAGACGACCCCGGGCCGCATGCTGCTCGGCGAATGTCTGCCGAAGAGCCACAAGGTGCCGTTCGAAACGGTCAACCGCCTGCTGACCAAGAAGGACATCGGCGACGTCATCGACGAAGTCTATCGTCACACGGGTCAGAAGGAGACCGTGCTGTTCGCCGACGGCATCATGGCGCTCGGCTTCCGCCACGCATTCAAGGCCGGCATTTCCTTCGGCAAGGACGACATGGTCATCCCCGCCGCCAAGGAAGATCTGGTCGAGGAAACCCGCACGCTCGTGAAGGATTACGAGCAGCAGTATCAGGACGGCCTGATCACGCAGCAGGAAAAGTACAACAAGGTCATCGACGCGTGGTCGCGTTGCGGTGATCAGGTTGCTGCGGCGATGATGAAGGAAATCCAGGCTGTTAAGCGCGACGAGGAAACCGGCCGCGAAAAGCCGATCAACGCGATCTACATGATGGCGCACTCCGGTGCGCGTGGTAGCGCCGCGCAGATCAAGCAGCTGGCCGGTATGCGCGGCCTTATGGCCAAGCCGTCGGGCGAGATCATCGAAACGCCGATCATCTCGAACTTCAAGGAAGGTCTGACCGTTCTTGAATACTTCAACTCGACCCACGGTGCCCGTAAGGGTCTGGCCGATACCGCACTGAAGACGGCGAACTCGGGTTACCTGACCCGTCGTCTCGTCGACGTCAGCCAGGATTGCGTCGTCATCGAAGAGGATTGCGGCACCACCCGCGCCCTCGAAATGAAGGCGATCGTCCAGGGCGGTTCGACCATCGCGTCGCTTGGCGAGCGTATCCTCGGCCGTACCACCGCCGAAGATATCGTCGACAGCAAGACCAACGAGATCGTGATCCCGATCGGCACGCTGCTGGACGAACCGATGATCGCGCAGATCGAAGCGATCGGCACGCAGGCGGTGAAGATCCGCAGCCCGCTCGTTTGCGAGAGCAAGCAGGGCGTGTGCGGCAAGTGCTATGGCCGTGACCTGGCCCGCGGTACGCCGGTGAACATCGGCGAAGCCGTTGGCGTCATCGCGGCACAGTCGATCGGTGAACCGGGCACGCAGCTGACCATGCGTACCTTCCACATCGGCGGCGCGGCACAGCTGAACGAACAGTCCAACCTCGAAGCCGTGAGCGACGGTTCGGTCGAGTATCGCGATCTTCGCGTGATCGTCGACAAGCGCGACCGCCGCGTGGTTCTGGCGCGTTCGGGCGAACTGGCGATCATCGACGCGGAAGGCCGTGAACGCGCCGTCCACCGTCTGCCTTATGGTGCCTATGTCCTGGTCGAGGACGGCGCTACGGTGACCAAGGGCGATCGTCTGGCCGAGTGGGATCCGTTCACCATGCCGGTGATCACGGAAAACCCGGGTGTCGTGAAGTATCAGGACCTGCTCGACGGCAAGACGCTGACCGAACAGACCGACGAAGCGACCGGCATCGCGCAGCGCGTGGTGACCGAATATCGTGCGCCGACGCGTTCGAAGGAAGATCTTCGTCCGCGCCTGACCCTGCTCGATGGAAACTCGGGCGAGGCCGGCCGTTACATGCTGACGCCGGGCACCACGCTTTCGGTTGAAGACGGTGCGGAAGTCCATGCCGGTGACGTGCTGGCCCGCGCCAGCCGCGAAGCCGCCAAGACCCGCGACATTACCGGTGGTCTGCCGCGCGTGGCCGAGCTGTTCGAAGCCCGCAAGCCCAAGGAAAACGCGATCATCGCGAAAGTCTCGGGCCGCGTCGTCTTCGGCAAGGATTACAAGGCCAAGCGCAAAATCGGTATCCAGCCCGAGGACGGCGGCGAGGTCGTGGAATATCTGATCCCGAAGTCGAAGGTGATCGACGTTCAGGAAGGCGACTACGTGAAGCGTGGCGACAACCTGATCGGCGGTTCGCCCGATCCGCACGACATTCTGGAAGTGCTCGGCATCGAGCCTCTTGCCGAATATCTCGTGTCGGAAATCCAGGAAGTCTACCGACTGCAGGGTGTGAAGATCAACGACAAGCACATCGAGACGATCGTTCGTCAGATGCTGCAGAAGGTTGAGATCACCGATGGCGGCGACACCACCCTGCTCGCCGGCGAGCAGGTGGACCGCGAGGAAATGGACGAGATCAACGACAAGCTCGCTCCGAACCAGCAGAAGGCACAGGGCAAGCCCATCCTGCTCGGCATCACCAAGGCGTCGCTGCAGACCCGCAGCTTCATCTCGGCGGCGTCGTTCCAGGAAACCACGCGCGTGCTCACCGAAGCCTCGGTGCAGGGCAAGAAGGACCTGCTCATGGGTCTGAAGGAAAACGTCATCGTGGGTCGCCTCATCCCTGCCGGTACCGGCGCGGGCATGAACCGCCTCCGCGTGGCCGCTTCCAGCCGCGATGCCGCCCTGCGCGCCTCGCAGCGTGCATGGCAGGCCAGCCTGATCGCCCCGGCATCGGCAGCCGAAGAGCATGAAGCCGAGCTGCGTCAGCCCGTTGAAGCCGATACCGGCAACGACCCGCTGGCCGCCGTGGTGGCCGACACCAATGGCGAGGACGGCGCAGAGGCATAAGCCCCTGCCCATCCGGGCCAAGAGAAATCACCCCGCAGGCCAGCCCGGCCTGCGGGGTTTTCTTTTGCCCCCTGCCGACGTGCATAACCCCAACGGGCAGAGTTCCCTGATTTTCGGATCTACCCCCTAAAGCCCCGCCCCCGCCTGCCCTTCCCGGCTAGGATGGCCCACCCGCACCGAGCCAGAGACAGGGCCAAGCGACAGGGGGAAATCATAGCCAGCATTGCCGCATCACCCAGCTATCTGCGTATCAAGGCGACGCTGAAAGGCATTCGCCGGCGGCGGCTGTGGATGCAGGAGCGGCTGTCACTCTCTCAACTGAGCAACCTGGCCCGCAATGTCCTGGCTTTTGCGACGCATGCGGAACGCGCGGCGCCTTTGCCCTCGGTGGTCAAGATCGACATATCGCCCCAGTGCAGCCTTGCGTGCACGCACTGCCTGCACGCCGTTCCCGAAGGCCGTGACAAGCCGCTGCTTGCCGCACAACGCTTTGCCAAGACCGACCGGATGTCGCTGGCGCAATATGGCCGGATCATCGATCAGTTGCGCGGGCGAGCGGTGGCGGTGAGCCTTTATTATTATGGCGATCCGCTGATCCACCCAGATCTCGACGCGATGATCCGGATGGCGCGGGCGGCGGGGCTCGCCGTCCATATCACCACCCATTTCAGCTATAAGCTGTCGCTGGCGCGCATCCGTAGCCTGGTGGAATCGGGCCTCAGCCACATCACCGTGGCGGTCGACGGCGCGACGCAGGAAAGCTATTCTGCGACGCGCGTGCGCGGGCGGCTCGATTTCGTTCTCGCCAATCTTGCCATGGTGGCGCAGGTGAAGCGCGAGACTGGTCGCGCGCATCCCTTTGTCGAGGTGCAGCATCTGCGCTTTCCGCACCACGCGCCCGACGAACGCGAGCGCGTGCAACAGATCGCGCTCGATCTGGGCGCGGACAAGTTTACTACCTATTCGGGGCTCCACAAAAATCCCGACGGGTCATTCTACAATGTCGTCGACGATGATCCGGGGGATGCGCCGCCGCCCCCTGCCCGGCCACTGCGCCCGGTGCCGCGCTGCCTATGGCCCTATAGCAGCACGGTGATCCGGTTCGACGGAACGGTGATCCCCTGCTGTCTGTGGCGCGTGGGGCGCCAATATGCCGCGGGCGAGGATCCACGCGGAGTTGGCAATATCTTCGAAACGCCGCTCAGCGCGATATGGAACAGCCGCCCCTATCGGCAGTTGCGCCGTCAGGTATCAAACCCGCGGCGCTTTTCGAAAAAAGAGGGCTGCGGCAGTTTTTGTGATGGTTGCCCCAGATTGTACGAGGCCCCCGGAGCCGATCAGCCGGCGGGCGGATAGGGATCGGTGCCATAGGTCCATTGGGTGCGGAAACGGCCATCGCCTTCCTGCACCAGAACCTGCGCCTCGAAACCACCGACACCCGCCTTTTGCGCGGTATCGACCGCGTCACGCAGCGCCGCGCTCTGCGTCGAATAGGGCCCGTAATTCTTGCCGTCGATATTGATCATCCACTGATTGCCATGGGGAATGATCGCATAACGGGCTTGAGGCATTCGGGCATCCTTTCAATTGGTCTGATCAAGGAGTTAGGAAGTCGCGCCCCCGATTTCCAGACACGTTGATCGTTACAGCTGCAGCGCTGCCACGATCGAGGCGGCGAATTCGGACAAGGTGTCGTCGCGCGCGCCCATCACGACGATCCGGTCCCCCGATCGCGCCAGTTCGACCAGTCTTTTGCCCGCATCGGCGCGCTCGGCGACATGCTCCGCCTGACGCCCCGCCGCCGCGACGCCCGCGATGATGCCCTCGGTCCCCACGCTCCCGTCGGTCGTGCCGCCGAAATAGACGGGATCGGGCATGATGAGCACATCGTCAGCCGCCATGTTGCCGACGAGGCAGGCGATGAGTTCGTCCTTCATCGTCCGCAGCGGGCCATAGCCGTGCGGCTGGAACATCACGAGGAGACGGCCGGGAAAATCGTGAAGCGTCGACAGCGTGGCGGCGATCTTGTCGGGGTTGTGCCCGAAATCGTCGATCACGGTGATGTCGTTTGCGGTTCCGGCGATTTCCATGCGGCGCGACAGGCCGGCAAAGCCGCCCAGTGCCTCGGCCGCAACGTCAAGCGAAAGCCCGCAGGCCCGTGCAGCGGCCAGCGCAGCGAGCGCGTTCGAGGCATTGTGGCGGCCGGGGACCCGCAAGGAAACGCTGGTACGCGCGCCATTTGCCTTTTCGACCACGCCGAAGCGGATGCCATCGGGCAAAGCGACAATATCGACCGCGCACAGATCGGCATCGCTACGGCCGAGGCCGTAGCTGATTACGCGTTCGGACGGCAGCGTGTCGGCAAGGCGGGCAACCTCGTCATTGTCGAGATTGAGCACGGCATGATCGGCCTTGCCGATAAAGTCCCCGAACAGGCTGCGCAGTTCCTCCATCGACTTGTGATCGTGGGAAATATTGTTGAGCACGGCGATGCGCGGGCGGTAAAGCGCGATCGAGCCGTCGCTTTCATCAACTTCGCTGACAAAATACTCCGCCCCGCCGACGAGCGCGCTGGCGAAGGGCGCATCGGGGGTGACGAAATTCTTCATCACCGCGCCGTTCATCACGGTAGGACGCAGCCCCGCGCTGTGCAGTATCCAGCCGATCATACCGGTGACCGTGGACTTGCCGCTGGTGCCCGCGACGCCGATGCTGGTGGGGGCATCGTTGAACAGTTCGGCAAGCAGATTGGCGCGGCGCATCATCGGCGCGCCGAGTGCGTTGGCCTTCACCACATCGGGAATCGTGTTTTCTACCGCGGCCGAGGTGACGAGTACCTGCTCCGCGCTAGTGAGCCCGCTGCCATCCTGTGGATAAAGAGCAATTCCGAGACCGCGTAGAAAATCGAACTTTGCCGCGATCCGCCCCTGATCGAGCGAGCGATCCGAGCCCCCGACCGCGTGCCCGCGCGCCTTCACGATGCAGGCGAGCGGCAGCATCCCGCTGCCACCAACGCCACAGAAGAAATAGCTTTTGGTCTTGCTCATAAGCTCGGGCTATTGACGCTTTTCCTTCAATCGGCAAGCGCGCGGGGATGAGTGACGTGAAATCGAGACGGATCGGCATCGTCGCCCCCAGTTGCCCAATCGACGATGCGGTGGTGACTGCGGTCAATGCGCGGGCCCTGGCGCTCTACGGAGACGACGCCCCCGAGCTCGTTTTTCATCCGCAATGCTTCCTGTCCCACGGTCATTTCGCGGGCGAGGATCATGAGCGCCTGTCGGCGCTTGTCGAAATGGCGAACGATCCGGCCATCGACGCGATCTGGTGCGCGCGCGGCGGTTATGGCTCGGGACGAATTGCCGAGGATGCGCTGGCACAAATGGAAAGCACCGCGCGCGCCAAGAGCTGGCTTGGCTATAGCGACGCTGGAAATCTGCTGGGCGGGCTGTACGCGCAAGGGTTCGAACATGTCGCGCATGGCCCGATGCCCGCCGATATCCGCCGAAAGGGTGGCGATGCCGCCGTCGACCGCGCGCTGAACTGGCTGGTCGAGGGGGACAGCAATGCCGTCGAACCCAATGCCCTCGCCGCGCCATCAGCCGCGTTCAACATGATCATCCTGAGCCATCTGATCGGCACGCCGCTGCAGCCTGACCTGTCTGGCCATGTGCTGATGCTGGAGGAGGTTGCGGAGCATCTCTATCGCGTCGACCGGGCGCTGTTCCACATCACCAGCAACCGCGACATCCGGCGCGTTGCCGGAATCCGGCTTGGCCGGGTAAGCGACGTGATCGAGAATGACCGCCCCTTCGGCTATGAGATCGACGAGATCGTCGCGCATTGGTGCGCCAAATCGGGCATCGCCTGGCTCGGAACCGCCGATATCGGGCATGATGTCGACAACAAGGTGGTTCCATTCGGCCACAGTTGACGATTGATTGCGGTTGATGGGCGTTGCCGGTGGAAATTCACGGTCGAAGCCGTTATCGGCTGTGCGCTTATGGAAGCTTCCGACCTTCGCATCGCCCTGTTCAGCGGTAACTATAACTATGTACGCGATGGTGCCAACCAGGCGCTCAATCGGCTCGTCGGCTATTTGCTGAAGCAAGGCGCGCAGGTGCGCGTCTATGCCCCGGTCGTTGAAAATCCGGCTTTCCCGCCGACCGGCGATCTTGTCGGTGTACCGGCGTTCGCGATCCCCGGCCGCGCCGAATACCGCGCGCCGATGATGATCCCGCCCTCAGTGAAGCGCGACATCAAGGCGTTTGCGCCCAATATCTTTCATGTGTCGAGCCCGGAGATACTCGGCCACCGCGCCGTGACGCTGGCGCGCAAGTGGAAGACGCCGGTGGTGGCCTCGGTCCACACCCGCTTCGAGACCTATTTGCGCTATTACGGCCTTGCTTTTCTGGAGCCGCTGGCCGTGGCATGCCTGCGCCGTTTCTATCGCCGCTGCGACGCGATCTTTGCCCCGTCCGATTCGATGGCGCAGCTGCTGCGCGAGCAGCGGATGAACTATGATGTCGGCATCTGGACGCGCGGCATCGATCAGGAAATCTTCAATCCCGGCCGCCGCGACATGGAATGGCGCCGGAGCCTGGGCATTGCCGATGACGAGGCGGTGATCGGCTTTGTCGGCCGACTGGTGATGGAAAAGGGCCTCGACGTGTTTTCCGACACGATCGACGCGCTCACCAAGCGCGGCGTGAAGCACCGCGTGCTGATCGTGGGCGAAGGCCCTGCGCGCGAATGGTTCACCGATCGGCTGCCATCAGCCACTTTCGTTGGCTTTCAGGCGGGCCCCGATCTGGGCCGCGCCGTTGCCTCGATGGACATGCTGTTCAACCCGTCGGTCACCGAAACCTTTGGCAATGTCACGCTGGAAGCCATGGCCGCTCACCTGCCGGTGGTGGCAGCACGCGCGACGGGCAGCGAAAGCCTGGTCACCGACGGCGTTACGGGCAAGCTGATCCGCCCCGGTGCGATCTCGGACTTTGCCGACGCGCTCCAATATTATTGCCAGAACCGCGAGGCGCGCATCCACGCCGGCGAGGCCGGACGTGCTTCGAGCGATCGCTATGGCTGGGACCAGGTGAACCAGGCGCTGGTCGACGGCTATCTGCGCGTCATCCGCCAGCGCGAACTGGGGAGCAGCCCGCCGCGCCCCAGCCCGGTTCCCTGATCCGATCGATCAGCGTCGCAATCAGCCCTGTGCGAGGCTGAGGAACAGCGGACGTTCGCCGCCGCCATGCACGGCGATCTGCGCGCCGCTGACATAGGCAGAATCGTCCGAGGCAAGGAAGCTGACGACGTCGGCGATATCCTTGGGGCGCGCCATGCGGCCGAGCGGCAGCATCGCGCCGATGCGCTTCATGCCGTCCTCACCACCATAATGTTCCTCTGCGGCCTCGGTCGCCACCAGCCCAACGATGATCGCGTTGATGCGGACCTTGGGGCCCCATTCCATCGCGAGCGACTGGGTGAGGCTGAGCAAGCCCGCCTTCGCCGCGCCGTACACCGCAGTGCCCGGCGACGGGCGCGCGCCGGAAACGCTGGCGATGTTGACGATGCTGCCGCCCTCGTCCTGCGTCTGCATGATCCGGTTCGCCGCCTGTGCCACATGAAGCGGCCCGAGCAGGTTGAGCTGGAGGATGCGTTCGGAAAAACGCGGCGATGCGGTGGCGGCGTCAGTTTCGGGCGAACCGCCCGCATTGTTCACCGCAAGATCGAACCGGCCGTGGCGCGCATAGATGCGATCGAACATAGCGTTCACTTCCTCAGCCGAGCGTACATCGCAGGCCTCGAACTCGGCCGTGCGGCCATCCGCACTCGGCAATTCGGCAGGCTCGCTCCGGCCACAGATTACGACCGTCATCCCATCAGCGAGCAGGCGTTCGGCAATGCCCTTGCCGATGCCGCGACCACCACCCGTAACGAGGGCAACCCCCCGGTTCTTATCCGCCATTTTCATCTCCGCTATCAGCGCCCTTCCCTCTCTTATCCGGCGCCGGGAAAGTCTCTCTCCATATGGTGGTAGCGAACGGACGACCCTGCGGCCTAGCCATATTCGGACATTGAGGAAGGGTCGGAGGACCGGCCCTGCTAGGCGCTGAAAAGCCGGAGAGACGATTGAACAAGGAAATTACGGTCGAGCAGTTCGTCGCCTCGCTGAAGAGCGGGATGACGATCGGTATTGGCGGCTGGGGTCCGCGTCGCAAGCCGATGGCCCTTATCCGCGCCATCCTGCGTTCGGATCTGAAGGATCTGACCGTGGTCGCTTATGGCGGTGCCGATATCGGCATGCTGTGCGCAGCGGGCAAGGTGAAGAAGGCGATTTTCGGCTTCGTCTCGCTCGATGCGATTCCGCTGGAGCCCTATTTCCGCAAGGCACGCGAAGCCGGCGGCCTCGAGATTCTCGAGCTCGACGAAGGCATGCTGCAATGGGGCCTGAAGGCCGCGGCATTCCGCCTGCCCTTCCTGCCGACCCATGTGGGCCTTGGCACCGACGTGCTGACGCATGGCGGCTTCAAGACCGTCCAGTCGCCCTATGAAGACGGCGAAACGCTGATCGCGATGCCCGCGATCAAGCTCGACGCGGCGCTGATCCATGTTCACCGCGCCGACCGCCTCGGCAACATCCAGGCGCTTGGGCCCGACACCTATTATGACGAATGGTTCGCGCGCGCAGCCGACAAGACCTTCGTTTCGGCCGAGGAAGTCGTGGACCGCATGGACCATAGCTACCCCGAAGACGTGAAGGCGAACATCGTCGAGCGTTGCTTCATCCACGCCGTCGTCCACTCGCCCTTCGGCGCGCACCCGACGTCGTTCCCGCCCGCCTATGGCTGGGATATGAAGCACTTCAAGGTCTATACCGCGAGCGCCAAGGAAGAAGGCGGCTGGGACAATTACATGGCCCAGACCATCGGTGCGGACGAAGCGCACTACATCGAGAGCGTCGGCGGCAAGGACGCCATCGCCAGCCTTCCCCTTCCGATTTTCTAAGGCGGACGATATGACCAGCCAACCCGATTTCACTCTTGCAGAACTCCTGATCGTTGCCTCGGCGGAAGCCTGGCGCGGTAACGGCGAAGTTGTCGCGACCGGCATCGGCACCGTGCCCCGCGTCGCGGCATCGCTTGCAAAGGTTTCGCACACCCCCGAACTGATGATGACCGATGGCGAAGCCTATCTGGTCGAAGATCCCGTTCCGCTGGGGCCGCGCGGCTATGACGATCGCAAGCCCGCAGGCTATCTGCCCTTCTCGCGTTATTTCGACGCGGCCGTATGGCCGGGCAAGCGCCACGCCATGGTTTCGCCCAGCCAGATCGACCGCTTCGGTCAGATGAACATCTCATACCTCGGCGGCACCTATGACAAGCCGAAGGTTCAGATGCTGGGCGCGCGCGGTTTTCCGGGCAACACCATCTATCACATCAACTCGATGTTCATCCCCGCCCATTCGAAACGCGTCTTCGTCGAAGGCGAGGTCGATATGGTGTCGAGCGTCGGCTATAATCCCGCCCGTCGGATCCCCGGCGCGAATTACGACTTCGTCGACCTGCGCCTGATCGTGACCGACCTGTGCGTCATGGATTTCGGCGGCAAGGACAATGCGATCCGCGTGATCTCCCTCCACCCCGGCGTCACGTTCGACGAGGTGCAGGCAGCCACCGGCTTCGAACTCGAAAAGGCAGCGGACATCAAGGAAACCGCCGCCCCGACCGAGGAACAGCTGGCGATCATCGCGCGCATGGATCCTCACAACTGGCGCGCCGCCGTGATCAAGGACAACCCCGCTGGCCGTAGGAGCTGAGCATGGACGACCTGGTTCAACCGCAAGAGACTGAAGTCATCTACGAAACCGACGAACCTGTTCTCTATCGCGTGGAGAACCGGGTCGCCTGGATCACGATGAATCGCCCGACGTTCAACAACGCCCAGAACAGCCAGATGACCTATGCGCTGGACGACGCGTTCCGCCGGGCGGTTGACGACGACAATGTGAAATCGATTGTGCTTGCCGGTATCGGCAAGCACTTTTCGGCAGGCCACGATATCGGCACCCCCGGTCGCGACGTTACCAAGTCGTTCGACCGCAAGCTGCTGTGGCCCGACCATACGAACAAGCCGGGTGCGGAGTTCCTCTACACCCGCGAGCAGGAAGTCTATCTGGGCATGTGCCGCCGCTGGCGCGACATTCCCAAGCCGACCGTGGCCATGGTTCAGGGCGCGTGCATTGCCGGCGGCCTGATGCTGGCATGGATCTGTGACCTGATCGTCGCGTCGGACGATGCCTTCTTCCAGGACCCCGTTGTCCGCATGGGCATTCCGGGCGTCGAATATTTCGCGCACGCCTTCGAACTGCCGCCGCGCGTGGCCAAGGAATTCCTGCTGCTCGGCGATCGCATGCCCGCAAAGCGCGCCTATGAGCTGGGCATGGTGAACCGCGTCGTGACGCGCGACGAACTGGAAGGCGAAGCCCGCAAGGTTGCCGAGCGTCTGGCGGAAATGCCGCGCCTTGGCCTGTCGCTGACCAAGCAGGCGATCAACCATGTCGAAGACCTGCGCGGCAAGCGCACGGCGATGGATGCGGTTTTCCACATGCATCACTTTGCGCATGCGCAGAACGATCTGGTGACCGGCAACAGCCTGGCCGGCCTGACCGGCAAGTCGATGGCGGCTGCCAACAAGCGCGAGGCGGGCGACAACTGATGGCCGATCCGCTCAAGACAATTCTGACCGAGCGGCTGGGCTGCCGCCTGCCCGTGATCCAGACCGCGATGGGCTGGGTCGCCACGCCGCAACTGGTGATCGCATCGAGCGAAGCCGGTGCATTCGGCTTCCTCGCAGGCGCAGTGATGCAGCCCGCCGAACTGGAAAACGCGATCAAGCAGGTGAAGGCCGGCACGCGCCATGCCTTCGGCGTCAATTTCCACATGTTCCAGCCCGGTGCCGCAGAGATCGTCGAGATCATCCTGAAGCACCGCGATCAGGTTCGTGCCGTCAGCTTCGGCCGCGGCCCGGATGCCAAGATGATCGGCCGCTTCAAGGATGCCGGCATCCTCTGCATCCCCACCGTGGGCGCGGTGAAGCACGCACAGAAGATGGTGCAGCTGGGCGTCGATATGGTGACCGTGCAGGGCGGCGAAGGCGGTGGGCACACCGGTTCGGTGGCCTCGACCGTGCTGCTGCCGCAGGTTCTGGACGCAGTGAACGTTCCCGTGGTGGCCGCTGGTGGCTTTGGCGATGGACGCGGCCTCGCCGCAGCGCTCGCCTTTGGCGCGCAGGGCATCGCTATGGGCACCCGTTTCCTGATGACCCGCGAAAGCCCCATCCCCGACGCCACCAAGGCGCGCTACGTCAAGGCCGGCACCGACGACATCCTGGTATCGACCAAGGTGGACGGCATGCCGCAGCGGATGATCCGCAACAGCCTGCTCGACCGGATCGAACGCTCGACCGGCATTGGCATCTGGCGCCGCGCGATCGAAAGCGGTTTGCAGATGAAGCGCCAGACCGGCGCCTCGTTCGGCGAACTGTTTCAGGCGGCCAAGGGCATGACCAGCCATGGCGGGTTGACCCTGCCGCAAGCGATGATGGCGGCTTCGGCCCCCATGCTGATCCAGAAGGCGGTTGTGGACGGCGATCCCGAACACGGCCTGATGGCCACCGGCCTTGTTGCCGGCCGACTGAACGAACTGCCGAGCTGTGCCGAACTGCTCAGCAAAATCGAAACCGAAGCACGGGCCCGCATCGGCGCGCTCTGCCCCACTCAAGCAACGGAAACGGTCTGACCATGCCGATCCATACCGTAATCAAGGACCGTATCGCGGAAATCGTCTTCGACGTACCGCCGGTCAACGCGTTCGACAGCACCACCTGGAACAGCCTGCCCGCGATCATCAAGGAAGCCGGCAGCAACCCCGAGGTGCACGTTGTCCTCATCCGCGCCGAAGGCCGTGGTTTCTGTGGCGGCGTCGACATCAAGGAAATGCAGGCGCATCCGGAGCGCATCACGCTCCTCAACCGCGGCAACTACCTGACGTTCAAGGCCGTGCGCGACTGCGAAGTTCCCGTGGTGACCGCCGTGCACAAGTTCGTGATCGGCGGCGGCATCGGCATCTGCGGTGCATCGGACACGATCATCGCCTCGGACGACGCCTATTTCTCGCTTCCCGAGATCGATCGCGGCGCCATGGGCGGCGCATCGCACATGTCGCGCATGCTGCCGCTCCACAAGGTGCGCGCAGCCTTTTTCACCGGCGGCAACATCCCCGCACAGGAAGCCTACCGCCTTGGCGCGGTTGAAAAGGTTGTCCCGCGCGAAACGCTGGAAGAAGAGGCCCGCGCCTTTGCCAGCATCATCGCCAGCAAGTCGCGCAAGGCGCTGGTGATCGCCAAGGAAGCGCTGAACGGCCTCGAGCCGCGCGATGTCGACCATGGCTACCGCTTCGAGCAGGGCTTCACGCTCGAAATGTACATGCACGAAGACAGCCAGAAGTCGCGCGACGCGTTCGTCGAAACCGGCAAGGCGGCCAGCTTCTGATGGAACTCAACTACACCCCCGAACAACAGGCCTTTCGCGCCGAAGTCCGCGCATGGATGGAAGCGAATGTGCCCAAGGAACCGCTCGTCACGCTGGAGCGTGAAGAGGGTTATCACCAGCATGTCGAATGGGAGCACAAACTCGCCAGCGGCAACTGGGGCATGGTCACCTGGCCGGAAGCCTATGGCGGCCGCGGGCTGGACCTGATCCAGTGGCTGATCTTCGAAGAGGAATATTACCGTGCGGGCGCGCCGCTGCGCGCCAACCAGAACGGTATCTTCCTTCTCGGCCCGACGATCATGGAATTCGGCACCGACGAGCAGAAGGCCCGTTTCCTGACGCCGATGGCGAAGGGCGAAGTGATGTGGGCGCAGGCCTGGTCCGAACCCAATGCCGGTTCCGACATGGCGGCGATCACCTCGAAGGCCGTGCGCGACGGTGACCATTATGTGCTCACCGGCCAGAAGACCTGGTCCAGCCGCGCAAGCTTTGCCGACTGGGGCTTCGGCCTGTTCCGCACCGATGCGGAGTCGAAGCGCCACAAGGGCCTGAGCTTCATCCTGTTCGACCTCAACGCCCCCGGCGTGACGCGCCGCCCGATCCGCCAGCTCCACGGCGATCCGGGCTTTGCCGAACTGTTCTTCGACGAAGTGCGCGTGCCGGTGGAAAACCGCATCGCGGGCGAAGGCGAAGGCTGGAACGTCGCGATGGCAACCGCCGGTTTCGAACGCGGCCTGATGCTGCGTTCGCCTGCCCGCTTCCAGGCGGCGGCCGAACGCCTCGTCAAGCTGTTCCGCGAGCATGAGGACAAGGCATCCCCGGCCGCACGCGAGCAGGTGATGCAGGCATGGATGGATGCGCAGGCCTATGCGTACAACACCTATGCCGTCGCATCGAAGATTATCGCCGGCGGCCATATCGGCGCCGAGGCGAGCCTGAACAAGATCTTCTGGTCGGAGCTGGACCGCGCGGCACACCGCACGGCGATGCAGCTTTTGGGTGCCGCCGCGGAAATGCGTCATTTCCCCTGCGGTTCGCTCAACACCTGGCTCGAAGGCTATATCTTCTCGCTGTCGGGCCCGATCTATGCCGGCTCCAACGAGATCCAGCGCAACATCATCGCCGAGCGTCTGCTCGGCCTGCCGAGGTAATCCGGCCATGGATTTCACGCTTTCCGAAGACCAGCTGACGCTCACCGAATCCGTGCGCGACTATCTGACCGGGGTCCACGGCCCCGAGCAGCTCCGCGCGCTCGATGCGAGCGAAAGCCGCCGTTCCGATGCCGTCTGGCAGGGCCTTGTCGAAATGGGCCTGCCCGGCCTGCTCGTTCCCGAAGCACAGGGCGGCCTTGGCCTCTCGCTGCTCGACGCCGCACTGATCGCAGCCGAACTCGGCCGCGCAGGCGTTGCCGAGCCGCTGGCCGATACCGCGCTGGTCGCTGCCCCCGTGCTCGCCAAGGCCGGTGACCATGACGATCTGCTGCAGGCGATCGCCACGGGCGAAGCCAAGGTGGCGCTGCAGCACCCCGCCAATTTGTGGGTTGCCGATCTGAAGGGTGCAAGCCACCTGCTCGCCGCCAAGGGCGACGATCTGGTCGTGGCCCCCTTTGCCGGCGATGCCACCCCGCTCGATAGCGTCGATCCGCTCCGCCGGATCTATGCGCCGGTCGACGCCGATGGCACCCCCGCCGGCAAGGCAGACGATCTGCTGAACCATGCCGCGCTGATTTCGGCAGCCCAGCTGGTCGGCACCGCCGACGCGATGCTGGCGCAGGCGACCGAATATGCGAAGAACCGCAATCAGTTCGGCCAGCCCATCGGCAGCTTCCAGGCGGTAAAGCACCACCTGGCCAGCGCCGTGGTGAAGATCGAATTCGCCAAGCCCGTGCTGCAGCGCGCCGCAATCGCGCTGGCCGAGGGCAATCCCAACGCCGCCGTCCATGTGAGCCACGCCAAGGTAGCCGCAACCGACGCCGCCTGGGCAACCGGCGAGACCGCGATCCAGGTGCACGGCGCCATGGGCTACACCTATGAAGTGGATCTCCACTTCTGGATGAAGCGCGCATGGGCGCTTGGCGGCGCCTGGGGCGACCGCACCTTCCATCTCCGCCGCATCGACGCCGCCGTGATTGGCGGAAGCCTTCCGATCGGCCCCGGCCACAGCTTCGCATAAGGAAAAGACGAAATGGCTGAAGCCTATATCATCGACGCCGTCCGCACCCCGATCGGCCGCAAGAAGGGCAGCCTTGCCCAGGTTCACCCCGCCGATCTGGCCGCACACCCGATCAAGGCGCTGATCGAGCGCACCGGCATCGACCCCAATCTGGTCGACGACGTCGTCTGGGGCTGCTGCGACACGATTGGCCCGCAGGCGGGCGATATCGGCCGCACCGCATGGCTGGTCGCCGGCCTGCCCGAGCATGTTCCCGGCACGACGATCGACCGCCAGTGCGGTTCGTCGCAGCAGGCCGTGCACTTCGCGGCTCAGGGCGTGATGAGCGGAACGCAGGATCTGGTGGTTGCCGGCGGCAGCCAGGCGATGAACGCGATCCCGATCTCGGCCGCGATGTTCGCCGGTCAGCCTTATGGCTTCGACAGCCCGTTCATCGGCGCCAAGGGCTGGGACGCGCGTTACGGCACCGAAGAGATCAACCAGATCAAATCGGCCGAGATGATCGCCAACAAGTGGAACCTGAGCCGCGAGGCGATGGAACTGTTCGCGACGGAATCGCACCGCCGCGCACAGGCCGCGATCGACAATGGCTGGTTCAAGAACGAGATCGCACCGCTCGAAGGCCTTGAGCAGGACGAAACCGTTCGCCCGACGACCACGCCCGAGGGCCTTGCCACGCTGAAGACGGTGAACGAAGGCGGCGTGATCACCGCCGGTATCGCCAGCCAGAACTGCGACGGCGCCGCCGCAATCCTCATTGCTAGCGAAGCCGCGGTAAAGGCGCATGGCCTGAAGCCCCGCGCCCGCATCCATCACCTGTCGGTTCGCGCCGACAACCCGATCTGGATGCTCACCGGCCCGATCCCCGCGACCAAGTACGCGCTGGAAAAGGCAGGCATGACGATCGACGACATCGACCTGTTCGAATGCAACGAAGCCTTCGCCTCGGTCACCATGGCGTGGATGCAGGAACTGGGCATCCCGCACGAAAAGGTGAACGTGCAGGGCGGCGCGATCGCGCTGGGCCACCCCATCGGCGCAACTGGCGCACGCCTGATGACGACGCTGCTCGGCGCGCTTGAGCGCACCGGCGGCCGTTTCGGCCTGCAGACGATGTGCGAAGGCGGCGGCCAGGCCAACGTCACCATCATCGAACGACTTTCCTGACGGACGCGGCAGCGACCGGACGACCAGAGACGAGAGGGATTTCCATGGGTATTTGCGACGGACGTACCGTCATCATCACCGGCGCGGCGCGCGGCCTTGGCCGCTCCTACGCGCTGGCATTCGCGGCCGAGGGCGCCAATGTCGTCGTCAACGACATCGGCACCAGCCTGTCGGGTGAAGGCCGCGACACCTCCGCCGCCGACGGCGTGGTGGCCGAAATCAAGGCAGCCGGCGGCAACGCCATCGCCAATTACGAAGACATCACCGACTGGGATGCCGCCAAGCGCATCGTGGACGCCGCCGTCGAGGCATTTGGCGACCTGCACGTCGTCGTGAACAATGCCGGCATCGTGCGCGACCGCATGTTCGTGTCGGCGACGCTTGAGGAATGGGATGCGACGATGCACGTCCATCTGCGCGGCCATTTCTGCGTCAGCCGCCATGCGGTGGATTACTGGCGCGCGCAGCAAAAGGCGGGCAAGGCCGTCGATGCGCGCATCATCAACACCACCAGCGGTGCCGGCCTTCAGGGCTCGATCGCGCAGGCAGCCTATTCGACCGCAAAGGGCGGCATCGCCGCGCTGACGCTGGTTCAGGCCGCCGAACTCGGCCGCTATGGCATCACCGCCAACGCGCTGGCCCCCGCGGCGCGCACGCGCATGACCGAAGGCGCCTTTGCCGACAAGATGGCCGCCGTCGAAAGCGGTTTCGACGTGCAGGATCCGGACAATATCGCGCCGACCGTCGTCTATCTGGGCTCGGCACAGTCGCGCAACGTGACGGGCTGCGTCTTCGAACTCGAAGGCGGCCGGATCACGCTCGAAGACGGTTGGGACCTGGGTGCCACGGTAGACAAGCAGGCGAAGTGGGCGCCGTCCGAAGTGGGCGCGGCGGTCGACAAGCTGATGGCCGATCGCAAGGCTCCCCGTAAAGTCTGGGGCAGCTGAGATGCGGTTCGCCTTCACCGAAGAACAGGCGATGATCGCCGAAACGGCGAAGGCGTTCTTCGCTGAAAACGCCACAAGCGAGCGCACGCGCGCGGCAATGGCCAAGACCGGTGTGGACGATGCCCTTTGGGGCGCGTTCACGCAGGAGCTGGGCCTTGCCGGCGTCGCGGTGTCCGAAAGCTTTGGCGGGGTTGGGCTCGGCATGGTCGAGCTGGCCATTCTTGCAGAAGAAGCCGGCCGGAACACCGCCACCCTTCCCTTCCTGTCCAGCCTTGGGCTTGCCGCATCGGCGATCCAGGCGGGCGGATCGGAAGCGCAGAAGCAGCGCTGGTTGCCCAAGCTGGCCTCGGGCGAGCTGATCGCAAGCTTTGCGATCGCCAATGCCGAAGACACGCCCGGCGCAACGCTGGGCGACGGGATGCTCACCGGCGCGGCACTGCATGTGCCGCACGGCGCACGCGCCGACCTGTACGTGGTGGCCGCGCATAACGGCGTCGCGATCGTCGAACGCAGCGCGCCGGGGCTGAGCGTCACCCCGCTCACCACCATGGACCAGACGCGCCCCTATGCCCGGCTGGATTTTGGCGGTGTTGCCGCCGAAGCGCTTGCCGATGGCGATGCAGGCCTGAAGGCCGCGCTTTCCGCGGGCTGCCTGATGATCGCGGCGGATTCGCTGGGTGGTGCGCAGGCGTGCCTTGAACGCACCGTCGCCTATGCACAGGAGCGCGTTCAGTTCGGCCGCGTGATCGGCAGCTTCCAGGCTGTAAAGCACCGGCTGGCCGACATGATGGTGGAAATCGAGCAGTCGCGCTCAGCGGTTTACTGGGCTGCTTGCGCGATGGACGAAGGCTCGGACGAGGCCGCAATGGCCGTGCATGCCGCCAAGGCCTTTGCATGCGACACCTATCAGAAATGCGCGGGCGAGATGATCCAGCTGCACGGCGGGATCGGCTTCACCTGGGAACATGACGCGCATCTTTATTTCAAGCGCGCCCGCAGCAATGCGAGCCTGCTCGGCACGCCCGACTGGCACCGCGAAGAAGTGGCGAAGCTCACCGGATTGGACGAAGCTGCATGAAACTGGGATTTTCCCCTGAAGAAGAAGCCTTTCGCGCCGAAGCCGCCGCGTGGCTGCAGGCCGAGCTGAACGGCCCCTTCGCCGATGTGAAGGGCGTGACCAGCCTGACCGAGCACCCCGAACGCCGCCGCGATTGGGAAAAGCGCCTCGGCGAAGCCGGCTGGAGCTGCGTGGGCTGGCCCAAGGCCTATGGCGGCCGCGATGCGACGCTGGCCGAGCAGGTGATCTTTGCCGAAGAATATGCGCGCGCGGGCGCCCCGCCCCGCCTGAACCATATCGGTATCGAACTGGCTGGCCCCACCATCCTTGCTTTTGGCACCGATGAGCAAAAGGCCCGTTTCCTTCCCGCCATCGCCAAGGGCGAGGAAATCTGGTGCCAGGGCTATTCCGAACCCAATGCCGGGTCGGACCTTGCCAATGTGCGCACCAAGGCCTGGCGCGAAGGCGATGAATGGGTGGTCGAAGGCCAGAAGGTCTGGACCAGCCTGGCCCAGTTTTCGAACTGGATCTTCGTCGTGGCGCGCAGCGAAGAAGGCTCGAAGGGCCCCAAGGGCCTCTCGTTCCTGCTCGTTCCCGTCGATCAGCCGGGCGTTGAAGTGCGCCCGATCCACCAGATCACCGGCGAGGCAGAGTTCAACGAAACTTTCTTCGACGGCGCACGCACCAAGGCTGAGAATATTCTTGGCCAGCCGGGCGACGGCTGGAAGGTGGCGATGGGGCTGCTCGGCTTTGAACGCGGTGTTTCGACGCTGGCGCAGCAAATGGGCTTCCGCAACGAGCTGGACGCGGTGATCGACGCCGCGCGCCGCAACGGCCAGGCACGCAATCCCGTCATCCGCCAGCGCATCGCGCACGCCGAGATCGGACTGAAGCTGATGCGTTACGGCGCGCTGCGGATGCTGACCGATGCGGAAGGCGGCAACCTCAACCCGTCGGCGCTGACCTACAAGATCCAATGGGCCAGCTGGCGCCGCGATCTGGGTGAGCTGGCGATGGATGTGCTTGGTATCGCCGGTGAAACCGTGACGGGTGAGGACTATGCCTTCCCCGCCCTGCCCAATCTGTTTCTCTATAGCCGCGCCGACACGATCTATGGCGGCACCAACGAGATTCAGCGCAACATCATCGCCGAGCGTGCGCTTGGCCTGCCGCGCGAACCGCGCGGTGACCTGAAATAAGACAAGGGAGACTGACCGTGCCGAGACCGGCCCCCGAATATACCACCCCGACCGGCCTGCTGAAGGGCAAGACCATCCTGATCACCGCCGCCGCCGGCAGCGGCATCGGTGGTGCGGTGGCGCAGCGCGCAGCCGAGGAAGGCGCCACGCTTTTCCTGTCCGACATGCATGAACGCCGCCTTGGCGAAACCGCAGACCGGATCGCGAGCCTCGGCTTCGCGCGTCCCGGCACGCTGGTGTGCGATGTCACCAACGAGGAACAGGTCCAGACGCTGGTCGCCACCGCGATCAAGGACATGGGCCATGTCGATGTGCTGATCAACAATGCCGGCCTTGGCGGCGCCGCACCCGTCGTCGAAATGACCGATGACCAGTGGCACAAGGTGCTCGACGTCACGCTGACCAGCGTGTTCCGCATGACGCGCGCGATGCTGCCGCACATGTACGAACGCCAGAAGGGCGCGATCGTCAACAACGCCTCGGTCCTCGGCTGGCGCGCGCAGAAACTGCAGGCGCACTATGCCGCCGCCAAGGCAGGCGTGATGGCGTTCACGCGCTGTTCGGCGCTGGAAGCCGCCGAGCACGGCGTGCGCATCAACGCGGTTTCGCCCAGCCTTGCCATGCACGCATCGCTGTCGAAGGTAACCCCGCCGGGCCTGCTCGAAGAGTTGACCGAGAAGGAAGCCTTTGGCCGCTACGCAGAGCCCTGGGAAGTCGCGAACGTGATGCTGTTCCTCGCCAGCGAACTTTCCACCTACATGACCGGCGAAGTCGTCTCCGTATCGAGCCAGCAGGCATGAGCGTGCGCGTCTTCGCAACGCCCGGCGAACTGCTGGGCGCTGTCGGCGAGACGTTCGGCCCGACCGAATGGGTTGCGATCGAGCAGGACCGGATCGACCAGTTCGCGCAGGCGACCGACGATCACCAGTGGATCCATGTCGACCCGGCCAAGGCCAAGGACGGCCCGTTCGGCGGCACGATTGCGCATGGCTATCTGACCATGAGCCTTGTCAACCGCTTCCTGCCCGAGATGATCGATGTGCAGGGCATTTCGATGGGCGTGAATGTCGGCGTCGACCGGCTGCGCTTCATGAACCCGGTTCGTTCGGGCAGCCGCATCCGCGGCGTCGGTGAACTGGTGAAGGCGGAAGAAATGAAGGGCGGCATCCAATCCGTCGTTCGCGTGACGATCGAGATCGAAGGCGTAGAAAAGCCCGCCTGCGTGGTCGACACGATCAGCCGCTATTTCCCGGCCTGATATCAGATGGCCCGGCGTATCCACGCCGGGCCATTCGGCCGAACACGGGGCCACGGCGCCCATCCCCTTACAGCCCGGCGCCTCATATGAGTTCGATGCCATGGTGCTGACCTCCCTGCCGTTCCAGCAATATGAAACCATCGTCGGTGCGCAGTGGATCGACGTCAACGATCATATGAACGCGCGCTTTTACAGCGATGTGATCTATGAGGCGCATGCGCTGCTGACCACATATATCGGGCTGGGCGACGACTATGTCGCCGCCACAGCTTGCGGCAAGGTCGTCGCCGAAAGCCATCTGATCTATGAGCGCGAACTGCGCAAAGGCGCACGGATCGGGGTACGATCCTGGCTGCTGGCGGTGGACGAGAAACGCCTGCATTTCGCGCACGAACTGCTCAACCTCGACGAAGGCTACCGCGCGGCCTTTGCCGAGCAGCTGGACCTCCATATCGACCTGACCGCAAGGCGCGTGGCGCCTTTACCCGAGGCGCTCAGAAACCGACTGCAGACGCTCAGCAAAAGCGCGGACGCAGCCAGGGCGGACCTGCCTGTCGGTCGTGCGGTGGGCATGCCGAGCCGCTCCAGCGCCGCTTAGAGGCCTTCTCCGCCGCTGAGGCGCTGTGCGTCACCTTGCAGGATGCGCAGGACATCGTCGGCGCTGTGATGCCCCTTGCAGTCGGATTGGACGACGGTCCGCAGCTTGAGCGCCATGGCGGCCATGGAGGGTGCCGGGGTTTCGAGCATTTCATCGACCGCGCGGTTGACCGCATCGATCAGATCCTCGTGCCGTTTGCGCACGGGTTCGAGCGCCGCCAGCGCCTTGTGCATCTGGATCTGCGCGAGCGAACCTTCCTTGAGCTGCGATTCCCCCGGCCATTTGGCGCGAACGGCAGCAAAGGCACGCTGCGCGGGATTGAGAAATTCGAATTCGAAGCCACGCAGGTCAGCCAGCGCGTTTTCGTGCGCGGCGATCACCGTCTTCCACTTGCTCAGGCTGATCGGCGCAGTCTGAAAGGCTGCCCGCGTGGTGTGATAGACTTTCATCATCCCCGCACTTTCCCAGGCTTCATGGCCAGTGAATAATGCGCAAGGCGATCTTGCAATAAGGGCTTCCGGTCTGCGCGACCGGAAGCCCTTATTGAGCGACAAATTCCTTAACGGATCGTATCAGCCGGCGTTTTCATCGCGCAGCATGAATTTCTGCACCTTGCCCGAGGCGTTGAGGGGCAGCGCCTCGCGGATTTCGACCTGACGCGGCACCTTGTAGTTCGCCATATTCTCACGGCACCAGGCGATGATCTCTGCCGGGGTGGCCGATGCGCCGGGGCGCAGAACGACATAGGCCTTGGGCACTTCGCCAAGGCGCTCATCAGGAACACCGATGACCGCCGACTGCATGACCACCGGATTGGCGGCGAGCAGGCCTTCGATCTCGGCCGGATAGGCGTTGAAGCCGCCGACGATGAAGATGTCCTTCGCGCGGTCGGTGATCTTCACATTGCCGCGCGCATCCTGCACCGCGATATCGCCAGTGCGCAGCCAGCCATCGGCGTCGATCGCCGCCTCGGTGGCGGCAGCATCATTGAAATAGCCCTGCATGACATTGTCGCCGCGTACAAGCAGCTCGCCTGCCTCGCCGGTGGGGACAGTGTTGCCTTCACCGTCGACCAGTTTCACCTCGACGCCGTCGACCGCGCGGCCTGCGGTGTTGGCGATGGTTTCGGCATCGTCATCGGCGCGGCACATGGTGACCGTGCCGCAGGTTTCGGTGAGACCATAAGCGGTGACCACCAGATCGATGCCCAGCTTTTCCCACATTTCGTGGATGAGCGTGACAGGCACCGAGGCGGCCCCCGTCATCGACAGACGCAGCGACGAAATGTCGCGCGCGGTGTAATCGGCGGCGAGCAGGCTCTGATAGATGGTCGGCGGCCCGGGAAGGATCGTGACCTTTTCCTTCTCGATCCGCTCAAGCACGCCGTTCGGATCGAACATGCCGTGCGGCAGCACGGTGGCACCCGCGAGCATCGCCGCGAGCCAGCCGGCCTTGTAGCCGAAGGAATGGAAGAAGGGATTGATGATCAGATAGCGATCATCCGGCCCCATGCCGAGCGTGCGGCCATAGCCGATATAGAGACGGACATTCTGGCCGTGGATGGTGACCGCACCCTTGGGGTTGCCGGTGGTGCCCGAGGTAAAAAGGATGTCGCAGATCTGGTTTTCGTCGATCCCGTCCATGCGGCGATCGACTTCTGCCTGATCCACGGCGTCGCCCGCCTCGAGGAAAGCGTTCCACCGGGTGCCGCCGCTTTCGCCGTCGAGCAGCACGGTCCCGGTCAGATTCGGCAGATCCTCGTTGGCGAGCATCTGGGGATAATCCATGCCCAGAAAGTTCGACACGGTGACCAGCAGCTTGGCGCCCGAGGTGTTGAGGATGTAGCCCGCTTCACGCCCCTTCAGACGCGTGTTGAGCGGCACGATCGCGCCACCGGCAGCCTGCGCGCCGAGCGTGGCGATGATCCATTCGATCGAATTGGGCGCCCAGATCGCGACGCGATCGCCGGGCTGAAGCCCGGCGGCGCAGAAACCGGCGGCCGCGCGGCGCACCAGCGCTTCCAGATCGCGATAATAGACGCGCCTGCCATCCTCGCCGCGAATAGCCTCGACATCGCCATGGCGACGGGCTGCTTCAAGGATCTTGTGGGGGATGGTAAACTTGCTTTCAGACACCGACCGTCTTCTCCTGGCCAGACCAATGGCCAAGGATGCCCGCACCCCCGCCATAGGCCCTTCAGTTTCCGTTTGTGTCTGCGTGAAACGCTGGCGTCCAGTTCACAACCCCTATACGGGGATGGCACGGGGACGCGCCGCAAGGCCCAAGCCCCGGGTCGCAACATGAAGCATATGGGATAAAGCGAAAACGATGCGGAGCGTGGAACCGCTGGCGGAAGTCGATGAACTGGTGACCCTGATCTATCAGGGCCCTCTGGAATCGCAGCCCTGGCAAGGATTTCTCGAGGCCTTGAGCCGCCGCATGCGCTGCACCAGCGCAGCCATCACGCTGCGCGTGAGCCGCCAGGGCACCCCGCCGCTGATCATCTGGGGCCCGCCCCCCGCGATCGCGGAAAAGGAAGCCCGGCTGGTGAATCAGATCCATGCCGAACTGGGCGATCATGATCCGCTGGCGAACGCATTGTCCAAGCCGGGCGACATATTCACGCTGAGCGAAGTGATTTCGGACGAAGAGCTTCAGAACAACCGCTTCTTCCGCGAGATCATGCAGCCTTACGGCATCGCCTATGAGCTGGGCATGTATATTTCCGAACCGGGCGGCTGGGGCGGCAATGTCGGCCTGACCAACGGGCCCGATGCCGAAGATTTCACCGAAGCGGACAAGCAGGTGCTGATCGCGCTGCGCCCGCATCTGGAACAGTCGCTCGCGCTGTTTTCGCGCATCCGCCGCGACGAGACCGAATTGCAGGTGATGATCGACACGCTCGACCGTCTGACCATCTGCACCTTCATTCTCGATGGTTCGGGGCGCATCCTGCGCACCAACAGCGCGGGACGCCAGCTGATGAAATCGAACAAGGCGATCCGCGCCGCCGACGAACGGCTGGTGCTGGCCAACAAGGCCAGCAATGCGCAGTTGCAGAACCTGATCGGCAAGGCGATCGAAACCCGGCGTGCGGGCGGCCATTTCACCGAAGCGCTGCGCGTCGAAGGCGATCTGGACCGGCATCTCGGGGTGCTTGTCCGCACCATCGAAACGCCGACGCCCCATGCCAATGATGCCGCCCCCGCCGCCGTCATCTATGTCTCTGGCCTCGGCAACACCCAGCCGCTGGAACGACTCGTCAGCCAGATTTTCGACCTGACCCCTTCAGAGGCGCATCTCGCGGCATTGCTGGCGACCGGCCTCAGCCTGGCCGAAGCCGCCGAAAAGCTGGAACTGACCGAAAATACCGTCCGCAGCTATTGCAAGACGATCCTGAGCAAGACCGGCGTCAGCCGTCAGGCGGATCTGGTGCGGTTGATCCTGCGCAGCGTGGCCGTTCTGGGATAATCCAGAAAAGCCACGCAAAAGCGAATCACTACACTCATTTTACTGCCAATTGCGTAAATCCACCTTGCCACTCCATCGCATCGTTGCGATAGTTCTGGAATGGAGAGCGATATAAGGCACCTATCGGGTTATAAGACCCGAGCCATGGCGACAGCTGCCAGACCCATAATGATCGGCGCCCACGCCGACACACCCCAAATTCGTCGTCGCCACGCGCACTCCATAGCCCCTTTCCGCAGCATATCGGGAGCCTGACAAGGACTATGGAAAAGATCATCTATGCCCTGTGGTACGACACCAACGCCGACCGGGCAGAGCTGAACGCACGCGTACGCGGCGAGATTGCCGAACAACTGACCAACCATGCGCTGGCGGTTCGCGTGAATATTCAGGACGAGACCGTTCAGGGTGGCAATTCGCCGCGCCTGACCTCCACCCGCCCGCAGATGGATGCAGTGATCCAGCTCTGGGTCAACGCCTCGCACGACCCGCAGCGCCAGCCGATCGACGCGATCATCGCCTCGGTCGCGCAGCGCCATGCCGCCTGGCTGGTGAGCGAATCGACGATCCTGCCCAATATCGATCACCCCCCCGTTGCCGGCGAACGCACCCCGGGTTTCTCGCAGTTCGTGTTCCTTGGCCGCCCGCCGCGCCTGACGCAGGACGCCTGGCGCCTGGCGTGGCACGGCCTGCACACGCCCGTGGCCGTCGATACCCAGGCCAATTTCGAATATGTCCAGAATTATGTCGTCCGCCCGCTGACCTACGGCGCGCCCGAATATGTCGCGATGGTCGAGGAATGCTTCCCGCTCGATGCGCTGGGCAGCGAGGAAGTCTTCTACGATGCGGTCGGCAATCCCGAAAAGCTCGCAGCCAATCAACAAGCCATGATGGAAAGCTGTGCGCGGTTCATGGATTTTGACCGGGTGGATTGCATCCCGACCAGCCAGTTCGACATCAAGACGCTGGGTGCGCGCGGCTGATTGCCGCGCATAACGCACCGGCACAAACAAGAAAGAGAGGACTGAACATGGCCGATACCGAAGACCCCCGCCTTCGCCTCGACCCCGACTCCATCGTGCGTTCGGAAGTGGTTTCGATCAATGCCCCTGCGTCTGTCGTCTGGGAAATCCTGACCGACCTGCCCCGCTACGGCGAATGGAACCCGTTCTGCGTGGCTGCGGAATCGACGCTTGAGATGGGCGCGCCCGTCAACATGACGCTGAAAAGCTATATCGAGAAGGACGTCACCTTCCCGAACTGCGAATTCGTCTGTGCGTTCGAGCCCGAAAAGCTCTTGTCCTGGGCGCTGCCCCATGACGATGCCTGGCCCTATCCCGCGCGGCGCGACCAGATCATCGAAACCACGGGTCCGGAAAGCTGCACCTATCTGTCGACCGACGCCTTTCTGGGCGACAACGGCATCCATGTGATGCGCTTTGCCGGCCCCTGGGTGAAGATCGCGTTCGACGAAACCGCGCTGGCGCTCAAGGCCCGCGCCGAGGCATTCCATAACGAAAGAAAGAACAAGGCATGACGTTCGACCTTCAGGCTATCGAAGCCATCAAGCGCGTAAAATACGAATATTGCGAAGCGATCGACACGTGCAATGTCGAACTGCTGCGCTCGGTGTTCGCCGAGGACGTTTCGGTCGACTATCAGGGCGGCACCTATCGCTTTCAGGCGCAGGGCCGCGACAATGTCGTGAAGGCGCTTGAACAGGCGTTTCATCCCGAATTCGTGGCATGCCATGCCGTGACGATGCCGATCATCGACGTTCATGGCGACGGTACCGCCGATGGCCGCTGGCGGCTGATCGATTATGCGATGAACCTGCGCGAAAACAATCTCGTGACGGTTGGCGCAGCGGTTTACCGCGACAAATATGTGCTGATCGACGGTGCATGGAAGATCCGCCACGCGGCCTATACCCGCATTTACGAGCGCGTTTACAACGAAACCGATCCGGCACTGACCGCCCATATTCTGGGCACCAAGGCGGCCTGATCGCCATCGGGCCCTGCCCGCCTTTCAACGGCGGGGCCCCATTTTCCTTACGGAGTTTCCCCGATGACGCAGAATTCGATCGACGCGCGGCTGCAGGACCTGCTCGACCGCGAAGAGATCCGCCAGTTGATCACCACTTATTGCAACGCGGCCGACCGTCACGACAATGAGAAGATGCGATCCTGCTATCATGAGGACGCGATCGACGATCACGGCGCGATGTTCTGCGGCCCGGCAATGGCGTTCATCGACCATCTGCCCGAGATCCAGAAGGACATGGAAATCCTTCACCACAACGTCACCACGATCAACCTTGCGATCGAAGGCGACTATGCCGAGGGCGAGGTCTATCTGCTCGCGATGCACCGCGTGCGCACGCCCGAAGGATCGATCGACGTGCTCGTGGGCGGCCGTTATTTCGACAAATATGCCCGCCGCAACGGCGTGTGGAAGTTCACGCACCGCGCGATCGTGGCGGACTGGGCCAATGTCCATTCGCCCGCCTTCACCACGCTGGACCACCCCTTCCTGGCCGGCGCGAAGATCGGCAAGCCGGGGCCCCAGGACCCATCCTATGATTTCTTCCGGCTGTTGACGCGGGTCAGCTGATCGACCGCAAAAGGGGCGCCACCGGCGCCCCTTTTCATATGCCCGGCTGATCGGCGGGAATGAACACGCGCAGCCCATCCAGATCTTCGATGATCGGGATCTGGCAACTCAGCCGACTGGTGGGCCGGACATCGATCGCATCGGTAAGCGCATCCAGCATCTCGGCTTCTTCCGGCCCCGGCGGGCCCACGCGCTCGGCCCAGTCCGGATCGACATAGACATGGCAGGTGGCGCACTGCCGCATGCCGCCGCACAGCGCATCGATCCCATCGACCAGATTGGCGACGGCCAGATGCATCACCGCCAGCCCCTCATAATTGGTGAAGGTCTGTTCACTCCCATCGGGCTGGACATAGGTGACACGCGCCATCAGTCATTGCCTTCCTTTTGATGGGCGGGACATCCGGCTGCAGCTGCCATCGCTGCCATATCGGCCGGTGCCCGTGAGACATCGCCACGCCGCCTGGCATAGCGCACACGGCATGGCTGGGCGGGCCAATAGGTGCCGGCGCCTGCGATCGGGCGCGGCGTATCGATAAGCTCCATATCGTAATGCTGGAGGAGGATGGCGAGCAGCACCTTCATCTCCATCCGCGCGAAATTGACGCCGGCACAGCGATGCACGCCGCCGCCAAAGCCGATAAGGCTGGACGATTCCATCTTGGCGTCGCTGCGTTCGGTATCGAAACGCTGCGGGTCATAGCTGTCGGGATGCGCAAAGACCTCAGCCATGCGGTGGCTGACCGACGGCGCCAGCAACACCCAATCGCCCTTGTGGACGCGGTATCCGTCATGCTCGAAATCGGCGGCAGCCTTGCGGATCATCGTGAACGCCACGGGATGAAGCCGTTCGGTCTCTCGCAGCGTCAGATCCATCTTCTGCATGGCGATCGCCTGTTCCCAGGTCATGCCCTGCCCCGGCGCACCGAGCAGATGATCGACCTCTTCCCTGAGCGTCCGGCGATAATCGGCATTTTGAAGAATATCGATGAGCGCCCAGCTGACCTGCCCAGCAGTGGTTTCATGCCCCGCCCAGACGAGGAGGAGAATGAGGTTGATGATCAGTTCATCGGGGATAGGCGTACCGTCAGGATAGGTCGCGGCCACCATGTCCTGAAAGAAATCGGGCGGATCGAGCGGACGGGCTCGGCGTTCGGCGATCCATTCGCCCAGAATCCGGTGGAGCTTGCGCTTCGCGGCCTGGCTTCGGCGCATCTTTTTCGTCGGTAGCCAGAGCGGGAGGACGAATTCCATACCGCCCGAAAAGTCGCGGAAAAGATCGAAGAACTGATGGCCGAGCTTCTGCTTGAAATCGCTGCCCATAAAGGCGTGCGCCGCGATATCCATGACGACGGGCCCCAGCGTGGGGATAAGATCGAATTCCCCGCTATCTCCCAGTTCCGCGACGAGTCCTTCGGCCTCGTGCGCCATGACGGGCACGTAATTCTTCATCGCAGACGCCTTGAAGCGCGGCATGATAACCGCCCGCTGACGCAGATATTCATCCATTTCCGCAAAGAGGTAGAAGTCGTCCGAGAACATCTTGTGGAAGAACGGCATCGATTCCCGGACAGAGAGAAGCTTGTCGGTTTCCTGAAAGACGAACCGATTATTTTCCGGCCCCAGCATGACGACCATCTTTCGCCCGCCCATGCGGAACGAGTAGATCGGGCCGAGCTTTTCATAGCCACCGCGCAGCAGCGCGACGGGATCGCGAAAGAAGCTAGTGAGGTGCCCCAGCAGGGGTAGGCCGCCATCAAGGACGGGGGGCTCGACTGCGATTGCCGACATGGACGACCTCCTTCAACGAAGGAACGCACATTATTGGCCCGGGCACGCCCGCCACGATACGCACTGGGACAGCATCGTTCGTAGAACGCGCGAGGACGCGAATGCACCGTTGCAAAGCCATGCTAGGCCTGTGCACGCTTGCGGTAAAGATCGCGGGATGATGCGGAGCAGCCGGGCTGGGCGCTGTTCTTTTGTCTGACAGGTCAGGCGGATGGGGGAAATGAATGGACGTGAGGGGCAGGACGCCTTGCGCCCTGCCCCTCACCGGTCAGTGGATCAGCGACGGATCGACAGTGTCACCGAGTAACGGCGTGGGTCGTTCCAATAGCCTTCCATGAAGCCGAAGCTGGCCGAACCGTCGAAGCCGGCGACGAGAACGCGCTTGTTGGTCACGTTATCAGCCGCGAAGCGAACCGAGGTGCCATCCCAGGGCAGATCGAATTCGGCGCTGAGGTTGAGCGTCGCATAATCGGGCGAGCGCAGCGGCGAATTTTCCACGTCGAGATAGGTGAGGCTGCGATAGTTCGCATCCGCACGGAAGGTGGCATCAAGCGCATCGGTGATCGCCGTGGTGTAGACAAGGCTGAGGCTACCGGTGATTTCCGGGGCCTGCTTCAGCTTGCGATCGGTAAGATCGGTCAGCACGCCATTCACATAGGATTCGAACTCGAGATATTTCGCATCGAGCAGGCCGAGCGAACCGCTGACGCGGAATTCGGGCGACACGCGCGCATCGAGTTCGAATTCAAGACCCTGGATCCGCGAACGGCCTGCGTTTTCGTAGGACACGTTGAGGTTGGTCTTGTTCACCAGCAGCTGCTGGTCCTTATATTCGTTGCGGAACGCCGAGACGTTCAGCACGACCGGGCCGAGCGTGCTCTTGAAGCCCACTTCATAGGCGGTCAGATATTCGGGATCGTACGAACCGATTTCCGCCGGCGCAGTCGGGCGACCGTTGAAGCCACCGCTGCGGAAGCCACGCGACCACGACGCATAGCCGAGGATGTTCGGCGCGAACTTGTAGGCAAGCGACGCACGCGGGCTGAACGCCTTCCAGTCTTCGGACAGCGTGTAGGGATCGACAAGATTCATCCCGCTGCCAACGCGGATCGAACGCTGGCTGAAGGTCTTCTTTTCCCAGGTGTAGCGCGCACCGACTTCGGCCGTCAGCGCATCGGTCAGATCATAGGTGAAGTTGCCGAACAGCGCATAGTTCGTCGTCTTCTGGCGATTGTTGAAATCGATGTTGAAATCGAAGAACGCCGCGTTCTGCGGGGTGATGCCGAACATCGCAAGTTGCGCAAGAACATCGGCCGACGCATTTTGCACGCCGTCAACAAAACCATCGGCAACGATCAGACGCGTATCCGCGACCGAGCGTTCACGGAAATAATAGGCGCCGACGAGCAGGTTTCCGCGATCGCCGAAGAGCGGCGTCGCATATTGAAGTTCCTGGCTGAACTGCTTCGACGTCACATCGGTGATGTCGCCCGCATAGTTGATCGTCGACGACGCATCGCCATCGCGGCCAAACGCGGCATCAACCCAGCGATAGGCGCTGATCGACTTCAGCACGCCTTCACCAATGTCGTACGAAAGCGTCAGGCCGACATTCGCGGAATCGGTGTCGTCGCGGTTGAGCGCAGCCGTGCTGTCGGTGCGGTTCTTGCTGTCCGGAACGGTGCAGCACAGGCCGAGCGACGGGCCGAACACAATATTCTGCAGCGTCGCGAAGAAGGCCTGATCGTTGAACGCGATCATCGAGTGCGGCGCCGAGTTCTGACGGCGATGCAGACCATCGACGGTCAGCACGGCATCGAACGGGCCGCCATCGTCATAATGCAGCGTGACGCGGCCAGCGACGACGTTCTTGTTGCCGAGATTCTTGCCCGAAGGGATCTTCTGCCAGCCTTCGCCCCATTCGCCGAGCGCCGAAACGCCGATCGAGAGCGCATCGGTGAGCGGTGCCTCGACATTGGCGCGCGCGCGCAGCGTGTTGTACGAACCGTAGCGCAGATCGGCCTGGAGACGGTTGGTGCCATCGGGCACATGGCTGACGACGTTGATCGCGCCGCCAATGGTGTTCTTGCCGAACAGCGAACCCTGGGGCCCGCGCAGCACTTCGATGCGATCGATGCCGAGCAGTTCGGTCGTCGCGCCGAAGCTGCGGGCGACATAGACGCCGTCGATGTAAAGGCCAACGGCCGGATCGGCGGTGATGATATAGTCGTTTTCGCCGACGCCGCGGATAAAGGCCGAGATCCCGCCGCTATTGCCGCCCTGACCGGGGGTGAAGTTCAGGTTCGGTGCGATCTGCTGAACGTCGGTGATGGCATCAAGGCCACGCGAGTCGAGCGCTGCCTGGCCAACGGCGGTGACGGCGATCGGCACGTCCTGCAGCTTTTCTTCGCGGCGACGTGCGGTAACGACGATTTCGTCGCTGTTGGCCGAAACGCCGGCTGCCTGTTCATCCTGCGCGTGGACGGCAGGTGCAAAGACAAGCGCGCATAGCGCGGACGTAGCAAGATAAAGCGTTCTGGATTTCATCAGTCACCCTCCCTGTGGTGATCGGGCAATTACCGCGATCTTCGACCGTTGGAGCCGCCCTGCCAGCATTCAAAACGCATTTCAACACCGTAACAACACTTAACCACCGATATGCGCTGTATATGCAACAGTGATCTGCGAAATCACACGATCATTACCGAAAACACACATCATTCAGCGACATTTCATTTTGTTTACAAATGCTTAATTATCGATCGCGTGTTCAGCGCCCAAAAAGAAAGGCCCGGCGCCAGCGGCACCGGACCTTTCCCCCCATAAGCGAAGGCTCGCTTATTCCGCGGCGAGTGCGGCCTGAGCCCGGAAGTGCGGGATCACCTTCTCACCGATGTTACGGATGGTTTCCATGATCGCTTCGTGCGGCACGGTGCCCATCTGGAAGAGGAAGAGCACTTCATCGGCGCCTGCTTCCTGCAGACGGGTGCAGTAGCGGATGCAGTCATCGGCATTGCCATAGGCATCCTGCGCGACGGTGTAGTTGCTCGTGTGTTCGTCGCCGACCGGGATGTGCTCCTCGGACAGGAACGCGACGGTGCGTTCCTTCTGGACGCTAAGCGCGGCTTCCTGTTCCTCGGCCGACAGATCGTCGACAACCGGCTTGGGGCCGCCCTGATACCAATAGGCGATCGATTCAGCGAAGAAGCGCTGGCCGCGCAGACCGATGCGGCGGGCCTTTTCGCGGTCGTCGAGCACGCAGGCTGCGCAGAAGGCGGCGAGGTGTTCGTTGGGACGGAAGCCGACCTGATCTTCGTCCTTACGATTCTTGAAATGCTCGCGGTAGATGGCGTTCTTGCGCGCGATTTCCTCGGGGCCCGAGAAACCGAGCACGAGCGCGCCAATGCCGCGATCGCCGGCCAGCTGCAGCGTCGCTTCGCGGGTGCAGGCATAATAGATCGGCGGGTGCGGATCCTGGACCGGGCTGGGATGGATCGGGCGCGACGGGATCTTCACATACTGACCGTCATGCTCGACATGCCCTTCCTTCAGGATCTTCGGGATGAGGTACATCGACTCGTCGATCATGGGCTGCAGTTCATTGAGGTCGTAGCCGAAGGTGCCGGCTTCCTGCTGCGTACCGCCCTTGCCCATGCCGAAATGGACGCGACCGCCCGAAAGAATGTCGAGCGTCGCAATGCGCTCGGCCACCTTCACGGGGTGGTTCATCGCGGGGGGAAGGCAGACGACGCCGTGGCCGATGCCGATCCGCTTGGTGCGGCCGGCGATATAGGCAAGGAAGGTTTCCGGTGCCGACATATGGGCATATTGCGTGAGCGCGGTGTGCTCGACCGCCCAGACATTGTCGAAGCCCATTTCCTCGGCATAGACGACCTGTTCGACGATCTCCTCAAAGCAGCGGCGTTCGGATTCGCGCGACGGATCCGCCATCTGCGCTTCATAGATAATCGAGAACTTCATGCTCTGCCTCTCCAGTTTTTTCGGATTTCGGCGGGGAGTGTAAGCGGCACGCGGCATTGGCTTCCTCCTCCATTTGGACCAATTCGCGATGCGGACGTGATGCTAGAAAATCTGCCGTAAATTAGAGGAGATGGATGAATGGGGCTGTTCAACGGCAAGGTGGCGCTCGTCACGGGCGGGGCATCGGGCATCGGCGCTGCGGCCGCTCTGCGTTATGCAGAAGAAGGCGCGGCAGTGGTGGTCGCCGACCTCAATCTCGAAGGCGCCGAAGCCATTGCCGAGCAAATTCGCGCCAAGGGCGGCCGTGCCCAGGCAGTTGCGGTCGACGTGTCGAAGGACGCCGACAACCAGAAGATGGTCGCGGTCTGCAAGGACAGCTTCGGCGGGCTCGACGCCGCTTTCCTGAATGCCGGCGCCTATGACCATTCGGCGACGTTCGACGAACTGACGATCGAAAAGTTCGATCGGATGATCTCGATCAACCTGAAGGGCACGTTCTACGGGATGAAGGCCGTGCTGCCCGCGCTCAACAAGGGTGGCGCCGCGGTTGTGACGGCATCGGCCGCCGGTCTGCTCGGGCTCACCGTGGCGGCGGGCTACAGCTCTGCCAAGCACGGCGTTGTCGGTCTGGTAAAATCGGCGTCGCGCGCCTTTGCCGAACACGGCGCACGCATCAACGCGATCTGCCCCGGCGCGGTCGCCACCCCGCTGGTGGGCGTGACCGAAGCCGCACCGATGCAGGATGCCGACGCGCTTGTGGCACCCGAATATCGCGGTCAGCTGCTGCCCCAGCATATCGCCGAGGTTGCCCTGTTCCTGACCAGCGCGCGTTCGAGCGGGATCAACGGTCAGGCGCAGCTTGTCGATGCAGGCTATGCTGCGGCCTTCCCGCCGCTGGACGAATAAGAAAGCGATTTGCTCTGAAGTGCCGCGCCCTGGGCCCGGCACTTCGGAGCATGATCAATCAGGCGTCGAGAAAGGCCTTGCGATAACGGGTGAAGAGCCCCTCGATCGCTTCCTGCTCGAGACCGAAATCTTCCAGCGTGTATTTATGGGGTGCGCGATCCTCACGCTTATTGGCCTCGATCCATTCGGACATACCGTCACGCACCGAATCGGTGACGGTGATGCCTGCGGCTTCGAGAACGCGCGTGCCCTGTCCGATCGGATCGGTGAGCAGATCCTTGTAGCGGACATCGACGAAATTCTTGCCGCCGACCTTTTCGCGCACATCCATGAAGCTGTTGAGCAGCTCGGCGAGGCGCCCCACCCAGAAATCGGCGACGCTCTTCCGATCGACGCTGTCCGAGCCCATCTGGTAGAGGCTGTATTCCATGCTGCAATAGCTGGGCACGGTGGCCACCGGATCACGGTGCGTCATGACGATCTTGGCATCGGGGAACACCTCGAGCACGCCGTCGAGCGCCATCAGATGGCCCGGGGTCTTGAGCACCCACTTGGCGCCCTTGCGCGACGGATCCTGCCACTGGAGCGATTGCAGGATCTGCTTCAGATCGCGGTAGCACTGGATGCGATCATTCTGCATCAGCCAGCGCGCATAGCCGGGGACGTAATAGGTGCCCTCGATCATCGTGCTGGAATAAAGCTGGCCGAGGATGATGAGCTCTTCGTCGGGCTGATCGATGCTCATCGGATGGATCGACATCAGATCCGGGATGGTGGCGAGCATATAATCGAGAATGCCCTTGGCGGCGTCGCGGCGGCCTTCGGGATTGCCGCGTTCTTCACCCGGGAAGGGCGAGTAGTTCTGGGTTTCGAACCAGCGCGTGCCGGTCATGCCCGGAGCCGAGGCGAGCAGGCGGTGGAGCATGGTGCTGCCGGTGCGCGGCAGGCCGACGACGACGGCCGCAACCTCGATCTCTTCATCGAGAATCTCGGGGTTTTGCTTGATCAGCTCAACATGGCGCAGGCGGTTTACCAGGCCGTTGACGATCATTCCGGCCGCGCCCTGAACGCCAGCGGGGCTGAGGCGCGATTCGGAATTGAAGATCGGAATGAGCGCATCGATATTCGCGAAAAACCACGTATCGCCGAAATCGCTCAGCCCGGTCTGTTCGATGGCGCGCCTAACAAGCTCTTCCCGATCGGGAACGCGATCAACGGTGGACAACACGGCTCTCCTCTGCATTTGATTAGTTTGAATGCAGAGCTATATCGAAATAGCCACTTCCTCAACAGCAATGATACGCAAAGTGCGCCGTCACACTGCCGGGCCGCTGCCCAGCTCGGGAATGCCCGCATGGAGCAGGTGCACCAGCTGCGACTGACGCCGCGCGCCCGTTTTGGCGAAGATCGAGCGCAGGTGCGAACGCGCGGTATTATGCGCAATGCCGAGCTTGTCCGCCGCATCGACCAGCGAGGCCCCGCCCGCAAGCGCGGCGGCAAGAAGCGCCTCCATCCGGGTCAGCTGGAACAGATCGCGGATCGCCTCGGGATCGGGGCTCGCCCCCTGCCCCGGATCGCTGATGAACAGCGCAAGCGCCGCCCCCTTGCCGCTCCGCAAAAAGGCGGGTGCCGTGATCGGCTTGGCAACCGCGCTCAGATCGCGCCGGCCCGAGGGGCGTTCGATACGGAAACGCTGCAGCGGGAGCGTTTCGGGCGTTTCGGCGCCGCGCAATTCGCGCAGCATCCGATCGACCAGCTGCTGTTCAGCACGGGCGGTGATCCGCAGGCGCCCGGATGCAAGGCCAAGCCCGTCCTGCTCGGCGATAAGGCGTTCGGCCACCGCATTGGCGCGCACCAGCTTGCCGTCATGATCGAGGATGATCGCACCGAGCCCAAGCTGTTCGACGACACCGTGATAGACGCCGTGTTCGGCGCCCGAGGACTGGAGACGCTCGAACAACGAGATCGCGTGCCGCAGATGCGGAACGAGTGCCTGGACCGCCTGTTTGTGCTCGGGTCCGAAATCGGGACGGCTGCGATCCTGGGTCACGCGCAGGCGCGCCTCGAACCCGCTGTCGAAACGCAGATCGACGCCGAGAATCTGCTCCCCGCCGGTCGCCTCAAGGAAATCGCGCCAGATTTCGCTGGGCTCGCCCCGGACGAATTCGGAAAAGGACTGGACCTTGCCCTCTGGCAAGCCCCGGAACGGATCGGTCGCGAAAAAGCTTTCGGCGTAATCCTCGGTGGTTTCGGGCGGCGCATCCGGCGTCACGATCGTGCCGGGCTTGCCCGTGTTCGGCGCCGTCAGAATCAGCGTCGCATAGGTGCCGTCCACCCATGCAACGAGCCCGCGCAGAAAATCCTCCCACGGCGCAGCGCCCAGCAGCCCGCCGTACAACGCCGACAGAACCGCCGAAAAGGCTTCGATGTCGCGCACCCTCTCATGTGTCTTCATGATTGTCCCATCTCACAACCCGAAGGAGTTTGCCAATGCCTGTAGATCCCGCGCTCGTTCCACTGCTCGATGTGCTGAACAGCATGCCGCAGATGCAGCCGCCTTATGATCCCGCCGCGATCCGCGCCGCCGACGAACAGCCAATGCCCATTCCCAAGGCCGATGTGGCCGAGGTGCGCGACGTTACGCTCGCCACCGACAAGGGGCCGGCCGACATGCGCCTTTATCACCCGAAGCCGGGCACCGTGCTTCCCGTGCTCGTCTTCTACCATGGCGGCGGCTGGGTCGGCGGAACGATCGGCACGCATGACGCGCTGTGCCGCGCACTGGCCGATGCCGCCGAGATCGCAGTGATTTCGGTCGCCTATCCGCTGTCGCCCGAGCATCGCTATCCGGTCGCGCTCGACCTCATCCATGCCGCGCTGTCGAGCATCGTGGCCGAGGCGGGATCGCTGGGCATCGATGCCGACCGGCTGGCGGTTGGCGGCGACAGCGCCGGCGGCAACCTTGCAGCGGCGCTGGCGCTGGCCGTGCGTGATCGCGGCGGGCCGACCATCCGCCATCAACTGCTCTATTACCCCGTGATCGACAACGACTTCACGCGCACATCCTATATCGAGAATGCAACCGGCTACATGCTGACCGGGCATATGATGCAGTGGTTCTGGGAACAGTATCTGGGCGATGCGAACGCCAAGGCCGATGCGCTTGCCGCGCCGATCAAGGCCGAGACGCTGGCCGGTCTGCCGCCCGCAACCGTCTTCACCGCCGAACTCGACGTGCTGCGCGACGAGGGCGTCGCCTATGCCGAAGCGCTGCAGGCGGCGGGCGTTCCCGTCGAGCATATTGCGGTGCCCGGCGTGCTCCACGGCTTCGCCAGCATGCTGAGCATGCTGCCGCAGGCCGATCAGGCGGTGGGCAGCGCCGCCCGCGCACTGCGCAAGGCGCTGAACGTCGAGGATACGGTAGCAGCCTGAACAATAACGGGGGCGGATCGCACGGCGCATCCGCCCCGCCTTTTTCGCCCCTTGTCGGCCAAGATATTTTATGGAATGACTGTCGAAATGCGATGTTAACAGCACTGTTTACAACGCAAAATGCAATAAAAACGACATGATTTCGGCGGGAGAGGGTTGCCAGATGCGCAAATGCGACGCGCGATATGCGCCTATGCATGAACGCCGCGTGGCGCGCATCGCGGCATGGCCTCAGGGCCCAAGCCTCCCCCAGAACCGTTGGGGAGACGAATAATGGCAAGACTGGAAAACAAGGTCGCGATCGTGACCGGCGCCGCCCAGGGCATGGGCGCGGCAACCGCCCGCCTGTTCGCCAAGGAAGGCGCCAAGGTTGTCCTGTGCGACATCCTTGAAGAAGCCGGGCAGCAGACCGCAGCCGAAATCGGCGGTGACGCCGTGTTCATGAAACTCGACGTGCGCGACGAAGCAGAGTGGGACAAGGTGGTGACCGATACGGTCGCGCGGTTCGGCAAGCTCGACATCCTCGTCAACAACGCCGCCGTCGTCCATTTTTCGGCGATCGAGGATATGCCCGCAGCCGATGTCGAGCGCGTGCTTTCGATCAACGTGATCGGCACGATGATGGGCGCCAAGCATGCTGCGCGGGTGATGACCCAAGCTGGCAAGGGCGTGATCGTCAATATCTCTTCGGTCGATGGCCTGCGCGGCTGCAACGGCCTGACCGCCTATACCGCCAGCAAATGGGCGGTGCGTGGCCTGTCCAAGTCGCTGGCCTATGAACTTGGCGCGCGTGGCATCCGCGTCTGCACGATCCACCCCGGCGGTGTGAACACGATGATGGGCAACCCCGCCGGCCTGACCGGCGACGCGCTCAACAAGGATTACACCATGGTGCCGCTGCAGCGGATCGGCGAGCCCGAGGAAATCGCCAATGCCACGCTGTTCGTCGCCTCTGACGACGCAAGCTACATCTCCGGCGCCGAAATCGCCGTCGATGGCGGCTGGTCTGCCGGATATTACCAGCCGGTGCTGCCCGGCGCGCCCAAAGGAATGAACGCATGAACAACGAACTCGCCGGCAAAGTCGCCATCGTAACGGGTGCTGGACAGGGCGTCGGCCGCGGCATCGCGACCGCACTTGCCAAGCGCGGTGCAAAGCTCGCGCTTGTCGGCCGCACGCTTTCGAAGGTCGAGGAAGTGGCCGCCGATCTCGGCCCCGACGCCGCCGCATTCCAGTGCGACATCAAGGACGGCGACGCGATCACCGCGACCGCAGCGGCCGTGGCCGAACGCTTCAGTGGCATCGACATCCTCGTCAACAACGCACAGGAAGTGCCGCTCGGTCCGCTGCTGAAGGTGACCGACGATGCGTTCCAGGCTGGTTTCGAATCCGGCCCGCTTGCCACGATGCGCTTCATGAAGGCGTGCTATCCGCACATGGTAGCGCGCGGTGGTGGCACGATCATCAACCTCGCCAGCTCGGCGGCGGTACGCTGGGACATGACCAATTACGGCGCCTATGCGGCGGTAAAGCAGGCGATCCGCTCGCTCACCCGGGCAGCGGCCGCCGAATGGGGCATCGACAATATCCGTGCGCTCACCATCGCACCGCACGCCAAGTCGCCGGGGCTGAAGCACTGGATCGAGACCAACCCGGAAGAGGCCGAGGCCTTTTTCCGTACGATCCCGCTGCGCCGGGTGGGCGAGTGCGAGGAAGATATCGGCAATGCCGTGGCCGCGCTGTGCGGCAGCGACCTTTCCTATCTGACGGGCGCGACGATTCCGCTCGACGGTGGACAGGCCAATTTCGACTGAGGAGGCAGCCATGCCCCATCCCCGGGAAGAAGTGGAGGCCGCGATCAGCGGCCTTCGCGACGCCTTTGCCGAGGCGGAAAAGCGCAACAGCTGGTCGTGGATCGCCGACGAATTCTATCACGAGGATTGCGTGTACGAATGCCCCTATGGCGGGGCGATGCTCGTTCGGGCCGAAGGGCGCGAGGCGATCCGCAAGACCCATTATGGCCGCGACATGGATGTCGGCTCGGGGTGGCAGGGATGGAGTTTTCCGATCCTGCGCTGGGCGATCAACGGGAATCTCATCATCAGCGAATGGGTGAACCGCGGCCCGGGCAAGCGCCCCGACGGCAGCCATTACGAAACCACCGGCGTGTCGATCATAACCTATGGAGGAGACGGAAAATTCTCCTCCCAAATGGATCTATTCGACATCGCGCACCAGATGCACCTGTGTGACGAGCTGGATGCCGCCGGGTTGCTTCATCCGTCGCTGAAACGCGATTGGGTGGAGCCAATGAAGAAGCGGATTATCACCATGCTGCAAGGAGACGCATGATGAACGAAGTCGCATCCGATATCGTTGCTATCCAGCAACTCCTTGCGACCTATGTCTTTGCGATCGATGCCAAGGATTTCGACGCACTCGACCATGTTTTCACCCCCGACGCGCAATTCGACTACAGCGTAACCGGCGGCGAGATCGGCGATTATGCCAAGATCAAGCCCTGGCTGAAAAAGGCGCTGGCGCAATTTCCGGTAACCCAGCATCTGATCGGGATGCCGCTGGTGAAGGTGGAGGGCGACCGCGCCACTGCCCGCACTATGCTGTTCAACCCCATGCAGATGGCAAAGCCCGAAGGGCATATCTTCTTTGTCGGCGCCACCTATGTCGACGAACTGGTCCGCACCGGCAATGGCTGGCGCATCGCCAAGCGCAGCGAGGCCGACGCCTGGACCAAAGACCTGCCCAGCGATCATATCCCGGAGAAAGCATGACCGACCTTTTCAGCCCGGTTCAGATCGGACCGATCACCCTCAGGAACCGCTTCATCCGTTCGGGTGCGAACGAGACGAAGAACAAGGACATGTTCCCGACGCTGGCGCTGCGTGATTTCCACGCGGCCTATGCCCGCGGCGGCGTGGGCATGACCACGCTGGCCTATATCGCCGTATCGAAGGATGGCCGCACACTGCCCAGCCAGGGCACGATGACGCCGGAAAGCGCCAAGCATTACAAGGTGATCACCGACGCCATCCACGCCGAAGGCGCCAAGGCATCGGCCCAGATCACCCATGGCGGCAGCTTTTGCCAGATCGACGATCTGTCGACCTCGCGCTGCATGTCGGCATCGGGCGGCCTCGACAAGATGGGCGTACTGAAAGGCCGTTTCTTCCAGCGCGAGATGACCCGCGCCGACATGGACATGGTGATCGGTGAATTCGCCGAGGCGGCTCGACTGTGCGCCGAAGCCGGCTTCGACGCGGTCGAGTTGCACATGGGCCATGGTTATCTGCTCAACCAGTTCATCTCCCCGCTCTCCAATTTCCGCAAGGATGCCTATGGCGGCTCGGCGGAGAACCGCGTGCGCTTCCCGGCCGAAGTTCTTGCGGCCGTGAAGCAGGCGGTGGGCGACCGGCTGGCGGTGCTGGCCAAGATCAACCTGACCGACGGCGTTCCCAAGGGCGCGACGGTGGACGACGCGATCGTGACCGCGCGCGCGCTGGAAAAGGCTGGCGCCGACATGCTGATCCTTTCCAACGGCCGCAATATCGAGAGCACCTGGGCGATGTTCGGCAGCGCGCTGCCCTATGACGAACTGGCCGCGATGCAGGGCACGCTGATGGCCAAGTTGCAGTTCGCGGTGATCAAGCGCAGTGTGCCAAAGCTGCCGCCGTTCCGCGAAAATTATCTGATGGATCACGCGCTGAAGCTGAAGGCGGCGCTGGCAGGCAGCCCAATGAAACTGTCCTATCTTGGCGGGGTGCAATCCATGGCGTCCGCGCAGCAGGCGATGGATCAGGGTTTCGAGGCGGTCACCATCGCCCGCGCGCTGATCCACGATCCCGAACTCATCAACAAGTGGCAGACGGGCGCGTCCACAACATCGGGCTGCACGGCGTGCAACCGCTGCGTGGCGGTAATGTACGGCCCGTCGGGCACCTATTGCCCGGTCAGCGACAATGCGATCGACCCGGCACTCAACCAGATTTACGCAGGAGAGGAACATCAGCATGCTGCTTAAGGATAAGGTCGTCGTCATCAGCGGCGTCGGCCCCGGCATGGGCCAGGCCATGGCCCGCGTGGCCGCCGCAGAAGGCGCCAAAGTGGCGCTGGGCGCCCGCAACCAGGCGTTCATCGACGAAGTGGCGGATGAAATTCGCGCCGCCGGCGGTCAGGCGATCGCGGTCTCGACCGACATCGCCAGCAAGGATCAGTGCGAAGCGCTGGCCAAGGCCACGGTCGATGCATTCGGCAGGATCGACGGGCTGGTCAACACCGCCTATACCCACGGCGCATGGGTGACGGTGGATGAGGCGGATCCAGAGGATTGGGCCCGCGTGTTCGATATCAACTGCCTCGGCGCGCTGCGCATGTCGCAGGCCGTTCTGCCCGCGATGAAGGATGCCGGCGGCGGCGCGATCATCAATGTTTCCACCATGTCGTCGGTCAATCCGTTCCCGGGTGAAGGCGGCTATGCCACCGGCAAGGGCGGCATGACGACGATGATGAAGCACATGGCTAAGGATTTCGGCCGCTTCAACGTCCGCGTCAACGCAACCCGCATGGGCTGGATCGGCGGCAAGCCGGTTTACGACTTTGTCGATCGCCGCGTGGCGGGTGGCGACAAGCGCGAAGACGTGATCGCCGAGATCACCGACCGCATCCCGCTCGGCGTGATCCCGCCCGAAGCAGAGTGCGCCAAGAGCGTTCTGTTCTTCGTTTCCGATTACTCATCGATGGTCACCGGCGCGACGCTCGACGTCAACGGCGGCCAGTATATGGCTCCCTGAGCCGGAAGGGATAATCATGTTCACGCCCGAAATGTGGCGCGATTTCTGCCGGCGGCTTGAAGCCGCCGGGGAGATCGTGAGCGGCGCCGAAGCCGCCCGCAACCCGATCGACCAGGCGGAAGGCTATCGCTATCTGACCCGCCTGCTCCGCATCGCGCTCGACATGCAGCTCGAAAATGCGGACCCCGACTTCCCCGCCTTCTATGCCGCGAGCCACGAGACCGCGAAGATCGGCGCCGACAATCCCGACAATATCTACATGAATGCGTCGATTTCGGGATCGCGGCGCTATCGCATCACCGGCACGCGCGGCACCGTACCGGTGCTGAGCTTTGGCACCAAGGCCAACCGCTATGCCGTGGATGGCACCATGGCATCGACCGGCGAGCTCGATTCCGCCGACATGGCGTATGGCCCCGATGGCAGCTTCGAGATCATCGTCAGCCAGGACAAGGTGGACGGCAACTGGCTGAAGCTGGCCGATGACAGCACGATGCTGCTCGTACGCCAGACCTTCCTTGACCGCGCCAACGAAACCCCGGCGACTGTGAAGGTCGAATCGATCGACGGCCCCGCCTATCCCGCACCGCTCACCGGCGAGGCGCTGGAACAGGCATTGCAGCGCGTGACGGGTTTCGTGACGGGCACCGCCAAGACCTTCGTCAACTGGACCGAGATGTTCCGCGCGAACAACCGCAACGCGCTGAACACCGTCGACCAGTCGATGTTCTTCAAGGCGGGCGGCGATCCCACGATCTTCTACCTCCATGGCTGGTGGGAACTGAAGCCGGGCGAGGCGCTGCAGATCGACACGCGCATTCCCGAATGCAGCCTGTGGAACTTCCAGCTCGACAATTACTGGATGGAATCGCTGGACTACCGGCACCACCGCATCCATGCCAATTCGCACAGCGCCAAGCCCAACGCCGATGGCACGGTGACGCTCGTCATCGCCGACCGCGATCCCGGTTTCGGCAACTGGATCGATACGGCCGGACACCATCAGGGCACGATGCTACTGCGCTGGACCGGCGCGACCGACCACCCCGTCCCCGAAACAAAGGTTATCCAGCTCAATGACTGATCTTGAAACGCGTATCGCCCGGCTCGAGGCCGAAAGCGACATTCGCAAGCTCAAGGCACGCTACCTCAATTCGTGCGACGCCAAGGACGTCGACGCGATCCGCGCCTGCTTCACCGAAGACGCGGTGATCGACTTTCCGCCGATCGGCCAGTTCGATCTGGATGGCCTGATCGGCATCTTCACTCAGATGGCAGCGACCACGCCCATCGTCGATGTCCATCACGGCCATAATGGCGAGATCGAGGTGAATGGCGACGACGCGAGCGGCCGCTGGAATCTGGGCTTTGCGACCTACGACCCGCGCGCAGGCAGCTTCCGCATGCTCGCGAACTTCTATGAAGACCGCTACCGCAAGACCGCCGATGGCTGGCGCATCTGCTATTCGCGCTCGATCCCGCGCGCGATTGTAGACGGCACGCTGGCCGAAGACGGTATCAAGGGTGCTTGGGTAGCTGCAGGCTGAAGCCTCGATACCAACAAAACCAAAAAAGGCGCCGAGGGAGACCCCGGCGCCTTTTCTTTATATGGTCAATCGCCGGGCCGGCGGATCATTCAACCAGCGCGCACCAGCGATAGTCGTGCTTGATGAAATTCTGGCCCAGGCTGTAGTTGACCCGGCGCACGCCCGCGATCTTGTCGATCGTCTGATGCAGGAAATCGGTGAGTTCATTGCCGTTTTCGACAAGCGTCATCGCCAGAACGTCCGCCCGGCCGAGCGTGGTAGCGACAAAGGCGATTTCGGGAAGCCGCGCCAGATTTTCGGCGATCTTTTCGATATCGTTAGCGGTATCGGCCTCGATCCAGAGATAGGCGAGGATGGGGTTGCGCAGCCGCTTGGCATTGGTGACGGCGGCGACGCGGATGACCTTGTTGTCGAGCAGTCTTTTGAGGCGCGAGCGGATCGTGCCTTCTGTCAGGCCGAATTCACGGCCGATTTCGCGGTTGGAAACGCGGGCATCGTTGCCCAGGCGTTCGATGATGCGGTGATCGAGTTCGTCCAGGCTGATGCGGCTCATAGCGGGGCCCATTCATGGTTATATTTGTGGACCTTGAGCGCAAGGCTGGGAAACAGCCGCTCGACGCCCGGGATCTTGGGAATGACGTTGGTGAGGAGGTGCTGAATTTCCTCGAGCGTTTCGGCAACGACCTGAATTTCCAGATCATGCGTACCGATGGCGATATTGACCGTGATGACACGGTCGAGCTTACCGATATCGGCGCCGACATCGGCCGCCGAACGCCCTTTCACCTGAACACCCACCGGCGCGAGATACTCAAATCCCATCGCGCGCAGATCGCGCATCGCGACGACGCGCAGCATGTTCGCTTCTTCAAGCCGGCGCAGGCGCGTGCGCACCGTGGCCTCGTTCACCCCCATATCGCGCGCGAGATCGCGGTTGGCGACACGACCATTTTGCCGAAGCGCCGCGATGATCTGTTCATCCACTTCATCGAGAATGAAGACCGTATCATCCCCATTGCTGGCGGCACGCCCACGGGCGCGACGCTCACCTTTTCCTTCGGTTCGCAACGCATCACTCCCAGTTCTCTACAATGCGCCGCACATGCGCAAAAACGCGTTCCGGCGAAATCAGGCTCCACTGACCCCAGCGTAACATGACTGTCAATAACTTGCAGGCAAATCGGCCGCAATCCATGATTTGCGCATAACTATTCTCTTTTCACCGCGCATTTCGCATGCAACAAGGCAAAGAATACGAGCAAACAGAATGCTGAAAGTAAAATTCGGCACAATAAAGGAGCGGGCAAGGCCGTGAATTCGGTACATGAAGTCGATATTCTGGTGATCGGTTCGGGCGCAGGTGCGCTGACCGCCGCCTTCACCGCCGCCGATGCCGGTGCAGATGTTCTCGTCGTCGAGAAGAGCGATCGCTACGGTGGCACCTCCGCCACTTCTGGCGGCGGCATCTGGATCCCCAACAGCGCCGATGCGCGCGCCAAGGGCCATGCCGACGATCCTCAAGCCGCGCTCGGCTATATCAAGGCGCTGATCGGGGACGATGTGCCCGAGGACAAGCTGCGCACCTATGTCGACAATGCGCACCGCATGCTCAGCTATCTCGAAGAGCATTCGGACGTTCGCTACACCGCCTATGCCTATTCCGATTATCACATGGACGTGGCGGGCGCGCGCGACGGCTGGCGTACGCATGATCCCATCCCGCTCAACGCCAATGAACTGGGCGAGGATTTCTGGAAGATGGAACCGCCCCATCCGCTCACGCTGACCTTTGGGCGCTTCACCTGGACGATGCCCGAAGCCAAGCTGCTGCTGACGATGAGCCCGGGTGCCAAGCCGCTGCTGTTCAAGCTGATGCTCAAATATATCTTCGATCTGCCGTGGCGGCTGAAAACCAAGCGCTCGCGGCGCCTGACCGGCGGCAACGCGCTGATCGGCCGCCTCAAACTGTCGCTCGACCATAAGGGAGTTCCGATCTGGCTTAGCTCGCCGATGAAGGAGCTTGTCACCGAAAATGGTCGGATCACGGGCGCGATCGTCGAGCGCGACGGCCAGCGCATCACCGTCAAGGCGCGCAAAGGCGTGGTCCTGGCGAGCGGCGGATTCGATCATAACGAGGCGCTGCGCCGCGAAAACACCCCCGCCACGCGCGCGGAATGGAGTGCCGGCGTGCCCACCAACACAGGCGACGGGCTGATCGCCGGCCGTGCGGTCGGCGCCGCCACTGCGGCGCTCGATTCCGCCTGGTGGGGCCCCGGCTTCGTTCTCGAAGGCGAAGACCGCGCACGCATCATGTTCGTCGAACGCGCCCTCCCCTCCTCGATCATCATCAATCAGGCGGGCAAACGCTACATGAACGAGGCCGCCTCTTATCACGTCGCGGGCGGCGAGATGCTGCGCTGTGACCAGCCCGATGCGGGGACGCGCCCGAGCTGGTTCGTATTCGACGCGCGCTATCGCGGAAAATATGCAGTGGGCCTGATGATGGCGGGCAAGCCTTCGGCCGACAGCCGCCTCCCCGCAGCGATGCGCGCGATCCTGAAAAAGGCGGACACGCTCGAAGGCCTCGCCAAGCAGATGAACGTCGATCCGGCACAGTTTGCAACGACCGTCGAGCGGTTCAACGCCAATGCCCGCAAGGGCGAGGACCCCGATTTCGGGCGCGGCTCCTCCTCCTATGATCGCCATTATGGTGATGCCTCGGTGTCCCCTAACCCGACGCTGGCGCCCATCGCGCACGGCCCATTCTATGCCATTCCGATCTATCCATGCGATCTGGGGACGAATGGCGGGCTGGTTACCGACAATGACGGCCGGGTTCTGGACGAAAACGGCCTGCCCGTGGATGGCCTCTATGCGATCGGCAATGTCTCCGCCGCCGCGATGGGCCGGACCTATCCGGGCGCCGGCGCGACGCTGGGCCCTGCGATGACCTTTGGCTGGCTTGCCGCCCGCCATGCGATGCGCGTGAACGCATAGCGGGTGAAGGTGCCGACGGGCGTAGGGAACGACCGCGGCACCAATTACGGCCTATAGGCAAGACACAAAAAAGGGGCGACCGCGAGGCCGCCCCTTTTCTTTACCCCCCAGTCAGAACTGGATCAGACGACTTCGAACAGACCCGCTGCGCCCATGCCGCCTGCGACGCACATCGAGACGACGACATACTTCACGCCGCGGCGCTTGCCTTCGATCAGCGCGTGGCCGACGAGACGCGAACCGGTCATGCCGAAGGGGTGACCGATGGCGATGCCGCCGCCGTTGACGTTGAGCTTGTCGGGGTCGATGCCGAGATGCTTCTGGCAATAGACCGCCTGGCTGGCAAAGGCTTCGTTGATTTCCCACAGGCCGATATCGTCAATCTTGAGGCCGTGACGATCTAGCAGCTTGGGGATGGCGAAGATCGGACCAATGCCCATTTCCTCTGCCTTGCAGCCGGCAACCTGGAAACCGCGATAGAGACCGAGGATGGGCAGGCCTTCCTTCTCGGCGGTTGCACGGTCCATCACGACCTGCGCCGAGGCGCCGTCCGACAACTGCGAGGCGTTGCCCGCCGTCACATGCTTGCCTTCCTTGATGACCATGCCGTCCTTGAACACCGGCTTGAGTGCGGCGAGCTTTTCCGCAGTGGTATCGCCGCGCACGCCCTCGTCACGATCGAGCGTAACTTCTTCCTTGCCGGTTTCGTTGCCTTCCTTGTCGAACAGCGCCTTGTTGACCGTGATCGGCACGATTTCGTCGGCGAACTTGCCGGCGGCCTGCGCCGCGCCTGCACGCTGCTGGCTGAGTGCGGAGAAGGCGTCCTGCTCCTCACGCGTCACGCCGTAGCGTTCGGCGACGATTTCGGCGGTTTCGATCATCAGCATGTAGGCGTGCGGATCGGCGGCCTTGATGAATTCCGAACGGTTGCGGAACTGGGGCGCGTGCTTGTTGATGGTCAGCGAGATGCTTTCCATGCCGCCTGCGACCGCAACGTCGATTTCGTTGCACATGATGCCGCGGGCCGCGAGCGCGAGCGCGTTGAGACCCGAGGAGCATTTGCGATCAAGCGTGAAGCCGCCGACGCTGTCGGGCAGCTTCGAACCGTGCACCGCCAGACGGCCCAGATTGTAGCTCTGGGTGTTCCAGTGGTTGCCGACGCCCAGATAGACATCATCGACACGTGCCGGGTCGATGCCCGCGCGGTCGAGCGCCGCGTTGACGACATGGGCAGCAAGAACCGGTGCCTCGGTGTCGTTGAACGCACCGCGATAGGCCTTGCCCACGCCGGTGCGCGCGGTCGAGATGATGGCGGCTTCACGCATGGTCATGATCAGTCAAATCCTTGCATATTCTGAGGGCTGAAATAGGCGCGCATTTCGACGACCTTGCCCTCTTCGTTGAACCGGAACGTGTCGATCACGTCGATTTTCTTTTCCCCGCCAAAGTTCAGCCGCACCGAAAAGGCGAATGCAGCAAAGTCAGCGGCGGTCCGCACCGGCCCTTCCAGCGTCAGCTTGGGGGTCGACTTCATCGAGCGCGTGTAGAACGCGCGGATGGCCTCGGTCCCCTTGTGCGCGGGCGTGCCCACGGGGTCTTCCACTGTGCCGTCAGCGGCGAACAGCGCAACCACCATCTCGGGGTCATTATGGTCGAACGCTTCAACATAGCGTTCGACGACGCGAACCATTTCGTCATGCGTGGGCATATTAGCTCTCCCCTATTATCGCCGTGTTGCCGATCAACCGAAATCCCAGCGATGGCCCCATTCGTCTTCCTTGACGCTGATCGTCGGCGTGAAGGTCTTCCAGTCGGGCTGGATGCCGCCGAAACCATATTCGATGTCGAAGCCCGAGGGCGTGCGCATGTAGAAGCTGACCATCTTGTCGTTCATGTGCTTGCCCAGGCTGGACGAGATATGGACGCCGGCTGCGATCGCACGGTCGAGCGCCTGGCCGACATCGTCGAGCGTCGGCACTTCGAGCATCATGTGGATAAGCCCCGACGGAACCGGGAATTCGCCGAGCGCGACGGTGTGGTGGCGCGGGTTATCGCAGTGGAGGAAGTACATGCCGATGCCCGGATCTTCGGGGCCGCCGCCCTGCAGATAGGCGCGCATGAAATCCGTATCGCCGAAGCCGAGCTGATCGATGTAGAAGGCGCGCGTTTCTTCGAGCTTGAGCGCCGGGAACACGACGTGGCCAAGGCCCATTTCACCGGTGACGAAGCCCGAAACGCCTGCGGGCGAGACAAAGGGATTGCCGTCGATCACGCGGCCCCAACCGATTTCGAGGCGATTGCCCGAAGGATCGACGCAGCGGACGAATTCGACGACGAGGCGATCCTTGGCCTCTTCCGCGCTGGCGGGTTCCAGCGCGACGCCGGCCTTGCGCAGCCCTTCAAGCCCGCGCTCATAGGCCGCCTTGTCCGGATAGACGAGGCCGGCGGCGTGGAACTGTTCCTTGTCCGACTTGCGAACGAGGAAGCGGAAGGGCCGCTCGTCCATACGCAGACGAATCCCTTCGGGATGATCCGAAGCCTGAAGACCGAGCACATTTTCCCCGTAGGAGCGCCACGCTTCCACATCCGCCGTGTCGAGTACGACATATGCGAGAGACCGAATCGCCATTTTGCAACATCCCCTATTTGAATTTCACTTGATTGCGTTGCCGCGACGCTACCGACGCCTCGGGATCAATTCAAGCGCTTTACGTATCAAAACAACCAATGCGCTACGCATATTGTAGCTTCAAACACCGGCCGCGCTACAGACCGCGAATCACCACGCCATCGAAATTCGAGCATTTCCCAAAGTCGTCCGGATATCTGCCAATCGCCGGGTGTTAGCGATGCCGTAACGCAATGAAACGGCACTTTGCGTAATTCAACAATCTTGTGGATACGCATCGCACAATTTCCTATGATTGCTCACAATCCCGGATCCGCGCGCGAAGACGCCTTGCAGGCGAATGCGACGAATGACGAGGGACCCTGCGGAAGTAGATTGACAGCTTGCGTAGCGAAAATTAGATTTTGATACGAAAACGGGAACATCATCGCCCCCAACCCGCCAAATGGCGTATGGCGATGCAGAGGAGAGCATATGGCAACCGCCCTGAATCAAACGGCCGAAGCGCCGACCGCAGAAGAACTGATCGAACGCGCCCGCGCGATGATCCCGACGCTTCGGCAGCGGGCTCGCCAGACGACGCTGAACGGTGACGTTCCGGCCGAAACCGTGGCCGAAATGAAGGAGGCAGGCTTTTTCCGCGTGCTTCAGCCGAAGCGCTATGGCGGCTATGAAATGCACCCGAATGTCTTTTTCGACATTCAGAAGCAGCTGGCCGAAGGCTGCATGTCCACCGGCTGGATCTACGGCGTGCTCGGCTGCCACCCCTATGAACTCGCGCTCTTCCCGCCACAGGCTGCGGAAGACGTGTGGGGCAGCGATCAGGACATGTTGATTTCGTCCACTTATCAGCCCGTCGGCAAGGTGGAAAAGGTCGAGGGCGGCTTCTACCTCTCGGGCCGCTGGGGCTTCTCCTCGGGTTCGACGCACTGCGGCTGGGTGCTGCTGGGCGCGATCAACTTCGACACCAATGGCGGTCCGCCGGACATGCGCACCTTCCTGCTGCCGCGCAGCGACTATAAGGTGATCCCGGGCACCTGGGACGTGTTCGGCCTGCAGGGCACCGGCAGCTTCGACATCGAGGTCGAGCGCGTGTTCGTTCCCGAGCACCGCACCCATCGCGCGGTCGATGGCTTCCTGTGCGAAAATCCCGGCCAGGCCGCGCATGATGCGCCGCTGTATCGCCTGCCCTGGGCACAGCTGTTCATCCGTTCGGTTTCGACCTCGTCCTTCGGTGGCGCCCGCGCCGCGATCAAGGCCGGCATCGAGATCATGAACAGCCGCGTCTCGTCCAACACCGGCAAGGCGTCGAAGGCCGATCCCGCGCTGCACGCAGCCCTGGCCCGCGCCATCGCCGAAATCAGCGAAATGGAACAGGCCCACCGCGCCGCGTTCAACGAACTGATGGACTATGCCGAGCGCAACGAAGCCGTTCCGATGGACCGCCGCGCGCTGTTCGCCTTCCAGTCTTCCAATGTGGTGCGCCGCATGGTCGACCTTGTCGACGATATCGTGAAGCTGCTGGGCGGCCGTGCCGTCTATATGTCGAGCGCGATCATCCAGCCCTGGCTCGATCTGAACGCCGCGCGCGCGCACGTTGCCAACGACCCCGCCAACCGCACCTCGGACGTGCTCGGCACCATGGCTGGCGAAGCGCCCAGCTTCACCTTCGTCTGATCCGGGGAAGCGAAACACATGAAGCAGGACATTCGTACCAAGGTCTATTCGGTCGAGGGTGGCTATGACATCATGATTGCGGAGGCCGGTTCCGGCCCCGCAGTCGTCTTCATCCACGGCAGCGGCCCGGGCGCGTCGGGCGTTTCGAACTTCAAGCAGAATATCGATGCGTTCGTCGAAGCCGGCTACCGCGTGATCCTGCCCGATCTGATTGGGTATGGTGCATCGTCGAAGCCCGAGGGCATCGACTATACGCTGCAGCTGTTCACCGACACGCTCTACGACGCGCTCAAGCAACACGGCGTGGACAAGGCCGTTCTGGTCGGCAACTCGCTGGGTGGCGGCATCGCCATCCAGATGGAACTGGATCACCCCGGCTATGCCGAAAAGCTGATCCTGATGGCACCGGGCTGCATCGAGGAACGCGAAGCCTATTTCGCGATGCCCGGCATTGCGAAGATGGTGGGCGACTTCACCAGCCCCGAATTCTCGGTCGAAGACCAGCGCAAGCTCGTCTCGAACCTCGTCTATGACGCAAGCGCGATCACCGACGAACTGGTCGCCGAGCGCTTCGCCGTCGCCAAGACCCAGCCCAAGGACGTGCTCGCCCGCATGCGCACGCCCAATCTGGCACCGCGCCTTGGCGAACTGAAGCCGCAGATTCTCGGGTTCTGGGGCCTGAACGACGAGTTCTGCCCGGCATCGGGCGCGCAGCACTTCCTGGCCGCCTGCCCCGACGCGCGTTTCATGACGTTCAACAAGGTTGGTCACTGGGTGCAGGTTGAACGCACCCCGGAATTCAACCGTTATTCGATTGCGTTCCTGCATGACTGATATCGCACAGCAATATGGCGCAGAGCTGTTTGCAGCACTGCGCGAGCGCCGGACGCTCACGCCGCTGATCGCGCGCAATCCTAACCTGACGGTTGACGATGCGTACAAGATCTCGCTCGACTTCCTCGCCCGCCGCCAGGCGGAGGGCGAGAAGGTCGTCGGCAAGAAGATCGGCGTCACCTCGAAAGCGGTGCAGGACATGCTGGGCGTGCACCAGCCCGATTTCGGGTTCCTGACCGACGCGATGTTCGTTCCGGGCGAGGATATCAGCGTCGAGGATTACGGCCTGATCCAGCCCCGCGCCGAAGCCGAGATCGCCTTCATCCTAAAGAGCGCGCTCAAGGGCCCCGGCGTGACCGAAGCGGACGTGATCGCGGCAACCGAAGCGATCGCGCCCTGTTTCGAGATCGTGGACAGCCGCATCGACGACTGGAAGATCGCGATCGTCGACACGGTGGCGGACAATGCCAGCTGCGGCGTTTACGTTCTGGGTGAGGCCCGCGCCAACCCCAACGATCACGACCTGCCCGCGCTGAAGGTAACGGTCACCAAGAATGGCGAGCCGCTGTCCGAAGGCTATGGCTCGGCCGTTCAGGGGTCGCCCGCGGCGGCTGTCGCATGGCTGGCCAACACGCTGGGCGCATATGGCGTCACGCTGGAAGCCGGAGACGTGATATTGTCGGGATCGCTGGTCCCGCTGGAGCCGGCCAAGGCCGGTGATGTATTCGAAATGGATCTGCACGGAATCGGGCGCTGCACCGCCCGCTTCGTTTAGGAGAAACTGACGTGGCGAAAGTGAAGGCCGCGATCATCGGCTCGGGCAATATCGGCACCGACCTGATGATCAAGATGATCAAATATCCCCAGAACATGGAACTGGTGGCCGTTGTCGGCATCGACGCCAATTCGGAAGGCCTGGCGATGGCGCGCGAGCGCGGCGTCCAGACGACGCATGAAGGCCTGGAAGGCCTGATGGCGCTGCCCGTCTATCCCGAAATCGGCATCGTGTTCGACGCCACCTCGGCCTATGCGCACAAGGTGCACGACGCGGCCCTGCGCGCCGACGGCAAGCAGGTTGTCGACCTGACGCCCGCCGCCATCGGCCCGTTCACCATCCCCCCCGTCAACATGATGGATCACCTCGATCAGCCCAACGTCAACATGGTGACGTGCGGCGGCCAGGCGACCATTCCGATGGTGGCAGCGGTAAGCCGCGTCGCCCCCGTCCACTACGCCGAGATCGTCGCATCGGTTTCGTCGCGTTCGGCAGGCCCGGGCACGCGCGCCAATATCGACGAGTTCACCCGCACCACCGCCAAGGCCATTGAAGTGGTCGGCGGCGCCAAGCGCGGCAAGGCGATCATCATCCTCAACCCCGCCGAACCGCCGATGATCATGCGCGACACCGTGTTCACGCTGTCCGACACCGTCGACGAAGCCAAGATCGAGGAATCGGTCGAAGCGATGGTGAAGGAAGTGCAGAAGTACGTCCCCGGCTATCGTCTGAAGCAGAAGGTTCAGTTCGAACGCTACGGCGACAACAACAAGCTGAAGATCCCCGGCCAGGGCGAATTCACCGGCATCAAGACCTCGATCTTCCTCGAAGTCGAAGGCGCTGGCGACTATCTGCCCAGCTATTCGGGCAATCTCGACATCATGACCGCTGCCGCCAAGGCAACCGGGGAGCTGCTTGCCGAGCGTATCGCCGCGCGCAAGCTGGAGACGGCATAATGAGCAAGTTCGATCCGACCACCGACAAGCTGTACATTCAGGACGTAACACTGCGCGATGGCATGCATGCCATCCGCCACATGTACGGCCTCGACCATGTCCGCAGCATCGCCAAGGCACTGGATGATGCCGGCGTCGACGCAATCGAAGTCGCGCATGGCGATGGTCTTTCAGGTGCAAGCTTCAACTATGGTTTCGGCGCCCACACCGATTGGGAGTGGATCGAAGCGGTAGCGGAAGTGCTGAACAAGTCGGTCCTCACCACGCTGATCCTGCCCGGTGTCGGCACCGTCGAGGAACTGAAGCGCGCCTATGACCTTGGCGTGCGTTCGGTTCGCGTCGCAACCCACTGCACCGAAGCCGACGTTTCGAAGCAGCATATCGGCATCGCCCGCGATCTCGGCATGGACGTGTCCGGCTTTCTCATGATGAGCCACATGATCGAGCCCGAGACGCTGGCCCAGCAGGCACTGCTGATGGAAAGCTATGGCGCCCAGTGCGTGTACGTCACCGACAGCGGTGGCGCGCTCGACATGGACGGCGTACGCGATCGCCTGCGTGCCTATGACAAGGTGCTCAAGCCCGAAACGCAGCGCGGCATCCACGCACACCACAACCTGTCGCTCGGCGCCGCCAACTCGATCGTCGCGGCACAGGAAGGCGCAGTTCGCATCGACGCAAGCCTCGCCGGCATGGGCGCAGGTGCAGGCAACGCCCCGCTTGAAGTGTTCATCGCTGCCGCCGACCGCAAGGGCTGGAACCATGGCTGCGACGTCAACGCGCTCATGGATGCGGCCGAAGACCTCGTCCGTCCGCTGCAGGACCGCCCGGTCCGCGTCGACCGCGAAACGCTCTCGCTCGGCTATGCCGGCGTCTATTCGAGCTTCCTGCGTCACGCCGAAAAGGCCGCTGCGGATTATGATCTCGACACACGCGCGATCCTCGTCGAACTCGGCCGCCGCCGGATGGTTGGCGGTCAGGAAGACATGATCGTCGACGTCGCGCTCGACATGCTCAAGGCGCGCGAAAGCGCCTGATCGCATCCTGATATGGGGAGGCCAAGGGGCAACAGCCCCCGGCCTCCCCTTTTCCTGTTTCATCGGTCTGGAGAGGGACTGAGCCCTGATGTCTGAAATTACGCCTATTCGTCCGCTTCCCGAAGCTGAAGTGCCGGGATGGGACATCGAAACCGATGTCGCCATCATCGGATTTGGCGCGGCAGGTGCCTGCGCCGCGATCGAAGCGGCTGCGGCCGGTGCCAGCGTCACGCTGTTTGAATCGGGCTCGGGCAGCGGCGGGGCATCTGCCCTGTCGGGCGGTGAAATCTATATCGGCGGCAATGGCGGCAGCGATGCCCAGCAGGCCGCGGGCTTCACCGACAGCACCGAAGATTTCGAAAAATACATGATGATGGCCGGCGGTCCCGATGCGGATGCCGCCAAGGTCAGCCTTTATGCGCGCGAAAGCCTCAACCACTATCAGTGGCTGAAGGATCAGGGCGTTCCCTATAAGGGCAGCTTCGTTCCTGGCAAGGTGATCGAACCCGCCGAAGACGACACGCTTTTGTGGTCGGGCAGCGAAGCGGCATGGCCCTTCTCGCAGGAAGCCAAGCCGGCACCGCGCGGCCATACCATCCAGTTCATGGGTTGGGGCGGCGGCCGCAAGCTTGTCGACATCCTCGAAGGCCGCGCTCGCGCGCTGGGCGTCGACGTTCGTACCGATGCGCGCGCGCTCAGCCTGATCGCCGACGCTTCGGGCCGCGTGATCGGTCTGGTTGTCCGGATCGACAACAAGCCGCAATATGTGCGGGCGCGCAAAGGCGTGGTCCTTGCGACTGGCGGTTTCTGCATGAATCAGGAAATGCTGCGGCGCTATGCGCCCGAAACGCTGCGTCTGAACGACCCGCTCGGCGAGAACGATAACGGTTCGGGCATCCTTATGGGCATGGGTGCCGGCGGCGACGCGATCCATATGGACGAATTCTTCACGACCTGCCCGTGGATCATGCCGGCTTCGCTGGTGAAGGGGATCTTCGTCAACGAACGTGGCCAGCGGTTCATCAACGAAGACGCCTATCATGGCCGCGTCAGCCGGACTCTCCTCGATCAGCCGGGCGACAAGGCCTATCTGCTTGTGGATAACGAGATCTTCGATCGGCCACTCGATCTTGCGCGGATCGAGATCGCGGCCGTTGGCGAGACCTGGGAAGAAGTTGAACAGGAACTCGGCATGTCCGAAGGCACGCTCAGCCACACCGTTCACCATTTCAACAAGCACGCGGCAGAGGGCAAGGATCCGATCTGCAACAAGGATGCGGAATGGCTAAAGGTGCTCGATCAGGCACCGTTCGCGGCGCTCGAGCTCAATGCCAGCACCAGCTATTTCTCGTTCTTCACGCTGGGCGGTCTCAACACCGCGCCGACGGGCGAAGTGCTCGATCGCGGCGGTCAGCCCGTGCCCGGCCTTTATGCCGCGGGCCGCACGACGTCTGGCCTGCCGCGCTGGGGCCATGGTTACAGCTCGGGACTCAGCCTTGCGGACTGCACCTTCTTTGGCCGCATGGCCGGGCGCACCGTCGGCAGCGCCGCCGCCTGATACCGTATCACCGAGGCAACTGGGGGGGCCCTGTCGGAGCAATCCGGCAGGGCCTTTGCCGTTATACGAGGATGGCGACACTCGTCAGGATGATACGAACGAGGTCCGCCTGCCCCCGCGCGCCCGTCTTGCTGTAGACGATCTTGGAGTAATTGCGCGCCGTCGCCTCGGTGAGCCCGATTTCGGCGGCCGCCTCGGCGATCGATTGCCCGCGCGAGATGCCAAGCGCCAGACGCGCTTCCCCCTGGCTCAGCCCGAAGAGGCTCATCAGTTGTTCAATACGGCTGTCACTGGTTTCGCGGTCTCCGTGGATATAGGCAGTCGCAATCGGCTTTCTTTCCCCCGACACGCCGGACTGGCGGATGGGGACGAGCAGGATGTCGATCCATGGATCCTCCGACAAACGGATGGCCCTGGCACGCGCGGCGGCATCACTTGCGAAGGATTTCAGCGCATCGCGCAAAACCTTGTCCGCCTGGCGCGACGCGGGCATCAATTGCCCAGCGGACACCTGGCGCAGCACCGAGCTATGGCGCAGCAAATGCTCGGCATGCGGATCCATCTCGATGATATGGCCGTGTGCGTCGAGCGTGAGCCATCCGAAATTGAGCCGACGCACCGCCTCCCCGGCAATCCCGGCCTTTACCTGCCAGCGGTCGATCGTCGCAAAGATGCGGAGCGCGACGGTGATGTGCTGGGCAAGCTGACCGATGAAGTTGGTCTGCCCGCCGGTGAAATCAGCGCCCTCTTTCCAGATCGTCAGCCAGCAGCGATAACCGCCCGGTTCCTCGATCTTCATCACGCGCAGCCAGTTGCGCTTGCCCGGCAGCACGAACTCGCGAAGATATTTCTCATGTTCCGGATTGGCCGGGGCGACGAATTCGGCGAGCGAGTAAACTCGTCCCGGGCGAAGCACGTCATAGGGGATCGGATCGAGCCGATAGAGGCGTTCATTGTAGCGCTGGCGGAGCTCAAGCGACTCAGGCGCACCTGCGTACAACTCGGTCGATTCGTTGAGCGGAGCATCGGCATGGCGGAAATATAGCGCGCAGGTGACCGCACCGAGCCGGCGGCGCAAACGTTCCAGAAATGTCGACCAGAGCGGGCTTTCCAGCGGCCCCGCATAGAGGCTTGCGAGGATGTCCTGTTCGTCGATGCGCAGCATTTTCGGCTCTTTCGAAGTATTCATCCCAAATGGGAGGTGCCTTGAATCACGACCGCTTTAAGCCGGTTTCGACAGAACACAAAGGCGGAGAGTAGCTGGTGTTGACGAGTGAAGTAGCGGCACAGGCCGCAAGCCGGTCGCTGACCCATTTGGAGCGGCTGGAAGCGGAAAGCATCCAGATCATGCGGGAGGTTGTGGCGGAGGCCGAGCGTCCGGTGATGCTGTATTCGGTGGGCAAGGATTCGGCGGTGATGCTGCATCTGGCGCGCAAGGCGTTTTACCCGTCGCCGCCGCCCTTTCCGCTGCTGCACGTCGACACGACGTGGAAGTTCAAGGACATGTATGCGCTTCGCGACCGGATGGCGGCGGAGAGCGGGATGGATCTGCTCGTCTACCAGAACCCCGAGGCGCTGGCGCGCGGGATCAACCCGTTCGACCATGGCCCGCTCCACACCGATATGTGGAAGACCGAGGGGCTGAAGCAGGCGCTCGACCATTATGGCTTCGACGTCGCCTTTGGCGGCGCGCGCCGCGACGAGGAAAAGAGCCGCGCCAAGGAACGTGTCTTCTCGTTCCGTTCGGCCAACCACCGCTGGGACCCCAAGAACCAGCGCCCCGAGCTGTGGCGGCTGTACAATGCCAAGAAGACCAAGGGCGAAAGCATCCGCGTCTTCCCGATCTCGAACTGGACCGAGCTCGACATCTGGCAGTATATCCACCTCAACAACATCCCGATCGTGCCGCTCTATTTCTCGGCGCCGCGCCCCACCGTCGAGCGCGACGGCATGCTGCTGATGGTCGATGACGAACGTTTTCCGCTGAAAGACGGCGAAGAGCCGGTGATGCGCTCGATCCGCTTCCGCACGCTCGGCTGCTACCCGCTGACCGGCGCGGTCGAAAGCACCGCGGCGACGCTGCCTGAGGTGATCCAGGAGATGCTGCTGACGACGACCTCGGAGCGCCAGGGCCGCGTGATCGACAAGGATGGCGGCGACGCCAGCATGGAGAAGAAGAAGCAGGAGGGGTATTTCTGAGCCGCGCCTGACGCGTGCCGGAACCCCTGTCCTTTCGCTCTTTTTCGTCTCTGCGCCGCCCCCGGGGCGGCCGCCCGACCCGTTCGGGACCAAGGAGTTTCCAATGACCGACAAAAGCTATCAGGCCGACGCCCTCATCGCCGAGGATATCGACGCCTATCTCGCCCAGCACCAGACCAAGTCGCTGCTGCGCTTCATCACCTGCGGCTCGGTGGACGACGGCAAGTCGACGCTGATCGGCCGCCTGCTCTATGACAGCAAGATGATCTTCGAGGATCAGCTGGCCGCCCTCGAAGCCGACAGCAAGCGCGTCGGCACGCAGGGCCAGGAGATCGACTTCGCGCTGCTCGTCGACGGCCTCGCCGCCGAACGCGAACAGGGCATCACGATCGACGTCGCCTACCGCTTCTTCGCGACCGAGAAGCGCAAGTTCATCGTCGCCGACACCCCCGGCCACGAACAATATACCCGCAACATGGTGACCGGCGCCTCGACCGCCGACCTCGCGGTGATCCTGATCGACGCGCGCAAGGGCGTGCTGACCCAGACCAAGCGCCACAGCTATCTGGCGCATCTGATCGGCATCCGGAACATCGTGCTCGCGGTCAACAAGATGGACCTGGTCGATTACGACCCCGCGGTATTCGACGCGATCGTCAAGGATTACCGCGAGTTCGCGACCGAGATCGGGATCACCGATTTCGTCGCCATGCCGATCTCGGGCTTCAAGGGCGACAACATCACCGCGCCCTCGGACAACACCCCCTGGTATCAGGGCCCGACGCTGATGGGCCATCTCGAGACGGTCGAGGTCGATGCGACGCGCGACCAGCAGCAGCCCTTTGCGCTCCCCGTCCAGTGGGTGAACCGCCCCAATCTCGACTTTCGCGGCTTTTCGGGGCTGATCGCGACCGGCACCGTCAAGCCGGGCGACAAGATCCGCGTCATCCCCTCGGGCAAGACCTCGACCGTGGCGCGGATCGTCACGCTCGACGGCGATCTCGACGAGGCGGTTGCCGGCCAGTCGGTGACGGTGACGCTGACCGACGAGATCGACTGCTCGCGCGGCGACGTGATCGCGACCGCCGACAACCCGCCGCAGAGCGCCGACCAGTTCGAGGCGACGATCGTCTGGATGTCGGACGAGGAAATGCTGCCCGGGCGCGGCTACTGGCTCAAGCTCGGCACCCAGATGGTGACCGCGCAGGTGCAGGCGCCCAAATATCAGGTCAACGTCAACACGCTCGAGCATCTCGCCGCCAAGACGCTCGACCTCAACGCGATCGGCATCGCCAATCTGTCGACCGACAAGCCCGTCGTCTTTGCGCCCTATGCGCAGAACCGCGATCTGGGCGGGTTCATCCTGATCGACAAGATCACCAACGCGACCGTGGCGGCGGGCATGCTCCACTTCTCGCTGCGCCGCGCCGACAATGTCCACTGGCAGGCGATCGACATCACGCGCGAAGACCATGCCAAGCTGAAGAACCAGAAGCCCGCAGTGGTGTGGTTCACCGGGCTGTCGGGTGCGGGCAAGTCGACGATCGCCAACCTCGTCCAGAAGCGGCTCCACCGGATGAACCGCCACAGCTATCTGCTCGACGGCGACAATGTCCGCCACGGGCTCAACAAGGATCTCGGCTTCACCGATGCCGACCGCGTCGAGAATATCCGCCGCGTCGGCGAGGTCGCCAAGCTGATGGCCGATGCCGGGCTGATCGTGCTCAGCGCGTTCATCTCGCCCTTCCGCTCCGAGCGCCGCCTCGTGCGCGAGATGATCGAAGCCGGCGAGTTCATCGAGGTCCATATCGACACCCCGCTCGCCGAGGCCGAGGCGCGCGACGTCAAGGGGCTGTACAAAAAGGCGCGTTCCGGTGAACTCAAGAACTTCACCGGCATCGACAGCCCCTATGAAGCCCCCGAAAACCCCGAAATCCGCATCGACACCACTAACCTTACCCCCGAACAGGCCGCAGAACTGATCGTTGAAAGGATCCTTGGATGAGCGTTACCGTATCCGATCATGAACTGGCCCGCCAGATCGCAGAGGCAGCAGGAGAAATCCTGCTGACCCTCCAGAAATCGGGGCTGTTCGAGGGCAAGGCTTTGGGCAAGGCAGGCGATCAGGTTGCCAACGCCTTCATCATCGAGGCACTGAAGGCCCAGCGTCCTGACGATGCGATCCTGTCCGAAGAGGAAAAGGACAATCTGGATCGCTGCCAGGCATCGCGCGTCTGGGTGGTCGATCCGCTCGACGGTACGCGTGAATATTCCGAAAAGCGCACCGACTGGGCGGTGCACATCGCGCTGGCGATCGACGGCGAACCCGCCGTCGGCGCCGTCGCGCTGCCGGGACTGGGCCTTGTGCTCGGCGCCGATGCGCCCAGCACGCTGCAGCCTGCGGCAGACCCGCTGCGCATGCTGGTGAGCCGTACGCGCCCGGCAGCGGAAGCCGTATCGGTGGCCGAAGCACTGGGCGCCGAACTGGTGCCGATGGGGTCTGCCGGTGCCAAGGCGATGGCGGTGGTGCGCGGCGAGGCCGACATCTACCTCCACACCGGCGGTCAATATGAGTGGGACAATTGCGCGCCTGCCGCCGTCGCGCTTGCCGCCGGGCTGCATGTCAGCCGCATCGACGGTTCGCCGCTGGTTTACAATTGCGAAGACCCGTATCTTCCCGACCTGCTGATCTGCCACAAGCATCACGCGCCGCAGATTCTGGAGATGATCGGCAACGCCTGATCCTTTAGTGACGGGTGCCTCGGCGCCCGTCACACCCGCTTCTCAGGACTATCCCCTATATATCTGAACCCCTTCCCAGAGGCATGGCCCGATAAAGGGTAGAAGCGGCGCCGTAATGGCTCCGCAATCCCGCAATGCGGTGAGCCAATGTACTTCGAGGGGGCAATCAAGGCGCAGGAACGCGCCGAGGCGAAACAAGAGGCTTTGTGCGGAGCGACCAGCCGCTGCACCAACTGCCCCGCCCGCGCCGATGCGATCTGCGCCGGCCTCGCGCCCGAAGCGCTTGATGACCTCCATCAGCTGAGCCGCCACCGCGTCTTGCGCAAGGGCCAGACGCTGGTGTGGCAGGGCGACCGTACCGACATCGCCGCCACCGTCATTTCCGGCATGCTCAAACTGTCGGCAGCGACCGCCGATGGCCGCGAACAGATATTGGGCCTTGTCGCCCCCGGCGGTTTCGTCGGCCGGATCGACGAAGCTCGCGCGCGTTATGACATCGTCGCGCTGGCCGATACCGAGCTTTGCCAATTCTCTGGCCCGGGACTGGCGCTGTTCGCAAGCCGCCACCCCGAAATCGCGTCCGCGCTTCTGGGCAAGACGATGCAGGAACTGGACCGTTCTCGCCACTGGCAGCTGATGCTGGGTCAGGCGAGCGCGGCCGAGCGTGTGGCGACGATGCTGCTCGATTTCGCCGGTGCCGATCTGGAAGCCGGTGGCTGCTACCCCTTTCCGCTGAGCCGCGGCCAGATGGCCGAGCTGGCCGGGCTGACGATCGAGACGGTGAGCCGCCAGATCAGCCAGTTGAAGCGCAACGGGGTAATCAGCGTACTTTCGCGCACCAGCTTTTCCGTTCGCGATCCGCACGCGCTGATGGCGCTGGCCGGGCTGAGCCCCGTCGCGGCGACCCATTGAAAAACAGAAACGTCCCAACAAGGAAACGCAGACAATGCACAGCTTGCTGATGAGGACCGGGGGGTGGATGGCCGTCGTGCTGTTCGCGATCGTCGGTATAGCATTATCGGCCGATACCGGCTTTGCCGTGCACATGACGATCGTGGCGCTGGCCGCGATCGTTGCCATGTGGATCGGCATGAGCCGCGCCGATTATTCGGCCATGGCGCGCGGCATATTGAAGATGCCCGCCAATGAAGGCGAATATGACGACGACCCCACGCGCTGGGGCGTTCTGGCCACGGTTTTCTGGTGCGTGGTGGGCCTGCTGGCGGGCGTGTTCATCGCCCTGCAGCTGGCCTTCCCCGCGCTGAACTTCTCATCTGAGTTCACCACCTTCGGGCGCTTGCGTCCCTTGCACACCTCGGCCGTGATCTTCGCCTTTGGTGGCAACATCCTGATCGCGTCGAGCTATTACGTCGTGCAGCGTACGAGCCGGGCACGCCTGGCCTTTCCCATGCTCGCCCGCTTCGTCTTCTGGGGCTACCAGATGTTCATCGTGCTGGCGGCCACCGGCTATGTCCTCGGCATCACCGAGGCGCGCGAATATGCCGAGCCCGAATGGTATGTCGACCTGTGGCTGACGATCGTCTGGGTGGCGTATCTGGTGGTGTTCGTCGGCACGCTGCTGAAGCGCAAGGAACCGCATATCTATGTGGCCAACTGGTTCTATCTGAGCTTCATCATCACGATCGCGATGCTCCACATCGTGAACAACCTGACGATGCCGGTCAGCCTGTTCGGATCGAAGAGCTATTCGGCCTTTGCCGGCGTTCAGGACGCGCTGACCCAGTGGTGGTACGGCCATAATGCAGTGGCGTTCTTCCTGACCACGCCGTTCCTGGCCATGATGTATTATTTCGTGCCGAAACAGGCCGAACGCCCGGTCTACAGCTACCGGCTGTCGATCATCCACTTCTGGTCGCTGATCTTCCTCTATATCTGGGCGGGTCCGCACCACCTGCATTATACCGCGCTGCCCGATTGGGCGCAGACGCTGGGCATGGTGTTCTCGGTCATCCTGTGGATGCCCAGCTGGGGCGGCATGATCAACGGCCTGATGACGCTGAACGGCGCATGGGACAAGATCCGCACCGACCCGATCATCCGCCTGATGGTGATGGCGATGGCGTTCTACGGCATGGCGACCTTCGAGGGCCCGATGCTGTCGATCAAGGCGGTCAACTCGCTGAGCCACTATACCGAATGGACCGTCGGCCACGTCCATGCCGGCGCACTGGGCTGGAATGGCATGATCAGCTTTGCCGCCGTCTATTTCCTCGTGCCGCGCCTGTGGGGCCGTGAGCGCCTCTATTCGCTGCGCATGGTGAACTGGCACTTCTGGCTCGCGACGCTGGGCATCGTCCTCTACGCCGCCTCGATGTGGGTGGCCGGGATCACCCAGGGCCTGATGTGGCGCGAATATGGGCAGGACGGTTACCTCGTCTACGCCTTCTCCGAAGTCGTGGCCGCCATGTTCCCCTATTACGTCATCCGTTCGGTGGGCGGTGCGCTCTACCTGGCTGGTGCGATCGTGATGGTGTGGAACGTCTGGCAGACGATCCGTGGTCAGCAGCGCGCCGAGCGCCCGATGAGCCAGCCGGCCTATGATGCCGCGAAGGACCGTCCGCTCGCGCCCGCAGCGCAGCCCGCCGAATAAGGAAGATCGACATGGCGACCAAATTTTTCGACCACAAGCGGATCGAACGCAATGTCACCCTGCTCGGCGCGTTGTCGCTGGTGGCGGTGGCGATCGGCGGGATCGTCGAGATCGCGCCCTTGTTCTGGATCGACAGCACGATCGAGAAGGTGGAAGGGGTCCGCCCCTACACCCCGCTCGAGCTGGCCGGGCGCAACATCTATATGCGCGAAGGCTGCTATAGCTGCCACAGCCAGATGATCCGTCCGTTCCGCGACGAGGTGGAGCGTTACGGCCATTATAGCCTTGCCGCCGAAAGCGTCTACGACCACCCCTTCCAATGGGGATCGAAGCGCACGGGCCCCGATCTGGCCCGCGTGGGTGGGCGCTACTCGGATGAATGGCATGTCCAGCATCTGAAGGATCCACGCGCCGTGGTGCCGGAATCGATCATGCCCGGCTATGCGTTCCTTGCCGACAAGGAGCTGAAGCCCGAGGGCATGGCCGGGCATCTGACGGCGCTCAGCCGGGTGGGTGTTCCCTATACCAAGGAAGCGATCGACGCGGCGGACGCCGATATGCGCGCACAGGGCGACCCGGATTTTGATTCCGACGGCTTCGACCAACGTTATCCCAAGGCGCAGAGACGCGATTTCGACGGCAATCCCGGCAAGCTGACCGAGATGGACGCGCTGGTCGCCTATCTGCAGATGCTCGGCACGCTCGTCGACTTCGAGGCGGCCTCGGCGCAGGAGGAACCCCGATGAGCTATAATGAGCTGCGCCATCTGGCGGACAGCTGGGGGCTCGTTTTCCTGGCCGCCGCCTTCCTCACCTTTATCGGCTGGACCTTTCGCAAGGGCGCGCATGTCCATCACGACCGCGCGGCGAACATGATCTTCGACGAGGACCAAGACAATGGCTGAGAAACGTATCGATCCGGCGACCGGCACCGAAACGGTCGGCCATGAATGGGACGGGATCGAGGAACTGAACACCCCCATGCCGCGCTGGTGGCTGTGGACGCTTTACGCCACCATCGTCTGGGGCGTTGCCTATACGGTGGCCTATCCGGCCTGGCCGATGCTGTCGAACGCGACGTCGGGGATGCTTGGCTGGTCGAGCCGCGGCCAGCTGGAAAAGGTGATGGACGAACAGGCGCTGGCCCGCGCGCCGATCACCAAGGCGATCGACGACACGCCGATCGAGCAGCTCGACCAGAACCCGCAGCTGCTGCACGCAGCGGTGGAAGGCGGGCGCGCCGCGTTCAAGGTCCACTGCGTCCAGTGCCACGGCTCGGGCGCGGCGGGATCGAAGGGCTATCCCAATCTGAACGACGACGATTGGTTGTGGGGCGGCGATATCAAGACGATCCACTATTCGATCGAACATGGCATCCGGAACCCCGATCATGACGCGACCCGTTTCTCGCAAATGCCCGCCTTTGGCCGCGACGGCATTTTGAAGGGCAACGAGATCGCCGATGTGACCGCGCATGTCCGCGCCATTTCGGGCCAGCAAAAGGCGAACGCCGCCGCCGCACGCGGCGCCAGGCTGTTCGCCGACAACTGCGCCGTCTGCCACGGCACCGACGGCAAGGGCGACCGCAAGCTGGGCGCACCCAACCTGACCGATGCCATCTGGCTGTATGGCGGGGATTCGGCGAGCATCGCGGCAACCATTGCCAACAGCCGCAACGGCGTGATGCCGCGTTGGGGCGAAAAACTCGATCCGGTGACGGTGAAGATGCTGGCGGCCTATGTCCACTCGCTCGGCGGTGGCGAGGCCCTGCCGGCTGCGAATGCGGTAGCAACCGATAATGCGACCGGCCCGGTCGCAATGGCAGGCAGCGATGAGCGCCCCTGAGCCCGAAGCCGTGACCTCGCTTTATGAGAAGCGGAAGGCCGTCTACCCCAAGGCGGTGGACGGCCCCTTCCGTCGCCTCAAATGGGCGATCATGGCGATCACCCTCGCCATCTATTACATCACGCCCTGGCTGCGCTGGGACCGTGGCTCCTATGCCCCCGATCAGGCGGTGCTGATCGACCTTGCGAACCGCCGTTTCTACATGTTCGCGATCGAGATCTGGCCGCATGAATTCTATTTCGTCGCGGGCCTGCTTGTCATGGCCGGGATCGGGCTGTTCCTCGTCACCTCCGCAGTGGGACGCGCCTGGTGCGGCTATGCGTGCCCGCAGACGGTGTGGACCGACCTGTTCCAACATGTCGAACGCTTTGTCGACGGCGACCGCAACGCGCAGGTCAGGCTGGCCAATGCGCCATGGGGGCCGGCGAAGATCGCCCGGCGCCTTTCCAAATGGGCGATCTGGCTGCTGATTGCCTTTGCGACCGGCGGGGCCTGGATATTCTATTTTGCCGACGCACCGACACTGGTGCGCGATTTCGTGACCGGCAACGCCGCCCCCGTCGCCTATATGACGGTGGGTGTGCTGACGCTGACCACCTTTATCTTCGGTGGCTTCATGCGCGAGCAGGTGTGCGTTTACATGTGCCCCTGGCCCCGCATTCAGGGCGCGATGCTCGACGAAAACTCGCTGGTCGTGACCTATAAGGACTGGCGCGGCGAACCGCGTGGCCGCGGGTTGAAGAAGCAGGATACGCCCGACCTGAAAACCGGCGACTGCATCGACTGCGTCCAGTGCGTGGCGGTGTGCCCGACCGGCATCGACATTCGCGAAGGCGCGCAGATCGGCTGCATCACCTGCGCCCTGTGTATCGACGCCTGCGACAAGGTGATGGCGCAGATCGGCCGACCGCGCGGGCTGATTGATTACTGCACCTCGATCGATGCCGAGCGCGAGAAAAAGGGCGCGGAACCCCGCCCGATGGTGAAGGCGCTGCTCCGCCCCCGCACAATCATCTATTTCTCAGTCTGGGCGGCAATCGGCCTTGCCATGCTGTTTGCGCTGGGCGCGCGCACGCGCGTCGACATCAGCGCGCTGCAGGATCGAAACCCCACCTATGTGCAACTGTCTGACGGTGCGATCCGCAACAGCTACACGATCAAGATCCGCAACATGGAAGCGCGCCCGCGCCCGATGGAGATCGGGATCGACGGGCTGGAGGATGCGCGCATCTGGTCTGAAACCGGCAGCCGCGAAGCCGCCACCCGGACCGTGCAGGTGGAGGCGCCCGCCGACAGCGTGACCAAGGTCCGTCTATTCGTGGTCGCCCCGCGCGACGGCGATCAGCGTACCCCCTTCAACTTCACCGTCCGTCCGCTCGACAAGGAAGGCGGGCACGACAGCGACGACAGCCAGTTCGAACGACCGGAGGCAAATCGATGAGCGAACAGCGTTCCGAAGCGCGTTTCACCGGACGCCATATGGCGATCATCATGGTTGCCTTTTTCGGCGTCGTGATCGCCGTCAACCTCGTGATGGCACGCCATGCCGTCAGCACCTTTGGCGGAACGGTTGTGGATAACAGCTATGTCGCCAGCCAGAAGTTCAACGGCTGGCTGGAACAGGCGCGTGCGCAGGATGCGCTGGGCTGGAAGGCCGATTTCGCGCTCGACCCCGCGCGCTATGCGGTGGTGACGCTCAGCGCCGCCGATGCGCCGATGCCCGGCGCAAGGCTGAAAGGCACCGCGCTCCATCCGCTGGGCCGGGCCGACAGCATTGCCCTGTCCTTCCGCAATCTCGGCAATGGGCGCTATCGTTCGAACGAGACGCTGCCCGAGGGCCGCTGGAAGATCCACCTGAGCATTGCGAACGGCGCGGACAGCGCGCGGTTGGTGGAGGATGTGCAGTGACCGCCGCGGCACTGGCCCCCGGCCATGTCGAGACCAGCTTTTCGGTGCCCTCGTTGCGCTGCGCCGGATGCATCGCGAAGCTGGAGGATGGCCTGCCGCGCGAAACCGGGATCGACAAGGCGCGCGTCAATTTCACCGCCAAGCGCGTCGCGATCACGCATGACAGCGCGCTCGACATTCCCGGGCTGGTCGCCGCGATGGGCAAGCTGGGGTTCGAGGCGCAGCCGCTGAACGGCGAGAGCGCGCGTCCCGAAGATGAGGAAAGCCGGTCGCTGTTGAGGGCACTGGGCGTTGCGGGCTTCGCCTCGATGAACGTGATGCTGCTTTCGGTATCGGTATGGTCGGGCGCGGACGGCGCGACGCGCGACATGTTCCATTGGCTGTCCGCGATGATCGCGCTGCCGACCCTTGCCTATTCGGGCCGCCCCTTCTTCAAATCGGCGTGGTCGGCGCTGCGTCATGGCCGCACCAACATGGACGTGCCGGTTTCGATCGGCGTGATCATCGCCAGCGCGCTAAGCCTGTTCGAAACGATCAACAGCGGCCCCCATGCCTATTTCGACGGCGTGGTGATGCTGATCTTCTTCCTGCTGGTCGGCCGCTGGCTCGACAGCGTGATGCGCGACCGGGCCCGCGACGGCGTGACCGCGCTTCTGAAGCACACCGCCCCCGGCGCGCTGGTACTGAAAAAGGATGGTTCGACCGAATGGCGCGAGACGCAGACCCTGGCGCCCAACATGAAGATGATCGTGGCGGCGGGCGAAAGGCTGGCGGCGGACGGCGAAATCGTCGAGGGCACGAGCAGTTTCGACCGTGCGCTGCTGACTGGTGAGAGTGCGCCGCAGCGCGCCGCGCCCGGCGACAAGGTGCATGCCGGGACGCTGAACATCGACGCGCCGGTGACCGTGAAGGTTACGGCGGCGGGCGAGAATACCGCGATCGCCGACATTGCGCGGATGATGGAAGCCGCAGGCCAATCGCGATCGCGCTATGTGCGCGTGGCCGACCGTGCCGCGCGCTATTATGCGCCCTTTGTCCATCTGCTTGCCATATTGAGCTTTGCGGGCTGGATGATCGCGGGTGCCGGCTGGCACCACGCGCTGCTGATCGCAGTGGCGGTGCTGATCATCACCTGCCCGTGCGCGCTTGGGCTTGCGGTGCCAGCATCGCAGATCGTTGCATCGGGCGCGCTGATGCGTGCCGGGGTTCTGGTGAAGGACGGATCGGCGCTGGAACGGCTGGCCGAGGCAGACCGGGCGCTGTTCGACAAGACGGGCACGCTGACGCTGGGCCGCCCCGAGCCGCAGAATCTGGACGAGCTTTCGACCGAGCAGAAATCGATCGCGCTGGCGCTGGCCCGCGCCAGCCGCCACCCATTGAGCCAGGCGCTGCGCCGCGCGCTGGAGGCAGAGAATGTGACGGCCGCAGAGGTAAGTGCCATCGCCGAGACCGCCGGCATGGGGATGAGCGGAATGGTGGGCGGCATGCCCGTTGCGCTGGGACGCGGCGAGGCAGTGCCGAGCGACGACACGGCGCTGTCCTGCCGCCTGTCGGTAGGGGAAGACCAGTTCGTGCTCATCCGTTTCAAGGATCACCTTCGTCCCGGCGCCGAGGCGCTGGGCAAGGAACTGGGCGCACTGGGCATTGCGGCATCGATCCTGTCGGGCGACCGTGCGAGCGCGGTGGCGCCCGTTGCGCGCGCGATCGGGTTCACCGCGCAGACGGGGATGCTGCCCGAGGACAAGCTGGCGGCGATTCACCGCCTGTCGAACGCTGGCGCGCATGTGCTGATGGTGGGCGACGGATTGAACGACGGCCCCGCGCTGGCCGCCGGCCATGTATCCATGGCGCCCGCATCAGCAAGCGATGCCGGCCAGAACGCAGCCGACCTGGTGTGGATGGGGGACAGCATTGCCCCCGTCCCCACCGCGATCCGCGCCGCGCGCGCGACGATGCGCATCGTCCGCCAGAATTTCGTTCTGGCGATCGGGTACAACATCGTTGCCGTCCCGCTGGCGATTTTCGGCTATGTCACCCCATTGGTGGCGGCACTTGCGATGTCGGGATCGTCGATCATCGTTGTCGGCAATGCGTTGCGTTTGAGGAAGGCTGCACGGCCATGAGCGGACTTGTCATTCTGATCCCGATTGCCCTTCTTCTCGGCGGATGCGGACTGGGCGCGTTCCTGTGGGCGATCCGCACCCGCCAGTTCGAAGATCTTGACGGCGCGGCTTTGCGCATCCTGATCGAGGAGGATCGGCCCGAAAGTGCGACGAAAGATGCATCTAACTAGAGCAAATCCAGCCGCGCAGCCGGTTTCCATCATATAATCAGGCATTGGACCTATGGAGATCAGACCAGATGACAAGCCGGAGCGGGCGATGTGATGTCCGCGTAGACAAGGGGCGGCTGCGCAAGATTTCGCGCAGGCTGATATGGGGCGTAGCAGTGTGCGCGGCAACATGGGGCGGCACGGCCCATGCGGACAGCAATCCGTTGCTTGAGGCGGTAGGGGCGCCCGAGGGGCTGACATTGAAGGCTGGCATCCGTTCGCGGATCGAGGGCATTGACGGCCAGTTCCGCCCCAATAGCGCGACCGACGATTTCATGTGGTCGATCAAAACCAACCTGTTCGCCGAATATGATGCCGGTCCGGTGCGGATCGGCGGCGAGCTTTGGGATGGCCGCGCCTATGGCCAGAAAAAGAATTCCTCGGCGGGAACGACCGAGGTCAACGCCATGGAACTGGTGCAGGCCTATGTCGGGCTTGATCTGGACGATTTGCCCGGCGGATCGAAGGCGACCGCCAAGGCGGGGCGCTTCACGCTCGATATCGGCTCGCGCCGCCTGATCGCACGCCAAGCGTTCCGCAACACCACCAATGCCTATACCGGTGCTTATGTCGACTGGACGGGCAAGGCCGGCGATCGGCTGATCCTGCTCTGGTCGATGCCGCATCAGCGCCTGCCCGACGATGCCGATGGCATTCGCGAAGACGGCGTGGAATGGGACCGGGAATCGACCGACCTGCAATTGTTCGGCGGTCATTTCACCAAGGCCGGTGTGTTCGGCAAGGGCACGCTGGAGCTGTACGGATATCGGCTGTTCGAGCGCGATTCAGATGCGCAGCACACGCGCAATCGCCGCCTGTTCACGCCCGGCGTCCGCCTTTCGCGCAAGCCCGCGAACGGCGCCTTCGATTATGATCTGGAGGCAGCCTATCAGTTCGGCAAGACCCGGGGCAGCGCGGCCGCAAGCGACCTGACCGACCTCGATGTCTCCGCCTATTTCGTTCATGCCGAAATCGGCAAGACCTTTGGCGGCGCATGGAAACCGCGCCTCTCGGTACATTTCGACGAGGCGAGCGGCGATGGCCCCAAGGCCGGCCGCTATAACCGTTTTGATACGCTGTACGGCGCGCGTCGGTTCGAATTTGGGCCGACGGGTCTTAACGGCCCGGTGGGGCGCGCCAACCTGATGTCGCCGGGCGTGCGGCTGGATGTGAAGCCGGACAAGCGCACCGATGCTTCGGTGATGTACCGGGCATTATGGTTGGCGGATGCGAGCGACAGCTTCTCCTCCACCGGCGTGCGCGACCGCACGGGTAATTCGGGGCGCTTCGCCGGTCACCAGCTGGAAGCGCGCGTGCGTCATTGGATCATCCCCGACCTGCTGCGCGTGGATACGGGGGCCGCCTATCTGGCCAAGCGGCGTTTCCTGCACGATGCACCCAATGCGCCCGATACGGGTGACACCAAATACGCCTATCTGGATTTCTCACTCGAGATCTGATCCCGCGCATAAAAAAACGGGGTGGACCGAGGTCCACCCCGTAGGCGGGAGATGCTCTTGAGGGAGCGTAAACCTTTAGAGGCGGACCCCAACACCGACGCCGACGACGATCGGATCAAGGCTGACCTTCACCTTTTGCTGGCCGATGGCCGTGGTGTTGATCCGCGCGGTAGTATCGATGTCGATGTATTTGACGTCGAAATTGAGGAAGAGCTTCTTGTTCAGATCGACATCGACGCCGGCCTGCGCTGCCCAGCCGAAGCTGTCCTTGAGCGCGACCGAGCTATCGCCAACGGCTGCTTCCAGCCCTGAAGATGCCTTGTCCGAATAAAAGGCGGTGTAATTGACGCCGACGCCGACATAAGGACGCACCTTGCCGTTCGGCAGCGGGTGATACTGGACGGTGAGCGTAGGCGGCAGCACCCAGGTGGATGCGAGCTTGCCGATCCCTCCGGTCGTGCCGCTGCGGCCCGAGACATTATGTTTGGTGGTCGCCGCGATCAGTTCGAAACCGATATGGTCAGTCGCCATGTAGGTGATGTCGACTTCGGGCATCACGCTGTTGTCGACCTTGACCTTTTCACCCGGAAACGCGGGCAGGATGGAGCCGGAGCTTTCGGTCGGCGCGACCATGATGCCGCGAACGCGCAGCAACACATCGCCTGCTTCGGCATGCGCCGGGGCCGCAACAAATCCCGCGCCGGTAAGCAACAGGGCAACGAGCTTTTTCATGGCCGGAAACTCCCTTTTCATTCGCCACTTCATGAATCGGGTTGTGCCGGAACGCGCGCAGAGCCGCCTTGATGCGAAACAATTTTGTTATTGACCGAGATCAAGGAAATGGACGGCGCCTGTGGATAAGTTCACGGGCATGTGGACCTATCATCCCGATCTGCTCGCGACGCCCGTTCCGCGCTATACCAGCTATCCCACCGCCGCCGAATTCACCGACGGCCCGGGCAACACCGAAATGGCCGAGGCGCTGGATCTTATCACGCCGGGCACGCCGACCTCGCTTTATGTCCATATCCCCTTTTGCGAGAAGATCTGCTGGTACTGCGGATGCAATACCAGCGCGGCTAATCGTGAAAGCCGGGTGACGGCCTATCTTGATGCGCTGCACGACGAGATCGCACTGGTTGCCGGACGGCTGAACGGCCGCGCGCAGATCGGGCGGATCGCCTTTGGCGGCGGCAGCCCGAACGCGCTTGCGCCGGCGGACTTCCTGATGCTGGTTGAAACGCTGCGCCACCGGTTCGACGCGGCGAATGCCGAGATTTCGGTCGAGATCGATCCGCGCAGCTTTACCCGCGAATGGGCGGGCGTGCTGGGGGCACTGGGCACCGGGCGGGTGAGCCTGGGCGTGCAGACCTTCAGCGAACCGGTGCAGCGCGCCATCGGCCGCGTGCAGCCGACCGCGATGATCCGCCAGACAGTGGACTGGCTGCGTCTGGCAGGCGTGTCGTCGATCAATTTCGACCTGATGTACGGGCTTCCCGGCCAGTCGATCGACGATCTGTTCGAGACGCTGGCGATCGCGCGCACCATGGCCCCCGAACGCATCGCGCTGTTCGGCTATGCCCATGTGCCGCAGTTGATCGCGCGTCAGCAGCGGATCGATGCAAGCGCCCTGCCCGATGCAACGCTGCGCTTTGACCAGATGGCGCTGGGGCATGAATATCTTCTCGACGCCGGATACCGCGCCATCGGCTTCGACCACTTCGCCGTGGCCGACGATCCGCTTGCGACCGCGCTCGACACGGGACGATTGCGGCGCAATTTCCAGGGCTTTACCGATGACGATGCGGCGAACCTGATCGGGTTCGGCGCAACCTCGATCAGCAGCTTTGCCGACCGCATCCTGCAATCCGAGAAGAATTCGGGGCGCTACCGGATGCTCGTGAGCAGTGGGCGCCTGCCGCAGAACCGCGGGATCATGCGCACCGCCGACGACCGGCGGCGCGGCGCCGTGATCGAGGCGCTTCTATGCTATGGCCGCGCCGATACGGCGGCGATTGGCGCTATGCCCGCAAAGCTCGACCGCTTCATCGAACGCGGGCTGGTGCGCCGCACGGGCACGGCGATCGAGCTGGCCGAGGATGCCCTGCCCTATGCGCGCGCCATTGCCGCCTGCTTCGACGCGCACCGCCAGGCGCCGGGCGTGCGCCAGTTCAGCAATGCCGTGTAGCCACGCAGCATATGCGGCGCTGGCGGCCATATGCTTCGCCGCCATTCCAGCGGAGGCGCTGCCACCGCAGCTAATGGTAGTGTCGCTGTGCACCGCAGAGGGCGTGCGCGACGTAGCCGTGCCCGATCAGGGCGATGGCAAGGACGCGCCGCGCCGGGGCAAGGACTGCACACTCGCCTGCCACGCGGTAACCGACCGACGCAAAGGCACGCGTGAGGAGGCATAATGATCAGTCCGCCGGCGTATCCACATCCGCTGCGGCGAAGGCGAGGCGCAGCGCTTCGGACAAGCTGCGCACTTCAAGCTTGGCCATGAGGTTGGCACGGTGGATTTCGACGGTGCGCGGCGAAATCCCAAGATCAAAGGCGATCGTCTTGTTGGGCAACCCTTCGACCAGCCCGTCGAGCACCTCGCGCTCGCGCGGGGTGAGTATCTTGAGCCGGGTGGCGGCTTCCTCGGCATTGGTGCGGCGCTGACCGCTGCGATCGAGCCGGGCCTGCGCCTGATCGAGCGCGGCCATCAGCACCGCCTTTTCAAACGGCTTTTCAATAAAATCGATGGCCCCCGCCTTCATCGCGCGGACCGCGATGTTGACGTCGCCATGCCCCGTCATGATCACGACCGGCATCGCGACACCGCGTTCGATCAGCGCCTGCTGAACCTCGAGCCCGTCCATCCCCGGCATGCGGATATCAAGCAACACGCAGCCCAGCGGAAGATCGCGGACATCCTTCAGAAACTCGACGCCCGACGCGAAGCTTTCAACCTTGAAACCCGATGTGCGCAGCATGAAGCCCGCCGAGCGGCGGATCGCTTCCTCATCATCGACCAGATAAACCAGTTTTTCCGTCATTCGACCGCCTCGCTGGATGTCGTCGTTATCAGCGTGAAATGAAAGGCCGTGCCGCCCAATGTGGATGGCTCTGCCCAGATGCGCCCGCCCTGTGCCTCGATGATCGTGCGACAGATGGACAGGCCGAGCCCCATACCGTCGTCCTTGGTGCTGAGAAAGGGCTCGAAAAGCCGCGAGGCGACCTCGGGATCGAGGCCCACGCCGCTATCGCCCACCGTGACATGGACGAGATTGCCCGGCACCGCGCGTGAGATGATTTCCAGCTGTTGCACGGGGCAGTTTTCCATCGCCTCGACCGCGTTGCGGATAAGGTTGAGGAAGACCTGCTGCACCTGAATGCGATCGACAAGCACGCTGTCTGCCTCCGGATCAAGGACGACGCGCACCTCGATGCCGCGTTCGCCCGCACCGACAAGCGCCAGAACATTCGCCTCGGTCACCAGCTTGCGCAGACTTTCGATCTGTTTTTCGGTATCGCCGCGCGCGATAAAATCGCGCAGGCGGCGCACGATCTGCCCGGCGCGGACCGACTGGCCCGCCGCTTCATCGAGCGCCTCGCGGATGATCTCGATCGTGGAAGCGTCGGGATTGTCGAGCAGATCGCGTGCCGCCTCCATATAGTTGGCGATGGCGGTGAGCGGCTGGTTGAGTTCATGCGCGAGCGCGGAGGCGAGCGACCCCATCGCACTGACGCGTGAGACATGCGCCAGTTCGCCCTGAAGATCCTGAAGCCGCCGTTCGGCCTTCTGGCGTTCGGTCAGATCGCGGATGAAACCGGTGAAGACGCGGCCATCGGGGGTGACGGCCTCCCCCACAGAAAGTTCGATCGGGAAGGTCGATCCGTCGCGCCGCCGCGCGGTGGTAACACGGCCGATGCCGATGATGCGGCGCTGGCCGGTATCGAGATAGCGTTCGAGATAGGAATCATGCCGCTCGCGATCGGGCGACGGCATGAGCATGCTGACATTTTCGCCCGCAACCTCTTCCTCGGCGAAACCGAACATGTCCTCAGCCGCGCTGCTGAAGGAGAGGATGGTGCCACGGCCGTCGATGACGACCATGGCATCGGGCACTGTCGACAAGATCGAGCGCAGATGCGCTTCGCTGAAAGATCCAAGATTGGGCACCCGCATCTTCTAGCGGGAAACGCAATCAACTCAATGCGACATGAACAACGGAATCCGCGCATCTCCAAGCAGATCGCGCGTGACGCCGCCCAGGATCATCTCACGCAGCCGCGAATGGCCATAGGCCCCCATGACAAGATAGGAGGCGCCAATTTCATCCGCGGTGCGCGCAAGCGTTGCGCCAACGCCCTTGTCGCCGGGCGCCACGGTACGGATTTCGGGCTCAAGCCCATGACGCGCCAGATAGCTCGCCGCCGCCGTCGATGGAAAATCGCGCGTTTCCTGCGTGATCTCGACAAGATGGACATCGGACGCAAGCTTGAGGAGCGGCACCGCGAAGCGCAGGGCGTGCGCGGCCTCATAGGATCCGTTCCACGCAACCATCGCGGGACCAGCCACATCGAGCGGCTTAACCTGTGCGGGGATCGAAAACACCGGTGCGCGCGAATGGAGCGCGACATCGGGCACCACCGGAATGGGCTCTGCCACCGGATCATCACCGCGCGCGGGCTGGCTGAGGATGACGACATCGGCAAGCCGCGCCTGGCTGATCAATGTCTGCGCGACATTGCCGTCGAACTGAAGCCAGTCCCACGACACGCCTTCCGATGCGAGGCGCGCCTCGATCCGGGCGCGCTCGGCCGTTTCCTGTTCGCGCAAATTGGCCAGAACCTCCTTCACCGCATACATGCCGCCAAAGGGATCGGTACCCACGAAATATTCAAGCGGGGTGATCTGGACGCAGGAAATATGACCGCTGGTGGCGCGTGCCAGATCGAGCGCGAATTCGAGACGCGCGGCCTGACCGATATCATCATGCACGTGAAGCAGGATCGTCTTCATCTGGGACTCCTAGCCTGTAACGCCGACCAGCTTACCGCCCTGAATGGTCGGCCGGATTACGCAGTGTTACGGAGGCGTTCCCTTTTGGGATGCGCCCATCCCCCAGCCAAAATGGCTCCCTGACCAAGATTTTGCATTCCACGGCGCACAAATGCAAATCCGTTTATTACCAGCGCATTGGGTATACTCCGTATCAATGCGTATTTTGGCTATGGAGGACATCTGCGCATCTGGAGCGCATGACTTGGAAAACCGTCCGCCTCGAACTGGCCCGCACAAAGGATTTCCCCAACGGCTCCGCCGGCCGGGCCTATCTCATGCGTTTGCCGCTCGACGGACATGGGGTGATCGACGAAACCGAGTTCACCGCCAATCCGCAATTCGCGACCGTGCGCCGCTATTGGCCGAACGAGGCCGATCGTGCGGGGTATCTGATCCGCCGAAAAAAGGGCTGGGCCTTTTCCTATGCGATTGGCGACGAGGACGATGAGGACATTTTCCACCTCGAAAGCCATCCGATCGCACTGGGCGAATATCTGACCATCACCGAAACCGACCGGACACGGCTTCCTTTTCGCGTGATGCGCTGCGACGGCTGACGCGCCCTACCCTATCCTTTTTCGTCAAAGGCGACATGAGACCTTATCCGGTGTCGCATAGAATGCGTCCGTATTCAGCGAGTTGAGCGATACGCCGCAGGTGCAGACTGTCGCACCGCATTGGCATTTTGTCGCAACCGATCCGAAACCATTTTTCAAATGGTATCCACAGGCGGAACGAATGCAGGAAATCGTCGTTTCCCAAAGATGTGCGCGTGGATTGCGGAGTTACCCGCGCTCTCTCTGGGAGGTAATGATGAAGATCAGATATCTGGCTCTCCTATTGGCCGGACCCGTTGGGCTGGCCGCTTGTTCGTCGACAGAGAAAGAACCGCCCGCACCGCCGCCGCCGCTGGGCGCCGGGGCGATTGCCGGTACGGTGGCCGCCGACCGCGACGGTGATGGCGTGGTCGATGGCTATTACACCTCGGACGGCATGTACCACGCCTTCCAGGCGCCGCCATGTCCGCCGCCTCCCCCGCCCCCGCCGCCGCCCAGCAAGGCCGGTGAACGAGGCTGATACGATCGGTGAAACACGCATTACCGGGGTTTTCCGGCGTAGTGATGACGCTGGCGGCGCTGTGCGCGTCGCCGGCGTTCGCCGCTACTGAGCCGGTTGCGGGGGATGCCATCAGCGCATCCCCCGCCACCCCCATTGCCGTTGCGATCCGATCGAGCGTCAGCGGCAAGCTGAAGGATTTCTACCGCCCGCGCGGTTATTGGCCGCTCTGGGCTCAGGACGGCGCGATCGGAGAAGAAGCCGACCGGCTGATCGACCTGATCGAAACCGCCGACACCGAGGGACTGAACCCTTCGGATTACGACCCCAAGGTGCTGCGCAAGCTGATCGAGAAAGCGCGCGAGGAACCGACGCCCGCCAATATCGCCAAGGCGGAGTTACGGCTGTCGCGCGCCTTTGCGTCCTATGTTTCGGACACGCGCGGACCGCCGGGCGTCAAGATGGTCTATCTCGACCAGGAACTGGTGCCCGAGCCGCCGAGCCAGATCGCGGTGCTGCGCGCCGCCGGGGTCGCGCCTTCCTTTTTGCGTTACATGACCGAGATGGGCTGGGCGAGCCCGGTCTATGCCAAGCTGCGCGACGCGCTGGTGGCATATCAGGCCGATTGGGGCGGCCTGCCATCGGTGCATATTGCGGCTGGCCCCACGCTGCGCAGCGGATCGAAGGGGGATCGCGTGCGCCTGATGCGGATGCGGCTTGGCCTTGCCCCGGGAGACAGGTTCGACAAGGAGGCCGCCGCGCGGCTGCGCGCCTTTCAGACGATGCATGGGATGAAGGCGGACGGGATTGCGGGCAAGGGCACGATCGCCGCGCTCAACCGCACCCCGGCGCATTATGAGCGGCTGATCCGCCTCAACCTCGAACGCGCGCGCGTCATCCCCTCTCCCCGCCGCCGTCACATATTGGTGGATGCCGCCGCGGCGCGGCTGTGGCTGTATGAGGATGGTGAGGCGAAGGATACGATGCGCGTGGTGGTTGGCCAGCCGACGCAGCCGACGCCAATGCTGGCGGGAATGATGCGCTATGTCGTCGTCAATCCTTATTGGAATGTGCCGCCCGATCTTGTCCAGCGGCGGATCGCGCCGCGCGTGCTGAAGGGCGAGGCCAGCCTGAGCGGGCTGCGTTATGAGGCGCTGTCCGACTGGACGCACGATGCACATGTGCTGAACCAGTCGGAAATCGACTGGCAATCGGTGGCGGCGGGCGGGCAGACGCTGCGGCTGCGCCAGTTGCCCGGCGGCAACAATGCGATGGGGCGCGTGAAATTCATGTTCCCCAATGATCTGGGCATTTATCTCCACGACACGCCCGACAAGGCGCTGTTCAAGGAGGACGACCGCCGTTTCAGTTCGGGCTGCGTGCGCGTCGAGGATGCGGGGCGGCTGGCGGAGTGGTTGTTTCGCAAGCCGCTGGAGCCGAAAACCGGCGATCCTGAGGAGCAGATCTATCTGCCTGAGCCGGTGCCGGTATACATCACCTATCTGACCGCTTCGCCGACGGACAAGGGCATCGCGTTTCGCGAAGACGCCTATGGCCGCGACGGCGACGAGGAAGCCCGGCTGGCTGGCCATCCCGTCGCGAAAAAAAGGCCGGTCGGCTGAGCGGGGCTGGCGCTTCGCCCATGGGGATTCCTATCCGGAAGGCACGCTTGGCGGCTCACGCAGGAGACGCTAAACGCCTCGAAATACGCTCGGCGCAGCCAAGCTGCGGCGCATATTGGAGTAATTATGCAGATAACGATGATCGGTTCGGGCTATGTGGGTCTGGTATCGGGAGCATGCTTCGCCGATTTCGGCCACGACGTGATCTGCGTGGACAAGGACGCCAGCAAGATCGACGCGCTGAAAGCCGGCCGCATGCCGATCTATGAGCCCGGGCTCGACCAGCTCGTCGCGTCCAACGTCAAGGCGGGCCGCCTGTCGTTCACGACCGAACTGACCGATGCGGTTGCCGATGCCGATGTCGTCTTCATCGCGGTGGGCACCCCCTCGCGCCGTGGCGACGGCCATGCCGACCTGTCCTATGTCCATGCCGCCGCCGCCGAAGTGGCCAAGGCAATGAACGGCTATACCGTCGTCGTCACCAAATCGACCGTGCCGGTGGGCACCGGCGACGAAGTGGAACGGATCATCCGCGAAGCCAATCCGAGCGCCGATTTCGCGGTGGTTTCCAACCCCGAATTCCTGCGCGAAGGCGCCGCCATCGGCGACTTCAAGCGCCCCGACCGGATCGTGGTGGGCACCGAGGACGAGCGCGCGATCAAGGTGATGCAGGAAGTGTACCGCCCGCTGTTCCTGAACCAGTCGCCCCTGCTCTTCATGTCGCGCCGGACGGCCGAGCTGACCAAATATGCGGCGAACGCATTCCTTGCGACCAAGATCACCTTCATCAACGAAATCGCCGACCTGTGCGAAAAGGTGGGCGCGGACGTGCAGGAAGTGTCGCGCGGGATCGGGCTCGACAACCGCATCGGTAACAAGTTCCTCCATGCCGGCCCCGGCTATGGCGGCTCGTGCTTCCCCAAGGACACGCTGGCGCTGCTGAAGACCGCGCAGGACAACAACGTGCCGCAGCGCATCGTCGAATCGGTGGTGGCGGTGAACGATGCCCGCAAGCGCGCAATGGGCCGCAAGGTGATCGAGGCGCTGGGCGGCGACGCGCGCAAGAAGACCGTCGCGGTGCTGGGCCTGACCTTCAAGCCCAATACCGACGATATGCGCGACAGCCCCGCGATCGACGTGATCCGCGTGCTGCAGGATCACGGCGCCGTCATCCGCGCGACCGATCCCGAAGGGATGGAACAGGCCAAGCTGGTGATCGACGGCGACGTCAACTGGTGTGACGGCGCCTATGAGGCGGTGGAAGGCGCCGATGCGCTGGTGATCGTGACCGAATGGGACGCGTACCGCGCGCTCGACCTGGGCCGGGTGAAGGACCTGATGAAGGCGCCGGTGATGATCGACCTGCGCAACATCTATCCGCGCGCCGATGCCGAAGGCGCGGGCTTCGCCTATTCGGCGGTGGGCCGCTGAGCCTTAGATCCGGATTTCCGCGCTCGTTTCCGCCAGTTCGGCATCGAAACGGGCGCGGGCATTCGCCTCTACCTGAAGCAACAGCGCGTCGATATCGTCGCGGCTGATATCAAGGCTCTCGCCAAATCCGGCGAGGGCCTTTTCCACATCCTGCGGCATGAAATGCGGATGCGGCAGCGGATCGGGCACGGGGGCCGTCGGAATCGGCACGACGACCGGACGGTGCGGATAGCTGTGGCCCGAGAAACGGTGGAAGACGACCGCACCGAGCGCCATCAGCAGCGCATTTACCCCGATCGGAAAGACGGCGAAGCTCCAGCCCGCTCCCGCCACCGCCGGGCCGCCAAGCACCGCCGTGATCGCGGCCGCGCCGCCGGGCGGATGGAGACAGCGCAGCGCAGACATGACGCCGATCGCCAGCCCCGCCGCAACGCCCGCCGCGATCATCGGATCGGGGATGAGCCGTGCCACCGCGATGCCGACAAGCGCCGAAATGGTGTTCCCGCCGATGACCGGCCAGGGCTGGGCGAGCGGGCTAGCGGGCACCGCAAAGAGAAGGACGGCGGAAGCGCCCATGGGGGCGACGAGCAAGGGCACATGGATGCCAGGCCCCGCGAACCAGCGACAGATGAGCCCGGTGGCCGCGATCGCGCAGACAGCGCCGATACAGCCCCAGAGGCGATCGCGAGCGGTGGTGCCGGGAAGAAGCGGGCGGCATCGTGAGAACAGGGCAGTAACGGTCATCGGCACAGGCTGCGTATCCGTGGAACTGGCAGCCCCCTAGCATGCCCGGCGGTGCGGATATACCCGCCAAACGAATGGGCCGGACAAGGGACATCCCCCCGCCCGGCCCGCCGATCAGAGGTTCATGAGCGCCGGATCGCCGCCCTGCGCGGTGATGTTGACCGACAGCGCGCGTTCGGTGGCGTAACGCAGCAGCGCGTGGGGCCCGCCCGCCTTGGGGCCCGTGCCCGAAAGCCCTTCGCCGCCAAAGGGCTGGACGCCGACGACCGCGCCGATGATCGAGCGGTTGACGTACATATTGCCCGCCGGGACGAGCGCCCGCACCTCGCGCGCGAAGCGTTCGATGCGGCTATGGACGCCGAGCGTGAGGCCATAGCCGCGCGCGGCAAGCCGACGGGCAACCTCGGGCAGTTCGGCATTCTGGTAGCGGTAGATGTGGAGGACGGGGCCGAACACCTCACGCTCGAGGAAATCGGGCGAAGGCACCTCGGCAATGACGGGGCCGAAAAAGCTGCCGCGACCTGCCAGCGGGCCGACATCGCGGCGGCCCAGAACCTTCGCCTCGCGTTCGAGCCGGTCGAGATGCGCGGTGAGCGCAGCGTGCGCCTCTTCATCGATGACCGGGCCGATATCGGTGGCCGGATCGGCCGGATCGCCGATCACCTGCGCCGCAAGCGCGCCGACGAGCGTTTCGATGACCTGATCGGCGCTGTCGGCGGGAAGGAAGAGCATGCGCAGCGCCGAACAGCGCTGACCGGCCGAGCCGAAGGCGGACAGAATGACATCGTCGACCACCTGTTCCTTGAGCGCGGTGGTATCGACGAACATGCCGTTGAGCCCGCCGGTTTCCGCGATGAAGGGGATGATCGGCCCGCGCCGTTCGGCGAGCGTACGGTTGATCGCCCAGGCGGTTTCCGTGCCGCCGGTAAAGGCCACGCCGTCAATGCCCGGATGGCGGGTGAGCGCGGCGCCGACGACCGCCCCGTCGCCCGGAAGAAGCGCCAGCACATCGGGATCGAGCCCCGCCCGGTGGAAGAGGCGGACGGCCTCTGCCGCGATGAGCGGGGTCTGTTCGGCGGGCTTGGCGATGACCGCATTGCCCGCCGCGAGCGCGGCCGCGATCTGGCCGGTGAAGATGGCGAGCGGGAAGTTCCAGGGCGAGATGCAGACGAACACACCGCGCCCGCGCAGTTCGAGCTGGTTGGTTTCGCCGACCGGGCCCTCGAGCGTCTGGAGACCGCCGAACTGTTCTTCGGCAAGGCGCGCATAATAGCGGCAGAAATCAACCGCCTCGCGCACTTCGGCGACACCGTCGTTGAGCGTCTTGCCCGCCTCGGCCGAGAGGAGCGCGATCAGCCGGTCCATATCGGCTTCAAGCGCATCCCCCATGGCGCGCAGCACCGCGGCGCGGCCACGGCCAGTGAGCGCATCCCAGCCGGGCTGCGCGGCGCGCGCGGCGGCAATAGCGGCATCGACGTCCTTCTGGCTGGACTCAACAACATCGCCCACGGCGACCGAACGGTCCGAGGGGCTGGTGACCGCGACCGCAGGCCCCGCGCGCAGCGTGCCCCCGACAATCGGACCCGAGGCATAGCGTTCGGTCCGCGCCAGCGATGCCGCGCGGTCGGCGGCAAGGCGTTCGTCGAAGATCGAATAATCGCGGCCCAGCGGGTTCTGGCGCGCCGCGCCGTAGATGTGCGCGGGCAAATGGATGCGCGGGTGCGGGCCGGGCTGCGCCTCGACCAGCGCGATCGGATCGCGCACGACATCTTCGGCGGGGACGCGTTCGTCGAGCAGCGCATGGACGAAGGAGCTGTTCGCGCCGTTTTCAAGCAGGCGGCGGACCAGATAGGGGAGCAGTTCCTCATGCCCGCCCACGGGCGCATAGGCGCGCAGGATGATGCCGCCGTAACGCGTGTCAGCGGCGGCGTAGAGCGCCTCCCCCATGCCGTGCAGACGCTGATGCTCGATCGTGATGCCCGCCTTCGCCGCGAGGCGGCGGACGGCGGCGAGTGTGTGCGCATTGTGCGAGGCGAATTGCGGATAGAGATCGGGTGCGGCCGAGATCAGCGCCTGCGCGCAAACCAGATAGCTGAGATCGGTGGCGGGCTTGGTGGTGTAGACCGGATAGCCGGGGCGCCCGGCAACCTGCGCCTTCTTGATCTCGCTGTCCCAATAGGCGCCCTTGACCAGCCGCACCATGATGCGGCGGCCGGATTCGCGCGCAAGCTTGGCGAGCGCGGCGATGACGAAGGGCGCGCGCTTCTGATAAGCCTGAACGACGACGCCGAGCCCCTGCCAGTCGCCCAGCTGCGGTTCGTATGCGAGCCGTTCGATGAGCTTGAGCGAAAGGACGAGGCGATCGGCCTCCTCGGCATCGATCGCGAAGTTGAGATCATGACGCGCGGCAATCAGCGCGAGGCGAACCATGCGGGGATAGAGATCGTCCCAGACGCTGGCTTCCTGCACCGCATCGTAACGCGGGCAAAGGGCCGAAAGCTTGACCGAGACGCCGTGGCCATGTTCGGGGCCGGCACCGGCGGCGTCCTTGCCCACCGCCTGGATCGCATCGGCATAGATGCGTTCATAGCGATCGGCATCGGCGGCGGTGCGCGCACCTTCGCCGAGCATGTCGAACGAACAGAGCGTCTTTTCCTTGCGCGCGCGGTTGAGCGCGGCCTCGATCGTGCGGCCGAGGACGAACTGTTCGCCCATCATCTTGACCGCAGCGCCCACCGCCTGCCGGATAACGGGTTCACCGACGCGCGCGGTGAGCCGTTTCAGCGTACCGGTGAAATCGCGGCGGGTGTCTTCATCGACATCGACGAGACGGCCGGTGAGCATCAGCCCCCAGGTGGAGGCGTTGACGAACAGGCTGTCGGACTTGCCGATATGGCTGGCCCAATCGGCCGAGGAAATCTTTTCGGCGATCAACCGATCACGGGTTTCGGCATCGGGGGTGCGCAGCAGCGCCTCTGCCAGGCACATCAGGGCAAGCCCTTCGTTGGTGCCAAGGGCGAATTGCTGGAGGAAGCTTTCAACGACACCCTGTTTGCGTGCCGAGGCCCGCGCGGCGTGGACCAGCGCGAGCGCTTCATCGCCGATGGCGGCGCGGTCGTCACGGTCGAGCTTGTTGGCGGCGAGCAGACCGCGGATCACGGCGGCTTCATCGCCGGATTTCGCGTCGTCAATCGCATCCCAGGACGATTTGGTGTCGAGCATATTCAGAAAACTCCGGGGCGGCACAATGCCGGCATTTCCACGGTATATTTTTTTGTTTATTGAATGTGCTTCGTTTATTTTGGCTCAAAGCCGAAGGAAAATCGAAATTGAGCGACAAATCCGAAAAATCATCACTGGACGCAACGGACCGCCGATTGCTGCGTGTGTTGCAGGAAGACGGGCGGATCACGAACCAGGAGCTTGCCCGACGTTGCGGATTATCGCCAGCGGCTTGTTTCGACCGGGTGAAGCGGCTGCGCGAACGCGACGTGATTCTGGGATTCACCGCGCAGCTCAACCCCGCCAAGCTTGATCGCGCGATGCTGATCTATGTCGAGATCCTGCTCGACCGGACGACCGACGACGTGTTCACCGCCTTTGCCGCGCATGTGCGCGAGGTCCCCGACGTGCTGGAATGCCACATGGTGGCGGGGGGCTTTGATTATCTGCTGAAGGTGCGCGTGGCCGACATGACCGCCTACCGCGCGTTTCTGGGCAACGCGATCGCGACCATGCCGGGGGTGCGCGAAACGCGGACCTATGCGGTGCTGGAAGAAGTGAAGCGGACGACCGCCCTTCCCGTCTGACACGAAAAGGGCGGCCGATCGGCCTTATTGCGCGGCGTCGAGCGCCTGGGCGAGATCCGCGAGGATATCGTCGATATGCTCAAGCCCGACCGAGAGACGGACATAGCCGGGCGAGACGCCGGTCGATGCCTGTTCGTCGGCGGAAAGCTGCGAATGGGTGGTCGATGCCGGATGGATGGCAAGGCTGCGCGCATCGCCGATATTGGCGACGTGATAGAAGAGCTGGAGCGCGTCGATGAACTTGCGCCCGGCCTCCATGCCGCCGGCCAGTTCGAAACCGAGCAGGCCGCCCATGCCGCCCTTCAGATAGCGATCGGCGCGTTCGCGCTGCACCCCCGTCTGCAGCGAGGGGTGGATGACGCGGGTGACATCGCTGCGAGCGCTGAGGAAGCGGGCAACCGCCTCGGCATTCGATGCATGACGCGGCATGCGCAGCGGCAGCGTTTCCAGACCCTGCAGGATCTGGAACGCGTTGAACGGCGAGAGCGCGGCACCAAGATCGCGCAGCAGGATGACGCGCGCGCGCAGGATATAGGCGATGGGGCCGAGCGGCTTTGCCGCCTCGCTCCACACCGCGCCGTGATAGCTGGGATCGGGGGTGTTTAGCATCGGCTGGCGATCGGGGTGCGCCCCCCAGTCGAAATTGCCGCCATCGACGATGAGACCGCCGATCGAAGTGCCGTGCCCACCGATGAACTTGGTGGTCGAATAGACGGTGATCGCGGCGCCGTGATCGAAGGGACGGCAGAGCAGCGGCGCTGAGGTGTTGTCCATGATCAGCGGGATACCGAAGCGACGGCCGATTGCGGCGACCTCGGCGATCGGAAAGACGCTGAGCTTTGGATTGGGGAGCGTTTCGGCGTAATAGGCGCGGGTACGATCATCGGTGGCGCGGGCAAAGGCTTCGGGATCGGCGGGATCGACGAAGCGCACCTCGATCCCAAGATCGCGGAAGGTGTTGGCGAAGAGGTTCCAGGTGCCGCCGTAAAGATCAGTGGAACTGACGATATTGTCGCCCGAGCGCGCCAGATTCTGGATGGCGAAGGCCGAGGCCGCCTGCCCCGAGGCTACCGCAAGCGCCGCGGCGCCCCCCTCGATCGCGGTCATCCGATCTTCGAGGATCGCGGTCGTCGGGTTGCCCAGACGGGTGTAGATATTGCCCAGTTCCTTGAGCGAGAAGAGGTTGGCCGCATGTTCGGCGTCGCGGAACTGATAGGAGGTCGTCTGGTAGATCGGCGGTGCCACCGCACCCGTCGACGGATCGGCGCGCCAGCCGGCATGGAGCGCAAGCGTTTCAGGATGCAAATTTCGATCAGCCACAAGCCTCTCCTGGGCAATAAATGAATAATGATCAGCCCTTAGGCGAAATCACGCCAGGGGATCAACGCATCAACCACGCCCATTATACGCAATCGCGCTTGGCGCGGCGCGTGCCATGTCATAGAGCGGGCGCGAACAGCGCCGGTACCGGGAACGCAGTGAGGGCGGCACGCCGCCCGATTCTGAGGCTAGCCCTGTAACTGTAAGCGGCGAGCGCGGCATGCATGCGAAGGCGAAAAACCTTCGCGCCCACTGGATCCTCCACGATCCGGGAAGGGGCAGCCGGGCGACGACCCGCGAGCCAGGAGACCGACCGGCGCCTGTCGCTCTTGCCCGGCCCAGGGAATGGTCGCGGCACGGTATTCCGTCTGGGCGACGCCGATCTGGAGACGCCAATGCGGGAATGCCGGGCAGCCGATACTGCTCACTTTATTTCAGGAAGCGGCGGCCGCCGCGATCTGCCGACGCAGATTTTCCACCGCCAGCGGATAGGAAGGCCCACCGCACACGGTGAGCGCTTCAGACAGGCTGAGCCGGGGAATGACGCGCAGCGCCGGGTGATGGAGCATTTCGGTGCCCTGATCGGCGACCTGCGCGGTTTCGGCATCGACCAGCAGGAAATCGGGCCGTGCGGCAACCATTTCCTCGAGCGAGAGCTGGGCGAGCATCGGCTTGTTCAGCCGCCGGGCGAGATTGTCGGCGCCGGCGCGCGTCAGGATATCGTCGACGAGCGTGCCCGTGCCGGTGAGGAAACCACGCCGCTGATAATAAGCGACGACCGGGCGGGCCGTACCCGCCTGCACCGCCCCCACTACGCCGAGGCGGCGGACGAGATCTTCGCCGCGTGCCTGCTGGCCGAGCGCGGCGGCGACGCTGCGCGCCTGCGCGATCATTTCGGCTTGCGAATTGGCGAGCCCGAATTCGACAAAGGCAACCGGATGGTTGCGAAAAAGCGCCTCGACCCCCGCGCGCTGATAGTCGCTGCCGATGATGAGATCGGGCTGAAGCGCCAGAAGCTCCTCCGCGCTGCCTGCCGACACCGGATAAGCAGCCGCCGCGCGCGCATGGAAGGACATTTTGGGATCGCGTGCATATTCGGAGAGCGCAGCGATCTGACGGCGATCGGCAAGTTCGATCAGATATTGATCGGCGCACATGTTGAGCGACACGACGCGCAAAGGATACGCCGGCGCGGTGACGCCCACGGGCTGCGCCGCGCGCTCGGCCGACGGCCCCAGCCCGATCAGGGCGAGCAGCGAGGCGAACAGCGCGGCGAGAGACTGAAACACGAAACGCGGCCTTTCCGGAATAAGCGCGCGCCCGGCATGGCGCGGATCGTCGCCGGATTCAACCTTGGGGAGCCCCGTCGATGGGCGCGGTGAGCCGACCGATGCTGATCGGGGTGCTGGCGCTCATCACGCTGATCGCCGCCATGGGGTCGCTCGCCATCGGCCCTGCCCCGCTGAGCCTGACGCGGATGGCCGACACGTTACGCGGCGCGGACGACCCGATTGCGCGCACGATATTGTTCGAACTGCGTGTGCCGCGCACGATCCTCGCGCTGCTCGTCGGCGCGGTACTCGGCACGGCGGGCGCCGCGCTGCAGGGTTATCTGCGCAATCCGCTGGCCGAACCATCGGTGCTGGGCGCATCGACCGCCGCCTCGCTGGGCGCGGTGATCGCGCTGTATTTCGGCTTTGCGATGATCAGCCCGATCCTGTTGCCGGGCTTTGCCGTGGCGGGCGCGATGATCGGGCTGGTGCCGCTCTTCCTGCTGGCGGCGCGATCCGAAAGCCCGTTGACGCTGATCCTGGCCGGGATCGCGATCAGCACGCTGGCGACCGCGGGGGTGAGCCTTGCGCTCAACCTGTCCCCCAACCCCTTTGCCGCGATGGAGATCACCAACTGGCTGATGGGTGCGCTGGAGGACCGATCGTTCCAGCATGTCTGGATTGCGCTGCCCTGCATCAGCATCGGCATGGCGCTGCTGCTGTGGAACGGCCGCGCGCTCGACGCGCTGACGCTGGGCGAGGACGGCGCGCGCGCGCTGGGCGTCGACCTGAAGCGGACGCGGTTGCGCCTGCTGGCAGGGGTTGCCGTCGGCGTGGGCGGCGCGGTCGCGGTGTCGGGCGCGATCGGTTTTATCGGGCTGATCGTGCCGCACCTTATCCGCCCGCTCACCGACCGCAGCCCGAGCGCGGTGCTGTGGCCATCGGCGCTGGGCGGCGCGGCGCTGTTGACGCTGGCCGACATCATGGTGCGGCTGATCCCGACATCGAGCCAGTTGAAGCTGGGCGTGGTGACCGCCTTTCTGGGGGTTCCGATCTTCCTGTTCCACCTGATCAAGGAGAGGCGGCTATGGTGATGCTAGAGATCGAGGGGCTGGCCGTCGAACTGGGTGGCCGCGCGGTGCTGCACGGGATCGACGCGCGGTTCGAAAGCGGCGCGATGATCGGGATCATCGGCCCCAATGGCGCGGGCAAATCGACGCTGGCGCGCGCGGTGCTGAACCTGGTGCGCCCGCGCGCCGGCCAAGTGACGATCGACGGGCGGCGGATCGACACGATGCCGCGCGAGACGCTGGCGCGGACGATCGCCTATCTGCCGCAGGGCCAGACGCTGCACTGGCCGCTGACCGTCGAGCGGATGGTGGGGCTGGGCCGCCTGCCGCATCTGGCGCCCTTTTCGAAGCCGCGCGCCGAAGATCTTGCCGCGATCGACCGCGCGATGGAACGCGCCGATGTCACCGCGCTTGCCAACCGCGTGGCGACCGAGCTTTCGGGCGGCGAGCGCGCCCGCGCGATGCTGGCGCGCGCGCTGGCGGTGGAGGCGCCCGTGCTGATCGCCGACGAGCCGCTGAGCGCGCTCGACCCCGGCCATCAATTGCAGGTGATGGACCTGCTGGCAGCGCAGGCGCATGGCGGCGCGCTGGTGATCGCGGTGCTGCACGACCTGACACTGGCGGCGCGGTACTGCGACCGGCTGGTGCTGATCAACGCGGGGCGGATCGCCGCCGACGGCACGCCCGAACAGGTGCTGACCGATGCGCTGTTGCGACAGGTTTACGGCGTCGAAGCGTGGACCGGTGATGTCGCCGGGCACCGGCTGATCGTGCCGATGGCGCTGAGCCATGCTTGACCCCCGCCCCGACCCCGCCTATCCGCCGCCGCGCGACAGGTTCCCCGGCACCGGGGATGAAAAGGGAACGGGGTGAAGATCCCCGGCTGCCCCTGCAACTGTAAGCGGCGAGCCGACGCATCACGGGCCATTGGGACTGTTCCCGAGAAGGCGATGCATTCGGCCATGACCCGCGAGCCAGGAGACCTGCCCGTCGCGGTCGTCCTTCGCCGGGCCAGGGTGCGCTGGGCGAGCGGGTCATTCCCCGAGCGACGACATCGTGGCCGTGCGCTGGCACGGGCGCGGTCGTGCGTCGCCAGAGGCCCGATTCCGCCTGCTCCAGCCATGGCAACCAAGGGTTTATTGGGGTTTGCCATATGACGAAACGCATTTTGATGATTTCCGCCGCCGCGCTCGCGATACCATCCGCGCCGGCGCTTGCCGCGCCCGACGCGACGACGCTTTCGCCCGAAACGATCATCGTCACCGCAACGCGCACGCCGCTGTCGCTCGACCGGATCGCCGCATCGATCACCGTGCTCGACAAGCAGGCGATCGACCGCACGCAGGACATGGGCGTGACCGAATTGCTCGTCCGCACGCCCGGCATCTCGATGACGCGCAATGGCGGTTACGGCACATCGACCTCGCTGCGCATCCGCGGGGCGGAGACCGACCAGACCGTCGTCGTGATCGACGGGGTGAAGATCAACGACCCCTCCTCCCCCGGCGGCGGTTATAATTTCGGCAATATGCTGGTGGGCGATATCGACCGGATCGAGGTGCTGCGCGGGCCGCAATCGATCCTGTGGGGGAGCCAGGCAATTGGCGGCGTCGTCAACATCGTGACGGCAGCCCCCGAAGGGCCGCTGGGGGCGACGATCGACCTGGAGGCCGGATCGCGAGAGACGCTGAACGCGCGCGCAGGGATTGGCGGCACGACCGGGCCGGTGCGCTGGCGCGTTGGCGGCCATGCCTTCACCACCGACGGCATCTCCGTATTGAAGGACGGCAAGGAAGCCGACGGCTTTCGCAATGTCGGGCTCAACGGCCGCGTCGAAGTGGCGCTGGCGGATAATGTGAGCGCGGACCTGCGCGCCTATTGGTCGCGCGGGCGCGCCGACCTCGACGGGTTCGATCCGGTCAGCTTCCTTCCCGCCGACACCGCCGAATATGGCATTACCGACGAGTTTTCCGGCTATGCGGGCCTCAACGTCGCGCTGTTCAACGGCAAGCTCAAGAACCGGATCGGCTATGGCCGAACCGAGATCGACCGCGACAATTTCGATCCCGCGCTGGGCGGTGCCAAGACGTTCGAGGCCGAAGGCCGCAACGAACGCTTCGAATATCAGGGGACACTCGACATCGCGCAGGGCTGGTTCGCGACCTTTGGCGCGGAGCATGAGAAATCGCGCTTCCAGTCCGCTTCCCCGCCCTGGTCGAACGACGGCGGCAAGGCCGATATCACCAGTTTCTACGGCCAGCTTTCGGGCGAGGTGCTGAAGGGCCTCGTACTGAGCGGCGGCGTGCGCCATGACGATCACAGCAGCTTTGGTGGCAAGACGCTGTTCTCGGCGGGGGCGGCATGGTCGCTTGAAACCGGCACGATCCTGCGCGCCAGCTATGGCGAAGGCTTCAAGGCGCCGACCTTGTACCAGTTGCTTTCCGAATATGGGAATGCGGAGCTTGCCCCCGAACAGGCCAAGGGCTGGGAAGCGGGCGTGGAACAGCATCTGCTAGGCGATCGGCTGGTGCTGGGCGCGACCTGGTTCGAACGCAGCGCGCGCGACGAGATCGGCTATATGTCGTGCTTTGGCGTGAGCGGCGATCCGCTGTGCGTGGTGCCCGGCACGACGACCCCGCGTTTCGGCTATTACGCCAATATCGGCCGCACCAAGGCGCGCGGTGTCGAACTGGCGGCCGCCGCCAAGATCGCCGAACGGCTCGATTTCACCGGCAACTATACCTGGGTGGAGGCCGAGAACCGCACCGACGGCGCAACCTATGGCAAGTGGCTCAACCGCCGCCCGCGCCAGACCGCCAATGCGGCGATTACCTATTCCTGGCCGTTCGGGCTGGAAACGGGCGCGGCGCTGCGCTGGGCGGGCAAGTCCTATGACGATGTCCTGAACCAGGTGAAGCTCGACGATTACACGCTGGTCGACCTGCGCGCCGAAGTGACCGTGGCACCGCAGATGCGGCTGTTCGCCCGCGTCGAGAACCTGTTCGACGAACGGTATGAGACCGCCGCCAATTACGGAACGCTGGGGCGGAGCATCTATGCGGGCATCCGCGCCCGCTTCTAAAGGCATGATATCGGGGGCGGCGGTGCCAATGCATCGTCGCCCCGGCTCACTCCGGCGGCAAAGAGACCGACTAAGCTGGCGGCTGGCCGCCCTTATCCGCATCGGGTTTGATCAGCCTTGCCTCGCGCGCCTTGTAGAAGAACTGGCTGCAGACGAGCCAGCCCTTGAGCGGGCGGAGCGGCAGCGTGCAGGTGACCAGCAGGAAGGGCAGCGAGGTCACCAGGTGCACCCAGAAGGGCGGCGCCACAAAGATTTCGAGCAGCAGCGCGAAGGTGACAGCAGGGACGCAGCCGAAGCAGATGACGAAAAAGGCCGGACCATCGGCGGGATCGGCGAAAGCATAGCTGAGGCCGCAATGGTCGCACTTGTCGCGCAGCTTCAGAAAGCCGTCGAACAACGCCCCTTCCCCACAGCGCGGGCAGCGCCCGCGGATACCGGTGCGGACGGGATCGAGCCGCGGCCACTGGGTTGAATCGGGATTGGGATCGGTCATGGCGTTTTGCATCAGCTGAAAAGGGAAGGTCTGTGCCGGAGCATGGGTCCGGATGGGACGGATCGTCAAGCCGAACCGCCCCATCGGACAATTTGTCCAACCCATTGATCCTCGGCCCTTAACCCGGAAAATCAACCGATATCGAACTTCACCCCCTGCGCGAGCGGCAGATCGTTCGAATAATTGATCGTGTTGGTCGCGCGGCGCATATAGGCCTTCCACGTATCCGACCCCGAGGCGCGGCCCCCGCCGGTGGCCTTTTCACCGCCGAACGCGCCGCCGATTTCGGCGCCACTGGTGCCGATATTGACATTGGCGATGCCGCAATCGCTGCCCAGCGCCGACTGGAAAAGCTCCGCCTCGCGCAGATCGCGCGTGAACACTGCCGAGGACAGGCCCTGCGGCACGCCGTTCTGAAGCGCAATCGCCTGATCGAAATCGCTGTAGGAGATAACATAGAGGATGGGGGCGAAGGTTTCCGCGCGCACGATCTCGGTCTGCCCCGGCATTTCGACGAGCGCGGGACGGACATAGAAACAGCCATCGGGCCCGGCTGCGCGTTCGCCGCCCCAGACCGTGCCGCCCTGTTCGCGCGCCGCCGCCAGCGCTGCCTGCATCGCTGTGAACGCCGCCTCGTCGATAAGCGGGCCGACATGGTTTGCCTCGTCGAGCGGATCGCCGGTGACGAGCGAACCAAGCGCCGATTTAAGCCGCGCGACAAGATCGTCACGGATGCTGTCATGGACGATCAGGCGGCGCAGCGTGGTGCAGCGTTGCCCCGCCGTGCCCGCCGCCGAAAAGACGATGCCGCGCAGCGCGAGATCGAGATCGGCCGAGGGCGTGACGATCGCCGCGTTGTTGCCGCCGAGTTCAAGGATCGCGCGGCCGAAACGCCCCGCGACGCGCACCGCGACATCGCGGCCCATGCGCGTGCTGCCGGTGGCGCTGAGCACGGGGATGCGCGCATCCTCCGCCAGCAGGACGCCGAGATCGGCGCCGCCGATCAGCAGCTGCACCAGATGATCGGGCGCCTGACCGAATTCGGCCGCCGCGCGTTCGAAGAGCAGCGTGCAGGCGAGTGCTGTAAGCGGGGTCTTTTCAGACGGCTTCCACACCGCCGAATTGCCGCAGACGAGCGCGACCATCGTGCCCCAGGCCCAGACGGCGGCGGGAAAATTGAACGCGGTGATCTGGCCGAACACGCCCATGGGGTGCCAGGTTTCGAGCAGTTTGTGGCCGGGACGTTCGGTCGCGATCGACAGGCCGTGGAGCTGGCGCGAAAGCCCGGTGGCGAATTCGCATATGTCGATGACTTCCTGAACCTCGCCGCGCGCCTCGGTCAGGATCTTGCCGCATTCCATGCTGAGGAGGCGCGCGAGCGGTTCCTTGTAGGTGCGCAGCAGATCGCCGTAGAGACGCACAAGCTGGCCGCGCACCGGCGCGGGCACCGCGCGCCAGGCAAGAAACGCCGCCTGTGCCCGGGCGATCACGGCGTCGGCCTCAGCCATATCGGTGAGCGGAAGCCGGGCCAGTTCCTCCCCCGTGCCGGGCGAGACAGTGGGAAGCCCCGCGCCTGCGGGCGGCGCGTAGCGAAGGTTCATCTGTTCGAAAAGCGCAGCCACCGGCGCGCTGATGCGGTTTGCGGACATCGTGATTCCTGCAGGAAAGATTGTGTTGGCAACCATATTACCGGCAGCCAAAGCAGGAATACAACCGACCGCATCGGCGACGCGTACGCGGGCCACCCCCGCGCACGCGCCGGACGATCAGATCGCCGTCTGGCCGCCGTCCACGGTCAGGATCGTGCCGGTGGCGTTCACCGCGCCGGCGAGGAAGATGATGGCATCGGCCATTTCGGAAGGTTCCGACCCGCGCTGGGTGAGCGGGAAGAGCTTGTAAATCAGATCCATATCGGTGTCGGGACCGAAATCGCCGCCTTTCGACGTCATCGGCGTGATGACATGGCCGGGGCAGATCGCGTTCACGCGGACGCCCTTGCGCGAATATTCGGCGGCCATCGCCTTGGTAAGCCCGATGACGCCCGACTTGGACGCGCTGTACGCCGCGCCATAAGGCACGCCAACGAGCCCTGCGGTCGACGCGACGTTGACGATGCAGCCCTGGGTTTCGAGCAGGTGCGGCAGCGCGCGCTTGCTGAGGAAGAAGGGGCCGTTGAGATTGACCGAGAGCACCTTGAGCCAGGTTTCATCGGCAAAATTTTCGGTCGGGCCGTTAGCGAGGATGCCCGCGATGTTGCACAGGATATCGAGCTTGCCGAGCAGGCGAACGGCTTCGTTCACCAGATTGGTGCAGGAATCGGCATCCGACGCGTCGCAGACGACCGCGTGGACGGTGCGCCCATGCTGCGCGCTGAGCTTGGCAGCGGCTTCCGTGAGCCCCGCCTGATTGACGTCGGCGATGACGACATCGGCGCCCTTGGCCGCGAACTGATCCGCCGTTGCATAGCCGATGCCCGACGCGCCGCCGGTGACAAGTACGGCCTTACCCTTGAATTCCATGGTCATCCTCATTCGTTAACTGGATTGCGATTGATCGGTGGACGGGCGGTCAGCCCTTATCCTCGTCGGGCAGCTGGGGTGCCCAGGCGACGCCATTGATGTGCGAGCCGCCATCGACGAACAGCGTGTTGCCGGTCATGTAGCGGCAATCGTCGCTGGCGAGGAAGGCGACGACGGGGGCGATATCGTCGAGCGGATCGCCGACCCAGCCCATCGGATTCTGCCCCGCGACCAGCGCGGCCGCCTGCGGATTGGCCTGCTCGAAGCGCGCATAGGCCGCGCTTTTCGCGCCGGGGCAGACGATATTGGCGCAGATGCCGAACGGCGCCCATTCGCGCGCGGCGGTGCGAGTGAGCGCACGGAGCGCTTCCTTCCCGACATTATATTCGGCGGTATAGAGATGCGCGTTAACGCCGTTCAGCGAACACATGCTGACGATGCGGCCCCAACCACGTTCCTTCATCGACGGGAAGGCCCGCAGCATGGCCCAGTGCGCGGCGCTGACGCTCATCGTGAAGCCGCGCAGGAAATCCGCGTCGGTCTTGTCCTTCAGCCGCTTGGTCGTGCCGCCGCCCCAGGCGTTGTTCACGAGAATATCGGCGCTGCCGAACCGGGTGAGCGCGGAATCGACCATCGCCTCGACCTGATCGCGCTGGCTGACATCGGCGCGGCAGGGTTCGGCCTCGCCGCCCTGTGCGCGGATATGATCGGCCACGGCCTGTGCATTTTCGAAGTTGATATCGGCCACCAGCACACGGGCGCCTTCTTCGGCCAGACGGATGGCCACGCCCCGGCCGATCCCATCGCCAGCGCCGGTAACGACGGCGGCGCGCCCCTTGATTCCACGCATGGGCCTCTCCCCTCTATTTTGCGCGCAGGCTAGGCCCATCGACGTGGATGGCAAGAGGTTTGCGCAGTCAAAATCAAAAAAGGAAATGCGTTTGATAAAATCATGGCTAGTATCTTAGCGGAATGCGTTAGGGCGACACCAAAGCCCCCGAGGAGAGGATGATAGCATGAGGGATATCATAGCCGTTGTGACCGGCGCCAGCCGCGGCGCCGGCAAGGGAATTGCCGTTGCGCTGGGCGCTGCGGGCGCGCGGGTATATGTGACCGGCCGTTCGGTGGACGACACCGCCCTGCCCCTGCCCGGCACCGTCGGCGCGACCGCCGAGGCCGTGACGGCAGCAGGCGGCGAAGGCATTGCAGTGGCCGTGGACCACGGCGACGACGCCTCGGTGGCCGCGCTGTTCGAGCGGATCGAGAAGGAATGCGGCCGGATCGACATCCTTGTCCATTCGGCGACCGCGCTGTCGGACGATCTGGTGAAATCGGGCCCGTTCTGGGAAAAGTCCGACGATATGGTCGATATCCTCGATGTCGGCCTGCGTTCGGCCTATCAGGCGACGCGGATCGCGGCACCGCTGCTGCTCAAATCGAAGGCCGGGCTTGTCGTCGCGATCTCTTCGCCGGGCGCGCAGTGCTATATGCACGGCCCCGCTTATGGCGCGCAAAAGGCCGGGCTCGACAAGATGATGTTCGACATGGCGCGCGATTTCCGTCCGTTCGATGTGGCGTGCGTTTCGATCTGGCCGGGCCCGATGCGGACCGAACGCCTCGAAATCAGCGCGCGCGAACGCCCCGATGTGTACGGCGCGATGTTCGAAAATGCCGAGACCACCGAATTACAGGGCCATGTGATCGCGGCCGTCGCACAATCGGACAAGCGCATGGAGATGTCGGGCAACGCCTATTACACCGCCGATCTGGCGATGGAGTTCGGGATCACCGAGGCCGACGGCCGTCAGCCGCCCTCGTTTGCCACCATGCTGGGCGAACCGCACCGGTTCCACCCCGCTGTGATCGAATAGAACACGTCTGAAACCCCAAAGAAAAACGGGCCGGTCGTTTGATGCGACCGGCCCGTTTTCATTTCGGCATTACGCGCTCACGATCAGGCGTGGAGCAGATAATCCTCAAGCTTGGGGGCATCCATCGCCTCGGAAAAGGCTTCGTAGCTCCACGGCCAGCTGGCGGGAACGCCTTCTGCATCGAGATACCAGCTGGTGCAGCCCGAACCGAAGATCGTGCGCTTGGCCGCGTCGATCCGGCGCGCTTCATAGTCATCCATCGCCGCCTGGCTCGGCTCGACCGCGCGGTGCGTGCCGCTGCGCAGCTGATCGATCAGTTGATCGACATAGCCCCATTGGCGCTCGGCGATATCGATGAGCGAGAAGTTGCCGACCGGACCGGTGGGGCCATTGAGCATGAAGAAGTTCGGGAAGCCGGGAATGCTGACCGCGAGATAGGCGGTCGGACGACGGCTCCATGCATCGTCGAGCGACGCGCCCGCGCGGCCCGTGACGGTGGCCGGGCGGATGAAGCGATCGGCATGGAAGCCGGTGGCGAGCACGAGGATGTCGAGTTCGTGGAAGCTGCCATCCTTCATGCGGACGCCGTTCGGCTCGACCCGTTCGATGCCGCCGGTTTCGACGAAGACCGAGGGATGCTGGACCGCGTCGTAATAGCTCCACGAATAGATGAGCCGCTTGCACGCCGCGCGGTAATTGGGGCGCAGCTTTTCGCGCAGTTCGGGATCGCGGATGCTGTCTTCCAGATTGCGCAGGACGACCGCTTCGATTTCCTTCATTTCGGGGCCGTCGACATCGGTGACCGCCTTGGTGAAGCGGCGGATGCCCGACCAGTAATCGTCGCCATAACGGATATCGTCGATCTTCTGGACATCGTCGCGGAAGGCCTGACGATCCTCGTCGCTATATTCGAAATAGGGGACGGGCATGATCCATTGCGGCGAGCGCTGGAAATGGACGACGCGTTCGGAATGCCCCGAAAGCGCGGTGACGATCTGGATACCGGTCGATCCGCAGCCGATGACGCCGACGCGCTTGCCCGCGGTTTCGACGCTGTCGTCCCAGCGCGCGCTGTGGAGGCAGGTGCCTTCAAAGCTGTCGAGCCCGGCGATATCGGGATATTTGGGGTGATGGAGCACGCCCGAGGCGGCGATCACGACATCGACGACATGCTTTGAGCCGTCGACGATCGTCACTTCCCACTGGTGGGTGGCATCGTCATAGACGCAGCCGACGACTTCGCTGTTGTAGCGGATGTGCGGGACCACACCATATTGTTCGGCGACGCCGTTGAAATAGCCACGGATTTCGGGGCCGGTGGCGTAAAAGGCGCTCCATTCGGGATTGGGCGCAAAGCTGTATGTATAGGCATGCGCCGGCACGTCGCAGGTGAGGCCGGGATAGTGATTGTCGCGCCAGGTGCCGCCAAGGCCATCACCCTTTTCAAAGATGACGAAATCGGTTTCGCCACGTTCCTTGAGACGGATACCCGCGAGGATACCGGCCATGCCCGCACCGATCACCGCGTAGCGCAGCTTCTTGCCGTTTTCCGTTGCCGCCATTGCAGTCATTTCCACTCCGTTCCTGCTGCCGCTCCCACCGGAGCGGTTGATGGTGACAGACTAGGCCGCGACTCACCCCGGCGCTTCATCCATCCGGATTAGATCGTTGCGAAAGGCGACAGCGACGACCGCGCATGATATCCAGCCGCGATGAGCAAGAGGTTTGCATGGACGGCCGCAGCGGCGATGGCCCTTATTACGCCGCCCCAAATTGCATGGGCGCAGGATGCCCCCGGCGCCGTGCCCCCGGACGCGGAGGCCGGCGTGGCGGGCCATTATTATCTGACCGGGATGATGGAAACCGGATCGGAACTGCTGTTGCAGCCCGACGGCGTTTTCAAATGGTATCTGGTCGTCGGCGCGCTCGACCTGCTGGCCGAGGGGCGCTGGACCGCCAAGGGCGAAGTGGTGACGCTGATCGTCGAGCAGCAACAGACCAACAACCCGGAAACACCAGTGCCATTCGAGCAGCTGGTGCTGACGCGCGATGCCGAGGACGGTGCGCTCGTCCCCGGCGAACCGCTGCGCGGCCGGTATGTGAAGGCGCGCGCGGACTGAGCCTCAGCCGCCCCAGTGCGCGGCCACGAACCGGCTGACTTCGGCGGCCAGCTCCATATCCTCGGGCGCGCCCATGAAGCCGCCATGGGGCATCCCTTCGAAAATATGGAGTTCGGCCGGCACGCCCGCGCGGCGGAGCGCACGGTGCATGCGCACCGTGTTGGAGAGGAAGAGATCGCGCGTTCCTGCCTGCAGGAAGCTGGGCGGAAACCCCTTGGAGAAATCGCCGAACAGCGGCGAGAGATAGGGGTGCTCCAGCGGATGGCCCGCCGCATAGAGCCGGTTCAGCGGCAGGAGCGGCTTGGGCAGGATAACGTCGAAGGTGCGATTGGTTTCGAACGTATCGCCGGATTCGGTGAGATCGAGTTCGGGGGTGAGCAGCACGAGCGCGGCAGGCAGCGGCAGCCCCTCGTCCCGCGCGCGCAGCGCAGTGGCAGCCGCAAGATTGCCACCCGCCGACGCGCCGCCGATGATGATGTTTTCAGGGGCATAACGATCGAGCAGCGCGCGGTAGGCGGCGAGGCAATCGTCGAGCGCGGCGGGATAGGGATGTTCGGGCGGCATCCGGTAATCGACGGCATAACAGCGCACGCCGTGCTGGTCCGCGCGCATCTGCGCGCCGAGCAGGCAGGATTCGCCGGCGCCGTAAACGAGGCCGCCGCCATGGATATCGAGATAGGCACGGTCGTCCGCCCCGGCGCCTTCGGGCGTGGCCGCATAGACCGTGGCGCCGCCCAGCGAGATCGTCTCTACGCTTGCGCGCAGATAGGGCCGCGCGGGGGCCATCATGTCGAGGATCACCCCGTCGACCCGCGCCTTCATCGCCGCCCAGCCGACAAGATCGTCGGGTGCTGGCACATCATCGACAAGGTTCAGTGTCTTGCCATCGGGATTGACGCGCGCCGCGAGGCTGGCCTGCGCCTCGGCACTGATCGACTGCGGGAAGGGAACCAGCCTTGCCTCCACCCGCACGCCGCGCATTTCCTGATCCGCCATCCTGCCCTCTCCTGAAAACTTATCCACAGCCACGCTAGGCGGACGATAGCGGATGGCAAGACCCGCAAATGGCGATGAGCGCACCGGACAAAAAATGCGCTGTCCCGTCAGACGTGCCGATGGCTTCTGGCGCTCGGGCCGGTGGATGGGCATAGGGCGACCATGCCGACGATCGCCCTTCTCATCGCATCCAACCTGTTCATGACGATTGCCTGGTACTGGCATCTGAAAGGCGGGATGAACAAGGCCCTGCCGCTGGTGATCGCCATCAGTTGGGGCATCGCGCTGTTCGAATATTGCCTTGCCGTGCCCGCCAACCGCATCGGTTATTCGAGCGGGTGGAGCGCGGGGCAGTTGAAGGTAGCGCAGGAAGCGATCGCGCTGATCATATTTGGCGGGTTCATGGTGACGGTGCTGGGTGAACCGATCAGCTGGCGGCATCTGGCGGCCTTTGCCTGCATCATGGCGGCGGTGGGTTTTCTTTTCATCGGCAAATGATCCGCCGATGCGCGGCTTGGCTTGATCGCCGAATTGGCATAGAGCCGCAGGCGGAGGCCGGGCCCGCCCGTCCCCCAACAGATCGCGCCGGTGCCCGAAAGGGCTTAATTTGGGAACGCGGTGCGGATGGCCAGGGCCATCCAAATCCGAGGCTGTCCCTGCAACTGTAAGCGGCGAGCGCGATGCAAAAGGCCGGCCTTCCGACACGAAGGCGCGGCAGCCACTGGGCCGGACGCTAAACCATGCGAGGCCTGGGAAGGCTGTGCATCAAGCGATGACCCGCGAGCCAGGAGACCTGCCAGCGCACCGGTCGCTCTTGCCCTGACCCAGGGGATGGTCATGGCACGGTCAACTCTCCGTCTGAGCGACGAAGCCATGCGGCTGGGGTCGCATCGGTGCCGGCAACGGGCGCGTGCGCCCGCCCGTCGTCGCGCGCCGACCGCTGGCGCGTGGGCATATCCGCCCGCGCACCGCCGGATGCCCCGCCGCCCCTGACGTTGCTCTGGCGCGGAGACGAAGATGAAGACGAACACCGCATTGCCCTGCCCCCGCATTCCGGGAGCACAAGGATGAGCAAGATCCCCGCAACCGTGATCACCGGGTTTCTGGGCGCCGGAAAGACCACGCTGATCCGCCATCTGCTGCAAAATGCCGGCGGCCGCCGGCTTGCCATCGTGATCAACGAATTCGGCGATGTCGGCGTGGATGCCGATCTGGTGAAGGGATGCAACGACGCCGCCTGCCCCGAGGAAGATATTCTGGAGCTGGCCAATGGCTGCATCTGCTGCACCGTGGCGGACGATTTCCTGCCGACGATGCAGAAGCTGCTCGACCGCCCCGAACCGCCCGAGCACATCATCATCGAGACATCGGGGCTGGCGCTGCCCAAGCCGCTGATCAAGGCGTTTCAATGGCCCGACATCCGCACCCGCGCGACCGTCGACGGCGTGATTGCGCTCATCGACGCCGATGCGGTGGCCGCGGGCCGGTTTGCGAGCGACGAGGAAGCGCTGGCCGCCGCGCGCGCGGCCGACCCGACGCTGGACCATGACAGCCCGCTTGAGGAACTGTTCGAGGACCAGCTGGCCTGTGCCGATCTCGTCATTTTGAACAAGTCCGATCTCGTGGCGCCCGAACGGCTGGCCGAGATCGACGCCAAGATCGCGGCCGAAACGCGCACCGGCGTGAAACGCGTCCATGCAGCGCACGGCGCGGTGGACCCGGCGGTGCTGCTGGGGCTGTTTGCCGGCGCCGAGGATGATCTCGACGCCCGCCCCTCGCACCATGACAGCGAGCCCGATCACGACCACGACGATTTCGACAGCTTTGTCGTGACGGGGGGTGCGGTAACCGATCTCGACGCCTTGCTGAACGCGATTTCGGCGCAGATCGAGACCCATGACATTTTGCGCGTGAAGGGCATGGTGGCGCTGGCGGACAAGCCCGCGCGGCTGGTGGTGCAGGCAGTGGGCCCGCGCATCCAGCATCATTTCGACCGTCGCTGGACCGAGGATGAGCCACGCGTGACGCAGTTGGTGGTGATCGGCCAGCAGCCGCTGGCGCGCGCGGCGATTGCCGAGGCGCTTGCGAAGGCGATCGGCTGATGCACCTGCTGTCGGCAACGCCGGGAACCATCGCGAATGGCGAGGAGGCGATCGACCTTGGCCAATCGCCCGGCGACATCGTGATCCTGACCGTTGCCGACAGCGAGCTGGCCTGTTTCGCACGCGCCGCCGAGGCGCTGGGCGATGACGCCCCGAGCATCCGGCTGGCCAATTTGTTGCAGCTGAAGCATCCCTATTCGGTCGACCTTTATGTCGAGCAGGTGATCGCGCAGGCGAAATTCGTGTGCGTCGTGCTGCTCGGCGGCAAGACCTATTGGCCGTACGGGATCGACGAGATCGCACGGACGGCACGCGACAAGGGGATTGCGCTGGCCGCATTGTCCGACGGGCAGGAACAGGACCCCGAACTGGCGCGCGCGTCGACGCTGCCCGCCGAAACGTGCGAGAAGCTGCGCGATTATCTGCGCCAGGGCGGGAGCGCCAATGCGCTGTCCTTCCTGCGCGCCGCCACCAGGCTGATCGGGCAAGATGCGGGCCCGCCCGACGATCCGGTGCCGGTGGCCGATGCCGGGCTGTATCTGAAAGGCCGCGAGCGCCCGGTGCTGGGCGATGTGCGGGCACGCTGGATCGCAGGCCAGCCGACCGCGCTGATCGTGTTCTACCGCGCGCTGATGATCGCCGGGACGCTGGATGCCGTCGATGCGATGGTGGCGGCGTTCGAGGCCGAGGGGCTGAACGTCGTTGCCGTCCATGTCCGCGCACTGCGCGATCCCTATGCGATGGACTGGCTGGCTGCGCTGATCGACGAGACCGCGCCCGACGTGATCGTCAACACGACCTGCTTTGCCGCATCGTCGGGCGGCGAGGCACGGATTGCATCGGTGCTGGAGCGCGCCGACTGCCCGATCCTGCAGGCGGTGTTCGCCGGTGTGGAGGAGGAAAGCTGGCGCGACAGCGCACGCGGGCTGGGCCCCCGCGATCTGGCGATGAACATCGCGCTGCCCGAGGTGGACGGCCGGATATTCAGCCGCGCGGTGGCGTTCAAGGCGGCCGAACGTTTCGACACGCGCACCGAATGCGGGATCGTGGTGCCGCGCGTGCTGCCCGACCGGATCGCCTTTACCGCCAAACTGACGGCGAACTGGGCAAGGCTGCGGCGGACAGCGCCCGCGGCACGGCGCGTGGCCTTGGTGCTGGCGAATTACCCCAATCGCGACGGGCGAATCGCCAATGGTGTGGGGCTCGACACGCCCGCGAGCACGGCGGCGATACTCGCGGCGCTTGGCGATGCCGGTTATGACGTGGACGGGCACCCCGCCGATGCGGCAGCGCTGATGCGGCTGATCACCGACAGCGTGACCAACGACCTTGCCTCCCCCGACCGCGCGGGCGGCGCCTTTCTGCCGCTGGACAGTTACCGCGCGGCATTTGCCGAATTGCCCGAGACGGCGCGCACCGCGATCACCGCGCGCTGGGGGACGCCCGAGGACGATCCGCATGTGCGCGGCGACGGCTTTCGCCTCGGCATCCACTGCTTTGGGAATATCGCGATCGGGGTGCAGCCGGCGCGCGGCTATCATATCGATCCCAAGCAAAGCTATCACGACCCAGCCTTGCCCCCGCCGCACGCCTATCTGGCGTTTCACATCTGGCTGGAACGCGTGTTCGCCGCGCAGGCGGTGGTGCATGTCGGCAAGCACGGCAACCTCGAATGGCTGCCGGGCAAGGCGGTTTCGCTGTCGGACAGCTGCTTTCCCGAAATCTGCGCCGGGCCGGTGCCGCAGCTTTACCCCTTCATCGTCAACGACCCCGGCGAGGGCACGCAGGCCAAGCGGCGGATCGGCGCGGTCATCATCGATCACCTGACCCCGCCGCTGACGCGCGCCGAAAGCTATGGCCCGCTGAAACAGCTCGAGGCGCTGGTCGACGAATATTATCTGGCGGCGGGGATGGACCCGCGCCGGCTGGAACGGCTGAAGCGCGAGATACTCGATCTGGCGCATGGACAGGGTCTGGCGAGCGATGCCGGGGCCGAAGGCGATGGCGACGACGCGCTGGCAGCAATCGACAATTATCTGTGCGAGCTGAAGGAAATGCAGATCCGCGACGGGCTGCATATCTTTACCCAGTCCCCCGAAGGGCGGTTGCGGCGCGATCTGCTGGTGGCGCTGGCGCGCACCCCGCGCGGCTATGCGCATGACGGCGAAAAATCGCTGCTCCGCGCGCTGGCCGACGATCTGGCGCTGGGGTTCGACCCGCTCGACTGCCGGATGGGCGATGCGTGGACGGGGCCCCGCCCCGCCCTGTTGGCGGCGCTGACCGACGACCTCTGGCGCAACCACGGCGACACGGTGGAGCGGCTGGAAATGCTGGCGGCAGCACTGGTGGACGGCGGCGACGCCCCCGGCCCGGCGAGCTGCGCCGTTATGGCCGATATGCGCGAACGGCTGATGCCCAAGGTGGACGAGTGCGGCGGCGCCGAACGGGCCGCGCTTATCGCCGGGCTCGACGGTCGGTTCGTGCTGCCCGGCCCGTCGGGCGCGCCGACGCGCGGGCGGCCCGATGTGCTGCCGACGGGGCGCAATTTCTATTCGGTCGACACCCGCGCCATCCCCACCGCCACGGCATGGGATCTGGGGTTTCGATCGGCGCAGCTGCTGGTGGAGGATTATCTGCAGCGCGAGGGCGAATATCCACGCGCGATGGCGGTTTCGGCCTGGGGCACCGCGAATATGCGCACCGGCGGCGACGATATCGCGCAGGCGCTGGCGCTGATGGGCGTGCGGCCGCGCTGGGACTGGTCGTCGGGCCGGGTGACAGGGTTCGAGATCATGACGCTGGCCGAGCTCGGCCGCCCGCGCGTGGACGTGACCTTTCGTGTTTCGGGCTTTTTCCGTGACGCCTTTCCCGAGCAGATCGACCTGATCGACAGCGCCGCGCGCATGGTGATGGAGCTGGACGAGCCCGAGGAAGACAATCCCGCCGCCGCGCGCCGTCGCGCCGAAGCCACCGACATGGTTGCTGATGGAGCAAGCGAAGCGGAGGCGCTTCGCCGCGCGGGCACCCGCGTCTTCGGATCGAAGCCCGGCGCCTATGGCGCGGGGCTGCAGGCGATGATCGACGAGAAGCTGTGGCACAACCGCGCCGATCTGGCCGAGATCTATCTGGACTGGGGCGGCTATGCCTATGGCGGCGGGATCGAGGGCGACGGCGCGCGCGCGCTGTTCGCCGAACGACTGACACGCACCGACGCGATCGTCCAGAACCAGGACAATCGCGAGCACGACCTGCTCGACAGCGACGATTATTATCAGTTCGAAGGTGGGATCGCCGCCGCTGTCGAGCATCTGTCGGGCCGCAAGCCGCGCGCCTATCACAACGACCATAGCCGCCCCGAACGCCCCGTGATCCGCACGCTCGAAGACGAGATCGGCCGGGTGGTACGCGCCCGCGTGACCAACCCCAAATGGATCGCAGGGGTAATGCGCCACGGCTATAAGGGCGCGTTCGAGATCGCCGCGAGCGTCGATTATCTGTTCGGCTTTGCCGCGACGACCCAGGCGGTGCGCGACCATCATTTCGACGCCGTCCACGCCGCCTTTATCGAGGATGAGACGGTGCGCGCCTTCATGGCCGAAGCCAACCCCGCCGCGCTGCGCGAAACCGCCGCGCGCCTGAACGAGGCGCTGGAGCGCGGCCTGTGGAAACCCCGATCGAACAGCGCGGCCATGATGCTGGCCGCCATTGCCCACCCCGCAAAAGGAGCCTGAACCATGGAACGGACCGACGAACAGCACGCCGCGAAGATGAAGAAGAAGCAGGCCGCGCACGACAAGATCATGGCCAGCAAGACGGTGGAGAAAGATCTGCTGATCGTCCACACCGGCAAGGGCAAGGGCAAGACCACGGCGGCGCTTGGCATGGTGGTCCGCGCGATCGGACACGGCAAGAAGGTGGGTGTCGTCCAGTTCGTGAAGGGCGCGATGGCGACCGGCGAGAAGGCGGTGTTCGATGCCTTTCCCGACGCCGTCGAATTCAAGCCAATGGGCGAAGGCTTCACCTGGGACACGCAGGACCGCGCGCGCGATATCGCGGTGGCGCGCACCGCCTGGGACGAGGTGAAGCGGATGATCGCCGACCCCGCCTATCAGATGGTGCTGGCGGACGAGCTGAACATCATCCTGCGCTATGACTATCTGCCGCTGGACGAGGTGCTCACGGTGCTGACCGAGCGCCCGGCGGGCAAGCATGTGATCGTCACCGGCCGCAACGCGCCCGAGGCGCTCATCGAAGCGGCCGATCTGGTGACCGAGATGACGCTGGTAAAGCACCCCTTCCGTTCGGGCGTGAAGGCGCAGCCGGGAATCGAATTCTGACGATGACGCCCGGTGCGCCCCGTTTCGACACAGCGTTTCAGGAACAGCTGGACGCGCTGTTCGCCTGGCGGCGCGACGTGCGCCATTTTCGGACCGATCCGCTGGACGAGGCGGAGATCGCCCATCTGCTGGAAACCGCGCACCGGGCACCGTCAGTGGGCAATTCGCAGCCGTGGCGCTTTGTGCGCATCCGCACGCCCGCGCTACGCGAAGCGCTGGCCGCGCATGTCGATGCCGAAAGCGCGCGCGCGGGTGCGCGTTATGTCGAGGACGCGCGCCGGGCGGCCTATCATGCGCTGAAGCTGCACGGCCTGCGCGAGGCGCCGGAAATCATCGCGGTGTTCAGCGACGACGCAACGCCCGCCGGCCATGGGCTGGGCGCCGCGACCATGCCCGAGATGCGTGCTTATTCGACCGTGCTGGCCATCCACACCTTGTGGCTGGCCGCACGGGCACGCGGGCTGGCGCTGGGCTGGGTATCGATCGTCGACCCCGATCACATCAAGGCGTTGCTGGAGGGGCCACCGGCATGGCGGCTGATCGCGCTCTTGTGCATCGGCTATCCCGAGGTGCCTTCCGACACGCCCGAACTCGAAACCCGCGGCTGGCAGGCGCGCGGGAACTGGCGCGCCAATGTCAGCGTGCGTTGAGCTGGTGCGCGAGGCTTTGCGCGGCGCGGACATAAGCGGGGCCGCCACAGACCGTCCATGCCTGAGGCAAGCTGATCCGGGGGACGCGGGCGAGCGCCGGGTGGTGCAGCATTTCCGTCCCCTGATCGCTGACCCGCGCGGTCGCGCTTTCGACGATCAGATAATCGGGGCGGGCGGCGACAAGTTCCTCGATCGACAGCTGGCTGACCGCCGGGCGCTGCATCCTTGCCGCGAGATTGATGAGCCCCGCGCGCGTCATCAGATCGTCGACGAGCGTGCCCGTGCCGGTCAGGAAACCGCGCCGCTGATAATAGGCGGCAACCGTGCCGGGTTTGGCCCTGGGCAGCGCCGCAAGCTCGCGGTTCATGGCCGCGATCAACGCCTCGCCGCGCCGGGGATGGCCGACAGCCGCCGCCACCTCGCGGATCTGCGCGACGATATCGTCGTACTTCTCGGCCGAGCGGAGGCGCAGCGTGGGATAATCATGCGGCGCGATCGCCGCCATCAGCCCGGCCCGGCGCGACGCACTGCCGATCACCAGATCGGGGCGGATGGCGATCACCTCTTCGGCGGACTCGCCCAGAATCCGCAGGCCGCGCGCCTTGTCCGCCGCAGCCGACATTTCGGGATTTCCAGCATTGTGGGTGAGCCCCGCAATCTGATCGCGATCGGCCAGCGCGAGCAGATACTGATCGGCGCACAGGTTGAGCGACACGATTTTCTGCGGCCGCGCAGAGACCGGGGACGGCGATGATGCGGATACCCCGACAACGGCCCCCGTCGCGGCGAGGCCCAGCAGGGCAGTCAGCGCGAGCGCGCAGGAACGGAAGGTCAAGGCGGCCATAGCGGCCAACCCCTAGCAGCAAGCACCCGGGACACAAGCGTGACGGGCAGATCGATCGAATACGAGGTTGCAATGCAGTTTTCACAACGGCCTGCGCGCCGGATTTCCCTCCTCGCCAGCGGGTTGCTGGTGTTACTTGCCGCCGCCGCGATGGCATCGTTGCTCTACGGCCCCGTCCCCATCGGGATCGAGCGGACGCTGGCGAGCCTTGCCGGACGCGGCGACGATATTGCCGAGTCGATCGTCGTGGACCTGCGCCTGCCCCGCACGATCCTGGGCCTGGCCGTGGGCGCGATGCTGGGTGCGGCGGGCGCCGCGCTGCAGGGCTATCTGCGCAACCCGCTGGCCGAGCCATCGGTGCTGGGCGCATCGAACGCGGCGGCGCTGGGGGCGGTGATCGCGCTCTATTTCGGGCTGGCCGAATGGCATCCGGCCGCGCTGCCGCTGATGGCGATCGCGACCGGGCTGGGATCGCTCATCCTGCTCTTCGCGTTGACCGGGCGGGCGGAAAGCCCGCTCAGCCTGATCCTTGGCGGCATCGCGGTATCGACGCTGGCGGGGGCGGCGATCAGCCTTGCGCTCAACCTGTCGCCCAATCCCTTTGCGGCGATGGAGATCATGACCTGGCTGCTCGGATCGCTTGAGAATCGTTCGATCACCCATCTGTGGATCGCGCTGCCCTGCATCGGCATCGGGCTGGCGCTGCTTTTTGTCGATGGCCGGGCGCTTGATGCGCTGACTTTGGGCGACGACAGTGCACGCGCGCTGGGCAACGACCTGAAACGCACGCGGATGCGGCTGATGCTGGGCATCGCGATCGGGGTGGGCGGCGCGGTGGCGGTATCGGGCGCGATCGGCTTTGTCGGGTTGATCGTTCCGCATCTGATCCGCCCCTTTACCGACCGGCGGCCATCATCGCTGATCCTGCCATCGGCACTGGGCGGCGCGGCGCTGCTGACGCTGGCGGATGTGGGGGTGCGGATGATCCCATCGACCAACGAGCTGAAGCTGGGCGTCGTCACCGCGTTTCTGGGCGTTCCCGTGTTCTTCGCGCAACTGATCCGCGAAAGGCGGGTCTGGTGACCGGTTGACCCCGCAGGCAAAGCGCGGAAAAATGGCCTTCCAGACTATCGATCAGCAATCAAGAGGACGAGCAATGGCTGACGGCATCGAGGCGCGGGTTTCCGAAAGCGGCGAAAGCCCCTTTGCGGTGCGCATCGCGGTATGCGGCCATGAGCTTGTCGGCGACGAACCCACCGCCGATGGCGGCGCCGATCTTGGCCCCTCCCCCTATCAGCTGCTGACCTCGGCTCTCGGCGAATGCACGGTGATGACGGTGCGCTGGTTCGCGCGGCAGAAGGACTGGCCCGTCGAGCATATCGCGGCGCATGTGACCCATACGAAGATGGAGGTCGAAGGACGCTCCGGCCAGACCGATGTGTTCCACAAGACCGTGTTCATCAAGGGTGACAAGCTGACCCCCGAACAGCGCACAAGGCTGATCGACGTCGCCGCCAAATGCCCCGTCCAGCGCACGCTGGAAAGCGGATCGGTGATCGAAACCCACGCGGGCTGATCCGCCCCGTTACAAAATATTGCCGACAGATGATTTTGTACGGACAGGTTACATTTAACTGTCACATAAATAGGCCAATAGCCGCTCAAACATAACGGGCGGGCCAATGAACAGAATCATCGGCGATATCTCGACGTGGAACGCAAGTTCTCACGGCGATGCGTCGCACCCATTCAAGACAGATGCGACCTATAACGCGGCAGGTTTTCCGACCTGAACCCGCCCATGCGTGCAGGGCGCGCAGATTTTCTTTCGATCACTTCACAATCAGAAAATTCTCAACAGGGATTCACTTCCATGAATGCATTTGCACGTCCTGCGTATTTCGGGCGCAAGCACGCCGTGTCGATGATGGCGCTGCTGATCGGGCTTTCCTGCGCGCCAAGCGCGCTGGCGGCGGACACCGCTGACGCGGCCGCCCCGGCGGCGGACGGCGAGATCATCGTCACCGGATCGGCATATAAGAATGAGGAAGAAATCGCGGCGCGGCGCAACTCGCTGGTCGTGGTCGACACGCTGGCGCAGGACGATACCGGCGACCTGGCCGATCAGGCGCTGTCCGAAGCGCTGTCGCGCGTCGTGGGCGTCAGCACCATGCAGGTGCTCTATGCCGAGCAGGAAAGCCAATATGTCGCGGTGCGCGGGATCACCCCCGATCTCAACCATGTATCGGTCGACGGGATCAGCATGGTTTCGGTGGCGAACGGCGGATCGGCACAGCGCCGCGTCGATCTGGCGCTGATCCCGAGCCAGGCCGCGCGCCAGACCGAGGTTTACAAGACCTTCACCGCGGACCAGGAATCGGGCGCGATCGGCGGCATCATCAACATCGTGCCGCACAGCGCCTTTGCCAGCCGCAAGGGCAAGTTCTTCATCGACGCCTATGCCAATTACACCCCCTATAACGACGTGCCCGGCGGCAACAGCCGCAAGCCGTACAGCGATTCCAAATGGAGCGGCGGGGTAAAGGGCCTGTGGACCAAACGTTTCGGCGCCGACGAGCAGTTCGGCATCGTGCTGAGCGGCACCTATCAGCAGAAATCGTACGACGAGACCAAGTACAACCCGAACGGCCGCACCTATTACACCGATACCGGTGCGAGCACGACGCCCGACAACCCGAACTGGAACGGGCTGTACCCCGCGCCGCAGGCGTTTGTGAGCTACGACTATACCAATTTCGTCCGCAATTTCGGCGGGTCGGCGATGCTGGAATATCAGCCGTCGGACGCCTGGTACAGTTCGCTGATGCTGTTCGATTACAAGCAGATCGAATATCAGACGATGAACGCCGCGACGCTGCGCGCGTTTCGCAACATCACCGACCAGACCGACACCAGCGGCACGCTGAACGTGCCCGATATTCGCACCGAATATCAGTATGACCGGTTCGAGACCGAAAATCGCGGCGCGATCTTCAAGACCCGTCATGATTTCGACGATGCCTCGAACCTGGAATTCCGCGCGGGCTATAACCGTTCGATCTTCGACAACGACATGGACGAGGCGATCTATCAGGCCCAGCCGACCGATCTTTTCGTCACCTATGACGCATCGAGCGGCACCGACCTGTTCACGCTGAACAAGCCCGAACGGCTGACCGATGCCAATGCCTATAACCTGCTCTCCGCCCGCAACATGGTGACGCGTTCGAAGGCGCAGACCTATGAGTTCAAGCTGGATTTCACCAAGAACCTCGATGCGGACAGCATCGGTTTCGGCTACAAGGCGGGGGTCGGCGTGCGCAACATGAAGATGTCGCGCGACCGGACCTATACGGTGTTCACGTCGAACAAATCGGTGCTGGGCGACAATGCCTATAACCCCGATTATGCGCCCTGGCTGTTCAACCACAATGTGCTGTGGATCGATTACGACGCCTTTGCGGGCAATGTGCTCCCCAATCTGGCGGTGAACGGAAAATCCTCTGCCTCCAGTTCGGAAAGCGAGGATTACAGCTATGGCGAGACGATCAGCTATGCCTATCTGACGGGCAGCTTCGCGACCGAGCGGACACGCCTGATCGCCGGGCTTCGTTTCGACACGGCGGATTACAACGCGCTCGTCCCCTACACGGTCAACGACGTCTATCAGGACAGTTTCAACCGCTATCATGGCGATTATCAGTTCCTGCTGCCGTCGCTGAACCTGATCCACAAGTTCACCGAGGATTTTCGCCTGAAGGGTTCGTACAGCCGCACCGTCGGCCGGCCGGCGCCCGAGGACATCGCGCAGCCTGAAACGCGCAACGACACGAGCTTCACGATCACGCGCGGCAACCCAGATCTGAAGCCGCGCCTGTCCGACAATATCGACGCGAACCTCGAATATTATTTCAACAAGGGGCAGGGTTTCGTCAGCCTCGGCGCGTTCGCCAAGTTCATCAAGGACGATATCTACGAACTGAAGAACGAAGAGATCATCGACGGCATCAGCTACACGATCAGCACGCCGATGAACGCCAGCAAATCAAAGATGCACGGCATCGAGTTCCAATATGTGAACAACCGCCTGCCCGGCATGCCCGGTTTCCTGAAGGACAGGCTGGGCGCATCGTTCAACGTGACGCGCACCTGGGGCGAGATGGACTATCTGGTGAACGGCCAGAAGCTGAAGATCGATCGCCTGATGTTCCAGCGTGAATGGATGGGCAATGCGGCGCTGTTCTACCAACTGCCCAATGACGGCGAAATCCGCGTCGCCTATAATTACCAGAGCGACTATCTGGACGGCATTGGCGAGACGCCCTGGCTGAACCGTGGGCCGCAGGAACGCGGCCGCCTCGACATGTCGGCCCGGCTGCGCGTGGCCGATGACTGGATCGTCAAGCTGCAGGCCAAGAACATCCTCAACGAGAAGATGTACCTTGGCTATACCGAGGATCTCGGCATCCGCCGCGGCGCGATCAAGACCGGTCCATCCTTCTTCCTGAACATCATCTACAAGCCATGAGCGCGACGGGGCGGGCACGGGGCACCTCCCCTGCCCGCCCCGTTTGCGCCTGCGCGCTCCCCAGATCCATCCTTGAGGACTTCATCATGAAGCTTGATCGCCGCACGCTTATCCAATCGGCCGGCAGCCTTGTTCTTGCCGCGGGCCTTGCCCCCAGGATCGGCTGGGCGAAGTCGCTTGGCGGCTACCCCTTCACGCTGGGCGTCGCATCGGGCGATCCCTGGCCCGATGGCTTCGTCATCTGGACGCGGCTGGCGCCCCGCCCGCTCGACGAACATGGCGGAATGCCGATGGTGGCGGTGCCCGTCGGTTATGAGATCGCCGAGGACGAAAATTTCCGGAAGATCGTGCGCACCGGTGCCGATATTGCGCGGCCCGAGCTTGGCCATTCGGTGCATGTCGAACTGAGCGGGCTGAACCCGGCACGGCGTTACTGGTACCGTTTTTCGGCGGGCGGCGAGATGAGCGCGGCGGGCACCGTGCGCACCGCACCAGTGGCGGGCGCGCTGGCCGATCGGGTGCGGATCGGCGTGGCCGGGTGCCAGCATTATGAGGCCGGGCTCTACACCGCCTATCGCCATCTGAGCGACGAGAGCGATCTGGACGCGATCTTCCATTATGGCGACTATATCTACGAAGGTTCGGGCAATCCCGGAAAGAAGGGCCGGGTTCGCGCGCATGTGGGCGACGAGATCTACAGCATCGACGATTATCGCCGCCGCTACGCGCTCTACAAATCGGACGCCGACCTGCAGGCCGCGCACGCCGCCGCCGCCTTCCTCGTCTCCTATGACGACCATGAGGTCGACAATAACTGGGCGGGCGAGATCGATCAGGACGGGACACCGGCCGACGCATTCCTGCTCCGCCGCGCCGCCGCGATGCAGGCCTGGTACGAAAACCTGCCCGTCCGGCGCGCGCAGCTCCCTACAAATGGGCGCGTCCGGATGTTTCGTCGGCTCGATTATGGCCAGCTGCTGCGCGTCCATGTGCTCGACACGCGCCAATATCGTTCGGACCAGCTGTGCGATGCTGATGCCACGACGCACTGCCGCACGCCGGAAGATAGTGCCGATGAAACGATACTCGGCGCCGAACAGGAAGCGTGGCTGGGCGACGGGCTCGACACTAAAGCGCGGTGGAATCTGCTCGCGCAGCAGGTGATGGTGATGCCGATGGCCTATCCCGCATCGCGCAAGGCCGGTACGCGCAACGCCGACAGCTGGAGCGGATATCCCGAAGCCCGCAAGCGCCTTGTCCGCCAGATCACCGAGCGCAAGCTGACCAATGTCGTCGTCGCCACCGGCGATGTCCACCGCCACCATGCCGGCAATGTGCCCGTGAACGATGCCGCCCCCATGGGCGCCGCCGCAGCGGCAGAATTCGTGACGACATCGATCAGTTCGGACGGCGACGGCGCGGCGACGCCCGCCGGCTGGGAGAATATGGCGGCAACCAATCCGCATTGTTCGCTGTTTGACGGGCGGCGCGGATATCAGCTGTTCGACATCACCCCAAAGCGCTGGGAGACGCAGGTCCGCGTGATCGACCAGGTGAGTCGGCCGGACGGCGCGGTTTCGACCGTCCGCCGCTACACCGTTGAACCGGGCAAGGCCGGGATTGCCTGAGTGATGTGAAGGGCGGCGTGCACGGGTGCGCCGTCCCTTACCCCCTTGCACAAGCTGCTTGGCGGCACGGACGGTTCCAATGCATAGACCTTCTTCGCAAAGGAGAAGACCATGGCATCGCGTGCACCGGCCCTTGCCGCCGCATCGCCCGAAGCGGCGCAACGACACCGGCTGAAATCGATCATCGGCGGATCGACCGGCAATCTGGTCGAATGGTTCGACTGGTATGTCTATGCCGCGTTCACGCTGTATTTCGCGCCGCATTTCTTTCCGTCCGACAACCAGACCGCCCAGCTTTTGAGCGCGGCGGCGGTGTTTGCCGTGGGCTTTCTGATGCGCCCGATCGGCGCCTGGGTGATGGGCATCTATGCCGACCGCAAAGGCCGCAAGGCGGGGCTTACGCTTTCGGTGACGCTGATGTGCCTCGGCTCGCTGATCATCGCCTGCACGCCCGGATACGAGACGATCGGCATCGCCGCACCCGCGATGCTGGTGATCGCGCGGCTGATGCAGGGGCTGAGCGTGGGCGGCGAATATGGCGCAAGCGCCACCTATTTGTCGGAGATGGCGGGCAAGAGCCGGCGTGGTTTCTATTCCTCCTTTCAATATGTGACGCTGATTTCCGGGCAATTGCTCGCGATCCTCGTGCTGCTGGTGCTGCAATCGACGATGAGCGAGGCGGCGCTAGACGACTGGGGCTGGCGCATTCCCTTTGTGCTGGGGGCGGCGCTTGCGGTTGTCGTCTTCTATCTGCGGCGCGGGCTGGCCGAGACCGAGAGCTTTCACAACGCCAAGGCCGAGGGCGCGCCGCAATCAGGCTTTTTCCAGCTGATCCGCCACCACCCGACCGAAACCGCGGTGGTGATGCTCCTGACGGCGGGCGGCACGCTCGCCTTCTACGCCTATTCGATCTACATGCAGAAATTCCTCGTGAACACGAGCGGGTTCAGCCGCGAGGCGGCGAGCCAGATCAATGCCGTGACGCTTTTCATCTTCATGCTGCTGCAACCCGTGGCGGGCGCGCTTTCCGACCGGATCGGGCGCAAGCCGCTGATGGTGGCGTTCGGCATTGCGGGCGTTTTGTTCACCTATCCGATCTTCAGCACGCTGGAGACGACGCGCGATCCGGTGATCGCGGGGCTGCTGGTGATGGCCGCGCTCGTCATCGTCACCGGCTATACCTCGATCAACGCGGTGGTGAAGGCCGAGCTGTTTCCCGCACATATCCGCGCGCTCGGCGTGGCGCTGCCCTATGCGCTGGCGAACACGCTGTTCGGCGGCACCGCCGAATATGTCGCGCTGTCGTTCAAGGATGCCGGCATGGAACAGGGTTTCTACTGGTATGTGACCGCGATGATCGGCATCTCGCTGATCGTCTATCTGTGCATGCGCGATACCGCGCGGCACAGCCGGATCATCGAGGACTGAGCCGCCATCAGCGCGGACGATAGACGATGTGCGCGGTGCCCGTTGCCCGCACCGGCAGATACAGCCCCTGCCCATAAGCCGCGATCTCGCCGGTTTCATAATCGGCGAGATCGGTGCGGATGACGAAATCGCCCTCGCGCTTCACATCGATCGCGCGGCGGATCTTGCCGACAAGTTCTTCGAGATCCTTGGAGAAATTCTGGGTAAGCGCCATCGCGATCTGGGGCGCGACCCCTGGGCTGTTGCCGAGCGCGATCAATAGATCGCCGCCCACGCCGTTGGTATCGCCGGCGACCGTCAACGCCTCGAACCGCACCTCGGCCGATCCCGGCGCGTTGACGGGGCGCGCGGTGAGCCAGATCACTCCGCGCGTTTCGCCGATCTGCCCCGAATCTGGCTTGGCCGCCAGCGTGATTCCGACGGCGATCCGACGCGCGGTGGAACCATAGACCTCGACCTTTTCGAACCGCGCCGTGACGGGGCCGAAGCCCGGCACATCGAAGGACCGCTGCGCGCGTTTTTGCAGCGCGCGCATGATCACGGGTTCGAGCGTGGAATAGGCGCCGATGACCGGAATGAAGAAGCGCAACCGGCCATCGGTCTGCGCCTTTTCGAGCGGCGGCAGCGCTGTTGGCGCGGCGGCGGCGGGGCGCATCCCAACAAAGGTGGCGGTCCGCGCCTCGACACCGAGATCGAAGCGCAGCCGGCCACCCGCGAGACGATAGCCGCCATAACGCACCCGGCTGGGGGTGACACGCATCCAGACCGGCGGGTTGCGTTCGTTGAGCACCAGGGTGGTGAAACTCTGCCGCCAGATATCGGCCACCTGCGCGCGCAGATCGAGCTTGGCCAGTTCGCGCGGCAAATCCCGCTCCAATTGGCGGACGACGGGTGCGAGCTTTTCATCGGCCTTGTCGGCAAAGGTGATCCGCTGCCCCAGAAAATCGATGCCGGGCGGGTTCGTCCAGTCATAACTGAGGCGGACCGTACCGCGCGGGCGCCAGTCGGGTGCAATGTCGAGCAGGATGCGCGCCTGGACCATTGCCGCGCCGGTTGCGGTTTCGCCCTTGAGCACGCCGCCCACATCCCGCGCGCTGATCCGCGCACGAATGGGGATATCGGCGATGATCTCGCGGCCCCGCCCGTGCAAGCGGATGGCCCCGCGCGTGACCGTGCCGACCACGGTGCAACCAATAGGGGGCGTGACCTTCACGTCCTTTCCGAAAATCTTCACCTTTTGCGGCTGGATGCAGCGATCGAAATGACGATCGATTGTCCAGAGCGTGCGCGGCACCGCCCGTTCGACCGCGCGGGCGATCACCGCCTGATCGATATCGATGGGGGCGGCGACAAAGGACGTATCCTCAGGCAGCGGGGCGGCCTCGTCCGAGCGCGGCGGTACAACATCGGCCTTCTGTTCGGTGCAGGCAGTGAGGAGGAAGCCTGTCAGAGCGCATATGGTGGCGGCGCGGCGCGTATTTCGGGACTGAATCGCGACCATGCCCTCCCCCTCATCCCCAAATCATTTTTATTCCTAATGCCTTGTGGCTCAAAAGGGTTCCAATATCCATAAAACCGCTCTTCCTGTTTGCGGGGCTTGCGATCTCGATGATTTTGGCGCCAAATTGGCATGATGCATTCCGCGTGGGAATCACAGTCAGGAAATAGCGAGAAATCATGAAAGCCTATCAAATCGGAACCCAAAAAGGACTGGATTCTCTATCAATTACTGAAAGACCAGATCCAATACCCGGTCCGGGAGAGGTTGTGGTGAAGGTGGGTTCGGTCTGCCTCAACCACCGCGACATGCTCATTGTGTCCGGACAATATGGGCCAGCAAGATCCGAAGAACGCGTGCCCTGTTCGGATGGCGTGGGTGCGGTTGCGGCGGTGGGCGAAGGCGTGACCGGTCTTGCCCCCGGCGACCGCGTCAGCTGCGGCCATTTCACCAGCTGGATCGACGGCGCGTTCACCCCGGCCATATTCGGCGCGGACCTTGGCGTATCGCGCGATGGCTGGCTGAGCGAGAAGATCGTCGTCCCCGCCGCCGCGCTGACCCGCCTGAGCGACACGATCACCGACGATCAGGCCGCGACACTGGCCGCCGCCGGGCTGACCGCATGGCACTCGGTGGTCGAATTCGGCCAGGTCAAGGCCGGTGATCTGGTGCTGGCGCTGGGCACGGGCGGGGTTTCGATCTTTGCGCTGCAATTCGCCAAGATGATGGGCGCACGCGTGGCGATCACCTCGTCGAGCGACGAGAAGCTGGCCGAAGCACGCGCCATGGGCGCCGACATCACGATCAATTACCGCACCACCCCCGACTGGGCGGCCGAACTGCTGCAGCAGACCGGTCAGCGCGGCGCGGACATCATCATCGAAACCGGTGGGCAGGCCACGCTGGGACAGTCGATCGCGGCGGCGGCGGTGAACGGCCGGATCGTCATCATCGGCGCGCTGGCGGGGGCTGGCGACAAGGCCATTCCCAATTTCCCGACGATCCTTGGCAAGAACCTTGTGCTGCGCGGGATCACCGCCGGCAGCCAGGCGATGTATCGCCGCATGCTACGCGCGGTGGAGGCCAATGGCCTTACCCCCTGTATCGACCGGCGCTTTGCCTTTGACGACGCGCCCGCCGCCTATGCCTATCTGCAGACGGGCGGGCATCTGGGCAAGGTGATGATCGAGGTCAGCCAGAACTGAACCGGCGGCCTTTCGCTGGCACCGAACCGTGCCAGCGAAAGGCGCCGTGCGCTACATCCGGTTGTCGGCGCTTGCCACCGCATCTTCGCCGACCGCTTGTTCGGCCTCGTCCGCGCCGGCAAGCTGGTTACCCAGTTCCGCCTCAATCGCATTCGCCTCTGCCGCAAGATTGTCCGACTGCTGACGGAAACGCTCGTCGAAATCGGGCTGATTGCCGCACCCGGCAAGCATGAGCAGGAACGGCAACAGCCAGCGCGGCATGACCCTCAATAATCCTTGCGGTAGCGCAGGTTGACGCTCGACCCGCCAAAGCTGCCCATCTGGCTGAGCACCGACAGGGCGCGCGACAGACTTATTTCAAGCTGGGTCGCGGTATAGCCGCGCGCATCGGTGACAATTTCAACATAGATATCGTTGCTGATATATTGCCCCACGGCGAGCGCGGTCGAGCGGCCGGTGGTCTTGTCCTCCCCCAGAATGCGCAGGCGATCGATGCCGGTGGACGACTGGAGCGTGCTGAGCGGATTGAGCCCGCCCTTTCCGCCGCGCAGCGAATTGAGCGATGCGGCCAACTGCACCGCCTGAATGGCCGAGAGTTCGCCCACCGAATTGCCGAACAATATCCGCGCCATCAGTTCATCCTGCGGCAGAGCAGGCGTTGAGGTGAAGGCGATTTGCGGATCCTGCGCGACGCCGGTGATCGAGATGTTGATCGTCACATCCTCCACCTCGCCCGAGGCGACAATGCGGATCTGCGGATTGGTCATGTCGCCGCCGTCGAGCCGGATGCGTCCTTCCTGCAGGTCGAACGACCGGCCTGCAAAGCCAAGCGTGCCGCGCACCACATCGATGCTGCCGGTAATCGCAGGCGCGCCGCTGGTGCCTTGCAGATCGAGATTGGCCTTCCATTCGGAATTGAGGCCCATGCCAGTGACATAGATCTTGTTATCGGCGACGACCTTGAGATCGAGCCGCCAGTTCGACGGCAGGCTGCTGCTGGCCGGTTCCGGATCGCCGCTGATCCGTTCGCGGCCGAGTGCGGGCTTACGACGGACACCGCTTAGCGTGGCGACCTTGGCGCTGCCCTCACGCACGATGCGGTAATGCGTTTCGGGCAGGCTCAGCCGACCGCTGATGAGCGGCTGTTGGCCCGGGGCGTTGACCACGCGGATCTGGCCGGTGGCCTGCGCCGCAAGATCCTCTCCGCTGGCGAGCTGGGCATGATCCATTTCGATACCGAGCTGGATCGGGAACCCCTGTGCCGAGCTGAGCGACACGAAGCCGCTGGCGCTGATCGTCCCCTCGCCCGCACGCGCGGTGAGCGTTTCGACCTGGAGCTGGTCATTGGTGAAGCGCCCCTCCACCTTCATGCGCGTGAGGCGCGTGCCATAGGTGGCGTTTTCATAGGTGAGGTTGCTGGCGCGGACCACGCCGGTAAGCTGCGGCGCCTGAGCGCGCCCGCCGAAATCGGCGGCGATACCCACCGCGCCCTTCAGATTCTGGTCGGGAAGCGCGGCGAGCGAGAAAATCGTATCGGCGGGGCCGTTATAGCGCAGCCCGCCCGAAAGCGGCGCGGCGAGCAGACGCGTCGTCCAGCTGCCCGCGCCCGGCGGCAGCGGGGTGAGATCGACATGCAACCGCCCAATGGCCGCCCCGCGCCTGCGGATGACGCTGCGCAGATTGCCCCCCTCGGGCAGCAAGCGCCCGACGATATGGAGGTCGACCGGTTGCGAGACCGAGGCCAGGCTGGTGCGGGTGAAGTTTTCGATCTGCAGACGCGCATCGGCATTGGGGAAAGCGCTTGTGCTGCTCTGCGCGAAATCGAGGCTGCCGGTTGCCACGCCGCCAAGACCAAGGCCCGGCATGAAGGGGTTGGCGAGCGCCAGATTGACCGCGTTCAGGCGGCTTTGCAGGGCGATACCCGGACCATAGCTGCCGGCAAGCTGGATATCGCCCTGCCCGGTGTCGATCGTGCCGGGTTGCAGCGTATAGCCGTTCTTGCCGGGGATGATGCGAAGCGGCGCGCGCGTTGCCAGATCGATGCCGTTGAGGCGACCTTTCAGCGCAACACGCCAGAGATCGGGTTGCAGCATCGCATTGGCTGCCATGCGGAACGGATAGCGGCTGCGCCCTTCGGCGAGCAATTGCGCCTGCCCCTGCCCACCGCGATAATTGACCTTGGCGCGCGCACCGGCAATCGCAAGCTCGCCCATCTGTGCGCCCGCAAGCTGGACATCGGCCACGATCTGCGGCTTTTCATAAAGGATGATGTCGGCATTCACGAGCGCACGATCGGCCGAGAAACCGACATTGCCCGGCAAGCTGACCGCGCGGCCATTAGCGGTGATCAGCGCCCGCTGCACCCCCGATTGCGCGCTGAGCGCGACATTGCCGACAAGTCCTGCGCCATTGGCGTCGATCCGCCCGACAAAGGGGCCCGCGGCACTTTGCACGATGGTGCCGACAAGCCCAACCCCACCAAACTGCGTGCCGGGCCGAAGCGCCACGCGCAGCGGACCATTCCCCATGGTGACCAGCGCATTGGCATCGAAGGGACCGTAATCGCTGTCTCCCCGCCCGGTGACGGTATAGACGCCGTTATTGCCGACCAGCGTGGCGGCGACGTTGGACAGGCCGATCCCCATTCCAGGTCGCGCCGCCGCGATCCGGGCGACGGGCCGTTCGAGCGTGCCGGTGACGTCGACGCCAAGGGGCCCATATTGGTTGGAACTGCCGCGCGCGGTGAAACGGATCTGGCCATTGGCGTTATACTGACCACGCCCCTCGGTCAGCCGGAATGCGGGGGCCGCGACGTTCAGCCGGTCAATCGTCGCAACGCCGTTGCTGTCATAACCGACATTGGCGACGATCAGCGCATTACCGCCCAGAAAACCCTGCAGCCCATCATTGAGCAACCGGGTGGAGCGCGCGGTGACGCGGCCGCCAAGCTTGAAATAGCCATTGGCGCCGGTCTTCAGATCCATATCGGTCTGCAGGTTGAAGATGCCGACGCTTTCGACGCGGTAGCCATCGACCCGCCCCTGCAGCGCGCCGGTGTAGAGCGCTTTATTGAGATCGGCGACGATAACCGCTCTTGCATCGATGCGGTCAGACACCAAGCGCAGATTGTCCGATATCAGTCGGGCATTGGCATAGGCGAAATCGCCATCCAGCCGGACATTGGCAAGGAGCGGCGCGATGCCCGGATTGAGCCCGGTGATCCGCCGCACGCGCCCTTCGACCGGGATGCGCCATTCATTCTTCTTGAGCGCGGCATTGCCGGATACGGAAACGCCCTCAAGCAACGTCGTTCCGAATCCGATCTGACGGGCACTGAGCGCATAGGCGATCTGCGGCGCGGCAAAGGCGCCGTTAAGGGTGGCGGTGCCGGCAACATCCGCGCCGCGCAGATTTTCAGCGATCGCGCCGGGCCGCAACAACCGGAAATCGAGCCGGAGATCGCGCAGGCTGTTCCGGCCGAGATCGACAAGCCCGTTGGCCGCGAAGGTGAAATTGTCGTTCGATACACCGCCCTGCACATCGACGCGGCGATTGGCGGCGTTCGCGGTAAGATCGATGGCCGTGGCCGGTTCGAACAGCGTGCGGGCGGGGCCGGTGAGGAAGAGACCGGGCCGTACAGGCCCGCGCAGCGTGAAGCGACCATCACGCGCCACCAGCGCGACATTAGCGAGTTGTTCGCCGCCCAGCCGCCCCTGCAGCCGGCCGTTCCATGCCGCCCAATCGCCCTTGCCGGTCAGCACGACATCCATTGGCGCAGCAGTGCCGGTGAACCCCGCCACCAGCCCATCGGCTGGCGCGGCAACGCGCACGTCCAACCCCAGCCGGTTGGCATCGGGCACGGCATCGAGCCGCAGCACCATCCGGTCGCCCCCCGCAATGCCCGGCCCGGTAAAGGCGCGCGCATTGGCATGCACCTGCGCGCGGCGATCGGCGATGTGAACCGTACCGTCCAGCCCGACGAGATGCGCCTTGCCGGTGACCGGCGGATCGATGCGCAGCCGCCCGATTTCGAGCCGGTTCACATCGATATCGAGATCGGGGAGCAAGGGCGCGTCGCTGGGCGGGGTGGGTTTGAATTCGGGCAGACGGCGCAGATGCGCGGTGGGAACGATCAGCGTGCGAATATCAAGATGATTGCGGGCATAGGCAAAGGGGCGCCAGTCCACCGAGGCGCTGTCGGCGGTAAGGAATACCCCCTTGGGATCGCCGAGCGAGAGACCGCGCAGTTGCATCGCTCCGAAAAGCGATCCGTCGATCCGCTCGACGCCGATCGTCATCCCGTTTTCGAACGCAAGCGCAGAGACCTGTCGCGCGACGAAGCTGCGCCCATTGTCGGTGCCGAGCCATAGCAAAGCGCCGCCGATGGCGAGGACCAGTAGCCCGAGCAGTCCGGCCACCCCGATGAGGATGCTACGCCCCAAGGGACGAGTTGTAGGCTGCGGCGGAGCGGCTTCGGCCATGGGCGTGTCCTCTGCCATCAGAATGCCTGCCCGATCGAGATATAGACCGACACGCGCGATTCACCGGGCTTGCGGTTGATGGGCGTCGCGATGTCGAGCCGCATCGGGCCGAAATTGGTGTAGAAACGCCCGCCTATGCCGACGCCAAAGCGCCAGTCGGAAAATTGCGGCATGGAATCGGTATAGACCTGCCCGCCATCGATGAACCCGACGACGCCGTAATTGCCGAAGCGGTAGCGGACCTCCGCTGCGGTTTCGACCAGGCTGCGGCCACCGATCGGCCGCGCTTCGGGGTCCTTCGGCCCCAGTTCCTGATAGCCGAAACCGCGCACCGAGCCGCCGCCGCCGCCGTAAAAGCGCCGCGAGGGTGCGATCTGGGCCCGCTCGGCGCCCATGATCGTGCCGACCCGCGCGCGCCCGGCCAGAACGATATTTTCGGCGACCGGATAATAGCCCGTCGCCTCGAACAGCCCGCGCCCATAGATTTGCCCGCCGCTGCCGAGCGACCCTTCGGGCGAAATCTTGGCCGAAAGGCGAAAACCGCGCGTGGGATCGAGCAGCGAATCCGACGTATCCCAGGTCGCCTGCCCCGGCAGCGCGAGAACATAATAGGTGCGGCGGCGCCGTTCACCGGCGGCGAAGTCGTAGTCCTGCTCGTTGGTGCCGAGCAGTTCAAAGCCATAGCTATAGGTAAAGCGTTTCTGCCAGATCGGCGTGCTATCGTAGGAAATGCGCCCGGCAAGACGGCCGGTGAACGCCTCATAAGCGTCGAAATCGCTGTGCAGCGCGTTGAGGCTGAGTTCGACCGTCCGGTCGCGGCGGCCGGCATTGGACCGGCGGAAAGTGGCGCCCAGCCCCTGTTCCTGCGTGCCGGCGATGACCGTGGCGATCAGCGCGCCTTCGGGCGGGAACAGGTTTCGGTGGGTCCAGCCGCCTTCCACCTTGATCCCCTGCCCCGTGCCATAACCCGCCTGTGCGCCGATCGTGCGCGGCGGCCCGGCTTCCTGACGGACGAGGAGATTGGCATATTCGCTGCCCTCCGCCGCGGGCGTGCCGGTGGCCTCGGGCTCGATCGAGACCACCGAGAGCAAGCCGGTCGCCACCAGCGCCTGGCGGAGATCGTCGACCTTGCGGCTGTCGTAGAGATCACCCTTTTTGAAACGCGCGAGCCGGGTGATGTGATCGGGTTCGAACACCGGTTTCGCGCCGCCCGCGATCATGTCGCCAAAGCTGCTGCGTGGGCCTGTCTCAATCGGAAGCGTATAATCCCCCGTCCGCGCCGCTTCATCGAGCAGGATGTCGCGCTGGCCGATCTTGGTGAAAGGATAGCCGTTTTCGGGGAGCACCACCGCGATATTCGCCTCAGCCGCCTGAATGCGTTCGGCGACGATCGGTTCGCCGGTCTTGGGAACGAACGCGCCGGTTATCAGATCGGGCGGGGTGACGGCGGGGGCGGTGAAATCGATGGTACCCAGCGCATAGCGCGGACCGGGCGTGACCTGCAGGATCACGGTGATGGGATCGCTGCTATTCTGTTCGGGCAATTGCAGGCTGCCCTGAACGCGCGCGTCGAAAAAACCCTGCCCCGACAGGATATCGGTGAGCAGTTGCTGATCCTCCGCCATTCGCGCGTTGATCATCGCGCCATTGGCGGCGCGGCCCTTGCCATCGTGAAGCGCGGACAGCTCCTTGAACATGGCCAGCACATCACCGCCGGTGATGGGGGCGACGCCGCCCTTTTCGGAAATCCCATCAAGCCCATCGACGCGGTAGGTGTAGCGCGCCTCGGCGGCGCTGCTGTCGTCACCCTCGGTAAAGCGGCTGTCGTCGAACGGCTCGACATCGAAGGCGCCAAGCGGGGTCAACGGCGCATCGATCTCGGGATCGTTGACGGGCGGATCGGCGAGCAGTTCGGTGGCGGTGCCGTCCCGCGTGGCGGGCGTGGTGGCGGCGCCGCTCTGCGCATCCTGACGGCGGGACTGTTCCTCAAGCCGTTTCTGCTCGGCCTCCCAATCGGCAACGGAGCCCATGGGAGCATCGGGATTATCGTCGATCGGCGGGATGCTGGCGTCGAACTCTTCATCGGGGATGATCGGTTCATTGTCGAGCAGCGGTGCCTGAGCGGCTGGAGCAGGCGGCACCGTTGGTTGCGCCAGCGCCGCACTTGAAAGGCTGGCCGCGATCGCGCCTGTCGACAACGCCGTGCGAAAGCTGACCAAAGACCGCAAGCATCCCCCTTTTGACACCACATATTCCGCAGTCCGCACAGGGAATACGAAATTTCCGTTTTTGTCAGGCCATTTGACGGAACGACCCAAGGACGATTCCGTTGCATCGACCTATCGGGGTCAGACGTGCGGGTGGCAAGCCAAGGGGCTGTGAAGAAGGGTAAAATGCAAGAAGGGGCGCCCGCAAGCGCCCCTTTCACCGATCAGAAAGCGGCGTCGTCGAGCGCCATCATCGATTTCTTGCCCGCCTTGATCGCGAGGAAACAGGCGGTTGCCTGCGGCAGGATGCGATCGAAGAAGAAGGCGGCGGTCGTCAGTTTCGCCTGATAGAAGCCCGCATCCTCGGTGCCCGAGGCAAGCTTTGCCGCCGAGATCCTGGCCGCACGGGCAAAGCAGTAGCCCATGGCGACCAGGCCGATCAGCCGGAGATAATCGGTGGCGGCCGCGCCCGCCTCATCGGGGTCCTTCAGCCCGCGTTCGGCAATCTTGGCGGTCGACAGCTGCAGTGCGCCGAACGCCTTTTCGAGTGCCTCGATCATCGGTTTCAGACCAGCATCTTCCTTGTTCGCCTCGATAAATTCGGAGACGGGATGGAAGAAGCTGCGCAGCAGGCGGCCCATATTCGCGGGCAGCTTGCGGCCGACAAGATCGAGCGCCTGCACGCCGTTGGTGCCTTCATAGAGCATGGTGATACGCGCATCGCGGACATATTGCTCCACCCCGCTTTCGCGGATGAACCCATGACCACCATAGATCTGGACGGCATGGTTCGCGGTTTCGAAGCCGAGATCGGTGAACAGCGCCTTCACCACCGGGGTCATCAACGCGATGAAATCGGTCGCCTTCTGGCGCACCTCGGGATCATCGGCATGCCGTTCCGCATCGATCGCACGCGAGACCCACTGGCCGATCGCCCGGCAGCCTTCGTTGTTCGCGCGCATGATCATGAGCATGCGGCGGACATCGGGATGGACGATGATCGGATCGGCCGCGAGATCGGGACGCTTGGGCCCGGTCAGCGCGCGGCCCTGAATACGTTCGCGTGCATAATAGACCGCCGACTGATAGGCCGCCTCGCCGACGCCGAGCCCCTGAACACCCACCGAAACGCGTTCGGTGTTCATCATGGTGAACATGGCCTCCATGCCCTTGTTCGCCGTGCCGATGAGCCAGCCGACCGAATCCTCGAAATTCATCTGGCAGGTGGCGGAGGCCTTCAGCCCCATCTTATGCTCGATCGCGGCGCACGACACGCCATTGGGGGCGCCGGGATTGCCATCGGCGCCGGGCACGAATTTGGGCACGAGGAAAAGGCTGATCCCCTTCACCCCCTTGGGCGCATCGGGCAGACGCGCGAGAACGAGGTGGATGATGTTTTCGGTGAGATCATGCTCGCCCGCCGAAATGAAGATCTTGGAGCCGGTGATCCGGTAGCTGCCGTCATCCTGCGGCACCGCCTTGGTGCGCAGCATGCCGAGATCGGTGCCGCACTGCGGTTCGGTCAGGCACATGGTGCCCGACCACTCGCCGCTGACCATCTTGGGCAGATAGGCCTGTTTCAGATCCTCAGAGCCATGCCCCTTGATCGCGGTGGTCGCGCCGTGGGTGAGACCCGGATAGAGGCCGAAGGAGAGGTTGGCCGAACTGATCATTTCCTCGACCAGCTTGTTCACCGTTTCGGGCAGTCCCTGCCCACCCCATTCGGGCGCGGAGGCAAGCGCGGTCCAGCCGCCATCGCGAAACTTGGCGTAAGCCTCGGCAAAACCCGCCGGCGTGCGGACCACGCCGTTTTCGATATGGCAGCCCTCTTCATCGCCCGAACGGTTGATCGGGAGCAGCACGTCGCGGGCGAAGCGGCCCGCTTCCTCGAGAACGGCATCGGTAAGGTCGGGCGTGAATTCGGCGAGCGCGGGGATGGCGCCGAACACATCGCCTTCGTGAAGCTCGTTGAGCACAAAGCGCATCTCGCGCAGCGGAGCGGTATAGACTTGCATCGTCGTCGTCTTTCCTGTGGCCGGCGCCGCCATGGACCCCGGCAGATCGATCAGTTGCGGAGCGGCTTGCCGGTTTCGAGCATATGGTCGACCCGCGCCTGGGTGCGCGGATCGCGCACGCGGCCCATGAACGCCTTGCGTTCAAGCGCGAGCAGATCGCCCTCGGCGACGGTATCGACCAGATCGGCATCGCCGCCGGTGAGCACCTCTGCCAGCACATCGGCGACCACCTTGTCATAATCGGTGGCCATACCGCGCTTGTGGAAACCCTCGACCGCCATGTTCATCCCCGCGCGACCGGCAGCACCGGGTAGGCGGAAGCTGGGAGGTGCCGGCGGCTGATAGCCATCGACCAACGCCAGTGCCTTGGCCTTGGCATCGGCGAGCAGGCGATCGCGGTTCATGGTGATCCCGTCCTGCAGGCGGAGGAAGCCATATTCCTTCGCCTCGGCCGCCGATTTCGAGACGGTGGCGGTCGAGATCAGTTCGAACACCTTCGCCGCGGCGGGCATCGGCCCCTTGGGCATCATCGGATTGCTCTGCCAGCGGTGGAGCATCTCGCCACACCCGCCCCAGCCGGGGATCAGACCGACGCCGCATTCGACGAGGCCCACATAGCTTTCGGCATGCGCCTGAACGGCATCGCTGTGGAGCAGGATTTCGCAGCCGCCGCCAAGGGCAAGCCCGGCGGGTGCGCTGACGACGGGGAACGGCGCGTATTTCAGCCCCTTATACGCCATCTGGCCGCCGCCGATGAGCTTTTCGATCTCCCCCCAAGCGGCGATGTTCACCGCGAACATCGCAAGGCCGAGATTGGCGCCGGCGGAGAAATTGCTGGCTTCGTTATACACGACCAGCGCCTTGAACCGTTGCTGGACGACCGCGATTGACTGGCCGATCAGCTTGAGGATTTCGCCATCGATCGCGTTCATCTTGCTGGTGAATTCGAGACAGGCGACGCCGTCGCCAATGTCCCAGAGCGCGGCCGAGCCGTTGCGCAGAACCGGTTCGGCATTGCGCTTCACATCCTCGAGCAACAGCACGCCTTCGGCCTGCGGCACATCGTGATAGGCGCCGTCGAGCCCCAGATATTGGCGGCGACCGGCCTCGACACGGTAAAAGCTGCGATCCCCGGCAAGCGTGAGGATGGCGGGCACCGGGCGCCCTTCGGCGGCGAGGCGTTCGGCCAAGGCCTTTGCCCCGATCCGGTCGATCAGCTCGAACGGGCCGTGTTTCCAGTTATAGCCGAGCCGCATCGCGACATCGACCGCGACAACATCGTCGGCGGCTTCGGGCACAAGGCTGGCAGCATAGGCGAGCGTTTCGCCGAGAATGGCCCAGGCATAGGCGCCCGTCTTGCCCGGCGCCGCGATCAGCGCGGAAAGATCGCCCTTGCCGGCCGCGCCCGAAGGCCCGCGCGCCGCTACCTGCGCGCGATATTCACCGGTCTGCAGGTCAATCGCCTCACGGCGCTTTCCGAGATCGCGGTTGACGCGGTAGAAACCACCCTTGCCCTTGCGGCCGGTATAGCCGTCGGCGATCATCTTTTCGATGAGCGGGAAGGACCGTGCGATCTCTTGATAGCGATCGCCCTTGGGCAGCGTTGCGGTAAGGCTGGCCTGAAGATGCGGCATCAGATCGATTCCGACGAGATCGACCAACCCGAAAATGCCGGTCTTGGGAACGCCCATCGGCTTGCCCGCAATGGCATCGGCTTCCTCGACCGTCATGCCGAGATCGAACGCCGCGTTGAGCGCGGCCTGGATCCAGAAGGTACCGACACGGTTGGCGATGAAACCCGGCGTATCCTTGGCACGCACGATCGTCTTGCCGAGCGCACGGTCTGCGAAATCGGCGATGCGATCGACGAGCGCAGTATCGCTTTCGGGGCCGGAGACGATTTCGAGCAGGCGCATATAGCGCGGCGGATTGAAGAAATGGGTGATCAGGAAATCGCGGCGAAAGGCATCCGAGCGCCCCTCGGTCAACTGGCCGAGCGGGATGGTCGAGGTGTTCGACGACACCGCCGTTCCGGGCGTGCGCACCGTTTCCAACCGCGCGTAAAGCTGCTGCTTCAGATCGAGACGCTCGATGATCGCCTCGACCACCCAGTCGCAGTCGGCGACCTTGGCGAGATCATCTTCGATATTGCCGACCTCGACCAGACGCGCGGCGGCCTTCGACATGAAGGGCGCGGGTTCGGTCTTGAGCATTTTGGCAACCGCGCCCGCCGCCACGGCGTTGCGATCAGCCGCATCGCGGACGATGTCGAGCAGCAGCACGGGGATGCCGGCATTGGCGATCTGTGCGGCGATGCCCGCGCCCATCACGCCCGCGCCGATCACGCAGACCTTGCGGATATTGGGCTGGCTCATTCCGCGGCCTCCAGCAGGGTGGCGATGCCCTGTCCGCCACCGATGCACTGGGTGGCGAGCGCATATTTTCCGCCGTCGCGCTTGAGCAGCGCCGCGGCCTTACCGACGATGCGCGCGCCGGTGGCGCCCAGCGGATGGCCGATGGCGATCGCGCCGCCATCGATATTCACCTTCGCCTGATCGAGGCCAAGATCCTTGATGCAGGCCAGCGCCTGCGAGGCGAAGGCTTCGTTCAGTTCGATCACATCGATCTGGCCGGCATCGACCCCGCCGCGCGCCAGCGCCTTGCGGGTGGCCTCGACCGGGCCGATGCCCATGATTTCAGGCGCGCAGCCCGAAATGGCAACCGAACGGATGCGCGCGAGGATCGGCAGATTGTTGGCGCGCGCATAATCCTCGCTGGTGACGAGGACCGCGCTTGCCCCGTCGGTGAGCGGCGAGGCGGTGCCGGCGGTGACTGTGCCGTTCTGGTCGAAGGCAGGCTTCAGCCCGGCCAGCGCCTCGGCGGTGGTTTCGGGGCGGAGCGTGCCGTCCTTGTCGACCGTGCCCGCCTTGGTCGGGATCGCGACGATTTCAGCGTCGAGCTTGCCGGCGGCCTGCGCGGCGGCGGCCTTTTGCTGGCTGGAGACCGCAAACGCTTCCTGTTCGGCGCGGGTGATCTGATAGCGGCTGGCGAGGTTTTCGGCGGTATCGCCCATGCCGATATAGGCCTGGCTGCGGGCCGCGAGTGCGGGGTTGGGCAGCGGGTTGAAACCCTGCATCGGCACGCGGCTCATCGATTCGACGCCGGCGCAGATAAACGCCTCACCCGCGCCGAGCTGAATCTGGCCTGCAGCGATGTGCACCGAGCTCATCGACGAACCGCAGAAACGGTTCACCGTCATGCCGCCCACAGACAGGGGAAGATCGGCCAGAAGCCCGATCAGACGCGCGACGTTCAGCCCCTGCTCCCCTTCGGGAAAGGCGCAACCAAGAACAATGTCTTCAATATCTTGCGGCTTGACGCCGGTGCGCTCGATCAGCCCGCGAATGACCTGCGCGGCAAGATCATCGGGCCGCACCCGGGCAAGCGCGCCCTTGGTCGCCAGGTGGAAGGGGGAGCGGGCGTAACCCGCGATTACCACGTTGCGCATCTATCGAGTCTCTCCGTTTGACGGACCATTAGAGTAAATTTCTTCCCTAAGGGTGCTCAGATTTACCTATACGTCAATCAATTTTTATCGCATGATGCCTGCATCCCGACGCTGCCAGAGAATGGCGCAAGGCAACAGAGACCCGGAAAAACGGGCGTAATTCAACGTAGAAGAGGTTGCTGAATGATGCTTTTCCTGCTGGCCGCAATGGCCGCATCGGGCGATTCGCCTGCCGACGCCGCTATCGGCCTGTGGCAGACAGAGGTGCGCCACGGCCTTGTCGAAATTTCGCGGTGCGGACAGTCGCTGTGCGGCAAGATCGTCGATTCCGACGGGCTGAAGGCGAACCCCGCCCTGCTCGACACGAAGAACAAAGACCCCAAGCTGCGTGCCCGCCCGCTCAAAGACATGGTGATCCTGAAGGGCTTTTCGTGGCGCGGCAATGCGTGGTCGGGCGGAACGATCTACAACGCCGAAGATGGCGGGACGTACAATGCGACGATCACCATCGCCGATACCAAGCATCTGAAGCTCAAGGGCTGCGTCGTCTGGCCGCTGTGCAAGACGCAGACCTGGACCCGCCTGCGCTGACCCTTCCCTCCCCAGAACCATAATCCGGAGTTGCGATACATGAAAGTTGCGTCGAAAGTTGCGTTGTTCACCACGATCGCGGGTGCCGCGATGCTGATCCCCGGCATCGCCCATGCGGGTGGTTTCTATCTTCAGGAACAATCGGTCCGCGGCGCGGGCCGTGCCTTTTCGGGCGAAGTCGCCGATCAGGGCGCAGCATCGCTGTGGTGGAACCCGGCGGCAATTGGCGGCCTTGAAGGCGGCGATGCGCATATCGGTTTCAGCGCGATCCTGCCTAACGGCGATGTCGACAATTCGAGCACGGTGATCGTCCGCCCCGGCCAGCCAGCGGCCCCGATCGGCGGCGGCCAGCGTTCGAGCAACCCGATCGAAAAGGGCTATCTGCCGACGGGTGCGGTTGCCTATGGGCTTACGCCCGAAATTGCCGTCGGCCTTGCCATCTCCGCCCCCTACAGCTTCACCACCGATTATGCAGCCGACAGCTGGGTGCGCTACACCGCCGACAAGACCAAGCTGCGCACTTATGACATCCAGCCTTCCGTTGCGTGGAAGGTGGCGCCGGGCCTCAGCCTGGGCGCCGCGCTCAACATCGAATATGCCGACGCCATTTTCGGCAATTATCTGCCCAACCTTTCGGCGCTGCAGCCCGATGGCCATCAGAAGCTTTCCGGGGACGGCTGGGATCTCGGCTGGTCGGTCGGCGCGCAATATATGACCGGACCGGTCAGCATCGGTGCCAGCTACAAATCGGCGATCGAGCACACGCTCTCGGGCTCGATGGAAACGACCGGCCTGCTCGGTGCGCTGGCAGGACTCAACGGCACGGTAGAAACATCGGCGAAGTTCAGCACGCCGTGGCAGGCGACGGTGGGCGCGCGCGTGAAGGCCAATGACGCGCTGACGATCAACGGCCAGATTTCGCGTTTCGGCTGGAGCGAGTTCGACTCGATCGATCTGGGCGCGCCGCTCAACGTTTCGATCCCCGAGGATTACCGCAACACCTGGAGCTTTGCGGGCGGCGTCGATTATCAGATCTCGCCGAAATGGACGGTGCGCGGCGGTATCCAGCACGATCAGACCCCGACGCGTAACGGCCACCGCGATGCGCGCGTGCCCGACAGCAACCGCTGGAACTATGCGCTGGGCGCCAGCTATGCCCTGTCGCCCAACTTCACGGTCGACGCGGCCGCGAACTATATCGACTTCAAGGACGCATCGATCGATCGCACCACCGCCGCCTATGCGGGCAGCGCGGTGCAGACGCCGATCCTCGTCAACGGACAGCTCAACAACGCCAGCGCGGTCGTGCTGTCGGTCGGCGGCCGGATGCGCTTCTGATGTCGTCGGCGCCCGCGACCAGCCAGCAGCAGACCGGCCAGGCGGACGGGGGCAGCCCCCTCATCCGCCCCCGGCTTCTCACCGAATTGCTCGACAAGGCGGTGGCCGAACATCCCAAGCGCCCCGCGCTCGACTTCATGGGTCGGCGCTGGCGCTATGAGGAAGTGGGCGCACTGGTCGACCGGGCGGCGCGCGGATTGCAGGATCTGGGGCTGAAGCCGGGCGACCGCTTCGGCCTCTGTCTGCCCAACACCCCCTATTTCGTCATCCTCTATTTCGCGGTGCTGCGCGCGGGCGGCATCGTCGTCAATTTCAACCCGCTTTATGTCGAACGCGAACTGGACCACCAGATCAGGGATTCGGGCACGCGGATGATGGCGGTGCCCGACCTCAAGATGATCCATGAGAAGGTGGCGGCCGTTGCCGATACTACGGGCCTTGAAAAGATCATCGTATGCCCGATGACGGACATATTGCCGCCGGTGCAGTCCTGGGGCTTTCGCCTGTTCAAGCGCGCCGATCATGCGGTGGTGCCGCGCGACACCCGCCATGTGAATTTCCGCAAGCTCGTGGCGCTGGATGCGGCGCCCCGCCCGGTCCCGCAAAACCCCGATGATATCGCGGTGCTGCAATATACTGGCGGGACGACCGGGGTGCCCAAGGGCGCGATGCTGAGCCATGCCAATCTGGCCGCCAATAGCGCGCAGATGCTGGCGCATGTCGGTTCGCTGCGGCCGGTGCAGGAACGGACACTGGGCATCCTGCCGATGTTCCATGTGTTCGCACTGACGACCGTGCTCAACTATTCGATCGAGATCGCGGCGGAAATCGTCCTTCTGCCGCGTTTCGAGATGGATCAGGTGCTCGCCACCATCAAACGCACCCGGCCCACCCAGTTTTTCGGCGTGCCGACCATCTATGTCGCGTTCAACGGGCTGGCCGACGACAGGCTGCCTGACATGACCTCGATCCGCACCTGCATATCGGGCGGCGCACCGCTGCCGCTGGAAGTGCGCGAACTGTTCGAGCAGCGCACGCATGTGCGCGTTGTCGAGGGATATGGCCTGTCCGAAGCCTCCCCGATCATCGCGTGCAACCCGCTGTTCGAAGGCGAGGTGAAGGAAAATAGCTGCGGACCCCAATTCCCCGGCACCATCCTTGAAATCCGCGACCCGGCAGCGCCCGAGCATGTTCTGCCGCAGGGCGAACGCGGCGAGGTGTGTGTGCGCGGGCCACAGGTGATGCACGGATATTGGCAGCGCCCCGAGGACAGCGCCGCGGTTTTCGTGGACGGCGCGCTGCGTACCGGGGACATCGGCTATCTCGACGAGGACGGCTATCTGTTCCTCGTCGACCGGATCAAGGATGTGATCCTGTGCGGCGGCTATAATGTCTATCCGCGCATGATCGAGGATGCCGCCTATCATCACCCCGCCGTGAAAGAGGCGATCGCGATCGGCATTCCGGACAAATATCGCGGCCAATCGCCCAAGCTGTTCGTCGCGCTTCATGACGGGCAATCGGTTTCGCCCGACGAACTGCGCGCCTTTCTGGGCGAGCGGCTGAGCAAGATCGAAATCCCGCGAGAGATCGAGATGCGCGCCGCCCTGCCCCGCACGCTGATCGGCAAGCTATCCAAAAAGGAACTGATCGAGGAAGAAGCCCTGAATCGGCAGGGCTGAATACGACATGCAGAATGCTGGCGAGACGACGCGCCGACCTATAGAGCGCAGCCAGAACGGGTTGAGGGGAGGCAAGATCATGGCTGAGACGGCGGAGGCCGATTTTCAGGGCATACAGGAAGTATCGGCGCTGCTGGGCATTACCCCCCGCACGCTGCGCTTTTATGAGGACAAGGGCCTGATCACGCCGCAGCGCGTGGGCAAGACGCGTATCTATACCCGCCGCGAGATTGGCCGGATGCAGTTGATCCTGCGTGGCAAGAAGCTGGGCTTTTCGATCCGCGAAATTCAGGAATTCCTCGATCTTTATGACGCGGACCCGACGCAGATCGAACAGATGCGGCGATTGCTCGAGCGCGTTCGCACACGCCTTGCCGATCTGGAACAACAGAAACTGGCGCTCGACGAGACAATCGACGAACTGCGCCTGATCGAAAATCAGGCGAGCGCGCAGATCAGCCGGGTTGCCGGGGGCTAAACACCTGGCCACCCCGGCGGCTTTGCGCTGGACAGCCCCTGCCCATATGGCAAGGAAGATCAGTCTTCATGGCTGATCGGCGCACCCTATGCCCAAACATGTTTCCCATCCCGTTCCCCGGCCACCCTCGGCAGGGGTCGCGCGCGAGCTGTTGCTGAAGGTGCGCGAACTGGGGGGTGATGCGGCGGCCACCGCGCACCGTGCCGGAATTGGCGCCGCGGCCGAGGAGATGCTCAAGCCCGCGTGGAACGGCACCGTTTCGCCTGCGCAGTTCACCCGCCTGTACCGCGAATGCGTTGCGATGTTCGAGGCGCATGACAGCCGCCGCCAAGGCTGGCCGCCGATGACCAAGCGCGAAGTCGACATGCTCTGCTATTGCATCATCACCTGCGCCACGCTGGATGAGGCGATCGCGCGGGCGACCGATTTCTGCACGATGCTGGGCGCGCGGGCGGCAGAGCTCTCGGTGCAGATCAACGGCGAACAGGCGGCGTTCCGAATGCGCACCTTCCGCCGCAAGCGCGATGCAGCGGCCTTTCTGTCGGACCTGACCGGGCTATCGAGCTATCACCGGCTGTTCAGCTGGCTGATCGGCGAGGATATCGAGCTGTTGTCGGTCGAGGTCAGCTATCCGGAGCTGATCGAGGAGGAGGTGACCGGGCTGCTGATGCCGCATCCGATCAGCTATGGCCGTGCCGACAATCTGCTGCTGTTTCCCGCGCACTATCTGCACCGGCCGGTGGTGCGTAGTTATGGCGAGTTGATCGACTTTCTGAAGGACTTTCCCTTCGATCTCGAGACCACCCATTCGAAACAGATGCCGCTTTCGGAAAAGGTGCGGATCGCGATCGGTGGCGCCTTGGCGCGGCGCGCACCGCTGCCGACGCTGGAGACGCTGGCGCGCCAGTTTGGCATCAGCGGGGCGACGCTGAAACGGCGATTGGCGCAGGAAGGCACATCGATGCAGTTATTGAAAGAACGCTGCCGCCACGATCTGGCGCGCAAGCTGCTCGCCGATCCCGCGCTGGCCTTCGGCGAGATCGCGCATCGGCTGAGCTTCAGTGACGCGACCACCTTCAGCCGCGCGTTCAAGGGCTGGTCGGGCCAGTCGCCCTCCGCCTATCGCGACGCGATGGCGCCCGCTGAGGCCGGTTAGAAGCTGACGACCGTCCGCAGCGTTTCACCACGTGCCATGAGATCGAAGCCCTCATTGATCCGCTCGATCGGCAACCGGTGCGTGACAAGATCGTCGAGGTTGATCCGCCCTTCGGCATAAAGATCGAGCAGGCCGGGCAATTCGCTGCGCGTCCGCACATTGCCGAGGAAAGAGCCCTTGAGCGTGCGGCCCAGTTGCAGGTCGAACGGCACCACGGGCAGCTTTTCACCATCCCCCGGCACGCCGAGCACGGTACACACGCCCCAGCCAACACGCGCCGCAGCAAAGGCCGTTTCCATCAGCCCGACATGGCCGACGCATTCAAAGGTGAAATCCGCCCCGCCGCCGGTGAGCGCGCGCAGATGATCGAGCAGATCGCCCGCAATAGCAGCGGGATTGACGAAATGGGTGGCGCCGAAGCGCAGCGCGCGCGCTTCGCACGCCGGATTGATATCGACGCCGATGATCGTCGTCGCCCCGGCCAGCCGCGCGCCCTGCACGACGTTCAGCCCGATGCCGCCAAGCCCGAAGACGATGACGCTTGCGCCCGGCTCGACCCGCGCGGTGTGCAGCGCCGCGCCGATCCCTGTCGCCACCGCGCATCCGATGGTGCAGGCAATGTCGAAGGGCACATCTGGCCGGATCTTCGCGACATTATGTTCGGGCATCACGATGAAGTTGGCGAAGGTGCCGTTGTTCGAATAGGCGGCGACCGGGGTGCCATCCTCGAGCGAAAAGCGCGCGGGCGGCGTGGCCATGCCGGCGAAGAATTCGTCGCACAAATTGGTACGGCCCGACCGGCAGCTTCCGCAGGTGCCGCATTCGCCGATCGACAGCGGAACGACATGATCCCCGACGCGCACGCTTTCCACATCCGCGCCGCATTCGACGACCACCCCCGCCCCTTCATGCCCCAATATCACTGGGAAGGGATAAGGCGTCGAGGCCCCGGTCATGTGATGATAATCGGAATGGCACAGCCCGCTGGCCTTGATCTCGACCAGCACCTCACCGGGGCCGGGCGGGCGGAGCCGGACGGTCTCTACGCTGAGCGGCTTGCCGATGCCGTGGCACACGGCGGCGCGGACCGACAGGCTCATGCCACGACGCAATCGAACTGGGCACGCGCCGTATCGAAGCTGCGCCGGGCGACATCCCCGAGCGTCATGGCGCGGACTAGGTCGGACAGGATTTCTACGCCATAAGGGCCCTGATACCCCGCCTCGGTCATCCGGGCGATGAAGAGCGGCACATCAAGTTCCCCCTCCCCGCAGAATTTCCGGTGGCGCATCGTGTCTTCGTAAAGCGTGCCGCGCACTGCCCGATCGGCATCGTTGATCTCGGCACCGAGGATGAAGCGCGCGGGGATCTGCAATATCTCGTCATAATGTGCGCCCGAGCGTGCGACATGCCAGATATCGATGAGCAGACCGCCATTATCGGCATTGGCCTCCATCACCGGCGCAAGCGTCGTCTGCAGATCGGGCCAATCCGAAAAGGGCACCATTTCAAGCGCGACGAGCAGGCCATGGCACGCGGCCTCGCGGCAGAGCTCGCCGAAGCTGTCGACGATCTGTGCGTTGCTCCAGCCACCCTTACCAAAGGGCGGCATCGCCTTGAGGTGCCGCGCGCCGAGTTCGGCGCCGGTTTCGAAAAGCCGCTGACGCACCTTGTTCGAACGGGCGCGCGCCTCGCCCGTCGCAAACCAGTCGGACAGGTTCTCAAGCTCGATATGGCGCAAGCCCGCCTCAACGAGCAGGCGGCGCAGTTCGGCATAGCTGCCGGTTTCGAGCCAGCGGCGGACATCGCCGTGCCACAGGCCGATGCCGGTATAGCCGGCCGCGCCCGCCGCGGCGATCCGGTCTTCAAGCGAAAAGGGGCTGATGTTCTGCGCGGTATCGGCGCGCACATCGCCCGCAATCGTCCAGCATGTCGCAAGCAGTTCAGGCGCAGCCATCAACGTCGTCCAATCCCCAATATCCCTTGAGTTCCGTGATACGCCCCTGATCGTCGAAAGTGCAGGTATCGAGCGAATGGATGCGCGTGACCTGCCCCTCCCAATCGGTTTGGACGATGAAGGCGATCGCGGCAGCATTGCCATGCGACCCGCGGATCGGGGCGACGGGCGTGAGATGCGCCTTCATCGCCACCGCCTGATGAAACCAGTCGACAATTTCCTGCCCACGCTTGGGCGGCGTGCCGACGGGATCCTCGATCACGGCATCGGGCGCGAACAGCGCGATCACCGCCGGAGCATCGCCCTTGTTGATATTGTCGACATAGGCCTGCAGCGCGGCCTTCATCACCATCTGATCGGGCATCAGGCGGCGACCTGCCGTTGGCATTCGGCGCGCGGCAGCGGTGCCAGCCCCAGGATCATGTCGGATGCCTTTTCGGCGACCATGATGACGGGAATGTTGGTGTTGCCGCTCGGGATGGTCGGCATGACGGAGGCGTCGACCACGCGCAGCCCCGCGATACCATGGACACGAAGCTGATCGTCCACGACCGCCATCGGATCAGCCCCCATGCGCGCCGTGCCCACGCTGTGGTAATCGGCCTCTGCCTTGGCGCGGATGAACGCGTCGATATCGGCATCGGCGATCACACCAGCGCCCGGTGCAAGTTCATCGTCGCGGTAAGGATCGAATGCGCGCTGGCCGAACACCTCGCGCGCGATCTGCACCCCGCGACGCATCACATGCCGATCGCGTGGGCTCGACAGATAATTCTGGTCGATGATCGGCGCGGCGGACGGGTCGGCGGATGCCAGACGCAGCGTGCCTGTGCTTTCGGGACGCACGACGTTGATATGCGCGGCAAAACCATGCTCGGGCGTCAGATCCCGGCCGTTATTGCTGTAGAGCGCCATGACGAAATGGAATTTGAGATCGGGATCGGACAAAGCTTGGTCCGACTTGACGAAGGCGATCGCCTCCATGCCCGGATCCGCCAGCGGCCCTTTGCGGAACAGCATATATTGGCCGAGCGCCGCCGCGCCGCGCACCGGGCTGAAATATTTGAACATCGAGATCGGTTGGCGCGACCGGTATTTGACCGAGATCGCCAGATGATCCTGCAGATTCTGGCCCACCCCCGAAAGATCTTGGACGACGGGAATGCCATGTTCGGCCAGATGATCGGCGGGGCCGATGCCCGAGAGCATGAGTAATTGCGGGGAATTGATCGCCCCCGCAGAGAGGATCACTTCCTTATCTGCATGGACCTGATGCTCACGGCCGCCCTTGGCATAGGCGATACCGGTGGCGCGCTTGCCCGCGAACAGCAGGCGGAGCACCTGCGCGTCCGAAATGACGGTGAGGTTCGTGCGACCGAGCACCGGGCGCAGATAGGCAGACGACGTGCTGACACGGCGCCCCCGGCTGACGGTGACGTCGGTGGGACCGAAGCCCTCGCGCACCGCGCCGTTGCTGTCGTCATTATAGGGATAGCCCGCCTGCTGCCCCGCCTCGACAAAGGCGCGCGCCAGCGGATGCTTTACCATCGGGCGGCTGACATGGACCGGGCCATCGCTGCCGTGCCACTCATCAACGCCCGGTTCATAGGTTTCGGCGCAACGGAAATAGGGGAGCACATCGGCATAGGACCAGCCGCGGTTTCCCGATTGCGCCCAGCCGTCATAATCGCTGGCCGTGCCCCGGCAATAGACCATGCCGTTGATCGACGATCCGCCGCCCAGCACGCGCCCGCGCGGCAGGAACAACACGCGGTCATCCAAGTGCCGCTGCGGCGCCGAGGCATAATGCCACTGATGCGCGCCCGACAGCATGATCGGCAGCAACCCGCCCGGCGCGCGGATGAGCGGGCTGCGATCGCGCCCGCCCGCTTCGAGCAACAGCACGCGATTGGCCGGATCGGTCGAGAGCCGGTTGGCGAGCACACAGCCTGCCGATCCGCCCCCGACGATCACATAGTCAAAACGGCTCACGCCACCTCGGCGCGCTGACCGGTGATCCGGTCCACCTCCGCAAGATCCGCCGCGCTCAGCTTCCAGCCGGCGGCCTTGGCGTTGCTTTCCACCTGTTCGACACGGCTGGCGCCCGCGATGACGCTGGCGACGCCGGGCTGGGCCGCAAGCCAGGAAAAGGCGAGTTCGAGCAGGCTGTGTCCACGCTCTGCGGCAAAGGCTTCAAGCTGCGCGGCGACTTCCCACTTTGCCTGATCCTTGTAACCATCGAAAAAGGCGGGCGCGGTAGCGAGGCGCGCATCGGCAGGCGCGGGCTGGCCGGGCTTGTACTTGCCGGTGAGCACGCCATTGGCGAGCGGGAAATAGGGCAACAGGCCAAGCCCCTGCTCGGCGATGACCGGCGCCAGATCCTTTTCGAGATCGCGGGCGAGCAGGCTATATTCGTTCTGCGTCGTGGCGAACGGCGTGATGCCCGCGCTGGCCGCTGCCGCCTGCGCTTCGCGCAGCTGATCGGCCGACAAGTTGGAACAGCCGATCGCGCGCACCTTGCCCTGCGCGATCAGATCCTGAAGCGCGCGCAGCGTTTCATCGATCGGCGTATCGGGATTGGGGAAATGCAGCTGATAAAGATCGATCCAGTCGGTCTTGAGCCGCTTCAGGCTCGCTTCGGCGGCCTGCATCACATAGGCGCGCGCGCCGCGATGATCGGCCTCGATCGGATCCTGCGCGCTGCCGAACTTGGTGGCGACGACGAAATCCTTGCGGCGCCCTTCAAGCGCTTCGCCCAGAAACTCTTCGGACGGGCCATAGCTGATCGCGGTATCGATGAAGTTGATGCCGACCTCGGCTGCCTTGTCGATGATCGCACGCGTGCCGGCTATATCGGCCTTCCAGCCAAAATTATTGCCGCCCAGACCGACGGCCGACACGCGCAGATCCGATTTACCCAGCTGACGCAGTTCCACGACATTCTCTCCCGAAACGATATGTGGGGCGGGCTAGGCGCCCGTCCCCGGATTCAGCGGCGATTTTCCGTGCGAAACGCGCCGAATTGAATTGCATAACGGATCAAAATTGATGGCTGAACAGATCACGCATGCAATGTCGTATCTGGCGGCGGCGGCCATGCGGAGAAACCCCTGTGACATCCCCCGGCTATTCGGCCCGCCCCGCCGGGAGTAGCCTTGCTCCCCGCGGCAAGAGGAGGTCGGCGATGAATGCCAACAAGGCGCTCTGGGAAAAGGGCGATTTCACCCGCCTTGCCGCAACGATGCGCGAAAGCGGCGAGGAAGTGGTCGACTCGCTCGACCTCAAAGCGGGCATGGATGTGCTCGATCTGGGCTGCGGCGATGGGACGACCGCCCTGCCCGCCGCCAAGCGCGGCGCGCGCGTACGCGGTGTCGACATTGCGAGCAATCTGGTGGCCGCGGGCAATGCCCGCGCCCGGGAGGCGGGCCTGTCCAACCTCAGCTTTCACGAAGGCGATGCAGCGGATCTGGGCGCCCTTGCCGACGCGCAATTCGACCTGACGCTCAGCATGTTCGGCGCGATGTTCGCCCCGCGGCCGGACGATGTCGCCCGTGAGATGGTGCGCGTGACGCGGCCGGGTGGACGCATCGTCATGGGCAACTGGATACCGGGCGATCCGACGCTGGTGGCCCAGATTCTCAAGACCAGCGCGGCCTATTCCCCGCCCCCGCCCGAAGGCTTTGTGAGCCCGATGACCTGGGGGAATGAGGAGTTGGTTCGCGACCGCTTTATCGGAGCGGGCATAGCGCCCGACAATATTCGGTGCGAACGCGCAACCTATGTTTTCCGGCACCCCGGCCCGCCATCCTCGTTCGTCGATATCTTCCGCGATTATTACGGCCCCACCATGAATGCCTATGACGCGGCGACCAAGGCGGGGCGGACGGCTGAACTGGATCAGGAGCTTCGCCAGTTGTTCGAAAGCCAAAATCGCGGCGGCCCTGATCGCGCCGAAATTCCGGCGACCTATCTGAAAGTTTCCGTGCGCCGATAAGCGTTCGCCCTTGTCCGTATGTTTACGGATCCGTGTTCGGGATATGCCATGCCAGAATATCTCCATAGCCGGAGATAGCTCATGACCTTGCGCGACATTTTTCTGCAGGCGACCTCCCACCCCGAACCGACGCCCGATTGGGCGATAGACCGCGTGGCCGAGATGGCAGTGCGGCACGGGGCACGGCTGTCACTCGGGATTTGTCAGGTGCAATTGCCGCCCCTGTCCAACTGGCTCGCCAACAAGCTTTTGAGCGTCGACAGCATCATTGCCGCCGAAAACCGCAAGAGCACGGCCAATGTCGAAGCGATCATCAGCCGCTTTACCAAGGCATTGCCGCCCGAATTGCTGGGCGAGATATCGGTGATCGACACCAACGGAATGGCCGGATCGCGCCAGCTGACAATCACCGCCCGGACGCATGACCTGATTATCGTGCCCGTGCACGAACACAGCCGCGCCGAACTGGTGGCAGAGGACCTTATCTTTGAAAGCGGACGCCCGGTCCTGCTGCTGCCCGAGACGCATCCGCCCGTGTTCGACAGCATCGCGATTGCCTGGGATGGCGGCCGCGCGGCCACGCGCGCGCTTGCCGATGCGCTACCACTATGCCGTCAGGCCAGTTCCGTCGCGGTCGTTCAGGTGACCGGCGAGAAGGATCTGTTCGATACCACGCCGGTATCGGCGGCCATCCGGCATCTGGCCGATCACGGGATCGACGCGGTGCCGATCGAAATCACGCTCGACGAAGAGGATGCCGCCAGAACGCTCCAATCCTTTGCGGTTCGCAATGGCCGCGATCTGCTGGTGATGGGCGGCTTTGGCCAGTCGCGGACGCGCGAGTTCATCCTTGGCGGGGTGACCCGTTCGGTGCTGGACAATCCAAAGCTGCCGACCCTCCTCTCGCACTAAAGCTGACGAAGCGCCTGCGCCGGGCGGACGGACATGAGCGGAAGCGATCCGGCAAGACCGATGCCGAGCGTGAGCAATGCCCCGCCCGCGAGCGTAGCCAAAACCGTTCCCCAATCGGGCGCCCAGCCGAACTCGAAGACCTTGACGACGACATACCATGCCGCGGCGCTGCCCAGCGCGAGCGAGACGAACGACAGGAGCGCCGCGAGCAGCCCATATTCGAGCGCCTGGGTTCCGAGCACCTGAAGCCGGGTGGCACCAAGCGTTTTCAGGATAACGCTGTCATAGCTGCGCGCCTGGCGTGAGGCCGCGATCGCACCGATAAGGACCGCAATACCGGCAAGGATGGCGACCGACGCCGCGGCGAGGATCGCGCTCGACATCTGTTCGAGCAGCCCGCCGACCTGCGCGATCACCTCACCCACCGCGATAACCGAAACACCCGGAAAGCCGCCGAGCAAAGCCTGCGTCACCTTTTCATCGCGCCCCTGATCCATGGTGATCGTGGCGGCCAGGCTGTGCGGTGCTGAAGTCAACGTGTTAGGCGAGAAAACGAGCACATAGTTGAAGCCCATCGTGTCCCAATTGACCTTGCGGAGCGAGGCGATCCGCGCCTCTATCTCGCGGCCCAGCACGCTTACCGTCAGCGTATCCCCCACGCCGATATTGAGTATCTTTGCGGCCTCTTCGTCGAGCGAGATGAGCGGCGGACCGGCATAGTCCTCGGGCCACCATGTGCCGGCGACGAGATCGCTCCCTTCGGGAAGTTCAGCGCTGTACGTCACCCCGCGTTCGCCGCGCAAGAACCAGGCGCCGGCGGGCAGTTCCTTCAGTTCGGCCACGCGCTTGCCGGCATAGGCGACGATCGTGCCGCGCAGCGCGGGCACGATGTTCACCTGCGGATCGCGTGTCTCGGCAGCAACCAGATCGCGGAACCGGCTTTCCTCGGTGGACGGAATATCGAGCACGAAAAGGTTGGGTGCGGTCTTGGGAACGGTTCGGCTGATTTCAGCCTGAAGACTTGTCTGGATTGCTGCCATCGCGACGAACAGCGTGAGCGCGAGCCCAAGCGCCACCACCAGCGCCGTCGTTTGCGCGCCGGGCCGGTAGAGGTTTGTGAGCGCCAGCCGCCAAAGCGGCCGACGCGGACGCGGCGCGCGTTGGGCAAGCTGCCGCACGAGCCAGCCGAGCACGAAGAGCAGGAAGAATATCGCGGCCACCGCGCCCAGAACGGCCGCCGAAAAAAATGGCTCATGCGCCGTCAGGATCGCCAGTGCGACCAGCGCGAAGCCGGCCAGACCGACCAGCGTGATGGTGCGACGATCGGAAAACCGGCGCGGATCGACCACTGAGCGGAATATCGCGGCGGCGGGCTGGGTACGCGCCCGCGCGAGCGGCGGCAGCGTGAAGATCAGCGCGATGAGCAAGCCATAAGCCGCGCTGGTGGCGAGCGGCAGCGGATGCAGACGGAACCCCGGGCGTACGGGCAGCATATCGCCGCCAAGCGCGACGATGGCGGGCTGCAGAACGGCCCCCATCACAAGGCCGGAGGCGATGGCGAGCGCGGCAACGCAACCGACCTGAAGCAGATAGATGCGCTCGATATCGGCGGCGGTTGCGCCTAGCACCTTGAAGGTGGCGATGCCGCCACGCTTGAGCGCGAGATAGGAAGAGACGCCATTGCTGACGCCGATCCCCGCAATCACCAGCGCCGCGAGCCCGATCAGCGAGAGGAACTGCCCCATCTGCACGAAAAAGCGGTTGGCGCCCGGCGCCGCGCGGTCACGATCCTTGAGTTCCCAGCCATCGGAAACATGCGTTTTTTCAAGGCTTTTGCGCAGCGCCTGCGCATCCGCGCCGGGGGCAAGGCGAATGCGATATTTGCTGGTGAACAGGCTTCCCGGCTGAATGAGGCCGGTGCGGCGCAATCCGTCGATCGAGACCAGTGCGACCGGCCCGAGCGTGAAGCCCTCCCCCACCCGATCCGGCTCATCGGCGATGATATCGGCGATGGTGAACGACGCGGCGCCGTAACGCACAGGATCGCCGCGCCCGACATTCAGCCGTTCGGCAAGCGCGCGTCCGATCAGGATCTGATCGGGCCGGAGCGACCGTGCATAGGTGGACGCATCGAGTGTCAGCGATCCATATAGCGGATAGGCGGTGTCGACGCCCTTCAACTCGGTGAGCACCGCCTGAGACGTACCTTCGCGCTGCGCCATGGCGCGCATCCGGATCGTCTCGCTCAATGTGCCCAAGCGGCGCAGTTCGGCCTTTTCGTCCGCGTTTGCCTCACGCTGGGTCATCGCCACTTCGATATCGCCGCCCAGGAGCGTCTGGCCGCGCGCGGCGATTTCATCGGTGATTGATGCCGTCAGACTGCCAATGGCAGCAAGCGTCGCCACGCCCAGGAACAGGCAGATGAACAGCAACCGCAGCCCGCGAAAGCCCGCATGAAGATCGCGGCGTGCGATCCGCCAGCTCGTACGCCAGCCAAGCGAACTCATGCGCGGCGCTCGGCTATGATCCGGCCGTCGCGCATCTCGACGATGCGATCGCATTTTTCGGCAAGCGAGGGATCGTGCGTGATGATGACAAGCGTCGCCCCGGTGGCCTCCTGCCGCGAAAAGAGTAGATCGATGATCGCCGAGCCGGTGGCGACATCGAGGTTGCCGGTCGGTTCATCGGCAAAGAGGATGGCGGGATTGGGCGCCATCGCGCGCGCGATCGCCACGCGCTGCTGTTCCCCGCCGGAAAGCTGGGCGGGATAATGCGCGATCCGGTGGCCAAGCCCGACGGCGATCAGTTCCTTTTCGGCGCGCGCAAAGGCATCCGCCTCCCCCGCCAGTTCGAGCGGAACGGCGACGTTTTCGAGCGCAGTCATCGTGCCGAGGAGATGGAAGGACTGAAGCACGATGCCGATGCGGCCGCGCCGCGCGCGCGCCAATGCATCCTCGTCAAGCGCCCCATAATCGACGCCGCCCACCGCGACGTGCCCGCCGCTCGCGCGTTCGAGCCCGGTAAGCACCGCCATGAGCGAGGATTTTCCCGAACCGGACGCGCCGAGGATCGCAAGGCTTTCGCCATAAGGAATTTCCAGATCCACGCCCCGCAATATTTCGACAGGCGCCGTGGGGGACCCAAGCGATAGAGTGACATTGCGCGCCTGGATTGCCATAGCTGCGTGATCAACGGGTGCATGCATGAAGAAAGGTCGCTCCTTGGGAGGCAGATATTTCCACTATGGGACAGCGTTGCTGATTGTCCAACTGCTTGCGGGCTGTTCGCAGGCGGCACCCGAGCAAAATGCCGTGACGAATAGCAGCGCCGCATCGGCGCCTGCGCCAAGCGCCGTCGCGCCCGATGCGAAGCTAATCGTTGCCTTTGGCGACAGCCTGTTCGCGGGCTATAATCTGGAACAGGATCAGGGCTTTGCCCCGGCGCTTGAGCGCGCTTTGAGCGCGCAGGGCATCAAGGCGCGCGTCTTCAACGCCGGCGTTTCGGGCGATACCAGCGCGGCGGGCCTTCAGCGGCTGGGCTTCATGCTCGACGGCCTCGATCGCAAGCCCGATCTCGTCATCGTCGGGCTGGGCGCCAACGACATGCTGCGCGGCCTGAGCCCCGAGGCAACCCGCGCCAATCTCGATGCCATTCTGGATGCACTCGATAAACGCGGTATCCCGGCGATGCTGACCGGCATGCTCGCCGCGCCCAATATGGGGGCGGATTATGCCAGCGCCTTCAACCCGATCTATCCCGATCTCGCGAAGAAGCACGGCGCGAGGCTCTATCCCTTTTTCCTCGACGGCGTGATCGGCGAGCCCAAGCTGCTGCTGCCCGATGGCATCCACCCCAATGACAAGGGCGTGGAACTGATCGTGGAGCGTGTCGTCCCCGCCGTGGTAGCCGATATCGCCAAGTGATGCCGAGCGCGTGGTTCTGGCTCAGCCGCGAAAGTTGAGCTCGATCAGGATGCCGTTGGGATCGCGCACGAAAAGCTGACGGAGACCGAGCGCCTCGACATCGTTGCGCTGCACGGTAAGGCCCGCAGCGGCGATGCGCCGATCCACATCGTTATAATCGACGCAGTCAAAGGCGATGTGGTGGATCCGGCCTGCGCCCGTTACATCCTGCGGCGGACGCGCTTCCCCCAGAAAATCGGTGGCTGAGGTTACCGCGTTCAGGTGGATCGCCGGGCGCCCTTCCGCCGAATAAAGCCAAGCCCCTTCGACCAAAGACACCATGCCCGGCACCGGCTCCACCGTCATGCCCAGCACATCGCGGTAAAAGGCGATTGATGCATCCATGACAACCGTCTGGATATTGGCGTGATTGAGCGCTTGTACCGCCATGGCATCCTCTCCCGCAGCGCATCGAGCGTGCGCCTTGTGGTGGACCTTTCACTAAACACCGTGTCTAGTCAATTGCAATCGGGGCGCGGCATCGGTGCCGCGCCCCTGATGATGTTCCTCAATCGACCCGATCAGTAAGTGGTGTAACCGCCATCGGTTGCATAGACCGCGCCGGTCAGGTTCGATGCCTCGTCCGAAAGCAGGAACAGCATGACCGCCACCTGCTCGGCGGGCGTGGCGTCGCGCTTGCGCGAATCCGCCGCCTGCAAAAGGCTGTCGGTCTTCATCATGCTCATGCTCGGCCCGCCGCCCGATTCCTTGCGCTTGGCCATGATAAGCTGCATCGCCCGCTCCACCATCGGGGTCGCGGTATTGGCCATGTTCACCGAATTGATGCGGATACCGTAATAGGCATAATCGATGGCGGCCGAGCGGGTGAGCCCCGTCACTGCATGCTTGCTGGCAACATAGGCGGGGGTGCCGCCAAAGCCGGTCAGACCGGTGACCGATCCGACATTGACGATCGAGCCACCGGTATTCTGCTTCACCATGTGGCGCAGTTCGGCGCGCAGCGATTTGAACACGCCGGTCGCGTTGGTGCGGATGACATTGTCCCAATATTCGTCGCTGGCTTCGTGCACCTGGTTGAATACGAGATGCTTCTGCTTGGCATAATCGATCGGCGCGCCCGAATAGACGCCGTCCATCACCCCGGCATTGTTGAGTGCATGGTGGAGCCCGCCAAATTTTGTGACAGCAACCTGCACCATCTTGTCGCAGGTTTCGTTCTGGGCGACATCGCCGAATACGAAATCCGCCTTGCCACCTTCGCGCACGATCGCGCCGATGGTTTCGGCGCCCAACTTCTCGATCCAGTCGACACCAACGACATTGGCGCCTTCGCGCGCCAGCCGACGCGCGGCCTGCGCCCCCATGCCGCGTGCACAGCCGGTGACGATCACGGTGCGGCCCTTGAAACGATCCGGAACGAAATAATCGGGGCTGAGCGGGGGAATATCATGGACGCCGATGCCCTTGCGCGCAGGCGCCGCGCCGCCGCCCTGCGCCGCATCAGCCGCCTCGGCATGCGCAACCGACAACAGGCCGGTCGTTGCCGACGCCGAAGCCGCCATAGCGATACCCTTCAACAATTCCCTGCGCTCCATGGCTCGTTCCTTTCCTGTTGGTAGAACCGTCCAGAAAGGGTCAGTACGCGACCCTCACAAACAACATGGTACTCAGCCAGCTATGCTGGGGCCCGGCGATTGCCGCCTTGGCACCATCACCGGGAAAGGTGACCGCGACATGCCCCTGGACATAGATATTGCGCGATACGAACACCTTGCCCGTCAGATTGACCTCCGTGCCGAGATCGCGGGAGGGGAGGAAAGATAGCGCCGGATTGCCGCCAAGGTTGGTCAGGCTGTCGGCACGAAAGATCCAGAATTGCGGTACCAGTTCCAGCTTGGGGCTGGGCCGCGCGCGTAACTGGAACCGATGCGCGATCATGTTGGAATTCTGGAATATCTTGAAATGGTTGATGCCCTGCACCCATTGCTCGCCATTGCCGCCCGAAAGCAGCGGATCCCAGCGTTCGAAGGTTGGCGTGTCTATGTCGTCGCCGGTGAAGCGCGCATAGCGATAGCTGATCGTCGGAGACCATGGCGCCTTGGCAAAGGCATAGCCGGCCTCGGCCGCCATCGCAGAGGCGCGCATCCGGAAATTGGAATTGCGCTGGATGCCATATTCGCCGGAGAAAAACGGCCCGGCGAGCCCGGCGGGATTGGGCTGCCAGCGAAAGCGCGCGTCATAAACACTGAGCCCTTCGCGCGTGAAACTTTGCGTCGGCGTGTAATAGCCGAATGTCGATTTGGGGACGTGCAGATAGGTCAGCCCGATATCCAGCCCGGGGGCGACGCGCGCATCGAAATTGACGCCGTTGATCTTCGTTCGTGAATCCACGACCGGCAGTTCGTCGGGATCGAGGTGAAACACCTCCAGTTGCATATTATTGTAACGAAGCTGCGCTAGCGCGAGCATATCCACCGCCCAGCGCGGATTGCTCTGAAGCGCCGCACGGTCGCCGCCATTGGCCGATGTGTTGATGATGAGAAAGCCATCGCCGATCTTGTAGCGCTGCCGCCCGATCGATGCGTTGAAGACGATGCGGTTACCCTTCCCCGTCGTCGTTCCCGTCACAAATCCGGCATAGGCATCCTCAACCGCTACATGGGCGCGCGTGCGATCGGTAAACAGTTCGCGCCCCGCCGATGCGCTCGCGAGAACGCTCACCCCGCCATAAAGATGGAATGTATCGGTCACCGGTGTGATGCCGTAGATGCCCGCCTGAACGAACCCTTCAACCCATTGTTTATAGCCTTTGCCCGATGGCTTTCCGTCGACCAACGGATTGCCCGCCAGCATCACATCCGGCCGGCCATACCAGGCATCGGCATTGCCGTAATGAATGCCCAGCGCCTCCGCCTTCAATTTGATGTAGGTGCCGTTGGAATCATAGAGCACCGGAAAATCCGCGGCTTTCCCGCCGGGCGCGAGCATTCCGCGCGGCGTCGCAACGGCGCCCACCTCGCCCAGCGTGACCGATACGGTGAGCACGACGCCGCCAGTGGAGCCGAAGGACGTTTCATAATCGAGACTGGCGACATTTGGCGTGCGCCGCGCCTTGGCCAGCACCAGTTCGAAGCTGGCAGGGACAAAGGTGCTTGAGGGGAAAACCCCCAGCGCGCGGCGCACCGCATCCTCCACGCGTGCGTTGCGCTGCGCATCGGGGCCCGGGTTGACAACGGTGATGCGCACCGCCTCGATTCTCGCATTTTCGATCGGATCGACGCTCTGCGCCACGGCGGCATCGATCCAGAGCAGGCCAAGCAGCATAGCCGCGACCGCCCAGCCACATGATCGTCGATTCTGCGTTCGTCTGCGCTGCATGAGAGTCACGAGCGACCTCCGGGCGAAAACCTACGGCCGGGCCACTATCCACCCATAAATATGCTAGTTGAATGCGTAATATTTCCAGCGATGCGCCAGAGGCGGGGTCGCGGCATCGGTTTGAACCGCGGCGCTGATCAGACTGTACAGCCCCTTTTCGAGAAGAGATCATCGCGCCCGAATGCAGCGCCCCGCTTGATTTTGGCGTCCCAATCGGCATAGCGGCTGGCAAACCCATATCCGGAAGGTGAGAAGATGCCGAAGCTGATTGTCGTGACCCGCGACGGAAATGAACATGAGATCGAAGGCGAAGCGGGCCTGTCCGTCATGGAAGTGATCCGCGACGCCGGCTTCGACGAACTGCTCGCGCTGTGCGGTGGCTGCTGCTCATGCGCTACCTGCCATATCCATGTCGCGCCCGAATTCGCCGACAAGGTCGCACCGATGAGCGAAGACGAGAACGACCTGCTCGACAGCTCGGATCATCGCAACGAATTCTCGCGCCTGTCGTGCCAGGTTCCGTTCGACGACAGCATGGACGGTCTGCGCGTGATGATCGCTCAGGAAGACTGAGCCTCAACCACTGCCTGTTCAGGCATTAAAAAAGGCGGGGCCCATGGGCTCCGCCTTTTTTGTATTCGCGGTCTGGTCAGCGCTCAGCGAAAGCGGAGCACCGCCATCGGCGCCGATTTGCTGAGCGGCGTCGCCGTCCAGCGGATCACGCGCCGCGCGCCGTTCTCGGTGGCGCCATCCTCATTATTCTGGCTGACGATCTCGGCATCGGTATCGAGCGTGAAGCTGCCGTCCAGCTGGCTTGCCGCCTCACTGCGGCCGGGAACAGCATCATCGCTCGATTCTTTGCCGAACGCGGGCGCCTTCACCCGAACCGTGTTGTTGTTGCGCACTTCGATCGCGATGAAGGGGAAGATGATCTCGGCATCGATATTATACGGATAGACGAAGCTGCGATCGAGCCGCCCGCTAATCGCATAGTCGATCAGGAACTTGCCCTGGCCGACATATTCGACCGAGCGATACCCCTGCTCGCGCGAAAGCGCCTCGGCCATTGCGCGATATTTGCGCTCATCGTCTTCGCTCTCCGCAGGTGCGGCGGGTTGCTTGTCCACGTTCTTGGCGTGATCAGCAGCCCAGGCGATGGGTGTTTCCACCGCCGCGCCCTGTTCACCGTCACCATCCGCCCCGTCTTCATCGGCGCCTTCGGTCATACCCTGCTTCAGATCCTTGCCCGGATCCATCGCGATCACCTCGCCCTTATAGGCAAAGTCGAAGCTGCGGTCGGCGTTGATCCGCAGCGTCGAGGCGAACTTTCCAGGGGTCAGCAGGCACCCCGTCAGCAGCAACGGGGCGGCCAGGGCCAGAAGCGCGCGCGCGCCGAACATCAGCATATGGGCCTCCTTCCCTTTAGCGGGCCGCTGCCGCGTACAGCGCAATGGCCGCGGCATTGGACACGTTGAGGCTCTCCACCTGACCGCTGATCGGCAGCTTGGCGAGTTCGTCGCAATGCGCCTCGGTATTCTGGCGCATGCCCTCGCCCTCGGCGCCCAGCACCAGCGCAACGCGCGCGGTGCCCATCACATCAGCAAGCGTCCGGTCGGCCGCCCCCGTCATTCCGATACGCCAGAACCCCGCTTCGGCGATTTCATCAAGCGCGCGCGCTAGGTTGACGACGCGGACCCAGGGAACAACTTCGAGCGCGCCCGAAGCCGCACGCGCAATCACGCCGGATTCAGGCGGCGCGTGCCGATCCTGCGTCACCAGCCCCAAGGCGTTGAACGCCGCCGCCGACCGCAGCACTGCACCCACATTATGCGGATCGGTGACCTGATCGAGCACGATCAGCGGCCGGTTGTCGTCACGCCCCTGATCCAAGAGGTCGCCCAGCCAGATATTGTCGAGCGGATCGACCTCGGCGACGATGCCCTGGTGCGGCGCATCGGACGGCACCAGCCGGCCAAGATCAGCGGGATCGCAAAAAGTCACCGGGATCGACGTCGGAATGTCGATGCGGGAGAGCGTTTCGCGCGTGCCCCAGATCTTGCGGACGGTGCGCTCCGGATTGTCGAGCGCGGCGAAAACGGCATGGCGGCCCCAGAAACGGGGTTTGCCAGCGGCGGATTGCGAGGGGCGATGGCCTTTTTTCATGATGTCGCTGCTTTCCCACCCCCTGCCCCGCGCGGCAAGTGCGCAAACGCCCTAATTCACCCGCCTCCCCCCATGGATTGACGCTTTTTTGCGGGTTTCACGAAAAAATTTTCATTTTAGGCACCTATCGGCGCTCTCCCCCGTTGACAGCCCCGTCGCCATTCGCCATTGGGGCGCCTCCTGATAACAGGCACCCTGGACAGGTGGCCGAGTGGTTAAAGGCAGCAGACTGTAAATCTGCCCGCGTGAGCGTACGCTGGTTCGAATCCAGCCCTGTCCACCATCTCCCTCGATGAGGTTGAGATACGCAGAAATCCTTAGATTTCCTCTGATGTTGCTACACAAAGGGAATGTCTGAGGTGTTCAAACTCTCCCGCCGAAATGCGTCCGCGAAATGACAAGCCCGTAAGCGCTGCGCGAGCGGACGGGCTGCTGCCGAAACCGATCTCACCGGGAGACGCAAGCGCAACCTGTCCCGGACTACGGGGCATCCGGAGCTGGCTGATGGCGGCAGGATCGCTACGGAATGCGGGTCTCGAAATCACGACCTGAACTTGCATCCAAATGCGTCGTTGAATCGTGTCGCCAAAGTGAATTTGAGAGAGCCGTGTTCTGACGACGAACACGGACCCTAACCTGAAAAAGATGCTTCAAAACGCGTTAATACAATAGGATAGGGAACAGGACTTCAGCTCCCTCAATGTTGAAAAACTCCCCGGTCGGTTTTGCTTCTGCCGAGCACAGAGTGAAAACATCACCCTGGCTTTCAATGGAAAGAGCAACACCAAGACGACGTAGTCTCAAAGGGTGTGTGGCACCTGTGTCAGGCGTAAGAATCAGATCATCTGCGTTTTGAATGACACTGCCATCGATTTTACAAAAAACCCGTTTGCTGTCTTTGTCCCTACCCATGCTAACAAGCCTTGCTCGAACGGGAGTGTCAGATGTTTTTTCAGCGAGATCTATGAGGATTTCCGTAAATCCGTTGCTCCACCCTCCTCTTATCCGGAGAGGGGCTTTCGCCTGAATATCTGAAATAAAACCAATCCGCTGATGGCTCCACTCCCCGCGTATTTTATCGGCTTTTGCCGGGGTTATACTTTTATCCGCCAGCAAAGCAGACAGTTGCTCTTCCAAATGCTGCCGTTTCTCAATCCATAATTTCTGGTTGTTTTCAAGAACCTGCCACGAAACCACATCAAGCCTTGCCTTGGCTTGATCCAATGCAGCCTCATAACTCTGCAGCCGTTCTGCTTGATCACCCTCACCATTGGCAAGAGCCGGCGTCGCGAGAAGCAAAGCTGTCGCCAAAATCCCGCTTCTGAATATGCACTTCATCGGTACGCCCCTACTTCCTCTAGCTCCCGGAAGAGCTTCAGCGCCGTAAAAACTTTGCGGCCACAAACGATTACGCCTTAGCGACACCGCGCGTAAACACGGTCATCGCCTCGCAAATGATCGCGGTTCTAACTTCCGCCGCAGGGGCGGGAAGTGTCATCAGGAAGCGCGAGCCGAAGGTGACGAGCACATAGAATAAGCGCACAAAAATCTCTGTGGGCTCGCGTTTTCCATAGTGCCTGCACAACTGCGTCAGCGCATGCTTCGCATTGCCAAGCTGCGTATCGTAAAAGGCGCAGGCAAGTTGTGGGAAGATCGATGCTTCCTCCACCAACATGCGCTGAAGAGCCAGCATTTCAGGCCTGACATGCGCTTCCAGCATCGCATGCATGAGAGCCTTGAGGTCTTGCTCAAAGGCTTCGCCTGAAGGTGTATGATCGCGCCAAGCCACCTGCTGCAACGCGATGATCGCATCGGACGCGAGATAGGAAAACACGCCCTCCTTGTTGACGAACTGGCGGTAGACGGTCGCCTTGCTGACCCCGGCCGAAGCTGCAGCCCTACCCATATTGGCGCGCGGATAGCCATTGGTCAGAAACTCGTTCCACAATGCCTCGCGCAGCGCAGTGAACCGCTCGGCTGGCATCCGCATTGTCGGCAACGGCATGATTTCGTCGGGCAAATCGACGGCCACCGGCAGCCGAAGCTCGGGCGCGATACTATCCTGTCCGAGCGCCTTTTGCGCACTTTCCCAACCGTTGAAAAACAAATGGACCACCGCATGGGCATATTGCCTGCGTGCTGGCGCGGATGGAGGTGAAGAGCCGAACAGGAACCGGGCGCCTTCCACCGCAAGGCTGCCGAACCGAAGCGCCATTTTCGCAGCATCGGGCGCATCGATTATCCCAGCGGCGCCAAGCTGTTCGAAGCAGGCGCCATAGCCCGCCCAGGCGGTTGTACGCCGTTGATGCATTTCAGAGATGAGATCGGGAAAGTGACGCGTGGCTGCAATGCTGGTGCGGAAGAAGCTGCGATTACGATCAGCGACGAAGATGTCGAGCAGTTGCAGGGCCAGTTGCTCAAGCATCGGCTCAGCATTCGCCCCGCCGTCAAGCGCGATCGGCGCGACCTCGATTTCCGGAAAGGTGCGCAGCGCCACTGCGGCGAAGAGATCGCTCTTGCTGGGCCAATCACGGTAGATCTCGCGCTTGCTCACGCGTGCGTCGGCAGCGATGGCATCGACGCTGGAACGCTCGAACCCGTCGACGAGAAAGCGTTGTTCGGCCGCATCAAGAATGCGGTTGCGCCGCATTTCCTCACTCATCGACAATCCTCTCACATCGCTTGCAAATTCCGCCCAGGCACCGGTTCGGCGGCGTGCAGCCTTCGCATATGCCCGCTCCCCGAAGCAAAGTCTCCCCCTTGACTGGTACGAAACCAATCCGTACCGAACGAGTCAACGGCAGATAGCCGATTCAGAAAAAGGGGAGAGACGCGGGTGAAATCCATTTCCAGACTATTGGCATCCGCGAGCCTGTTGGCCGCGCTGGGACACCCGGTTGCGCGCGCGCAGGTGATGGAGCAGGTCAGCAGCGCAGACGCCCGCATCGCAGTTTCCGGCAGCAAGGAAAACTGGGTCAAGGCGCCGGTCGCGCCGAAGGGGGCGCCCAACGTCGTCGTCATCCTGCTCGACGATGTCGGCTTTGCCGCTGGCAGCACCTTTGGCGGCGCGGTGCCGACACCGGGGATGGACCGGGTGGCGGCTGACGGGCTGCGCTACAACAACTTCCACGTCACCGCGCTCTGCTCACCCACCCGCGCCGCGCTTTTGACGGGACGCAATGATCACCGTGTCGGCTTTGGCACCGTCACCGAATCGTCGAGCCCCTACCCCGGCTATGACGGCGTCCTGCGCGATAATGCCGCGACCTTCGCGCGCGTGCTCAAGGGCAATGGCTACAGCACCGCCGCGATCGGCAAATGGCACAACACCCCCTATTTCGAGGTGAACCCAGCGGGGCCCTTCGATCGCTGGCCGACCGGTGTGGGCTTTGATTATTTCTACGGCTTCATGGCAGGCGCCATGGACCATTTCAGCCCCTATCTCTTCCGTAACACCACTGCGGTAGAGCAACCGCGCTCTGCCGAGCAGGGCTTTAATCTCGCCGCGGACCTCACCGATGATGCGATCCGCTGGGTCGATACGCACAATGCGCTGTCGCCGGAAAAACCCTATCTCCTCTATTATGCGACCGGCGCCACGCATGAGCCGCATCAGCCGCCGCGCGATTGGATCGCACGTTTCAAGGGCAGGTTCGACCAGGGCTGGGACAAGTTCCGTAGCGAAACCTTCGCGCGCCAGAAGAAACTGGGTTTCATTCCCGCCCATGCCAAGCTGACGCCGCGCCCTGCCGAGCTCCCAGCCTGGGACACGCTCTCGGCCGATCAAAAGCGCGTCTATGCGCGCCAGATGGAAGTGTTCGCGGCCTTCCTCGCCTATACCGATCATGAGGTCGATCGTTTGCTGCGCCATGTGCGGGCACAGCCCGGCGGCGACAACACGCTGGTCGTCTATGTCGTCAGCGATAACGGTGCGAGCGCCGAAGGCGGGCCTGACGGCCGCGACATTTCCGGGGCCGATGGCCGTGCGGCGCCGATCGCGGAGCGTGTCGCGCGCCTCGACGAACTGGGACAGCCGCAGCATCCCGCGCAATATTCGGCGGGTTGGGCCTGGGCCACATCCTCGCCTTTCCAATGGACAAAGCAAGTCGCCTCGCATCTCGGCGGGGCGACGAGCCCGCTCATCATCAGTTGGCCCGAACGGATCAAGGACAAGGGTGGCCTGCGGGAACAATTCACGCATGTGAACAGTATTGCGGCGACCTTGTACGAGGTGATCGGCATCACGCCGCCCACAGAAGTGAACGGCGTGAAGCAATTGCCGCTCGACGGCGTCAGCTTCGCCTATAGCTTCACCCAGCCCAAGGCCCCCTCGCGCCACGGTGTCCAGATCTTCGAGCAGATGGGCAATCGGGCGATCTACAAGGATGGCTGGTGGGCAGGCGCGCTGCATTCGGTGCCATGGAATTATCAGCGCAGCGAGGATTTCTCGGCCGACCGATGGGAATTGTACAACCTCTCCAAGGATTACAGCCAGGCGACCGATCTTGCCATGAAACACCCCGAAAAGCTGCGCGAGATGCAGGCGCTTTTCGATCGCGAGGCCAAGGCGAACAACGTCTATCCGCTCAACAATTCATTCGGGAAAAATGGCTTTGGCGGCGAACAGCCCCGTCTGCTCGATGGCAGGAAGGATTTCGTTTTCCGTCCCGGCTTCCCCGGCATGCCAGCCGCGCAAGCCCCCGATTTCAGCCTGTCGCACCGCATTGCGGCGCGGATCATGGTTGAGGATCGCTCCCCCGAAGGCGTGCTCCTTGCCAATGGTGGCAATCAGGGCGGCTTCCTCCTCTACGTGCAGGATGGCCATGTCGTGTTTGAAAACAATTATCGCGGCGGCGCGCACCGCCAGAAGCTGATTTCGACCCGCGCGCTTCCCAAGGGCATGGTGGACGTCGTCTATGAATATGACGCCGATCCCAAGGCGCGTGAACAGGGCGAAGCACGTATCCTGATCAATGGCGAACTCGCCGGAAATGCGCGGATCACCCATTTCTCGCCGCCGACCTTCACCAGCGAATATGACACGCTGACGATCGGCCGCGCGCCGAACGCAAAAATTGGCGAAACCATTGCCGGACCTTCGGAATTTAGCGGGACGCTGGAATCCGTTCGGGTCTCGCTGAAATAAGGAGCCTTTGGGATGTCTGATTTCATCGATAAGGTCGTTCTCGTTACCGGCGCATCGACCGGTATTGGCCGCCGCGCTGCCCTTGATTTCGCGCGCGCCGGCGCCCGGGTTGCGGTGGCGGATATCGCCGCTGATGCTGGGGAGGAACTCACCCATGAAATTGCAAAGGCCGGCGGCCAGGCGATTTTCGTGCGCACCGATGTGTCGCAGCCCGACGAGGTTGCCCGGCTGGTCGAACAGACCGTTGCTCATTTCGGTCGTCTGGACTGCGCGTTCAACAATGCCGGCGTCGCGCCGCGCGGTGCGGCGGTGGCGGAGATGACCGAAGAGGATTGGGATCGTACGATCGCGATCAACCTGAAGGGCGTCTGGGCCTGCCTGAAATATGAATGCGCGCAGATGCTCGCGCAGGGCACGGGTGGCGCGATCGTCAACACATCGTCGATCATGGGCGTGGTCAGCGGCCCCGGCCTTGCGGCCTATTCCGCATCCAAATTCGGCGTGGTCGGCCTCACCAAGGCGGTGGCGCTCGATTATGCGCGCAGCGGAATCCGGGTAAACGCCATCTGTCCCGGAGGGATCGGCAACACCGCGATCACCAGCGCGCCCGAAAACCATCAGGATATGGATCAGCTCGCGCAGATGACCCCGGCCGGCCATCTGGGCGAACCGCGCGACATTGCCGAAGCGGCTTTGTGGCTGTGTTCGCCGCGCTCAGGCTTCATCACGGGCCAGGCGCTGTCGGTCGATGGCGGTTTTACCAGTTGGTAGGGTGAGCGGTTGAGGGCCCTGAGCCCTCACCGCCGCCAGAATTTTCATTTCGTCACGCCCGGCGCGCGTCCGGGGAGGGCCCGCCTGTCCGTCGGACACGCGGTTCCGGGCGCGTGCCGGTTTTCCAGGAGAGAAGTTTATGAAGACCCGGTTTTGGATTTCGGCGAGCGTGCTCGCCTTAGTCGCCGCACCGCCCGCGACCGCGCAGGACCAAGCGGCACCGGCCGAACACGCAGCGGCCAGTGAAGCTACGGTAATCGACGATATCGTCGTTACCGCCCGCCGGCGTGAGGAATCGCTGCAGAGCGTTCCGGTCTCGATTACCGCAGTCTCTGCAGCCGCGCTCGAGCAGATGGGCGTGCGCTCCACAGACGATCTTCAGCGTGCGCTTCCCGGCGTCAACGTCTCGGGTCAGCGGCGCGACGACGCCAGCTTCTATGTCCGTGGCCAGGGGCCGGGCATCTTCAGCTTCGGGCAGCGCAACTTCACCAGCGTCGCGACCTATTTCGCCGAAGTGCCGGCGCTCGTCAGCGGCCCGGGCGTGTTCTTCGATCTCGGCAATGTGCAGATCCTGAAAGGACCGCAAGGCACATTGTTCGGCCGCAACACAACGGGCGGCGCGGTGCTGTTCGAGCCGCAGCGTCCGACGCAGGAAATCGGCGGCTATGCCAAGGTCTCGGCCGGCAATTACGACTACCGTGAATTGGAGGCAGTGCTCAACCTGCCGGTAGTGCCTGATATCCTCTCGATCCGCTTGGCCGGCAATGTTGCCCGGCGCGATGGCTTCACGACCAGCGTGATCAGTGGCCAGAAGCTCGATGGCCGCGACTATCAGGCGTACCGGGCCTCGGTGCTGTTCACCCCGGCACCGGGCTTTGAGAATCTGACGATCGTCGATGGCCGCACCAAGGAACAGAGCGGCACCTCGGCCGTGCTACGCCAGATCAACCCCGATGTACCGCTCGGCGCCGCCTTCGCACCCTATCTGGCGCAGCAACAGGCGCTTGGCATCCGCAAGACGCTGCTGCCGATCCCCCTCCATGATCACCAATCGGGTTTCGGCATCACCAACAAGACCAGTTGGGACGTGTCGGATGCAATCACGCTCAAGAATATCGTCTCCTTCCGCCGCAATCGCGTCGATCAAGCGAGCGATTTCGACGGGACACCGATCAACACCTTCCTGATTCAGAACGTCCCCGCCGGTCGCCGCTGGCAGATCGGGCAGGATCAGTTCACCGAGGAATTCCAGGTTCAGGGCAAGGCGGAATCGATCGGCCTCAACTATATTCTCGGCTTCTATCATGAGACCACGAAGCCCGGCTTCCCGCAGGAAGTGCGCCAGAGCCTGTTCGGCAATGTCTCCGTCCGCGACCTCGGTTATCGCGACGAAAGCAACGCCCTGTTCGCGCACGCGGAAATCGAGCTGAACGATCAGTTCCAGTTGAGCGGCGGCTTCCGCTATACATGGGACAAGCGCGAAGCGAGCATCGGCGTGTTCAATCTGGCCGGCCAGTGCACGCAGCAGGTGCCTCAGGGCAGCGGTAACATTCTGTGCCCCTTTGCCGCCAGCGGTAAATTCAAGGCGCCGTCCTACAATGTGACGCTCCAATATACGCCGACTGACCGGGTCCTTGTGTTCGGATCCTATCGGCGTGGCTATAAGAGCGGTGGCCTCAACCTGCCCTCGCCCGCACCCGAATTTACGAGCTTCGATCCCGAATATGTCGACAGCTTCGAACTCGGCCTGAAGGCAGACTGGAACATCGGCATGCCGCTGCGCACCAACATGTCAGTCTTCCTCGACAAATATGAGGACATCCAGATTTCGCAGCCGGTGGTGATCCCCGGCGTCGCGATCACCTCGCTGGTCCAGAATGTCGGCAAGGCAACCAACAAGGGCTTCGAATTCGAAGCGACGGCCAAGCCGGCCGAATGGCTCTCCCTCGGCGGCTTCGTTTCCTATCTCGATGCGCATAGCGATGTCACTGTTCCCGGCACCGCTGCCGTCAAGGGACGCCAGACCGCGTTCCAGCCGCGCTGGAAATACGGGTTGAACGGTCGTGTCGAACTGCCTGCCAGCGATACGCTTGGCACGCTCAGCCTCAGCGCCGATTATAGCTGGCAGTCGGTGGTGAACACCAATGAGACCGATGATCGCTTCGTCACCACCTATCCGAGCTATGGGCTGCTCGGCGCGCGGATCGAGCTGGCGGATGTCGCGTCTTCGGGCATCGATCTCGCGCTGTTCGGCAGCAACCTGACCAACAAGAAATATATTCTTGGCGGTTTCCCGCTCACCAGCTCGCTCGGTTTCGAGGCCGCCTATTATGGCGAGCCGCGCATGTACGGCGTCTCGGCGCGCGTTCGGTTCGGCAACTGATGCCGGGCAGCACCGGCCCCCAATCCTTCCCGGGGGGCCGGTGCCATCGGCCTGTGCCGCCTTGTTCTTTGCTGATCAGGAGTTCCTCTATGCCCATCGTGCCCGCATCCGTACGTCCCCTCGCAATCGGCGTCCGCTTGGCGACCATGTTGTTCGCGGCGAGCGCGCTTACTGCGCCGGCCATGGCACCGGCGGCTTCGGTGCCATCAACCGCTCCTGCCCGCGCGGATCGGCAGGCCGAACGCCGCCCGAACATCGTGATCGTCCTGCTCGACGATGTCGGCTTCGGTGCCAGCTCGGCCTTTGGCGGAGCGGTGCACACTCCCGCGCTCGAAAAGCTCGCGGGGTCTGGGCTCACCTATAACCGCTTCCACACCACCTCGGTCTGCTCGCCGACGCGCGCGGCGCTCCTCACCGGCCGCAATGCGCACCGGGTGGCGGCTGGCGGGGTGATCGAATTTCCGCACCGTGGCTATGACTGGTCCTGGCCGGATAATTCGGCCACCGTCGCGCAGGTGCTTCGGAAGGAAGGCTATGCCACCGCCGCCTTTGGCAAGTGGCACAACACCCCCGCCGCCGAGATCGGCCCCGCCGGCCCGTTCGATCGCTGGCCCACCGGCCTTGGATTTCAGCATTTCTACGGCTTCATGCAGGGGCAGGACAGCCAATGGGAACCACTGCTCTACCGCGATACGACCCCTGTCGATCCCCCCGCACCGGCCAACCAGCCCTATCATTTCAGCGAGGATATTGCCGACCAGGCGATCCGCTGGCTGAAGACGCGCGAAGCGGTTGATCCGGGCAGGCCCTATTTCCTCTATTTCGCACCCGGCGGCGCGCACGCCCCGCATCATGTGGCACCCGAATGGAGCGACAAATATCGCGGGCGGTTCGATCAGGGATGGGATCGCCTGCGCGAGGAGGTTTTCACGCGCCAGAAGAAGATGGGCATCATCCCCGCCGATGCGGAACTGACGCCCCGGCCAGACGAATTGCCGGCATGGGACAGCCTCTCCCCCGACCAGAAACGCCTTTACGCCCGGCAGATGGAAATCTTTGCCGGTTTTCTCGAGCATACCGATCACGAGGTCGGCCGTATGCTCGACGCCGTGCGCGCCGCGCCGGGTGGCGAAAACACGATGGTTCTCTATGTCGTCGGCGACAATGGCGGCAGTGGCGAGGGGGCGCCCGATGGCTCGGACATTGGTCTCGCCAACATCATCTACCGGCTCCCCTCCACCGTCGACGAGCAGTTGTCGCATCTCGATCGACTGGGCACGCGCGACTATGATAACCATTTCAGCGCGGCCTGGGCTTGGGCAACCACCACGCCCTTCCATTGGATGAAGCGCGTCGCCTCATCCTTTGGCGGCACGCGCAATCCGCTCATCGTTTCCTGGCCAGCGCGTATCGGCGCGCGCGGAGAGGTGCGCAGCCAGTTCACCGCCGCGAACGACCTGGTTCCGACCATCTATGAAGCGGTGGGCATCACGCCTCCCCGCATGGTCAACGGCGTCGAGCAGACCGGGTTTGACGGTGTCAGCTTCGCCTACAGCTTCAACGCGCCGGCCGCGCCGTCGCGTCACCGCATCCAATATTTCGAGGAAACCGGCAATCGCGCAATCTACCAGGATGGCTGGATGGCTGCCGCGCGGCGGTCGCTGCCCTGGACGCTCAGTTGCAACCCCGATTTCGCCGGGGATCGCTGGGCGCTCTACAATGTCGACAAGGATTTCAGCCAAGCGCGCGATCTATCTGCGGAATACCCTGAAAAGCTGAAGACACTGCAGGCGTTGTTCGAACGCGAGGCCAAGGCGAACCACGTCTATCCGATGCAGGATGGCTGCATCATCAAGACCGCGGGCAGTCAGACGATCACCGGCGGCAAGGCAGCGGAGGGAGCGCCGTCTGAGCCTCGGAAGATCGTTTATCCAGCGGGCATGGATCGCCTGCCCGTCGCCAAGGCCCCGGACTTTTCGGGCTCGCACGAAATCAGCGTGCCCGTGGACTTGAACGACGGTCGCGCCGAAGGCGTCATCCTCACCAACGGCAGCCGCTATGGCGGCTTTACGCTCTATGTCCGGAGCGGAAAGCTCGTCTACGAGGCCAATTTCTTCGGCAAGGAACGGATATCGCTCAAAGCTCCTCTGCCGTCAGCGGCCACGACGATCGGCTATCGCTTCACCCGCGAACAGCCCGGCCGGTTTGGCGGTGGAACCGGGCAATTGCTTGTCAATGGCAAGGTGGTCGCCACCCGCCGGTTCGAACATATTGGTCCCCCGGCGCAGTTCGGCAGCTTCGGCGTCGGCCGCTCGCACGGCGGCGCGGTCAGCAACGCCTATGACGGCGCCTATGCCTTCACCGGCATGTTGGGGCCAGTGACAATCACCTTGCGTTGAAGCAGGAGGGGGCGGATCGCCGCCCCCTCCTGAACCCAGGACCGCAGCAACCACCCAACTGTTACTTACGCGTTTGGATCACAAACTCGCTTGGGCTTCCGACGAAGAGCAGAAGGGCTGCCTGGTCGGAGACATTGCGCGCGCAGTGGGGTAGCCGTGAATCGAAATGCATGCTGTCACCAGGCTTGAGGACAGCCTTGGTCTGCCCAACCGTAACGTGAAGCTCGCCTTCCAGCAGGTAATAGACAGCCTCACCATTACGTCGCCCCACAGGGAAGACATGGCCAGGCGGGATACGGATGTGCATCACATCCAGCCGGCGATTTTCAAGCTGTGAGGAAAGATCATGGTAGACCACAGGGGAATCAACCGCGATCACCTTTGGGTTGGCAGCGCGATGCACAATCTGCGTGTCTTCGGGAATGGTCATGAAGTAGCTCAGGTCGACATCGAGCGCTTTGGCGAGCGCGAGAAGCGAAATGAGCGAGGGCGTTGTGAGATCGCGCTCGGCCTGGGAGATGAACGGCGCGGATAACCCCGACGTCTCGGAAAGTTCGCGTAGCGTGAGGCCGAGTTCCTTGCGGCGCGCCCTGATGCGTTCCCCCAACGGCAATTGCGGTCGCTTTTCGGACTTGGTTCCCAGCAATTGACTATGGCTCCACGACGTTATGCTGCCCGATGAGCAGAAGCGATACGCACTGCCTCATTGATCAGCAAGCCTTACGCTCGCATAGACATATTCGAGAGCCATCCGCCGAGCGGTTTCGGCGAGATTGGACGCTGCGCTATGTCCACCATCGATGTTCTCGTAGTAAAAATAAGGTTGCCCCAACGCTGCGAGCCTGGCTGCGGCCTTGCGGGCATGCGCTGGATGGACCCGGTCATCCTTGGTTGAACTCAGGATCAGCGGCGACGGATAACGCTTGTCGGCAACGAGGTTGTGATAGGGGGAATAAGCCTCCAGCCACTTGCGCTGTGTGGGGTTTTCAGGGTCACCATATTCTCCGACATAGGATGCCCCTGCCCCAAGCTTCGTGAAACGAAGCATATCGAACAATGGAACCTGCACGATTGCAGCATTGAACAAATCCGGGCGCTGCGTCATGGCGGCGCCGACCAACAATCCCCCCTGACTTCCGCCGACGACCCCAAGGTGGCTGGGGGACGACATTTTTCGATCGATCAGGTCCTGTGCGACAGCGATAAAGTCATCCCATGTCCGTTGCTTGTTCGCGCCCTGGCCCGCTTCATGCCAGCTCGGCCCGAATTCACCTCCACCGCGCAGATTAGCGACAACATAGGCATTGCCCTGTTCGAGCCACAGCCGCCCCATCGCACCTGCATAGGCGGGCAATTGCGAAATCTGGAATCCGCCATAACCATATAGAAGCGTGGGCGTTGAGCCGTCCATTCTGGCGTTTTTCGGTCGGACAAGAAAATATGGGATGCGAACGCCATCGCGCGAGACGGCGAAAAACTGTTCGACGACATGCTGTGATGCGTCAAAACGCTCCGGCGAACTCTTGAGAACCTCAATTTTTCCGTTGGCGGCGTCGTAATACCAAAGCGAGGTGGGTGTGAGGTAGTTCGTGACAGTGAACATGACCTCGTCGCTGTCGCTTGAGGCAGAAGCGAAACCGATAGCCGCATTTGCCGGCAGCTCGATCGGCGTCGAATGCCATGCCTTCCCGTCATGGTGATAGGACAATGCCTTCCCCTGAACATTGTCGAGTATCGTTAGAAACAGCCGGTTCTTCGTTATGCGATAGCTGTTGATCGCCTGACGGGAGCTCGGTTCGAACACCAGCGATGGCTGAGCGCCAAGGGGATCACGCTTCCACTCTTCGAGGTCGTAGGACAGGAGGGAACCGGACTTGAAGTGCGCCCCACTCGCGGCGGTCCAATCTTCGCCCAACGAGAGAAGCAGGCGACCACTCACAATCCCGCCAAGGGCGGCCTTTTTGGGCAAAGGCAGTTGCACGGGCCCCTTTGGCCCGAACAACACATATTCATACTCGAAATAGCTGAGGCCCCGGGCCACCCCAACGGCGTGGACCCTGCCTGCCGCATCGCGGAGAACCATGGGGGAGACGCCGACATCGTCCACCGTGCCACGATACACTTCACGCGCGCTGGAAAGCGGTTGCCCGCGCTTCAATTCCTTGACGACAAACGGATAACCGGCCTTGGTTACACTTGCGTCATCCCATGGGCGCGCGACAAGCAGCGTGTCCGCATCAACCCAGACAATATTCTGCTTGCCTTCCGGCAGATCAAATCCGCCCTCAACGAAGGCTTTGTCTTTGACATCGAATTCGCGGAGCGCGGTTGCATCCTTGCCGCCGTCTGACAGGCTTAGCAGGCAGAGGCGCTCATCCGGCGGAAGGCAGTCCCCACCGGCATATACCCAGTTCCGCTTCTCCGCTGCGGCAAGCGCATCGAAATCAAGGATCGTCTCCCAAGCGGGCGTCGCAGTGCGGTAACTTGCAAGGGTCGTGCTGCGCCAGATCCCGCGGACATGCGTCTCATCCTGCCAGAAATTGTCGAGGCCATTGGCAGTGAAGTTCACATAAGGGATACGATCCTGCGCCTGGAGGATCGCCAAGGCCTGATCCCGAAATTGATTATAGCGAGGATCCGATTGCAGCACGCGAAGGGTTTTCTCGTTTTCTGCGCGCACCCATGCCAGGGCGCGCGTGCCTTCGATGTCTTCAAGCCAAAGATAGGGGTCATCGGAACCGGTGGCGGACGGCGCTGGATCCTGCGCGACCGCTGGGGCGACGAGCAATGCCATCGGAAGAAGTGCGGCGAGAAATTGTTTTTTCATCCGGCATACCCTGGGGCCTCCTCCAACTCGCCAAGTGCAGCCAAGCACCTTGTCCAAGGGAGTTTGTGAGGTGAGTTGAACGCGATAGTTAGTTTGGCGGCAGGCAAGGAGCGGCGCTTACGCCGCCCCTTGGTCCTTTTCAGCGGCGCAGCCTTACGCCGACATAAACAGTCCGGCCAATCACATCGTAAAGACCGGAAGTCGCACCATATTCGAAATTGGCGCCCCCCGATTCAGCGCCGGGGAGACGCGGCGGTGCGCGATCAAAGGCATTGTTTACGCCCGCGAACAGCGTGAACTTCTGGTTCACGTCGACCGACCCGTAAAAGTCATGATAGAAAACGTCTCCGGTGTGCACCACGTCATAAAGGTCTGACGTGATGGATTCGCTGGGACGCATCGACGACAGGTATCGCATATTCCAGTTCAGCGTGAACGGGCCGTTGGCATAATTCGTGCGCACAACCCCCTTCCATTTGGGTGCCCCGAATACACCTGCTGTTTCATTGATGGTGTTGGCGTCGGTCGGATCATAGGTGAACTTGCGGGAAATCAGGCGGGTGAAGGCGGCATTAAACGAAAGCCGTCCGGCGTTGCGCCCAAGATCAAACCAGATATCTGCTTCGATATCGACACCCTTGGTTCGATATTCTGAAAGATTCAGCTGCTTCGTTACCACGGACACAAGGTCGTTGTTTGCATCACGCGTCACGAAATCACAGAAGATGTTATCCAGCGTGGGTGCATCCACACACTTGTTCAGGATCTGCTGAGCACCAAAGGAATCGATTGCACCACGAAGCTTAATGTCAAAATAATCAACGCTCACCGTCAGATTGGGCAAGAAGCGCGGCTTTACAACCGCCCCTGCGGTTAGGGTCTTGGCCGTCTCTACGCCAAGATCCGTATTGCCAGTGGAGATCACGTCACGAAACTGCCAATAGGTATTGACGTTTTGCGGCGAAATAATTGCACAGTTTGCCGCTGTATATTGCGTACGGGTGGATCGGTTTACGACATCCCAATAGTTGCAGGGATCCGCCAACCATTCACCTCCGACGCGGGTCGATGTGAAGAGCTCACTGATATTCGGCGCACGCACGGCCTTGCCATAGGTCGTGCGAAAACGGATGTCTCTGACCGGAGCCCATTCGCCGGCAAGTTTGTACGCGGTCGTGCCGCCGGCCGTGCTGTAGTCGGAATAGCGGACAGCGCCTTCGATGGCGAGCGAGTGGAAGAAAGGCTTTTCCTTGAGCAGCGGAACACGAAGTTCGCCAAATATTTCCGTTACGTCATATTTGCCCACCAGCGCCGTTTCGGTGACACCGATGGTCGGATCGAACAGCGGGCTAGTCGGGTCGAATTCGGGCGTAGCCCCGATATTGTTGCTCTCGCTGCGATACTCGCCACCAAGCACGACCTGAACCTCGCCTGCGGGGAGCGCAAAGAGTGACCCCGTCAAATAACCCGACAGCACATGTTGCCGCAGCGTTTGCCGTGATGGGTTCGTATCATACTGAAGATAATCGATAACCTGCGGTGTCAGTTGCTGGAACGGGTTTAGAGGAACGCAGCCATTGGTCGGATCGGTGAGCGTGCTGCGACAGATCGCGTTGCCCATTCCATCGCTCGTCGTGTCGAGCGCGAGATAATAGCGATCCGTCGCCGTACCGTTTCGCGATTCAACCTCTTGGCGGGTCTGGCCGAAGGAATAGGACGCCGTCCATTTCCATTCATACCCGAAGAGGTTTGGGATAGTGCCTTCCAAGCCGGCGGTCGCCTGCACCGTGGAGCGGCGATACAGCGCCTCTCCCCTTCCGAGTTCCGAATAACGCCGAGTGAAGGGTATATCGTACAGAATTGGCCCGCCATTCGCGGCGATCATCTCGGATGTAATAAAGGGGCTGTCGGCGGGTACATAGTCGTAGCCATAAGCGGCATGTGCCTGGTATCCGGCGCGCGAATGGGTCCGCGAATATCCGGCATCGGCGAAGAAGCTGATGCGGTCGCTGAATTCATAATTGAACGTCCCGAAGGTCGACCAGCGCTCAGACGGCACCTGCAACAGCCAGTCGTCGTAGCGCCCCAGAAACTCGCCGCCATCAGTCAGATAGCTGCTCAGGTCTGAAATCGTTCCAGGGCTGTTCAGATTGAGGATACCACCCGGGCCCAATTGCGGACGCCGAAGGGCGCCTTGCGGCGTGAACGTGTAAAGATTGCCGCGTCCGCCAAGCTCCACGATCGCTTCAGCATGATCGTAGATCGAGCGATTGCCGTCCGTGAGTTTGAATGTGCCGTCGGCCTGACGGGCATAAAGCGGCGTACCATTCGCCGTCCACGGACGATCCTGCCCCCGAACCTGATCCGGGCTGTTGCTATACGCCCCGAACAGCGTGAAATTGCCGCGCCCGCCCGCAAAATTTTGCCCGTAAATCAGATCGAGATCATAGCTACCAAGGTCGCCGCGGGTCGATACGCCATAACGGGCATTGGCCTCGAGACCTTCAAAATCCTTCTTGAGGATGAAGTTGGCGACGCCGGCGACCGCATCCGCACCATAAAGTGCAGATGCACCACCGGTAATGACGTCAACGCGTTCGACGAGGTTGGTCGGAAGCGTGCTGATGTCGACAGCCGATGATCCAGGCATCGAGGCGACACGGCGACGCCCATTGACCAGAACCAGCGTCCGCTCGGTGCCGAGACCGCGCAGGTCGAGCGCGTTCACGCCGGCATTGCCTGATTGGTTTGAAGTCTGGTTCGTCTGTGTGACAAAGAGGCTGGGCAGCTGATTGACCAGATCGGCAATCTCGGTCACCCCCGATTGCCGAATAGTCTCCGCGTTGAGCACCGTAGTGGGTGTGGGGTTATCCGCCCCGGTTCGAATGATGCGACTGCCGGTGACGACGATATCCTCGCTGCTCCCCCCGTGCGTCGCGTCTTCGCCCTGTGACGTTTGTGCAATCGCGTGCGGCATCGTCGCCGCCATGGTCGCGCCCACAATCGCAGTCCCCGCCAACAGCCTTTTCAAAATGTCCACGTCCGGTCCCCTCGAGTCAAAAGTCACCTTCGTTGGTGTCGGATCGGAATTATCTCGGCAACGATTTTTTATGTGTATCAAATTTTTTGATAAGCATGTGTCGTTATTGCAACGATCGACATGTCTGCGTAATTTTGATGCCCAAAGGGGGCTACAATGCTCCATTGGTTACGATAGCGGGGGTGGGGCACGCGATAAGCGCGCGCAGATCTGATGCGCCGCTCTCTACGCGGCAACCGTACAATCCGGGCTCTTCACGCAGCGCGTTTCGGTGGCCTCGCGTATAAATTCGGCGATTTCGCTTGGCCGATGGCGCGTTGCCGCACGCGGCGTAACCTTCCAAAGTACGATTCATCAAATTTTTTGATGAATATGATATTCCATTGATGCATGATTTCGGCATTGATCATGATCGGCCTCAGCGCTGTTGTGCACTTTCTGCTCCATCGCAGAGCACTGAGGCCAATGCCTGGTCGGAGCAGACGCTCCTCGCCGGGTACTATTTTCGACCTTCACGGATGGCTTCCCCGCCATCGGCTTTTATTTCCGGAGTGCTATTCGCGTGGATTTCAGCCTCATCGCCCTCCCTTTCATCGCCATCGCAACGCTCGGAGGCGTGCCGACAGCACAGGCTGCGGCCAGCGAGAAAATGCCAGCCGCATCGATAGCATCGACAGCGAACCAGCAACTCAAGGCTTTATATGAGGCCGACTGGGCCTGGCGCATGGCCGAGACTGGGATGATCGAAGGGGAAGAGGGAGAACTTTTGCCCGGAAATCGGCTCCCACGCGTCGATGTCGCGTCCCAACTCCGGCGGCTGGACCATGACCGCAAAACATTGATCGCCCTCGATGCCATCCCCGCAGCGCAGTTGTCGGATGAAGAACGGATCAATGCAGAGGTGCTGCGAACCAACCTGCAGACGGCCATTGACGACGGCGCGTTTCGCGAATGGGAAATGCCATTTAACAGCGACAGTTCGTTCTGGACCTATCTCGATTCCCCCAGGGGTTTTCGCACCGCGGATGATTATCGGCGCTACATTGCACGGATGCGCGACGTACCGCGCTTCTTTGCCGAAAATATCGTCAATATGCGCGCCGGCCTCGCCCGTGGGTTCAGCGTGCCGCAGGCGACGCTGGTCGGCCGTGAAAAGTCCTTGCTGCCCTTCACCAGTCAGGATCTTGCGGCAAATCCTTTCTACATCGCCTTTGGCGACATGCCCGCGACCATCCCTGCCGCCGAACAGCAGGCGCTGCGCAACGAAGGGGAAAAGGCAATCCGCGAGGCGGTCGCCCCGGCCTACGCCGAACTTCTGATCTTCCTGCGCGATGAATATCTGCCGCGGGCACGCAAAACTCTTGCCGCCACGGCAATGCCCAATGGCAAGGCGTATTATGCGGCGCAGATCCGTGAATATGCCACGCTCGATCTCACGCCCGAGCAGATCCACGAAAAGGGGCTGGCCGAAGTTGCCCGCATCGAAGCCGAAATGCGCAAGACAATGGTTGATAGCGGCTTCAAGGGGGATTTCGCAGCCTATCTGCATTTCCTGCGTACCGATCCGCAATTCTATGCCAAGACTCCGGAAGAATTGCTGATGACATCGGCCTGGGTCGCCAAGCGGGTTGACGCGAAGATCGGCCAGGTCATTGGTTTTCTGCCGCGCCGCCGCTTCACCATTCTACCGGTGCCTGACGCGATCGCGCCCTTCTACACCGCAGGTCGCGGCGGGCTCGAAAGCTGCCTGATGAACACCTATGATCTGCCGAGCCGACCGCTCTACAATATCCCCGCGCTCACGCTGCATGAATGCTCGCCGGGGCACAGCCTGCAGGCAGCTCTTGCCGAAGAGCAGAAGGAAAAGGCCGCGTTCCGGCGCAATACCTATTTTTCGGGCTATGGCGAAGGCTGGGGCCTCTACACCGAGTGGCTGGGCGAAGGCATGGGTATCTACCGCACGCCCTATGAACGTTTCGGTCGGTTGAGCTATGAGATGTGGCGCGCGGCGCGGCTGGTAATCGATACCGGTATTCATCGCTATGGCTGGTCGCGCGACAAGGCGATCGCGTATCTGGCCAATCACACCGCGCTCTCGGAACACGAAGTCGCTACCGAGGTCGATCGCTATATCAGCTGGCCGGGCCAGGCTGTTGCCTACAAGCTGGGCGAAATGACGATCAGGCGCTTGCGCGGTGAAGCCGAGGCCGCGCTTGGTCGCGATTTCGACCAGCGCCGCTTCCACGACACAATCCTTGCACTCGGCTCAGTGCCACTCTCTACGCTCGAGCGTCGGTTGAACGAGTTCGTCGACGAAGAAAAGCATCGTCTCACCAAATGACGTTTGACGGCATTGGTGCTCGATCCGGCGACAGTTCACCCATTATCCGACAGCGGTCGGGTTTGCGGTAAATATGAGCCTGATCCGCGAGCGCCATGCCCAGCGTGTTGGTGACGCCCTCGGCCCGCATCGTGCTGCACAGCCGCATCAAAAGAAAACGGGCCCCATTTCATGGGGCCCAAAAGTTTAGAGAGGCGATTAGGTTGTCGTTTTACGATTACGGCGTCGCGTCGATATCGAATTCGCCGGCATTCTGCGCGGTCAGGGTACCCGTGAACTTGCACGCGCCGACCGTCTGATTGACGAACTGCACCGCGTTCTTAGCCGGATCGTTGTGCTTGTACGCACCGCTGATCGAGCCCTGGCACTTGATCAGACCGCCAATCGCGGTTGCATCAATGTTCGAAATCGTAACGGTGGTGCCATCGGTTGAAATGGTCGGCGTGCCGTGAAGCGTTGCCATCCCGCAGGCCGCCGAACCGCTCATGGTGAAACCCGTCAGCGTGATCGAGTGACCATGCGAAGCATCGGTGGAAAGCGGATGCGCAAAGCTGGTGTGGCCATCGGGATTGGCTTCGGTAACGTCATAGGTTGCCGTCACGGTGCAAGGCGTCGTGATGGTCCCGATCGTCGTGTTCATCACGCCCGAAAGCACCATGCCAGTGCCGGCCTTGCGAATGGTGACGGCATTCGCCGCAGTACTCATCCCGGCCAGAACCATTGCAGCCGAACAAAGAATAGCCAATTTCTTCATATCCGTCTCCTTCATTGTTTTTGAACGAAGTTTACGCGAAATACTGGCACCGAGGGGGGAGCCCCCCCCCTCGATTCTTGTCAGAACTTCATGGTCACGTTGAAGCCGTAGATCCGGGGATCGAGATAGAATGTGTTGGCGGGCATGCCGATATCGTCCGCGCTCAGGAAAACGTCGGTGATCGGCTGATCGTTGAGCACATTCTTCACATAGAACTGGAAAGCCAGATCGGATTTCGGCCGCGCGAGCGTGACCGCAAGGTTGAGGTTGCCCCATGCCTTCAGCTTGTCAAACTCGGTATTGAACACGCGGGTATAGCTCTTCGACTGGCGATAATAGTCACCACGGAAGGTCAGTTCCCAGTCCTCATTGTCGAGGAAGAACTTATACTCTGCCCCTACGTTGAATGTGATCTTGGGCGCATTGGGAAGCTCATTACCTTTCAAATCCGCATCAAAGCCTCGCCCCCCATTCGGCGCATCAGTGAGCGGGTTATAGTTGATGCCGGTGTACGCCCAGAACGGTGTGGAAATGCCGGTCGGAATATCGGGGTTATACGTACCGACCATGGTCGATCCCGGGCAGAACGCCGCGAGCGACAAAAAGTCTGCAAAGCCGGAATTCAGCAATGTTTCCACATGCTTCTTGGGGGCAATACAGTTGGTCGGCACCTGCAACCAGGGACGCACCACCACCCAGTCTTCGTTGCCCTGGGTACGGTCCATCACGTCGATCGCGCGCGCACCCTTTTTCAGGCGCGTGTCGAGATAGCCGAGATTGGCGTTGAGGCGAAAATGGCGGCTTGGCTGCCACAGCCCTTCCAGTTCCAGCCCCCATGTCCGCGCGTCGAAATTCTCGGTATAGGTGATCCGGTCGGTCACCTGAGAAATCTGGTAATTCTCATAATCATAATAGAATGCCGTGGCGTTGAGGTTGACCTTGCCGTTCGCCAGAACATTTTTGGTGCCCACTTCAAACGCCGTCAGATATTCGGGCTTGTAGCGATCCGGAAGGGGCTGATACTGGACGATAAGCGGGTTGAAATCGACGCGCGGCGGATTGGCCCCACCGCCCTTGTAGCCCCGCGATATAGAGCCATAAACCAGCGTGTCATCGGTGAACGATGTCTGCGGTTTCCAGTCGACGACAGCGCGGCCCGAAAAGCGCCCCCAACTTTGATTGATATCCGGAAGCGCCGGATAGCCAGAATTCACAGTGCCGCCTGTGGCGATGTCACTGCTCAGCAGCAACTGGCTCGGAATCTGGGACTGATATTTTTTATCCTTGGTGTAGCGCGCGCCGAGCGTGACCTTCACGTCGTCGCTCGGATTCCAATATGCTTCCCCGAACAGGGCCCATGACTTGGTGCGCACATGGTTTCTGCTCAAGAAATAATTGTGCCCCTGATCATCGACCTGGTTGAGAGGATTTTTATCCTTGTACATCCTTATCTGGCAGTTGGGATCGGTCGAATTCAACGGGCAGTCCAGAAAGGCCAGTTCGGGCGGTGATCCGTAAATTTTGTCGGGATCCAGGAAGTACATATAGTCAGCAACAATGTTGAAAATGTTGCTGAACGCGTAATAATCATCCTGCGTCTTGAAATCGAGATAGTTCGCGCCGACGTTGAAATTGAATTTCCCGTCGAAGTCGGACTGGAGACGCAGCTCCTGAGACCATTGGCGGCTCTTCGTCTTGTTCAGATCGACGGTCATCAGCCTGTCTGACGGACCAAGCTGCGCATCGGTGTAAACGCCGCCCGGCGTTGGACCGTCATTGATGTAAGGTTCGAGCAGATAGCTGTACAGGCCACGGCTGTCACCGAACAGGGGATTGGAAACGAACCGATTGTAATCCTGCGAGGAATACCAACGATCTCGCCCATAGGCCGTTTGCGATATCAGTGACAAACCTTCGTTGATCTGGAAGTCCATGTTGAACTGGACCACATCATTCTTGGCCCGAAAGACCGGATCAATCGCGGTTGCGATTTTTCTGGGATCTCGCGACTGGACGATGCCGCCATAAGGATCGCCCGGGCGCACCAGACTGACCCCTTCAAAGGTGTTCGGATCAAGCCCCAAGAGCAGCGATTGCGCATGCGCTATGGCGGTCTGGCTCAGCGCGTTGGGCACCCCGAACGCAGCGTCATCATAAAGCGATCCCGGCAAACATCCCTGGCTGAGGCGTGGGCGCAGATGCTCGGGCACGACCGTCGACCCCACGGACGCCAGCCCCGGATCGGTCGTGCACAGCGCCTTGCCGGTGCGCGAGCGATCATCGTCTTCCTCGAAATGCTCCCAGATCACATTGGCCTTGAACCGGCTGCTGGGTTCCCACGCCGCCGAGAAGCGCGTCGACCACAGATCACGGCCGTTCACGCGCTTATTGGTGAACGTATTATAATCATAGCCGTCGCGCTTGGTGAGCGCACCCGCGCCGCGGATCGCCAACGTGTCGCCAAGCGGAATGTTGATCATCCCGGACAGGCGCCGCGAGCTGAAATTGCCGACCTCGCCGCGCAGCATCCCCTCGAAAGCTTCGCTATTGGCGATTTCCGGGATGATGTTGATCACACCGGCGGTGGAATTGCGCCCGTATAGCGTGCCCTGCGGGCCGCGCAGCACCTCGACCCGCGCGAGGTCGAAAAACTCCTGCTCGAACATCCGGTTACGGATCATCGGCGTGTTATTGAACGCGATCGCAACGCCCGGATCGCTCGAGGAATTGAGTGCCTTGGTGCCAATCCCACGGATCGACACGTTGTACATGCTCGAGAAGCTCTTCGAGAAGTTGAGGTTCGGCACCGAGCGCAACAGCTCCGAACCGCCCTCGATCTTCATGTCGTTCAGTTCCTGCGCGCTGAACGCCGAAATCGCGATCGGCACGTCCTGGATGCGTTCCTCGCGCTTTTGCGCGGTGACGATGATCTCGGATGTCGCCACGGCAGCCGCGCCGTCGCCATTTGCAACATTTTCGTCGACCTCCGCCATCGCGGACACTGGCAGCGCCAACCCAAGGACCGCGCTGGTGAACAGCGCCTTGCGCAAAGACTTGCAACGATCACGAAACATCTTAATCCCCTCCGCTCCTCTGCCAGTCGCCTCGGCGGACTGGCTATCGCCGCAATTTTTTGCGGTCTTACCTACAGGGACGCACCAGACCGAAAATCCCTCATATTTTTTTGGAAATTTTTTTCGAATCTATTTCGGTAACTGCCCCGATCAGCCTTTTCATATGATTATGGCTTTGTTCTAAATTGAAAAACTGGATTTGCTCCAATTTGGAAATAAGCGCCCCCTGCATGCATGTCAGTGAGGCGCCTGCCACCGGAGAACTGCGCAGCATCGAGCCGCTCTGACGTGGGGAAAGGACCGGAAAAACGACCAGAAAACGCTATCGCGCGGCGTTCAAATCAGGTGCCGTCGTCCAGCATGACATCCATCACATGATGGCCGGATCTTGAAGACACAGACAATCACGGCAAGGGCTGCGAGCTTGTTGGGCGCGGACGAAACAGCCGGCGCGGGCGCAACCAAATTTCACCACAAAACTCTGCGCCGCCATGGCATTGTTGCGTCAGAAAATTCTAAAATTTGAAATAGATCTAAAATCTTTTCTGAATACTGAAACGGATCAACCGACCTACAGGGTCTATTTCATCCCGGCCATATCCATATGGAACGCTTCCATCGTTCAATTGAACTCGACGAAATTCATTAAAAATATTCTGAACATCAAAGGATATTCTCAAATTTTTAAAGACTGAATCTTCATTTCCACTCCCAATCAACCTGTGCGGTTCAAAAAATGTTGAAAAATTGAACTTCAAAGAAGATTTGAAGTGAAACACCTCATCAGCACCGTCCAAGCGAGCGGGCCCAACCCAATTTCCGCTCAGCGTAGCACCCAATCCTTTTTTTCCAGCCGTCAGTTGCAACGAAGCATGGTGGCGGGGCTGCCCCGCACCGTTCAGTTGATCAAGCACGGCTATGCCATTTCGGATCAATAATTCATTCTTGAGTTGCCACACATGATTCAATGACATGTTCAATCGCAATGGATTTTGCGGCACCGCTGCCGCTGGCTGGCGCTCAGAAAGGAGGCGCACGACAAGGGATGTCGTCAACGCCTCCAAAGAATTCCGCGCGATATTGATGGGACGGGCGTCAACCATGATCAGGCGACCGGCATCGTCTCGTGTGAAGCGCTCTGGAAACACGGCCTCTACCGAGGGTGCCGATGTTGGCAGCGCCCCACTCCCTCGCCTTCCTATCACGCGCTGATATGAGACGTTGAGCGTGGGTCCCTCCTTGCTCAGCGGATAGAATGTACCATTCAGCGTAAAGGCGTGACGAGTTCCTCGGCGCAGCGCAGGATTGCCCCCGGTAATCCAAACCGGCTCAGCCACCTCCTGCCTGATGAAATCATATACCCGATTGATTGTTTCGACACGCGGCCCTTCCAACAGAACAACCGCCGGCACATCCTCGGTGTAAGATATTGAGCCGCGCAACTGCACAGACGGCCAAGGGGTCCAATTCACCCTGCCATCGAACGCCCTCTGCACCTCCCTCTCACCCCCAATGTCCAAGCTGCCTAGAACATCAATCGAGAGATCTCCCAACACTGCCCTCTCATCGGCGATTCTACTGGAAATAGGGATAGTGAAAGATTGCTGAACCTTGAATCGCATATTGCGCGCATGGCTATTTTCAAATGAACTATGATTACTTTTAATTAATTTATTTGATGAGAAATTTCTATTTGCGGAAGCCGTAAAATTAGAAAAAACAGATCCACTTTTCATTTCAAAAATTGAATTAGATACATTAATCTGAGCATCCCAATTTTCGTATATAGAATAAATTTCATCAGTAAGGAATATTTCCGTTGGAAGACGGCCATAAGGATTTTTCAGAACATCCCCGGATGCAACGATCTTCTGAAATTCCGTAATATCGATTCCACGATCCAGCGAGGAACGAGACGATCCACGCATGTAATTTGCGAGAAGGTTCAATTGCCAGGAACCGATCGCTCCACTTAAGGAAGTCGAAACACCCCAGGATCTGGACTGAAGACGGCTGCGCAACGGACGGTCTCCGTCATAACTGCGCACAAGCACCACATCCTGGTGAAAAGGTGACCAGAGGCTTGTCGCAGGAAGAACCGCAGAGGCACGCGGCAATCCCAGCAACCTTTCAGTGTGGTTTGTTCCGCCATTGACACTGATCGAGCCACTGAACGCCCCTATGGGGCGCATGAGATTGGCGCTGAGTGACAGCGTCTCATTACCGGGCAAAAGCGTCTCATAGGCATGTGGGTCACCCAGTTGAACGACACCAGCAGTTTGCACGAAATCGCTCAACTCAGGGGGATCAGATTCAGCACCGCGCGGCACCCCCGCGATCGTCACAGCCTTGCCCGCCAACGCACTTAATTGCGGATCGATTTCACCCAGTCCAAGGCCTTCAATATGGCCGGCCAAGTCAACCGCCGCGACCGGTCGTGGAATATGTCTCTGATTTTTCAACAAGGCGCTTTCCCGTGAAAGCTGGGCATTGACGCCCCAGTTCGTCTGCCCCGAAATTGCTGTATATCCAGCGGATAGTCGCTGACCATCCCGCCCCCCCGCCGTTGCGAACGACGCCCCGGCATCGATGCTTAAACTGCTGAATTTACGCTTCAACACTAGGTTGACCACCCGCCGCCCCGGCGGATAGCCATAACGCGCCGCCGCATCAGGAGGCAGAATGGCAAGACGCGACAGCGCCTCGGGCGGGAAGCCGGAAACACCCACCGCCCCGCCGCGCTTTCCATTAACAAGCAGCTCAAGCTCTTCGCCTGATCCGTCGATGGATGGCTTCAATGATTGAAGGAGCTCCGCAATGCTGCTCGCGCCGTGAATGGCGATATCTTCTTCATCAAGTTCTGTTTCAGGCGCCACATTCGCGTCGCCATAGCGAGCCGTAACAACAATTTCGGTATCATCGGTCACAGTCGCAGCATCGGGCGCTGCAGCATCGCGCTCAGCCGCCCGATCATTACGCTGCGCAAACGCCTCTTCAACGCGCGCAAAATCCAAAATAATCAGAAGCAGGACCACGCGCACGCAGTGCGTCCAAAAGGTGCTTCGCATCATAGCGCCGCGCAACATCTTGCACAGAAAGATCTAAATGGAATTTTTCTGGTTACCAGATGAACAGCGAAAGGCACTTTGGGGAGGAGGCGGCATATTGCGCCGCAATACTCTCGGGCATCGCTGACACTCAGCACACCACCCTCCCCAAATTCTCATTTCAAAAACATACTCATAATTTCAACAACAGAAAAATTATTTGATCCAATTTGAATGCGTTATTCTTATTCCACATAATATTGGCTGAACCAGCGGCGCCACAGCAAGATCGGGCCGTCGCCGTCGCAGAGCAGCGGTTGCGGACGATATTTCTTGTTGTTCCAGACGATGAGATCGACCGATTCAAAGCCCGCCGAATCCTCGTCTTCAGTTTCGCCGATCGAATGCTCGTACAGCTTGTGCGCAATCTTGCGCTCAACCGAGCCTTCCTCGTAATTGCGATAGGTGAACTGCATCATGGTGCGCGTATTTTCGCGGTCGATGGGCAGCGAGCTCGAGAACATCGTCATGGTGACGCCGTTCTGGCTGTGCCGCACGACAGCGATACCGGGACCATGGTTTTCGCCGACGATATATCCGTTGCCGATGTCGAAGTGAAAGACATTGCCTTCGACGCGCGCGGTGCCCGGCGGGATGATCGGCGCACCGTGCAGATAATGAAGATGCGCAAAGTCGACCGCATTTTCGCCGATTTCCTGTATCGCGGTTCCGATGTCCCAGGCGCCGCGCGGCAGCGTGACATAATCGTCGCTTTCAAATTCGGGCACTTCGGGCAGCTCAAACATCGGCTCGGCGCCCTCAGGGTGATACCAGGCGTAGATCGCGCCATAACGCTCAATGATCGGCAGCGAGCGGAGAATGGGCTTCTTGCGCGCGATCGGCGGCATCACCTTTGCGTACGGGATCTTGGTGCACCAGCCTTGGGTGTCATATTCCCAGTGGTGGAACGGGCAACGAATGCTGTCGCCGACCACCACCCCGCCCTCGCCGAGATGCGCGCCCAGATGCGGGCAGAAGGGATCCGAGATGCCAACCTTGCCGCTTTCCCCCCGGAACATCACCCATTGCTGGTCGAACGCCTGAATCTGCCGGATTTCACCCGGCGCGATGCTCGCGGACTCATCGATCATGAACCATCCATAGGGGATGGGAAACGGACAGCGCTCCAGCTCTTTCGAAGTCTGGATATGTTCGATCGGCGATAATTCGTTCATTTTCCCTCTCCTCGATATGGCGGATGCCGCTCGGCCACGACGCGCACGGAGAAGCTCAGTGCCGGTCCGGGTGTGGGCGCGGTCTTGGTTTTGAGAACATAATCGGGCGATGGCAGCGCCAGTTCGAACCGATGGAAAAGCTGTGCCATCGCAATCGCCATCTGGATTTCGGCCAGCCCCTGGCCAAGGCAGCTATGCGGCCCCCGCCCGAACGGCGAATACGCCCCTTTCTGCAGATGCTCGCCGCGCGGCCGCTGATAGCGATCGATATCGTACCGCTCCGGCTCGGGGTAGAATTCCTCCATGAAGTGCGGGACGCTGGTGCCCACATAGATCATCTCATTTTCCGGAATGATGTGCCCGGCAAATTCGAAGTCGCGCGTGGCTGTGCGCATTTGCGCAACCGCGATCGGCCAGAGCCGCATCGCTTCCATGATCGCGCCATTCACCGCCGTCATGTTGCGGACAGCTGCCTCATCGATGACCTTCCCTGAGAAGAGTTCATCAGCTTCGGCCTGAACGCGCTTGAGCACGTCAGGATGTTTGAGGATTCCGTAAATGCAGGCCGCGAGCGTGTTGGCGACGGTATCAAGCCCGGCCACATAGGGACCGGTTACCGACAGGATGAGATTCTGATCGGGCATCAGATCCGAGCCATCACGATTGGCCTGGATGATATCGGTGATAAGGTTCTTGGGCGCGGTGCCATCATCAAGGCGCGTCCGGAAATCCGCGATCATGGCTTCGCCAAGTTCGCGAATGCGCTGATGCGCCCGGCTGTAGCGCGGGTCTTTCAGCATGATCCGCGGGCGCTGCTTGGTCACCAGCACGTTGAGGATGGTAAGGATCGCGAAACGGATATCTTTGACATATTCGAGCGGCGCCTGCCCGGTCAGGAGCATGCCGAGCTGCTCGACCACCAGATATTGCATCGCCTCGAGCACGGGGATTTTTGCGCCCGGCGTCCACCGGCGGCCAAGGGCGCGGTCAGTCGCCTCGACGAGATCCTCATAATGCCCTTCGACCGCCTCGCGCGAGAAACCGCTGCGCAACAGCGTGCGCAACCGCATATGCCGCTCGCCATCAAGGCCGGTCAGGGTTTCGGTCGCGCCATATTCCTCGATGAGGCCGTGCCAGAATTCCTTCGAACGCAGGCAATCGCGTCCTTCGCGCGTCGTCATGAAGGTGGCCGCCTCCGGCCCCGCAATCACGATGCTTTCGCGTCCAAAGACATGAATACGGTAAACCGGACCATGCGCACGGTAGGAGCGCAGAAAGAATGCGGCCGGATCCTTGGCCATATCGAGCGTGTTGCCGAGCAAAGGGAGCCCGGGCACCAGCGGGATGCTCGTTTCGGCCAGTCTCGGTTTTTCCAGAACAGCGGCCATATCGACTATCTCCTTTTGACGATCCGGCCGGCACGCCCCGCACAGCCTCTTGCCGCAAGAACCGGGGACACAGCTAGCCTTTGTCCGGACGGTCATGCCGTCCGGACGGGTTTCAAAATTGCACTTTGGTAGTCATCGTCGCGCCTGAGGGCGCGACAGTTTCGTTCAGGGCGTCAGCATCTGATCCACAAACATTGCTGCCTCCTTGGGAAAGGGTGGATAGAACATCGGCGCGCTGTCCTTGGCATCCAGCGCATCCTCAACCACGCCGCGCGGATTGGAGAATTCCACGAAACCGGCACGGCCGCCGAGGCGACCGATACCGCTATGATTGGCGCCACCAAAGGGTAGCGTCGCGATATTGGCCTGAACCACCGCGTTGTTCACGGCGCTCGTGCCTGCGCGCGTATGATCGATATACCAGTCGGCCGAAGCCCGGTCGGCGGTGAAGATGTAGATGCCGAGCGGTTTCGGGCGCCGCGCGATTTCCGCAACGGCGTTCTCGCGCGTGTCGAAGCCCTGGACAACGAGCACAGGCCCGAACACCTCTTCGTCATAGATCGCCATGTCCGACGTCACATCGGTCAGGATCGTCGGCGAGACAAAGCGGGCGTCCACATCCACCTCGCCGCCCATCACCAACGTCGCGCCCTTTTCGAGCGCATCCTCGATAAGGCTCTGGATACGCCGGGTATGATGCACGCTGATGATCCGTGACAGATCCTGCGACACGGTGAAACCTTCGCCGGCGGGATCGTAGAATTCCCGCACCTTTTGCTGAAGCGCGTCGAGGAACGCGTCCTTGACGCTGTTGCTGACCAGCACATAGTCGGGCGCCAGGCAGACCTGTCCCGCAATGAGGTGGCGGCCAAAGGCGAGCTTGGCCGCCGCATCGGCGATATCGGCGTCCGCTTCGACGATCGCGGGGTTCTTGCCGCCCATTTCCAGCGTTACGCCGGCAAAGTTGCGCGCAGCCGCCTCCATGACAAGCCGCCCGATGCGATTATTGCCGACATAACAGATATGATCGAAGGGCAGCGCAAGCAGGCCCTGTGCGACCTCCGGACCACCAGTGACCACGGCAACATCCTCGGTCAGCCCTGCCCGTTCGATCACCTTCACCACCATTTCGGCCGAATGAGGCGCGATTTCGGATGGCTTCAGCACAACAGCATTGCCGGCGGCGATCATGCTGACGACCGGCGACAGGCTGATGAGCACGGGCGCATTCCAGGTCGCCAGATGCAGGACGACCCCCTTCGGCTCATAATGGACATAGGCCTGGCGCCCCATCATGCTGGGCAGCGCCTCGACATGCTCGCGCTCCATCCATCCCGCCAGGCGGTCACAGACAAAGCCGATTTCTTCCTTGAGCGGAAGGAGCATCATCCGGCCGTCCATCGCCACTTCGCGCATGCTGGCTTCGCCAATTTCCGCGCGCAGATCATAGACCGCCTGATAGAGCCGCCGAAGCTTTTCGATCCGTTCGGCCGCAGTGGACCGGGCAATCTGCGGCGCCCGCGCGCGCAACTGGCCGTATATTGTCGCTAGATCAGTCATGGGCCTGAACCTCACATCATGTCGGGAATGGCGGGCTGGCGGCGTTCGAGCATATCCTCATAGCGCTTGCGCACAGCAGCCTTGGTCTGATCGGTCAGCGGCAGGATGTAGAACTCGTCACGGAGAAGCGACTGGAACACCTCCTCGGCGAAATCGGCCGGATTGGTGATGTCGACTTCCCGGCCGAGGAACATCTTCATGACAGCCTGGAACGAGGCGATGTCGTTGATGCCCGTGCCCTCGCGCACGAGCGGATCGTCATAATCGGACTGAAGATTGCGGTGCGACCCGAAGAGCCCGGTATCGACCACATGCGGTCCCGGGAAAAGAAGCGCCGCCTTGATCGGCGATTGCGCCATCTGAAGCTGATAAGCGAGAACTTCCCAAAGCGCGATCAGTGCCGCCTTCGAGGACGAATAAGCCGGCGAGCTTGGCGGAAACACAATGCCAGCACCAGACGAGGTTGCCGCGATCAGCGCTTCGCCACCTTGCGCGATCAGGCGCGGCATAAACGTCAGCACCCCATTGAGCGGACCGAAATAATTGACGTCCATCGCCCAGCGAAATGCCTTTTCCGGGCTTTCCCAGATGGTCGGCCCGCCGCCGCCGCCAACGCCGGCATTGTTGAAGACCATATGGACGGCGCCCCACTCCGCGAATGCCCGGTCGGCCAGCGCCTCAACTTCTTCGCGACGCACGACGTCGGTCTTTTGACCGATCGCCTTGGCACCCGTTGCACGCAGGCCCTCGACAGCAGCGTCAAGCGCTTCCTGCTCGATATCCGCGAGCACCACATTGGCACCTTCGCGCGCCAGACGGTGTGCAAGGGCAAGTCCAACCCCACTCGCGCCCCCCGTGATTACGGCGACCTTATTCCGGAACTCCTTCATCTTCTTCGCCCTCTCCAGCTAAGGCGACCGCCTTTCGCGCCGCCTGTTTTTTACGGGTTTTCTTCACTTCCACGGGGCTGGTCGGACGCGGTGCCGTCCCATTGTCCCAGGGCATCACCTCCCCACGTCGGCGCCCAATGGATTCCACGATCGGCAACAACATTTCCCCAACCAGATCGACCGGCTTGGCATAGGCCTTCTGGCCTTTGCGCATCAGCGGCAGCTGATCGGGTTCGAAATGCGCAAATGCCTGACGCAGCATCCGTGCACTCGATCCACTACGCGCCTCGGCCGCACGATCACGGCAAATCGCAATCGCCGCCCCCAAGGTGATGGCCCCAATGGTACGCCAAACGCCCACCGCCTCGTCGATCGCAAACCCCCGCGCGACAAGAACCTCGACAAAACGCTCGGTCACGGCGAGCTCGCGCTCAATACCGCCACCCCCGTCCATGACCTGAAGAATTAGGTGCGGCTCCGATGCCAGCGCATCCTTCAGGCTGGTCGCGTATTCGATCACATATTCCGACCAGTGCTGTTCGCAATCGCCAGGCAGATCCACCGTTTCCAGCTGCCGCTCAATTGCGAGCCTGAGCAACTCGTCCCGATTTTTCACATATTGGTACAGCGTCGCAATTCCGACACCCAGATGTTCGGCCACCCGCTTCATGCTGAAGCGGTCGAGCCCCAGCGTGACAGCCGCATCAATGACGGCATCCCGCTCGAGACTTCTGGGACGCCCCACCCCGTTCGGCGTTTTCGACAACCAATTCACATTTCGTTCCCGCACCATGACACACCATTTACGAATTTATTTCGGAAATGTGCGTAAGGCGTTTCCCTGCTGCTGTCGAGCCGATATGGGCCCGCGCCGGACAGATAGCCTGATGCGGAGCCAATTTCGGTTCTGATTTCAGCAGCCCAGTTCACATGCCTCCCCAGCTAGCTCACCAAAACATCGTGCCGTTAAAATGCCCTGCTGCGTATTCCAGAGGCACGCCGGCGCCCAACCGACATGCGCTCCATTCCTCGCTCATCCCTTACGCTTACAATTCCTGATTAGCTGCGGCGCGTGCCAGTGAGCGGCGACGTGCCGAACATGCCCGCCTTGACGCCGCCACTAAGGGTATCACCCGAGACGGTCGCGGTTGCTTCGAGCGTCATCTTCATCGGCTGGGTCAGTTGCATCTTCCAGCTGACCGTATCGCCCACGATCTTGCCCTCGAGCAGTTCCATGGTGCCCATCTGGCCTTCGCTGGTGCCGGTGAAGCTGTCACCGTTCGACTGGAAATGGATGATCGAGGTCTGCTCGCCAACCGGCGTCTTGGTCATGCATTCCCAGCTTCCGTCAATTGCTGCCACTGCCGCTCTCCTTTTTGATACTCTTTTTCGAATCTATTTCGAAAATTGATATCGAATGTTTGTCGGCTTATTCCACCGCTGTCAATAGCGCGCACGCAAAGAAGCGCGACGGGAATGCCCCGCTGCGTGAAAATTACTGATAGTTGAAAAGCTTATTATGCGGCGTCAGCGCTTCTCGGGAGCGGTGTAGGCGATACCGGATGTCAGCATTTCGGTCAGTTGCGCTGCGATATTTTCGAAAGCTATCCCTGCGCCGGATGCCAGCGCATTCCAGGCCAGATGCTCCATCCCACCGAAGAGAAAGTCTCGCAGCAAGCGAACATCGAGATCGGGCCGAACATCGCCCGCAGCGATGCCATCGCGGACAACGGCGCTCAACAACTCAGTATAGCGCCGCATAAGCCCATGTATCGGCGAGCCACGATAGTCGCTCGCATCGCGCTGTTCCCGGATGAATAGGGCGCACATTTCCGGATCCTGCGCATAAACCTGCAAATTGGTCCGAATAATGGCCTCAAGCTTGGCGCGGAAACCCTCCGCTTCGTCGACCGCGCTTTCCGCCTGCGCGATCAGCCCTTCCAGAAAATCTTCCAGCACCGCAGCGAGCATCGCACGCTTATCGGAAAAATAGCGATAGATGAGCCCGTCAGAGACTTGCGCGGTTTTTGCGATCTCGCTGATCGACGCGGCCGCATAACCCTTGGCCTGGAAAATCACCCGCGCGGCCTCAAGGAGATTTTGATGGCGATCACGTCGGCGGGTTTCGGTCAGTCGCGGCAAGGGGAACAACTCCTCATTTCAGGCTTCACAGCCCGGGGCGAGATCCATATAGTGAATCCCGCCCAGTTTGCATAATCCTATCCTCCTCGCTCATTTCTGCGCCCCGCCCACCTGCAAGCACATGCTTGAAGCCATGCTCATGCGAGCGACAGGGAATGAGTCAGATGACACGAATTAATGTGATTGATCGCAACGGCAGCCCCCACACACTGGAAAGCAATGGGCACGCCACCCTTATGGAAGTGCTCCGTGATGAGGGACTCGGAACCGAAGGCACCTGCGGCGGAATCTGCGCGTGCGGCACGTGTCATGTCTATATTCGGAACACAACCACGCTGCCCGCTGCGGACGAGGATGAACAAGACATGCTCGCAGCGCTTTCCGATGTGGTTGCGGTGACCGATGCCTCCCGCCTGGCGTGCCAGATCCGGTTCGATACGCTCGGCGACAGTCTCGACGTCGAAGTCGCCCCCCAGCTTTGAAACCATACTGACGCCCGCCGCGATGACGCTTCATATCGTCCCATCGACTGCGCTCGCGGAAATGGTCGCGTGCGATCCATGCGGCGAGCGTTTTGGCCCCATGGGGCCCTGTTCTTACCTCGCGGTCGAGGTTCAGGGGCAGATCTCCGCGCATATCGAAGAATGGATGAAGGCCCTGCCCTGCCCGGTCATCGCAATCGGCGGGCCGCCCCGGCAGGCATGGGCAGATCTCGTCCTGACAGTTCGGGACGCGCTTTCTTCGATCGCCCGAAATATCGAACAGGCCCCCTTTGCAGCAATGATCCTTGTCCAGCAATTGCGGCTTGCCGAGCATCTGCCCTTGCCGGATGCGCTGATCTGCGAAAGCCTTGCATATGCCACCGCGCAGCGCAGCCCCGATTTCGAGGCATGGAAACAAAGCGCGCCATCGCTTGCTCCACAGCCGCCCATTGCTGCCCCGCTCAATGTTTCGCGGGATCGCGACAGGCTAAATCTTACGCTCAATATGCCGGACAGGCGCAACGCCATCGATATCGCCATGCGCGATGCTCTGTGCGAAGCGCTCGACCTCGCGATCCTCGACACCTCCATCGAGCGGATAACCCTCAATGCCGCCGGGCGCTGTTTCTCGACCGGTGGCGCGGTCGAGGAATTCGGATCGGTCACCGATCCCGCCACGGCACATGCGATCCGCATGGCGCGGCTCCCGGCGAGGCGCCTCGCAAAGCTCAGAGACCGGCTATGCGTCCACGCGCAGGGGGCAACCATCGGAGCTGGCCTTGAAATGGGCGCCTTTGCGGCCCGCTTCACCTGCAGCGCCGACGCCTGGTTCCAGCTTCCCGAACTGCGCTACGGGCTCATCCCCGGTGCGGGTGGAACGGTCAGCATTTCACGGCGAATCGGCCGCCACCGCACCGCGCTTCTGGCGCTATCGATGCGCCGGATATCCGCAAGCGACGCGCTCGCCTGGGGGCTTGTCGATGCAATCATCCCCGAAATGGAGCCATAAGCGAAGAGATCGACAATTTACATATTGAACATGATTCATTTTAATCTATAATATGACTGTTCGATCTTCCCCCACCTGCCACGGCACGGTGGAAAAGCATTCGACCACGGACTGAGGCGGTCGCCGCCACGGCCGACATAGCCCGACCCAGGTTCGCGATCCGAGAGCGCCCGACCTCGTTTCGCAAATGAACATGCGGTCCGGTGGCCATGTCGCGACCGCCTTTCTTTTGCCCCTGCTGCCCCTTCCTCTGCCCATGCCCCTTGCCACCATGACCAATGGAGCAGGAAATCATGGCGACAGCCGCTAGAGTCAGCGAATATCCTCAGGTCGAACCACCTGAAGAAAATCCATGCCTGATCGTACGCTTTGCAGGCGACAGCGGTGATGGGATGCAACTGACCGGGGGACAGTTCACCCTGTCCACCGCGCTTGCCGGCAATGACCTTGCCACCTTCCCGGATTTTCCAGCCGAGATACGCGCGCCGCAGGGATCGACCTTCGGGGTTTCGGCATTCCAGATCAATTTCGGGTCGACGCGCGTCGATACGGCCGGGGACCAGCCCGACATCCTCGTGGCGATGAACCCGGCGGCGCTGCGCACCAATATCGCGGAACTGAAACCCGGCGGCCTCATCATCGCGGATATGGGCGAATTCACGACGCGCAACCTGACGCGGGCCGGCTATACGGCCTCCCCACTCGACGACGGCAGCCTTGCCGCGTGGCAGGTGCAGACGATCGACATCAGTCAGTTGACACGCGAAGCGGTCAAGCCCTGGGGCTTGAGCAACAAGGATGCCTTGCGCTGCAAGAATATGTGGACGCTTGGTCTTTGCCTGTGGATGTTCGATCGCCCCCGTGACCCCGTCATCGATCGCTTGAAACGCAAATTCGGCGCGGATTCCAAACTTGGCGGAGCCAATATCGCCGCGATCAATGCGGGTCACGCCTTTGGCGAGACGGCCGAACTGAGTGCAGGGTTGCGGCAGCACCACCTGCCCCCCGCGCCGAGCGCGCCGGGGATCTACCGAACCATCACCGGCGCCGAGGCGATATCGCTTGGCCTTGTTGCCGGGGCGCAGATGATCGATCGCCCCTTGTTCTTTGGCGGCTATCCGATCACGCCGGCTTCGGCGATCCTCCACAATCTCGCCCGGCTGCAGGATTTCGACGTCACCACATTCCAGGCCGAAGACGAGATTGCAGCGATTTGCGCGGCGCTTGGGGCATCCTTTGCCGGCAATCTGGGTGTCACCTCCTCATCGGGCCCCGGAATCGCGCTCAAGACCGAGGCACTGGGCCTTGCGGTGATGACCGAGCTTCCGCTCGTCATCATCAATTCGCAGCGTGGCGGGCCGTCGACGGGGCTGCCAACCAAGACCGAACAGTCCGATCTCTATCAGGCCGTCTATGGCCGCAATGGCGATACACCGCTCCCGGTCCTTGCCGTGCGCTCGCCCGGCGACGCCTTTGCGGTCGCGATCGAGGCCTGTCGTATCGCCGTGCAGTTCATGACGCCGGTGATGCTCCTGACCGATGGCTATATCGCCAATGCGTCCGAGCCCTGGCGGATTCCGGATACAGACGCCCTGCAACCGCACCCCACCCCGATTGCTGAAGCGCCCGGGCCAGACGAAAGCATGGTCCTGCCCTATGCGCGTAATGCGCTCAACGTACGACCCTGGATCACGCCGGGCATGCCGGGCCTTGCGCACCGGATCGGCGGGATCGAGAAGCAAAATGGAACGGGCAATCTCGACTATAGCCCGGCAAACCATCAGGCGATGACCGACATTCGCCGCGCCAAGGTCAACGCGGTCGCATGCACAATACCCGATCAGGAGATCGATCAGGGAGCAGCGGGCGGACGGCTGGCATTGGTCGGATGGGGATCAAGCTATGGCCCCATCTCGCAGGCCGTGCGCCGACAGCGCGCGCTGGGGCGTGACGTCAACCATATCCATATCCGCCACCTCTGGCCAATGCCCCAAAATCTGGGCGCACTGCTCAAGAGCTATGACCGGATCATCGTTCCCGAAATGAACACCGGCCAGTTGAAGACGCTGCTCCGGGATCAGTTCCTTGTCGACGCGGCACCGCTCAACAAGGTCTGCGGGCAACCCTTCACGATCCGGGAGATCGAGGCGGCTATCGTCGAAGCCCATGGCTGAGCCGCGCGTCGCGACCTGTTCCCCTTATCGGATGACAGCAAGACCATGACCGAGAAAAAAACTTATGATGCAGCGGATTATGCCAGCGATCAGGAAGTGCGCTGGTGCCCCGGCTGCGGCGACTATGCCATCCTCAAGGCCGTTCAGCGCAGTCTGGCGCAGTTGCAGGCCGATCCCGACCAGACGGTGTTCGTAAGCGGTATCGGCTGCTCGAGCCGGCTACCTTATTATATGTCGACCTATGGTTTCCACACGATTCACGGCCGCGCGCCGGCGGTCGCCACCGGGATCAAGCTCGCCAACCCCGCGCTCGATCTCTGGATCGTGACGGGCGATGGCGACGGGTTGTCGATCGGCGGAAACCACCTGTTTCATATCCTCAGACGCAACGTCGATTGCCAACTGCTCCTGCTCAACAACGAGATTTACGGGCTCACCAAGGGCCAATATTCGCCGACCTCGCGCGTCGGCGCGCGGACGCCCTCGACGCCCTTTGGCTCGCTGGACCGGCCCGCCAACCCATGCAGCTTCGTCCTCGGCGCAGGCGGCCGCTTCATTGCGCGATCGTTCGACACTCATAAGGGCCTGTCCGATCTGCTGGTGCGCGCGCGCCAGAGCACGGGGACATCCTTTGTCGAGATTTATCAGAACTGCATCGTCTATAACGCCGATGCCTTTGCGCCCTTCACCGACAAAGCCACTGCTGCCGAACGCCAGATTTGGCTCGAACATGGGCACCCCATGCTCTTTGCAGACGGCAGCAAGGGGTTGAAGGCTTCCTCAAACGGCCGCGGCCTCGAAATCGTCTCGCTTGCCGACGGAAACTGGCAGGATGCGGGTGTCCTCATCCATGATGAAACCGACCGCATCCTGGCCCAGATGCTCGTCGACATGCCCTTTCCCGATTTCCCGATCGCGCTCGGGATTCTCTACCACGATCCGGCGCCCAGCTTCGACAGCATCGCGGCGCGCAGCGCGCCTCCGCGCCGCGCCGGCACGGCCGAACTCGCGAAGCTGCTAGCCAACGCCCAAACCTGGTCGGTCAACGCCTGATCGCCCAAATCTATCTGCGGAAACAACATCATGACCTATGTCGTTACGGACGCCTGCATCAAATGCAAATATATGGACTGCGTCGAGGTTTGCCCCGTCGACTGCTTCTATGAAGGCGAGAATATGGTGGTAATCGACCCGAGCCAGTGCATCGATTGCGGCGTGTGCGAACCCGAATGCCCCGCCTCCGCCATTCTACCTGACAGTGAACCGGGCCTAGACCAGTGGCTCGCGCTCAACGCCGCCTGGGCCGACAAATGGCCCAATGTAACGGTCAAGCGAGCGCCCGCTGATGATGCGGACAAGTTTCAGGGAGAAACGGGCAAGTTCGAGAAATATTTCTCTCCCGAGCCCGGCAAAGGCGATTGATGCATGTGATACCCAAGTCGGCCCAAAGACGGAGCTTTGCCGCTCGCGCTTTAAGGTGGCCCAGCGGCTTTCTAATTGCTCGCTGGGCCGCCGCCGGGACTTGGCTCAGGCCCCAACTCCCGAAGTTCGCTTGCGACGCGGCCGCTGGGCTGCGCGGACGAGATCAGTTCTTCTTGGCAGAGGGCCCGCGGCTGTGATGCCAGTAGAGCCATGCCAGCCCGAGCGGCGCAATAATGATCGACATGGTCCAGCACATCAGCATCGTGATAATCTTCATGCCCAGCAACAGGAGCGCAGGCACGAAGAAGACGTTCTGCCCGAACAGAAAGCCGACGATGCCTTCCCACACGAAACGCGCATAGGGATAAAGGAGGGTATTCAGACCGAGCCAGGCAATCAGACCGGCCGAAGGCGGGCGTGTGGCCGTTTGAAACCAAAAGACAGCGGCGGCAATCGCGCAACCGAAAACAATTTGCCGGAGATAATATTTCCGATCCAAGCCGCCAAAGGTCTTGCTAATAAATTCTGCCATGCCGCCACCCGCTTTCGTAAGGCGCCCTTAACGAAAATTGCGTATCTCTGCACTGAACAGGATCGGTAAACGTGGGTTAACCCAATACCGCGCATGGCCAAGGCGCGCGGGATAACCCACGCACCCGCAGCGCTTCGCCCCCAAGGCGGAAAGACACTACCCAGCCATTTTAGGAAATCTCGACTATTTAAGTCGTGGCGGTGGGAGAGAGCCTACGGACGAACTCTCTCGTAGCAGCCTATCGTATGGAACTGACGAAGCATCGAATTGCTGCGTAGACCCCATTTGCACACCGGCTCACGATGTGAGGCTTCCGCCTCAGAATGCGGCGGATTGCTTTTCCCGCTGGCTATTTTGAAGATTCCTGAATATTTTACCGCATGGTAACGCGCGGGGTCCAACGAATGCCCGAAGAAATCTTGACCGTCCGTGAGGTTGCCGAGTTCCTAAAGGTAACCGAACGAACGATTTATCGGCTTGCGACGGAGGGGCAGATACCTTCGTTCAAGGTCGGAGGGTCGTGGCGTTTCCAGCGCTCTGACCTCATTCAGTGGATGAATGAGCAGGCAAAGGGGCAAGCTGAACGCGGTGACCAACCGAAGGGGGAGAATGACTGATCATGTTGGGCCTAACGCTTAGAGAAGAATTCCGGAGCAAGCGCCTCAAGGGCACCGCGATCGAGCTCTCGAACGATTCCAATACCGGCGCGACCCAAATCGCTGCGCAGGAATTTCTCAATATCACATACCCCACTCACGATTTGCTCAAGGGTATTGAGGCGGTTGGACCCGGCCAGGGACGCCCAGTGGTTGTTATTGGTGAGCGCGGGCTTGGTAAGTCACACTTGATGGCGGCGCTATTTCACGCGGTGAATGATGCCGCGTCGACTGGCGCTTGGCTAAACTCTTGGGCAACCACACTGGGCGATCCAAAGATTGCCAACATCGCGTTGCGAGACGGGATGCAGGTGATTGGTGAAAGCCTGCACCGCCAACGATACAAGTTTTTGTGGGATCTGCTATTTGATCGCCATCCTCACGGGACTTACATCAAGGGCAAGTGGGAAGGCATGGGTGCGGCGAAGACCGATATCCCTTCCGACAAGCTGATTATGGAGATGCTCGAAGCCGCACCGACGATGCTGCTTCTAGACGAATTTCAGACTTGGTACGACGGCCTCACGAATACCAAGCAATACCCATGGAAAAATTGGGCATTCAATTTCATCCAGATTCTGTCTGAGATTGCCAAAGATCGGCCTGACCTTCTGGTTCTCGTGATCTCCGTCCGCAACGGCGGCAGCGACGCATACCAGCAGGTGCATCGCGTCAACCCGGTTGCGATCGACTTTAAGGCCGGCGGTAATGCCGAGCGGATCCAACAAGACCGCCGCCGAATGCTGCTGCATCGCCTTTTTGACAACCGCTTGCAGATTGCAAATGGGACGATTGAAGCGCTGGTTGCTCAGCATGTCGCAGAATATTTCCGGCTGCAGGACATCCCGCCGTCCGAACAAGACCGCAAGCGCACTGAATTCACCGAGTCATGGCCCTATGCGCCGCACCTCCTGCGACTGCTTGAAGAGCAAGTTCTGATTGCTACCGACGCGCAGGAAACGCGTGACATGATCCGCATTCTGGCGAATTTGTATAAGAGCCGCGGGGAAGCCTCGCCAGTTCTCACGGCCGCGGATTTTCGCCTCGACGACGATGCTTCAGGCATCGGCGCTCTATTGGATTCGGTATCCAATGAGCATCATCGCACGCTACGGGCCAAGGCCCAGCAGAACATCATTTCAGTAACTGAGGCGGTGTCGAACCACGCCACTCTCGCTCCGCATCTTCAAGAGATTGTGGGCGCGTTGTGGCTCCGATCCATCGCGGTCGGCAATTTGGCCGGCGCGGAGCCTGCAACACTGCAGGTCGATATCACGCGCGACAATGCCGTCGATGACAATGCGTTTCAGGTGGAGCTATCGACCATCGTCGAGAACAGCTTTAACATCCACCAAGATGGGCCTCGGCTTGTCTTTCGCGAGGAAGAGAACCCTCGTGCAAAATTGATGGCCTGCGCTCGGAATGACAAACTGTTCACCGACGGGTCCGATCAAGCCCAGCTATCCAAACAAGTGCGCTATGTGATCGGCGGCACGGATGAGGTTGCAAAGCTTTTCCGCGTTATCGCGTTGCCGAAATCTTGGCAGACCGATCCATGGTCCGCTCTCGATGAAACAGAACAACCAGATCGCTGGGATGACCGCCTGCCGATACTGGTGCTGCCTGAAGAACCAGAGAATATCGCTCCCGCCCTCGGCCGTTGGCTCAAGGATCATCTGCAGAAGCGGCGCAACACGATTCGGTTTCTCCTCCCGCGTTCTGGTTCACTCAACGCCTACCAAGATCGCGACCTCTTGATCCTGGCTCGTGCCGAAATGAAGGCGCAGGAATGGAGCGGTCAGAGCCCGGAATACAAAAAGCTCCATACCGAATACCAAAGCGCGCTCCGGGACATGCTCAAGAAGCGCTTTGATCGCTTCGCTGTTCTGCATCGCTGGAATTTTGCGGACCCGAGCCAATGCGTGTTCAGCGTTGAGAGCTTGAAGAAGCAAGGCGCCCAGATTCCCGAGGGCATTGAAGAAGCCTTGGTCAACGATCTGTTCGTGCCCGAAGATTTCGAAGATCTGGTCCTGGAGGCCGCGGCGGATAATTCGGCCGTTGGCAAGCTGCTTCGTGAATTGCAGGAACCCCGGCCTGCGGGTCAGGATTGCATACCTTGGCTCGGTGAGACGGCCATGAAGGAGCGCATCCTTCGTCTGTGCGCAAAGGGCAAGATCGCCATCAATCTGCGCGGCATGGAATATTTGCAAACACAGCCAGGGGAAGATGAGGACACAGCGTGGAAGCGCCTTCGTCCCAAGCTTTCTTACACCGGTCGACAGCTCGATGAGGTGTTCCTCATGGCGCCATCGGCAGTGCCAACAACGGGTGGCAGTACACCCGTTACACCCACCCCAACAGGTGGCGGTGATGCTGGTGGTCTTTTCGGGGGCGCGACAACACCGCAGCCCAATCCATTCGGTGACAGCACCGGTGCCGGCGGCGAGGCACAGCCAACTCCCGGAGGTATCTTCGGCGGCACCCCGGTAGCCCCCGGGGGTAAACCTCGAATTCCTCTCAACAACCCCGCAACCTCACCGCTCAATCTGATCGGCAAGCTTGAAGGCTGGGGTATCGGCCCGGCCACAAAGGTTGCCGAAGTCGCGATAAAAGTGTCGGCGGCCAACGGCGCTCAGCTCAAGGAGCTTCTGAAGAAGCTGCCGGATGGAATGACTTTTGAGATCAGCCTCGAGAAGGAGGACGATTGATGGCGCTAGATGCAGCGGTTCTCGAGAGCTTGGCCAAAGGCTCCGACAAAGATGCGTGGCGCGTCATCATCGATAGGACGGTCGAGATCGCCTCAAAGCCATTGGCGGCTGGGAACGCACCAAGCGAGGTGATCAAGCGCGACCGGGAGATCGGGGTGCTCGATCACTTTCTGTCATCCAGCGCTTGGGATCTTTGGCAAAGCTTCGGTTCCACCGTTGAACGCAATTCGGATCGTCTCGCCCGCTGGTGGTTGGAACCGTACAGCGCCAAAGCTGTGCTCATCTTGGACGGCCTTTCGCTGCGTGAGCTGCCCTGGTTGCTACAAGGCGCCAAAGAGCGAGGTTTCACGCTGCACGAGGTTTCCGCAAATGCCTCCGAGCTGCCCGGCGAAACCAATGAATTCGCGAAGGCCCTTGGCTTCGGCAGCCGGAGCCAGCTGCAAAACAACGGCGGCGGCATGGCGCATAAGCTCCAACCGGCCGTCACCGAGTGCGTTGATATGCCCTGGAAAGACTGTGAAGGCCTGATCAACGGTTCGAAGAACTGGGTTTTCTGGCACCATTGGCCCGACAGTAAGGTCCACGATGGTGCTGTCGCCGGCCAGGGGCTTGATACCTTGATCCGTGACGCCGCCGATCAACTCAACAGCGACGATTTCTGGGCATTCGTTGAACGTCTGGCCACAGGTCGTCGGTTGGTCATCACGTCTGACCATGGTTATGCCGCGACCGGCTACTTCCCGGATGCGGACGGCGAAGTCGGTCAATTTTTGAAGTCGACGTTTGCCAGCAGGCGGAGTTCAAAGGGAAGCGGCGAAACCGGTCCCTTTGTTCCTCCAGTCGCTCTTCAGATCCACAGCCCACACGGCGAACATCGCCTGGCAGTGGGCCGCTGGAAGTGGAAGAGCCAGGGCGGCTACCCGACATTGACGCATGGCGGCCTCTCACTGCTTGAGGTTCTTTCGCCGTTCGTCGAGATTACAAAGTAAGGACTGCGCCCCATGGCATCGAAAAAAGAATTGTTGGCGCAGGACGTCGCGAAGGCCGTCGGCGCAGGTAAGGCTGTCGCGCTCGAAACCGTTGATTTTAACGACCCCAATCGTCCGAAAACCTGCCTAGAAGTCGACTTCCCGATTCTGCCGGTCAATCAGGTAGCGATCATTGAAGGAAACGCGGGTAAGCCGATCTACCAGATGTCCAAATGGTGGGCCCGGCGCCGTTCCAGCGTGTTTCGCTCGATGCTGATTGCGGCCGCCACAAGGGCTCCTGAGGACAAGTCACACGCTGCAAAGCTGGTGTGGGACAACTATTATGCCAATCACCAGAAGAAAGGCGCGTTCAAAAACCTGAAGGTAGCAGACATCTTCATGGGGGGCGGCACCACGCTAGTCGAAGGCTCGCGCCTTGGCATGCAAATGGTGGGCAACGACCTCAACCCTGTAGCTTGGTTTGTGGTGAAGCAAGAACTTTCCGGCGTCGACCTGGAAAAGGTTAAGCGACTGCTTTCCGACATCGAGGCCGAGGTTAAGCCACAGATAATGCCGTATTATTACTGCGACGGGCCAAATGGCGAGAAGGGGAAATGGACCCATCTTCCATCCAGGCGGGTGATGCCAGCTGATTTTGATCCGCTATCGCTGACGATAGAGCAGAGGCCAGAATATAGCTATGAAGGTCCCGAGGTGATTTACACCTTCTGGGCCAAACACGGACCATGCCAGGTGACTGGATGTGGTCATCGTACTCCCATAATGACCAGCCCAGTCATGGCCATTAAGTCCATCAGCGTAAAGCACTGGGAGCATACCTGCCGCAAATGCGGCGCCGAATTCCACGTAGAGGAAGAGGCCGCCCGAATGGCGCCGGACATGCCGCTGTATGTTGCGCCATCCGAAATCTCTCATTCCACTCTTGATCGAAAAAAGGGCGTTATCTGCCCCGATTGCGGTCACACGGAGTTGGTGAACCTCGGAAAGGGAACAAATAAGAAAGTCGAATTAAGTCTTCTTGTACATCCACAATGGCTGGCTGGATGTTCCAAGCAAGATAGCAATGGCCTGCTATTCGGTGGCACAGCTCAGGACGATGCTACTTCTTCCGCAAGATGGGACCAAGAGCGAGCATCAACCATCAGACTTCTTGAGGTGCGCGGAAAGTTGCCTGATGAGGTTACATGTCCAGAGACTCATGTGACCTTCAAAACCGATGCGGGAACGGTACCTAAGAAGTCAAATTATGCCTGCAGCGCGTGCGGCACGGTTCAGGATGTTCTTGGAACTGTAAAGGCCAGTGGCAAGAGCGGCGCTATGGCGGCATACGCAGTGCAGGCCTATTCACCTAAGCGCTATCAATCGGGCGCACCATATGGCGGTCGTTATTTTACTGCCTTCGATTCCAACTATGCAAAGCAGTACGACGCCGCATTCTCTGAATGGGAGATGCGCAAGGATACCGATCTAGCCGAATATTGGCCAAGATCTGAGCTTCCCTACGGATTTATGACTCATCATCTTCAAGGTGGGGTCCCTAATCATGGCTTCACACACTGGTGGACGATGTACAATCCGAGGCAGATGCTAGTGCACACGCAGCTGCTGAAGGCTATTGTTAACGTTGGAGATTATGATTGGGCAACACGAGAATACGTTCTTGGCGCCTTTCAGAATTTTCTGCGCAATCAAAACTCACTGTCGTTTTGGCATATGAAGCATGACAAGCTTGCTCCAGCCATGTCGAATAGCAATTTTCATCCAAAGAATAATGTAATCGAAGTCGGCGTATTTCCGCCTATGGGATATGGACCGTGGTCATCCACAGTTGAAGTTCTATTCAAAGGTGGAGAATGGGCAGCGTCCCCATGGGAAGCTGTAAGTTTAGAACAGCTCAAGCGCCAATCACCCGAGATTGCAAAACAAATAACAGGCAAAAGCGAAAAGGTGTTCCCCGGCGACGCCCTTTTGGGTGCAGAAACCTTCTGCGGATCATCGACCGACTTGGATAAATTAGATGACAGTAGCATCGACTTGGTTATCACAGACCCCCCATTTGGAGGACTTCTGCATTATTCTGAGTTATCTGATTTCTTTTACGTCTGGCTTCGCCTCGTACTAAAAGACAGATACCCGGATTACTTCAGTGCTGAATATACGCCAAAGTCTCTCGAGGCTGTGGCAAATCGTGCACGAGAGCCGGAGGACCCGGATGGTTTTTACAAGCGGTTGCTCACCCAATGTTGGCATGAAGCACATCGCATCCTGAAGCCAGGTGGGATTTTGGCGTTCACCTTTCATCACAGCGAGGACGAACCGTGGGTTGCCGTACTCGAGTCCCTTTTCGACGCAGGCTACTATCTTGAAGCGACCTACCCGATCCGTTCTGACGAAACCAAGGGCGACGGTGAGTTCGGCTCCAAGACCATTGAGTACGACATTATCCACGTCTGCCGCAAACGCACCGAGGAACCGACCCCTGTGAGCTGGGGGCGCATGCGGCGCGAAGTCATGGCCGACGTGCGTCAATTGCAGGCAATGCTGGAAAATCACGCCAAGGAAGGTCTGCCAGCCGCAGACATCCAGGTGATCCGGCGCGGCAAGGCGCTCGAGTATTTCTCCCGTCACTATGGCAAGGTTTATGTCGACGAAGGAAGGCCGATCACCGTTAAGGACGCACTCGTCGGCATCAACCAGCTCATCGATGAGGACGCGGACAAGGGCAAGGAACCACCGCCGGTCAACGCGGAGCCGATCACGCGCCAGTTCCTACGCACGTTCGGCACCGCCACCGAGATGAAACGAGATCAGCTCCAGAAGTTCCTCAAAGGCTCAATCACGACGCCTGACGAATTCGAACAACGTGGCTGGTGCTCGGAAAAGAGTAAGGTTTTCACCCGCGTCGACCCGCTCGACTTTGCCCGTGATTGGTCCGGCAAACACAAGCGCCGGCTGACATCAGACCTAGATCAAGCGTTGGTGCTGATTGGGTCCTGCTTCGATGGCAGCGGCATCAACGCGTCCGACACATTGAAAAACGAAAACTTCAAACCCCACGTGGCGCTGAAACCGCTTTTGGAATGGCTGCAACGGAATGGTCCGGACCAAGCCAGCCGCAATGCAGCATCGCGAGCGGTGACGATCTACAATTCCTGGGCTGCGTCCCAGGCGACCAAGCCCCAGCAGGGCTCGTTGTTCGAGGAGTATGATCTATGAAGCATACACTCGATACCGTCTGGCAACGGCGCGGCACCAGCTGGATCTGGGATGAAGAAGCCCGCAATCAGGTTTGTGTGGCTAACGAGGTTTGGAGCCTGCGTCAGTTCCTACAGTCGGCAAGTAGCTGGCCGGAAGACCTACCCAGCAACCAGAACAACACCCTGGTCGTTGCAGGATTGGAAGGTAGCCTTGATCTGTTGGCACCTGGTGATGCCGAGGCATGGTTGGGTGAAACAGTCAAAGACGCTATTCTCTCATTCCAGGCACACTATGAGAGTGAGGCCGCGCTGATCTTTTGGCTGCCTTCAGGCCATGGGCGCATCAAGTTTCACCCAGCAACAGATTCCGTCGAATGGCGCTGCGCTGCACCCCATACCGATAGCCTATTGGCCTTCGGTCGTATTCTGTGGGGTGAAGCCAACGAGTACCCGCAGGAAATCCTGCTGCGTGAAGGCGCCAAGCCCGCAGGCCTCTTCCATCTGCGAATTACCTGAGGCCGACGCGTGGTTTCATCACCCCAGTTGCAGCCCGGCGAACGGATTACGCATCCAGAATTTGGCCAAGGCGTCGTCCTTGACCCGGCTCGTGACGGCTACCTCCGCGCGTTCTTCAGCGTCGGCGAACGCCGCGTGCCGGTCGCTGCGGTACGGCTCGAGCTCTCCCGCACCGAGCGTATTCTTCGGTCGGTTGAAGGCACCGAGGATCGGGCGCGCAAAGCTTGGCTCTCCTACGAGGCGCACGTCCTACCGCTGATGGAAAGCGCATCGGCGCTGACGTCGGCCCGCATCGACCTTTTGCCGCACCAGGTGGTCCTTACACACCGGATTGCGACGGCTTCACCCCGCAGGTTTCTGATCGCTGACGAGGTCGGTCTGGGCAAAACGATCGAGACGGCGCTGGTCCTCAGAGAACTTGCCAGTCGGGGAGAACTCAACCGCGCGCTAATGGTGGTGCCGGCCGGATTGGTGAACAATTGGCATCGTGAGCTCAACGAGATCTTCAATCTCGACTTTGAGGTTTTCGGGTCTGAGGGCGACATCACCGACCGCAAGACCAACGCATTCGCCAAGCACGACCTGCTGATTGCCAGCATCGACACATTGAAGCGACCGAACCGAATCAAGCGCCTTCTGGAAGCCCCGCGTTGGGATCTAGTGGTCTTCGACGAAGCCCACCACCTGACGGCCTATCGAACAGGCGGCAAGGTTCGAAAGACAGAGAATTACAAACTGGCAGAGGCATTGAGGGGTCACACTCGGGACCTCCTTCTCCTGTCCGCGACGCCGCATCAGGGCAACCACTTCCAGTTCTGGATGCTCATCCAGCTGCTCAATCCGACTCTGTTTGGCGGTCCAGAGGAGATGGTCGAGCATAGGCACCGGCTGAATACAGTGATGTACCGCCGGACCAAGGCGGACGCCTGCAAGCCCGACGGTGAACCGCTGTTCGCCAGGCGCTGGGTCCACACCGAGTCTTTCCTGATGCAGGAAGAGGAGCGCCGCTTTTACGAGAAGTTGCGGGAATATCTGGAGGACGGATTCGATCTGGCCAAGCGCAAGGGAAGCCAAGGGCGAGCCCTGGGCTTCTTGATGGCGATTTTCCAGAAAATCGCTGCTTCGAGCTTCGCCGCCGTTCGTCGGACTCTGAAGCGACGTTTGCTGATGCTGACGCTCAAGGAAGCCCTTCTCCGGGACCGCGAGCTTGATATCGAAGGTCGCGAGCGCCTTTACGATGAGGCCCGCGAACTGATCCATCTTGAGTGGAACCTCGGCCGCGACCCAATTGGGCGCAGCGAGGTCGATCGGGTGATGGCCGACCTCAAGTACCGGCTGGCAAGAAAACTCGACGACGACGCCTTAGAAATGGCTTCTGATCCTTATGGCAGCGAGTTCGCCGCGTCGCACGTCGAGGATATAGCCTCGTCCGTCGTGGATCTTCACCTGCCGGAAGAGCGGCTGCGCATCGGCGACCTCCTCGAATCGTTCCCGCAACCACGCGAGACGAAGGTCCAGAAACTGCTGGATGGATTAGGAACGTTGTGGCGCCAGAATCCTGGCGAGAAGGTCGTCATCTTTGCGACCTACCTAGGTACCGTCGACTTGATCGCCCGTGAGATCGAGCAGGCCTATCCGGGCCAAGGTGTCGTTGTGCTTCGCGGTGGCGATCACGGCGCCAAGACAGCGGCTGAGCGCCGCTTCCGTATGAAAGACGGACCGCGTGTTCTGGTCTGCACCGCCGCCGGGCGTGAAGGGATAAATCTCCAATTTGCCCGTATCCTGTTCAATTTCGATCTGCCCTGGAACCCGATGGATATGGAGCAGCGGATCGGGCGCATCCATCGCTACGGCCAAGCACATACTGCGCAGGTCTATAATCTGGTTCTTTCTGACACGATCGAGGGGCGGATATTCCTGCTCCTGGACGACAAGCTCACCGAGATCGCCAGAACATTGGGCAAGGTCGATGATCAGGGCAATGTCGCCGAGGATCTAAGAGCTCAGATTTTGGGGCAGCTGTCCGAACGATTGAACTACGACCGTGTCTATCAGGAGGCCCTGTCCGACCCTAGCTTGCAGCGAACAACCGTCGAGCTCGAGGCAGCACTATCAAATGCCCGAGAGGCTCGGGAGGTAGTATTTGATCTGTTCCAGGACCTCGATGGATTCAGCCTCGACGAATATCAGCCATTTTCCGACGTATCGTCCGGCATGGGGCGGATCGTGCAGTTCATGTCGTCCTCCCTTCCAGACAAACACCAGCGGCTCACGAAGGTGGATGAACAGACATACGATCTCACGGCCGCTGATGGGTTACGCAAGGCGCGTTTCACACTCGATCGTGATGTCGCCACGAGCCAGGAAGGCATCGAATTGCTCGGTTTGGACCACCCGTTGGTTCAGGAAGAGCTGGGCCGCTGGAGGGGTCTGGCGCCAGAGCAACTGGGCCTTTCCGTATCCAGCAACGACATCGGCCCGACACTCTTATCGTTCTGGATTGTAGATTCGGCTGTCGCGAATGGGGAGAGGCGGACCACGATCCAGACCATTGCAGTGCAACCAGACGGCACACGGATGCCCGCTGTCGAAAGGCAGTCGGGCCAGTATTTAAACGCACCGGTCGCTAACCCCTTCCTGACGGCCGAGGAAAGGCTGGAGCTCTTCGGGAATGTGGTCGAGCCGACCCTCCAGCGCGAGCTCAAGCACAAGGGATTGGCCACAGGCGATGGCAGCTATTCGGCAGAGCTGATCGGCTATGTGGAAATTTTCGGCGGGTAGTTCCGGCGCAGCTGAATACCGACTTTGGCCACTTTACTTAATCCGCGCCTTGGCCGTCTTCCTGAACACCACGCTGCCGATACCGGTCAGCGCGAGTACGACGGTCAGGACGTCGGCCTGGGTCAGCCCTTCGGGCAGGATACCAAGCGCCGCAGCTACGCCCCAAAGGCTGCCGATGACACCGGTCCAGATGGCCTTGGATGCCCACCAGGGTTTCAGTTCTTCCATGTCGTTTCTCCATAAAAAAGCCCGCTGGCATAGCGGGCGGCCGGGTTGATGATTGGGGGTGGCGATTCAAGCCTCGTTAGTGGACAGCACGCCGTTGGCCGCGAGCTGGACCGGCTTCGCGCTTGCAGGCGCCTTGCGGTAGGTAGGCCGGCGAATGGCGATGCAGCGGTCCCGGGCGATCCGGGTAATGGTTACGCCGTCAGACTGGTTGCCGCCCATCACGTGGAAGGCGCCGTAGTCTTCGCCGACGTAGAGCCCGACGTGGCCGGATCCCTGCGCACGGCGGAACACGAGGATGTCACCCAATTGAGCCCGGTCGGCTGGTATCCCGAACTTCGCCCAGTTGCGCGCCCAGAGCGGGCCTTCCACCACTGGCCTGCCCGCACGTTTGGCAACTACAGCCATGAACAACCCGCACCACGGGATGGCATCGTCGTTGTAGACTTTGGCGAGGCCCGTTTCCTTTGCCCAGCCGAGGATTGCGGGATTGTCAGCGGGTCCGGGCGCCTCGAAGGTGCCGTAGAGCTTGCGGGCCTCCTCCAGCATCCTGGGCAGCGGACGCAGGTCATCAATCCAGCTATAGGCCGGTGGCAGCGGTTTCATGGATGTCTCCCGGGAAGTTAGCGGCCGGACAGGCCTTGGATGGTGGCGTAGAGGACGGCGAGCGCGGTCGCGAAGGTCGACAGCCACTTCACGAACCGGACCATGCCGGTCGCCGTGTTCCAGGCCTCGAGCAGGTCCTTCAGCTCCTTGCGGACGGCTTTGAGGTCCTCCTGCATGGCCTCGAGATCAGCGCGGATCAGGGCAATCTCCACGGCGGAATCGCGATCAGGATTGTCCACCATCAGCGCGGCCTCCCGATGATGGTGATGTCGCCCGAGGTGGCATCGAGGGTATGTCCGGCCGGCAGATCGAAGTCTGTCTGCCGTTGGCGGGTGCCAGTCGCATAATGGGCAAACAGTGCCTCGCGATCGAGCACGGCTGGCCCGGTCAACACCTCGAAGTGGTACTGCACGCCCGGCGTCCGCTGGAACTTCTGAACCACGCAGCACAGCGTGAAATCGTCGTGGAAGCGCCGGGTGAACTCACCCGCCGGAAGGTAGCCGCCACCGTTCTCGACATTGTGGAATCCGGGCGTCCAACGCTGGGTTATGGGCCCCTTGGGCCCTTCGAACACGTAATCGGCCCACCCATTTATGCAGACAGATACATGCTCGCACAGGGTCCATTCGACACCGGCATCGTACATCTCGGCGATGGTGGGGTTCAGCTTCGGGGCCACGAACTCCAGCATCGGCCAGAGCCGCCAGGAGTTGGCAGCCCGGCGGAAGGTGAACCCGTTCTTGAATACCCCGTAGTTGATGTCGAGGTCGTCGTTGATCGGGATCACCTCGTCGGTGACCGTGGGCCGGCGATCTGCCTGCATCTCTTTTCCCCTTAGCTGACCGTCACAGAGACGACTTCGCGCACGACGTGGGTGCCCGACTGGCCGCCCGAGGTGCCGATCGCGGCGCCACCCTGCGTGGCGGAAATGTTGAACGTGTCGGTCGCGGCGTTGATGACGAAGTAGGTGGTGTTGGCGAGGATCCCGGTCGGCAGCGCGCCGCTAGTCGTGAACTGGACCCGTTTGCCGTTGGCGAGCCCGTGCCCTGTCGCGGTCACCGTCGCCGGGCTGGCGATGGTGATTGTCGCGGCGCGTGGCAGCATGCTGGCAAATAGGTTGCCGCTCAGCGCGCCGAACGCCTGGTAGGACGTGATCGGGTTCTTGTAGCCGTAGCGGGTGCCGGAACCGGAACCGGTAAAGCTGATCGCCGCGCCGCCCGGGGTGGCTGCGATCTTGAATGCGCTGGAGCTCACCACCGACTGCACGAAGTAGATGGTGAATGCCGTGATCCCGGTGGGCATGCCGCCGGTGCAATAGAACTGGACCGGATCGCCAACGGCCAGACCGTGCGAAGTCCAGTTGATGTTGTTGGTCGGCGAAGGGCTGAAGGTGATCCCGGTGACGTTGGTGAGCCAGGAGACCGAGCCCGTGCCCAGCGTGAACTGAGTCCCGTTGATCCGCAGGCGCTGCGGGGCCGGCGTCGCATTGTAGCCGTCGATGCCGATGAGCGTGGTCGAGGTGCCGGCGTAGAAGTCGTAGCTGTGAACCAGCGCGCGGATGGCGCGGCCCTGCCAGGTGGTGGGCGCGAAGTTCCCACCGGACAGGTTGGAGAAGTAGCCACCATCGGCGCCGTACTGCTCGACCGCGCTGTATTTGTCGGCCCACTGGTAATAGTTGACCGGCAGCGCGACCTGCTGCCCGCCGCTGCCAGCGCCCAGCAGGGTCATGAGCACGCCGGCCATCAGTTGAGACCCGCCCCAGTGATGACCCAGGTCGTCGCCGCGACCTTGACCAGGGTCGCCAGACCGTAGCCATCGAGCGTGCGGCTGCCGGTATTAGCCGTGCCGGCCTGGCGCAGCGTGTCGGTGGTGATCGAGATCGTCTGGGCCGCGGCGCTGTCATTGTAGATGACGATGGTCGCTCCGATCGGAAACGCGACCGAGGCATTGGCCGGGATGACGATCCCGCCGGTGGTGATGCTGATGTGCTTGCCATTGTCGGTCAGCGCCAGGGTGTAGGCAGCGGTCCTGCTGTTCTGGGGCACGCCCCGGAAGCCGACGCTGCCGGTCGCAATCGCGCCGCTATCGCTGACGGTCGAGGCCGCATTGAAGGTGCCGCCATTGATTGCCGGGCTGGTCAGCGTCTTGTTGGTGAGGGTCTGCGTATCGGTCGTACCGACCACTACGCCAGAAGGCACGGCTTTGCCGGCCCAGGAGGTCAGCGTCACATTATACGCCTGGACGTCGGCACCGATGGCAAGGCCAAGGTTGGTGCGCGCCGTCGCCGCATCCGGGGCGCCGGTACCGCCATTAGCGATGCCGATGGAGCCGGTAAGCTTGGCGGCAGAGAGCGAGGTGATCCACGCAGGATCGGCATAGCTGCCGGTGGCCAGCAGTGCATTCGACCCTTGCGAAGGCGCGGCCAGCGCCACCGTCCAGGCTGCGATCGTGCCGCTGCCGCCCGTCATGCCGACATTGACTACCAGCGCACCAGTGCCGCTGGTGTACGCCGTGATCTGGCCGTGCATCCAGTTGGCTGGCGATGCCGTGCTGGTGATGGTCACCCACTGGCCGACGACAAAGGCCTTGCCGGTCTGGACCGTCAGCGACTTCGAGCCGGTACCGATGGCAAGGCTGGTCGTGCTGGTGGCATTGGTGCCGGGCGCGTTGATAGCGGTGGCAGCACTGGCAGCGGCGCTCGCGGCATAGCCATTGGTCTCGGTGGCCAGCGCATTGGCCTGGGTGACGAACGTCGGCAGCGCCCCCAGAAAGGCTTCGGCGCGCACGTTGAAGTTCGCCGCATCCGTCCGGGACGGCGGCGTCGGCAGATCTGTGATGGGCATGGGAGCTCCCTCGGGAGGGTTTAGGCCAGAAAAATCAGGTGAGCCCCTCGATGGTCAGGCTGCAGTAGCTGACCGTCGGGTAGGCAAGGTCGATCGAGAACTCCTTGTAGAAGCCGTAGACAGTCAGGCTTTCGAAGGTCTCGGAGCCGATCCACAGGACCGGCGTTGCGCGCAGAGCCGCAAGGTTGCGATGAATGTCGTCGACCGCATCGGTCGGCATGATGACCCGGGCGGTCATGCGCTTGGCAAAGGCGCGCTCGACCACTGAGATCACGCCGAACTGGTCGGCCTCCTTCCGGCTGTAATCGATGATGCCGATGTCGGCGCCGTGCTCGGTCTCGCCGATCGAGAACTGGCGGCCGACCAGCAGCGTGCCGCAGGAGACGGTGTCGGCGGGATTGTCCCGAGTGATGGTCACCGACACCACGCCATTGGCGTAGACCGGCACATCGAGGAACAGCAGGCTCGACTTGCGACCAATCGGCTCGAAGAACCAGGAGAACCAGTTGTCGATGGCATTGCCGCCGAGGTTGAAACTCTGGGTGCTGGTGTAATTGGTCACCCCATCCACTGTCAGCGTGACGGTGGCACTTTCCGCATCGGTGTCGATCAGCGCCACGGCATCAATGGCACCCGGCGCCAGCACGGCCTGGAGCGACGCGGTTCGGGTGGTTGCCGTGCCGACCCGCGCATCGAACATGGCCCAGCGGTTGGTCGGGCCGAGGTCGAGCCACTTGGTCGGGTCGCTCGCCGGGTTGACCCCGGTGGACGCAGCCAAGGCCTCGTAGCGCCTATGGGTAGAGGCGAGGATCACCCGGTTGCCGGTCACATAGGCCGTGCCGGCATTCCAGGCGGGATGATCGTTCTCGGCAACCGTGCTGCTCGACAGCATGGCGTCGCTGATCTCGATCGGGCGGATCAGCTTCATGCCGCAGTCCTCGTCGACAGAGCGTCCCCATCCGGGGTCACCCGTTCGAGGATCCGAGCGGTCTTGGTGGTACCCGAGGCGATGGCGGCCGAGGCAATGCGCTGCTCACCGCGCAGGTCCGCCACTTCCTGCCGCAGTGCCTGCAGCTCATCGAGCAGCGCCGACTGGCCGTCATTGGCCGGAATGGTCGCCGTGCCCATCTGGTTGGCGGCGAACTGGTTCCACCAGCCCGGCTCGGGACTCCCGGTCGCGGTAGGATCGGTGGTCGTGCCGCTGTTGCCCGCCTGGCCGATGATCGCCAGCGTCTGCTCGAGGCTGGCCGCCGTCAGGCCTTGCAGCCGAGCCAGATCTTCCGATGACCGGGCGGTTTCGGCAGCCTGCGACAGCAGCGCCTGGCTCAGACCCGGCAGCGCCTTGGCGGCTTCCTGGTCACCGCCGCGGGCCAGCATGGAGGCATTGTTGAACTTCGCCAGTGCCTCGGCGTAGCTGCCTGACCTCGTGCCCATCACGCCGCGGATCCGCTCGATCTCGGCAATCAGCGCATCTGTGATCGCCGCCCAGGCCGAACGCAGCTTCTCGGCGGCACTGGCTGCCGCTTCGGCCGCCTGCCGCTGGTCCTCGAGCGCCCAGATCTGCTGCTGCAGCGCCCGGTTGGAGGCGTCGAGCTGGGCAAGGTCGAGCGCGCGGAGAGCCGTCGTATCACCCTGCAGTTCGAGCAGGCGGCGCTCGAGCGAGGCGCGTTCGTCAGCAATGGCTGCCGCACTGGCTGCATCCTGCGCTGCGCCCACCAGGTCCGCGAACGCCGGGGCAAGCTGGATCAGCGCGACATAGGCCGCCCGCCCGGCCTCGGTGGTGAGGTCCTGGGCTTCGACCAGTGCCCGAAAGCCCGCGATGCTATCGGGCATGGCAAGACCCATGCTGGCGAGCTCAGCGGTCATCTGCGCCGTTCGCGCGGCGGCCTGTTCGGTGCCGGTGTAATAGAGCGCAAAATACTCAGCCGTCGCCGCGGGCATGTCGCTGACCGTGCCGAACAGCTCGACGAGGTTCATGGACGCGGCGATCGTCAGGTTGGTGGATCGGCCCAGCATGGTCATGGCGCTGGTGACCGCCTCGACGCTGGAGGCAACGCGGATCAGCGTCTCGAAATAGCCTTCACCAACCTTCTGGAACTGGTCGAGGCCGGCAATGGCATAGCGGGCGAGATTGTCGGCCGCGGCGCCGAACACGGCCGCCAGCTTCTCCTGGATCTGCGCGCCGGTCAGGCCCTTGAGGTCGATCTTGCCGATGTTGATGACGAAGCTGTCGAGCCGGGCCTGCACCTCGTCCAGCGAAAGGCCAAGCGGTCCCGCAGCGGCCGAGATGGCGTCGTAGAAGCCGGTGAAGATCAGGCTGAACTGGCGCTCCAGTTCGGCGCTCGCCTCGGAATATTGCGTGCTGTAGCGGGTGCTGGTCGTGATCCCGAGGAACTTCTTCTTTTTCTGGATGTCGGTGTAATACTGACCCTCGAACCCGCCAGACATGATGCCGCCGAGCGACTGGCCGCCACCATAAATGCCCTGACCGACGACACTGGTCTTGGTGCCGAACAGCGATCCGATCAGCTTGCCGATCGCGCCCACGACACCGCCCAGGATGCCGCCGATCACCGGGATCTTGTCGAGGACCGAGCCCACCTTCTGCATGGCCCCGCCCAGGATGGCGGTGACGCCGGTGGGCTTGAACCCGGTCTGCACGCCGGCAGCGAGATCCTCGGCGCCGTTGGTGCGGATGATGAGATTGGTGAGCCCGCCGATATTGGCCTCGATACTGCGCAGCGACGCCAGCATGGCCGCCGAATAGCGCATGGTCAGCGTGTCGACCTCGCGCAGATGGTCGATGGCCTTGGCGATGCTCTCGGACTTGGCTTCTGCATCACCGAACACCGTGCCAGTGCCTTCATTGGCCGCCTCAAGCTGGGGTCCACCGCCGCCAAAGGCTCCGCCGATCGCGACACCAAGAGAGGCAATCACCCCGGCGGTGACCGCGCCAGCCGCGATGTTGAGCGGGAACGGCAGCGAACGGATCGCGTTCACGACGGCTTCCACCGCCTTGATGCCGGTGGTGATGATCGAGTTGCCCTGTTCGACACCGGCCCGCGCCGTATCGGAGGCAGCCATGGCGGTATCGGAGGCGACCTTGGCCGTCGTCTGTGCGCCGATCAGACCGATCTTCACCGCGGCGTTCTTGATCGCGACCGCCAGCTCATAGGCCCGGAAGGCCTTCTCGGCCGCTTCCAGCGCCTGGAACCCCTTGGACCCCGCCTTGAAGAAGCCCTTCGCGGCGCTGGCGAGATTGCCATAGTGGTTGATCTCGGCCGCCGCCTGCGCAGTACGCGCAGCAGCATACTGGAACGAGGCCCGGCCATATTCGCGCTCGGCCTCGGCAATCCGCCGGGTGGCGGCCTCCTGGTCAGCAGCATAGCGGGCAAACTCGGCTGCAACCGCGCCGATCGCGCCGCCGACACTGCCGAAGGCTTCGGCCATGCCCTGCGCCGCGGTCTGGGTCTGGTCCGCCATTTCCTGGAGCGTATCGAGATACTGCTCCTGCTCCTTCAGGCCGAAGTCATGCTCGATCAGCTGGCTGCGCGCGGCGCGATAGCGTTCCCAAGCCTCGACCCCGCGTTCGAGCACGATCTGCTCGCGCTCGGACTCGAGATTGGCGAGCGCCTGTGCCCGGGCCGACTGGCCGAGCAGCGAGACCTGCAGTTCGAGCGGGGCCACCGTCTGGCGCAGGAATTCCGAACTCGCGAAGGCGCGGGTCGCCTGTTCCCAGGCCTCGCCAGCTTCGAGAATGGCAATGCGCGCCGCGTCGGTCGGGGCTTTCAACGCCGCCATGGCGACTTCCATTCGCTTGATCTCGATCGGGGTCTTGCCGATCTTCGCGGTTTCCAGCGCAAGGTTGGCGGCGAACTCCTCCGCGGCCTGCAGGGCGCGCTCGGCCTCGCTTTCCTCGCGGCTGCTGCGGCCGGAGCCAGCGCGGCCCGCCCGGTCCGAACGATCAGCGCGGATCCCGGCAGCGTCGGCGGCTAGGCGATCGCGGGCAGCCTGCAGGGTGTTCTCCCGCCACTGTGCCGAGAACGCATCCATCATGGTCATGGCGTCGCCAAAGGCCGAGGTAAACTCATCGCGCACCGTTGCCCCCATGCGGGCAGTCGAGCCGGCAAAGCTGTTTTCCATGCGCGGCAGGGCAACCGTCTCGATCTGGCTGATGGTGGCAAGGCCGACCCGATCGAGCACCGGGTTGACCCAACTGGCCAGCCAGTTGAGCGCGGCGATGGCCTTGTTGGCGAGATACTCGATCCCGCTGATGGCAAGATTGGCGGCACCAACGGCGGCCTCACCGATCACGCCGGGGAGCGCCTGCCAGACGGTGCGGATCGCACTGAACCCGCCGACCCAGCCGGCATAGATCACCGCGATGCTGATCTTGCCGACCTCGAGCACCTTCTGGAACGCCCAGACGGCCCAGTCCTTGAGGCTGGAGAATACCGGGCCGAGGTTGAGCCCGTCGCTGATCGTGCGCCACAGCCCGCGCATGACATCGCCGGCAGTCACGCCGACCGGGCCCAGCTTCTCCATCTCCTTCGCGGTCAGACCAAGGCTCTGGGCATAGCGGTCCAGTTCCCCCGACTGCTTGACGCTCGACTGGAACATCTTGAACGCGCCGAACGCGATCCCGGCCGCAGCCGCTGCTGCCAGCAGATAAGGGTTGGTGAGCGCGGCAGCCGCTGCACTGGCGGCAAGCCCCAACACCGCCCGGGCCATGCCGCCGATGCCGACGCCGGCCTGCATCGCGATCTGCCCGATCTGCGAACCCTGCTGCATGAACACGGTCATCGGCTTCTGGCCCGAGGCGAGGCTCACCACCACGTCGTTCAGCTGGTAGACGAGGTTCTGCATCTGGTGACCGGCAAGTTTTGCCGAACCGCCCATGCGGGTCATGCCGCGCGTACCGACTGCCTCGATGGCCCGGTCGGCACGCCCGGCGGTCGCGGCGATGTCTCCCATGGCGCCGCCCACAGCGCGCTTCATGTCGGCCATTTCCTTCTGGAGACGGGCGACATTGGTGATCATCTCGATTTCGAGCGTGCCGGCTTTCATCGGTTCACTCCTTCGAGTTGATCAGCGCCCGGAAGGCTTGGGAGACTTTGCGGGATACAGTGGGGCGATTGGTGCCGTCGGTGATGTCGGTCCAGGGCGCCGGACAATCAGGTTCCCTGGCATTCTGGCTTTCGGCGACGAACTCGACAGAGAGGCGACGCAGCAGCCGGCAGAGCCAGGGTGCAAGGTCAACGCCCATACACGACTGCCAGTGGGCGATGGTGCCCCACGATAGCGGCACTGCGCCCATGGCGCCGGGCTCGGATGCGCCGACCTCCATCAGGGTGTCGATGATCCATGGCGTACGGATCGGCGGCATTTCGGGGACGATGCCGTCCGCCGTCATGCGCTGGAGGCGGGTCTGCGGGTCGGGATCTTCCGTTGTCTTGCCTGCGGACTGGCGCTGCTTCGGCGCGGTGCCGAGCCAGGCCAGCTGCCGGACGTAGAGGCTCAGCTCGCGGCCGAGCTCGTCGTAAAATTTGCCCAGTCATTGATATGCGCTGCAACCTGGGCGGCGATGAAGCCGATCGAGGGGTCCTCGTAGGCCTTGCGGAACAGGGCGGCCCCTTCCAGCCCTTCGGCCGGCGGATAGGTGAAATGGTTGAAGCTGACAGTGCAGGCCGCGAGGAACTCGGCCTGTTCGGCGAGCTTTTCCTCGGCCGTCTGGTCCATCTTCCCGCGCTTCTTGATCTTGTCGACCAGCAGGTTCTGCTGGCGCGACTGGGCGCGCTGATAGACCTTGGTGCCCGGGCCATAGACGGTGATCGAGAGGCGCTGGCCCTTGTCGTCGTACAGCGGGGCGTCATCGCCGCCGACCAGTTCGACGGTCGAGGTTTCGGTCGCGGCAAGCTTGGTAATGTCAAACATGAATGGTCTCCGTCAGGTGCGTGGCAGGGATCAGGGAGCCAGAACTTCAACCACGCCGACACCGGCGGAATTGGTAGTCAGTTCCAGCGTCACGGTGGCGGTGGTGATCTGGTCGACCGAGCCGACGTTCACCTTGAAGCTCATGACTTGGGCCTGGAAATAGTACTTGTCGCCGTTCTGGGTGGTGACGAGGAAGCTGTGATCGCTGTCCGAGATTGAGGCCGATTTCAGCAGAATCTGGCCAGCATCGTCGGTATCGAGACCGAGCTGGATGGTCATCGTGCCCTGGTTGAAGCTGCCCTTCTTCTTGACGACGCCGCGGCTGCCGACCGGATTGAAGGTGACGAGGTTGTACTCCCGGCCGAACTCGCCGAGGTCCGATACCTCGCCGACCAGCGTCATGGTCAGCGCATTGTAGCCGGTGGGGTCGAAGGTCGCAGGGGTGGAAGCCGACACCTTCAACGTGGTGCCGGCGGAAGTCCGAACGGTCATGGCAGTGGTTCCTTATTGAAGGTGAGGCCTCAGCGCGCCTCGTTGAATGAGACGCGGAAATCCTGCGTCTGCATGTGGATGCCGGTCTCCTCGTCGAGGAAGTCTGGTCCGGCGGAGTCGGTGTGAACGGTGACGTCGGTGAGCCCGTCGATTGCGGGCATCTGGTCGGCTGCTGCCGCCCGGACCGCGCGGATAATGGCCTTGGCGGCCGAATAGCTGGCGGCGAGCACCGTGACCTGCACCCGCTCGCTCACCCTGCGGTTCGGACCCGGGGCGGCGATATTGCGGTCGGTGCTGCTGACCGACATGAGCGAGATCGCCGGGATCGGGGTGCCCTGCGGCAGCATTCCAGCGACAATCCGCACCGCAGGGACGAGGGCCGTCACGCCGGTGTCAGCCACCAGGAGCGAACGGACCACAATGACCCCGTTCATTCGTCATCGACCTCGAGGCTGGGCGCCTTGAGGTTCCCGATCTGGACTCGGTGCGCGATGTAAGCGCCCATGGCGTTGACGGCTTCCTCGGCCTTCTGGTCCAGCGCCGGACGCAGGAACGGCTTGGCCGCATGGCCCGGATGCATGATGACTGGACCGACGAAGTTCACGCCGATCTTCAGGCTGCCGCGCTTCACCATCTTGTTGATCGTGCCGATGCTGACCTTGCGCGCGCCGCGGCGGGTATTGCGCACCGGCTTGTCGGCCTCAGCGACCGAGATCAGGTGCGGCGCAACGCCGTATTCAATGAACAGACCGAGATAGGAGCCGGACCCGCGCAGCTTGACGTAGGAACTGAGCCGGCTGCCGGCGGTGCGCGTGCCAATGCCGATCGCCTTCTTGAGCTGACCAGTGCGGACCGGGACATTGGCCTTGGCCTGCTGCTGGATGACCTTGGCCCCGGCACGCAGTCCGCCGCGGATGACGTTGCGCTCGAGGTTCTTGGGCAGTTCGTCGAGCAGGCGCAGCAGTTCAGGGCCGCCCTTGAGCCGGATCGTCATGGCGTGACTCCTTCGCTGCTGTGCTGCTCGACAATGAGTTCGATGCCTTCGCGGCGGCCGAGTTCGGCCGGTCCCGACACGATCTGCAGGACGCGGGTCCCGATGATCACCCGCATTTCCGGGGCGACCCCGGCGAGATGGCGCATCCGGATCCGCGCAGGCCGGTTGGCGATGACAATGCTGTCGGCCAGGCGTTCGGCCAGGCTCGGCAGGACGTCCTGCACCTCGGCCCAGACCGTGGCGAATTCCACCCAGGTGACGGTTTCCGTGCCGTAGAGGGGATCAGGGGTGACGACCTTGCGCTCGATCCGGATCCGGGTGTCGAGCCGGGAGGCTAGACCCATCGGGCGGCCAACTGGTTCACGAGGGTATCAAAGGCGAGACAGGTCCCGCCTTCGCGGTTCTCGAACAGGGAGGCGGTCTTTACGAGAATAGCGGCGCGAGCGATCGCCAGGTCCGGGTGCCCCTCGGCAAAACCGGCAGACAGGGTGATGGTGATCTGGCCGTCAGGTGCCAGCGTGGGCCATGATGTGCCGGCAACTGGCCGAATGCGCACGAATCCATGACGTGGCCGGGCAACATAAGCAGCCTCGGGCAAAGTGACCGTCAAACCGCCGGTTGCAGTGTAAGTGATGGCGGCAATGGTCACCGGCCGGACCGGCACGGTGATTTCATCGGCCCACGCCTCCAGTACCATGGCGAGGTTCTGCTCGCAGAGCCGCAGATCGGCGAGCCGTTCGAGTTCGGCCTGGGCAGCATCGAGGTGGACGGCCAGCAGCATGTCCTCGTCGTGAGCGTCGAGACGCAGCTGCTGGCGCGCTTCTTCCAGCGTCACCGCACGCGTGGTCGGGGCGGTGACGACCGTGATCACTTCGCGCGGGTCCGGGCGGGCTTGGCTGCTTCAGGCTGGGCCTCGACCGGCTCGGCAAGGCCGCGCTGGCGTAGGATTTCGCCATCGGCGTCGGCGATCTCGAAAGTCTGGCCGGCACGGATATTGTCCGGGCCGACCGCGCTGACATGCAGCGTGTCGAGGGCTTTCATCAGCATGGGGGAGTTCTCCGTGAAAGTGCCAGGGCCGACCGGTCAGCCGGCCCCGGATCAGGATCAGACGGCGGTTGCCGCAGTCACCGCGTCGGAGAAGTCGCCCTTGATGAAGGCCTCCGGGCGATAGACGGCAAGGCCGAGGCGTTCTTCGGCCAGGATCGTGACCAGGTTCTTGCGGAAGTTCTGGTCATCCTCGGTCGAGATCTCGACCCGCGCGTCCCAGCGGTCGAAGATCTGCGCGCCCAGTCGGAAGGCTCCGGTCAGGAACTTGTCCTGCGCGATCGCCTGGGTGGTGACGATGGGGATGCCCCAGAGCGTCGGCGACAGCGTGCCCTGCGGGTTGCCGATCAGGTAGGCGCCGCTCGTCTCCTTGAGGAGCTCGATGCTGGCCCAGTCGGTCGGGTGCATGACTGCGCCCGTGGTCGGCAGCTCGGCGAGCGCCGCCTGCAGCATGGCGAGGCGCAGCACATCGATCTTGGTGACGGTGGCCGGGATGGTGATCGGCGCGGCAAAGGCGCTGGCCTGGGTATAGATGCCGTGCAGGTCCGTCCCCGTGCCGCCGCCATTCAGCAGCTGGTTCTCCTCGACCAGCGCCAGCCCGTAGCGCAGGCGGCCGTCGATATAGGACTGGAGCATCGGCACGTCGTCGAGGATCTGGCGGGTTGCCAGCACCCAGTGGGCGATGGTGGTGACGCTGGTCGTCGCGATGTCGAACTTGATGTCCGACTGCGGTTTCAGCGCACCGGTCGTTTCCGCGACGGTTGCCGCCGCGTTGGTGAAGCCCGTCTCCTTGACGTACTGCACTGAGGTGCTCGCCGTGCGGCCCGGGGTCAGCAGGTCGCGGACGGTCAGGCGGCGCTGGCCGGGCACGATGATGCCGGGCAGTCGGTCAGGCACGATGAGGTCGCCGGCCGAGCCCGCGGCATCGGTCGTCAGCGAGGAAATGATCGCTTTCACCTCGACACTGGCGCGACCGCGCGAGACCTTGGACTCGAGGAAGGACTTGATCTCTTCCGACGCCATGACCTGTTCGCCTACCGACTGGTGGCGGGCCTGGTCTTCCGGTCCCCGGCGGGCCAGCTTCTGTTCCAGCTCGTCGAGCCGGGCCTTGGCCTCGTTCATGCCGACCAGGGCTTCGTCCGCCAGCTGCTTGGTGGCAGCGGACAAGTCCTCGCCCTTGGCGGCCTTGCCCAGCGCCTCGTCAGCAATGGCTTTGACCTGGTCGACCTTGGCGTCGAACGCGGCTTTCACTTCGCCGGCAAGCTGCTCGGCGGTCTTGGGTTCAGTCATGGGATGCTCCGTGATGGAAAGGGTGTTCAGCCGCGAACCTGCGCGGCGAGTGCTGCGATGAAATCAGCGGGATCACTGCCGGGCTCACCCCGGAGCAGCGGGGCCAGGCCCTTGCCCGCGATCGCGGTGGCCTGGCTTTTCGAGAACCCTGCCTCGCGCAGGAAATCCTCAAACTGGGAAAGGCTCGGCAGCTGGCCGGCCGCGATCAGCGATTTGACACTGGTGATCAGCGCCTTCTCGTTCATTGGAATGGTGACGAGGCTGACCTCGTGGAGCGCCACCTCGACGAGGTGACGGGCCTTGCCGACCATGCGGTCGCGGATGGCGCGGTAGCCGATCGAAAGGCCGCCGATCGCGCCGTCCTTGACCAGGCCATGGGCCTCGCGCCCCGTGGCGGTCGACATCGAGAACCGACCCTTCACGAGCAGGCCGTCGGCCGTCTCCTGGAAGTCGGTCCAGACGCCGGCCGGGCGCTTCTGGTCATGGTACATCAGCATCGGCACCGACTTGCGGCCGGCAATCGACCGGGAAATCGCACCGGGCAGGATGACGTCGCCGCCATGGTCGAGATTGCCGTAGCCGGCAGCCAAGCCCTCGATATGGCCGTCATCATCGAGCGCCTTGGCGTCGAGGGTGAAGTCGAGTTCGTTCACTGGGGGACTCCGGAAGTCGGGGCATCGGGTGCCGGCAGGCCAGCCCCAAGACCAGCCAGCGTGATGGGGACGTTCTGCATCTGCATGCGGGGCACATCGCCGCCTTCGACCGGCGGCAAGTTCTCGAGGGATCGGACCTCGTTGATGGTCATGACGCCGTTGGTCAGCATCTGCTGGTAGAAGGAGGCCCGGGCCGCGCTATCGCCGCGCAGCAGGCCTTCCAGGTTGAACTCGATGGTGATGCCGGCCAGCCGGTCGGCAACCGACAGGAGCTGCTTTTCCAGCGCCTGCTCGATGCGTTTCAGGCGGCGGCGCAGCGTGAACTTCTGGAATCCCAGCGTCTGCTGCTCGAGACCGGTGCCCCAGCTGGTGGTTTTCTCGGTGTGCCCAACCATGAATGGCGGCACGCCGAAGAACCGGCAGACCTCCTCGACCGAGAAGGCCCGGCTCTGCAGCATCTGGGCATCTTCCGGGCTGATCGAGAGCTGGACCCAGTCCATCCCGCGATCGAGCAGCATCGGCCGTCCGGCGTTGATCGCGCCGGCAAATTTCTCCTGCAGCAGTTCCTCGGCAAGCCGGCGCTGGTCGATCGTCAGCGTATCGTCGGTCTTCAGTAGGCCCGAAGGCCGAACCCCGTTGCGGAAGGTATCGCCCGAGGCCCGCTCGATCGCCTGGGCCAGCCCGAACGACTGCCGCCCGGCGCTGAGCGTCGAAAGACCGCCGAGCGGATTGCCGCCAAAGCCACGAATATGCAGCACCCGGTCCTGGCCGACGACATGGCGAACGCCCTGGTCGACCCATTCATACTCCAGCGCACCGTCATCGCGGCGGCGCACGGCCATCAGCTCCGGGTTGATCGGCACCCCGAGCGCAATCACCCGGCCGTTGCCGGCCCGGATCACCTCGGCATAGGCATTGCCGTGCAGCTCGACGCTGGCGCAGATGAACTCCCAGAAATCGAGCGCGGTCTGGTCGGCATTCGGGCTGTCATGCAGGATCCGGTACAGCGGATGGTCGTCCGCTACGGTCCGTGCGCCGTTCCGGGTACGATAAACAACCAGCGGCAGCGAGGCGATCGTGCCGGCCAGCAGATTGACGCAGGCCCAGGCGGCAGCCAGCCCCAAGACAGAGGTAGTGCTGACGATTTCGCCGCTGGCGCTCGGCCGCGCGCCCATCTCCCGGTAGAGGAACGGGTCGGTGAGGCCGATCGAGCGGGCCAGGTAGCTGACCGCCTTTTGCAGCAGGTTCACGCGGCGAGGCTCTTCAGCCAGTCGTCGATCGTGCCGCCGGTGTCACTGGACATTGCCGCTCCTACCGCCATGCACAGCGCGACGGCTGCGTCGATCTTGTTCAGGGCCCTCTGCTTGGAGAGCCAGTAATTGTCCCAGCGGTCGGTCTCGATGACCGCCGACATGATCGCCGAGACCAGCACCGGGTTGCGCTTCAGCCGGATCCGGCCCTCGAGCATCATCTCTTCAAGCTGGCGGACCGATCCCGGCATCCACAGGCCCTGGGGCTCGCGGTCCTGCGATTTGGCGGCCAGTTTCATGGCATCGGTCGGCTTGCCGCGCTTGGTGCCGCCCTGCGGATGCTCGACGAACTCCATGTCGAGGCCGAGTTCTGCAATGTCCTCTTCCAGCCGCCGGAAAGCGTAGCGGTCGTAGGCGACCATCTGGACGTCGTAGTCCCGATCGTATTCGGCCAGCGCCTGGGCAACGTGCCGGAAATTGATGTTTTCACCCTGCGGCGCCTGCAGGAATCCTTGGCGTACCCAGACGTCGTAGGGCTGCTTGTCGCGCAGGGTGCGCGCCTGCAGCGTATCTCCCGGTGTCCAGGCCTCGATCCACGCATCGAAACAGGGCTTGCCGTCCTTCTCGCCAGTCCGCTGCACGGCCGCGAGCGCGGTAATGTCGCGGTTCTGGCTGAGATCGAGCCCGAGCCAGACCTTGGCGCCGGGCTTCGGTTCGAAATCGGCCAGCAGCGGCTCGAGCGTTGCCCGGGTCATCCAGGCGGTCTCGGCGTCGGTCCAGACGCAGAAATGCAGCCGCAGGATGCCGTTCAGCTGGCCGGGAATCGACCGGGCCTGCGCCACCACCTCGGCGAGATATTCCTCCGTAATGGTCACGCCCAGTAGCGGGTTCGCCTTGATCCAGCAGCCGGGGTCAGTGAGCGGGTCGTCGCCTTCGTCGAGCGCGCAGACGTAACTGAAGGTGGTGTCGTCGATGATTTCGCCGAGATAGGTCGGGTCGGTCAGCGCATCGATGTTGCCGGCCGCGACCTTCACGGCGTGCTCATGCTCTTCCCAAGCCACCGAATTGCGATCGGAGCCCGAGTTGGTGATCATGAACAGCAGCGGTTCGCGCCGGAACTTGAAGCCGCGTTCCAGCATCTCGATGATCGAGCGATCTGGCAGCTCATGGATCTCGTCGGCCAGCACGAAATAGGGTCGTGGTCCCGAGCCCGTCTTGCCGGTGTCCCGCGAAACCGGGCGGAAGAACGAGCCCGACGCGTGATGCGCGATGTTGAATTCGCGGCCCGGACCGCCGGAAAACTCCAGCCGCCGCGCCAATGCCGGCGACTGGCGGACCATCTTCACCGCGTCGGCGAAGAGAATGCCAGCCTGCTCGCGCTTGGCGGCCGCCGCATAAATCTGGGCGCCGGCTTCACCGGCCGCCGTCATTCCGAACAGACCGATGCCGCCCGCGACCGGTGATTTGCCGTTACCCTTGCCCTGTTCGATGTAGGCCCGGCGGAAGCGCCTGCGGCCATCAGCGCGTTTCCAGCCGAACAGGCTGCCGATGATGAAGGCCTGGCTCGGCTCCAGCCGGAACGGCTGACCCTCGAACTGGCCCTCCGAGAGTTTGAGTACCTCCTCGAAGAACCCGAAGGCGTGGTTTGCAGCCTCGAGATCGAACCGGATCCCGTCGGAGCGCTTGAGGTCGTCGAGGTGTCTGCGACAGGCATTGCGCACGTGCGGCCCGGCAATGATCTCCCCGGCAACAACCGCGCGGGCGTAGTCGGTCGTCCGGTCAGCTGAAGAAGCGGTCGGCGGGGTCGGCGCCTTCCGACGTCGCCTCGGCTGAGATCCTGCTTCTGGCACTGGGCGTCATCCCGAATTCTGCAGCGTAACGCATCATGTCCGCAGCGGCCTTGTTGGCGGTACCAACCAGCGGGTTCTGGATGGCGTTGCCGTTGGAGGTCTTAATCATGAGACCGCCGGTCAGCTGGTCCTTCTCGGCCATCTTCGCGATTGCGCGCTCGGCCTGGACCCAGCGGCCATAGGCCTGGGCGTAGGCAGCGAGGGCCGCGCGATCGACCTCGGACAAGAGGCCGATCCGGTGCAGCCAATGCGCCACGCGGTTCCACTCCTCGAGCGCGTCGGCAGTCAGGTGGGGCGGCGGGGCCGGCAGTGCCGGGATTGTCTTTGCCTCTTTCCGATTGAGTGGCCGCTTGCCGCGGTTGCCCTCGATCAGCTTGAGATGGGTCGGTTTGGGCTTGGTGCCGGGTTTCACTGGGGCGGTCCTTCAACTATGTCTTGTGACCAGCCTGCTCCCACCACCAACACCAGGGTCACGACGATTTTCAGTTTTCTGCTGTTTGCTGCTGCGGCCGTCGCGCCCTCCGGAGAAACCTTCACCTGCACGCCGACCCGGGTGTGGGACGGCGATGGGCCAATCTGGTGCGCAGAGGGTCCGCGCATCCGCCTGTCCGGCATCGCTGCGCGCGAGATGGACGGCAGCTGCCGGCCCGGGCAACCATGCCCCGACGTGCCCGCAGAGCAGGCCCGCGATGCGTTGGTCAACCTGGTCGGGCGCCCCGTCGGTGTTTCCCGGGAGGGGCACATCCTGGTCGAAGGTCCCGCCATGACCTGCCGTTCCGAGGGCAATGCCGGTGGCGCCCGGACGGCGGCCTGGTGCGTGTCACCGCGGTCCGGCGACCTGTCCTGTGCGATGGTCAGGGGCGGCTGGGCCCTGCGGTGGGATCGGTATTGGCGCAATCATCGCTGCTGATACGCGCAGACGAATCTGGTTTATCGATAAGGTTCGCAGGCGATGCCATCGCCATCGCCATCCATACCTTCCCGATATCCCGGCTGCCCCCTATAGATTGGCGCGACACCGGCCGCGCGTGCATCGTCACAGCCGGCGTAATAGGCTGATTGCTCTATGGCGGCGATTTCCTCAGGTGTTTTGCTGAGGTTAGACCATAGGCTTTCCACCATGGGAGCGCCCTGCCAAGCGGCTACGCCAGCAAAAAGGCTGAGGCCAAGAACCTGCGCGCCAAAACTCCCTTTCGAAGGCTTTCGCCTTTGGTATCGACGCGGTCCGTTTGGCCGACGTCGGGAATTGTAGTGGTGACGCTGCATGAACATGGCGTAGCAGTGAAAAATTAGCGGTTTCTTATCCGCTTTACCTTTGCTGCTCACCGATTTCATCGAAAGTCCGGCCATCACCCTCGAGGGTCGCGGCCTGGCCGGTGAAATCCTGCCAGCGCTTGATGGTCACGTCGACATAGGCCGGGTTGAGCTCGATCGCGTGGACCGAACGACCAGTCATTTCGCCGGCAATGATCGTGGTGCCCGAGCCTGAGAACGGCTCGTAGACCGCCTGGCCCGGGCTGGAATTGTTCTCAATCGGGCGCTTCATGCACTCGACCGGCTTCTGGGTCCCATGACCCGTCTCGTTCTTCTTGGGTTTGGCGATATGCCAGACGGTCGTCTGCTTGCGGTCGCCGGACCAGTGGCCCTTGGCGCCCTTCTTCACGGCATACCAGCAGGGCTCATGCTCCCAATGGTAGTCGCCGCGCGAGAGGACCAGCTGGCCCTTGTCCCAGATGATCTGGGAGCGAAGCTGGAAGCCGCTGGCAGCAAGGCTGTCGCCGACCACGCCGGCGAACAGACCGGCGTGCCAGACATAGGCAACGTCGCCAGGAAACAGGGCCCAGGCTTCGCGCCAGTCGGCCTTGTCGTCGTTCAGCACCTTGCCCTTGGCCGAGCCGCTGGCAGCAACGCCTGCTTGCTCCCGCCATGCCGGATCATATTCCACGCCGTAGGGCGGATCAGTCACCATCAGGTGGGGCGCAATGCCGTTCAGCACTTTGGCGACGGTGTCGGCATCAGTGCTGTCGCCGCAGACCAGCCGGTGCTTGCCAAGCAGCCAGACATCACCGGGGGAACTCACCGGAATTTCCGGAGGGTTGGGAATCTCATCCGGATCGGTCAGGCCCTCGGTCTTCTCGGCCAGCAGCTTCGAGAGCTCATCGTCCGAAAAGCCGGTCAACATCAGGTCGAAATCGAAGCCCTGCAGGTCGCCGAGTTCGACCGCGAGCAGCTCAAGGTCCCAGCCGGCGTTCAGCGCCAGCTTGTTGTCCGCGATGACGTAGGCCTTCTTCTGGGCCTCGCTCCAGCCCTTGGCGACCATTGTCGGGATCTGCGTCAGGCCCAGCTTGCGCGCCGCCAGCAGCCGGCCGTGACCGGCGATCAGGCCGCCGTCTTCGTCGACCAGCACGGGGTTGGTCCAGCCCCATTCCTGGATCGAGGCCGCGATCTGTGCGACCTGCTCATCGGAGTGCGTGCGGGAATTGCGCGCGTAGGGCGTGATTTTCTCTATCGGCCAGAACTCGCTGCTCTGGGCCGGCCATTCCTGCGACATGGGCTTCCTCAAAAGGGAGTAAGCCGCGCCAGCTTGTGGCTCGCGGCGCTTGATCGAATTGACGGGTGAAAGCTAAAAGCGGGCTGCTGAGCTGCAGCACGAAGCTTCAGTTCGCCGTAACAACTTCAAGGGAAGAGAATTATCTAATGGCGCATGGTGGCCCGAAGCCAGTTGACGTTCTGATGGCTGAACTTGGTTTTTTGAATGAGTATCTTCTGGAACTGGCTGAAAACTTTCGTGCGGCAGGCAAAGCCGAAGATGCCGAAATCGCTGAGGGCTGGGCCTCACTGCCAATCGAGGCGTCGGAGAAAATCGACGATCTTCTAAATCGGTGAAATCCTGGGGTGTCGATCAAAGAGGTTGGTCTTCACCCCCGGTCGTTAACTCGCGGGCGTGAAAAGTTTGGGCCAGGCGCGGTTTCCCCTCCCGAACCCCCAGAGTTTCGACCTCCCCCCCCGGGTGGATCAGCTGATCGGCCAGCCATCCGGGCCAGTCCCGACCGTTCTGCGCAACCCGAACTGCTCGGCCGTGCGGGCCTGGTGGCACTCGGCGCAAAGGCAGCGGATATTGCTGTCCTCGTCCGATCCGCCACGGGCTAACGGCACAATGTGGTCAGGTACGCTCGCCTCGCGGACAATCCCGGCGGATGCGCAATCCCGGCAAAGAGGCTCTGCCGCTAATCGGCGCAATCGCTGGACAACAGCCCGGCGACCTCGCAGTCTATTTTCCATTCAACACCGTGGGAGATGGCAATGTCCGACGACTTCGAGAAGGTCATGGCGCAAATCGGAGCGCTGAGTGTCAGGATTAACAAGATCGCAGATGAAGAAGCCCGGTCGGCTCTGGTGAACGGGTGGGCAGCGCAAGGCGGCCTAATGCAGCAGAAACAAGTGCTGATCAGACAAGTGGACGAATTACTCGACAAACTCCTGAACCAGTGATCCCAACGAGAAACGCCCGGAAGCTGGTGGGCTCCGGGCGCAGTTCTGAATTCTCGAATTTCGGAACACTATGCCAGATGCAAAGTCCCGTCAACAGTAAATCGAAAAATACTTCAATAGATTCAGTTTGTTAGTTCATTCGGCAGGCAAGTGAATCTGATCACGAACTGTCCTTCCGGACCCGGTACAGCCGGCACAATGCATCCAGACCATGGCAGAGGTTGCGCAGATCGGCTGGCGACCACCGCAAGGCCTCGGCATCGTGGCGCACTACGGCATGGACCAGGACGCTGGGCTTGCGCCCGACAGCACCGGGTGCGTCACTGTCCGCCGTGCGCAGCATCAGGATTGCAGCTGCAGCCTGCCTGCGAACCTTTCGGATCAACTCCGGATCATGATCCGGCGCACTGCCACCGAAGATCCCCTCGTTGATCAGAAGGGCCGTGACCGATCGCGGCTGGTCCATGGGCAAGCCCATGACCGCGCGGTTACGGGCCATGACCTCGCCGTAGATCTGACCGGCAGCATACTGGGCGGCATCGATGAGCCCGGCAAATGCCAACCGGCCCAGTGCGGTTCCCAGACGATCATCCTTCGCCTGGGCCGGTGTGACACCGTAATGTCGCTGCCGGGCCTCCAGCACCGTGGCCATGACATCACGCTGGCTTTCCTCGCGTGGGCGTTTGCCACAGGCCAACCGTCGCCCCGCCTTCCGTTTACGGCCGCGTGCCATGGGCGCCTCCGTAGAGCCGTTCGCCGATCGCCCGGATCGCCTCGCGCTCAAGGGTAGTGAGCCGCTGGTCACTGACCGACACCGCGAAGATGCCACTGCGCCATCCGTCGCGGCGCAGCTGCTCACCATCGCGCTGCCCGGCATGGCCGTAGATTGTCGAGATCATGCTCATCAGCCGATCTCCCGCAGCAGCGCGGCATAACCGATGACATCGATGACGCTGTCGGCATGGCGGGGGTCGTAGGTGAGCCGGGTGAGCTTGAGGTCGATCATGCACAGCGCGACCTGGGCCGGGCTCACCGGCATATCGAGGGTGATCGACCAGCGCGCCGCAATGGCTTTGAACTGGTCGGTGGGATCGCCGTAATCGTCGCGGCGTTCTTCCAGCACCTTGGCGGTGTGGCCGAGAATGGACCAGCTGGTCATCGCACACCTCCACGGGTCGCGATGGCCCAGCACAGGATGGCGATGGCATCGGCCTCGTTGTCATCGAACGGGGAGAACCCAACCTTGCGGACAGCATCGATGACCGTCGCCTTGTCGGCATTGCCCTTGCCGGTGATGAACCGCTTGATCGTGCCGACGGGCACGCCCTGGTAGGCGACCAGGTGTTCCTCGCACCAGGCGGTCAGCACACCCAGCAGGCCGCCATAGACATGCGCGGCATCGGTGCCGACATGACGGCGCACTTCCTCGAAGTAGATCGCCTCGATCGGCCCAGCATCGATGTCGAGCTGTTCGAGCCAGCGGCGGAAGCGCAGGAACCGCATCCCGCCGCCGTCAAAGCGGGTGTGCTTGAACGACACGGTGCCGCTCGAGATGAAGTCGTCGCCTGTCCGCAGCGCCCAGCCAGTGCTGGTGCCAAGGTCCAGGGCCAACATCGCTCCCCGCATGATTGTGGGCCGCACAGGGACCGGCGGGGTTGCGCTGCGCACTGGCGCAGGCAGAGTCAGGATATCCATGATGATTCTCCAATGGGGATTGGTCGTGGTGCGGACGGCGGCGGTTTTTGTGCTTGGCGGTACGGACCACCGTCGTCCGGTCTTGGGGGGATGGGTTTCAGGACACCGGCGCCTCCATCAGAACGGGATGTCCGAGAGCTCATCGTCGAGCTCCTGGAGGGTTGTTTTGTTGGGCCGGACACTGATCACCTGCGCCCCGGGGAACGCATCCTTGGCGGCAGCGAGGATCGGGTGGCAGCGGATGACGTTGGCGATCTCGTCGAGCGCCCAGACCTGGGCTTCGCGGCCATGACGCTGGGCCCGGCCGGTATCGCGCAGGTCCCGCACCAGGATGACGAGGCCTTGCTCCGTCTCGAACTCCCACTGGTCGACCGGCAGCGGTTCGCCCTTGGCTTCGCGCGCTAGCTGGTCGAGCTTATCGTAGGCCCGCAGCATCGCTTCACCGTGCTGGCGAACGAGTTTGAGGTTGAACTCCCACACCGCAGCGTTGAACAGCTTGTGCTGGGCGTGGAACCGTTCAGCCCACTCGATGGGCACCAGCATGGGCAGGCGACCAATGCCCCATTGCTGGTCCAGTTCACGACCGCGCTGGTCGACGCAGTTGATGATGACCTGCATGTCGCTGATCTGACCATGCCGGGTCGGTGGCGCGCCTTTCATGCGCCCCTCCTTTCTTTGCTGAAAATTTGAGGCTGACGCGACGCGAAAAGCGGCTGCGGAAGCCCTAGGGGGTATGGGGGAACATAAGTGCAGCCTTCCGCATGCTTCCGCACGTGCTTCCGCAACCTTCCGCAGGTGCTTCCGCAGACGAAAAACCTTGCTTCCGCAGCCTTCCGCAAAGCCCTCATCGGCCGCTCTCCAGGTACTTGAGGACCCTTAGACCCGAGGCCCGGTTCATGGTTTTTCCGCCTTCGGTGGCCATGTATCCGCGCTGCTGCCACTGGCTGATGCAGGACAGGGCTTCGCGGGCAGACACCCCGTAGGTGTCGGTAATCATGTCGATGACGTAGCGGCCACGACGCTTGGCCTGGGGGAACGCGGACCAAGGTGTGCCAGCGTGCCACTGCTCATCGACCGACTTGAAGATCTCGTGGATCTGATGCCAGCTGAGGCCCTTCTGCTGGATGGGGATCGCAGCTGGCCCCACCACCGGCACCAGCGTGCTCTGTTCGGGGCCAAGGCCGGTGGTCAGGTCGACAACCTCCATCGTGAAATGGACGTCGTCGATTTCCTCGCCGTCCTTCTGCTTCTCGACCGACAAGACCGTGTGGTCCTCGTCCTTGGCCACCCGGATGGCGGTGTCGCAGCCGCCGAGCAGCACTGTTGAACCGCGCATGCCGCGATCCACATCCTTGCCCGAGTGGTGGATGCCGACGACGGTGCCGCCGCAGTGGTTCTGGATCTGCGTGCAGGCATCGATGAACAGCGACATCGCTTCCTGGCTGTTCTCGTCCTGCCCGGGGATGGATCGCGATACGGTGTCGATCACGACCATGCCGATCTCGAAGTCGACCTCGGCGCGCATCTGGTCGATCGTGCGCTTCAGCTTCTCGACACTGGCGGGATCGAGCATGTGCACGGCGACTGGCAGCAGCTTGAACGGCGCATCAACGCCCTCGAGACCATGCTTCTTGCGCCAGCCCTTGATGCGCTGGCCGATACCGAACCGGCCTTCGCCGGCGATGTAGAGAACGCCTGTCTGACGGACGGCCCGTCCATGCCAGTCGAGGCCGTAGGCTGTCCGCAGCACCATATCGAGGGCGAGGAAGGTCTTGTGCTCGCCGGGCTTGCCATAGAGCAGCGCCAGCCCATGCTCCGGGATCAGGCCATCGATCCGCCATTGCGGCGGCGGCATGTTGACGATCTCGTCCAGGCTGAGGGTCTCGAAAACTTCAGGATCGGCAGCAGCGTCGATCTCGAAGATGGCCCGGACCGCCTCTAGGCCAGAGATCGCGGCCATGTCGTTGAAATCGGTGCCCAGGCTGGCAACCGGGAACGTGGGGAATACTGCCGGACAATGCAGGACGCGCGCGGCGTCCATCGCGGCTTCGCGGCCGACGTTCTTCGGCTTTCCCCGGTCATCGTCGCCCGCCACGATCCAGGACGCGCCGGGATGGGCAGCAGCGAGGCGCTCAGCGACCTTGACCAGGTTGCCGGAATTGAACGCCACGACGACGGTGCGCCCCGTCGCTTCATGCAGCGACGCGCCGGTGGCGAAGCCCTCGCAGACCAGCACAGGGGCACGGGTCTCGGCGATCGGCCGCCCGATGACGAACATCGCGCCAGCAACCGGAAGGTCGGCCTCGAACAGCTTGTGCCCGGTAGGATCGATCGACTGCAGCGATCGCAGCGTGCCATCGGTGTCGGAGAGCGGCACCAGGACATGGTCGCGGTCGAGCCGCGTGCCGGCCGGCCGGATGCCCTTGGCGGTGAGATATGGGTGGGAGCAATAGTGGGGGTCGGCCGCCTCCCAGCGCAGCCGCATCTGTTCAGCGGCGGCCTTGCGCCGCTCCACCTGCTCGGCCTCGAAGCGGGCCTGACGAGCCTGGAGTTCAGCGACGCGGGTCTCCGACCTGACCGGGAATGTCCCGCCCGTCAGGCGCTCGGCCGCCGCGCGGATGTCGAGCCCTTCCTGGTGCTGCAGAAAATCGAAAATGTCGCCGTTCGCGCCGCAGCCGTAGCAGTGATACCGCTGGTCCTGCGGGTAGACGGTGAACGATGGCGTGCGCTCCATGTGGAACGGGCACAGCCCCACCAGTGTCTGGCCCCGGCGCTTCAGCACCAGATGCCGGCGCACCTCTTCGGCCAGCGGGTACTGGTCCTTGATGGCCTCGATATCGATGCTGCCGGTTTCAATGCGACGCGCCATGGCGGCCGGGCTCGCTTTCCTTGGTGTGGATAAGATGTAGGATAAGTCTGGGATAAGCGGTGGATGCCGGGCCACCGCAGCAGCCCGGCATCCGACCGATCAGAACAGCGGCGCGCCGGCCGGCGCGGGTGCCGAGGCCGGCGCGGGCGCCACCGGGGGCGGCATGTGGGCGGCTGGCGCTGCGGGAGCCGGTGCTGGAACCGGTGCCGCCGTCACCGGCGCAGCAGCCGCACCACCGCCGAGCGCTTCAGGCCGGTCAGTCCAGCCGATGATCTCGAACTGCGGCTGGTAGTTGGTGCCGTGCTTGTTGCCGATCGGCGTGACACCGACACAGCGCACCACGGGAAGCTGGCCGGTGGCGCTCTCGGGCGCCGCCACCCAGGCATCGTAGAGCGCGTTCATCGACTTGATCACGATGCTGGCAGTCGAGGTGAACTCGCGCAGACCCAGCAGGTTCTTCTCGGAGTAGAGGTCGAGCTGGAAGCCGCGCTTGAAGTCCTGGCCGGGGTTGGGCGCGGTTTCGGTGAACGACGGATCGATGACCTTTTCCGGCGCCACATTCGTGGTGAACTTGAACCAGCCGGTCTTGAGACTGGTCATGTCGAACACCGCCGTCATGTCGGTGACCTCGAACATCGGCTCGTCCTTGCCGTCCTTCTTGGTGTACCAGCGGCCGGCCTTGGCATTGAAGCCGACGTAGACCTTGAACACCTCGTCAGAGGTGACATTCATGAAACCCATTGTCCTGTTTCCTTGTTGCTTGGGGGTGCCGCGTGTCAGGCCTGCGGCGCGGCCTCGAGGGATTGACCCCAGATCTCTTCGGCCGCCGCTCGGGCAGCGGGGTCGTTCCAATAAAAGCTGTCGAAGTCGGGGGAGAGCGACCGGGTCAGCGCTGCGCCATCGTCCGACAGCGACAGGAACCGCTCGATCGACTGCGCAATGTTCACGACGCGATCGAGATGCGTGCGTGGATCCTCGAGCCGGTAGACGCCCATCTTCTGGGGCGTGACATAGGCGAAGCGGATCTCGGCATTGCCGTGGGCAGCATGGTAGATCGCGCCCTGGCGGGCATGGGGATCGGAGATCTTCGAGGACAGGCGCGCCTGGGTCTTGAGATCCACGATGATCCCGTGCTCGGGAAACCAGAAGTCGAGCCAGCCGATGAACGGCACCGGCACGCCGGGCAGCTGGACCTCGATGCGGTGTTGGCGGTTGCCATCGGCGGCTTCCGGGATCCCATATTGCCGCAGTTCAGCTAGCGCTATGGCGACAGCCGGCGCGATGTTGGCGCGCTCCTTCTCGACCGCGGGATCGGCAGAAAACGCCGTCAGCTGGTTGAACCGGCCAACAGCCGCCTCCTGGCAGGCCTCGACCGGTGCGGCGGGATCGAACAGTCCCATCTCGACACCGGCCTCGATGGCGGTCCCGCGGTGGGCGGCGGGGCCGACCATGGACCTGCGCCCCATCAGCTTCTGCATTGCCCACATAGCGGGCTGCGCCACGAACAGGTTGATCGAGGAGGCCGAGAGGTGATCGAGCCCGTGGCGTTCAAAGGCGCTGGCCATCACGCCACCTCCGCCAGTTCGATGCCGGCCAGTGGGCTGCGCGCACCAGGCGCCCTTGGCCGGGCGATCGCGACATAACTGTAGGTGTCAGGACCGAGCCGTTCCTGGATCAGGTGGACACAGCCCTTGTCCGCCGCCCAGCGGGCACGGGCCGCGAGGCGCTCAAGGGCGGCACGCTGCTTCTCGTCGAGGCGGCGCTTCGGACCGCGATCGAGATCCTTGGCGAGGAACCCGCGGTGATACTCGTAGCGGTCACCGCCCGCGGCATCGGCCAGCCAGGCACAGAACAGCAGTTCGTGCCCGATCTGTCGGCGCGCATTTGTTCGTGATATGTTCTGCATTATACCCTGCCTGAAGATTCGGTGGTGGAGCGATGGGAGGCGCGACCGCGCGGGGCCGGCTGGTAGTTTTCCATGAAGGCCCGGATGCGGGCTTCGGTGGCGGGCCACAGCCGGCGACCGGCGCGCAGCTGGGCCACGAGCTTCCAGTCGTTGGTGGCGCGGCGGCCGAAGTAGCTCTCGGCCATCTTGTGGGCCTTGAGGAAGGAATCGATCTCGTGAACGATGGGATGCGTCATACATCCTTTATTCCGGGATGAATCCAACTTCACAAGTAGGGCTGCGTCCCACAATTAAGATTGCGGGAAGCATCCCACAGTGTTACCCACAGCCGATGACCCAGACCCCGGCCTTCAACATCGCGTTCCTGCGCAAGATCCTCGAGGACGCGACCGCGCCTGATGCGAAGTGGAACTCTCGCTCGCTCTCGATGGCAGCGACCGGCGGCAAGAACCCCTACCTCGTGCGCGACATCATCAAGGGGAAGAGCACCAACCCGACGCTCGATACGCTGGTGGGTCTCGCCAGGGCGCTGGATATGGACATCTCGCAGATGATCCCGGCCGCCACCACGATCATGCACCGGGTCGGGGGTTCACAGCCGTTCGAGACGCTCGAGGTCGTGGGGGCTGTCGCTGCCGGCGTCTGGCGTGAAGAGACCACCTGGGGCGCAGAAGACCGATACTCCATCGAGGTGGGCCCCAATCCCTTCCCGGGCAGCGAGCGCTTCGCCCTGCGCATGGAAGGCTATTCCATGGACAAGGTGATCCCGCCGGGTTCGGATCTGGAGTGCCTGCGGGTCGCTTACGGCTATGTCGAGCCGCAACCCGGCGACATCGTCATCGTCCAGCGCGATCGCCACGACCTCCACGAGCTCACCTGCAAGCGTCTCGACCACGATGGGCAGAACTTTATCCTGCGTGGCGAGTCGACCCGGGCGGAGTTCCAGGAGCCGATCGTCATCGGCCGGCCAGATGAAAATCATGTCGGCGACAACGACATCACGATCATCGCCATTGTCCTGCGTGCGCACCAGAGTCTCTATACCCGGCGGCGGTGACAGGACCCGTTGTCAAGGGGGTTCGTGACACAAGACCGTTTTGACATGGGATATATCCATCAATATTCCTGAGCGAGACACCGGGAGCGAACCAGCGGTTCAGCGGCTCCCGGCCCTTCAGCCAGGAATGCCCGATGATTGCCCAGAGCCACCCCAACGCCCTCGCGCCAGACCAAATGACGCCCGATGCCCGGATCACCGAGTTGGGTCGCATCGTGGCCGCCGGCGTGCTGCGCATGCGCGAACAGTCCAGTCCTTTATCTGCGGGCGACGGAGATAGTTCACTTGGCTCATCCGCGACCAAGAGCGTCAGTCGTCCCCGGGCACGAGCCCGGATCGGAGGACGATGATGCACAAACAGGATGACAATGCGCAGGTGCTGGCCAGGCTGGCGGCGCTGAAGGAGATGTCGGTCAGGGAACTGAAGGCCGAATGGGAGAAGCTGTTCAGCAGCGAGGCACCCAACAACAGCCGCTCGTTCCTGGAACAACGGCTGGCCTACCGGATCCAGGAGCTGACCTTCGGCGGTCTGTCGAAGCCGGCGCGCCAGCTGCTTGATGCCCTGGCCGACGAGGTCGAGGGCAAGAAAGTCCGGAAATCGGTGATCAGCGACCCGCGCAACCCGGTGATCGGTACCCGGCTGGTGCGCGAATGGAACGGGGCCGAGCATGTCATCACGGTGCTGAAGGACGGGTTCGACTGGCAGGGGCGCCGCTACAAATCGCTGTCCGCCATCGCCCGCGACATCACCGGCACCCAGTGGAATGGCTACCGCTTCTTTGGCCTGCGGGAACGGAAGGACGCGGCATGAACAACACCACTTCACCGCGCCGCCTGCGCTGCGCCGTCTACACCCGCAAATCGAGCGAGGAAGGGTTGGACATGGAGTTCAACAGCCTCGATGCGCAGCGCGAGTCCTGCGAGGCCTATGTCGCCAGCCAGCGCGCCGAAGGCTGGGTTTGCATGCGCGAACGCTACGACGACGGCGGATATTCCGGCGGGTCGCTCGAACGCCCCGGCCTGAAGGCCCTGCTGGAAGACGTGGAGGCGGGGCTCGTCGACGTCATCGTTGTCTACAAGATCGACCGCCTGTCTCGCTCGCTGATGGACTTCGCCAAGCTGGTCGAGGCGTTCGACCGCAACAACGTGACCTTCGTGTCGGTGACGCAGGCGTTCAACACCACGACTTCGATGGGCCGGCTGACGCTGAACATCCTGCTCTCATTCGCCCAGTTCGAGCGCGAGGTCACCGGCGAGCGCATCCGTGACAAGTTCGCTGCCAGCCGCGCGAAAGGCATGTGGATGGGTGGGTTCGTGCCCATGGGCTACGATGTCGTCGACCGCAAGCTGGTGATCAACGAGGCTGAGGCCGCCACGGTGCGCCACATCTTCCAGCGGTTTGTCGAGCTGGGATCTGCGACCTTACTGACCCGGGAGCTGGTGGCGGGCGGCACCCTCAACAAGCGGGGCAAGCCGATCGACAAGGGGTTCCTGTACAAGCTGTTCCGCAACCGGCTTTATCTGGGAGAAGCCGTCCACAAGGGCACCAGTTATCCCGGCGAGCATCAGGCCATCATCACGCATGAACTGTGGGATCAGGTGCATGCCATCCTGCAGGAAAGCCCCCGGCAGCGCGCGGCCAACACCCGCACCCAGACCCCGGCGTTGCTCAAGGGGCTGATCTTCACCGATCGGGGCATCGCCATGACGCCGACGGTGACGAAAAAGGGCAGCCGCCATTACCGCTACTACACCTCGATGGATGCGATCCGGAACCGGGCCTGCGAAGGCCGCGACAGCTTTGTCCGTCTGAATGCCGGCATGGTGGAAACGGCCGTCGTCCAGCACATCCGGTCGCTGCTGCGCACGCCGGAAATCGCGGCGCGGGCGATGGAGGCTGCGCGCAGGACCGATCCCGACATGACCGAGAACGATGTGGTCACTGCGCTGTCGGGCTTTGATGGGCTGTGGGAGTCCCTGTTCCCGGCCGAGCAGGCCCGCATCGCCCGGCTGCTGATCGAGCGGGTCACGGTCAGCGCCGCTGGCCTTGCGGTTGACCTGCGCACCGAGGGCCTCGGATCGGTCATCCGTGAAATGGTCACACCAGAACGGAGACAAGCAGCATGAGCGCACCTACCACCATGCGGGTTTTCATCCCGCTCACCATCCGCAAGCGCAACGGGCGGCCGAAGATCGTCCCGCCAGCTAACATGGCGCCCGACAACGGCGGCGGGGTAGACCCGCATGTGCTGAAGGCGATCGCCAAGGCGTGGAGCTGGCGGCGGAAGCTGGAAAGCGGGGAAGCGGCGACGCTCGCAGACATTGCCAAGGCCGAGGATGTAACGCCCGCCTATGCCGGCCGGATGCTGAAGCTGGCCTATCTGGCGCCGCCCGTGCTGGAGAAGCTACTGATTGCGCGCGTCCCGCCGACAGTGCCGGTGAAAGAACTGGCCGCAGCGGCCGAGTTACCGTGGGGCGCGCAGGAAGCGGCTGTGTTTGGGTAATCCTGCGTCAGGCGGTGCCGAGCTTCTCGGTCACTTCAGAAACAGTCAGCACCTTGCCGGTCGACACAACCTTCTCGTCAATGACGAGCGCAGGCGTCGACATCACGCCGTAGGCCGCGATCTGTGCGTAGTCCGTGACCTTCACAATCTCCGCTGAGATCCCGGCCGCATCGGCGGCCGCCTTCGCATTCTCGCCCAGGGCGATGCACTTCTTGCAGCCTGAACCAAGGATTTTGATGATCATACCTGTCTCCAATTCAAAGTAACATGGGGCCAAAGGCGTTGAACACATAGCCAATCACGATGATGCCGGTCGCAACGATTCCTGCAAATAGCAGCAGAAGCGGCATTTTCACGACCCGCTTGAGCATGATCATGGACGGCAGAGACAAGGCAGTCACGGCCATCATGAAAGCCAGAGCGGTTCCGATGCCCACGCCTTTGCCGACCAATGCCTCTGCAATGGGAAGCGTGCCGAAAATGTCGGCGTACATCGGCATCCCGACCACCGTCGCGACGAGGACAGACCACCATTTGTCCTGCCCCAGCAGTGCGGAAATGAAGGCTTCTGGCACCCAGTTGTGAATGGCAGCGCCAATCCCGACGCCGATCAGTACGTAAATCCAGACCTTGCCGAAAATTTCGGCAACCTGATCCCGGGCGAAATCGAAGCGTTGGCGCCGGGTCAAATGGCCATCGTCGCTTTCCATGACCGGGCTGTTGAACACGAATGCCTCAACCTGCCCCTCCATCTTCATCCGGCTGATCAGTGTGCCGCCCAGAACGGCCAGCACAAGTCCAACCGCGACATAAGCCAGCGCGATCGTCCAGTTGAATACGCTGGCCAGCAGGATGACGGAGGCGAGGTCGACTAGCGGCGAGGAAATCAGAAAGGCAAAAGTTACGCCCAGCGGCAATCCCGCGCTCGTGAAGCCAATGAAAAGAGGGATCGACGAGCACGAGCAGAACGGCGTGATGGTGCCCAGCAGAGCCGCCATGATATTGGCGCCGAGACCTTTGCGCTCTCCAAGGATCCGGCGCGTGCGCTCTGGCGGAAAATAGCTTTGCACCCATGAGATCGTGAAGATCAGCACCCCGAGCAGGATGAAGATCTTGATGACGTCATAGATGAAGAAGTGGATGCTACCGCCAAGCCGTCCAGCAGGATCAAGCCCGAAGCCGTCCCGAACGAGCCAAGCGACCAGATCAGATAGCCACTGCATGCGCAGCAGCTGATCATTCAACCATGCGAATATCTCGGAAATGGCCTGCCCCCTTGGCGTGAGTGAACGCGTGCGGAGGCAGCGTCGATATTGGATGCGTCCACTATACGCATCGAGCGTCTCGATTATAAAGCGGGAATACTGGCAGGGTCGGGAGCGCTTCAGGTTGTGGATCGCCAGAACCGTCGTCCATGGAGCATACTGACGTGCAGAAATTCCTGGTATTCCTCGGGTCAGCCCGTGACAGCACGCCTCCACGCCCGGCCAGGCTTGGCCTGCGGGTTGCCCGGCAATGCGAGAAGCATCTTCAGGAAATGGGCCACGCCGTTGAATTGATCGATCCATTGTCGATCGAGCTTCCGGCCGCGTTCAAGCCCCACTTTGCCTATGCGAAGAGCGCCGCTCCGGAGGCTCTGGACGCTTTAGCTGCGAAGATAGAAGCTGCAGATGGCTATGTGATGGTCAGCCCTGAGTACAACCACTCCATGAGCCCGGCATTGGCGCATCTGCTGAACCACTTTGGCAGCTCGCTCTTTTCCTACAAGCCCAGCGCCATCGTGACCTATTCGGCCGGACAGTGGGGCGGTGCCCGCGCAGCGGTAAACATGCGCACCTTCCTGTCGGAACTGGGTTGTCTGCCGGTCTCGGCAATGATCCACCTGCCGAAAGCGCAGGATATCCTGAGCGAAACTGGGGATTTTGCCGAGGGCGTCGATGCCGCGGCCTGGCAAGAGTATTTCGGTCGGACCCTTGCGCAGTTGGAATGGTGGGCTGCAGCCGCAGGGGCGCAGCGGGCCGAAGAAGGCATACCAGCCGCAGCACCTGCGTTCAGCCGCGATCCTTCACAGCGGAATGCGCCCTGAAGAAATCGGGCTCTTGCCTCTAGGTTTCGCCTTCCATTCGATGCTGCTGGAAATATCAATTGACGGGATATGGCTGGTATAACTATTCGAAAGAATTGGAAGGATCGAATCGCGATGACTGATGTGAACGTTCAGGTATGGGCAGTTGATGCGCTTGGCGCGTTGGCGCACGAAACGCGATTGTCGGTATTCCGCATGCTGGTGAAGGCAGGCCCGGAAGGCATGATCGCTGGCGCCATCGCTGAACATCAAGGCGTTCCGCCGTCCACCATGTCGCATCACCTTGCTACACTGGAACGGGCAGGCCTTGTTCAGTCCGAGCGTGAGAGCCGCCTGATCCATTACCGCGCCGATTTTGCCGGCATGCGTCGTCTGCTCGCATTTCTGATGCAGGACTGCTGCCAGGGTGCGCCTGAAATGTGCGCCGACCTGCTTGGCGGCCTCACCTGCAATGCCGCTCAACCTATGACCGCCTGAGGCCTCACATGTCCGAGAAGATTTACAACGTCCTTTTCCTTTGTACTGGCAACAGTGCCCGCTCGATCCTTGGCGAAGCGGTGATGAACAAGCTCGGCGCAGGTCGCTTCAAAGCCTACAGCGCAGGAAGCCAGCCCAAGGGCGAGGTCCACCCGATGGCGCTCTCGGTGCTGAACGGAATGGGCTACGACACCACCGGCATGTACTCGAAGAGCTGGAACGAGTTCTCCAAGCCCGGGTCGCCCGAGTTCGATTTCATCTTCACGGTTTGCGACAGCGCCGCAGGTGAAACCTGTCCGGTCTGGATCGGCCATCCGATGACCGCGCACTGGGGCATCGAGGATCCAGCAGCTGTTGAGGGCGAAGGCCAGCGCGACGCTTTCCTTCAGGCCTTGCGCTATCTGACGAACCGCATCTCACTGTTTCTGACGCTGCCGCATTCCAGCATCGACGAGATGGCGATGAAGCAGAAGCTCAAGGAAATCGGCCGGGCCGAAGGCGCCAGCGGTGGAGCAAGCACATGAACACCGACATCATCATCTATCACAACCCGGAATGCGGCACTTCGCGCAACGCTCTGGCCATGATCCGCAATGCCGGGATTGAGCCGCATGTCGTGGAATATCTGAAGACGCCGCCTTCGCGTGCCTTGCTTGAAAGCCTGATTGCACGGGCTGGCATCTCGCCGCGCGCGCTGCTGCGTGAAAAGGGCACACCCTATGCCGAACTGGGTCTCGACAATCCGGACCTCTCCAATGCGCAGCTGGTCGATGCGATGATGGCGCATCCGATCCTGATCAACCGCCCGCTGGTTGTCTCGCCGCTCGGCGTGAAGCTGTGCCGGCCCTCGGAAGAGGTGCTCGATCTGATCCCGGCGCAGCAGCGCGGTGCCTTTGCCAAGGAAGACGGCGAACAGGTCATCGATGCCGCCGGCAACCGCATCCCTGGCTGAAGAGGAAAGACCGTGACCGAACAGTCCAAGCGCGAACGCCTGTCGTTCCTCGATCGTTATCTGACCCTGTGGATATTCCTGGCCATGGCGCTGGGCGTTGCTTTGGGGTCGATTTTCGATTGGCTCCCCGGGGCGATCGACAGCCTCTCCTGGGGCACGACGAACATTCCCATCGCCGTGGGCCTGATCCTGATGATGTACCCGCCGCTTGCGCGTGTGCGCTACGAGGAACTGCCGCGGGTGTTCGAGGACAAGCGGGTGCTGGCGATCTCGCTGATCCAGAACTGGATCATCGGGCCGGTGCTGATGTTCGCGCTCGCGGTCATCTTCCTCAGCGACAAGCCGGAATACATGACCGGCTTGATCCTGATCGGCCTTGCACGTTGCATCGCCATGGTCATTGTCTGGAACCAGCTGGCGAAGGGCGACAACCAGTATGTCGCGGCTCTCGTGGCGTTCAACTCGGTGTTCCAGATCCTGTTCTTCAGCGTCTACGCGTGGTTCTTCCTCGCCTTCCTGCCGCCGTTGTTCGGCCTTGAAGGCAGCGTCATCCACGTCAGCTTCTGGACCATCGCCGAGGCCGTGTTGATCTATCTCGGCATCCCGTTCCTGGCCGGCTACCTCACCCGCAAATGGCTGGCGAAGGCCAAAGGTGATGAGTGGTATGAAAAGACCTTTCTGCCCAAGATCGGCCCGGTCACGCTGATCGCGCTGCTGTTCACCATCGCCGCCATGTTCAGCCTCAAGGGCAACGAGATCGTGACTTTGCCGGGCGACACGATCCGCATTGCCATCCCGCTTACCATCTACTTCGTCGTCCAGTTCTCCATCAGCTTCTTCATGGGCAAGCTGATTGCCAGCGATTACCCGCGCACGACCGCCGTGGCGTTCACCGCAGCGGGCAACAATTTCGAGCTGGCGATTGCGGTGGCCATCGCGGCCTTCGGGCTAGCCTCGCCGGTTGCCTTCGCCGCCGTCATCGGCCCGCTGGTCGAGGTTCCGGTGCTCATCCTGCTGGTCAACGTCGCCTTCTGGTTCGGACGCCGCTGGTTTCCTGAATCTGTCCCGACGGAGGCTCGCGCATGACCAAGCCCGTTTATCCACGCCTGCGCCCGCTTGCCGATCCCGAGTATCTGCCGGCCCTCAGGCCAGAATATGTTCATCGGCGCCCAGCGCTCGGTCTGGGCAAACTTGATCCACCACCGCGCGTCCTGCTTCTCTACGGTTCCCTGCGCGAGCGGTCCTATTCGCGGCTTGCGGTTGAAGAGGCTGCACGCCTGCTCCAGTTCTTCGGTTGCGAGACGCGGATCTTTGATCCGTCTGACCTGCCGCTGCCTGATCAGTTTCAGGATGATGACCATCCGGCGGTTCACGAACTACGTGAATATTCTCTGTGGTCGGAAGCGCAGGTCTGGTGCAGCCCGGAGCGGCACGGTCAGATCACCGGGATCATGAAGGCCCAGATCGACCACCTTCCGCTCGCCTATAAAGGCCTGCGGCCAACCCAGGGGCGCGCCCTTGCTGTCATGCAGGTCTGTGCGGGATCGCAAAGCTTCAACAGCGTCAACACGCTGCGGATCCTCGGACGCTGGATGCGTATGTTCACCATTCCCAACCAGTCCTCCGTGGCCAAGGCCTATGAAGAGTTCGACGAAGCCGGCCGAATGAAGCCGTCGAGCTACTACGACCGGATCGTGGACGTGATAGAAGAATTGGTTCGCTTCACGGTCCTGCTGCGTCCGCACGCTGACCAGCTCGTCGACAGGTATTCGGAGCGCAAGGATCGCAACGAGCCCGTTGATACGCATGTGGAGGCCGCAGGATTGGCTAAAGCCACATAATGCAACGCTGAATCAGTCTGTTTCTAAAGGCATGAACATTCGCGAAAAATAGCCGGGTATCACCCTGTCTTGCGGATACCTCGGATTCTCACATCGCTTTGGGTGCCGGGTTTGCCCTGAAAAGGTATAGACGTGTGCGAGGCAGAAAAGCCCAGAAATGCGTCATTTCCGAGACCTATACCTTCCACGGCAAGGTTTAGGCGAAAAGAGACGAAAGGCGATCAGAGACCCATTTCGGCGTATCTGGCAGTCTCTTGGGTTTAGGTGCCAACGGCAAAACGGCGCGGAAGCTGGGGATTTTCTGGCCCCAGAAGGCCCATCTCATTGATTCGCATTGAGATGTTGGCGGAGAGGGTGGGATTCGAACCCACGGTACCGTTGCCGGCACGCCGCATTTCGAGTGCGGTGCTTTCGACCTCTCAGCCACCTCTCCGCTGAAAGACGGGCGCCAAATCGGCGTCGCCCGGTCGATGTGGAGGGGCCATTAACCTAGGCTTTCGATATGTGCAAGCGATCTGCTTGTGACTTTTTCATTTCTTCCTAAATTACGTTCATGAACGAACCGCTTGCCCTTGTCGAAACCCAGGAAACAAAGCCCGCAGCGCCGATGATCGCCCATGCGCGTTTTTCAATCGGCGATGTCGTGCGGCACCGGCTGCACGATTTTCGCGGTGTCGTTTTCGACATCGACCCCGTCTTTGCGAACAGCGAGGAATGGTATCAGGCGATTCCCGAGACCAGCCGTCCGCGCAAGGATCAGCCCTTTTACCACCTGCTCGCCGAAAATGCCGATCGCAGCTATATCGCCTATGTCAGCCAGCAAAATCTGATCTCGGACGACAGCACCGAGCCGGTCGAGCACCCCGCCCTGTCGGGCCTGTTCGATGGATATGCGGGCGGGCGCTACACTCTGAAACGCCTTCACCGCCACTGATCCCGGCATCTTGCCCGGCCACCGTCAACGCGCCAGCGCGGCGCGGTTGACGGCCGACCGGGCATGGAGGATGAGGCAGGAATGGCGTGCGAGACCCTCCTCCTTTTCGGCGCGACGGGTGACCTTGCCCGCCGCATGCTGCTGCCGTCGCTGTTCGTGCTGCACGCCGACGGACTGGTGCCCGATTGCCTGCAGATCGTGGGCACCGCGCGTAGCATGCTTTCGGATGCCGAGTGGCGCACGATGGCGCGCCAGGCGTTGGCGCAGTTCCTGCCGCCCGACCGAATCGATGACGCCCAGATTACGAGCTTTGTCGAACGCCTGCGTTATCAGCCGCTCGATGCGTCGCAGCCGGAAGGGTTCGCTGCACTGGCCGACAAGATCGGCGATTCGCCGCGCGGCATTGCCATTTTCCTGTCGACTGCACCGCAATTGTTCGAACCGACCATTGCCGGGCTGAAGGCGGCTGGCCTTACGGGCGAAAATGTCCGGATTGGGCTGGAAAAGCCGCTGGGCAGGGATCTCGCGTCCAGCCGCGCGATCAACGATGCGGTCGCCTCCGCCTTTCCCGAGGAGCGCACCTTCCGCATCGATCATTATCTAGGCAAGGAAACCGTCCAGAACCTGCTCGCGCTGCGCTTTGCCAATATGATGTTCGAGCCGCTGTGGAACGCCAACGGCATCGATCATGTCCAGATTACCGTTTCGGAAACCGTGGGGCTTGAGGGCCGGATCGACTTCTACGACGAGGCCGGTGCGCTGCGCGACATGGTGCAGAACCATATGCTCCAGCTGCTCGCGCTGGTCGCGATGGAGCCGCCCGCAAGCTTCGACGCAACTGCGATCCGTGATGAAAAGGTGAAGGTGCTGCGTTCGCTGCGCCGGATCGATGCCGACAGCGCGCCGTCGCACAGCGTGATCGGGCAATATGCCCCCGGCGCCAGCCGCGGCGAAGCGGTTCCCGGCTATACCGACGAACTGGGCAAGGCTTCGCACACAGAGACCTTCGTCGCGCTGAAGGCGCATGTGGATAACTGGCGCTGGCAGGGGGTTCCCTTCTACCTGCGCACCGGCAAGCGCCTGCCCAGCCGGCAATCGGAAATCTTCATCCAGTTCAAGCAGGTGCCTTATTCGATTTTCGCCAAGCGCGGCGGGCGGTTAAAGGCGAACAAGCTCGTCATCCGGCTGCAACCCGAAGAATATATCCGCCTGCTGGTGATGGCGAAGGAACCCGGAATGGACCGCGAGGGGATCACCCTGCGCGAGGTGCCGCTGGACCTCTCGCTCACCCATGCCTTTGCCGGCGCGCGCAAGCGGATCGCCTATGAGCGCCTGTTGCTCGACCTGATCGAGGGGGACCCGACGCTGTTCGTCCGCCGCGACGAGGTGGAGGCACAGTGGGAATGGATCGACGCGATCCGCGCAGGCTGGACCGCGAATCAGATGGAACCAAAACCTTATGGCGCTGGCAGCTGGGGCCCCTCAGCCGCCATCGCGCTGACCGAAAGAGACGGAGTAAGCTGGCATGATTGAAGCCGAATTCTGGGATTATGAAGATGAGGACGAATGGGCTGAGGCGGTTGCCGGCGACATCGCGTTCATCATCGAAAGCGCACTGGATGCGCGCGGGCAGGCGCTTGTCGCCTTTCCGGGGGGCACGACGCCGCTGCCCGTATTCGCCAAACTGGCGGAAAAGAAGCTGCGCTGGAAGGGCGTGACGATCATTCCGACCGACGACCGGCTGGTCGCCGTCGACAGCCCGATGAGCAACATCGCCTCCATCGCCCGCGCCTTCTTGCCGCTGGGCGCACGCGTGCTGCCGATCGGCACCGAGAACAAGGACTACAAGCTCGCCGGCAACGCCGCCGATGCGCGGTTGCAGGATCTGCACTGGCCGATCGACCTTGTCTGGCTGGGCGTGGGGGCTGATGGCCATACCGCCTCGATCTTTGCCGGCCCCGATCTGGACGAGGCGCTGAACGGCCCCAAGGCGCGCCGCGCGATCGGCGTGATGCCCGATCCAATGCCCAAGGACGCCCCCGTCGCCCGCGTCACGCTGACGCGCGCGTCGATCCTGTCGGCACGCACGATCGTGATCGCGATCCAGGGTGCCGACAAGCGCAAGGTGCTGGAACGCGCGATCGAGGACGGGCCAAGCTCGACCGTTCCGGTGGGTCGCGTGCTGGCCGAAGCCGAGCAGCCGATCGACATCCACTGGCTGGACGCCTGACGCCCAGCCCCATCAGGGCAGAACCATGACGCTCCATCCCGAAATCGCCGCCGTTACCGATCGGATCATTTCCCGTTCGAAACAGGGGCGCTCGGCCTATCTGGAGCTGATTGCACGGGAAAGGGACAGGGGCGTTGACCGCCCCACCCTTTCCTGTGGCAACCTGGCGCACGGCTTTGCCGCAGCGGGCGACGACAAGGCCGCGATCCGCACGGGCCGCGCGATGAACATCGGCATCGTCACCGCCTATAACGACATGCTCTCGGCCCATCAGCCTTACGCCCGCTACCCCGAGCAGATGAAGCTCTTTGCCCGCGAACGCGGTGCGACTGCACAGGTTGCGGGCGGCGTGCCGGCCATGTGCGACGGCGTGACGCAGGGCCAGCGCGGCATGGAATTGTCGCTGTTCAGCCGCGACACCATCGCCATGAGCACCGCGATCGCGCTGAGCCACGGGATGTTCGAAAGCGCGGCCCTACTCGGCATATGCGACAAGATTGTGCCGGGGCTGCTGATCGGCGCGCTGCGCTTCGGGCACCTGCCCATGGTGCTGGTGCCCGCCGGCCCCATGCCATCGGGCATTTCCAACAAGGAAAAACAGCGCGTCCGCCAGCTTTATGCCGAGGGCAAGGCCAGCCGAGACGAGTTGCTGGAGGCCGAGGCCGCAAGCTATCACACCGCGGGCACCTGCACCTTTTACGGCACCGCCAATTCGAACCAGATGATGATGGAGGTGATGGGGCTCCACGTCCCCGGTGCGGCCTTCATCCATCCCGGCACCAAGCTGCGGCAGGAACTGACGCGGGCGGCCGTGCATCGGCTGACCGAGATCGGCTCGGATAGCGGCGATTACCGGCCGCTCGGCCAATGCATCGATGAAAAGGCGATCGTGAATGCGGCGATCGGGTTGCTGGCCACGGGCGGATCGACCAACCACGCCATCCACCTGCCCGCCATTGCGCGCGCCGCGGGGATCACCATCGATTGGGAGGATCTGGACCGGCTGTCGGCCGTCGTGCCGCTGATCGCGCGCGTCTACCCCAATGGCGCGGGCGATGTGAACCAGTTCCACGAGGCAGGCGGGATGGCCTTCGCGATCCGCGAACTGCTGGATGCCGGCCTGCTCCACCGCGATCTGCTGACGATCTGGACCGGCGGGCTCACCCCCTATGCCCGCACGCCGGCGCTCGATGGCGACGCGCTGTCCTATGTCGATGCGCCGGTGGAAACGCTGGACGACACGATGCTCCAGCCGGTGGCCACGCCCTTTCGCCCCGATGGTGGCATGCGGTTGCTCAAGGGCAATATCGGCCGCGCGGTGATCAAGACCAGCGCGGTGGACCGCGAACGCTGGACGATCGAGGCGCCTGCGCGCGTCTTTGCCGATCAGGAGGAAGTGCTCGCCGCCTTCCGCGCGGGCGAACTTGACCGGGACGTGGTGGTGGTGGTGCGCTTTCAGGGGCCACAGGCGAACGGCATGCCCGAACTGCATCAACTGACGCCCGCGCTCGGCGTGCTGCAGGATCGTGGGCACCGTGTCGCGCTGCTCACCGATGGGCGCATGTCGGGCGCGTCGGGCAAGGTGCCCGCCGCCATCCATGTAACACCCGAGGCCGAGGCCGGTGGAGCCATCGCCTCCTTGCGCGATGGGGACATGGTGCGCGTCTGCGCCGTCACCGGTGTGATCGCCGCCCTGGTTGACGCCGCCGAATGGAGCACGCGCACCGCCGCTCCACCGCCGCCGCATGCCCACGGCACAGGGCGCGAATTATTTGCCATGATGCGCCGCGGCGCCGACGATGCCGAGCGCGGCGGATCGGCTATGCTGGCACTGGCAGGATTGTGAGGAACCGACGATGAACCCCATCGAAACCATCATGCGCACCGGCCCGGTCATCCCGGTTCTGGTGATCGACGACCTTGCCCATGCCCGCCCGATTGCCGAGGCGCTGGTGGCTGGCGGCCTCAGCATCTTGGAAGTGACGCTACGCACGCCGTGCGCGCTTGAAGCGATCCGCGAGATGAGCGCTGTGGATGGCGCGATCGTTGGCGCAGGCACCGTGCTCAATCCCGGCGATCTGCAGGCCGCGATCAACGCGGGCGCACAGTTCGTCGTTTCCCCGGGCCTCACCGAACCGCTGGGGCATGCCGCAATCGAAAGCCGCATCCCCTTCCTGCCCGGCATCGCCAATGCGGGCGACATCATGCGCGGGCTCGACATGGGGCTGTCGCATTTCAAGTTCTTCCCCGCAATGGCGAGCGGCGGCACGCCGACGCTGAAGAGCCTGGCCCCGGTGTTCGCGGACTGCACCTTCTGCCCCACGGGCGGCATCACCGCCGCGAACGCACCCGAATGGCTGGCGATCCCGCAGGTCGCCTGTGTCGGCGGCAGCTGGATCGTCCTGCGCGGCGCGCCCGATGCGCAGGCCATCACAGCCGCCGCCCGCGAGGCCGCCGCGCTTTCCGGATGAGGGGTAATACGCCCTTGCAAAGCCCCGGAATTTGCCGGAAAGCCTGAACCAAATCCCCCATTCCGACGAAAGGAAAACCCGCGCCATGAAAACCCGCGCCGCCGTCGCATTCGAGGCGAAAAAGCCGCTCGAAATCGTCGAACTCGACCTGGAAGGCCCCAAGCCCGGCGAAGTGCTGGTCGAGATCATGGCGACGGGCATCTGCCACACCGACGCCTATACACTGGACGGGTTCGACAGCGAGGGGATCTTCCCCTCCGTCCTCGGCCATGAAGGGGCCGGCATCGTGCGCGAAGTGGGCGCGGGCGTGACGAGCGTGAAGCCCGGCGATCATGTGATCCCGCTCTACACCCCCGAATGCCGCCAGTGCAAAAGCTGCCTTTCAGGCAAGACCAACCTGTGCACCGCGATCCGCGCGACGCAGGGCAAGGGCCTGATGCCCGACGGCACGACGCGCTTTTCGTACAAGGGTCAGCCGATCTACCATTATATGGGCTGCTCGACCTTTTCGAACTTCACCGTCCTGCCCGAAATCGCGGTCGCCAAGATCCGCGAGGACGCCCCCTTCGACAAAAGCTGCTATATCGGGTGCGGCGTGACGACGGGCGTGGGCGCGGTGATCAACACCGCCAAGGTGGAACCGGGTTCGAACGTGATCGTGTTCGGGCTGGGCGGTATCGGCCTCAACGTCATCCAGGCGGCCAAGCTGGTTGGCGCGGACAAGATCGTCGGCGTCGATCTCAACGACGAGAAGGCCGAATGGGGCCGTCGTTTTGGCATGACCGATTTCGTCAACCCGCTGAAGGTGGACGGCGATATCGTCCAGCATCTCGTAGCCCTCACCGATGGCGGCGCCGACTACACGTTCGACTGCACCGGCAACACCGATGTGATGCGCACCGCGCTTGAAGCCTGCCACCGCGGCTGGGGCGTGTCGGTGGTGATCGGCGTGGCCGAGGCGGGCAAGGAAATCTCGACCCGTCCGTTCCAGCTGGTCACCGGCCGCGTCTGGAAGGGGTCTGCCTTTGGCGGTGCCAAGGGCCGTACCGACGTGCCCAAGATCGTCGACTGGTATATGAACGGGAAGATCCAGATCGATCCGATGATCACCCATGTGCTGAGCCTCGAGGAAATCAACAAGGGGTTCGACCTGATGCACAAGGGCAAGAGCATCCGTTCGGTCGTGGTGTTCTGAGCAAGCAACGCACAACAAGCAGCAAGGAGAGGATGCCATGTTTTCGCATGTAATGCTGGGCGCGGACGACGTTGAAAAATCCAAGGCGTTCTACGACGCCACGCTGGGCACGCTGGGCGCAAAGCCCGGCATGGTCGATGACAAGGGCCGGGTGATCTACAACCATAACGGCGCACTGTTCATGCTGACCAAGCCGATCAACGGCGAGGCGGCCTCTTATGCCAATGGCGGCACGATCGGCTTTGCCGCATCCTCCCCCGCCGAAATCGACGCCTGGCATGCCGCGGGCGTCGCCAATGGCGGCACCACCTGCGAAGACCCGCCGGGCGTGCGCGAAGGCGCTTTCGGTAAGCTCTATCTCGCCTATCTGCGCGATCCCGCCGGTAACAAGCTGTGCGGCCTACACTGGATCAAGGACTGATCATGGCGCTCGCCACGGTCTCGACGAACAAGGGTTTTGGAGGCGTGCAGGGCGTGTATCGGCACGCCTCCACCGAAACCGGCACCGACATGACCTTTGCGGTCTATGTCCCGCCCCATGAAGCGGGCGCGAAACTGCCGGTGCTCTGGTATCTTTCGGGACTGACCTGCACCCACGCCAATGTCATGGAAAAGGGTGAATATCGCCGCGCCTGCGCCGAGCGCGGGATCATCTTCATCGCACCCGACACCAGCCCGCGCGGCGATACCGTGCCCGATGACGAAAGCTATGATTTCGGCAAGGGCGCGGGCTTCTATGTCGATGCCACACTGCGCCCCTGGGTAAATAACTTCCGCATGTATTCGTACATCACGCGCGAACTGCCTGCGCTGATTGCCGAGCATTTTCCCGTCGACATGGCGCGCCAGGGCATCACCGGCCATTCGATGGGCGGGCACGGCGCGCTCACCATCGCGCTCAACCATCCCGATCGGTTCCGGAGCGTATCGGCCTTTGCGCCCATCGCCTCGCCGATGAACTGCCCATGGGGCGAAAAGGCGCTGACCCGCTATCTCGACGCCGGCCGTGCGGCATGGCGGCGCCACGACGCGACGGCGCTGATCGAGGACGGCGCACGGGTGAGCGAGATTCTGGTCGATCAGGGTGATGCCGATCCTTTTCTGGCCGAGCAGTTGAAACCCGAATTGCTGCAATCGGCGTGCGACGCCGCGGGCATTCCGCTGACGCTGCGCATGCAGCCCGGATATGATCACAGCTATTATTTCATCTCGACCTTCATGGACGATCACATCCACTGGCACGCCGACCGGCTGGCCTGAAACGACGAACACCGCAGCGCTTGCCAAGCGGGCGCTGCGGACGTCACAAGGCAGAGATGGACACCCTGCCCCCCCGCCCCCGTTATCTGAGCCTTGACGCGCTGCGCGGCATCGCGGTGATGGGCATATTGGCGATGAACATCATCGTCTTCGCCATGCCCGAATTCGCCTATGTCAATCCGCGCGTCTGGGGTGGCACCAGTCCGGCGGACATCGCCGCATGGGCCACCGCCTATGTGCTGGTGGACGGCAAGATGCGCGGGCTGTTCTCATTGCTGTTCGGCGCGAGCATGCTGATCGTGATCGATGCCGCCGAGGCGCGCGGCGCCGACGGCCCCCAGTTGCACCTGCGCCGCATGGGATGGCTGCTCGTCTTCGGGCTTGCCCATTATTATCTGATCTGGTTCGGCGACATATTGACGCTGTACGCCGTGATCGGGTCGTTCGCCTTCCTCGCCCGGCACGGCAGTGCGGGCCAGTTGATACGCTGGGGCGTGCTCAGCCTCATCATCGGCTTCCTGATCCTTGCGGCCATCAGCATTTCGATCCTGATGACCGCGAGCGCCGCGACCGCCCCGCATGCGGGCGTCGAGGCGGGCAATGCCTATAAGGCGATGATCTCCGGCCTCGGCGTGCCCGGCATGGCCAGCACCGCGACCGAACTTTCGGTTTACCGGTCGGGCTATGCCGATATCCTGGCCTACCGCATGGGCGAGCGCGCATCGGGGCCACTCTTGATGGTGCTCCTGTCCGGCTGTGAAGCGCTGGGGCTGATGCTGATGGGCATGGGGCTGTGCAAGAGCGGTTTCCTTACCGGCATGCGTTCCCGCGCGTCCTACGCCCGCACGGCAGCCATATGCTACATGATCGGCCTGCCGCCGACGATGCTGCTTGCCTTTTGGTGCATCACCAGCGGCTTTGATCCGATCGTCACCTTCAACGCCACTTTCACCTGGTCGATCCCCTCTCGCATCATCCTGACGCTGGCACACGCGTCCGCTGCACTGTGGCTGATCGACCGGTTCGCGGGCAGCAGGATGATCGCGCGCATCGCCGCCGCCGGGCGCGCGGCGTTCAGCAACTATCTGGGCACCAGCATCGTGATGACGACGATCTTCTACGGCTATGGCCTGGGGCTGTTCGGCGAGGTTTCGCGGGCCCAGGCCTATTTGTTCGTTGCCGGAGGCTGCGTGGTCATGCTTGCATGGTCCAAACCATGGCTCGACCGATTCGCCTATGGGCCTCTCGAATGGCTGTGGCGGTCGCTGGCGCGGGGCGGACCGCAGGAAATGCGAAAACGACGAACCGCCGAATAAACCTATTGCGATACATTATCATTATACGTATCTCTCCAGTGTCAGTGGAGGATTCGTCAGTGGTTGTCTGCCTTTGCAACGCAATTCGGGAAAAGGATCTGCGCGACACCGTGCGCAACGGTGGCGGACATAATACGTGCAGCGCCTATGCCGCGCTCGGCCGCCGAACCCGGTGCGGACAGTGCATTCCGTTTGCGCAAAGCATTATCAAATCCGAGCTTGCGACCGCCTGACAATAGCGCGAGTTACCAGCGTAAAAACCCCGGAAAATCAGCAGTTTTCCGGCTTTCCTGTAAAGCTTTGACCGCGTATAATCCCGCGATCAGTAAAGGAGTTTTACAGTGAAGGGCGATACCAAGGTCATCGAATATCTGAATGAGGCTCTGAAGAACGAGCTCACGGCGGTGAACCAGTATTGGCTTCATTATCGCCTGCTCGACAATTGGGGCATCAGCCGCCTCGCAGACTTCGAGCGTCATGAATCCATCGACGAGATGAAGCACGCCGACAAGCTTGCCGAGCGCATCCTTTTCCTCGACGGTCTTCCCAACTTCCAGCTTCTCGGCCGCCTCAAGATCGGTGAGAATGTGGAAGAGATCCTGAAGGCCGATATCGAGCTGGAGAATGAAGCCATTCCCCTGCTGCGCGAAGGCATCGCGCACTGCGAAAGCGTGCGTGACTATGTCAGCCGCGACCTGCTGGCCGCCATTCTCGAGAGCGAGGAAGAACATGTCGACATGCTCGAAAAGCAGTTCGACATGATCGCGCGCATGGGCCTGCAGAACTATATCCAGCTTCAGTCGAAACCGACCGAGGACTGATCCGCGCTTCACCGCCCAAATGGGCGGAAATGCGATACGGCAGCGGGCCCGTCGAGGCCCGCTGCCGCTACCCCCTTCCCCCAGGGGTTTTGTTACTCAGATAAAGTTATCCACAGCCTGTAATTGGGCTTTCCGAGGCGCCAGGCTTTCTCAAAACGGGTCGATATCCTGATGGCCCATCGCGCCGCGCCGGCCAAAGCCCTGCCGCCGCTCCACCAGCGGATTGCATTCGCGATCGAACAGCCCAAGCGTCTTGTCGAACACCTGCCGCAGGGCAACGACTTGCGGGATGAGATGACCGGGCACTTCGCGCGTTTCGACACAGCGGCGCGCTGCCCCTTCAATCTCTTCGGCGAGCTCGGCGAGCGGCCCTGCGCCAAAGAGGCGGGATTCCCCCTTCAGCCGATGCGCCGGCAGCACCATCGCGGCGGCATCGCCGGCACGCAGCGCCTGTTCGACCCGCGCGACCGATTCGGCACCATCCTCGCGGAAATAGCCAAGAATGCGGATAAACCCGGCGCCAAGCTCCTGACGCGCCGCAGTAAATATTTTCCAGTCGACCAAAATCTGTTCGTCTTCGACCACGCGCCGCCATCCCTTTCCCGCTGCCCGCGCCACAAACCTATGGCAGACAGCGTAAACAGGGCGTTACGCGGGCGCGCTGATTTCGAAGCCGGCGCCGATATCGGTTTGTACAGGCAGCACGGCCCAGCCGCACTCCTGCGCCAGCGCAGCGATTTCACCGGGCGCGATAGGGTCGTCCGCCACGATCCGCACCAGCGCCGGGGACGGCGCCTCCCGCATCGCCCGCGCGAGCCGAACGACGGGCCAGGGGCACCGCATCCCGCGCGCGTCGACGAGCGGGATGCCGATCACTTGTTGCCGTAGGGGTTCTTGGGCGCACGCATCGTAAGGCGCACCGGCACCGCACCGAAACCCAGTTCGCGGCGGATACCGTTCACCAGATAGCGGCGATAGCTTTCGGGCAACTGATCGACGCGTGTGCCGAACAGGATGAAGCCCGGCGGGCGCGTCTTGGCCTGGGTGACATAGCGCAGCTTGATCCGTCGACCGCCCGGTGCTGGCGGCGGATTCGCCTCGATCGCGCGTTCGAACCAGCGGTTGAGCTGACCGGTGGTCACGCGCTTCGACCAGGCCTCGCGCGTTTCAAAGGCGGCATCGATCAGCTGATCGATCCCCTTGCCCGTGGCGGCCGAGACCGCGATCAGCGGCACGCCGCGCACCTGGGCCAATCCATCGTCCAGCGCCTTGCGGACGCCCTGGAAGAGGCTCGAGGGTTCTTCAGCAACGTCCCACTTGTTGAGCGCGATGATCAGCGCACGCCCTTCTTCCAGCACGCGGTCGGCGATGCGCAGATCCTGCGACTCAAGCCCAAGCGTCGCATCGAGCAGCAGCACGACGACCTCGGCGAAGTCGACGGCGCGCAGCGCATCGGCAACCGAAAGCTTTTCCAGCTTTTCCTGCACCTTCGCCTTTTTGCGCATCCCCGCCGTATCGATGAGGCGGACGGGACGGCCATTCCAGTCGAGATCGATCGCGATGGAATCGCGCGTGATCCCGGCCTCGGGCCCGGTGATCATCCGGTCCTCGCCAAGGATACGATTGACCAGTGTCGACTTGCCGGCATTGGGGCGGCCAACAATGGCGAGCTTCAGCGGCCCGTTCTCGGCCTCCTCTTCCTCGTCCTCGAGATCTTCCTCGCCTTCCTTCTCGATATGCGGAAGCAGTGCCTCGAAAAGATCGGCGATGCCCTCGCCATGCTCGGCGCTGAACTGGACGGGATCGCCAAAGCCAAGCTCGAGCGATTCGAGCACGCCGGCTTCGGCGGCGCGGCCTTCGGCCTTGTTCGCCATGAGCACGACCGGCGTCGTCGATCCACGCAGGAAGCGCGCGATTTCCGCATCGAGCGGCACCACGCCGGCGCGCGCATCGATCAGGAACAGCGCGACATCGGCATTGGCAACCGCAGCCTCGGTCTGAACACGCATGCGCCCGGGCAGGCTCTGCGGATCCTCATCCTCGAAGCCCGCCGTGTCGATCACGCGGAATTCGAGGCCGAGGAGCGAAGCATCGCCCTCACGCCGATCGCGCGTAACGCCAGGACGATCATCCACCAGCGCGAGCTTCTTGCCCACGAGACGGTTGAACAAAGTCGATTTGCCCACATTGGGCCGCCCGACAATGGCGACAACGGGCAATCTCTTGGCCATCTGGCCTTTCTCCACAAAAGACTTGGAGCATGACCCGGTTCGTCAGAACCGCGCCATGCTCCGGAACATTCCAGTTATCTGGACCTTCGGGGCCGGCGGATCAACCACCGCACCCCGAAAAGGATCAGCGCCAGGCGGTCAGCCGGCCGCTGTCATCCAGCACGTAAAGCGTGTTGTTCGCCACGATGGGCGGCAGCGTCACAGGCGCCTTCAACTCCTGCGTGCCCTGCACCGTGCCATCGGTGGCCGAGACGTTGACCATCTCCCCCTCGTTGCTGACGAGCACGAGGCGGTTGCCCGCAAGGACGGGGCCCTGCCAGGCGATCGGGCCTTCCTTCTTCTTTTCCTTGCGATAGCGCGGAAGCTGGGTCAGCCACTTCACCTTGCCGCTGACGCGCGAAAGGCAGAGCAGCTTGGCCTCGTCGGTAACGACAAACAGCCATTCCCCGGCAACCCAGGGCGTCTGGATGCCCGCAAGGTTGATTTCCCAGAGGCGCTGACCGGTGACGAGCTCGAGCGACACCATGCGCCCGCCCTGCCCGACCGCAAAGACGCGGCCCTGATCGATCACCGGATCGGCGTCGATATCGCTGAGCGAGGCAACCGAAGTGGAAATGCTGGTCCGCGCGAGCGCATCCTGCCACACTTCCTGGCCATTTTCGTAACGATAGGCGCTGAGTTCGCCCGAGCTATAACCCGCAACCACGGTGCCCTGCGCAATCGCCGGGCTGGCGACGCCAAAGACGCCTGCGGTTTCAAGCGTGCCTGCACGGCTCCATTCGAGATTGCCGTCGCTCTGACGCATCGCGAAAACCTGATTGTCCTGGCTCATCACATAGACATTGCCATTGCCAACACCCGGTGCACCGCGCAGCGGACCACCGGGGCGCTTCTTCCAAAGCTGCGCGCCGGTTTCGGCGTTGTACGCCGCAACATCGCCCAGCCCGTTGGTGGCGTAGAGCGTGCCGGAATCATAGCTGACGCCGCCGCCGAAGAGCAGGCCGACATTGCCGGTGAGTTCACCCGAAAGCCAGCTGCGGCCACCCGCCGTATCCTTTTCGTCGCCAATCTGGATGCTCCAGAGCTTGGCGCCGCTATCGGCGTTGAATGCGGTGAGCTTGGCGCGGCTGTCGACCACATAGACCTTGCCGTCCGCAACAATCGGTGCGGAGGCGAGACGTGCGGTCTTGCTGCTGCCCTCGATCGTGGCGCTCCACGCGGGCGCGATCGCGGCACCGAGCGAAAGGTGGCCCATCGCCTTCGATGCGCTGCCGCCCGGCTGGGTCCAGCTGGGGTTGGTGAGCGGAGCGGGCAATACCACCGCAACATCGGCGAGCGCCGGATCCACCTCGACACCCGTTTCGGCGCTCAACACCGGAATGCGCTTTCCTACAGTCGGTGTCTTCGGCTTCTTGTCGTCGCCGCCGCCACCAAGAACAGCGCAGCCGCTCACCAGCATGGCGGCGGCCGTTACCAACAATGCGCTACGCATCAATTTCATTGCTTGTCTTCCCCACGCGACTGATCGACAGCGTCAACCCCCAATACGCCTGCCATCTGCACGGCGCGTGAACGGATCGATTCGGGCACGGTCTGGTCCTGTGCGATTTCACCGAACAGCTTGCCCGCCTGGTCGGGCTTGTTCTGGGCGAGATAGGCGGCGGCAACCATTTCGCCGGCGCTGCCGAACCATGGGTTGCCCTTCACCGCCAGCGGCTTCAGGCGTTCGATCACCTGTTCAGGCTTCAGGCTGTCATATTCGGTTGCGGTCTGGCGAACGAGCGCGAGATCGCGGAACGGCTTGGCCACCTTGGCATCGTCCGCCACTTTCTTATAGGCAGCAGCAGCCGCCTTGGTGTCCCCCGCCTGCAGCTTGAGGCTGGCCAGCGTCAGTTCGGCGGTGGCGCGGTAGCCATCGCCGCCTTCAGCCGAGATCTTGGACAGGCGGGCTTCCGCGCCCTCGGTCTTGCCCGATTCCAGATCGTGCAGAACCTGACTCAGTTCCTCGCCCTGTGCCTCGGCCTTCTTGCCCTGCTCATGGTTCCACCAGAGCCAGCCACCAAAGGCCGCCAGCGCGACCAAGATCGCGATAATGAGCGGAATGCCCCAGCGCGTGCCGAAACGCTGAAGCTGGTCGCGACGAAGTTCTTCATCAACCTCGCGCAGAAAGGCTTCGTTCGTCGGGGGCTTGGATGCCAAGTTCAATCTCCGGTCAGTAAAATCGGCGGGACCCTAATGCATGGCGCGAAAAACGGAAACGCTTTTCAGCCGCTGGCGGACGCATGACACGCCCGCCCATCATGGTTTTCAGAAGGTCCTATGACGCGATCATTCAGGCTTTGGGTTGATAGGTTTGCTCGGGACCGGGGAAAACGCGGGCGCGAACTTCCTCGGCATAGCGCGACGCCGCCGCATCGATGCGGCCGGCAAGGTCGTCATAACGTTTCACGAACCGCGCGGTGCGATCGAACATGCCCAGCATGTCGTCGATCACCAGCACCTGGCCATCGCAATCGGCCGATGCCCCGATACCAATGACCGGGCACGAAACCTCGGCGGTCACCGCGCGGGCAAGCGGTTCGATCACACCTTCGACGACCAGCGAGAAGGCGCCCGCCTCGGCAATCGCACGCGCATCGGCGATGATCTTGGCATGTTCGGCATTGCTGCGGCCACGCGCACCGTAACCGCCCAGCGCGTTCACCGCCTGCGGAGTGAGCCCAATATGGCCGACAACGGGGATACCGCGCGCAGTGAGGAACGCGACGGTCGGCGCCATCGCTTCACCGCCCTCAAGCTTGACTGCGGCGGCGCCGGTTTCGGCCATCACGCGCGAAGCAGAGGCAAAGGCCTGTTCGGGGCTGGCTTCATAGCTGCCAAAGGGCATATCGATCACGACGACCGAATGATAGCTGCCACGCACCACGGCGGCGCCGTGCGCGCACATCATGTCGAGCGTGACGGGCAGCGTCGACGGCAGGCCGTAAATCACCTGCGCCAAGCTGTCCCCCACCAGCAGCATGTCGCAGTGGGAATCGAGCAGTTGCGCCATGCGCGCCGTATAGGCGGTGAGCATGACGATGGGCTCCTTGCCCTTGCGCGCCTGGATCTGCGGCACCGTCAGCCGCTTCATCGGAGCGGGTGTGGGATGGGCGCGGCTGGTGGATGTGTCGAGCGTATAGGTCGTAGACATAAGGGCTTCTTAGCCCGACTGCCCGGCACAGACCAGACCCAAGGCATCAGCGCAGCGCGGCAACCGCCACCCCCGGATTGTCGCTGAACACCCCGTCCACACCTAGATCGGCAAACAGCCGGATTTCGGCCGCCAGATCGCCAGCTCCACGCGGGCTGATGCCCTTGCGCATATCGGCCGGCAGGAAATAATTTTCGGCGCGGAAGGTCCAAGGGTGCACCTCCAGCCCCGCCGCATGCGCATCTTCGACAAAGCGCGTCGGCGCGCCGCGTCGGCCGATCCGGCTTACCGGCACAATCAACGACTTGGCCGGCCCGACGCCATCGGCATAGGCGGCCACCCCCTGCAAGCCCTTCGCCGTCGCCATCTCCGCATAGGCGGCGCTGTCTTCCATCAACTGGATAAGCCGCAGCTTCGTCATCCCGCGCAACTGGCGCAGATTGGCCGCCTCGAACGACTGGATGAACACCGGATCGGCGGCCTCGCGATATCCATAACGGTCGAGCAACGCGATCAGCGGCGCTTCAAGCGCCAATCCGATTGACTGGAAATAGCTCGGGTGCTTGGTCTCTGGATAAAGCCCGATCCGTCGCCCCCGCCGCTTTTCCTCGGTCTGGGCAAGCGCGATCACTTCCTCAAAGGTCGGGATTTCGAACTGCCCGTCAAACTTCCGGTTATTGGGCCGCAGGAGCGGCAACCGCTCGCGCGCGCGCAATGTCTTCAGTTCGGCGAGGGTGAAATCCTCGGTGAACCATCCCGTGATCGCCTTGCCGTCTATCGTCTTCGTCGTCTTGCGCGCGGCGAATTCGCGGCGGTCGGAAACGTCTGTGGTCTCCGAAATCTCGTTCTCATGCCGCGCAACAAGCACGCCGTCCTTGGTCATCACCAGATCCGGCTCGATGAAATCGGCACCCTGCTCGATTGCGAGCGCATAGGATGCAAGCGTGTGTTCAGGTCGCTCCCCCGAAGCGCCGCGATGCGCGATCACAATCGGCTGCGCGGTGGCGGACGCCGCCATCACCATGAGCGCGCAGCCTGCGAGAATTCGAAACATCCAGCCCTCCGCATAGAAAGCTCTCCTGCCCGCAAAAACTTACGCGCCGATGGCAAAGGCGCGGTTAATCACCCCAGTGCCGCCTCATATTGATCGGCCTTGAAGCCAACGAGGCACGTATCGCCCAGATCAAGCACCGGCCGCTTGATCATCGAAGGCTGGGCGATCATCAGCGCGATCGCCTTGTCGGCATCCAGATCGGCGCGCGCATCCTCGGGCAGCTTGCGAAAGGTGGTACCCGCCCGGTTCAGGATCTTTTCCCAGCCATGCTCGTCCACCCATGTACGCAGCGAGCCCGCATCGATCCCCGATGCCTTGTAATCGTGGAAATCATAGGCGACCCCCTGCCCCTCTAGCCAGGTACGGGCCTTCTTGATCGTGTCGCAATTCTTGATGCCGTACATGGTGATGGTCATTGAACGATGATTCCCTGAAAAATCCGGAACATGAGACATAGCGAAAAGGCCGCCCTTTCGGACGGCCTTTTTTGTTCACTTCAACCAGCTGAAGAACCGGTCATTCCCACTCGATCGTGCCCGGGGGCTTTGAGGTGAAGTCATAGACCACGCGGTTGATGCCCTTTACCTCGTTGACGATGCGCGTCGCGACGCGGGTCAGGAAGCTGGGGTCGAAGGGATAGACATCGGCGGTCATGCCGTCGGTCGAGGTGACCGCACGCAGTGCACAGACCGAATCATAGGTGCGGCCATCGCCCATCACGCCGACCGTCTTGACCGGCAGCAGCACGGCAAAGGCCTGCCAGATCGCGTCATAAAGGCCCGCATTGCGGATTTCCTCGAGATAGATCGCATCCGCCTTGCGCAGAATGTCACACTTTTCCTTGCTGACTTCGCCGGGAATACGGATGGCGAGGCCCGGCCCCGGGAAGGGGTGGCGGCCAACGAAAACGTCGGGCAGGCCGAGTTCGCGACCGAGTTCGCGGACTTCGTCCTTGAACAGTTCGCGCAGCGGCTCGACGAGCTTCATGTTCATGCGCTCGGGCAGACCGCCAACATTGTGGTGGCTCTTGATCGTGACCGAGGGGCCGCCGGTGAAGGAGACGCTTTCGATCACATCCGGATAGAGCGTACCCTGCGCAAGGAATTCGGCGCCGCCAATCTTGCGCGCTTCTTCCTCGAACACGTCGATGAAGGTCTTGCCGATGAACTTGCGCTTCTTTTCGGGATCGGTTTCGCCGGCCAGACCCGACATGAACAGCGTTTCGGCGTTCACATGGACGAGCGGGATATTGTAGTGGCCGCGGAACAGGCTGACGACCTGATCGGCCTCGCCCGAGCGCATCAGGCCGTGATCGACGAAGACGCAGGTCAGCTGGTCGCCGATCGCCTCATGGATCAACACCGCCGCCACCGCACTGTCGACGCCGCCCGAAAGGCCGCAGATCACCTTGCCGGTGCCGACCTGCTCGCGGATCTCGGCGATCTTGGTCGCGCGGAATTCGGCCATCGTCCAGTCACCCTTGAGGCCGCAGACATGGCGGGCGAAATTGGCGATGAGCTTGGCGCCATCGGGGGTGTGGACCACCTCGGGATGGAACTGCATGCCGTAGAAGCGCTTTTCATCGTTCGCGATGACCGCGAAGGGCGCGCCCGGCGTGGTGGCGACAATGCGGAACCCGGGGGCGAGCGCGGTGACCTTGTCGCCGTGGCTCATCCACACCTGATGCGTTTCGCCTTCGGCCCAGAGGCCGTCGAACAGCGCGCAACGCTCGCTCACCTCGATGAATGCGCGGCCGAATTCGCCGCTTTCGCCGCCTTCGACCTTGCCACCCAGCTGTTGGGTCATGGTCTGCTGGCCGTAGCAGATGCCAAGGATCGGCACGCCGGCATCGAACAGCGCCTGCGGTGCGCGGGGGCTACCCTCTTCGGTCACCGATGCGGGGCCACCGGAAAGGATGATCCCCTTGGGCTTCATCCGTTCATAAGCGGCCTCGGCCATGCTGAACGGTGCGATTTCGCTGTAAACGCCGGCTTCGCGCACACGCCTTGCGATGAGCTGCGTCACCTGGCTGCCGAAATCGACGATGAGGATGGAGTCCTGCGGCTGTACTGTCATCGAGTCGCCCGATTGTCTGGAGGGAAATGTTGCCGCGCCGGTTAGAGCCAGCGCGGCCATCTGTCCAGTTCAGGGGACGATTACGCGCTCAGCGCCACGCGACTCCGCTGTCGATCTGGACCGATTGCACCTGCCCATAACGATAGGAACAGGTGAAGCGCTGCCGGTTCGGATGATCGTCGCGGTAGCCCCGGCGGGTTTCGATCAGTCCCTCGACCTTCCAGCCATCGTCCGCAGGGTCAACGCGCAGGATCTCGCGTACGCTGGCCATGTCCCCCTTGCCCGATGCGCGGTCTTCGGCGGCAAAGGCGCAGGCATCGACGGCGGCGTCCTCAGCCGCGCCGTCGGCACCCTCGTCGTTCGAATTGTCATTGGGGCGATCGGGATAGTCATCGCCCGGATAGCGTTCGCCGCGCTTGCGATCCTGGTCCTTTTTCGCGGCCGCCGCGATGGCCGCGACACCACCGATGATCAGGATGCCGGCGAGCACGTCCCCCCCGCTGATCCCGCCGCGATCGCGGCGATGGCGCCACCCACCATAATGGCCGCCCCAGCCACCGCTGTTCCAGCCTCCGGGGCCGCGGGCCAGCGCCGGCGTCGCCGAGGTAGCAAGCAGCGCCGCGATCACGGCAGCGCCAGCGGATTTGCGCAGAATGGCCATCGACTCGATCCACCTTCACCAAGGCCCCGGGCCGGAGCCGATGCTCCTCCTTGGACCAGAGGTGCTTTCAAGACGATGAACCGAAACGGCCCGCCGTCCGCACCTGAATACGGACGGCAGGAACCCGCCTTATTTCGGCTCGGCGATCGACAGCCCGGTCCATTTCGCGATGAACGCGTACATGTCCGACGCTTCCTCGATGATCTTGTCGGTCGGCTTGCCCGAGCCATGGCCAGCGCGCGTCTCGATCCGGATCAGATGCGGCTTGGCACCGATATTCGCTGCCTGCAGCGCCGCCGTATATTTGAAGCTGTGCCCGGGAACCACCCGGTCATCGGTATCCGCCGTGGTGACGAGGATCGCCGGATAGTCCACGCCAGCCTTGACGTTGTGATAGGGCGAATAGCTGTAGAGTTTGTGGAAATCGGCTTCCTTTGCGGGATAGCCGTAATCGTCCACCCAGTAGCGGCCCGCCGTCCAGCGGTCGAAACGGAGCATGTCCATCACGCCCACCGCCGGCAGCGCCGCGGCAAAAAGGTCGGGCCGCTGGTTGACGACCGCGCCGATCAGCAACCCGCCGTTCGAACGCCCCTCGACCGCAAGCTGCCCCTTGCCAGTGATGCCCTGCGCGATCAGATATTCGCCGGCGGCGATGAAATCGTCGAACACATTCTGCTTGTTCTGCAAACGGCCGCCATCATGCCATTCCTTGCCATATTCGCCGCCACCGCGAAGATTGGCGATGGCCAGCACCCCGCCCTGCTCCAGCCAGGCAAGGCGCGTGGCCGAAAAGCTGGGCGTGACCGAGATCTGGAAACCGCCATAGCCATAAAGCAGCGTGGGGGCGCCACCCGCGGGCGCCGCGCCCTTCTTGCGCACGATGAAGAGCGGTACCTTGGTGCCGTCCTTAGACGTGTAGAATTGCTGGGCCGTTTCGTATTGCGCGGGGTCGAACGCGACCTTGGGCTGCGCGAAGGTGCTGACCGCACCGGTCGCCGTGTCGAGACGGTAAACGGTGGGCGCCGCCGCAAAGCTGGAAAAGCTGTAAAAGGTCTCGCTGTCGCCCGCCTTGCCGCCAAAGCCGTAAGCCGTGCCGATCCCCGGCAATGTCACATCGCCGGCGGGCTTGCCGTCCAAGCTCACCATCTTCGCTTCGGAGCGCGCGTCGCGCAGATAGGTGAGCACGATCTTGTCGCCCACCATGCTCGCCCCGGTCAGCGTCGCATCACTCTGGGCGATCAACTCTATGGGCGCCGCCTTGGGCTTGGCGATATCGAGCGTCACCACGCGCTGGCGCGGGGCATCCTTGTCGGTGACGAAATAGAAAAGCGTGCCCTTGTTGCCGACCAGCTGCCAGCTATTCTCAAGCCCGGCAATGAGCGTGAGCGGCTTGGCGCTCTTCGCCTGCAGATCGATGACGTTCACTTCGTAACGTGCATCGGTGCCCTGCGTCGATGTGACGACAAGATAGCGGCCGTCATCGGTGACCTCTGCCGAATGGCCGAGCGCCGGGCGCTCGGGCGTGCGGTAGATCAGCGTATCGGCCGATTGCGGCGTGCCGACCTTGTGGAACCAGACCTGCTGGTTGGTGCTGAGCGACTGAAAGGCCTCCCCCTCGGCCGGCGCATCGAAACGCGAGTAGTAAAATCCGCTGCCGTCCTTCGCCCAATCGAGGTTCGAATATTTGACCCACTTCACCTCGTCGTCGAGCACCTTGCCCGAGGCAACGTCGAGAACGCGCACGGTGCGCCAGTCGCTGCCGCCATCCTGGATGGCATAAACCAGCTTCTGCCCGTCGCCCGACGGCTTCCATTCGGCCAGCGCGGTCGCGCCGTCCTTCGCCCAGTCATTGGGGTTGATGAGCACGCGGCGCTCTGCCGAAAGCCCGTCCTGCACATAGAGAACCGACTGGTTCTGGAGCCCGTCATTGCGCGTGTAGAAATAGCGGCTGCCCGCCTTGCGCGGCACATCGAAACGCTCGAAATCAAGCAACTTGGCCATGCGCGCCTTCAGCACATCGCGGCCCGGCAGCGTCGCCAGATAGGCGTTGGTGACGGCATTTTCGGAATCGACCCACTGCTTCACCTTGGGGTCGACGCGCACGTCGTTTTCGAGCCAGCGATACGGGTCGGCCACCTGAACACCGAACTGGGTGTCGGTGACGTTTTCGCGCGCGGTCGCCGGATAGACGAGGCGGGCGGGCATTTGCTGGCGCGCATCAGGCACGGCATCAGCGGCGGATTTGGCGTTGAGCATGGTCGGGATCATCGCGATCAGGGGAAGGCTTGCAAGAGCGAGCGCACGACGCATCGAATAACTACTCCGGAAATATAATTGGATTGCCCGGACCGTAGCGCCTTGCCGAGAGGGGTCAAAGACGGATCGACGAACGACATGACGCCGCAAAAAACCCTCGATACATACGAAAAAGGGCCCCGCTTTCGCGAGGCCCTTTCCGATTTCTGCGATGCAGAAGTGGCGATTATGCCGCTTCAGCTTCGTCCTCGTCGCCGAGCACCGGACCGGAGTCCTGACCCTTGGCCGAAACGTCGCGATCGACGAGTTCGATATAGGCCACAGGTGCGGCGTCCGAAGCGCGGAAGCCCGCCTTGATGATGCGGGTGTAGCCGCCGTTGCGATCCTTGTAGCGCTCAGCGAGCACTTCGAAGAGCTTCACCAGCTGTGCGTCGTCCTGAAGACGAGCATGGGCCAGACGACGGTTCGAAAGGCCGCCCTTCTTGGCAAGCGTGATGAGCTTTTCGACGTAGCGACGCAGTTCCTTCGCCTTGGGCGTGGTCGTCAGGATCTGCTCATGCTTGATGAGCGAAGCCGACATGTTGCGGAACATTGCCGTACGGTGCGAGCTGGTACGCTGCAGTTTACGACCGCCTACGCGATGACGCATTTTTCTTTTCCTTCAGTTCGTTCGGGAGCCGTTCAAGGTACCCCCGGCCAGGCGGTGAAAATGGGGCACCGCCCAGACCCCGGAACGCCTCCCCCGACCAGGCCGAGGGAAGCGGAATAGCTTAGCCCAGGATTTCCTGTTCGAGCTTCTTGGCCATTTCCTCGATGTTCTCGGGCGGCCAGCCCGGGATTTCCATGCCGAGGCGCAGACCCATCGACGACAGCACTTCCTTGATTTCGTTCAGCGACTTGCGGCCGAAATTCGGGGTGCGGAGCATCTCTGCTTCGGTTTTCTGAACCAGATCGCCGATGTAGATGATGTTGTCGTTCTTGAGGCAGTTGGCCGAACGGACCGACAGTTCGAGCTCGTCCACCTTCTTGAGAAGGTAGCGGTTGAGCTGGTTGCTATCGCTTTCCGCTTCAGCAGCGGCGGGTGCCGCGATGCCGATCGGAGCCGAAGCCTGAACCATCTGGTCGTCAAAGTGGACGAAGAGCTGGAGCTGATCCTGAAGGATGCGCGCGGCATAGGCCACGGCGTCTTCGGGCGCGACGGTGCCATCGGTTTCGATGGTGAGCGTCAGCTTGTCATAATCCAGTTCCTGGCCAACGCGGGTGTTTTCCACCTTATAGGCCACCTGACGGACCGGCGAGTAAAGCGCGTCGATCGGGATAAGACCGATCGGAGCGTCCGCCGGACGGTTCGACGCAGCCGGGACATAGCCCTTGCCGACATCCGCCGTCAGTTCCATGTTCAGCGTCGCGCCTTCGTCAAGATGACAGATGACGAGATCGGGGTTCATCACTTCGGTGTCGCCCGAGACCGAGATCATGCCTGCGGTAACCGCAGCCGGACCGGTGGCCGAAAGCTGGAGACGCTTGGCGCCTTCACCTTCCATCTTGAGCGCAATCTGCTTCACGTTCAGCACGATGTCGGTCACGTCTTCACGCACGCCGGCCAGCGACGAGAACTCATGAAGGACGTTTTCGATCTTGATCGCGGTAACCGCTGCACCCTGCAGAGAGGAAAGCAGCACGCGACGCAGTGCGTTGCCAAGCGTCAGACCGAAACCACGTTCAAGCGGCTCCGCAACAAAAACCGCCTTGCGCTTGCCGTCGCCGCCAGCCTTTCTCTCCAGGCCATTGGGCTTCTTCAATTCCTGCCAGTTCTTTACATTGACAGACACGGGCTTCCCCTTGGCTTGAGCGGGAGCGCAAGCGCTCCGGCCGATAACAGAAATTGCACGAGCCTCCCGATGGGAGGCTCGAGACGGTCAGATCAGACGCGACGACGCTTGGACGGACGAACGCCGTTGTGCGGGATCGGCGTCACGTCGCGGATCGACGTGATGTTGAAGCCAACCGCCTGCAGTGCGCGAAGCGCGGATTCACGACCCGAACCGGGGCCCTTCACTTCCACTTCAAGAGTGCGAACACCGTGCTCGGCCGCCTTGCGCCCTGCGTCTTCGGCGCAAACCTGAGCGGCATAAGGCGTCGACTTGCGGCTGCCCTTGAAGCCCATCATGCCCGCCGACGACCACGAGATCGCATTGCCCTGCGCGTCGGTGATGGTGACCATGGTGTTGTTGAAGCTGGCGTTCACATGCGCGACGCCGGCGGTGATGTTCTTGCGCTCGCGCCGGCGAAGGCGCTGAGGTTCGCGTGCCATATTCGTGTCCTACCTATATCTGAGAGACAATGCCGGAAAAACCGGACGCGTCTTACTTCTTCTTACCGGCGATCGGCTTGGCCTTGCCCTTGCGGGTGCGCGCATTGGTGTGCGTGCGCTGACCACGAACGGGCAGACCCTTACGATGACGCAGGCCGCGATAGCAGGCGAGGTCCATCAGGCGCTTGATGTTCATCGCGGTTTCGCGACGAAGATCACCTTCCACCGTGTGCTCGGCGTCGATCGTTTCGCGGATCTGGAGCACTTCCTGGTCGGAAAGGTCCTGCACGCGACGCTCGGGGGCGATGCCCAGCTTGTCGGTGATCTGCTTGGCCTTGAAGGGGCCGATGCCGTGAATATAGGTGAGCGCGATCAGAACGCGCTTGTTGGTCGGGATGTTAACACCCGCAATACGTGCCATCTTCTTCTTTCTCCTGCTCCACGATCGCACCTTGGCGAGGCACGATCATCTCAACGCGTGTCTCCCGAAACGCACAAACGCGGCGAGCGCAGGAATCGCGCCGCCGGAGGCCGGGGTTTCGGAATGAAAGCGGCATTAGGCCTCGGCTAAAGGTGAGTCAAGCGACGCCCGCGCAGCTAGCCACACAAATCGGGTCGGGCGCGGGTGGTGGAGGGCAGTGTGTTGGAAGTGGCACTGCAGCCAGCGCCCTCCACCGCTGGCGGGTTTAGCGCCTGACGTTGCAAAGTGCGAGATGGTCTTTGCTATTTTCGCAAAGATGTCCGTCAGTTCAGCGCGCGTCATCATCCGCTGAAAATACGGGTTCGCAGAGGACCGGGAAATTGACCGAGCGCGCGATGAAGCATTTAGCATGCGCATCGGCATGGAGCGCACGCGCCTTGTCGACGTCCGAATCGCTGGTGAGCGTCACATGGGGCCGCAGCACGACGCAGGTAAACTGGCCCGCCCCGCCCGCTTCCTCTTCCATCACCCCCTCGGCCGAATCGGCATAGGCGGTAACGACAACCCCGGCCCCCGCGCACAGCCCCAAATACCAGAGCATGTGGCAGGCCGAGAGCGATGAGACGAGGAGCTCTTCGGGATTGTAGCGGGTCGTGTCCCCGCGGAAACTGGGGTCGGAACTGCCGGCGATATCGGCTGACTTGCCCGCAATGCTGATCACGTGATCGCGGCGATAGGCGGCATAGGCTCTGGTCCCCTGCCCCTCATTACCGGTCCATTCGACCAGCGCCTTGTAACTGTGCGTGCGCGACATGGCGGCCTCCCCCTTTTTGCAAAGAGCCGGGGAGCGGCACCGAGGGCCGCTCCGCCGGAGGCATTCAGACTACGCCATAAGCGAGCATCGCGTCTGCCACTTTCTTGAAGCCCGCGATGTTGGCGCCGCGCACATAGTCGACATAGTCGTCGGACTGCTGACCATACTGCAAGCAGCTTTCATGGATGCCCTGCATGATGTCGAGCAGCAGCTTCTGGAGTTCGGGCTCCTTCCACGAACGGCGCTGCGAGTTCTGGCTCATTTCCAGACCAGACACCGCCACGCCGCCGGCATTCGCCGCCTTGCCCGGTGCATAGAGGATGCGGGCATCCTTGAACACGTGCACACCCTCAAGCGTGGTGGGCATGTTCGCGCCTTCGCTGACGCCGATACAGCCATTGGCGATGAGCGTGCGCGCATCGTCGCCATCGAGCTCGTTCTGCGTCGCGCAGGGCAGCGCCACATCACACGGCACGCTCCAGGGGCGCTTGCCTTCATGATAGGTCGCGTTCTTGAATTCCTGGACATAGTCGGCGATCCGACCGCGACGCTTGGTCTTGTGTTCCTTCACCCAGTCGATCTTGTCCTGATCGATGCCGTCGGGGTCATGAACAAAGCCCTGGCTGTCCGAGAAGGTGAGCACCTTGCCGCCAAGCTGCGTAACCTTTTCGGCCGCGAAAGTGGCGACGTTGCCCGAACCGGAGATCACCGCATTCATGCCCGACAGATCGGTGCCGCGCGTCGCCAGCATGTTCTGAAGGAAATAGACCGCGCCGTAGCCAGTGGCTTCGGGACGGATCAGCGAACCGCCATATTCGAGCCCCTTGCCGGTGAGCACGCCGGTGAACTGGTTGGTGATGCGCTTATACTGACCGAACATATAGCCGATCTCGCGCGCGCCCACGCCGATATCGCCGGCGGGCACGTCCACATCCGCGCCGACATGGCGATAGAGCTCGGTCATATAGCTCTGGCAAAAGCGCATCACTTCATGATCGCTCTTGCCCTTGGGGTTGAAGTTCGCGCCGCCCTTGCCGCCGCCCATGGGCAGGCCGGTCAGCGCGTTCTTGAACGTCTGCTCGAACGCGAGGAACTTCAGCACGCTTTCGGTGACGGTGGGGTGGAAACGGATCCCGCCCTTATAGGGGCCGATCGAGTTGTTATTCTGCACCCGCCAGCCACGTTGCACGCGGATCTGGCCCTGATCGTCTTCCCAGCACACCCGGAACGAGATCACACGGTCGGGTTCGCAGATCCGGCGCAGGATCTGATATTCGTGATATTGCGGCTTGTCGGCAATGAAATCGAAAATGTCTTCGGCAACTTCCTGCACGGCCTGAACGAATTCGGGCTGGCCGGGATTGTGCTTGCGCACATCGCCAATGAACGTTTCGAGGTCGGGATATTCCCTGACGCTCATGATGGTCTCCTTAAGCGAACGCTTGGCCGGAGCTTTACGGACCATCTCTTATTTTTGCTGGCCCACCCCGATTGCCCGGCCCCTTTAGACGGCAAGAGGGCAATCAATCCACCATTTTGCTGCATTGCACGCGCATTTTAAGAAACAACCATGCGCCAAGACCGGAATCGACGCATTTTTATCGCGGTTTTCGTAAGGGTTTCGTCAGAAACTCAACGCGGCTTCCGGTTGGCGTAACGGGCCAGCCCGGCCAGCTGTTCGTCGAGCACCTTGCCAACCAGCGGTGCCAGCGCGCCAAGCCCACCCTTCACATGGCCGCTCGCGACATAGCGCTGGGTAATCCGCGTCCCGGCCCCGCTTTTCTCGAGCGTCCAGCTGAGCACCGCGTAAACGGGTTCCGACTGGAGCGGCCCAAGCCCGCCCACAAGTCGCAGCATCTGACCCGGCTGCGCATAGACCACCCGTCCATGCTCGACCGTGCCGCCATTGCTCAGCGTTTCGCAGAAACAGCCGCCCGCGCGCGTCGCCAACGTCATGTTCGCCGAATCGCCGGAATAGGTGTGCGCATCGCTCCACCACGCCCCGGGATTGGCGAAGGCGTCATAGACCACATCCGCCGGCGCGCTTACCGCCATATGGGTGACCAGTTCGAAATGCGTCTCGCCGGCCGAGACGGTTTCGGCCGCCAGCGGCGCCGCGCCCAACAGCAAGATCCCGGCGAATGCGACTGTCCACCCATGCATGGCATATCCCCCAAATGAAAAAATCCCGCGAGTGCCGGGGAGCGGACCGGATGGTACCAGCTCCCAGGCCCTCGCGGGACTGGAATTCCGAATTACCGGCGATCAGCGCGCGCCGAGAATTCCTTCAATCGCCGCATTCACATCGGCGATGTCAGCCATGCCGTCGACCCGGCTGACGAGGCTGCGCGCCTCGTAGATCGGCAGGATCGGCGCGGTCTTGGCGCGGTATTCCGCCATGCGCGTACGCACGGTTTCGGCGTTATCGTCGGGACGACGCTTGAACTCCGTCCCGCCGCAAACGTCGCAGGTGCCTTCGACCTTGGGCTGCTTGAAGCTGTCGTGATAGCCTTCGCCGCAATTGGCGCAGGTGAAACGACCGGTGATCCGCTCGACGAGCGCGTCCTCGTTCACTTCAAGCTCGATCACATGATCGAGCGTCCGGTTGCGCTCGGCCAGAATTGCATCGAGCGATTCCGCCTGTGCCGCGGTGCGCGGATAGCCGTCGAAGATCACGCCGGTTTCGGGCGGAAGCTTGTCCAGCGCTTCACCGATCAGCGCCGAGACGATTTCGTCCGAGACGAGTTCGCCCGCATCCATCACCGCCTTCGCCTTGAGGCCGACGGGCGTACCCGCCTTCACCGCCGCACGAAGCATGTCACCAGTGGAGAGTTGAACCATTCCACGCTCGCTCACGAGCCGGCTAGCCTGCGTCCCCTTACCTGCCCCCGGAGGGCCCAACAGGATAATATTCATGAATGCGCCCCCAGCGCGAACGGTTCAACGATCAACGTGCTCTCCCGCCTTTCAGCTTAGCTTTCTTGATTAGGTCACCATATTGGTGCGCGAGCAGATGGCTCTGGATCTGGGTAACCGTATCCATCGTGACGTTGACCACGATGAGCAGGCTGGTGCCGCCCAGATAGAACGGAATGCCCGCCGCCGAGATCAGATATTCGGGAAGCAGACAGATAACCGTCAGATAGGCCGCGCCGATCACGGTGATGCGCGTCAGCACGAAATCCAGATAGTCGGCGGTGTTCTTGCCCGGGCGGATGCCGGGGATGAAGCCGCCATAGCGCTTCAGATTGTCCGCGGTTTCTTCCGGGTTGAAGACGACTGCGGTGTAGAAGAAGCAGAAGAAGATGATGCCGGCGGCATAAAGCGCCATGTAGAGCGGCGAGCCGTGTTGCAGCGCGGTCGTCACCCCGATCATGAAGTCGCCGAACTGGCTTTCACCGGCAGCTTGCTGGCCCGCAAACTGCACCAGCGTCAGCGGCATGAGCAGCAGCGACGAAGCGAAGATCGGCGGAATCACACCCGCGGTGTTGATCTTGAGCGGCAGGTGCGACTTTTCGGCCTGCATCAGGCCACGCTGGGTCTGGCGCTTCGGATACTGGATCAGCACACGGCGCTGCGCGCGCTCCATGAACGCGATGAACGCGATCAGGCCAAGCGCGAGAACGATGATGCCGATGATCGCAAGCGGCGACATCGAACCGGTGCGGCCACCTTCGAACAGGTTCACGAGCGCGGTCGGCAGCTGCGACACGATGCCGGCCATGATGATGAGCGACACGCCGTTGCCGACGCCGCGGCTGGTGATCTGCTCACCCAGCCACATCAGGAACATCGTCCCGCCGATCAGCGAGATCACGGCCGCAACGCGGAACGCGATGCCCGGCTCGACCACGGCGGACATGCCTTGGCTCGCACCCCAGGCCTCAAGCCCGACAGCGATGAAATAGCCCTGAACCGCGGTCAGGCCGACGGTGCCATAGCGGGTGTACTGGTTGATCCGCTTGCGGCCGCTTTCGCCTTCCTTCTTGATCGCGGCCAGTGTCGGCGACAGCGCCGTTGCCAGCTGCACCACGATCGAGGCGGTGATGTACGGCATCACGCCGAGCGCGATCACGCTCATGCGCTCGAGCGAACCACCCGAAAATGTGTTAAAGAAATCGAGCACGCCGCCGCGCGTCGTTTCATAAAGCGATGCCAGTGCGCGCGGATCGATGCCGGGCAACGGCACATGGCTCAGCAGCCGGAACACGATGAGCGCACCAATGGTGAACCAGAGCCTCTTCTTGAGGTCGGTCGCCTGTGCGAACTTCGACAGGTTCAGGTTGCTTGCCAGATTGTCGGCTGCGGATGCCATAGTTGTTCTAGACCCCGAAAAACATGAGCGGCGGAATGCATCGCTGCCCCCCGCCGCCCCATATAATGTGCGATCGCGCTTTGTCTAAGCCCGATGCGACAAAGGGCAGCTTAGCCCTTTGCCTTTTCCTTCTTCGCGGCGAGGGTCTTGCCCTTCTTCGCAGCAGCCTTTTCGGCGGCCGGGATAACTTCGATCACGTCGACCGAACCGCCAGCCTTTTCGATGGCTTCCTTCGCGCCCTTCGACACGCCGGCAACCTTGAAGCTGAGCTTCGCGGTCAGTTCGCCCTTGCCGAGAATGCGAACGCCGTCCTTGCCACCGCGTGCAACGCCGGCTGCCTTCAGGGCAGCGTGGTCGATGACTGCGCCAGCGTCGAGCGTCTTGGCATCAACCAGCTTCTGGATCGCGCCGAGGTTCACCTCTGCATAATCCTTGGCGAAGATGTTGTTGAAGCCGCGCTTCGGGATACGCATGTGGAGCGGCATCTGACCGCCTTCGAAGCCGTTGATCGACACGCCCGAGCGTGCCTTGGCACCCTTTTGACCGCGACCGGCAGTCTTGCCGAGGCCCGAACCGATACCGCGGCCTACGCGGACGCGCTCCTTGCGGGCGCCGTAATTGTCGCGGATGTCATTGAGTTTCATAATATGCACTCGCTTTCGCTATGTTCGCGCTGACGCCGGAAAGCCCGGCGCCGATCACTGTTGTTCAAAACTGACTGTACCCCGGACACGGCCGGGGTACAGTTCGCACGGGGCTTTAGCCCGACTTTGGTCGGGCCGCTACCCTGTTTTTAGTCGGCCACCGAAACCAGGTGGTGAACCTTCTTCACCATGCCGCGAACCGAAGGGGTATCTTCGAGTTCCACGGTGCGGTGCATCTTGTTCAGACCGAGACCGATCAGCGTCTGGCGCTGTTCGGACGGACGGCGGATCGGCGAACCGATCTGCGTGACCTTGATCGTCTTGTTAGCCATTGAGCCTTACTCCACGACTGCTTCGGCATCGGCCTGGGCCACTGCGTCAGTGGCGCCACCGCGACGCAGCAGATCGGCAATCTTCTTGCCGCGGCGCTGCGCAACCGACTTCGGGCTGGTCTGTTCACCGAGCGCCTCGAAGGTCGCACGGATCATGTTGTAGGGGTTCGACGTACCGACCGACTTGGTCACCACGTCTGCCACGCCCAGGCTTTCGAAGATGGCGCGCATCGGGCCACCCGCGATGATGCCGGTACCGGCCGGAGCCGAACGCAGCGTCACCTTGCCTGCACCGAAATGGCCGTTGCCATCATGGTGAAGCGTACGGCCTTCCTTCAGCGGAACGCGAACCATTGCCTTCTTGGCAGCGGCAGTCGCCTTCGAAATCGCTTCAGGCACTTCGCGAGCCTTGCCGTGGCCGAAGCCTGCACGACCCTTGCCGTCGCCGACGACCACGAGCGCAGCGAAGCCGAAACGCTTACCACCCTTCACGGTCTTGGACACGCGGTTGATGTGAACGAGCTTTTCGATCAGCTCTTCACCCTGCTCTTCCTGGTTGCCACGACGGTCGTCGCGACGGCCACGGCCGCCACGATCGCCACCACGGCCGCCACGATCGCCACCGCGACCGCCACGGGGACCGCGACCGCGGCCCTCGGTCGGCTGCGCTTCGCCGGCGGGAGCGCCTTCGACGCCCTTAACTTCGGTTTCGTCAGCCATAATCAGAACTCCAATCCGCCTTCACGCGCTGCATCAGCAAGCGCCTTGACGCGTCCGTGAAACAGGAAGCCGCCACGGTCGAACACCACCTGGGTGACGCCAGCCTGCTTCGCCTTTTCGGCGACGCGCTTGCCGACCTCGGCAGCCGCAGCTGCGGTCGCACCGGTCGAACCGCGTGCGTCCTTTTCGAGGGTCGACGCCGAAGCCAGGGTCTTGCCCTGTGCGTCGTCGATGACCTGGGCATAGATGTGCTTGCCCGAACGATGGACCGAAAGCCGGGGGCGCTGACCGCCCCGAGCCTTGAGTGCAGTGCGGACGCGCTGACGGCGCCGCTCGAAGAGAGAGAGTTTCGCCATGGCTTACTTCTTCTTGCCTTCTTTGCGGAAGATATACTCGCCGCGATATTTGATGCCCTTGCCCTTGTAGGGCTCCGGCTTGCGCCAGCGGCGGATTTCGGCCGCAACCTGGCCCACCTTCTGCTTGTCGATGCCCGAAATCTCGACCGTGGTGTTATCCGGGGTCTTGATCTCGATGCCTTCCGGCACGTCGATATCGACATCGTGCGAATAGCCGAGCTGAAGCTTGAGCTTCTTGCCCTGCGCATTCGCGCGGTAGCCGACGCCGGTGATTTCGAGGGTCTTCGAGAACCCTTCCGTCACGCCGACGACAAGGTTCTGAACCAGCGTACGCTGCATGCCCCAGAAGGAACGCGCGCGCTTGCTGTCGTTGACCGGCTTCACCGAGACCTGGCCATCTTCGAGGGTGTAGGTCACTTCGTCAGCCAGCTGGATGGCGAGCGTGCCCTTCGGGCCCTTCATCGAGAGCTGACCGGCGTCGATCGATGCGGTCACGCCCGCAGGGAGCAGGACCGGCTTCTTACCAATGCGGCTCATCAGAACACCTCCGCCAGCACTTCGCCGCCGACGTTCTGGTCGCGCGCTTCAGCGTCCGACAGAACGCCCTTCGGCGTCGAAACGATGGTGATGCCAAGGCCGTTGCGCACGCGCGGCAGTTCCTTGGAACCCGAATAGACGCGGCGGCCCGGCTTCGAGACGCGCGCGACATGCTGAATCGCGGGCTGGCCCTCGAAATACTTCAGCTCGATGCGCAGGCCGCTGTGACCAGCAAGCTCTTCTTCCTTGTAACCGCGAATGTAACCTTCGCGCTGGAGCACGTCCAGAACACGCGCGCGAAGCTTGGAAGCGGGCGAAACCACGCTGTCCTTGCGGGCGCGCTGGCCGTTGCGGATGCGGGTGAGCAGATCACCCAACGGATCGGTCAATGCCATGATCTGTAGTCCTTACCAGCTCGACTTCGTGACACCCGGGATCAGGCCCTTGTTGGCCAGATCACGCAGCTGCACGCGGCAGAGGCGGAATTTGCGGTAATAGGCGCGCGGGCGGCCCGTGATTTCGCAACGGTTGCGAACCCGGGTCGGGTTAGCATTCCGGGGAATCTCGGCCATCTTGAGGCGCGCGATCAGACGTTCAGTTTCGTCGAGCGTGGTGTCGGCGGCAATCGCCTTCAGCTTCGCATAACGGCCGGCATACTTCTTCACCAGCTTCTTGCGACGCTCGTTCTTGTTGATCGAACTCAGTTTCGCCATGACTTAAGTTCTCTTCCTTTTCTTACAGAGCAGGCTGGCTTCAAGCCGCCTGCTTCTCTTCCTCAGCGGGGAACGGGAAACCGAACAGACGAAGCAGTTCGCGTGCTTCATCGTCAGTCTTCGCGGTGGTGGTCACGATAATGTCCATGCCGCGCAGCTTGTCGACGCGGTCATAGCTGATTTCCGGGAACACGAGCTGCTCTTTCAGGCCCATGGCATAATTGCCGCGGCCGTCAAAGCTTTTCGGGTTCAGGCCGCGGAAATCGCGGACGCGCGGAAGCGCGATCGTGATCAGGCGGTCGAGGAATTCGTACATGTTGTCACGACGAAGGGTAACCTTCACGCCGATCGGCATGCCTTCACGCAGCTTGAACTGCGCGATCGACTTCTTCGCACGCGTAATGACAGGCTTCTGGCCGGCGATCAGCTCCATTTCGGCAGCTGCGGTGTCGACCTTCTTCTTGTCCTGCGTTGCTTCGCCCACGCCCATGTTCAGGACGATCTTTTCGAGCTTCGGCACTTCCATAACGTTCTTGTAACCGAACTTCTCGGTCATCGCCTTGGCGATCGTCTCGTTATAGAGCGTTTCGAAACGCGGGGTGTAGTTGTCAGCCATTGAGGACCTCCCCGGACTTCACGGCCACGCGGACCTTCTTGCCGTCCTTGACTTCAAAGCGCACGCGGGTTGCCTTGCCGTCCTTCGGGTCGGCGATTGCGACCTTCGAGATGTGCATCGGCGCTTCGATGCGCTCCAGGCCACCCTGCGGGTTTGCCTGGGTCGGTTTGCGGTGACGGGTCGCGACGTTTACGCCGGCAACGATCACCTTGCCTTCCTTGGGAAGGGACTTGGTGACTTCGCCGGTGCGGCCCTTGTCCTTACCGGACAGGACCACAACGGTATCACCCTTCTTAATCTTGGCAGCAGCCATGGTTAGAGCACCTCCGGCGCAAGGCTGATGATCTTCATGAAGTTCTTCGCGCGCAGCTCACGAACCACCGGGCCAAAGATACGGGTGCCGATCGGCTCCTCGTTCTTGTTGACCAGGACCGCGGCGTTACCGTCGAAGCGGATCACCGAACCGTCGGGACGGTGGATGTCCTTGGCGGTGCGAACGATGACCGCGCGATGCACGTCACCCTTCTTCACCTTGCCGCGCGGAGCGGCTTCCTTGACGGAGACGACGATCACGTCGCCAACGCCCGCGGTGCGGCGCTTGGAGCCACCGAGCACCTTGATGCACTGGACGCGCTTGGCGCCGCTGTTGTCAGCGACGTCAAGATTTGACTGCATCTGGATCATAGATCCGTTCCTTCTTACTTGGCTTTCCGGAATACTCCGGGAGTTCCGTTGTAACTAAATCAGCCCTCGGTGGTCTGAGGAGCGCTGTGGGCATCCACGCGCTCAATGACCTTCCACGACTTCAGCTTCGAGATCGGTGCGGTCTCTTCGATACGCACGGTCTCGCCTTCCTTGAAGGCATTCGCCTCGTCGTGGGCGTGGTACTTCTTCGAACGACGGATGATCTTACCGTAGAGCGGGTGCTTAACCCGGCGCTCTACCTTCACCACCACCGTCTTGTCGGTCTTGTCGGAAACGACCGTCCCCGTCAGCACGCGCTTCGGCATGACTATACTTCCTTATGCCTTCGCCGCAGCGTCGCGCGCACGCGCGGTCTGAAGCGTCTTGATCTGAGCGATAGTGCGGCGCACTTCGCGCATCCGCGACGGCTTTTCAAGCTGATTAGTTGCAGCCTGGAAGCGAAGGTTGAACTGCTCGCGCTTCAGCGTGGTCAGTTCTTCGCTCAGCTGGTCGTCGGTTTTCACCTTGAGATCGTCTTTCTTGGCCATCTCGCTATTCCTCAGTGCACCGATTCACCAAGGCGGGCGACCACCTTCGTCTTGATCGGCAGCTTTTCCATCGCGCGCTCGAAAGCAACGCGAGCCAGCGGACCGGGTACGCCGTCCAGTTCGAACAGGATGCGGCCCGGCTTTACGCGAGCTGCCCAATATTCGTTGGAACCCTTACCCTTACCCTGACGGACTTCTGCAGGCTTCTTCGAAACCGGCACGTCGGGGAATACGCGGATCCACAAACGGCCCTGACGGCGGATGTGGCGGGTGATCGCGCGGCGAGCCGCTTCGATCTGGCGGGCGGTGATCCGCTCAGGCTCGAGAGCCTTGAGACCGAACGCACCGAAGTTGAGCGTCGTGCCGCCCTTGGCGTCGCCGTGGATACGGCCCTTAAACGCCTTGCGGAACTTGGTTTTCTTGGGTTGCAGCATGTTTTTCGCCTTCTGACACCGTTAATCGGTCGATCAGGCCGTGCTGGTAGGCTCGAGAGCCTTACCGCGCGGGCCGGACCCCCGAGGTTTGAGCTTCCATCATGAGCCGGTCCTGAGCCATGGGATCATGGCCAAGGATTTCACCCTTGAAAATCCAGACCTTGATGCCGCACACGCCATAGGCGGTGTGGGCTTCGGCCTCTGCGTAGTCCACGTTTGCACGCAGGGTGTGCAGCGGCACACGGCCTTCACGATACCACTCAACGCGCGCGATTTCCGCACCGCCGAGACGACCGCCACAGGTGATACGGATACCTTCCGCACCCAGACGAAGCGCCGACTGAACCGCACGCTTCATGGCGCGACGGAAAGCAACGCGACGCTCGAGCTGGTCGGCGACCGACTGTGCGACGAGCTTGGAGTCGATTTCCGGCTTGCGGATTTCGACGATGTTCAGGCTCACGTCCGACGACGTCATCGCGCTCAGCTTCTTGCGAAGCTTTTCGATGTCGGCGCCCTTCTTGCCGATGATCACGCCCGGGCGTGCGGCATAGATGGAAACGCGGCACAGCTTGGCGGGACGCTCGATCACAACCTTCGAGATGGCTGCCTGCGGCAGCTCCTTCAGGATGTACTTACGGATCTTCAGATCCTCCAGGAGGAGCCGACCATAGTCGGCGCCTTCTGCGAACCAGCGGCTGTCCCAGGTCCGGTTGATCTGGAGACGGAGTCCGATCGGATTGCTCTTCTGACCCATTATGCTTCTTCCTGCTCACGAACCACGATACGCACGCGGCTGAAGGGCTTCAGAATACGCGTCGAACGGCCGCGGGCGCGGGCGTGGAAACGCTTCATCGTGATGCTCTTGCCAACGCTCGCTTCGGCGACGACCAGCGCGTCGACGTCGAGGTTGTGGTTGTTCTCGGCGTTCGCGATCGCGCTGGCGAGGACCTTGCGGACGTCCACAGCCATCGCCTTCTTCGAGAAGGCGAGGATGTTGAGAGCGTCCGAGGCCTTCTTGCCACGGATCAGACCGGCGACGAGGTTCAGCTTCTGCGCCGAACCGCGAACATTGGTGTTCACGGCCAGCGCTTCCTTTTCGCCTACCTTGCGGGGCGCTGCTTGCTTGCTCATTAGCGCTTACCCTTCTTGTCCGCGGCGTGGCCGGGGAAAAAGCGCGTGGGCGCGAATTCACCAAGCTTCATGCCGACCATGTCCTCGTTCACCGTGACGGGAACGAACTTGCGGCCGTTGTAGACGTTGAAGGTCAGACCAACGAACTGCGGCAGGATGGTGGAACGGCGCGACCAGGTCTTGATCGGAGCGCGGCCGCCGGCATCCTGTGCGGTTTCGGCCTTCTTCAGCAGGTGCAGGTCGACGAACGGACCTTTCCAAACGGAACGGGCCATGGCTTACCTCTTCTTCTTCGCGTGACGCGAACGGATAATCATCTTGTCCGTCGCCTTGTTGTGACGGGTGCGCGCACCCTTGGTCGGCTTGCCCCACGGCGTCACCGGATGGCGACCGCCCGAGGTCCGGCCTTCACCACCGCCGTGCGGGTGGTCGACCGGGTTCTTCGCAACACCACGCGTCAGCGGGCGCTTGCCGAGCCAGCGATTGCGGCCGGCCTTTGCGAGGTTCTGGTTCGAGTTGTCGGGGTTCGAAACCGCGCCAACCGTGCCCATGCACTCGCCACGAATGTAGCGCTGCTCGCCCGAGTTCAGGCGAACGATCACGAGACCGCTGTCACGACCAACGACCTGGACATAGGTGCCTGCCGAACGGGCGATCTGACCGCCCTTGCCCGGCTTCATTTCCACGTTGTGGACAATGGTGCCGACCGGCATCTGACCCAGTTCCATCGCGTTGCCCGGCTTCACGTCGGTCTTCTTGCCGGCGACGACAACGTCGCCAACGCCCAGACGCTGCGGCGCGATGATATATGCCAGTTCACCGTCTTCATACTTCACAAGCGCGATGAATGCGGTGCGGTTGGGATCATATTCGATCCGTTCCACGGTCGCCGGCATATCCCATTTACGACGCTTGAAGTCGATGATGCGATACTTCTGCTTGTGACCGCCAGCGATACCACGCGAGGTGATATGGCCCTTGTTGTTGCGGCCACCGGTCTTGCTCTTGCCTTCGGTAAGCGCCTTTACGGGGCGCCCCTTGAACAGGCCCGAACGGTCGACGAGGATCAGGCCACGGCGGGCCGGGCTCGTCGGGTTATACTGCTTGAGTGCCATCTATCTGCCCTCAGATCCCGGTGGTGACGTCGATCGACTGACCTTCGGCCAGCGTCACGATCGCCTTCTTCACGTCGGAGCGACGGTAGGGCTTGCCCTTCCAGCGCTTCGTCTTGCCCTTGGCGACCAGCGTGTTCACGCCGGTGACCTTGACGTCGAACAGCGCTTCGACGGCCGCCTTGATCTGCGGCTTCGATGCGTCGTTCGCCACCTTGAACACAACTGCGTTGTGCTCGGACAGGAGGGTCGACTTTTCGGTGATGACGGGCGCAACAACGACGTCGAAGTGACGGTTGTCGATCGCGGTTGCCTGCTTTTTAGCCATTGAAACGGGCCTCCAGCTTTTCAACAGCGGCGCGGGTCAGCACCAGCGTGTCGTGCTTCAGAATGTCGTACACATTCGCGCCGATTGCCGGGAGCACGTTTACGGCGTGCAGGTTGGCCGATGCGAGTGCGAAGCTGTTCTCAACGGCGTCGCCGTCGATCACGAGCGCGGTCTTGCCGAAGCCGAGCTTGGCGAGATCAGCCGCAAGCGCCTTGGTCTTGCCGTCCTGAACAGCGATGCTGTCCATGATGACCAACTGACCGGCCTGCGCCTTCGACGACAGAGCCATTTTGAGGCCGAGCGTACGGATCTTCTTGTTCAGCGACGGGTTGAAGTCGCGAACGCGGGCACCGTGAGCCTTACCACCGCCGATGAAGACGGGAGCGCGGCGATCGCCGTGACGAGCCGTACCGCCGCCCTTCTGGCGACCGAACTTCTTGCCGGTGCGTGCGACATCGCTACGTTCGCGGGTTCCGCGAGCCGTGCCACGACGCTTTTCCAGCTGCCAGGTGATGACGCGGTGCAGAATGTCGGCGCGCGGCTCAAGACCGAAGATTTCGTCCTTGAGTTCGATTTCGCCGTTGCCCTTGGCGTCGAGGGTTTGAACCTTGACCTTCACGGCTTAGCCCTCCTGGCCTTCGGTCGCTTCGACGGGAGCAGCGGCTTCAGCCGGAGTTTCCGCGGGAGCGTCGTTGTTGGAATTGGCAGCCTTCAGGCTTGCCGGATAAGGAGCTTCGCCATGACGCGAGACCTTGACGGCGTCCTTGACGAGGAGCCAGGCGCCCTTCGAGCCGGGCACCGAGCCCTTCACGAAGATGAGGCCACGCTCGACATCGGTCGAGACGACTTCAAGGTTCTGCTGGGTGCGCTGACGGTCACCCATGTGACCTGCCATCTTCTTGTTCTTGAAGACGCGGCCCGGATCCTGACGGTTACCCGTCGAACCATGGGCACGGTGGGTGATGGACACGCCGTGCGATGCACGCATACCACCGAAGCCCCAGCGCTTCATAGCACCGGCAAAACCCTTACCCTGGGTCTGACCGGCGATGTCAACAAGCTGACCCGGAACGAAATGGTCGGCCGAAATCTCGGCGCCGACATCGAGCAGCGCGTCTTCCGACACGCGGAACTCGGCGACGCGCGCCTTCAGCTCAACTTCGTTCTTGGCAAAATGCCCGCGAACGGGCTTCGATACGTTTTTCGCCTTCGCGGAACCCGCACCCAGCTGAACAGCAACATAGCCGTCGCGCTCCGTTTCACGGCGCGCAACGACCTGGCAGCCTTCCAGCGACAGGACGGTGACGGGCACGTGGCGGCCATCGTCCTGGAAGAGGCGGGTCATCCCGATTTTCTTAGCGATCACGCCAGTGCGCATGATCAATGCTCCTTATACAGAGGCCCACGGAACCATTCCGTGGGCGTGCTAGCCCAAATTTTGATACGAGCCCCCGCTTGGGCCAATCCCGTGAAAGGGAGAGCGGGGGACGCAGACCGCGGCGTTACCGCGCGGTATCCCTAAATCTCGTGCCGGCTCAGGCCAGCTTGATCTCGACGTTCACGCCAGCGGCGAGGTCGAGCTTCATCAGCGCATCAACCGTCTGGGGCGTCGGCTGCACGATATCAAGCAGACGCTTGTACGTGCGGACTTCGAACTGCTCGCGCGACTTCTTGTCGATGTGCGGACCGCGGTTCACCGTAAACTTCTCGATGCGCGTCGGAAGAGGAATGGGACCACGGATAAGGGCACCGGTACGGCGAGCCGTTTCGGCGATGTCGCCGGTTGCCTGATCGAGCACACGATGATCGAACGCCTTCAGGCGAATGCGGATATTCTGCGTTTCCATTTCCACTACCGATGCGAAAGAGCCAAAAAATCCCCCCCGAAGGAAGGATTCACCAAATCATATGAAAAGGCGAGCCGCCCGATTCCCCCAGGGAGAATCGGGCGGCGGAGGTGCCTATATTACTTTGTGATCGTTCCGACAACCCCTGCGCCGACGGTACGACCGCCTTCACGGATTGCGAAGCGAAGACCCGGATCCATAGCGATCGGAGCGATCAGCTTCACCGAGAGGGTGATGTTGTCGCCCGGCATCACCATTTCGGTGCCTTCGGGGAGGATCACTTCGCCGGTCACGTCCGTGGTACGGAAGTAGAACTGCGGACGATAGTTCGCGAAGAACGGCGTGTGACGGCCACCTTCGTCCTTCGACAGGACGTAGACTTCTGCCGAGAACTCGGTGTGCGGGGTGATCGAACCCGGCTTTGCGAGAACCTGGCCACGCTCAACGTCTTCACGGCCGACGCCACGGATCAGCGCGCCGATGTTGTCGCCTGCACGACCTTCGTCGAGCAGCTTGCGGAACATTTCAACGCCGGTGACGGTCGTCTTCTTGGTGTCGCGGATGCCGACGATTTCGACTTCTTCACCAACCTTGACGATGCCGGTTTCGACACGACCGGTCACAACCGTACCACGACCCGAGATCGAGAACACGTCTTCGATCGGCATCAGGAAGGGCTTGTCAACCGGACGCTCGGGCTGCGGGATGTAGTTGTCGACTTCCTGCATCAGCTTCAGAACGGCGTCGCGGCCGATGGCTGCGTTGCTGTCTTCAAGAGCGGCGAGTGCCGAACCGCGAACGACGGGGATGTCGTCACCCGGGAAGTCGTACGACGAAAGCAGTTCGCGAACTTCGAGTTCGACGAGTTCAAGCAGTTCTTCGTCGTCAACCTGGTCGACCTTGTTGAGGAAGACGACCAGTGCGGGAACGCCAACCTGACGCGCGAGCAGGATGTGCTCGCGGGTCTGCGGCATCGGACCGTCAGCAGCGTTCACCACGAGGATCGCGCCGTCCATCTGGGCCGCGCCGGTGATCATGTTCTTCACATAGTCAGCGTGACCCGGGCAGTCGACGTGTGCGTAGTGACGGTTTTCGGTTTCATACTCGACGTGGCTGGTCGAGATGGTGATGCCACGCTCGCGCTCTTCCGGAGCCTTGTCGATGTTTGCATAGTCAACGAAGGTGGCGCCGCCGGTTTCAGCGAGAACCTTCGTAATCGCCGCGGTGAGCGACGTCTTGCCATGGTCAACGTGACCGATGGTGCCGATGTTGCAGTGCGGTTTGGTCCGCTCAAACTTAGCTTTCGCCATTTATATAACCCTCGTCTTTCTGTCCCAAGCTCAATGGCTCAAATTTAAAATCAGGCGAGCTTCGCCTTTACTTCCTCGGCGACGTTCGCCGGGACTTCGTCGTAATGCGAGAACTGCATGGTGTACTGCGCACGACCCTGCGTGAACGAGCGGAGCTGGTTCACATAGCCAAACATGTTGGCCAGCGGGACGATTGCTTCAACAACCTGCGCGTTGCCGCGGCTGTCAGTGCCCTGAATCTGCCCACGACGGGAGTTCATGTCACCGATAACATCGCCCAGATAGTCTTCGGGCGTTACAACCTCAACCTTCATCATCGGCTCGAGGAGCTTGATGCCGGCCTTTTGTGCCGCTTCGCGCATCGCGCCACGGCCTGCGATTTCGAATGCCAGCGCCGACGAGTCGACGTCGTGGTACGCGCCGTCCGTCAGGTGAACTTCGAAGTCGATGATCGGGAAGCCGATGAGCGAGCCGGTTTCAGCCGTTTCGCGCATGCCCTTCTCGACCGAAGGAATATATTCGCGGGGGATGTTACCGCCCTTGATCTCGTCGAAGAACTGGAAGCCCGAACCGCGCTCGCCGGGGACAACCGTCACCTTGACGCGACCGAACTGACCCGAACCACCCGACTGCTTCTTGTGGGTGTAGTCGAGATCGACCTTCTTCGCGAGATATTCGCGATAAGCCACCTGCGGCGCACCGACATTCGCTTCGACCTTGAATTCGCGCTTCATGCGATCGACAAGGATTTCGAGGTGAAGTTCACCCATGCCCTTGATGATCGTCTGGCCCGATTCATGGTCGGTCGACACGCGGAACGACGGATCTTCAGCAGCCAGGCGGTTGAGCGCGAGGCCCATCTTTTCCTGGTCGGCCTTGGTCTTGGGTTCCACCGAAAGCTCGATAACCGGCTCAGGGAATTCCATACGCTCGAGGATGATCGGCGCCGACGATGCACACAGCGTGTCACCAGTCGTCGTTTCCTTCAGGCCCGCAATTGCGACGATGTCGCCAGCGAACGCTTCTTCGACGTCTTCACGGCTGTTCGCATGCATGAGGAGCATACGGCCGATCTTTTCCTTCTTTTCCTTCACCGAGTTCAGGACCGAGCCCTTTTCGAGCTTGCCCGAATAGATGCGCGCGAAGGTGAGCGAGCCGACGAACGGGTCGTTCATGATCTTGAACGCGAGCGCCGACATCGGCGCAGCGTCGTCCGCCGGACGTTCGTCGGGGGTTTCGCCGTCGAGCTTGACGCCCTGGACCGCCGGAATGTCGAGCGGCGACGGCAGATAGTCGACAACGGCGTCGAGCAGGGGCTGAACACCCTTGTTCTTGAACGACGAGCCGCAGAGAACCGGAACGAACGAGAAGTTGAGCGTACCCTTGCGGAGCAGCTTCTTCAGCGTCGCGACGTCGGGCTCATTGCCTTCCAGATAGGCTTCCATGGCGGCGTCGTCTTGCTCGACGGCCATTTCGATCAGCTCCGAACGGAACTGAGCGGCTTCGTCAGCCATGTCTTCGGGAATGTCGCGATATTCGAACTTCGCGCCCAGCGATTCATCGAGCCAGATGATGGCGCGGTTGTGCACCAGATCGACCAGACCCTTGAAGCCACCCTCGATGCCGACGGGAAGATAGAGAACCGCCGGGCGGGCGCCCAGACGATCCTTGATCATGTCCACGCAACGCAGGAAGTTCGCACCGGTGCGGTCGAGCTTGTTGACGTAGCACATGCGGGGCACGTGATACTTTTCAGCCTGACGCCACACGGTTTCCGACTGCGGCTCAACGCCGGCAACACCGTCGAACGCAGCGACCGCACCGTCGAGAACGCGAAGCGAACGCTCCACTTCGATGGTGAAGTCCACGTGACCGGGCGTGTCGATGATGTTGATGCGGTGTTCTTCACCCTTGCCATCATCACCGCGCCAGAAGCACGTCGTAGCAGCGGAGGTGATCGTGATGCCACGCTCCTGCTCCTGCTCCATCCAGTCCATCGTCGCGGTACCCTCATGGGTCTCGCCGATCTTGTGCGACTTGCCGGTGTAATAAAGAATGCGCTCAGTCGTCGTGGTCTTGCCAGCGTCGATGTGCGCCATAATGCCGATATTGCGGTACCGCGAGAGCGGATGGCTGCGTGCCATGATCTTAAACTCCATGGCCGGGTGGCATTGCTGCCACCCGGCTTATTATTACCAGCGGTAGTGCGAGAAGGCGCGGTTCGCTTCGGCCATGCGATGCGTATCTTCGCGCTTCTTCACGGCGTTACCGCGATTGTTCGCAGCATCCAGCAGCTCACCCGAAAGGCGGGCCGACATGGTGTTTTCCGAACGGGCACGCGCGGCAGCGATCAGCCAACGAATGGCCAGCGCCTGGGCGCGCTCGGTGCGCACTTCAACCGGAACCTGGTAGGTCGCACCACCGACGCGGCGGCTGCGCACTTCGATGCCCGGCTTCACATTGTTCAGCGCGTCATGGAAAACGCCGATGGGATCCTTCTTGGCCTTCGCTTCGACGGTGTCGAGCGCGCCATAGACGATGCCTTCAGCGACGGCCTTCTTGCCGTCCTGCATCACGCTGTTCATGAATTTCGAAAGAACCTGATCTCCGAACTTCGGATCAGGCAAGATTTCCCGCTTCTCGGGACGACGACGACGTGACATGTCTCAGCCTACCTTCTTACTTGGGACGCTTCGCGCCGTACTTCGAACGGCTCTTCTTGCGATCCTTGACACCCTGCGTGTCGAGCACGCCGCGAAGAACGTGGTAACGGACACCGGGAAGGTCGCGTACGCGGCCGCCACGGATCAGCACTACCGAGTGCTCCTGAAGGTTATGGCCTTCACCGGGGATGTAAGTGATGACTTCGCGCTGGTTCGTCAGACGAACCTTTGCCACCTTACGAAGTGCCGAGTTCGGCTTTTTCGGGGTCGTCGTATAAACGCGGGTGCAAACGCCACGCTTTTGCGGGTTCGCATCCATTGCAGGGACCTTTGACTTGGCCTTCTGCGGTTCGCGACCCTTGCGGATCAGCTGATTGATTGTTGGCATGAAGCCTTCACCTTCTAAGTTACTTTGCCAAAGCCTGCGCTATCAAAAATGCAAAAAAGAGACCTTGGCGACCATTTACTGGCCCCCCAGGCCTTCACACGCATCAGCAATGTTCAAGCTCTATGTTCAGCCCGAGGAAAGGCGTTTGACCCGGACGAGAATCCGGCATCCTTTTCTTAAGCAGGGGCGGCCTATAACGCTGGAGTCGAAGGGGGTCAATGGGATTCGAATGCCCGAAATTGCAGGGCCGAACCCCCACCCCCCTCGCCTGTCAGTGCGTCTTCCATTCGATGGTTCGAACGTCGCCGTCGCGCTCGATTTCGGCATCCTGCGCGCTTTCTTCGGCCGCGTGCTCGGGATGAAGCGCGGCAAAGCGCAGCACTGCAAGCCCGCCCAACGCGGAAAGGAGCGAACCCAGCAACACGCCCAGCTTGGCCTGATCGATCAGCTCGGGTTGCCCCGGGAAAGCCAGCGCCCCGATGAACAGGCTCATCGTGAAGCCGATTCCACACAGCAGCGCAACGCCGTATACCTGGAGCCAGGTAGCACCGCGCAACCGCGATCCGACACCCAGTTTCACGGCCAGCCAGATGCTGGCGAAAATGCCGATCTGCTTGCCGAAGAACAGCCCCGCCGCGATCCCCAGCGGCAAGGGCGCGAGAAGCTGCTCGATGCCCACGCCCTCAAGCGAAACGCCGGCATTCGCAAAACCAAACACCGGCACGATCGCAAAGGCCACCCAGGGCTGAAGCCCGTGTTCAAGCCGGTGAAGCGGTGAGTCTTCGGCATCGGGCTGCCCCGGCGTCTGGATGATCGGGATCGTCATTGCGGCAAGCACGCCCGCAATGGTGGCATGGACGCCGGACAGCAGCACCGCCAGCCACAGCAGGACAAAGCCGGTAATATACGGCCACAACACGCGCACGCCACTGCGGTTCATGACATACATCACGCCCAGAATGGCCGCCGCGGCAAACAGCGCCGCACCGTTGATGCTCGCCGTATAGGCCACCGCGATGATCGCGACCGCGCCCATATCGTCGACAATCGCCACGGTGGTGAGGAACAGTTTGAGCGAGGTCGGCGCGCGGCTGCCGAGCAGCGCCAGCACACCGATCGCAAAGGCAATGTCGGTCGCCGCCGGAATCGCCCAGCCGTTCGACAGACCCGCCGTCCCCCCGGCAAAGGCCAGATAGATGAGCGCCGGAACCCCCATGCCCGCGGCGGCGGCAATCACCGGAAGGCGCCGCTGTTCCCAGCTTGCAAGGCGGCCGTCGACGAACTCGCGCTTGATCTCGAGGCCCACCAGAAAGAAGAACACCGCCATCAACGCATCATTGATCCACAGATGCACCGTCATCGGCCCCAGCTTGTCGCTGAGCACCGGGCCGGTCTCTGCATGCAATAGATGGTGGTAGGCGTCGGCAAGCGGGCTGTTCGCGATCACCATCGCAACTGCGGCCGCAACCATCAGGACGATACCGCCTGCAGCCTCATTTTCCAGAAATGCCCGCAGCGCCGAACGCGTACGAACTCGTTGTCTGTCCAGTCGATTTACCATGTCCCCCCAACTCCTAACGGCTGGAGGCCGTGGTGAAAACACTTTAAGGCCGGTGCAAAGCCTGCCGCGAAGGGACAATTGATGACCGAAACCGACGCCGCCCGCCCCAGCCCGCGCTCCGGCGACCTTCCCATGCTCATCCGCCGCTGGTGGCGGATCAACGTGATCAAGAGCGTCGAGCATGAAGAAATTCTCGCCAAGGTGCGCGAGGAAGCTGGCTGGGACGCGCGCTATGCCTTCATGATTCTCATGTCCGCTGGCATCGCGGTTCTCGGTCTGCTGCTCTCCTCCCCGGCAGTTGTCATCGGGGCAATGCTCATTTCCCCGCTCATGGGGCCAATCATCGGACTGGGCTTCGCGCTGGCGACGTTCGATGCCGCCGAAATCCGTCGAACCTTGAGCGCGCTTGCCGGCGGCACGTTGCTCGCCGTGCTCTTCTGCGCGCTGGTCGTTGCGCTCTCGCCGCTGCAGAATGTCACAAGTGAAATCGCGGCGCGGACGCGGCCCAACCTGTTCGATCTTGTGGTTGCGCTGTTTTCGGCGCTGGCAGGTGCCTATGCGATGATCCGCGCCCGCGCCGGCACCGTGGTTGGCGTGGCGATCGCCACCGCGTTGATGCCCCCGCTTGCGGTGGTCGGCTTCGGCCTTGCCACCTGGAACGGCACGGTATTTTCGGGCGCGCTCCTGCTGTTCATCACCAACTTCGTGACCATCGCGGTATCGGCCGCCGTCATGGCACGGCTCTATGGTTTCGGACCGCGCCTTTCGCCCAAGCAAACGCTGATCCAGTCGGCCGTCATCCTCGGCCTGTTGCTTGTGCTTGCGGTGCCGCTCGGCATCACCCTGCGCCAGATCGCGTGGGAGGCGGTCGCATCACGGCAGGCGCGCGACGTCATCAGCAGCAATTTTCCGGCAAGGGCGCGGATCAGTCAGGTCGACTTCGATTTTGGCGCAGAACCCCTCCGCGTTTCCGCGACGATGCTGACCCCCGAATATCAGGGCGCTGCGGAACGCCATGTCACCACGACCCTGACCCAGCTATTCCACCGCCCTGTCGAAGTGTCCCTTCAGCAAATCCGCATCAACGCCGGTACCGGCGCTGCCGAGGCTGCACAAATCGCCCAGGCGCAGACGAGCGATCAACAGCGCTTGCAGGAACAGAAGATCAGCGATGTCGCCGCCCGCCTCGCGCTGGTCAGCGGCGTCAGCCCCGATGCCGTCCTTGTCGATCAACAAAAGAAGCGTGCCTTCGTCACGGCAACGCCGCTGCCAGGCGCGGGCCTTGCCACCTACTACACGCTTGAACAGCGGGTGGCGGCGACCGAGCCAGACTGGAAAATCGCGCTGATCCCGCCTGCGGCTCCGCTTCCCGATATGCCGGTGCGCGAAGGCAAGCCCGATGAGTCGGCAGTCGCAGTGGTTGCATGGGCAGCCGCCCGGCTGAACCTGCCCGTCGGCGTATCCGGCCCGACAGCAACCCGGGACGCCATCATCGCCGCACTGACCGAAAAGGGTGTTCGTGCAGAAGCGGCGCAGGGAAACCCCGAACTGCGCTGGCTTATTCCCGCACCCGTCAGCGAACCGTGAACATAAGGCTGTCGACCGGTTTGCCCGCCGGATCGATCAGTTGCAGCCGGTGCGATCCCGGCCCGGCAAGCACAAGGGGGCGCGCATCGGCCGCCCCCAGATCGCGCCGATCGAGCACAAGGCGGTGCCCGGTCACTTCGCCCGTCACCTGTACCGCCATGCGCTGGCGATCGATCGGAATATCCGGATCGATCGCATAGACGCTGCCCGCAACCGGGCTGACGATCCGGGGGCGGCGTGCCGTGGCGGGTGCAGTTCCCATCAGCGCCTGCCCGGTGCCGCGCAGGAAAAATTCGGTCCGCGCCGGTTCAATGCCCCCCGCAAAAGCCACACGCCGCGTCTCGACCCCGCTGGGCATCGCTGGTGCACGGCCCGGTTGGTCGGCATGGAGCGCGCGCATCACGTCGCGCCACACAGGTGCTGCCCCGCTGGTCCCCGAAACCGCGCGCATGGAATCGCCCTCGAGATTGCCGATCCAGACCGCCACGGTGAACCGATCGGAAAAGCCGATGCACCAATTGTCGCGCATCGCCTTTGAGGTGCCGGTCTTCACCGCCGCCCAGAACGGAAGGCGCAGTGCGCTGTCGAGCCCGAAGGCGCGGGCGCGGGCGTCGGGGTCGGCCATCATGTCGGCGACGATCCAGCTGGCCTGCGGGGTATAGACGGGTCGCGGCTTTTCGCGCTTTTCATCGGGCTTCAGACGGATGGGGGACCAATTCCCCCCCAGCGCCAACGCCCGGAAGGCCGCCGCCTGCTCCATCAACGTCACCTCGGCCGAACCGAGCGCGAGCGAGAAGCCGTAATATTGGCCGTCCTCGGTCAGCCCGTGATAGCCGCTGTCCCACAGCCGGTCGCGGAAACTGTCGACCCCGGTCAACAGCAGCGTGCGCACGGCGGGCACGTTGAGCGATCCCGCCAAGGCGCTACGGACCGACACTGGCCCCTTGAAATCGCGATCGTAATTTTGCGGCACGTACAGGCCCGATGCCGTATCGAGCTGAACCGGGCTGTCATCAAGGATCGACGCGGCGGTGAGATAACCGTGCTCCAGCGCCTGCGCATAGAGGAAGGGCTTGAGCGTCGAACCTGCCTGCCGATACGCATTGGCGCCGTCCACCGCCGGCGCGGTCGATCCACCGCCCACCCCGCCGACATAGGCCAGAACATCGCCGCTGGCGTTGTCGACAACGACAACAGCACCGTCGCGCGCGCGGTCGCTCCCCAAGCCCTGCAACTGGCGAACGAGCGCGCCAGCGGCGATCCGCTGGGTGCGGGCATCGAGCGTCGTCGTCACCTTCATGCCCGCCTCGGTCAAAAGCCGCTGAGACAGATGCGGCGCCAGGCCGGGATCGAGCGCCAACCGTCGCACCGGGCCGAGCATGTCGATAGCCGCGGCCCGGATCGCCGGGCATTCCCCGGCCCCCGCAAGCGCGCAGGCGCGCCGCCCCAGTTCCTGCGGCCCGGCGCGTGGGCGCGGGAGCAACGCCGCAAGCAGCCTTGCATCGGTTTGCGACAAGGCATCCGGCGTCTTGCCGAACAGGCCCAGCGCCGCCGCCCCGATCCCCTGCGCTTCCCCCCTGAACCCGGCAAGGTTCAGATAGGCCTCCAAAATCTCGTCCTTGCTCCAGCGGTTTTCGATCATCCACGCCGCGCGCATCTGGCGCGCCTTGTCCCGCCAGCCGCGCGTGCCGGGTGCCTGAAGCGCGGGCGCCAGAAAGCCCGCCAACTGCATGGAGATCGTACTGGCGCCGCGCGGGCGGTTGCCCTGAAAACGCGCACGCACCGATCCCGCCATCGCGAACCAGTCGACGCCGCGGTGCTGCATGAACCGGCGATCCTCGGATGCCATCAGCGTTTCGCCCACAATCGGCGCGATCTTGTCGAGCGGGGTCCAATCCAGCCGCCGCGCGGCGAAATCCACGCGCATGCTGTCGATCAACACGCCGTGGCGATCGTACAGCCACGCCTCGCTCGGCCGCCATTCGCCCCGCACCGTCGCATAATCGGGCATGGGCGGGGGCAAGGTGGCGAACCATCCGGCGGTGAACAGCGCGAAACCGGTGCCAGCCCCGCCTGCCGCAAGCCGGACCTTCCACGGCCAGCGTCGCCAGCGCTGCCACATCGCCTTCACCCCGGCCATGCCCTTCAAGACCGGTCCTTCCCTCGCCTCACTGCAGCACCACCGTTACTGGTGCGTTCGGCACCGCTGCGCGGATATCGGGCGAATAGAGCGCCTCCACCCGCGTCGGCGGCAAGCTGAACCGGCCCGATCCGTTCAGGCGCACCGCATAGGACACGGTGAACTGGCCGCGCGGCACCCATTCGAAATAACCGCGCCACGCATCCTTGCCGCGCTCGACATAGCTGGGCTGAACGCCCTGCGCATTCGCCCCGCCCTCTTCGGCGAGCATGGCGGACTGCCCACCCAGGCCGCCGATGATCGTGCCGCCCGGCGGCACCGGATCGTTGACAACCACCCAGTTGCGTTCCGCGCTGGCATCGACGGTAATCGTCACGCGCAGCACATCGCCGCGCGTCAGCCGGCCCTTCACCTTCTGCTGGATCACATCCACCTTGCGGGCAAGCTTATAGCCGGCCGACAGGGGCTGCGTCAGCGGAACCGCGGCCCGCACCGAAACCATCGCCCATGGCCCCGCCCCGCCCGATTGGTTCAGGATCAGCGGCGCCTGGGCCGCGGGCAGTTTCAGGCGCAGCGGCGCCGCATCCGCCTTTTGCGGCCAGCCACGGCTGAGCGCCTGTTCGCCGAGCGAGACGCTCGTCGTCCCGGCAATCGCGGTGGCGGGATAAGCAGCGGCAAAGCGGCGCACCGCAAGGGCGCCCCAGGCATTGGCCGTTGTCGTATCCCAATGGCCGCGACGCTGGCGCATCGCCGTGCCCATCATCATCCGGCCGCTATCATCTTGCCAGCCGGGTTTCCCAATCGTCGCGATCAGCGCCTTCACGGCCATCTCGTCGCCCGACGACATCATCCACCACGGGGCGGTGCCGCTGTCGGTAAGGTCGATACGCGATCCTTCATAAACCAGCCTCTGGCGCAGCACCTGTTCGGCCGCAGCCCAAAGCTGACCGGCATTGGACAGCCCTTGCGTCCGGTCGATCGTCACCAGCCAGTCTGCCAGCACATTGGTCGGCATGTCCTGCGGGGCAAGGCCGATCTGCCCGATCATCTGCGGGGTCGCAGCGCCGTTGCGTGCGAGTGCCGCCAGCGCGGCGATGCGGGTCAGCCGGTCATCGCCCGACCACTGCGCCTCGCGCGTCAGGCGACCGTCGATCACCGCCATCATCGCGCGCTCCATCCGCGCCTTGGCGCTTTCGGGGATCTGCCAGCCCATTTCCGCCGTCACCGACAGGACATAGGCGGTCAGCGCCTCCGATCCCTGCAACTGCTCGGTCGGGAAGTAGCGGACCAGCCCGTCACTATCGAGATAGGCGGGCAATTCGCCCGCCAGCCGCCCCCAGGCCCCCGCATCGCCCAGCACGATCGCGCGCGAAAGCTGCTGTTCGAAACAGCTATAGGGATAGGCGGCCATATAATCGCGCACCCCCGCCATTGGCGGCGCCAGCGTATCGGACAGGCGGATATCGACGCTGCCCATATTGGGAAGCGCGCCCTTGGGTGCCGTGATCGGCAGTTGGACGCCGCCTTCGTTCACGCGGACGAGCGACGCGGCCCAGGTTTCGATGGGCACCGCAGGCACAACATCCTGCGACACGACCAGCCGGTCGACCGCGCGGCCGTCTTCGGCCTTCGCCTCGACGGTCCATTCCAGCGTGTCGACCCCGGCGGGTGCGGGCAGGTTCCACGTCACCGGCGCGGCGCGGCCCGGCGGCAGCATCACGGTCAGCGGCGCGCCCACGGCCACGCCGGGGTTCACCTTCACCGTGGCCGTCACCTTCATCGCGCGGTCCGACGCGTTGCGCAGCGTAAAGCTGGCGCCGTAATAATCGCCGGTCCGCACCAGGGGCGGCAGCCCCGAAAAGATCGTCAGATCCTGCGCCGTGCGCACCGTCGTCTCGCCCGTGCCGAACAGATTGGGGCCATCGGTCGCAATCGCGACAAGGCGGAAGGACGAAAGCGAATCCGACAGCGTCACCGGGATCCGCGCCCTGCCCTGCGCATCGAGCTTGACGCGTCCTTTCCACAACAGAACGGGGCGGAAATCCTCGCGGTTTAGCTGGGACAGATCACCGCCCCCGCCGCCCCCGGCCTCCACCGCCTTGCGGCCATAATGGCGCTTACCAACCACCTGAGTCTGCGCGGTTGAGGTCAGCACCGAAAGCGGGCGCTCATCCATCATCGCGTCGAGCATCTTCCAGCTGTCATTCGGGGAAAGCTGCAGCAACGCTTCATCCACCGCCGCAAACGCGATCTCGGCCGATGCTGCGGGTTTGCCGTCGGGGCGGTTCACCGTCACATCGACCTGCGCGGTGTCGCGCACCGAATATTTGTCGCGGTCGGCCTTCACGTTCACACCTAGGCGATATTCCTCCCAGCCGACCGAAACCTTGGCGATGCCCAATCGGTAGCTCGGCTTGGCCAGATCAACCAGTGCGGTGGGGCTCGCCCCCTCGCGCGAGAAGAAGGGCAGGTTCCAACGGCGCGCCAGATCGGCAAGCCACAGCTTGAAACCGCCCACCCGGCCGCGCACCGCCATCACCGAAACATAGACATCGGGCGCATAGCTGCCCGGCATCTTCACCTCGACCACCGGGTCCTTGCCCGACAGCGTGGTGACAAAGCTCGACAACACCCCCTCGCGCTCCACCGTGACAAGCGCGGTCGCCTCGCGGAACGGCATGCGCACCTGAAAGCGCGCGGTATCGCCCGCCTTATAGTCCTTCTGCTCGGGGATCAGGTCCATCCGGTCGCCATTGTCGCCGCCGAACCACCAGTCATCCTCCCCCGCCAGCCATACCGAGGTCGACGCACGGGCAATATTGCCGTCATCATCCTCGACCGTGGCGACGGCATAGACCTCGCCCGACACGCCGGGATCGAGCGCGCATTCGGCAAGGCCCTGCGCATCGGTCTTGACCGAGCAGCCTTCCTTCAGCTTCGTCGTGCGCGCCTGGTTGTCATAGGCATAAAAACCGCCGATCAGTCGGCGCCGCGCCGTAAGTATCTCGCGGCTGTACAGCGCAACCTCGATCCGCCGCCCCGCAACCGGCTTGCCCGACGTATCGAGCGCAACCAGCTTCAGCCGCAGATCGTCTTCCTTCATCATCCAGCCATCGGTCTTCATCCCGACCCGGATCGCGGCGGGATAAAGCGGTATGCGGCGCGTGGCGGTCAGTATCTCGCCATTGGCGTCCTCATAATCCATCTCGATCGCCATGTCGGTCATCGTGTCGATCACCGCCGGAATCTCGATCGTCGACTTGGCCGTCCCCTCTCCGTTCAGCGTGACCGGGATTGTCTGGGCGGGCGGCAGCGGCTTTTCGATTTCCTCGCCATCGCCGTTCAGCGGCACCGTCCCTTCCTGGACCGGGCGACCGTTGAATTGCCAGCCGTCCCAGCCCTTGGCGCTGTCATATCCACGCGTGAAAGCCGTGCGCACGCGCACCGGCAGATTGGCCGCGCCGCCGCCCGAGAGATAACCGACGAACAGGTCTATCGGCAGCTGCTTGGGGCGCACCGCCGCATCCTTGGGGCCGGTAATCGTCGCCCGCATCGTCGGCAGGCGGAATTCATCCACCTTCACTGACTGGCTGGTCCAGATCGTCTCGTCGCCCTTCTGGACGACAAGATCATAATCGCCCATCGGCGCGCCCTTGGGCGCCGTCCACATCGTTTCCCCGATGCCGTCGGCGCCCATCACAAGCGGCAGCTCGAATTCGGTGCCCGATCCGCGGTGGCTCAGCTTCAGCACACCGTTGAACGCGGCCGCCATGCGAAATCCCTCCGCCACCGGGCTGCGCATGACATGCTTCATGTTGACCGTCTCGCCCTGACGGATGAGCGTGCGGTCGAACACGGTGTGAAACAGATCGCGGTTTTCGCTCCAGCCAAAGGGCAGGTCGAAATCATAGGGGCGGATGCCCTTGCCCCAATCGGTAAGCGTGAAGCTGAAATCATCGCCCTTGCGCGCAGATATCATCAGCGGGTGCGCGCTGTCCTCGTTCCGGCAGCTGCCATAGGTTTCGGGTTCGGGCAGTTCCTTCAGCAGCACGCGGCCGTCGCCATCGCTCTTGCCCGTGGCCAGCGCCTTGCCGCTGCAGCTGTCGGTCACGCGTATATCCGCGCCGGCAACCGGCTTGCCGCTGTCGAGCGCGGTCACCCACGCAAGCGAGGCGCCCCGCCCCCATTTGAAATGCACGCTCATATTGGTGACGAGTACGCCCGCCGTCACATAGCGGACCGCCTTGCGCCCCAGCAGCGCTTCGCCCAGCCTTGGGCTTGCCAGCTCGACGACATAAAATCCGGGCTTACCGAGCGGGATTCCGACCACCTCGAAATCCTTGCCCTTGCCCGGCAGCTTGATGTCGAGCGGCTCGCCCTTGCCCGCGATCAGCGCCTTCGTGCCCGTATAGTTGACGGTCACATCTTCACCGCCGCGCTTTTCGGCGCGGTGGTCATTTTCGGCGGCTTCATCGATGTCGCGCAGCCATTTGGCGATCTGCCCGTCCGATCCGTCGACGCGCAGCGCATTGCCGCCCACCGACAGGTTGCGTCCCTGCAGCGCCGGTTCAACATTGCGCACGGTCACCGGCAACACCCCGCCTTCGCGCGCCTCGATGATCCCGAAATCGGCGGAAAACTTCACCAGCGGGGGCGCTTCGTCAAAGCGCACCTCCAGCGGAAAACGCTGCTGGTTGGTCAACGCCCGTCCGCTTTCGTCCTTCACCGCTTCGGGCAGAACAAGCTTTGCCGTGGTCGCGGCGGGAAGCGGCGCCTCGAACGCAACTTCGCTCACCGTTGCCGCGCCCTTATTATCGACCTTGGGGCTGATCTTCTTGCCATCGGGCAATTCGATCCGGATCGCCTTGGCCGTCTCGGTCGCGATCGGTGCCGAGAAACGCACCCATGCCTTCTGGACCGGGTTACACCCGGCCTGCGGGTTGACCCGCGCGCATTCAAAGCGCGCCGCGAATTCCTTGCGCACGGTAAAGTCGAAACGCTGGTCACGCCCGGCCAGCCGCCCGGCGCCTTCGATATTCTGGCCCCAGACCAGCGCCATGTCGCGCCCGGCCGGCAGCGGGCGGCGGCATTTCACCGCGGTGATCGTGCTCCACGCCTTTTGCTGTTCGGCCGCGCTCGATGGGATCGCCGTCGGCAGCCCCGCCTGTTCAAGGAAGTTGGTCACGGCATAGCTGTCGGGCCCAAGCCCGCTCAGCACCTTGGCAACCGCATCCGCCCCCAGAACGTCGAGCGCGATCTTCTCGCCAACGCCGTCCACCGCACAATAGCCGTTCTGCGCCACCGAGGCCGGATCAGGCCGCACATTCGCGGCCACGAGGAAAAGCTGGTCCTCCTCGATATCGTCCCAACGATTGGGGAGCACCGCGCGCACCGATGGTCCGCCGGTGTCGACGGTAAAGCTCCGCTGCCCGCCCACCACTTGCCCGGCCAGCGTCTTCAGCCCGTCCTTCAGCTTGAAGGTGCAGCTCACCCCGCCCGGCAGCGCCTTTTCGAAATCCCAGACAAAGGTGCGCGTGTCGATCCAACGGCCCTCCCCGCCCATGGGGCACGAAACCGCCACGGGGCCGGCGGCACGCGGATCGCCAAGCGGCGCCATGTCCGCCGAAAAGCGCATGGTGAACCGCTCGATCGCGCCATCGCCCGATCCGGGTGTCGCCAGTTCCACCTGCGGCGCCTGATCCCCCGAGGCGGCAACCGGCGCAAGTGCAAGCGCCAGAATCGCGAAGCGCACACCCTTACTCAACATTCAAATCTCCATTCAGCTACGGGCGAGCTGATTCACCGCGATAATAAATTCAGCCAAATATTGGGTTTTTTTGGCAAAACTTGCAATTCCCGTAATTGTTACGGAAGCTCATCGAAATCCGAATCGGGGGAAATCGGATGGAAGAGCTTTCGTTGATTGCTGCAGGGGTGGCGATCGTCGCGCGCGAACTTGTGCTGTTTGCCGCCATATTCTTCCTGATCGGCGGCATCGACGATCTGCTTGTGGATATAGCGTGGATCCTCAACACCTTCTGGCGGCGGACGGTCGTCTACCGGAAGCGTCCGCGTGCAAGCCTTGCCCACTGGATCCCGCCGAGGCGGCCCGGATGGCTCGTCATCTTCATCCCGGCCTGGCACGAAGACGCCGTCATCGCCCGGATGCTGCGCACCGCGCTCAGCCGCTTCGATCATCCCGACTATACGCTTTATGTCGGCACCTACCCCAATGACCGCGCAACCATCGCCGCCGTGGCCGAGGTGGCGGCGGGCGATCCCCGGGTGCGGATGGTTATCAACAGCCGCCCCGGCCCCACCACCAAGGCCGATTGCCTCAATGCACTGTGGCGCGCGCTCCAGCGCGACGAAGCCTGGCGCGGGCAAAACGCAAAGGCGGTGATCCTCCACGACGCCGAAGATGTCGTCCATTCGGGCGAACTGCGGATATTCGATACGCTGATCGAGCGGTTCGATCTTGTCCAGATCCCCGTCCTGCCGCTGGCCGATCCTCAATCCCGCTGGGTGTCCGGGCATTATCTCGACGAGTTTGCCGAAAGCCATGGCAAGGGCGTGCCGACACGTGAGATCATGGGCGCCAGTGTGCCATCGGCGGGGGTCGGCTGCGCCTTTTCGCGGATCGCGCTCGGCCGCATCGCGTACGACAAGGGCGGCGCACCGTTCGACAGCGAAAGCCTGACCGAAGACTATGAGCTCGGCCTTCATATCGCCGCACTTGGGGGCACGGGCATCTTCGCCTCGGTGCCCGTCACGCCGGGGGGCGCCCCCGTCGCCGTCCGCGCCCATTTCCCCGCGCGCTACACCGATGCGGTCCATCAGAAATCACGCTGGATGGCGGGGATCGCGCTCGCCGGCTGGGATCGGCTGGGCTGGCAGGGCGGCCTAGCCGAATTCTGGATGCGCTTACGCGATCGCCGCGCGCCGCTCGCCGCCCTCACCCTGTGCGCCGCCTATGCCGGGCTTTTCCTCTCCGCGCTATGCTGGGCCTGGTTCGCGGCCACCGGGCAGACGGTGCTCGACATTCCAGCGGCAATGCAGTGGCTGCTCATCGCCAACGCGCTGCTGCTCTTCTGGCGCATGGGGATGCGCATCTGGTTCGTCCACCGCGTCTATGGCTGGGGGGAGGCTTGGCGCGTCCCGCCCCGGATGGTCATCGCCAACATCATCGCCATCGCCGCCGCACGCAAGGCGCTTGCCCGCTATCTGACGATGCGGCGCGGCGGCGCGGTCGAATGGGGAAAGACCGCGCATGTCTTCCCCGAAATCGCACCGGTCGAGTGACGGCGGCGCCATGCTCAACGCCCGCCCCATCCGCTTCGTCCTCGGCGTCCTGCTGCTCTGGACCGGCGGTCGCGCCTGGATGCTGATGGATAGCCCAATGGCGCAGAAGTCAGAGACCGAGGCGACGGCCCGCTTCACGCCCGTCGCACGCCCCATCCACCGATCAATACCGACGCCCGATTTGGCGCAGGCTCATATGCCCGCTGAACGCACGCATCGCGAACCGACCTCTATATCCTATCGCGCCCCCTCGCCCGCGCTCCGCTTCCCGCCCGTCCGTCCAACAACCGAAGCCGCATCCGGGGCGTCTTCGGTAGCATCTCCCGCCCCTGCCATCCCCCTTGCCGTGGTCGATCCCCGGGTCGCCGCGCCGCGCGGTGCAAACAGATGGAGCGGCTATGGCTGGGTGTTCGCGCGCGAGGGCGGCTCGCCCGGTCTGGCTGGCGGCGGGCAGTTGGGCGGTTCGCAGGCAGGCCTGCGCCTCGATTATCGGCTGACCGACACGCTTGCGCTCACCGGGCGCGCCTCCGCGCCGCTCGAAACCCGTCGTGGCGCCGAAGCCGCGATCGGGCTGAGCTGGCGCCCAAGGCCGGAACTCCCGCTCACCATCATCGCCGAACGCCGCATCGGGCTGGATCGCGGCGGGCGCGACGCCTTTGCGCTGATGGCGGCGGGCGGCGTCGGCCCGGTCCTCCTGCCCGAGAAGTTCCAGCTCGAAAGCTATGCACAGGCCGGCATCGTGGGTGCGCATCGGCGCGACGGCTTTGTCGACGGCGCAGCCACATTGCTCCGCCCCGTCAAAAAGGGCGATCATGTCGCCGCGATGGTCGGGGTCGGTCTGTGGGGGGCCGCCCAGCCCGATGTCACCCGGCTCGATATCGGGCCGCGCCTCAAGCTGCGGCTGGGGGAGGGCAACACGGCGCTCGGCATTGCGGTGGATTGGCGGTTGCGGGTCGCCGGCAACGCGCATCCCGATTCCGGGTTGGCCGTCACGCTCGACGGCAGTTTCTAAGTCCGTTCGAAAAAAGAGCTTAATTCCGCACATCGAGCGCAAATCGCGGCTTTCCCCGAATCCGATCAGGGGCTAGGCCTGAGCGCAGGATGGATATCTACCTGCCCATCGCCAATATTTCCGTGAACGCGCTCGTCATCATCGGGCTTGGCGGGCTGGTTGGCCTGCTTTCGGGAATGTTCGGCGTCGGCGGCGGCTTTCTCACCACCCCGCTCCTTATCTTTTACGGCATTCCGCCCACGGTCGCGGCGGCATCGGCCGCCAGCCAGGTCACCGGTGCCAGCATTTCGGGGGTGTTCGCGCATGTCCGGCGCAACGGTGTCGATTTCCACATGGGGATCGTCTTGGTCGTCGGCGGGTTGATCGGATCCTTTCTGGGCGCGGGCATTTTCCGCTTGCTGCAGGAAACCGGCCAGATCGATACCGCGATCGGGCTGCTTTACGTCGTGATGCTGGGCGGCATTGGCGGATTAATGGCCAAGGAAAGCCTTTCCGCGATCAAGGCGATGCGCACGGGTACAACGCTTCAGGTCAAGAAACGCCGCCACCATCCGCTGGTCGCGGCGCTGCCCATGCGCTGGCGTTTCTACCGCTCGGGCCTCTATATCTCGCCGCTCGCGCCGCTCATCCTTGGTGCGGTCACCGGCATTCTCACGATGATCCTTGGTGTCGGCGGCGGATTCATCATGGTCCCCGCCATGCTCTATCTGCTCGGCATGCCGACCCAGGTGGTGGTGGGCACCTCGCTCTTCCAGATCCTGTTCGTGACGATGGGCGCCACGATGATCCACGCCACCACCACCAAGGCCGTGGATATCGTGCTCGCCGCGCTATTGCTGATCGGCAGCGTCACCGGCGCGCAATATGGCGCGCGCTTCGCGATGAAGATGAAGCCCGAATATCTGCGCCTGCTGCTTGCGCTGATGGTGTTGCTCGTCGCGATCCGCATGGCGCTTGGGCTCGGCTGGCGTCCCGATGAAATCTATTCGGTGGCGCTGTCATGAAACTCTGGCTGGCTTTTCTCGCCGCGCCGTTCCTGATCGGCGCCGCCGAGCCGGTGCTGGTGCCCGACGTGTCGCAGCGCAAGGTGGAGATCATCTACAGCTTCACCGGTGCCGAACTCCTCGCCTTTGGCGCGATCCTCTATCCCGGCGGCCGCATTCCCGAAAAGCCCGCCGATATCGCCGTCATCCTGCGCGGCCCCACCCAGTCGGTGCTCGTCCGCGAAAAGCAGAAGATCGTCGGTATCTGGGTCAATGCCGACAGCGCGCGCTTTCGTTCCGCCCCCGCCTTCTATGCCGTGGCGTCGTCACGCCCGCTCAAGGAAATGGTCGACGAACGGACCGCCTCGATCTTCGAACTCGGGCTCAGCAATCTCCAGCTCTCGCCTTCGCAGATCGGTTCTCCCGGCGAGCAGCAGCGGTTCGAAACCGGCCTGATCGATCTTCGCAAACGCACCGGCCTGTTCGTCGAGGAAGCGCATAATGTCGAGATCACCGACGGCGTGCTCTACCGCGCCCGCATCCCCATCCCCGCGCGCGTGCCCGTTGGCCGCTACACCGCCGAAACCTATCTGATCCAAAATGGCCGGGTGATCGCGGGCGCCAGCCGCGATGTCGAAATCCGCAAATCGGGTTTCGAGCGTTATGTCGCCACCGCCGCCGAAGACAGCCCCTTTGCCTATGGCTTCGTCGCGGTCGCGCTGTCGGTGCTGCTCGGCTGGGCGGCGGGCGCCATTTTCCGCAAAGGCTAAGGCTGCGCACGCGGTCAATTATATCTTTACCCTGATATCGTTACTGCTCACGAAACGAGCTGCACCGGGCGTGCACAACGGATGAGTCCATAGGGGGATGGCTTTCAATGAATGATTATATCGGTAGCGACGCGGAAACCCTGGTCGCAGCCGCGCCTCCCCTGCCAAGCGCCCCGTCGATGGACACGGCTCCGGCGGGCACCTTTGACGGGGTGGAGATCGGCAAGGTGATCGAGGTCTCCGGGTCGGGCGCCCGGATCGAGCTTGATGCCCATGTGCTCAAGAAGCTCGCCGCTGACGGCGATCCCAGCATTTCTATGGCCGGGCAGGTCAGCAGCCAGATCAAGATGCGTGTCGGCGTGCAATGGCTCGTCGCCAATGTGAAGACACTCCGTTTCGATACTGCGGCATCCGACCTGATCATCGCCGAGATCGATTTCATGGGCGAAGGCAATGAAGCGACGCAAAGCGGCCGCATCACCCAGTTCCGGCGCGGCATCACCCGCTATCCCGTCCCCGGCACGCGCATCTATCCGGTGTCGAGCGAGGATATGCGCCAGATGTACGCCGCCGCCGAGCGCCCGCATATCGAGATCGGCACCGTCTATCCCACGCGCGATATTCGCGGCGCGCTGTTCGTCGATTCCCTCCTGGGCAAGCATTTCGCGCTGCTCGGCTCGACCGGCACCGGCAAGTCGACCTCGGCCGCACTCATCCTCCACCGCATCTGCGACATGGCACCCGAGGGCCATATCGTGATGATCGATCCGCACGGCGAATATTCGGCGGCGTTCAAGGACAATGGCGCACTCTACGACGTCAACAATCTTGCCATGCCCTATTGGTTGATGAACTTCGAGGAACATTGCGAGGTGTTCGTCACCGTCAGCGGCAATGAAGGGCAGCTCGACCGCGACATTCTCGCCAAGTGCCTGCTCGCCGCGCGCGCCAAGAACCGCGCGGCCGAGGGCATTTCGAAACTCACGGTCGACAGCCCCATCCCCTATCTGTTGTCCGACCTCACCTCGATCCTCCAGACCGAAATGGGCAAGCTCGACAAGGCCGGCAGCAGCGCCCCCTATATGCGCCTCAAGACCAAGATCGACGAGATCAAGGCCGATCCGCGCTACAGCTTCATGTTCTCGGGCATGCTCGTGGCCGACAGCATGGCGAACTTCCTCGCGCGCATCTTCCGCCTGCCGGGCGACGGCAAGCCGATTTCGATCATCGACGTGTCGGGCGTGCCGTCGGAAATCACCTCGGTCGTGGTCGCCGTGCTCAGCCGCATGGTGTTCGACTATGCGATCTGGTCGCGCGGGGAACCGCAGCGCCCGGTGCTGCTCGTCTGCGAGGAAGCGCATCGCTACGTGCCCTCCGACCGGGTCAACACCGGGGCGTCGGTGCGCAAGATCCTTGAGCGCATCGCCAAGGAAGGCCGTAAATACGGCGTCTCGCTCGGCCTCATCACCCAGCGTCCGTCCGATCTTGCCGAAGGCGTGCTCTCGCAATGCGGCACGATCATCGCGATGCGCCTGAACAACGAACGCGATCAGGCCTTCGTCAAGGCCGCCATGCCCGAAGGCGCCAAGGGCATGCTCGATTCAATCGCAGCGCTGCGCAACCGCGAATGCATCGTCTGCGGCGAAGGCGTCGCCATCCCGATCCGTGTCGCCTTCGACAATCTGGAACCCGAACGCCGACCGGCATCGAGCGATCCGCTCTTCTCCGACCTGTGGCGCGAAACGGGTGGCGAAGCCGATATCCTCGGCCGCGTCATCAAGCGCTGGCGCTCACAAGGTCGCTGATCTCATGACCAGGGGGGACCTAGATCCCCCCTTAGCCGTTTTCCACCGCCCTAAATCTCGGTCAGCGCCGCCAGCGTCAGATCGTGGATCTCCGCGTCGCGGTGCTCGCGTACCTTCTGCGCCCAATCGGCATCGGCCAGCAGCGAGCGGCCAACCGCCAGCAGATCGAATTCGCCGCGGTCCATCATCGCGCATACCGCACCCAGATGGGCGAGCGCCGTCCGCGGCAGGCTCGCCGTTGGCTGCGCCGCCTCTTCCTCGGTGAACAGCCCGCCCAGCCCCACCGATCCGACGGCGATGGTGGGCTTGCCCGTCAGCTGCCGTACCCAGCCCGCCAGATTGAGCGTGCTGCCGGCAAAGGCCGGTGCCCATACCTCGCGCTGCGAGCAGTGGAAAACATCCACACCCGCCTCCGCCAACGGCCGCACCAGCGCCGCAAGTTCTTCCGGATCGTCGGCGATCCGCGCGTCATAGGCCTCGATCTTGAACTGCGAAATCCGCATCAAAATGGGGAAATCGGGTCCCACCGCCTCGCGGCACGCCGCCACCACTTCCGCCGGGAAGCGCGCACGCTTCTCCGCGCTGCCGCCATAATCGTCGGTGCGCCTGTTGGTCGCGTCCCAAAGAAACTGGTCGAGCAGGAAACCGTGCCCGGCATGGATCTCGATCCCGTCGAAACCGAGCGCCTTCGCGGTGCGCGCCGCCGCCGCATAGGCCTGCCGCACCTCTTCCAGATCCCGAGGGCTCATCACCCGGCCGCTTGGCTGCCCGCCTTCCAGATCGCCAAGCGCAAGACCGCTCGGGCCGATCGCATCGCTGCTCGCAAAGCGCTCGGTCACCCGCGCCATCCCCGTGTGCCAGAGCTGCGGCATGATCTTGCCACCGGCCGCATGCACCGCCGCCACGATCTCGCTCCAGGCCGCAAGCGAAGCATCGCCGTGGAAAAGCGGCCCGGTCCCGTCATAGTCGGCCAGGTCATGGCCGATCGCGGTCGCGCCGGTGATGATCAGGCCCGTTCCGCCCTCGATCCGCTTGCGGAAATAATCGGCATAGCGTGCATCGGCTATCCCCTGCGGCGCATGCGCCCTCCCCATCGGGGCCATGACAATCCGGCTCGACAGGGCCAGCCCACCTGCGGCGAACGGCTCGAACAACACTGTCCTGCCACTACCCGCATGATCCTCGTTATCGCGCCCGAATGTCACCTTTCGCCTTCCTCTCCGGTTTTATTTTCGCCCCCCGGTTGCCACCGAGGCACGCTTGCGTCCACCCGTGGGAACACAGCGCGACATGTTTTCCGTTTGCCAGTCAGGATTCGGGTGTTGCCGCGACTATCGTACATCAGGAACAGACCATGCAGATCGCGGTGCTTACATTTGACGGGTTCAACGAACTGGATTCGTTCATCGCCGCCGCGATCCTCAATCGGCTGCGCGCGCAGGGCTGGGCCGCGCATATCACCGCCCCCGCCGCGCAAGTGACCTCGATGAACGGGGTTACCGTCACGCGGCAAAAGGACATGGATTTCCTCTTCGAGGCAGACGCCGTCCTCATCGGCAGCGGGATCCGGACGCGCGAGATCGCCGCCGATGCGGACATGCTGTCGCACATCCGCCTCGATCCCCGCCGCCAGCTTGTCGGCGCGCAGTGCTCGGGCACGTTACTGCTCGCAAAGCTCGGACTGATCGGCACCTTGCCTGCCTGCACCGATCTCACGACCAAGCCCTGGGTGATCGAGGCGGGTGTTGATGTGATCGACGCGCCCTTTGTCGCGCATGGCAATGTGGCAACGGCGGGCGGCTGCATGGCCTCGCAATATCTGGCCGCATGGATGATCGCGCGGGTCGCCGGACGCGAGGCCGCCGAAGCCGCGATCCATTATGTCGCGCCGGTCGGGGAAAAACAGCAGACGATCGACCGTACCTTCGCGGCAATCCACGCTTTCCTGCCTGTGGATAACTTTGCAGCGGCCTAGTCCGCTATCGGCGCGCGGCGCTTCCTGTTAGGAAAGGCGCATGCACGCCTCGCCGCATATCGACCTCAATATACGCAGCTATGCGGTCGATCTCGGCGCCGATCGGCATGATTTCGCGCAGCTGGTACTGCCGCTCGGCGGGCGCCTGTTCATGGATATCGGCGGCAGCGAACGCGCGATCGACCGGGGCCATGCCGCCTTTGTCGGGGCGGGCGCCGCCCATTCGCAGGTGGGCGAGGCCTCGGCACCCCACAGCGCGATCATCCTCGATCTCGATGCCGCGCGCATCGATCCTGCGGTGATGGAGCGGCTGTCGGGCGCGCCCTATGTCCCGCTCAGCCCCGCCGCGCACAAGCTTGTCGATTTCATCACGGTGCTGCTGCGCGATCAGGGTTCGGTCACCGGCGCCTTGCCGTTCTGGACGCCGCTTATCCTCAATGCGCTGGCGCAACAGCCCGCGCACGCTCGGTCCCGGCTCACCGCAATGATGGCACAGGTCGAATCCGATCCAGGCGCGCCGTGGTCCACCGAGAGGATGGCCGCCCGCGCGGGCACCAGCGTCAGCCGGCTGCACGCCTATTTTCGCGACACGCACGATACCACGCCGCACGCCTGGCTGACCGGACTGCGAATGGAGCGCGTGCGCCAGTTGCTCGCCGACACCGATCTGCCGATCGCCACCCTTGCCTATCAGGCTGGCTTTGCCGATCAGAGCGCGCTCACCCGGGTAATGCGCCGCACGACCGGGCTCACCCCGTCCGCCTATCGCAAGCTCCACCGCCCGGCAGGGCGATAGCCAATTACCCCGCGTCGACGCGCAACCGGGTCAATTTGATCGCGGCGATCCGCCACACGCCCCCGTCCTTGCGATACTGCTCATGATAATGGCCATAACCATGCAGCCATTTGAACGGCAGCGCCGATCCCTCATTCACCCACAGCTTGTCTTCCATCGCCCAGATACCGCTCGCTTCGTCGGCGCCGGTGAACTCGATTTCGGGCATATGGCCATGATGCACCGTCGCAACCTCGGCCAGCATCGGCGCGATCATCGCCAGATAGGCATCGGCGCCGTGGATCAGCTGCGCCTCGTCCCAGCCGCCGGTGGACTGGCGGAAATCGGCGATCAGATCGTCGGCGAAACAGGCGCGCAGCCCATCCCAGTCCTTGCTGTCCATCGTCCGGAAATACCGCGCCTTCAGCGCATGAATGGCCAGCACATCGGTCAGGTCCGCCTGCAGCATCCTCTCCCCTTTTTACCATGCAGTTGTTGGGCGCGCCGCTTTTGCGGGTCCACCCGGTAATCGGAAAAATCAGAATTCCAGCCGGGTCACATGCCCCATCTTGCGGCCCGGACGCGCGGCGCCCTTGCCGTAAAGATGCAGATGCGCGGTCGGATCGGCGAGGATCACGTCCCAGTTGTCGGCGGCGTCGCCGATCAGATTGTCCATCGTCACGCGCCGCGCCGCCAACCGGCTATCGCCCATCGGCAGACCGCACACCGCGCGGATATGGTTTTCGAACTGCGAGGTCACCGCGCCTTCGATCGTCCAGTGCCCGCTATTGTGCACACGCGGGGCCATCTCGTTGAAGACAGGGCCGTCCGCGCTGGCAAAAAATTCGAGCGTGAGCACGCCGACATAGCCAAGCTTTTCGGCAACGGTTTCGGCAAGCGCGCGTGCCTCGGTGGCCTGTTCGTCGACAATCCCACCTGCGGGGACGACGCAGTGCGCCAGAATGCCGTTCACATGCTGGTTGTCGGGCACATCCCAGCCAACCGTCCGGCCATCGGCGCCGCGCGCAACGATCACCGAAAATTCGCGCTCGAAACGCACAAAGCCTTCGAGGATCGCGGGCTGGCGGCCGATCGTGTCCCATGCTTCGGCCGCGTCTTTGGGCGTGTGGATGCGCGCCTGCCCCTTGCCGTCATAACCGAAGCGCGTGGTCTTCAGAATGGCGGGGCAGCCGATACGCGTCAGCGCCGCTTCGAGTTCCTCAAGGCTGTTCACCCCGGCCCAGGGCGCGGTACGCCCGCCCAGTTCGGCTACGAACGCCTTTTCGCGCAGACGGTCCTGCGCAATCGCCAGCGCGTCGAGCGAGGGATGCACCGCAACCTTGTCGGTCAAGGCGCGCAGCGGTTCGACGGCGACATTTTCGAATTCATAGGTGACGACATCGACCTCGGCGGCGAACCGCTCCAACGCGGCCACATCGTCATAGGCCGCCTGGGTAAAGGCCCCCGCAACCTCGGCAGCAACCGAAACCGGTTCGGGCGCATAGATATGGCAACGATAGCCAAGCTGCGCCGCGGCCACGGCCATCATCCGGCCCAATTGTCCGCCGCCGATGATTCCGATGGTCGATCCGGGTTTCAGAGCGCTCATTCGGGGTCCACTGCCACGTCGTCGGTCTGCTTCTGGCGCCATGCGTCCAGCCGCTCGGCCAGCGCCGGATCGGTATTGGCGATGATCGCGGCGGCGAAAAGCGCGGCGTTCACCGCCCCTGCCCGGCCGATGGCAAGCGTGCCGACGGGGATGCCCGCGGGCATCTGCACGATCGACAACAGGCTATCCATGCCCTTCAGCGCCTTCGATTCCACCGGCACGCCCAGCACGGGCACGCGCGTCATCGATGCCGCCATGCCCGGCAGATGCGCCGCACCACCGGCGCCGGCGATGATCGCCTGCAGCCCGCGTTCGGCGGCCGACTTGGCATAGTCGTACAGCCTGTCCGGGGTGCGGTGCGCGGATACGACGCGCGTTTCATGCGGCACCCCCAGCGCCTCGAGCGTTTCCGCCGCGTGACGCATCGTTTCCCAGTCCGACCGGCTTCCCATGATGATACCGACAATCGGAGACGCTTCGCTCATGTCCATTTCCGTGACGCTGAATCGTAAAACCAGCGCCTTAGTGGCAACCGCCCGGTCGCGCAATTGCAGGCAAGCAGATGGGGGCGGTATCGGCAATTTTCTTTCCGTCTATATTGATAAAACAGATGTGGGAGTTTGTGGCGTGGGCAAGGATCTACCGATATCCGGCGAGGGCGAGGTCGCGCGCCTCAAGCAGGAAAATGCGGTGCTGCAGGCGGCATTGGCCGATCTGCATGAAAAAATGGCGCAGCTGGAAAACCAGACCGACCGCGATCCGCTGACCGATCTGCCCAACCGGCGCTATTTCCTCGATGCCATGCGCCGTGTCATTGCGCATGTCGATCGGCACAATCTTCAGGCGATCGCGATGTTCGTCGATCTGACCAACCTTGAAGACATCAACGATGCACATGGGCGCGCGGCCGGCGATGCCGCGATTATGCATGTCGCGCGGCTGCTGCACGGGCATATCCGGATCACCGACGTCGCGGCCCGGATCGGGGGCGATGCGTTCGGACTGTTGCTCGATCATATCGGCGGCGACGATGCGGATCGAAAGGCCCGCGCACTCGAGGCGCTGATCGCCGAAAATCCGCTCCAGCATCAGGGCCATATCATCCGGCTGAGCGTTGCGATCGGCATGACCACGCTGAAGGGGGACGACAAGGGCGACGACGCCCTGTCCCGCGCGGATGTCTCGTCACCCGAAACCCGGCAGGGCTGATCCAGCCCCGCCGGTTATGGAAACGCCTTAGCGTTCCGACAGATAATAACGGTCGGTCGCCGCCAGATTGTCGTCCAGTTCGTACACGATCGGCTGGCCGGTCGGGATTTCGAGGCTGGTGATCTCGTCATCGGGAATGTTCGACAGATGCTTCACCAGCGCGCGGAGCGAATTGCCGTGCGCCGAAATCAGCACGCGCTTGCCCGCCTTCAGTTCGGGCGCGATGCGCGCTTCCCAATAAGGCAGAACACGCGCGATCGTGTCCTTCAGGCTTTCGGTGTTCGGCACCGCAATGCCCGCATAACGGCGGTCGCCCGACAGGTCATAGGCGCTGTCCGCGTCCAGCGGCGGCGGCGGCACGTCGAAGCTGCGGCGCCAGATATGCACCTGCTCGTCGCCATGCTTGGCGGCGGTTTCGGCCTTGTTGAGACCGGTCAGGCCACCATAATGCCGTTCGTTGAGGCGCCAGTCCTTCTCCACCGGCAGCCAGAGACGGCCCATTTCCTCAAGCGCGAGGTTCAGCGTCTTGATTGCGCGGGTCTGGAGCGAGGTGAAGCACTGGTCGAAGTCCAGCCCCTTGTCCTTCATCAGTTGACCGGCAGCGCGTGCTTCCTCGGCCCCCTTTTCGGTCACATCGACGTCCCACCATCCGGTGAAGCGGTTTTCGAGGTTCCAGGCCGACTGGCCATGACGGATAAGCACGAGCTGAGGCATTGACGTCTCCGGTTTCACAATTCGGGCCGCTTCATAGCGGGGTCGGCCGAAATGTCATCCCCGCCCATTGCGCCCCGCCCCGCGCCCATGGCACCCAAACCCGAAAGGGAGACACGACATGGCGGTTACACGGCGAACAATTGTCTATGAGGGGCCAGAAGGGATTTTCGAAGGCGTCGTGGCATGGGACGATGCGCTGTCTGGCCCGCGTCCGGGCGTGATGGTGATCCCCAATGTGCTGGGCCAGAAGGAATTCGACAACGAGCGTGCCGAGCGTTTGGCGGCGCTGGGCTATGTCGGGTTCGCGGTCGATCTGTTCGGGCAGGGCAAGCGCACCACGCGCGAATCCCCCGATATCAGCGAACATATGAACGCGCTCCTCGCGCGTCACGATCTGCTGCGCGAACGGCTGCTCGCCGCGCATGACACGCTGAAGGCCCTACCCGAGGTGGAGCCCGCACAGACTGCCGCGATCGGCTTCTGCTTTGGCGGACGCTGCTGCCTTGATCTGGCGCGCGCGGGGGCCGATGTGCGCGGCGTGGTCAGCCTCCACGGTATCTACAAGCGCCCGCCCTGGCCGAATGCCGCGATCAGCGCCAAGGTGCTGGCGCTGCACGGCTGGAACGATCCGCTCGCCCCGCCCGACGATGTTCTGGCGCTTGCCGCCGAAATGGAGGGGGCCGGGGTCGACTGGCAACTCCACGCCTATGGCCATACCGGCCACAGCTTCACCGATTCGAGCGTGCACATGCACGATCGCGGCATGTTCCATCAGCCCGACGCCGATCGCCGCAGCTGGCAGTCCGTGGAAAACTTCCTGGCCGAACTCTTCGCATAAGGGAAAACGGCCCGGCGCCGTTTGGGGCGCCGGGCCGAAAGGGGTCAGCCGATCTCGTCGATCATCGCAGCAAGGTTGTCGAGGCAATCATGCGCCAGCTTTTTCGAGCGCACGGGCGACCAGCCATGGGCGGGATCGGGCGCGTCGTCATTGTCCTTGAACGGCATTTCCAGCGTCATCGACACCGCACCGAAGCGCTCGGCAAGCTGCGCGGTCGACATGGACAGATTCGCCTGCCCCGGCGCCGATTCGACATAGCCCAGACGCGTCTGGAAATCGGGGGTCCGCTCGGCCAGCGTGTTGCGATATTTGGTGTAGAGCCCGGCCTGCTTCTCGTTCCACGAAGGAATGCCCTCGAAACCGGCCATGAATGCCGCGGGGATCGCTTCGTCGCCGTGCACGTCCATCGCGAAATCGACGCCCGTTTCGTCCATGGCGCGCAGCACATGAAGCACTTCGGGGCTCTGTGCCTCGCTCGGCGCATGCCATTCGCGGTTGAGGTTCACCCCCGCCGCATTGGTGCGCAGATGCCCGCGTGCCGAGCCGTCGGGGTTCATGTTGGGCACCAGCGTGATCGTCGCCTTTTCGCGCAGCAGCTTCGCCGTGGCGTCACCGGGATCGGTCAGCTTTTCCAGCGCGCCTTCCATCCACCATTCGGCCATGGTTTCACCGGGATGCTGGCGGGCATAGAACCAGACCTGCTTGCGCCCCTCACCCATGGTCAGGCTTTCAAGCGGACGTCCGTCGAGCGTGCGGCACAGCAGCGCGCGGGTTACGCCCGGCTTGGCGGCGAACCGCTCGATCAGCGCCGCATGCTGCTCGCTCGAATAGGGCGCGAAATACGCGACCTCGACCGAATCGCCCTTGGGCTCGGCATGGATGGTGAGCACGCCCTCGGCATAATCGGTCGGCGTCTGCCGCCATTCGGCGCCGTCCTCGCTCACCCGCGCCTTGTAGCCGGACCAGCCATCGGGATAGGCCGAACCCGCGCAATTGGTGATCCGCAGCGTCAGCGCGCGCCCTGCGGCGCCCGACACGCGGAAATAGAACCACTGGTAAAAGTCGGAAAGATTGTCCGCACGGATGGCAAGGTCGGCCGTGTCACCGTCAATGGTGAGCACCTCGATATTGCCACCGTCGAAATCGCTTGTGATCGTGATTGTCATGGCACCGTGATAGTGCTGCCGGACTTTCCGGGAAAGTCCTTGAACAGCGCGGCGGCCAGTTTGCCGGCGGCAATGCCCGGCTGCGCGGCGGGGGCGTTTTCCTTCGCCTCGGTTTCAGCGCGCCCTTCCCAGATCACGCCATCGCCGGCGCGCCGCTTCATGTGCACGCGGAGTTCGGTGATCACGACGTCCTTGGGCTTGGCCCCGAACGAAAAGCCGACGCCCAGCCCAACCCCGCTGCCATAGCCGCCGGTGCCGCCACCCACGCCGATCGATACCGGCGAACGGCGCGCCAGCGCTTCGCGCGTGTCGCGCGCAACCGCGATCGTCGCGATATAATCCGATTCGCCGATGGCGGCGGGCGTAAAGCCCAGTTTTTGCAATTCCGCGCTCACCGCATTGGCAAAGGTCACATATTCGAGGCTCTTCACGCCCGGCTCGGCCGTGTCGATCGCCACCGTGCCCGCCGGAATGGGTTGATCGAGGCGGAAACGCGTCACTTCAACGGGGGGGACGCTCGCCGCGCATCCGCCAAGCGCCAACATGGCCCCCAGCATCACCGGTACCAGCACAGGTTTGATCGCACCCATATTTTTTCCTCCCGTCACGTGCCACTACCATCTGATCGTAATTTCTGCCTGAACTTGCGATGGATAGCCATCGGCATCTCGCGGATGATTCCGGCTTGGTTATAGGCATGCATGTGCGTTGGGGGCGCCTAATGAAATGGAGCAACTGATGACGAACAAGTTCCCCGTGCTGGTAACGGGCGGCGCGGGTTATATCGGCAGCCATGCGGTGCTGGCCCTGCTCGATTCGGGCTGGCCGGTGATCGTCCTCGACAATCTGACCACAGGTTTCCGCTGGGCGGTCGATAAGCGCGCAACCTTTGTCGAAGGCGATATCGAGGACGCCGCGCTTGTCGGCCAGGTGATCGCCGAACATGGCATCGGCGCGATCATGCATTTCGCGGGTTCGATCATCGTCCCCGAATCGGTCGAAAATCCGCTCAAATATTATCACAACAACACGGCCAAGAGCCGCGCACTCATCGCATCCGCGGTCGACGGCGGGGTGCGCCATTTCATCTTCTCCTCCACCGCCGCCACCTATGGCACGCCGGAAGAAAGCCCGGTGCGCGAGGATATGCCCACCCGCCCGATCAACCCTTACGGCATGTCCAAGCTGATGACGGAGGCGATGCTCGCCGATGTCGCCCAGGCCCATCCGTTCAACTATTGCGCGCTGCGCTATTTCAACGTCGCCGGCGCCGATCCTGAGGCGCGCACGGGCCAGTCGACCGCCGGGGCCACCCATCTCATCAAGGTCGCGGTCGAAGCCGCGCTGGGCAAACGCGAATCGGTTGCCGTTTTCGGCACGGATTACGACACGCCCGACGGCACCGGCGTGCGCGACTATATCCATGTGTCGGATCTCGCCGCCGCGCATGTCCATGCGCTAGACGCGCTGGTCGCCGATCCCGGCACCAGCCATGTCATGAACTGCGGCTACAAACGTGGTTTTTCGGTGCTCGAGGTGCTCGACGCGGTCGACCGTGTCACGAACATCAAGATCACCCGCAAAATCGAAGACCGCCGCGCAGGCGATCCTGCCAGCCTGGTGGCCGACAACAGCCTTATTCTCTCCCGCCTGCCCTGGCGCCCGCAGCATGCCGAACTCGATACAATCATCGGCCATGCGCTGGCCTGGGAAAGAAAGCTCAGCGAAATACGGCGCTGACACTTGACTCTGCCGCGCGCTCGCCATAGGTCGGCGCCTCATTTTCAGCCAGTTTTCAAATTTGGAAGCGTTTCGACATGAAGATCCGCAATTCTCTGAAGTCGCTCAAGGACCGTCACCGGGACAATCGCGTGATCCGTCGTCGCGGCCGTACCTACGTCATCAACAAGACGAACCGTCGCTTCAAGGCCCGCCAGGGCTGATCAAGCGATGACGGTCGAAGCCGTCGTCTTTGACGTCGGCAACGTCCTTTATCGATGGGAACCGCGTTCCCTGTACAGGCGCCTGATCGGCAACGATCGGGCGCTTGATGCATTCATGTCCGATGTCGTCACCATGGAGTGGCATCATCAACACGACATGGGACGCGATTTCGCCGATACCAGCGCCGAGTTGAGCGCGCTTTACCCCGAGCACCGCGAACTGATCGCGCTCTGGGGCCCGCGCTTCAACGACAGCCTTACCGACATGGACGGGATGCGCTCCATCGTCGAACGGCTCGATGCGCGCGGGATTCCCCTGTTCGGAATCACCAATTTCAGCCATGAATTCTGGCCACCCTTTCGCGCGCGCGAAGCCGATCTGTTCGATCGATTCCGCGACATCGTGGTTTCAGGCGACGAAAAAATGGCCAAGCCCGATCCGGCGATCTACCAGCTTGCGCTCACTCGATTCGGCCTGTCCGCCGGGCAGACGATCTTCATCGACGATCGCGAGGACAATATCGATGCTGCCCGGTCCGAGGGCATGGCCGGCCATCTGTTCACCAGCGCCGCCGCACTCGAAGCAGACCTCACCGCACGCGGCCTGCTCTGAGCGCTACGGGCTGCCCTGTCAGCAGCCCGGCACCTGCGTCTCACCGGAAAGCGCATAGCGGCCATCGGCCCCACGGACGTAACGCTCGCTAAAGCTGCGCGCGCCCGAATAGGCGACGGTAAAGCTCCGCCCCTTCTCCGCAGACACGATTTTTCCTTCCAGCGTGATACCGTTGATCTCATCCGCGCCGGTGCTGGAATAATAGATCGGGATGCTCGCAATCTCGACCGGCCCTTGGGGCGTCAGTTCGGTCAGCGCGGCGGTGGAGCAGGCATAGCCCTGCCACACGCCGCCGCCCTCGGTGTAGAGCACGGGGGCCTCAGCAATGGCATCGCTCCAGCCCCAGCGTTCGGCCGGATTACCGAATGTGCCGCCCGTACCGACATCCAGCCATTCGCCTTCTATCTTGTAGGGCGCGTAACGCTCTTCGCGCAGCAGATAATGAACTGAATTGACCCCGGAGCACGAATGCCCATCGCATTCGCTGGCGCCGGTGCTGACAAGCGCAACCCGTCCGCCGCCCAGCGGAATGAAGCTGAGCGGCACGAAGCTGATATTCTGCTCGTCGACGACGCGCACGGCCTCACTGTTCAGCGACAGTCCAAAGATCGCCGAGAATGCCTCAGGGGTTCCCGGCGGCACCGTGTCACGGTCGACCGCGCTCACCTCGAACAAGGGCGTGCCAGCCGGTTGCTCCGCCCAGCCCTGCCCACTCGCGGCGAGCATCATTGCCGCCGCCATACTCATCAGCTTCATCATCGATGTCCCGGGCTCAATTTTCGCCGTTCAATTCATTGCCGGTCAGCCGAACGACATGGAGCACATTGGTCGCGCCCGGCGTTCCAAACGGCACGCCGGCCATCAGCACCAGCCGATCGCCCGCCTTGGCAATGCCTGTGCGCAGCGCAATGCGCTTGGCCTTGGCCACCATTTCCTCGAACGAGCCCACATCGCGGGTCTGCACGGCATGGACACCCCAGAGCAGTCCCATATGCCGCGCGGTCGCCAGCTTGGGGGTCAGCGCCAGCAGCGGCACCGACGGGCGTTCGCGGGCAACGCGGCGCGCCGTCGATCCCGAGGTCGTGAAACAGATCAGCGCCGCCGCCGAAACCGTCACCGCAATTCGCGCCGATGCTTCGGCCAGCGCGTCTGCCGTCGTCGGATCGGGCCGTGTTTCGGTGAAATGCAGGCGGTCGGCAAAGCCGGCATCGCCTTCCACCGACAGCGCGATCTTGTTCATCATCGCAACCGACTGTTCGGGCCATTCGCCCGCCGCCGATTCGGCCGACAACATCACCGCATCGGCGCCGTCATAGATTGCGTTGGCAACGTCGGACACCTCGGCGCGCGTCGGCGTGGGTGCGGTGATCATCGATTCGAGCATCTGGGTCGCCACCACCACCGGGCGCCCCATCCGGCGCGCGGATTCGACGATCCGCTTCTGCAGCGGCGGCACTTCCTCGGGCGGCAGTTCGACGCCCAGGTCGCCGCGCGCCACCATCACCGCATCGGCCAGCTCCAGAATCCCGTCGAGCCGATCGATGGCCGATGGCTTTTCGATCTTCGCCAGAAGCGATGCCTTGCCGCCGATCAGGTGCCGCGCCTCGGCCACGTCCTCGGGCCGCTGCACAAACGACAGCGCGATCCAGTCGGCCTTGTGCTCCAGCGCAAAGCTGAGGTCGCGGCGATCCTTGTCAGTAAGCGCCGCCATGGGGACGATCACGTCGGGGACGTTCAGCCCCTTGTTATTCGAAAGCTTGCCGCCCGTCTCGACGGTCGTCTCCACCCGCTCAAGGCTGGCGGTCTGGACGCGCAGGCACAGCTTGCCGTCGTCCAGCAACAGCCGCGCGCCCGGCTCCAGCGCCTGGAAAATCTCGGGGTGTGGCAGGTTGACGCGGGTCGAATCGCCAAGCGCCGGATCACGGTCGAGCACAAAGGCCTGCCCCGTCTCCAGCATCACCGAACCATCCTCGAACCGCCCGACACGCAGCTTGGGGCCCTGCAAGTCGACGAGCACCGTCATCGGCCGGCCCAGTTCCTTTTCGAGCAGGCGGATCGATTCGATCACCTTGGCATGGTCCTCATGCGCGCCGTGGCTCATGTTGATCCGGAACGCATCGGCGCCGGCGAGATAAAGTTTGCGGATCATCTCCGGCGTATTGCTGGCGGGGCCGAGGGTGGCGAGAACGCGAACCTTACGGGTACGGGGGGCGGTATTCTGGGTCACAACGGCTCCGGCTGTCTGTACGGCATTCAGGCTTAGCCGCTATTCAAGACCGGGCAAAGACACGAGCAGCGTCGATGCGACAGCGTGGCAAAGGAGCAACGCTTGAGCCCGGCGCGCCGGTCGCCTAACAGCAGCGTCCACATCTTTTGGGAGAATCACCGAATGAGCGACAACGTCGCCGCCGACCAGCTACGCCTGTTCATCGAACGCATCGAACGGCTGGAAGAAGAGAAAAAGGGCATCGCAGACGACATCAAGGACGTCTACAACGAAGCCAAGTCGAACGGTTACGACGTGAAGACGATGCGCACCATCGTTCGCCTGCGGAAGATGGAACCCCATCACCGCCTCGAAGCCGAAGCGCTTCTGGATACGTACAAGGCCGCGCTCGGGATCGAATAATCCCGAGGCCATTGGGGAGATTACACGGTGATTTTGACGACGACACCCTCGATCGACGGCACGCCGGTTCGGGAATATCTCGGCGTCGTGACCGGCGAGGTTATCGTCGGCGCGAACATCTTCCGTGATCTCTTCGCCTCGGTGCGCGATATCGTGGGCGGCCGTTCGGGTGCCTATGAAGGCGCGCTGCGCGACGCGCGGCGCGAAGCCTTTGCCGAGATCGAGGCAGAGGCGCGCGACAAGGGTGCGAATGCCGTCATCGGCATCGACATCGATTATGAAGTGATCGGCCAGAACGGCTCGATGCTGATGGTGTCGATTTCGGGTACGGCCGTTCGCCTGTGACGCCGGGTGCGCTGATCAAGGCGGTCAGCGCCCAGCTCGCCGCCCCGCAGTGGCGCCTGATCTGGATCGCGAGCTTCGCGCTGCTGGCGTTCACCCGGCACAGGATATTCTCGCTCCTCCCCTTTGATGGGGCGCCCGATCTCGGCGCCGCGTTCACGCTGCTCGGCAGCGGCCTGGCTTTTGTGGTGGGCATCACCATCCTGGCGGTCGCGGCGCTCAGGATCGCAGGCAATTCGCCCCGCTCTCCCTGGGCGATGAACACCGGCTGGTGGCTTTTCCTGGTGATCGGCGCGCTCCTCTCCGGGCTGCCGGTCCTGAGCGAAGCGATCATCGGGGCGGCCGCCCTGCCTCAATTGGCGCATTTCATCCTGTCGGGCGCGCTCGCGGCGGTGGCGGCACTGGTGTTTGCGCGGTGGATGGCGTCGATCGCGATCGACGGCGCCACCACGCCCCCGCTCGCCAACATCCTCGCGCTCCGCACGCACTTCGCGCCCGCCGCGATCTGGACGGCCATCGTCGCCGGGCCGCTCAGCGGGGTCCATTCGCTCGTCAGCCAGATGGCCACCATGCTGCCCGCGCAGAATGATCTTTATCTGGCGCTGATCGACGCGGCGGCCAGCACCGCGATGCTGCTCTTCGCGCTCGCGCTGATGGTCGTCCTCTACCGTGATACCGACATTGAACCCAAAGCCGCGGCAAGCTAGTAACGCGGCCGCGAAAAAGACCAGCTAATCTCAGGGAAACAAGCGATCGATGGCAGGCCATAGTAAATTCAAGAACATCATGCATCGCAAAGGCGCGCAGGACAAAAAGCGCTCGGCGATGTTCTCCAAGCTCAGCCGCGAAATCACCGTGGCGGCCAAGATGGGTCTCCCCGACCCCGACATGAACCCCCGTCTCCGCCTCGCGATCAACGCGGCCAAGGCGCAGTCGATGCCCAAGGACAATATCCAGCGCGCGATCGACAAGGCAGCGGGCGGCGATGTCGAGAATTACGAGGAAATCCGCTATGAAGGCTTCGGCCCCGGCGGCGTTTCGCTGATCGTCGAGGCGCTTTCCGACAACCGCAACCGCACCGCGACCAATGTCCGCACCGCCTTTGCCAAGAATGGCGGCAATCTCGGCGCATCGGGTTCGGTCAGCCATGGTTTCGACCGCATGGGCCTGATCGAATATCCCGAAAGCGCGGGCGATCCCGACAAGGTGTTCGAAGCCGCGCTCGAAGCCGGTGCAGAAGACGTGACCTTCGACGAAGGCCATGAAATCTGGACGGCGCAGGACATGCTGCACGAAGTCGCCAAGGCGCTCGAATCGGTTCTCGGCCCGGCGGAAGGCGCAAAGCTCGCCTGGCGCCCGCAGACCAAGGTCGACGTTTCCGCCGACGATGCAGCCACGCTGTTCAAGCTGATCGACACGCTTGACGATGACGACGACGTCCAGACCGTCTGGGGCAATTACGAAGTCTCGGACGAAGTGATGGAGAAACTGGGCTGATCATACTCGGCCTGGATCCGGGGCTGGGCACGACGGGTTGGGGGGTGATCGCCGCCTCCGGCAATCGGCTCAGCCACATCGCCAACGGACAGATCAAGACGAACAGCGCAGCGCCGATGGCCGAACGCCTCGTCGCGCTCGATGCGGCGCTTACCGATCTCCTCCTCGAACACCGGCCCGATGGCGCCGCGGTCGAGGAGGTGTTCGTCAACGTGAACCCGCAATCGACGCTGAAGCTGGGGCAGGCGCGCGGCGTCTGCCTGCTCGCGCCCGCGCGCACCGGCATCATGGTTGGCGAATATGCCGCGCGGCTCGTCAAAAAGGCCGTGGTCGGCACCGGTGCCGCCGAAAAGGCGCAGGTCCACGCCATGGTCAGCCGGCTTTTGCCCGGCGCGAAGATTGCGGGTGCCGATGCGGCCGATGCGCTCGCCGTCGCGATCACCCATGCGCATCATATTTCCACGGCCCACCGCATCCGGTGAATTTGGTCCGGCGCGGCGCTTGGCCTTTTCTTTTCACGCCGGAACAGGCTAGGAACAAAATATGATCGCACGCCTCAAGGGGGAACTCGTCAGCACCGGCATGGACCATGCGGTGATCGACGTCGGCGGTGTCGGCTATCTGGTCGGCGCCTCATCGCGCACATTGGGCGTGCTCGGCCCGGTCGGCGGTTCCGTCACCATCCATACCGAAATGCTCGTATCCGAAGATTCGATGCGGCTGATGGGCTTCGCCACCGCGGATGAGCGCGACTGGTTTCGCCTGCTCACCAGCGTGCAGGGCGTGGGCAGCCGCGTCGCGCTGGCGATCCTCTCCGCGCTAGAGGCCAACGAGCTTCACCGCGCGATCGCCAGCGGCGACAAGGCAATGGTCGCGCGCGCCAACGGCGTCGGGCCAAAACTCGCCCAGCGCATCGTCAACGAACTGAAGGACAAGATCGGCGGCATCGTGCTCGGCCCGGGCGGCGGCAGCGTCGCCCAGCCCAAGGGCAGCCATGCCTCCGACGCGATGTCCGCGCTCGGCAATCTCGGCTTCAAGCCCGCCGAAGCGAGCGCAGCGGTCACCACCGCCGAGGATGAACTGGGCGAAGGCGCCACCCTCGACGCGCTTGTCCGCCTCGCGCTCAAGAAAGCCGCGAAATGAGCGACGAACGCCTGATCACCCCAGCCCGGCGCGCCGAGGATGTCGACGCCGCACTGCGCCCCAAATCGCTTGAAGAATTTGTCGGGCAAAAGGCCGCACGCGAAAATCTGCGCGTCTTCATCGAAGCCGCTAGGTCGCGTGGCGACGCGCTCGATCATGTGCTCTTCTTCGGCCCTCCGGGGCTCGGCAAGACGACGCTCGCGCAGATCATCGCGCGCGAAATGGGCGTGGGCTTCAAGGCCACTTCGGGGCCGGTCATCGCCAAGTCGGGCGATCTCGCCGCGCTGCTCACCAATCTCGAGGATGGCGACGTTCTCTTCATCGACGAGATTCACCGGCTCAATCCGGCGGTGGAAGAAGTTCTCTACCCCGCGATGGAAGACCGCGCGCTCGATCTCATGATCGGCGAAGGCCCCTCGGCCCGCTCGGTGCGGATCGATCTGCCGCGTTTCACACTGGTCGGCGCAACCACGCGGCAGGGGTTGCTCACCACCCCCTTGCGCGATCGCTTCGGCATTCCCGTCCGGCTCAATTTCTATACGGTCGACGAGTTGGAAAAGGTCGTCAGCCGCGCCGCCTATCTGCTCGATCTCGGCATCGCGCCCGATGGCGCACGCGAAGTCGCCACCCGGTCGCGCGGCACGCCGCGCATCGCCGGCCGGCTGCTCCGCCGCGTCCGCGATTTCGCCAATGTCGCGAATGTCGAGACGGTCGATGCCAAGACCGCCGATGCCGCGCTCAACCGGCTCGAGGTCGATGCCCTCGGCCTCGACGCGATGGACCGCCGCTATCTGCACATGATCGCCGACATTTATCGCGGCGGTCCGGTGGGGGTCGAAACGCTCGCCGCCGGCCTTTCCGAACCGCGCGACACGATCGAGGAAGTGATCGAGCCCTATCTCATCCAGCTCGGCCTGATCGCACGCACCGCGCGCGGACGCATGCTCAACGGGCGCGGCTGGAAACATCTCGGGCTCAACCCGCCCGCCTCCGCCGCGCAGGACAGCCTGTTCGACGAATAGGCCCCTCTCGGTCAATTGTGGCGCAGCCGGGGCGAAATGGCTTTGCTCCGGCCGAATCCCCGGGCTACAGCCGTTAAGAATGTCTGTAGAACCTAGCGATCTGCCCTATTCCGGTTATCTGTCCGGCCGCGATCATCGTTTCGCGCTGCGCGTCTATTTCGAGGATACGGATACCGGCGGGATCGTTTATCACGCGAACTATCTGAGATATATGGAGCGCGCGCGTTCGGACATGCTTCGCTGCCTCGGCATAAACCAGCGCGCCGCGCTGGACGATGGCACCGGCGTCTATGCGGTTACCGATCTTTCGATCCGCTATCGCCGACCCGCCAAGCTTGAGGACGATCTGCTCGTCATCAGCAAAGTCGAAGAAATTCGTGCGGCATCGTGCCGTATTCATCAGAGAGTCATGCGCGGGGATGAGATTTTGGCCGAGGCGGACGTCACCGTTGCCTTCCTCACCCCCGGGGGCAAACCCAGGCGTCAGCCGCAGGCCTGGGTAGAAGCATTCAAGCGGTTGAATTAAAGGAAAGTTTGTAGCGCGATGGATTCGATGATGCTGAATATGGACGCCGCCACTCTTTCCCCCGTGGCGCTGTTCATGCAGGCCGACTGGGTCGTTAAGGGTGTGATGCTCGGTCTGCTGCTCGCCAGCATCTGGACCTGGGCGATCATTGTCGGCTTTGCCACCAAGCTGAAAAAGCTGAGCAAGGCATCCGACAAGTTCGAACGCGATTTCTGGAACACGGGCGATATCGACCAGTTTCACCGCGCGCATGGCAGCTCGGCGCTGCCCAGCGCCCGCGTCTTCACCGCAGGCATCACTGAATGGCGCCGCTCGACAGCGGGCGACAATATCGACCGTGATGGCACCCGCGCGCGCCTGGCCACGGCAATGGGCAGCGCGGTGGCGCACGAAATCGACACGCTCTCCGATCGGCTGAACGTGCTCGCCACCATCGGCTCGGTCGCGCCCTTTGTCGGGCTGTTCGGCACGGTCTGGGGCATCATGCGCAGCTTCACCGCCATCGCCTCGCAGCAGAATTCGAGCCTCGCCGTCGTCGCCCCCGGCATTGCCGAGGCGCTGTTCGCCACCGCCATCGGCCTGTTCGCGGCCATCCCGGCGGTGATCGCGTTCAACCGCTTCAGCCACGGCATCAACCGTCTCGAATCGCGCCTGCACCGCTTTGCCGACGGTTTCCACACCACGCTCAGCCGCGAGCTGGAGGCCGCCTGACATGGGGATGGGTCCCCTTCCCTCGCGCCACGGGCGTAGCCGCCGCGCGCCGATGGCCGAAATCAACGTCACCCCGCTGGTCGACGTCATGCTCGTGCTGCTCATCATCTTCATGGTGACCGCGCCGCTGCTCGTCACCGGCGTTCCCGTGAACCTGCCCGACAGTCGCGCCAACGCGCTGGAGCAGGACAAGCAACCGGTCCAGATCTCGCTCGACGAAACCGGCCGCGTCTTCGTGGACGAGCAGGAAGTGATGGAGGCCGAACTGCCGACCATCCTCGAAGCCAAGCGTCCCGCTGCCGGTCAGGAAGAGCCGCAGGTCTTCCTGCGCGCCGACCGCGCGCTCGATTATGGTCGCGTGATGCGCGTGATGGGCGAGCTCAACCGCGCCGGGCTCAACAAGGTATCGCTGGTCACCACTGGCGCCGAACAGGCGAACTGACGGATGGATCGGGCTGAACAAGCCGGGTTCGGCGTAGCCATTGTCGGCCATGCGGTCCTGTTCGGGCTGCTTTCGGTCGGCTTTCTGGCCACGCCCAACCCAGCCAATCTGAAACAAAAGCCGATCGACGTGCAGCTTGTCGACGAGATCGCGCTCGAAAGCACGGCGCCCGATGCGGTGCCCGAGGCAGCGCCTGCGCTGTCGCCCGAACCCGCGCCCGAAGATACGGCGCCGCCCGAACCGGCGCCAGCGCCCACGCCTGCACCGGCCCCGGTGCCGACCCCGGCACCGCCCCAGCCAAAGCCGCAGCCCCAGCCAAAACCGGTTCCAAAGCCCACACCTGCGCCCAAACCCGCGCCCAGGGCACCGGAAAAGCCGCAGCCCAAGCCCGCCCCCGCCAAGCCTGCGGCCAAGCCCGCGCAGCAAAAGCCCGCCGCCAAGCCCGCGCCCTCCAAGCCTGCAGCACCGGGCAAAGAGACACAGCGCAAGAGCCTGCTCAGCCGCTCGATGGTGGAAGGGCTCGGCTCGACGCCCAGCCAGTCACGGTCACAAGGGACGCCCGCGCAAAAGGCGGGCCCCGCGGTTCAGGCATCGCTCGCGGCCGAGGTGCTGCGCCAGCTCAAGCGCCACTGGACCGCCCCCACCGGTGCGGATTCGGAAAAGCTCAGGACCGAACTGGCAATCACGCTCGCGCGCGACGGCACCGTCACCGACATCGAATTCCTGCGCCAGACCGGCGTCACCGAATCGAACCGCGCACAGGCGGCGCTGCACAAGGAACGCGCGATGAAGGCCGTTCGCCTTGCCTCGCCGTTCAAGCTGCCCGCAGAATATTACGACACCTGGAAACTTCTCAGCCCTATCGGATTTGACAAGAGGCTATCGCAATGAACCATCTGAAACGCTTCTCGACCGGTATCGCAACCGTTCTTCTCGCCGCGACGGCCCCCGCTGCCGCGCAGCTCAGCGTCGACGTCACCGACGAAAGCGGCAATGATCTCATCATCGCCGTCCCCGCCATGCCGACCCCGCAGGTCGCGTCCACCGCCGCCGGCAGCACCGATGCGCTCGGCCGTCAGGTCGCCGAAGTGGTCGTCACCGATCTTCGCGGCAGCGGGCTGTTCAAGCCGCTCGGCCCCGGCGCGGTGCGCGGGATCAGCTTCCCCGAGGTCACCGCCCCCCAGTTCGATTACTGGCCGGGCATGGGCGCGCAGGCGCTGGTCCAGGGCTTCGTCCGCGCCAATGCCGACGGCAATCTCACCGTCGGCTGCTATCTCTACGACGTCGCGCTCAAGACCGAGCTGACCCGTCAGGGCTTCGTCGTCCAACCGTCGGACTGGCGCCGCGCCGCGCACAAATGCGCCGACGCCATCTATGCGCGCCTGTCGGGCGAAAGCCCCTTCTTCGACAGCCGCATCGCCTATATCGCCGAAAGCGGCCCGAAGAATAACCGCACCAAGCGGCTGGCGATCATGGATTCGGACGGTGCCAATCACCGCTTCATCACCAATGGCCAGTCGATCGCGCTCACCCCGCGTTTCTCGCCGGATTACAAGCAGATCGTCTATCTCAGCTATCTGAACAACCGGCCGCGCATCTTCATCTACGATATCGGCACCGGCAAGCAGCGCCTCGTCACCGAAGGCAATGGCGCGTTTTTCGCACCGCGCTTCTCGCCCGATGGCCGCACCGTCCTCTATTCGCACGCGATCAACGGCAACACCGATATCTACAGCATCCCCGCCAGCGGCGGCACCCCGCGCCGGCTGACCAACACGCCCGGCATCAATATTGGCGGCAGCTTCTCGCCCGATGGTTCGCAGATCGTGTTCGAAAGCGATCGTTCGGGCGGGCAGCAAATCTATGTCATGAACGCCGATGGCTCCAACCAGCGCCGGATCAGCTTTGGCGGCGGGCGCTATGCAACGCCTGAATGGAGCCCGCGTGGCGATCTTATCGCCTTCACCAGGATGGCGGGCAATTTCCGCATCGGCGTGATGGCGCCCGGTGGCGGCGGCGAACGCCTGCTCACCAACAGCTGGCAGGATGAGGCCCCCACCTGGTCGCCCAATGGCCGCGTGATCCAGTTCTTCCGGTCGACGCAGGGCCGCGAGGGGAATTCGAGCATCTGGCAGGTCGATCTGACCGGGGTGAACGAACGCAAGATCCCCACCCCGCTCAACGGATCCGACCCCGCATGGGGCCCGCTGCTGCCGTAACGGCATTGATAGCAAACACGGCTTGACCCCGTAACGATTTACCCCGACCATCTTCATCAACAGGGTGGGCGGAAATGTTTAAGTAAGGAGAATTCAATGGCCCGTCTGGCTGCTAAAATCATCTTCGCGGCAAGCCTTCTGGCAGTCGCCGCCTGTTCGAAGAAGCCGCCGGCAGAACTGCCGCCCGCGCCGGTGACCGAACAGCCCGATCAGGGCGTTGATCAGGGCGTCGGCAACGAGATCGTTCCCGGCTCGCAGGCCGATTTCGTCTCGAAGGTGATGTCGGACCGCGTTCTCTTCGCGCTCGACGATCACGATCTCGACGCCGAAGATCGCCAGATCCTCGACAGCCAGATCGCCTGGCTGAAGCAGTACCCCAATGTCCGCGCCACGATCGAAGGCCATGCCGACGAACGCGGTACGCGCGAATATAACCTTGCGCTCGGCGAACGCCGTGCCAACGCCGCCAAGAACTATCTGGCCGCCAACGGCATCGCCTCCACGCGCATCTCGACGATCAGCTACGGCAAGGAACGCCCCGACGCGCTGGGTTCGGATGAAACCAGCTGGGCGCGCAACCGCCGCGCGGTTACCGTCACCGTTCAATAATAACGGTCGGACAGCGGGAAAAGGCCGTCGGGGCATGTCTCCGGCGGCCTTTTCTCTTGGCCGTGCAGGGGTATAAATACCCCCCAGCCGCGTTACGCTATGCTGGCGGCTTCCCCCGATATATACTCCCCCCGTTCAGTTGGTTGCTTCCCGTGTGCCGGGCGGAACCAGATACGGCTCCTTCTCGGTCCCCGGGTGTGTAAACGCCGCGAACGGGAGAGAGGATGGCTGTCGCTGTCGTAATCGCGCTGCTGGTGCTGGGCTCGATCGCCTTTCACTTTCTCAGCCCGTGGTGGCTTACCCCGCGCGCGTCCAACTGGGGCTCGATCGACGATGCGCTCAACATCACGCTATGGCTGTGCGCGATCGCCTTTGCCTCGCTCAACCTCTTCCTCGCTTGGTCGATCGTGCGCTACCGCCAGCGCGAAGGGCACAAGGCGCATTACGATCCCGAAAACACCCGGCTCGAACGCCGCCTCACCTTCTGGACGGCGGTGGGCATCGCGGGGATGCTCGCGCCCGGCCTCATCGCCTGGCACCAATATGTCACGGTGCCGGCCCAGGCCGCGATGGTCGAGGCCACCGGCCAACAATGGCAATGGAGCTTCCGCTTTCCCGGGCAGGACGGCGTGCTCGGCACCGCCAATGTCCGCCATATCGCGCCCGACAACCCCTTCGGCATCAACCCGCGCGATCCTTACGGGCAGGATGACATCCTCATCGAAACCAACGAGCTGCACCTGCCGGTGAACGAACCCGTAAAGTTCGTCCTGCGCTCGAAGGATGTGCTCCACGATTTCTATGTCCCGCAATTCCGCGCCAAGATGGATCTGGTGCCCGGCATCGTCACCTATTTCTGGATGAAGCCAACCCATACGGGCAGCTACGAGATACTCTGCGCCGAACTATGCGGCACCGGGCACCATATGATGCGCGGCACGGTCATCGTCTCCAGCGATGCCGATTTCCGCAAATGGCTGTCCGAACAGCCGACCTATGCGCAGATCGCAGCCGAATCCGCGCCGGCCTCCGCGCCGGTTGCGGCGGGCGCAGCCGCACTTTCGGGGGGAACACGCTGATGGCCACGACGATCGCCGACGACCTGCGCCCCCTGCACCATCCGCACAGCTGGATCGGCAAATATGTCTGGAGCCAGGACCACAAGGTAATCGCGATCCAATATTCGCTCACCGCGATCGCGATCGGGCTCGTCGCGCTCGTCCTCTCGGCGCTGATGCGGCTTCAGCTGGGCTTTCCCGGCACTTTCCACTTCATCCAGCCCGAACAATATCTCCAATATGTCACGATGCACGGCATGATCATGGTCGTGTACCTGCTCACCGCGCTGCTCCTCGGCGGGTTCGGCAACTACCTCATCCCGCTGATGATCGGCGCGCGCGACATGGCGTTCCCCTTCGTCAACATGCTCAGCTACTGGGTCTATCTGCTCTCAGTCATCGTCCTCGCCGCGGGCTTCTTCGTGCCCGGCGGCCCGGCCGGATCGGGCTGGACGCTCTATCCCCCCCAGGCGATCCTCGAAGGCACGCCGGGCCATCATTACGGCATCATCACGATGCTGCTCAGCCTTGCGATCTTCATCATCGCTTTCACCATGGGCGGGCTAAACTATGTCACCACCGTGCTGCAGGCGCGCACCAAGGGGATGACGCTGATGCGCATGCCCTGCACCGTCTGGGGAATCTTCGTCGCCTCGATCATGGGGCTGCTCGCCTTTCCCGCCTTGTTCGTCGCGGCGATCATGATGCTGCTCGATCGGATCGTCGGCACCAGCTTCTTCATGCCCGCGCTCGTGTCGATGGGGCAGCAGCTCGGCTATAATGGCGGCAGCCCGATCCTGTTCCAGCACCTGTTCTGGTTCTTCGGCCATCCCGAGGTGTATATCGTCGCGCTGCCCGCCTTCGGCATCGTGTCCGATCTCATCAGCGTCCATGCGCGCAAGAACATCTTCGGCTATCGGATGATGGTCTGGGCGATCGTCATCATCGGCGCGCTCAGCTTCTTCGTCTGGGCGCACCATATGTACGTCTCGGGGATGAACCCCTATTTCGGCTATTTCTTCGCCACCTCGACGCTGATCATCGCCGTACCCACCGCGATCAAGGTCTATAACTGGCTGCTCACGCTGTGGCGCGGTGAGATTCACCTGCGCGTGCCGATGCTCTTTGCGATCGGCTTTCTCTTCACATTCATCCACGGTGGGCTGTCGGGGCTGTTCCTCGGCAATGTCAGCGTCGATGTCCCGCTGTCCGATACCTTTTTCGTCGTCGGCCATTTCCACATGGTGATGGGGGTCTCCCCCATCCTCGTCATCTTCGGCGCCATCTATCACTGGTATCCCAAGATCACCGGGCGGATGTGGAACGATTTTCTGGGCAAGCTCCATTTCTGGATCACCTTTCTCGGCGTCTACGCGATCTTCCTGCCGATGCATTATCTCGGCTTTCTGGGCGTTCCCCGCCGCTATTATGAACTCGGCGAAACCGCCTTCATCCCGCAATCGGTGCACAGCGCGAACGAGGCGATCACCATCGCCGCGCTCCTCGTCTTCGCCGCGCAGATCCTCTTTTTCTGGAACATGATCTGGAGCCTGTTTCGCGGGCCCAGGGCCGATCCCAATCCCTGGGGGGCGGCCTCGCTTGAATGGCAGACACCCGATACCCCGCCCGCGCACGGCAATTGGGGGCCGCATCTGCCCATCGTCTATCGCTGGGCCTATGATTACAGCGTGCCCGGCGCCGCGCGCGATTTCATCCCCCAGAACGAACCACCCTCCGCCGATCGGCCGGAGCACGCGACATGAGCCTGATCGCCGCCCTGACCGACAAGCCATGGGAAAGCCCCGGCCTGCGCGTCGCCCATCCGGTCGGCCGCGCCACCGCCGGCACCGGGCTCGGCGTCTTCCTGTGCGTCGTCACCATGCTCTTCGCGCTGCTCACCGCCGCCTATCTGCTGCGCATGGGCATTCACGGCCCCTTTGGTCACGGCGACGGCGATTGGGCGCGGCTGCCCGAACCGCCGCTCTTATGGCTCAACACCGCGCTGCTCATCGCCGCCAGCGGCTTCTGGCTTGTCGCGGATCGCGCCACGCGGCGGGGTGATATCAATGGCCTGCGCCTCGGCCTTGTCGCCGGGGGATTGCTCACCCTCGGCTTCATCGTGGGGCAATTGATCGTCTGGCGCCAGCTCAACACATCGGGCTATTTTCTCGCGGTCCATTTCGCCTTTTGCGCGGATATCGCCAATCCGTTTGCGATGCCCACCGGCCGGTTCATGACCGGAAATCCCTCGGTATCCTTCTTCTATCTCATCACCGGGCTCCACGGTCTCCATATGCTCGGCGGGCTCGGTATCTGGGGGCACACGCTGGGCCGGGCCGTTTCGGGCACCGATGCCGCCGCGCTTCGCCAGTCGGTCGCGCTCACCGCGCGCTACTGGCATTTCCTGCTTCTGGTCTGGTTGTTGATGTTCGGATTGCTGTTGATGACGTGAAGGTATCGCCATGGCTGATCCTGTGCCGCGCCCCGCCCTGAACCCCGCGCAAACGCCAGCGCCGCTGCGCGAGCTGGCAGGCGATTGGTCCAGCGACCAGGAGGTGTTCAAGGGCACGCACTGGGGGAAGGCCATGATGTGGATCTTCCTCCTCTCCGATACCTTCATCTTCTCCTGCTTCCTCACCGCCTATATGACGATGCGCTCCTCGGTCGCGGCGCCCTGGCCCAATGCCAGCGAAGTCTTCGCGCTCAGCATCGGTGGCCAGCCCATCCCCCTCATCCTCATCGCGATCATGACCTTCGTGCTCATCTCGTCGAGCGGGACGATGGCGATGGCGGTCAACTTTGGCTACCGGCGCGATCGCCGGAAAACCGCCGCGCTGATGTTCGCCACCGCGCTGCTCGGCGCCACCTTTGTCGGCATGCAGGCCTTTGAATGGACCAAGCTCATCGTCGAGGAAGGCGTGCGCCCCTGGGGCAATCCGATGGGGGCCGCGCAGTTCGGCGCCTCCTTCTTCATGATTACCGGCTTTCACGGGCTTCATGTATCGGCGGGCGTCATCATGCTCCTCATCGTCGCGTCCAAGGTAGCGCGCGGCCATTATGATCGCAGCGGCGATTACGCCGCGGTCGAGATTGCGGGGCTCTATTGGCACTTCGTCGATCTCGTCTGGGTGTTCATCTTCGCATTCTTCTATCTCTGGTGAGGCGACGGCATATGAACCACGCGTCCCAACCCCTGCCCCCCGACACTGCGGCCCAGCCGGCACCGCCGGTCGATACGCACGGCCAGCACCCCATTGGCGTCTATCTCAAGGTCTGGGGCTATCTCTTCCTGCTCAGCACCTTGTCCTATCTGGTCGACTATTTTCAGCTGCAGGGGATCATGCGCTGGGTGCTCATCATCACCTTCATGCTGCTCAAGGCCGGGCTGATCGTCGCGATCTTCATGCACATGGCGTGGGAACGGCTTTCGCTGATCTACGCCGTCCTCGTCCCGCCGCTCTGCCTGCTCACGCTGGTGCTGCTGATGCATATCGAATCCGACTATATTTACTGGACGCGGCTGATCTTCTTCGATCGGGGGAATTAGCGATGGACCGGTGGGATTGGGTCCGTACGGCAAGCGCGATCACTCTCGCCATCGGCGTTGCCGGCGGCAGCAGTTGGTTTGCAACACAACTAGTTAATTCCGATTATCCCGGCCAGCCTTCCTACAAGCCGGCCGGGCTGGGCGCCCCGATCGATCTCGCCCAGCTCCAACGCAGCTGGCCCTCGGGGCTGTCCACCCCCGGCGATGACAATCGGTTGAGCGGCTATATGAGCGCGGTGGCCAAGGGCACTGCGCCGCATCCCGCCCCAGCCGGCCCGGTGGCGGCAGCCCCGGCATTGCCGCCGCCCGATCTCGGCACGCTGCTCGCCAGCGCCGACGCCGCCAAGGGTAAGGCCACCGCGCGGGTCTGCGTCAGTTGCCACAGTTTTCAACAGGGGGGAGCAAACGGGATCGGCCCCAATCTCTGGGCGATCGTCGGCCGCACGGTGGGCCGGGAACCGGGCTTCGCCTATTCGCAGGCGCTCGCCGTCCAGCAGGGAAGCTGGAGCTATGAACGGCTCGATCACTGGCTGATGAGCCCGGCGCGCGCGGTGCCGGGCAACAAGATGGGCTTTGCGGGTATCCGCAACCCCCAGGACCGCGCGAATGTCCTGGCGTATCTGGGGCAGTTGGGCGCCGCCCCGACGCCCTTCCCAGCACCTCAGCCGGCAACGGTCGCAGCGGGTGGGGGTGCCGCGAAGCCGGGGCGCTGATCCCCGGCCTCATCGAACTATCAAATCAGTGAACGAAGCGCGCCACCACGTCGCGGTAGCTGCGGCTCACCTTCACCTGCGCCCCGGAATCGAGGACAAGGAAGCATTCGCCGTTGGTGTGCGGCTTCACCTGCTTGACGAGGTCGAGGTTGACGATCGTCGAGCGGTGCACGCGCTGGAACCGGCGCGGATCGAGGCGCTTTTCCAGATCCTTCATCGTCTCGCGCAGGATCAGCGTATTGTCGCCGGTATAGATGCACATATAATCGCCGGCGGCGTCGATCCGTTCGATCGTATCGACATCGACGCGGAAAATCTGCCCGCGATCCTTGATGTTGATCAGCTTTTCATAGCGGTTGGCCGCGGGCGCATCGCCCGTCTCGCCGATCGCTTCGGCAGCGGCCTCGGGCGCCACCTCGGTCAGCACTTCCTTCAGCCGCTCGGCCTCTTCCTGGCCGCGCTTCTCGGTCAGGCGCTGGCGCACGCGCTCCAGCGTGTCGGCCAAGCGCTCGGGCTCTACCGGCTTCATCAGATAATCGGTCGCCTGCGCTTCGAAGGCGCGGATGGCGTGGTCGGAATAGGCCGTGACGAACACGAACAACGGAGGCTCGACCTCCATCATCCCCTGCACCACCGAAAAACCGTCAAATCCGGGCATCTGGATATCGAGGAAAACCAGATCGGGCTTGTTCGTCTTGATCGAGCGAATGGCCTCGCGGCCATTCAGGCAGGTGTCGATAATTTCAACGTCTTCATGCGCTTCCAGTCTCAGCTGAAGTCCCTGGATCGCCAGAGGTTCGTCATCGACCAGAATGGTACGTATCGTCATGCGGCCACTTTCGGCTGTTCTTCCAATTGAAGAGGGAACTCGATGACAACGCTGAACCCGCCACTTGGTTTCGAACCGGCATCAAAACGATGCTCCGGTCCGAACGCCTGCGCAAGACGGTCGCGAATGTTGGCAAGACCCACTCCAGTGGAATAGCTGGGGCGCAATGACGGTCCGTTCAACCCCGGGCCGGTATCCGATACGGTGATCTGCACCCGATCTCCGGCAAGCCGCGCATCAATCGAGATATCGGCGCCCTCTTCCTGCGGCGTCACCGCATATTTGATCGCGTTCTCCACCAGCGGCTGCAGCAAAAGCGACGGTAACCGCGCCTTCATGACGTTTTCGTCCACATTGAAATGCGTGCGCAGACGATCCTCGAAGCGCATCTTCTCGATCTCGAGATAGAGTTTCAGCGTCTCCACCTCCTGCGAAAGCGGCACCAGCGCGGTCGGTTCGTTGACCAATGTGTAGCGGAGGAAAGAGGACAGGCGCGACAACATCGCATTGGCGCGGTCGGTCTGCTTCAGCAGCACCAGCGTCGAAATCGAATTGAGCGTGTTGAACAGGAAGTGCGGATTGAGCTGATAGCGCAGCATCGCAAGCTGCGCCGCGCTCGCCTGACTGTCGAGCTTCACCAGCTGATCGGCCTGTTCCTCGACGATCAGGTAAAAATTGATCGCGTAATAAAGTGCCGACCATGCCGCGAGGATCGTGAAATCAAGAAACAGCGTCCCGATGATCAGGCTCGTCGCAAATGGCGTGGTCGGCCGGTTGATCGTTGAAAACACCCAGGCATCGATCGTGGCATAGAGCAACGTCGCCAGCACGACCGCCGCCACCGATGCCCCCCAGGTCACGATCCGCGCCCGGTTGATCACCAGCCGGTACACCACCGCCAGCATCAGCGTCAGCGAATAGCCGGTGACGACATGGATCAGCAGCGGAACGAGGAATTCGAGCGGAAACCCGTTGGAAAAGCCCGAAATGGCGCGCAGGACGAGATACCCCGCCCAGCCCGCCGACTGGAGGTTCCAAAACGCCCTGTTCTTGTCGTCGAAGAACGGCTTCTGGGACAGCCCGATAATTGCCATGGCCACGCAATATGCGATTGTGATGGCTACGGGAAGCGCCCGATTGACCCGCCCATGGGGCTTTTTGTCACACTTGTCTCATCGCGGCCACACGCGCATAGCAACCACCTATGGGTGGGGTTCGGGCACGTCTGATGCGGGATAACAGGGCGGTGGCGCTCTGGATTTTCACCTGTGCGCTCCTCCTCCGCATCCTGATCCCCGCCGGGTGGATGCCCGATACCGGGATTGATGGCCGCGTACGGATCACCCTGTGTACATCCACCGGGCTGGTCGAAGCCTATATCGACCGAAACGGTACGCTCCACGACAAATCGTCGAAATCCGAACCGCGCACCGATCAGCCCTGCTCCTTCGCAGCACTCGGCATCCCGGTAGATCCGCCCATCCCGGCGGCAAGCGCGATACCGCTGCTGGTGCCCACGCATTTCGGCGTCATCCGCCCTTCGGCCGTCGCGGTCGGACGTGGCCTGGCAGCACCGCCCCCACCGGCGATCGGACCACCCAACCTCCTTTGAAACCCCGGTGGCGCCCGGCACGCGGGCGCACAGCTGTTTTCAAAGGAAATCATCCAATGTCGAAAATTGTCCGCGCGCTTTCGGGCGCGTCCGTTCTTGCGCTTGCCTGCGCCGCATCGCCCGTCCTTGCCGACGATGACCAGCCGATCATCGTCACTGCCCAATCGACTGAAACCGCCGAGCAGGAAATCACGCGCACGCCCGGTGGCGCGGATCTCGTATCTGCGGCCGCCTTCGAAAACCGGGTTGCCGTCACGCTGCGCGATGCTCTCGCCATGTCGCCCGGGGTCTATGCGCAGCCACGCTACGGGCAGGAAATTCGTCTTTCCATCCGGGGCTCGGGGCTCAGTCGCGGCTATCACATGCGCGGCATCACGCTGTTGCAAGACGGGGTTCCCATCAATCTGGCCGATAACAGCGCCGATTTTCAGGAACTTGATCCGCAGATCTTCCAGCATATTGCCGTCTATCGTGGATCGAACGCCCTGCGCTTCGGCAGCGCCACGCTTGGCGGCGGGATCAACGCGGTAACGCCAACCGGACGGACCAGCCCGGGCTACGAGCTGCGACTTGACGGCGGTAGCTTCAACACACTGGGCACCAAGGCTGCCGCAGGCTTTGCAGACGAGCATGCCGATGCCTGGCTCGCGATTACTGCGGACCGCTCCGATGGCGATCGTGCCCATTCGGATCGCTCCGCGCTCCGCTTCAACGGCAATGTCGGGCTTCGGCTGGGCGCGCGCGTCGAATCGCGCTTCTATGCCACGATCAATCATGTTCGGCAGGACATGCCCGGTGCTCTGACGCGCGAGGATGCCATCCACCATCCCGGCATGGCCCTGCCCAACGCTATCGCCATGGATCAGGCGCGCGACGTCGATTCTCTGCGCCTGCAAAACCGCACCACGGTCGCGCTCGGCGCCGGCACGCTGGAGGCGGGGCTGTTCTATAATGCCAAGCAGCTCCACCATCCGATCTTCCAGCTGATCGATCAGAAGTCGGAAGATTATGGTGCCTATGCCCGGCTAGCGCTCGCCGGCAATCTCGCCGGAATGGATGCGGAGGCCATCATCGGCGGCACCGCGCGTTTCGGCCATATCGATGCCCGCCAATATCTGAACCTTGCGGGCAAACGCGGCGCGCAAACGTCCGATGCCCGGCACGAGGCACAAACCCTCGACGGCTATTTTGAATTCCGTTTGAAGCCCGCCGCCACGCTCAGCCTGATTGCTGGCGGCGCCTATATCCACGGTGAACGCAACATCGCGAATTTCACCCGGCCGAATATGGGCGGCACCGCCAGTTTCGATCGCTTCGCACCGAAATTCGGTCTGCTTTACGAACCCGCACAGAATATTCAGTTCTACGCCAATTACAGCCGCTCGGTCGAACTGCCCGGGCTGACCGAACTCGCGCAGACGCAGGTCGGCGGGTTAACCGGTTTTGTCGATCTCGCCCCACAGCGTGGCTGGACCTTCGAATTCGGGACGCGCGGCGAAAGGGGGCTCGCACGCTGGGATATCACCGCCTATCGATCCGACCTTGAAGGCGAACTGCTCCAGTATAATCCTGATCCGATCAGCATTCCGGCGATCCCTTCGGCAACCTTCAACGCTGGCCGCACCCGGCATCAGGGTATTGAGGCGGCCTTGGCGCTCCAACTCGCGCCCTTTGCCCTCCTCACCCAAAGCTATCAGTTCAACGATTTCCGCTTTCGTGGGGACAGCCGATACGGGAACAACCGCCTGCCCGTTCTGCCCCAGCATCTCTACCGCGCAGAACTGCGTCTCTGCACGGCGGAGCTCGCGCTCACACCCCGGCTGGAATGGGTGCCGCGCGGCGCCTGGGCGGATTATGAAAATACGACCCGTACGCGCGGCTATGCGCTGATCGGCCTCGGCGCCGAGGCAGTGGTACGACCGGGCGTCACGCTGTTCGCCGATGCGCGCAATCTCACCAACAAACGGGCCATCGGCGATATTTCAGCCGTGGTGACGGCAACCGATGCATCCGCCATCTATTATCCCGTCGAACGGCGCGCGCTTTATGGCGGCGTGCGCATGCGCTTCTGAGCCTACCTGCCCGTCTGGTAGCCTTTTGCAACCGGACGGGCATCGGGCTATCTTCGGCGCAAACAGATCCGGAGAGGTGCCATGAACGACGCGTCGCATGATCGTGCCCGTTTTACCGCCATGACCGAAGGTACGCAGGCGGACTGGCAGATCATCGCCAGCCACTTCGTCCCCTTCGCGGCCTCAGGCGGCAAGCGCATTCTCGATCACCTCCGCCTGCTCGATGGCGATTTCGGTGGCTTCCCGGTAGACCGGCTCCAGCATTCGCTCCAGACCGCGACCCGCGCGCACCGCGATGGGCGGCCCGATGATTATGTGGTGATGGCGCTGATCCACGATATCGGCGACACGCTCGGCGCCTATAACCATCCCGATATCGCCGCCGCGATCATCAAGCCCTTCGTGTCGGAAGAACTCCACTGGATCACCGCGCAGCACGGCGTGTTCCAAGGATATTATTTCTTCCACCATCTCGGCATGGACCGCGACTTGCGCGAGAATTTCCGCGGCCATCCGCATTTCGAGGCCTGCGCCGAATTCTGCGAGAAATATGATCAGGCTGCCTTCGATCCGAGTTACGACAGCGCCCCCCTCAGCTTTTTCGAACCGATGGTGATGTCCCTCTTCGAACACCCCCAGCAAAGCCTTTACGCGCGCGTGGTCGACAACGCGGCCTGACCTGCCCAAAACAAAACCGCCGCCCCTTTCGGGACGGCGGCCTTGCTTGGTTCAGCCCTGATCGAGATCAGAAACCGACGACCAGCGACCCCATGAAGGTGCGCGGTGCGCCAATCTGCACGAACGGAACGCTCGAGTTGTTCAGATTGCCGTCGAAACCGCCGACATAGAGCTTGTCGAACACGTTCGAGAGGTTGAACTGGAAATAGGTCTTGTCGTTCAGGCCCACGAATTCCAGCGGAACGCGCATGTCGAGGTCGACCAGCGTATAAGCCGGCGCGGTTGCCGAGCCCCATGCCGGAAGAACAACGTTTTCGTCATTGATATAGCGCTTGCCGGTACGCTTTGCCTGAACGCCGAGTTCGACCGGACCAAGCTTGCCCTGAATGCGGCCACCCAGCGTATAAACAGGCGCACCCGATTCACGCTTGCCGGCGGTTTGCGCGAAGACCGGCGCGCCGTTGCTCACGCCCGTCTGAACGTTGTCCTGAATTTCCGATTCCAGATACGAACCAAAGACATAGATCGAGAGATCCTGGATCGGCTGGTACGAGATGCTGGCATCGATACCGTATTTCTCGACGGTGCCGAGGTTACGATAGATGTTGCGATCCAGTTCGGGATCATAGGCGGCAGCCAGGCGATCCTTGTACTTGGTGTACCACAGGGTCGCTTGCGCCTGCACCTTGCCCGCGCGATAACGCAGACCGAGGTCGAAATTGTCGGTGGTTTCAGGCGTCGGGTTCGCCTGATCCGTGTCGGCAGCATAGAAGAAGGAGTTGTACAGGTTGTCCGTGCCGGGAACTTGAACGCCCTTCGAATAGCTGGCAAATGCGCTCCAACGCGATGCGAAGTCATAGACGAGGCCAAAGTTCGGCAGCACATCGTCATATTTGAATACGCGGCGCTGCGGGCCCTGCACGGTCGGCTTGGCAGCAGCGTAAGCGTCGTCAGCAGCAGCGTTACCGCCGAAGCAATCAACAAAGCCGGTCACGCTGGTGGTGAAGCAATTGTTCGTCAGATCGCGCTTGAAGAACGGAATCCGGACGCCTGCCGTCACCGTCAGCGCATCGAAAAACTTGCCGCGATATTCACCCGAAGCCTGGTTCAGGATCGCATAGGACAGACGGTCACGCTTCTGGAGCGCATAACCGTTCACGTCGAGCAGCGGGTTGTTGACCGGGAAAACGTCATGCGGAACGCCGTTGGCGCGGTACAGCAGGCCGGTTTCACCGGTTTGACGGTGACGCGCACGGTCGAAGGTATAGGCCGCACGAATAGTGTGGTTATCGTTGATATCGTAACGCAGCGAAGCGATCACGCCGTAACGATGGGTCTGGGTCTGGCTGGGCGCCAGCACATTGACAGTGTCGAGCGTGTCGCCGTCACCATTCAGATCGACGCCGCCGAAATAGGGCTTGCCACCGATATAACCGACCGTCGGACCGCTTCCCGTTGCCGCGAATTCGCGTGCATCAACGGTGCCACCACCATTGGCCTTGGTATACTGGTAGCTGGGATCAACCGTCAGGATCAGGCCGTCGGTCAGTGTGAAGCGCGACGAACCCCGAATGTTGCCGGTGTTCGACGGGTTATAACGATAGTCGAAAGCCGTGCCGCACGAGCCAGCCGCGTCAGCTACGCCAGCGGTGCCGGCGGGTGCTTCACACTTCTCGAATTCGTAGAAACGCTCATCCTTGGTCAGCGGGAAGCGATCAGGAACGCCCAAATTCGCGTCGCGACGCAGGCGGACCGAGCCGAAGAAGTTGTTGCGGTTTTCGTTATAGTGGCCGGCAACCGAGACGAAGTCGCCATTGCTGCCGATCGGCTGATAGACGCGCGCGTTGTACTGCTGCTTGTCGATCTTGCCGATGTTGTTGAAAACGGTGTCGTTCTCTGCATGGCTCGCCGAGAAGAAGGCGCGCGTGCCGAACTTGGTGAAGGTGCCGGTATCGACAAGGCCGAACACGCGGAAGAAGCCATATTCACCGGCCGAACCGACCAGCTTCACGCCGAATTCTTCCGACGGGGTGCGCGTGCGGTAGTTGACGGTCGAGCCCGAAGCCGATGCGGTCGGGCTGTCAACGTCGGTCGAACCCAGGTTGACGTTGACCTGATCGATCAGTTCGGGGTCAAGCTGCTGGTTCGAATAGATCGAGTAACCACCCGAGTCATTGAGCGGAATGCCGTCAAAGGTCTGCGAGATACGCGTATCGTCGAAACCGCGGATCGTCATCGTGCCGCCGGCCGAACCGAACGGGTCGTTGTTCTGGAAGCTGACACCCGGGAGCTGGTTGATGATGTCGTTAACCGACTGGCCGGGTGCCTGACGCGCCAGGAATTCCTGGGTCAGCACTGCCTTGGCCTTGGCGGTATCGGGGGTAAGAACGCCCGCAACGCCCTTGTCCACGCTCGCACCGGTAACAACGATTTCATCCGAAAAATCGATCGAGCCCGTCGACTGCGCGAATACCGCGCTCGGCATGATCAGGGCAGCAACGGCCGCCCCGTAATAAAAGCTCTTTTTCATTTGCTTCCCTCTTTGCGAATCGAGTCGCTTGCAAAAAACGCAACAAAGTTCCGGGGCGCTGCACTGCAGCAATTCCGACACCCCTAGAAGCCCGAAAAAGTTTCAGTTCCATGACAATGAGAAGAATCTACAGAGGTGATGTATTATTGCCACATGGTGGAATATTATAATAATTGCCGTTTGAGCGGCCATCCTTGGAGAAATGTAAATTTATGAAAAACGCTGTTTTTTATGAATTTTAAATAAAAAGAGGCGCAAAATTGCGCCTCTAGAAAAACCCGCGAAATTTCCGTTCAAAAATCGACTGCGATGCCCTTTAGCTCCCAATCCCCGTAGCGAACCGGATTGATCCCCAACGGATCTTCTCCTTCCGCACCTGCGGGTTTCGGATCAGGCTCGGGCACCGGCGGACTCTTGGACAGATGGGCAGGCGGTTTTACATGCGGCGGGCGCTGTCCGGGTTTCATTTGACAATTCCTTCATGCGTGCAGAGCGAAGGCAGCACCGTTGAAGCGCGCCACCCTTTTCCCCACATTGGGCGGTGAAGGAGAAAAGGCAAGTGAACGGCTTCAAGACGACGATGCTGCTGGCGGCGATGACGGCGCTGTTCATGGCACTGGGCTTCACACTCGGCGGCAGTTCGGGTGCGGTGATCGCATTGGTCGTAGCCGCCGGCATGAACCTCTTTACCTTCTGGAATGCCGACAAGATCGTCCTGCGCATGCATGAAGCGCGTGAGGTAGATGGAGCGAGCGCTCCAGAATTTTACAACCTCGTCCAGCAACTTGCCGTCCGCGCGCAGTTGCCCATGCCCCGCGTCTATATCATCAACAGCCCACACCCCAACGCGTTCGCCACCGGCCGCAATCCCGAAAACGCCGCCGTTGCCGCAACCACCGGCCTGCTGAATATGCTCAGCCGAGATGAAGTGGCGGGCGTGATGGCGCACGAACTGGCGCATGTGAAAAATCGCGACACATTGATCATGACGATGGTCGCGACGATCGCCGGCGCTATCTCGATGCTCGCCAATTTCGGCATGTTCTTCCGCTCTGGCGACAATCGCGGCAATATGCTGGCTACACTTCTTGCCGTCTTTGTCGCGCCCTTCGCCGCAATGATCGTCCAGATGGCGATCAGCCGGACGCGCGAATATGGCGCGGATCGTGGTGGCGCCGAGATATCCGGCAATCCCCGCGCACTGGCTTCCGCACTCGCGAAGATATCGAACGGGGCCGCGCATATCCCGAACCCCGTGGTCGAGCGCAATCCCGCGGCCGCGCAACTCTATATCGTGCCCGCGCTTGCCGGACGGGGCGGAGACAGCCTCTTTTCCACGCACCCCGATACCGGGAATCGCATCGCCGCGCTGGAAGAGATCGCCCAGGAAATGGACCAGGTTTCTGGCGCTTCCAAAGCACGCTCCGCAAGTGCCGTCCCTTCCAGCCGCCCGGCCGCTCTGCGTCCCGGCGCCAGCGTTCCCCGATCGCACGGCAAGGCCGGCCCCCGCGATCCTTGGCGGCGTAGAAACGGCTAGCCTGACAGCGTTCGTTGCGGTGCTATCAATGAAAAAGGTTCACCCGCGTCCTGTTACCGGCTAGCAGGCAGCGATGTCTGACACGCCTCGCGCCCGAACCGCCCCCCGCAAGCCCGCTCGCCCCGGCGGTCAACCCGCCCGTGCGCCTGGCTTGCCGGCGCGGCGCGCCGCATTGCGCCTTCTCGACGCCGTCGTTCGCCGCGGGCTGCCGCTCGAAGCCGCGCTTAGTGCCGCGACGCAGGGCATCGACCGCCCCGAAGACCGCGCACTAGCCCATGCCATCGCGGCCGAAGCACTTCGCCGCCTCCCCGATCTCGACGCACTCATCGACAGCGCCACCAGCCGTCCGCTGCCCGACGATGCAAAAGCGCGTTTCGTGCTGCGCATCGCGCTGGTTCAGGCGCTTGCACTCGGCACCCCGGGCCATGCCGCCATCGCCACCGTGCTGCCGCTGGTCGATGGTGGCCTCCGGCGTCTTGTCCACGGCGTGTTCGGCAATTTGATCCGCAAGGGCGTGACGCTGCCCGAATTTCCGACCCTGCTGCCCGAGGTCGCCTTCCGCTGGGCAGAAAAATGGGGCGACGATTTCGTCACCGCAGCTGAGCGCGCCATTGCCAGCCCCCCGCCGCTCGACCTCACCCTCGCAGATCCGGACGAAACCGCACATTGGGAACAGGAACTGGGTGGTACCAGCCTGATGCCCGGCCATGTCCGCCTTTATGATGCCGGTCCGATCACCAGCCTGCCCGGCTTTGCCGAAGGCCGCTGGTGGGTTCAGGATATCGCCGCATCGCTCCCTGCCCGCCTGCTGGGCGCCGGTCGTGGCAAGGCGCTTGATCTGTGCGCGGCCCCCGGCGGCAAGGCACTTCAACTCGCGGCCGCAGGCTGGGATGTCGTCGCGCTCGATCGCAGCGCGGGGCGCCTTGCGCGCGTCCATGAAAATGCCGAACGCATGGGCCTCTCCCTCGATATTCGCGAAGGAGATGTGCTGCGCTGGGAACCCGAGGCCCCGGTGCCCGCTATTCTGCTCGACGCGCCATGCAGCGCCACCGGTATCTTCCGCCGCCATCCCGACGTGCTTCACCGCGTCCGTCAGCGCGACATCACCGAGATTGCCGAGCTTCAATCGGCCATGCTCGCGCGCGCGGTCGACTGGCTTCAGCCGGGCGGCACGATCATTTACGCCACCTGCTCGCTCGAACCCGAAGAAGGCGAACAACAGATCGAGAAGCTGTTGCATGACCGCAGCGACCTCGAAATCGTTCCGCCCCGCCCCGATGAACTGCCTGTGGGATGCGTTTCGGACACCCCCCATCTGCGGACCGGGCCGACCATGCTGGCGGATAAGGGTGGGCTTGACGGATTCTTTATCGCGCGGCTCGTGCGGAAGGGCTGAACAGACGTTCTGGCCGCTTGCTCCTTGCCTGCCCGGCGGGTAAGGCGAACGATCATGAGCACACCCATCCGCATCGCGCCGTCCATCCTCTCCGCTGATTTTGCCAAGCTTGGGGAGGAGGTTCGTGCGATCGATGCGGCAGGCTGCGACTGGATCCATATCGATGTGATGGACGGGCATTTCGTGCCCAACATCACCATCGGCCCCGCCGTGGTGAAGGCGCTTCGCCCGCACACCGACAAGCCCTTCGACGTCCATCTGATGATCTCACCGGTGGATCAGTTTCTTGAAGACTTCGCCAATGCCGGCGCAGACATCATCACCGTCCACCCCGAAGCCGGCCCGCACCTGCACCGCACGATCCAGCGGATCAAGGCGCTGGGCAAGAAGGCCGGCGTTTCGCTCAATCCTGCAACCCCTGCCAAGATGCTCGAATATGTGCTCGAGGATATCGACCTCGTCCTTGTGATGAGCGTGAACCCCGGTTTTGGCGGGCAGAGCTTCATCGACAGCCAACTCCGCAAGATCGAGGCAATCCGCAAGCAGATCGACAAGCTTGGCAAGGACATCCGCCTCGAAGTCGATGGCGGCATTGATGTGAATACCGCGCCCCGCGCCATTGCGGCGGGGGCAGATGTGCTCGTTGCCGGCACTGCCACCTTCCGCGGCGGCCCCGACAAATATGCAGCCAATATCGAGGCTCTGAGGGGCAAGTGAACCGCAAGTCGCCACTCGACGCGGCGGCCGACGGGATCGAGCAGGGAAAACGGCTTGTCAGAATTGGGGGGGACAGAGGCCTGTCGCTCGCCGAACGCATCGCCAATCGCCTGATGCGCCTCAGCTGGCGCTCGCCGCTTCACGCCTTTCGGCTGAAAGGCCGCTATCCGCTCAAGCTCGTTGCGGTCCCCGACGATCCGATGATGGGCGA